>NZ_JTDW01000001.1 GCF_000943565.1 Neotamlana sedimentorum
ACTCACTAAAAAGATTGTGGTTAAGTAAAGATTTAATATAGCCAAAACAATTAATTATTTTTTTAACTAAAATCTCAATATAAAGCTAGCCTATTTAGTCAAAATTTTTTTCAGGATCTTTGTATTAATGTTAGCAATAAATGTTAACGCCAAATTTACTAATGGTTTAGGAAATGTTAAAATTAGTAAGACAAAGAGTTGTTTAACAAAAACTACAGCTTTAGGATTTAAAAAAAATTAGAATAGAGTTTAACCGTATTGAAGTTGTTTGTAAGCCGAGAGTTACTGTTAGGTTTTAGCGAGAATATTACCGATGGTTACGATTATGGATATGACACCGAAACAACTTTATAAAAAAATGAATTATGCTTAAATATAAATAGGCAGAATTATGGTATGTAGGCATATACAAAATTAACACTAGAAAAAATCATAAAATTAAATCATAATGTTATTGGAAATTGGCGATTTGTAATTAATATTCCAGAATTGGAAATATAAATGAATCTCAAGAAATCTTTTTAAAGGATAAAATCGCTCAGCTTTATTTTGATTTATCAAAAGGAGAAGGTTATGAGTTTTATTCTAATAAGGGCAGTTTTCCCGACCGTTTTGAAATTGTATTTCAAAAAAACACTGACTTTAAAAACCAATGACTTATACTTCCGTAATCACCAACACGTTTTTTGTAAAGTATTTAAATAGTGTAAATAGTTTAACTGTTATAAATTTACAAAGCCAAACAGTTTTGGAGTTAAACAATGTATCTCGACATGATTTAGAGTCGGGTATATCTTTCTATAATTTTTTATGTAATACTTATGTGGTTTTTCTACAAACAAAAAACTATGGTGTTATTACAAAAAAATAATTATTAATTGAAATATTTCAAATGATGTTTCAGACTTCTTTATTTTGAGTAGACTATATCTTTTGTAAACACGAATTATTTAAATCAGTATGTTTGTTTTTTTAAAAACATTTACTTTTCTTTTTAAAATAGAAAGTAAAATACTACAATAAATAGATGAAATGACAATTTTTAACGATTAAGTGTATTAAAATTAGTTAAAATGCTATTTTGTATCGATTTTTCCTAAATCTACTTAAATACTTTCCTAACTTTACAAAAGCAAAAGGTAGCTATTGTAGTGATACATAATTTATCTTCCAAATCACCCCAAACATCTATTTATTATGAAACATATTTTCTATAAAAATTATAAAGTAATAATTGCGGTTTTATTATTTCAATTAATTTCAATTAGTGAACATTTAATCGCTCAAGAAAACAGTATTTTAGGTCATGTAAATATGTCTTTGGTAGAAAATACGGTGACATCAAAATCGACTATCGTTAAAAAAAATACTTCTTCAGGCTTTCAAAAAATAAGAGTAGAATTTAGAGGTTTAGAAGGTGTTTATATAAGAAGAGAGTTGCTTTTAGGTTTTAGTGAAAAAACAACCGATGAGTACGATTATGGGTATGATGCAACTGTTATAAAAACCTATCAAGACGATTTAAATTTAGACTTAAATGGGGTTAATATGAGTATACAAGCTTATTGCCAATTAACTAATGATAAATTAATAAAGTTCAACCATTATTCTTCAGGAGACCATACTTTCGCAATTAAAGTAATTGAACTAGAGAATATAGATGAAGATCAACAAATATTTATTAAGGATAATCAAACAGGACAACATTTCGATTTATCTTCTGGAGAGGCCTATGAGTTTGTTTCATCTAAAGGTTCTTTTACGGAACGCTTTGAACTAGCTTTTCAAGTAGAGTCTACAACAACCTTAAACACAAACGAGGTGGCTTACAATTCTAAAAATATGTATTTCCAAAATCCAACAAATACGTTTTACGCTAAACAATTAAAAACTATGGTTAAAAAATTAGTTTTAGTAAACTTACAAGGTCAAAAAGTGTTGGAATTAAACAATGTGTCTCAAGATACTTTAGAAGCGGGAATTTCGTTAAATAATATGTCGCCTAATACATATGCGGTTATGCTTCAAACCGATAACCAAGAGGTTTTAACCAAGAAGTTTGTAATAAATTAGCACAAAATCAACCTTTAAAATATTTTAAAAGCCATTACTTAAGTTTTGGCTTTTTTTAATGCTTATAATTTCAGTTTAAATGCTTAAATTCGCGCATCGAAACGAAAAATGTATAAATGAGCATGAAATTTGCTGAATATAAAGGACTTGACCTGCCAAAAGTATCCGAAGAAATTCTTAACTATTGGCAAGAAAATAACATATTTGAAAAAAGTGTAACCACCAGAGAAGGCAATGAAACATTTGTGTTTTTCGAAGGGCCACCATCGGCAAACGGTTTACCTGGTGTACACCACGTGTTAGCACGCGCTATAAAAGATATTTTTCCACGATATAAAACCATGAAAGGGTACCAAGTAAAGCGTAAAGCTGGTTGGGATACGCATGGTTTACCTATTGAGCTTGGTGTAGAAAAAGAGTTAGGTATTACTAAGGAAGATATTGGTAAAACTATTTCTGTTGAAGATTATAATGCCGCATGCCGTAAAGCGGTAATGCGCTACACCGATGTTTGGAACGATCTTACTCAAAAAATGGGGTATTGGGTAGATATGGACGATCCATACATTACCTACGAACCTAAATACATGGAATCTGTTTGGTGGTTATTAAAACAGATTTACAATAAAAGTTTATTATACAAAGGTTATACTATACAACCATATTCTCCAAAAGCAGGAACCGGTTTAAGTTCGCATGAGTTAAACCAACCAGGAACATATCAAGATGTAACCGATACCACAATTGTTGCGCAGTTTAAGGCTGTTGCCGAAACGCTGCCAGACTTTTTACAAAACGAAGGCGATATACATTTCTTAGCTTGGACCACCACACCTTGGACATTGCCAAGTAACACAGCGTTAACCGTTGGTCCAAAAATAGATTATGTTTTAGTTGAAACATACAATCAATATACTTTCGAGCCAATCAATGTAGTTTTAGCTAAAAAATTGGTGAACTATCAGTTTTCTGGAAAGTTTAATCGTGTTGAAAATAAATCTGAATTATTAGCATATAAATCTGGCGACAAAAAAATTCCATACTTCGTTGTAAAGGAATTTGTTGGTAAAGATTTAGTTGGTATAAAATATGAGCAATTAATGCCGTATGTTTTACCAAACGATAATCCAGAAAATGCATTTAGAGTTATAGCTGGAGATTTTGTAACTACCGAAGATGGTACAGGTATTGTACACACCGCACCAACCTTTGGTGCCGACGATGCTTTGGTGGCAAAACAAGCAACACCAGAAGTACCGCCAATGCTTGTAAAAGATGAAAACGGAAACTTAGTGCCGCTTGTAAATTTACAAGGTAAATTCCGTCCAGAGTTAGGCGATTTAGCTGGTAAATACGTTAAAAACGAATATTATAACGATGGCGAAGCTCCAGAGCGTTCGGTAGATGTTGAAATTGCCATTACATTAAAAGAAGAAAACAAAGCCTTTAAGGTTGAAAAATATAAACACAGCTACCCTAATTGTTGGCGAACCGATAAACCAATTCTTTATTATCCTTTAGATTCTTGGTTTATAAAAGTTACCGACATAAAGGATAGAATGTATGAGCTTAACGAAACCATAAACTGGAAACCAAAAGCAACAGGAACAGGTCGTTTTGGTAATTGGCTAGCCAATGCTAACGATTGGAACTTGTCGCGCTCTCGCTACTGGGGAATTCCGTTACCAATTTGGAGAACCGAAGATGGTAAAGAAGAAATTTGTATAGGTTCGGTGGAAGAACTTAAAGCAGAAATGCACCGTGCCGTTGAGGCAGGCGTTCTTGAAAAAGATATTTTTGAAGATTTTGAAGTTGGAAACAATTCCGAAGAAAATTATGCAAAACTAGATTTACATAAAAATATAGTTGATGGCATAGTTTTAGTGTCTCCAACGGGCCAAAAAATGTTCCGCGAAAGCGATTTAATAGATGTTTGGTTCGATTCTGGTTCAATGCCCTACGCACAATGGCATTACCCATTCGAGAATAAAGATTTAGTTGATGGTGGCGTATCGTATCCTGCCGATTTTATCGCCGAAGGTGTCGATCAAACTCGTGGATGGTTTTACACACTTCACGCTATTGGAACCATGGTTTTCGATTCTGTAGCCTACAAAAATGTAGTTTCTAACGGGTTAGTTTTAGATAAAAACGGACAAAAAATGTCGAAACGTTTAGGTAATGCTGTCGATCCGTTTGAAACTTTAGGTAACTACGGTGCCGATGCTACACGTTGGTACATGATTAGTAACGCTAATCCTTGGGATAATTTAAAATTTGATATTGATGGTGTAGAGGAAGTAAAGCGTAAATTCTTCGGAACACTTTATAATACGTATTCGTTCTTCTCGTTATATACAAATCTAGATGGTTTTAGTTATGCTGAAGCTGATATTTCGTTTGAAGATCGCCCGGAGTTAGACCGTTGGATTTTATCAGAATTACATACCTTAATTAAGAAAGTAGACGAATATTATGCCGACTATGAACCAACTAAAGCGGCTAGAGCAATTTCAGACTTTACGCAAGATAATTTAAGTAATTGGTTTGTACGTTTAAGTAGAAGACGTTTCTGGAAAGGCGATTACCAACAAGATAAAATTTCGGCCTACCAAACATTATATACATGTATGGAAACCATAGCGAAACTTGGGGCGCCAATTGCACCTTTCTTTATGGATAAATTGTATTTAGATTTAAATGCAGTAACTAAAAAAGAAGGTTTCGAGAGTGTACACTTAGCTAATTTCCCAGTTTACAACGAAGCTTTTGTAGATAAAAGTTTAGAGCGTAAAATGGAAAATGCTCAAATAATATCATCGTTAGTATTATCGCTACGAGCAAAAGAAAAAATAAAAGTACGCCAACCACTGCAAAAAATTATGATTCCGGTGGTAAGCGAGCAACAAAAAGAAGAAATTTTAGCCGTATCTAATTTAATAAAACACGAGGTAAATGTAAAAGAAATTGAACTTTTAGATGATGCTTCAGATATATTAGTAAAACAAATAAAACCAAACTTTAAAGTACTTGGTCCACGCTTTGGAAAGGACATGAAAGCTGTTGCAGCTAAAGTAATTAACTTTTCTTCTGAAGATATTAACAAAATTGAGCAAAACGGTAATATTGAGGTTGATATTAATGGAAAAAATATTACTTTAGAACGCGGAGATGTAGAAATTACATCTCAAGATATTGAAGGCTGGTTAGTTGCAAATGAAGGTGCTTTAACAGTAGCGCTAGATGTAACAATAACCGACCATTTACGTAAAGAAGGTATTGCAAGAGAATTAGTAAACCGAATTCAAAATTTACGTAAAGATTCTGGTTTTGAAGTTACCGATAGAATTGATGTAGTGCTTCAAAAGGACGATAACATTGTAAATGCTATTGAAACCAATATCGAATATATTAAAACAGAAACATTAACCGAACAATTAGAAATAAAAGACCAAATTAAAAATGGTATAGAAATTGCTTTTGATGATGTAAATACCAGATTGTTTATTCAAAAACATTAACATTATGAGCTCAGATACAAACGTTAGATATTCCGATAAAGATTTAGCCGAATTTAAAGTATTAATTCAAGAAAAAATTAATAAAGCACAACACGATTTAGATCTTATTAAAAGTGCTTACATGAACGACCATAATAATGGTACCGATGATACATCGCCTACCTTTAAAGCGTTCGACGAAGGTAGCGAGGTAATGAGCAAGGAATCGAATTCGCAATTAGCTATTCGTCAAGAAAAATTTATTCGCGACTTAAAAAATGCCTTAATCCGTATAGAGAATAAAACCTATGGTATTTGTCGTGTAACCGGTAAATTAATAAACAAAAAACGCTTAGAGTTAGTACCGCATGCTACTTTAAGTATTGAAGCAAAAAACATGCAAAAATAGGTTGCATTAATTTAAATTAAACAAAACGTCTCTACCTTAAATTTTAGGCCAGAGACGTTTTTTGTTTCATGTTTTCTTAACATGACTCTTAACAGGTTTTAACTCCAAAATATGTCTTTAAAAAAATCTATTTTATTTATTATTTGCGTTTTACTTATCGATCAATTAAGTAAAATTTATATAAAAACAAACTTTGCACTTTACGAAAATGTAGAGGTTTTTACTTGGTTTAAAATATATTTTATAGAAAACGATGGAATGGCTTGGGGTACTAAAATTAGTGATTTCACTACTTTAATTTCCGACAGAACAGCCAAAGTTATTTTAACCGTGTTTCGTATTGTGGCCATTTTTGGTATTGGTTATTGGCTTGTTTCGGCTATAAAAAAACAAAGTCCTAAAATACTTGTTGTGGCTATTGTTTTAATATTTGCTGGTGCCTTAGGTAATATTATTGATTCGGTATTTTATGGTGTTTTGTTCGACGACAGTTTAAACCAAGTGGCGGCGTTTTTACCAGAAGCTGGCGGTTACGACACCTTCTTACATGGTAAAGTGGTCGATATGTTGTATTTCCCGTTAATAGAGGTAGATTTACCACAGTGGTTACCAATTTATGGAGGTAAGCGTTTTAATTTTTTCGAGCCTGTTTTTAATATTGCCGATGTAGCCATTAGTACAGGGTTTATAATGCTTATTGTGTTTAATAAAAAAGCCTTTGCTAAATAAATTTACGTGAGTATTTTCTTCTAATATTTTAATTCTTATATTTAGTTTTTAAATATTACTAAATGAAAATTAAAGTCCTGTTCTCGCTTTTTGTTATTTCCCTTTTTTCAACCGTTGTATTTTCTCAAAACACTTTCGATATTGTTTTTCCGCAGCAAGATCGCGACAAAATATGTCAACAGTGTTTTCAAATTTTTAGGCAAAAACCAAAAGAAGTTCAGTTTTCTATAAAGCGAGATAAAAACAGTTTATATTTTCATGTTAACGATAAAAACTGGTTTAATACATTGTTTAAAAATGCAGGCGATGGTATTGCTATCGATGTAGTTACTAAAAATCGCTATAATTGCGAAAATCCAAATATTGAAAGCACTCAAATTAAAGGCGTTTTACAGCGCCCAAAATATGCTAATAAACTTCGTTCAGAATTAAAACCATACGGCGAAAACGACTATCGTGTGCATGTTGGTAGAGTGCCAGAAAATTTAATAAACGACCAGTTAGAGTATAACATCCTATTTTTAAGCAATAAAAATTTATGTAATTACTACGTTATTTATAACCTAGAATCGTATCCTTGGGATTTGCTCGATATGGGCATGTATTTAGACTCCTTAACTTACGATACCAAAAAAATTAAGCCAACTAGCGAGTCTGAGTTTGTTATAAAAAATAAAACTTTAAAGTTTAAAATTCCATTCGAAAAAAATAAATCGGAGTACTCTCAAGCAGATATAAAACCTATTTACGATTCGCTTAGGTTAACCGATTTTAATATTAAAACCATCAATATTAAGGCCTACGCATCGGTTGAGGGTAGTTTAGAACGAAATATCGAATTGCAAGAACAGCGAGCCAATAGTATTGTTAGTGCGCTGCAAACATTTCAAAAGCCAACCATACAAACCACAGTATCTTCTTCGGAAAATTGGGTAGAATTTTTAAATGATATAAAAGGTACATCGCATGAAGGTTTAGGTAAGCTGAGTAAAAATGAAGTGAAAGCAAAACTTGTTGGAAGCTTATCGAACACCTTAGAGCCTATTTTACAAAACCACCGAAAAGCAGTTTTAGAGCTTGAATTAGAAAAGAAAGATAAATACAAAAACATGTCGGCTAACGAGCTGTTAACTAAATTTAATTCTGCAGTGCAGTCCGACGAATTAGAAAAGGCTTTGGAAATTCAAAATTCAATTTTCAAGAAATTAAATAGTAAAGAAATTTCACCCGACTTTTTACGAAAAATGGAAATTCCAAAACAAGCCAAATTCGCTAAAATATTTAATAAAAACTCTGCAATTCGATTTTTAGATAATGTTAGGCAAGGTTTAATTGTTTACAACGAACTTCAAGAATTAGAAAAATTAGTGCCTAAAAACGGAGAGGTAAAATATAATTTAACGGCGCTTACCATAAAATTATGGCGCTATAATGCTATAAAAATTGAAGAAAGTAAATTAAAAACTCAAATTAATAACCTTAAAAATTATGGTATCGATGCGAGCTTAATTACTAGAATGTTGGTGAATTACAACATTATTTTAGCCGAAAACTTTATGAGGCAACGCCAGTACGATGAAAAGGATAAATCGGTGGAGTTTATAAATGCAAACTATAAATATTTCCCTTTATCCGATTACGATTATTTAAGTTTAGCACAGTTTTTTAGTTATTATGCCAATACCAGTTTGGCCGTTACTTTGCTAGAAGAAAAGGCCAAAAGCATCGAGATAGACGAAGATTTACTGTTTTACTATTTAAACCTCACTTTAATAAATAAAGAGTTAACTAAAACGCCAGAATACAGAACCATTATGCTAAACGCTATAAACATGAATAAGCAGCGCTATTGCAAATTATTTAATGCTATAGAAAAAGGTGGTGTAACATTCCAGATGTTAGAAGACGAATATTTAAGAACAACCTATTGCGAAAATTGTAATGACTAAAATTTGTAGGTTTTGTTTGGTGTAACACAATAATTTAATTGAATATCACTTTCAAAAACATCGGTAATTTCTGTTTCGGCTTCAAAAAAGGATAAACCAATTTTAA
The DNA here is from genome assembly GCF_000943565.1 of Neotamlana sedimentorum. Classification (GTDB taxonomy): domain Bacteria; phylum Bacteroidota; class Bacteroidia; order Flavobacteriales; family Flavobacteriaceae; genus Neotamlana; species Neotamlana sedimentorum. Next base: position 8,767 of record NZ_JTDW01000001.1, read on the forward strand.
TAGTGTCTGGGCGGCATTTACTTAAAAACCTGTCGTAAAAGCCTTTGCCATAACCCACACGATTACCTTTTAAATCGAAGGCTAAAAGCGGGATAAAAACCACATCAATTTTATCATTACTAATTTCAAAACCATCAATAGGTTCAGGAATATTATAAGCGTTTTTTTTAATTCTGGTATTGTCGGTGAGTAAAAAATGCGTCATTTCGTAAGTTTCAAAATCACTTTTAGAAATCACTATATTTTTGTCTTTACCAGAAAGGATGTTCAAAATATAATCGGTATTTACTTCGTTTTGTTCTTCAATAGTTAAAAAAATATGATAACATGATGCGTTCCAAACGGGTAGTTTTAAAAGCTGATTAGCAACAGAAATACTTAAGGCATCTACATCTTTTTCAGATAGTTGTTGTCTTTTAGCTCTGTATGTTTTTCGCAGTTCGGCTTTTTTCATTTTACTTCAGCATGGTTGAAATATGAAACAAAGCATCGCCTTGATATACAATTGGCGATTCGTTTACATTAATAATATAACCAGTGTTTGACGCTCTTACAAAGTAGTTAAGCTTTCCGTATGGGTCTGTAATGTTGCCAATAATGTCATCTTTTTGTACTAAAGAACCAACAGGAATTGAGGCTTTAAACATGCCAGAGTATTTGGCGCGTTGCCATTTACTATCTATTATAAAAATGCACTCGGTTTTTGGTTTTGTAGCCTTGAAGGTAGTTTGAAGCATGCCTAAATGTTTTAAAATACGTTTAGAGCCATTTACACCAGAGTGAGTTACAATATCATCAAAATGAAACGATTTACCACCTTCGAAAAGCAATAAAGGTTTGCCTAATTTATTACAAGTACTTCTAAAGGATTTTGATAAGTTGCTTGAATATAAAACAAAAGGCGCTCCGAAAATTTTGGCAAGTTCGTCTAGATTGGTTTTATGTTTCGAGTAGCGTAATTGAGGTGCATTGAACCTGCCAGATCCGCCTGTATGGAAATCTATAATTAAATCGGCATGAGGAATAATGTCTTTTACTAATTTGTAAGCCACACGACTTGCTAACGAACCCGATTTACTTCCTGGAAATACTCGGTTTAAGTCACGTCCATCGGGAAATTCTCGCTTTAAGTTAATAAAACCAAAAATATTAATAACAGGCATGCAAATTATAGTGCCTATTTTGGGTTTATTTATACCTTTTGCAATAAGTTGTCGAATAATTTCGGTGCCATTAACCTCATCGCCATGTATGCCAGCTGTAAATAAAACAGTTGGCCCTGGTTTTTTAGCACGCTCAATTATTACAGGCACATTTACGGCACCCGAGGTGTGTAAATTAGCAACATCAAAATTAACTTCTTTACTTTCTCCGGGATAAATATTTTCTCCTAAAATAGATAGAACATTGTCTTTTTTTAACCGCATTTATTTTCTGTTTCTTTCTATAAAAGTAATAATAGCTTTGGCAATGTTTTTTCCTGTAGCGCCCTCAATACCTTCTAAACCGGGTGTTGAGTTAACTTCAAGAAGTAATGGCCCACGTTCCGATTGTAACATATCTACACCACAAATAGGCAGTTTTAAGGCACGAGCAGCATTCATGGCTACTTTTAATTCTTCGTGGCTTAGTTTTACTATTTGTGCCGAACCACCACGGTGTAAGTTAGAGCGAAACTCGCCTTCTTTACCTTGGCGTTTCATGGCGCCAACTACTTGGCCATCTACAACTAAAGCGCGTAAATCGGCACCTTTGGCTTCAGAAATATACTCTTGAACTAAAGCACGAGCTTGTAAGCCGTTAAAGGCTTCCAGAACAGATTCTGCTGCATTTTTAGTTTCAGCTAAAACAACACCCAAACCTTGAGTGCCTTCTAAAAGTTTTATAATTACAGGAGCACCACCAACATGCGATAGTACTTTTTCTACATCTCGAGAGTAATTAGTAAAAACAGTTTTAGGCATACCAATACCAGCTTTAGATAAACGTTGAAAACTGCGAAGTTTATCGCGCGAACGTATTATAGCATCACTAGTAACCGAGGTGAAAACACCCATCATTTCAAATTGCCTAACCACAGCGCAACCAAAAAAGGTAACCGAAGTTCCAATTCTTGGAATAATAGCATCAACGTAATCTAGATATCTATCTTTATAATAAATGGTTGGTTTTTCTTTTTCAATAATTATGTCGCATTTTAATGGATCTATTACTTCAATAAGATGACCGCGTTTTTCGCCTTCTTCAACCAAACGGTTTGTAGAGTATAAGTTTGTGTTTCTAGATAGTATTACTATGTTCATTCTGTGTGGTTTTAAACGAAATGTTTTCTAAATCAACATCCACTAAAAATTTATGTTTTAAAAATTCTCTGCCAATTAAAACAGGAAAGCGCATATCCTCGCGCGTGCTTAAAGTTAAGTTAATCTTATATGTTTTACCAAAAAATATAACTTCAGATTTTACTTTATAACGATTTTCTTTGTAGCCATTACTACTTTTTACATTGGTATTAGTAAAGGTATCAAAAACTATTTCGCTTTTACCAAAGTTTTGGTGCACATCGCTTTTGAACATACAGCGCAGGCTGTTATTTTCTTCAATTATACGCGAGCAATGAATGGCCGATGTATATGCACCGGTATCTATTTTTACGTTTATGCCGAAAAGTTCTAATTTTGGAAAGTCAACTTTGTCAACTCTTCCTATAATTTTTTTACTCATTTTTTAATGTTAAAAAAGTGGCGCAAGTTAACAAATTACACCTTTTAAATATCTATTTTTTTAATAGATATTTAAGAAAGAAAATTAGTGATAATATTTTAAATATTTACCTTTACAGTAATGGATGTTCCTGCTTTAGAAATACAACTAAAAACCTTACCAAATGCACCTGGAGTTTATCAATATTTTGATAAAGAAGGTACTATTGTTTATGTAGGTAAAGCTAAAAATTTAAAAAAGCGAGTAAGCTCATATTTTACAAAAACGCATGATAGTGGAAAAACCCGAGTTTTAGTAAAAAAAATTGCTAACATAAAGCATATTGTTGTTGAAACAGAAACAGATGCCTTATTGCTTGAAAACAACTTGATTAAAAAGCACAAACCTAGGTATAATGTACTTTTAAAAGATGATAAATCTTACCCGTGGATTTGTGTTAAAAACGAACGTTTTCCTAGAGTTTTTTCTACGCGTCGCGTGTTTAAAAATGGAGGCGATTATTTTGGGCCATATACAAGCGTTAAAACAGTACATACTTTACTCGATTTAATTCGTGGTTTATTTTCGTTGCGAACTTGCAATTACGATTTACATGAAGAAAAAATACGGTCAGGAAAGTACAAGGTATGTTTAGAATATCATTTAGGAAATTGTAAAGGGGCTTGCGAAGGTTTAGAGAGTGAAAAGCATTATAACGAAAATATAAAGGCCATAAAGCAAATTTTAAAAGGAAATTTTAAAGATTCCTTATCAAAGTTTAAAGAGCAAATGATGGAACTTGCAGAAAACATGCAGTTTGAAGAAGCCCAGAAAATAAAAGAAAAAGTTGAGGTTTTAGAAAATTACCAAGCCAAATCTACCATTGTAAACCCTAAAATTAGTAATGTAGATGTTTTTAGTGTAATAAGCGACGAGAGTTATGGTTATATTAATTTTTTACAACTCTCTTATGGATCTATAATTCGTTCGCATACACTTGAAATTAAGAAAAAACTTGATGAAACTGATAAGGAATTATTAGAGTTAGCAATAACCGAAATTAGGCAACGTTTCCACTCTAAATCTAAAGAAATTTATGTGCCTTTTTCGGTAGATATTGGTGAAGGTATTAAAGTTACCGTGCCGCAATTGGGCGATAAAAAGCATATTTTAGATTTATCTATTCGAAATGCCAAGTATTTTAGAATGGAGCGTTTTAAACAAATTAAAATTGTTGATCCAGATAGGCACGCCAACCGCATTATGGCCCAAATGAAAGCCGATTTACGTTTACACGAAGAACCCCGACATATTGAGTGTTTTGATAATTCAAATATTCAAGGAACCAACCCTGTGGCAGCTTGCGTAGTGTTTAAAAATGGTAAGCCAAGTAAAAAAGATTACCGTCATTTTAATATAAAAACGGTTGAGGGTCCAGACGATTTTGCTTCTATGGAAGAAGTTGTATATCGCCGTTACAAACGTTTGTTAGATGAAGAGCAGCCTTTACCACAACTTATAATTATTGATGGCGGAAAAGGGCAACTATCGTCAGCATTAAAAAGTTTAGATGCTTTAAATTTAAGAGGAAAAATTGCCATAATCGGAATTGCTAAGCGTTTAGAAGAATTATTTTACCCAAACGATCCAATTCCGTTATATTTAGATAAAAAAAGCGAAACACTAAAAATAATTCAACAATTACGAAACGAAGCACACCGTTTTGGTATAGAGCATCACCGTAATCGTAGAAGTAAAAGTGCATTAAATACCGAATTAGAAACTATAAATGGTGTAGGCGAAAAAACAGTTGTAGAGTTACTCAAACATTTTAAATCGGCTAAACGAGTTGCAAATGCAAAACTTGATGAGTTAGAAGATGTTGTTGGAGCATCTAGAGCAGAAAAAATTTATAATTATTATCACAACAATTAAATTGTTTTAGTTGAGTTAAAAATAAACACAATCATCTTATTTTGAATTTAAAACACATTGTATTAGCCTTGTTATTGCTTGTTTCAGTTTCCGCGAAAGCTCAAGACAATAATATAGAAAAAAACGAGCCAAAAGTAGGTTTGGTTTTAAGTGGTGGTGGCGCAAAAGGGCTTGCTCATATTGGTGTTTTAAAAGTAATTGATAGTTTAGGTGTAAAAGTAGATTATGTGGCGGGAACAAGTATGGGCGCTATTATTGGCTCATTGTATGCTGCCGGTTATACCGCAAAACAGCTCGATTCTGTGTTTCATGAAGTAGATTTTGATAATATTTTAAATGATAATTTACCAAGAAACGTTAAATCCTTTCATGAGCGTGAAAATGCCGAACGCTATGCGGTAAAATTACCTTTTAATAAGTTTAAAATTAATTTGCCTTCGGCCTTATCACGTGGTCATAACACCTATAATTTACTATCTAAACTCATGTTACCTTTATGCGAAACCGAAGATTTTAGTAAGCTTCCTATTCCGTTTTTCTGCGTTGCTACAAATGTTGAGACAGGGATGCCTGTTTTTTTAGAAAAGGGAAATTTACCCTTGTCTGTTTTGGCAAGTGCGGCTTTACCTTCGGTATTTAAGCCAGTTTTTATTAACAACGAAATGCTCATTGATGGAGGTGTTGTTAATAATTATCCTATTGATGAATTACGAGCAAAAGGAATGGATATAATAATTGGAGTTGATGTTCAAGATGGTTTAATGGATAGGCAGGAATTAACTTCTGGCCTGGATATATTATTACAAATCAACAATTTTAGAACGATAAATGATATGAAATCTAAAGTTGGAAAAACCGATATTTATATAAAACCAAATATTAAAGATTACACCGTTGTTTCGTTCGATGAAGGTAATAGTATTATGGAAGCTGGCAACGAAGCTGCAATACAACAAATTGAAGCATTAAAAGCATTGCCTTTAAAAAAGCCTAGAGCTGTTGCTAAAAAGCCTTTAAAGTGTTTGGATAGTATTGTAATTAAAAATGTTAGCATTGAAGGTTTAAATAATTATACCCGATCGTACGTAACGGGTAAATTAATGATAAAGAGTAAAGAAAAAATTAGCTACAATCAATTTGAAAATGGCTTAAACAACCTTGAAGCTACCAATAATTTTGATGGATTTGAGTATAGCTTAAAAAAAGCAGATGATAATGTAAGCTATAACTTAAATACCAAGTTAAAAGAATCTCAGGTAAATACCTTTTTAAAATTAGGAGTGCATTTCGATAATTTATACAAAAGTGCTGCCCTAATTAACTTAACAAAAAAGCGTTTACTGTTTAATAATGATGTTGTTTCGTTCGATTTTATTGTGGGAGATAACGTGCGTTATAATTTCGATTATTTAATCGATAAAGGTTTTTATTGGAGCGTTGGTTTAAAATCGCGTTACAATCAATTTAAAAAAACAATAAGCGCGCAGTTATTGCTTGATGATGACGAAATTTCGAACGCTGGATTAAATAAATTAAATGTAAAATTACAAGATTTTACAAGTCAGTTTTATGTGCAAACCCTAGTTTATCGCGATTTTGCTTTTGGCATGGGAGCCGAACATAAACGATTAGAAATTACCTCCGAAACTATTGCCGACGAAGCATCGGAAGACGACTTTCATTTCGAAAACTCCGATTATTTTAGTGTTTTCGGACATTTAAAATTCGATTCTTACGATAATAAATATTTTCCAAAGCGTGGTGTTTATTTTAATGGCGATTTGCATGTGTACTTGTTTGGGTCTAGTTTTATTCAGGAATTCGAAAATTTTTCCATTGCTAAAGCCGATATGGGTTATGCCTTTAGCCCAACAAAACACTTAGCTTTTAATATTGAAGCCCAAGGCGGATTTAAAATTGGAAGCGATGCTATTAAAACGCTCGATTTTGCGCTTGGTGGTTATGGAAATAACCTAATAAATAACTTTACACCATTTTTAGGTTACGATTTTATTTCGCTTCCAGGAAATAGTTTTGTAAAATCTACCCTAACGGCCGATTTTGAGGTGTTCAAAAAGCATCATATAACGCTTGAAGGAAATTGGGCAAACATTGAAGATAATATTTTTGAAACTGGTGAATGGTTTACTGCACCAGATTATAGTGGTTATGCCATTGGTTATGCTATAGATAGCTTTTTGGGACCATTACAAATTAAATACAGTTTTACGCCAGAGTTGAGTGAGAGTATTTGGTATTTTAGTATCGGGTTTTGGTTTTAGATAATGGCTAATTTTGGTATTATGAAATTTGTTATAGTATGATGATACAATTCAAAAAAATCACTTTTATTTCTGCCCTTTCAAAATAAACGGAAACCTTTATAATGTGCTTGTTTTTACTTATCTTTATAAGACCAACAATTAAATAAGTTATCCATTACCTAATTCGGGATTACTTTCAATATTTAATTTATTAAAATTATTAGAAGCTATGCCTTTTTACCACAAATTAGGAAGCATTCCTGCTAAACGCCACACCCAATTTAGAAAACCAGATGGCAGTTTATATTACGAGCAATTATTTGGTGCTATTGGTTTCGATGGTATGTCCACAAATTCGTACCACGAGCAACGCCCAACAATGGTTAAAAATATTGTAAAACAATATAGTGTAGCTCCAAAAATTGCTAAAAGTAACAATATACAGTCTTACCGTTTTCACGGGTTTAAAGTGGCTCCAGAAAACGATTATCTCGATAGCCGAAAAACCATTTTAGTAAATAGCGATTGCGCCATAATATTGGCAGCACCAAAACAATTAACCCAAAATTACTTTTATAAAAACACCGATGCCGACGAGCTAATTTTTATACATAAAGGCAGCGGTAAATTACGTACCCATTTAGGGAATCTCGATTTTAAATTCGGCGATTATTTGCTTGTTCCGCGAGGTGTTATTTATAAAATAGATTTCAATACTTCAGAAAATAGGTTGTTTATAGTAGAGTCGCGGCATCCCATTTACACGCCAAAAAGGTATCGAAATTGGTTTGGACAAATGCTAGAGCATGCACCATTTTGCGAGCGCGATATGCGTCGTCCGCAAGAGCTCGAAACCCATAACGAAATCGGCGATTTTTTAATAAAGGTTAAAAAGCAGGACGACATTATCGAAATGGTTTACGCATCACATCTGTTCGATGTTGTGGGTTACGATGGTTACAACTATCCGTATGCCTTGTCCATTCACGATTTTGAGCCCATAACTGGCCGCATTCACCAGCCGCCTCCAGTGCATCAAACCTTCGAAACCAATGCCTTTGTAGTGTGCAGTTTTGTACCGCGTTTGTACGATTATCATCCGCAAAGTATTCCTGCACCTTACAACCACAGTAATATCGATAGTGATGAAGTGCTGTACTATGTTGCTGGCGATTTTATGAGCCGAAACAATGTTGAAGCAGGACATATATCATTACATCCGGCAGGAATTCCGCATGGGCCACATCCCGGAGCCACCGAGCGTAGCATAGGTAAAACCAAAACAGAGGAACTTGCCGTAATGGTGGACACCTTTAAACCGCTAAAAGTAACCGAGGAAGCCATTAAAATTGCTGACGATACGTATTACCAATCGTGGTTATAGGCCTCACCTAATCCCTCCCAAGTAGGGAACTAAAAAACGTTCATTAAAATAATTTTTAGAAGCTATTTCCTGCTTTCGGCAGTCGCTCTTTTCAAGGAGCTCCAACAAATGCCTCAATCAGGGCTAAGCTTATTTGCGAAGGACATAGCTTCATTCAAAATAAAAGGTAAATTAAGTACTCTTTTTCCTCCCAGTTAAGAGTCTCTCCCCTTTGGGGAGATTAAGAGGGGCAAATTATGAGTAAAACAGAAATAAAATCAGTAAACTACGGACTAGAAAAAATTTTCGAAGGAGCACAAGATTTTCTGCCACTTCTTGGCACCGATTATGTCGAATTTTACGTTGGCAATGCCAAACAAGCAGCACACTTTTACAAAACAGCTTTTGGGTTTCAATCGTATGCTTATCGCGGATTAGAAACGGGCTCTCGAGATCAAGTGAGCTACGTATTAAAACAAGATAAAATTAAATTGGTGCTTACTACGCCACTTAACAGTAAATCACCTATAAATAATCATATTGTAAAACACGGCGATGGTGTAAAAGTTGTAGCGCTTTGGGTTGATGATGCTAGAAGTGCCTACGAAGAAACGGTGAAACGCGGAGCAAAATCATATCAAAAACCAAAAGTAGAAACCGACGAATATGGCGAAGTTATTCGTGCCGGCATTTACACTTATGGTGAAACCATACATATGTTCGTTGAACGCAAAAATTACAAAGGCACTTTTTTACCAGGTTTCCAGGCTTGGGAAAGCGATTATAATCCGCCATCGGCAGGATTAAAATATATCGATCATATGGTTGGTAATGTAGGTTGGGGACAAATGAATACTTGGGTAAAATGGTACGAAGATGTAATGGGTTTCGAGAATTTTTTGTCCTTCGACGATAAGCAAATTCACACCGAATATTCTGCACTTATGAGTAAGGTGATGAGTAATGGTAACGGACGCATAAAATTCCCAATTAACGAACCTGCAAAAGGTAAAAAGAAGTCTCAAATAGAAGAATATCTCGATTTTTATGAAGGCGCAGGTGTACAACATATAGCAGTGGCAACCGACGATATTGTTAAAACAGTAAGCCAATTACGCCAACGAGGTGTCGAGTTTTTATCGCATCCGCCAAAGGCTTATTACGATGCCGTTCCTGGGCGTTTAGAAGCATTTAGTCATGAGCTTCGCGAAGATATAGAAACCTTAAAAAACCTGGGTATTATGATTGATGCCGACGAAGAAGGCTATTTATTGCAAATATTTACCAAACCAGTTGAAGATCGTCCAACCTTGTTTTTCGAAATTATTCAGCGCATGGGTGCCAAAGGGTTTGGCGCAGGAAATTTTAAAGCACTGTTCGAGTCTATTGAACGCGAACAAGCCAAACGAGGCACCTTGTAAAATATTAGATTATAAAATTAAAAGCATAAGTTTTGCTAGCTACTTTAAATATTGAATTTAGAACTAAATATAGGGGGTGTATTTATTGTTAAATCGCATGAAGGAAACGTTAAGACTTTCTATAATAAAAAAGTAGTGTGAAGAAATTTTATATTTTTGGAATGGTAATTGTAATTTTTAAATACACAATAAAGCGTTTTAAAAAAAGTTACAAAATAAATAGCCCATTATACCATGAAAAATTTATTGCTATTAATATTTACAATTGTGGTTTTGCCTGCAGTTAATGCCCAAGAACCAGCTTTCGAAACTGGCGAATGGTTTAAATTTAAAATGAGTTACAGCGGCTGGATGAAAGCTGGAAATGCAACCTTAAAGGTAAACCAAACAAAGTTAAACAATAAAGAGGTGTTTCATGTAGTTGGCAAAGGTTGGACCACTGGAATGATTAAATGGGTATTTAAGGTTGAAGATAGGTATGAAAGCTATTTCGATAAAGAAAGTTTAGTGCCATACAAGTTTGTTAGGAAAATAGATGAAGGTGGCCACACTAAAGATATTGTAATAAATTTCGACCAAGAAAAAAACAAAGCGCATGTAAATAATATAAAACACAAAACCAAAAAAGTGTTCGATACAGAGCCTAATATTCAAGACATGGTATCTACGTTTTACTACCTGCGAAATAAACTAGATACCAAGGTTATGAAACCTGGCGATGAGGTGCGTATTGATATGTTTTTCGACGAAGAAAATTACGGTTTTAAGCTTAAATATTTAGGTGAAGAAACTATTGAAACCGAGTTTGGCGATATAGAGTCTTTAAAGTTTCGTCCGTATGTAATGGCGGGTCGTGTTTTTAAAGAAGAAGAAAGTTTAACACTGTGGGTGTCTAAAGATAAAAATAAGTTACCTTTGCGTATCAAAGCCGATTTAGCCGTAGGTTCTTTACGAGCCGATTTAGAAGCTTTTAAAGGCTTAAAACATCCGTTTAAAATAGTTGTTAATAATTAAAGGCCTTGAACTCCAAAATAAACGATCAACTTAAAGAAAAATACGATAGTATAAACCAAGATGTCGATACGCATCTTGAAGGTTTGTTACATAGTAAACCTATTAACTATTGGGACTATATTCAAACCGATGCGCTGTTAAGTCTTCAAGTGCAACGTACTGTTTTTCCAGACGAGAATGTATTCATAATGTATCATCAAATTTCCGAACTTTTGTTCAAAATGATACTTAGTGAAATAGAACAGTTGGCTAAAACCGAGCACATTTCAGTTGATGTTTTTACCGATAAAATAATGCGTGTAAGTCGTTATTTCGATGTGCTTACCTCGTCATTTAGCATCATGAAAGACGGTATGGATGTAGAGCAATACAATAAGTTTAGAACCACATTAACACCTGCTAGTGGGTTTCAAAGCGCGCAATACCGTAAAATTGAATTTGCTTCAACCGAGTTAATAAACCTTATTGATAACCGTTTTAGAAAAACAATAAACAAAAATTCTTCGTACGAACATGCTTTCGAGCATTTGTATTGGCAAGCCGCTGGTAAGGATTTTAAAACCGGTAAAAAAACCTATACTTTAACAGCTTTTGAAGCGCGTTATAAAGAGGAATTTATTAGATTTACTAAGTTTTATCAATTTAATAATTTGTATTCTAAATTTAAATCGCTTCCGCCAGAAGCCAGAGAATATAAACCATTAATTGACGCCATGAGGCATTACGATTATACTGTAAATATAAAGTGGGTTATGGCACATTATACTACAGCAAATCACTATTTAAACATTGGCGGAAAAACAGCCGAAGCTACTGGTGGTAGCGAGTGGGTAAAATACATGCATCCTAAATATCAAAAACGAATATTTTTTCCAGATTTATGGACAGAAAACGAAATAGCAACGTGGGGAACAGATTTGTAGTATTAATAATTGCAGTATGTTGTTTTATAGGTTGTAAAAATGAAGTTGAAAAACCTGAAACCGAAAACAACGAATTAGCTGTTGTAGAAAAACCAGTAGAGCCAAAAGAATTTGGCTTTAAATTAAACGATTACATTGTAAAACGCGATACCGTGCGTAAAGGCGATACCTTTGGAATAATATTGGATAGAAACCATGTTGATTATCCGAAAATATTTCAAATTGCCGAAAAAGCTAAAGATACTTTCGATATTAGAAAACTTCAACTTGGTAAACCTTATACCTTATTGTGTGCCAAAGATTCTATAGAAACACCACAAGCCTTTATTTATCAGCCAAATAAAGAAGATTATGTGGTTATTAATTTTAAAGATTCTATACATGCTTTTAAAAGTAGTAAACCAATAACGTATGTTGAAAAGGTAGTTACGGGAGTAATTAATAGTAGTATTTCCGAAACTTTAGACGAGCAAGGAGTAAGTGCGGTTTTAACCAATATGTTGGCCGATAATATTTATGCTTGGACCATCGATTTTCGTAGATTACAAAAAGGCGATCGCTTTAAAGTTATTTATATGGATAAGTACATCGATGATAGTATTTATACGGGTGTTCACGATGTTAAAGCAGCTTATTTTGAGCATAACCATGAGCCATTTTATGCATTTCAATTTGAAACAGATTCTGTAAAAGGTATTATTGATTATTTTAACGAAGAAGCCAAAAATTTACGTCGTGCTTTTTTAAAGTCGCCAATAGAATTTGGAAGAATTTCTTCAAGGTATAATTTAAGGCGTCGTATAGCCTATTACGGAAATAAAATTCGTCCGCATAAAGGAACCGATTTTGCTGCAGCTGTAGGTACACCTATTCGAGCTACAGCCAACGGAACCGTAACCGAATCTACCCGTCGTGGTGGTAATGGAAAGTATGTAAAAATTAGGCATAATGCAACCTTCGAAACCCAGTATTTACACATGAGTAAACGCTTAGTAAAAGTGGGACAATTTGTAAAGCAAGGCGATGTTATTGGTTTGGTAGGTATGACTGGAAATACAGGAGGACCGCATGTGTGTTACCGTTTTTGGGTAAATGGCAGACAGGTCGATCCGTTTAAGCAAAAACTACCAGAATCGAAACCAATTTCCGATTCTTTAAAAGCGAAATATTTAGATTTTATAAAGCCTATAAAATATAAACTTGATAATATATTTTTTGAGCCCGAAATTGACGAACAGCCAGATCAACCTGTAATAACGCAAGCAAACTCATAAAAAACAATGGCATTACCAACCGTAAACCCAACTACAACAGACGCCTGGAGTAAACTTCAAGCGCACTTCGAAGATTTAAAAAACACGCACATGAAAGATTTATTTGCTCAAGATGCAGAACGAGCAAATAAAAATTCTATTACATGGGACGATTTTTATCTGGATTTTTCGAAAAATAGAATAACCGACGAAACACTAAAGCTTTTACTAGAATTGGCCGAAGAGGTAAAACTAAAAGAAGCAATTACAAGTCAGTTTTCGGGTGAAAAAATTAATCAAACAGAAGGAAGAGCCGTACTACATACCGCATTACGTGCACCTAAAGACGCTCAGTTTTTTGTTGACGGCGAAAATGTAATGCCAGAGGTTTACGACGTACAAGAAAAAATAGAAGGTTTTACAAACAAGGTGGTATCTGGCGAATTAAAAGGTTTTACAGGTAAATCATTTACGCATATTGTAAATATAGGTATTGGCGGATCGGATTTAGGACCGGCCATGGTTGTTGACGCGCTTCAGTATTACAAAAACCAACTAACTACGTATTTTGTTAGTAATGTAGATGGCGATCATGTAAACGAGGTTATAAAAAAGTTAGATCCAGAAACTACGCTTTTTGTAGTGGTTTCTAAAACCTTTACTACTCAAGAAACCCTTTCTAATGCTAATACTTTAAAGTCGTGGTTTTTACAATCGGCTACCGAAGCAGATATTGCGAAGCATTTCGTAGCAGTATCAACAAATCTTGAAAAAGTAAAAGATTTTGGTATCGACGCCAATAATATTTTCCCAATGTGGGATTGGGTTGGCGGTCGTTTCTCGTTGTGGAGTGCTGTAGGTTTATCTATTAGTTTGGCTGTTGGGTACGAAAATTATAGTAACTTATTATTAGGGGCTCATAAAATGGACGAGCATTTTAAGACTTCTAGTTTCGATAATAATATTCCGGTAATTTTAGCTTTAATAAGTGTTTGGTATAACAACTTTTTTGGAGCCGAAACCGAAGCTATTATTCCATATTCGCAGTATTTAAACCAGTTTGCAACATATTTGCAGCAAGGTATTATGGAAAGTAATGGTAAAAGTGTAGATAGAAATGGAAATGCTATAGATTACCAAACAGGAACAATTATTTGGGGCGAACCAGGAACAAATTCTCAGCACGCATTCTTTCAGTTAATACACCAAGGAACCAAGTTAATTCCGGCCGATTTTATTGGTTTTGTTGAGTCGTTACATGGCAATACCGATCATCACGATAAATTAACGTCGAACTTTTTAGCTCAAACCGAAGCACTGCTTAATGGTAAAACGGAAGCTGAGGTGGTGGCAGAAGGCACGCAAGAATCTATAATTCCGTTTAAAATATTTCAAGGAAATAAACCAACCAATACCATTTTTATAAATAAACTAACACCCGAAAGTTTAGGGAAACTTATTGCGATGTACGAACATAAAATATTTGTACAAGGAATTGTTTGGAATATATTTAGCTACGATCAATTTGGAGTGGAGTTAGGAAAGCAGTTAGCGAATAAAATTTTACAAGAATTTAACACTTCAGAAGTGAAGCCTCACGATTCGTCAACTCAAAATTTGTTGAAGCATTATAAGCGTTTTAAATAAAACGTTGCATATTTTTTACTAAAAAACTTACAAAGCTCATTATTTTTCATATAAATAGTGGGCTTTTTTTTGGTCGAATAGTTATTTTCTTAACGGTTTGTTAATATTGAATGACATATAATGCGTATTTTTGCACCGACTAATTTCGAAAATAAATAATTAATTCTTTTTTTAAAATTATGAGAAAATTCACTCAAAATTTATTAATAGCTGTAGCTTTATTGTTTGGTGCGGTTGTTATGGCACAAAGTACTATAACAGGTACGGTCTTGGAAGCTGGAACAGATATTCCTTTACCAGGTGCAAACGTTATTGAAAAAGGAACCACAAACGGAGTTGTAACAGACTTTGATGGTAACTTTTCAATAAAAACAAACGGTTCTTCAGGAGAGCTTGTTATTTCTTATGTAGGTTACACAACTAAAACTGTAGCTTATACAAATGGTGCCTTAGGGAACATTTACTTAGAGTCTAGCCAAGTAGGTCTAGAAGAAGTTCAAATTATTGCTTCTGTAGCAGTAGACAGAAAAACACCTGTTGCGGTATCTACAGTAAAAGCTGCAGATATTGAGCTTAAATTAGGTTCACAAGAATTTCCTGAAATTTTAAATTCAACACCTGGTATTTATACAACTAAAGCAGGTGGTGGTTATGGAGATGCCAGTGTTAGAATTAGAGGTTTTCAGTCTGAAAACGTTGCGGTAATGATAAACGGTATTCCTGTTAACGATATGGAAAATGGTGCAGTATACTGGTCTAACTGGGCTGGTTTAGGTGATGTAACATCTTCTATGCAGGTTCAAAGAGGGTTAGGAGCTTCAAAAGTAGCTGTGCCTTCTATTGGTGGTACTATTAACGTTATTACTAAAACTTCTGATGTTGAGCAAGGTGGTAATGTGTTTACTTCGGTTGGTAACGATGGTTATCAAAAATACGGGTTTACTTATTCAACTGGTTTATCAGAAAAAGGTTTTGCAGCAACAGTAAACGCAGCAAGAACACAAGGAGATGGTTACGTAGATGGTACAGAGTTTAGTGGGGTTTCTTACTTTTTAAACTTAACTCAAGAAATTAATGACCAACACGAATTATCTTTTACACTTTTTGGCGCTACACAACGTCACGGACAAAGACAAAACAGACAGTCTCTAGCTACATTTAGAGAAAACGAAAGAGGTAGAAAATATAATGCAGATTGGGGTTATAAAAATGGTCAAGTAACACATCAAGAAGACAATTTTTATAACAAACCTAATATGTCATTAAACCATTATTGGGATTTAAATGAGAAAACTACATTATCTACCGTGGCTTATGCATCTATAGGTTCCGGCGGTGGCGGCGGTTATTTTAGTAATGATAGCAGTAATGTTGATTTAACTACAGATGAAACGGCCGATGAACCTGCAGGTTACAGTGATTATAGAATCGGACAATACGGTCCTATAGATTTTGATAGAATTGTTGATGAAAACATAGAACAAGGTGCTAACGGATCGTCATATGTATTAAGAGCTTCTATTAACAGTCATAACTGGTACGGTGTGTTATCTACTTTAAAAACAGATATTACAGACGACTTAGTATTTTTAGGAGGTTTAGATTTTAGAAATTATAAAGGTATTCATTACACAGAATTAACAGATTTACTTGGTGGTCAATACTGGTCGGATGTTAATAGTGACGGTGAAAATAATAACGTAAACGCATCAACACCTATTTCTAAAGTTGGAGATAAAATTTCTTACAATAATGATGGTTTAGTTGGTTGGTTCGGGCTTTTTGGTCAATTAGAGTATGATGTTAATGAAGATTTTAATACATATCTTTCATTAGCAGCTTCTAACACAGGCTATAAAAGAGTAGATTACTTTAACTATTTAGATAGTGACCCTTTACAAGAAACAGACCGTTATAATTTTATAGGTTATAGTGTTAAAGGTGGTGGAAATTATAGATTGGATAACAATCATAATGTATTTGTGAATGTTGGTTATTTTGAAAAAGCACCAGATTTTGATGCTGTTTTTCAAAACTTTGATAATGAACATATTAACGAGGATGCCGAAAACCAAAAAATCTTAAGTTTTGAATTAGGTTATGGTTACCGTAGCGAGAAGTTATCGGCAAATGTTAATTTATATAGAACAACTTGGAAAGATAGAACTGAAACTGTAAGCTTTACACAGCCAGATGGGTCAAATGCATTCGCTAACATTTTAGGTGTAAATGCAATTCACCAAGGTTTAGAAATAGACTTTAAATATAAAGCTACAGATAAATTAAATATTACTGGTATGGCATCTTTTGGAGATTGGAGATGGGATAGTAATGTAACTGGTGTACAAATACTAGATGACGCTCAAGAAGTTGTAGAAACTGTAGATCTTTATATTAAAGACTTGAAAGTTGGTGATGCAGCGCAAACAACTTTAGCATTAGGTGCAAACTATAGTGTTGGACCAAAAACTAAATTGATAGTTGACTATAATTATTTCGGTAATTTATATGCTGATTTTAATCCAAGTGATAGAGACGATGAAACTATACCTCAAGCATTCAAGTTACCAGATTATGGTTTATTCGATGCTATTGTAACTCATAGCTTCGATTTCGGATTTTTCGATGCAACACTTACAGCAAGAATGAATAATATTTTAGATACAGAATATTTTACAGATGCTTTTGATGCTGAAGACGCTAGTGGTGTATCTGGTTTCTACGGTTTTGGTAGAACATTTACTTTAGGAGCAAAACTTAAATTTTAAAAAAACTTTGAAAATGAAAAAAATAATTTATTGCTTAACAATTTTAGGAGCAGCTTTATTAGTAAGTTGTGATCCTTTAGAAGACGTTAATGAAGAAGTAAGTTCAGGTGAAATAGCTGGTATAGATTATATTAAATCAACAGGTGAAGTTTATACTTTTACAGAAGATGATTATGAGCTTTACGAGACAGAATTAGATTATGAAACTTATTTCGAATCTCAAGACGTTGCAGATGAAATAATCCCTGGTTTCCTTGCAAATAAATATCCATTGTTAGGACAAGGTTCTTTGGTAAATGTTACTTATAATTTATTTAGCCCAACGGATTATGAAGTAATGACAACCACAGATACATTATCTAATATTGGTTACATTGAAGATTATTTATTTGATAATTTTCAAACTTCATCTAACGGTACATTTGTTGAGTTAACATACAACTCTGAAGTTGTAGGTTATACTTTTGAAGCTGGAGATTATGAAACAATAGGACAAGAATTGAGCGCATTATACCCAGGTCCAGCTGCTAACGTTGCTAGTTATGGTAATTTCGATAGAAGAAGCACTAGCTCAAATTATTGGTCTGATGAAATGATTCTTGATGCAATGAATGTAGTATTTGGAGATAGCTATTCAGTTGGACAAATAGTAACAGTAACCTTCGATATGTACGATGGTTCTTCTGGTACAGAATCAATTACTGGAAAATACAACGGATACGAGTTTTTAGATTTTGGTAGTGTTGTTGAAATTGAATCTCAAGGAACCGCTTATGTGTTTTCTTCATCTGATTATGACGCTGTTGTTGCTGCATTAGGAGCTACTTATCCCGATGCTACAGGAAGTATGGCAAGTTATGGTAATTTTGAAAGAAGAACCACTAACAGTGCTTATTGGACAGATGACATGATTCTTGAAGCTATTAACGTAGTGTTACCAGCAGGAGACGAAGGTGATATTTATATTGTTAGCTACGCCATTTATGATGGAGGTTCTGGTACAGAAACTGTGCCAGTAGCATACGAATCTGGGGCTTATGTAAGCACCGAAATTGAAGTTGTTCCTACAATAGTAGAAAACACCGAAATTATTGCTAAAAATAATAATGAATGGGCATTACCTTATACCTTTACCGATGCAGATTACGAACTTTTAAGTCAATCTTATGGTAATTTCGATAGTGGGTCTGTTTATAAATTAGATATTTTCTTAAAATCTTTATATCCTTACGCTGCGTCAGGAGATGCTGCTAGCGTAGCCTATGAATACTATAGTGGTGGTACTTCTACTAAATACGGTACTAGTGTATTCGATGGTGTTAGCTGGACACTTACTCCAGAGGTTCTCGAAACAACTTTCCAGTATGGTTTCGAAGATGGTGTTTGGGTTCCAGATAATACAATCCCTTATACGTTACTAAATGCAGATTACGAATATATGGCTTCAGCTCTTGAAGATAATTCTGATTTTGATGGGCTTTTAGGAACGTTAGTTGACTATCATGATTACGATTACAATTGGTCTGATGATCAAATTGTTTTTTCTCTATTAATATTAGCAGAGCATTTATTTCCAAATGCAGAAGAAGGTCAGAAAGTACAGTTTACTTATTTAGTTTACGATAATGGACTTAATACATTATCTACTGTTGTGATTCTAACCGATGGTGTTTGGATTGAAAAAGTAGACTAATTTAAACTTATAATTAAACAAAAAACCGTTACCTTAATATAGGTAGCGGTTTTTTTCTCTTTATATAAATTTGGGATTATGAAATATTTTTATCTAATAGTTGTAATGCTTTTATTGGTGAGTTGCGGATCGGATGACTCCGTAACCGTGAACCCACCTGTGGCTGTTAATGATACTGTAACAGTTACAGAAAATCAATCGGTAAATATATATGCGTTAGAAAACGATGACTTAAAAAGTAACGCATCTATTAACAGGTACGATGATGAGTCTGTAAATGGAGGAACTATTTATTTAGCACAAAATGGTTATTTTGTTTATACACCAGAAACAGGTTTTGTAGGTACAGATACTTTTACATATACTATTTGCGATATTTTAAGTACACCTAATTGTTCTACAGCTACAATTACTATTACAGTAACAGATGAAGGCGACGCTATTGCGGCCGATGATACTTACGAAGTAGTTGAAACTAATGCCGTTACTTTTGATGTAAGAGAAAATGATGCATTATTAGACGGAGCAGAGTTGACCTCAATCGATTCGAGCCAAACCAATGGTACAGTAGTTTTAAATAGCGATTTAACCATTACCTATACGGCAAATAATGGGTTTTCGGGTAACGATACGTTTACTTATTCCTTATGCGATAACGATTTAACGCCAACATGCGTTACGGGAACTGTTAAAATTACAGTAATTGATGAAGGAAATCCTGAAGTATTGGATGATGCTTTTAATATTGGTGAAAATTCAAGTGCAACAATATTAAATGTTTTATCAAATGATGTTGTCATTGATGATGCTGAAATCGATTCAATAGATTCCACTTCAACCTCGGGAATAGTGGTGTTAAATACAGATGGAACTATTAGTTATACGCCTGCGGCGAATTTTACAGGTGAAGATTCTTTTACCTATACGCTTTGCGATGACGATGCAACACCAACATGTTTAACAGCTACGGTTAACCTTAATGTAATAACACCAATTGCTTTTAATGTTCCAGCTACTTTGACGGATTATTATCAAGGTGTAGTATTTACAGCTGATGGCGATATTATGATGAGCGAGTTAGAAAGATTAACCGGAAATAAGCACACAACAGTTTTAGTTTATACAGATAGACATGACTATTTATATGATGCCGACGAGGATATGAGCAATACCGACAATGTTATTTTAATGTACACCGGCGAGAGTAGATACTGGCGAGAATATCAATCACCATTAAATTCGTATACGCCGCAAACTTTTAATACCGAGCATATTTATCCGCAATCCAAATTTGAAGGTGGTGAAGGTGGCGATGAAAAAGATGAATTAGTAAAAGCCGATTTACATCATTTACGTGTTGCAGACGCATCAATAAATAGCCAACGTAGTAATCATCCATATGGAGAAGGTGATGGTAGTTCAACATATAATTCATATAATAGCGAGTGGTTTCCTGGTGACGATTGGAAAGGCGATGTTGCTAGAATGATTATGTATGTTAATATGTATCACGGCGAAGATTTTTCGAAAGTAGGTTCATTAGAGTTATTCTTAAAATGGAATGCAGAAGATCCTGTTTCAGATTTTGAAAAACAACGTAACAACGTTATTTACGGTGCTCAAGGAAACCGTAATCCGTTTATCGATAATCCGTATTTAGCAACCTTAATTTGGGGTGGCGATGCGGCCGAAAATACTTGGGAGTAAAATATTAAAACGAAATACGTCTATTTTAGGTAGTCAAAAACGCAACTTAGTTTTTAAGTTGCGTTTTTTTTGTTTGTTCAAAACTCATTACAAGTTCCTGTAAAAAAAGCCGAAATTCTACGTATTTTTATAAACTCGTTTTTTCAAACACAAGCTATACAAATCAATTTATAAATTTTAAGGAATGTACTTAATTTTCGATACAGAAACTACCGGATTACCTAAACGTTGGGATGCACCCATTACCGATGTAGATAACTGGCCAAGGTGTATACAAATTGCATGGCAATTACACGATGCCATGGGTAATTGTATCGAAAGTCAAGATTATTTAGTGCAACCAGAAGGTTTTAATATTCCTTACGATGCCGAAAAAATTCATGGTATTTCTACCGAATTGGCGGCCGAACAAGGCGTGCCGTTATCCGAAGTTCTAGAAAAATTTAATGTAGCATTAAGTAAAACCAAATTTGTAGTTGGGCAAAACGTAAAGTTCGATTTAAACATTATGGGTGCCGAATTTGTGCGCGAAAATGTAACAAATTCATTACAAGAATTACCCGTGCTGGATACCTGTACCGAACATACGGCTCAACTTTGTAAAATTCCGGGTGGTCGCTATGGTAAATTTAAATTGCCAACATTAACCGAGTTGCACGAGTTTTTATTTAACCAGCCTTTTGCCGAAGCGCATAACGCAACCGCCGATGTTGAGGCTACAACACGTTGTTTTTTAGAACTTATTCGTCTTGAAGAATACACTAAAGAACAGCTAGATGTAGAACCCGATTATTTTAAAAATTTCAAGGAAGCCAATCCGCAAGAAATTCAACTCATTGGTTTAAAGCACATCAATCTTAAAAAGGAAAGTGCTAAAATTAGAGCGAAGCTTCTAAAAAATGAAGGGACTCAAATTTCATCGGAAGAAATAAAGCAAAATATATCCGATTTAAAAGATGTAGATTTTGTACATCTTCATAACCATTCTCAATTTTCGGTATTACAATCTACCATGGGTGTGGCCGATATTATTGCTGCAGCGGGAGAGCATAATATGCCTGCAGTTGCTTTGACCGATCATGCTAACATGATGGGGGCATTTCATTTTATAAATGCAGCAAACAAATACAACAAGGGTATACAGGACAAAAAAAAGGCAGCTGAAGAGAATGGGGAAGATTTTACTCTTAATGAAGTGAAACCTATAATAGGATGTGAGTTTTTTGTTTGCGAAAACCATACCGATAAAACAAGAAAAGACAATGGCTATCAAATTGTTTTATTAGCAAAAAATAAAAACGGCTACCATAATCTTGCCAAATTATCGTCGCACGCTTTCGTAGATGGGTTCTATTATTTACCTAGAATCGATAAAAAACTTATTGAGCAATATAAAGAAGATTTAATTGTGCTTACAGGAAACTTATATGGTGAAGTGCCTAGTAAAGTTTTAAACATAGGTGAAAACCAAGCCGAAGAGGCTTTGCTATGGTGGAAAGATCAATTTGGTGACGACTTGTATATTGAAATAATGCGCCATAATCAAGAAGACGAAAACCGTGTTAATACCGTTTTAATTGAGTTTTCTAAAAAGCATAACGTAAAACTAGTTGCTACAAATAATACATATTATTGTAAAAAAGAAGATGCTAACGCTCACGATATTTTACTCTGCGTTAAAGATGGTGAAAAACAAGCCACACCAATTGGCCGTGGTCGTGGTTATCGTTATGGTTTGCCAAATCAAGATTATTACTTTAAGTCTTCAGAAGAAATGAAAATCTTATTTAAAGATGTTCCTGAAGCAATAATCAATATAAAAGAAATAACAGATAAAGTTGAAGCTTTTCAGTTAGCGCGCGACGTATTATTACCCGCTTTCGATATTCCGGAACAATTTAAACACGAAGAAGATTTAGTTGATGGAGGAAAACGTGGAGAAAATGCCTATTTAAAACATTTAGTTTACGAAGGAGCTAAAAAACGCTATGGAGAACCACTTTCGGAAGAGGTGACGGAACGTTTAGATTTTGAGTTAGATGTAATTGAAAAAACAGGATATCCTGGGTATTTTTTAATTGTAGAAGATTTTATTCGAGAAGCCAGAAATATGGATGTTTCGGTAGGTCCTGGAAGAGGTTCTGCTGCAGGTTCGGTTGCGGCGTATTGTTTATGGATTACAAATATAGATCCCATGAAGTACGATTTACTTTTTGAGCGTTTCTTAAATCCAGACCGTATTAGTATGCCCGATATTGATATCGATTTTGATGACGAAGGCCGAAGCAGGGTTATGGACTACGTTATTGAAAAATACGGTGCCAACCAAGTTGCGCAAATTATAACCTACGGTACAATGGCTGCCAAGTCTAGTATTCGCGATACGGCACGTGTGCTTGATTTGCCCTTGTTTGATGCAGATAGAATTGCAAAGCTAATCCCGAATATGTCTAAACTAAATAAGATTTTTGGTTTAGATGAAAAGGCGCTTGCCCAGAAATTTAGAGCAGAAGAACTAGAAAAGGTTAATGAGCTTTTAAATATTGCTGAGGGGTCAGATTTACAAGCAGAAACATTAAACTTAGCAAGAACTTTAGAAGGCTCGGTGCGAAATACAGGAATTCATGCCTGTGGTGTTATTATTACTCCCGATGATATAACCAAATTCGTTCCAGTTTCGGTTGCAAAAGATTCCGATTTATACGTAACTCAGTTCGATAACTCGGTAGTTGAGTCTGCAGGACTATTAAAAATGGACTTTTTAGGGTTAAAAACATTAACCTTAATTAAAGACACCGTTAAAATTGTAAAGGCAAAACATAATGTGGAACTCGATCCCGAAAACTTTCCTTTAGATGATGAAGAAACGTATGCATTATTCCAGCGAGGAGAAACAGTTGGTGTGTTCCAGTACGAATCTCCGGGGATGCAAAAACACCTTCGAGATTTAAAACCTACAGTTTTTGAAGATTTAATTGCCATGAATGCTTTGTATCGTCCAGGGCCAATGGAATATATTCCGAGTTTTGTTCGTAGAAAACATGGCGACGAAGAAATTGAATACGATTTACCAGCAATGGAAGAATACTTGAAGGAAACTTATGGTATTACGGTTTACCAAGAGCAGGTAATGTTATTGTCTCAAAAATTAGCAGATTTCTCAAAAGGTGAAGCTGATATTTTACGTAAAGCAATGGGTAAAAAGCAAATTGCGGTACTCGATAAAATGAAACCTAAATTTATTGAGCAAGCTAAAGCTAATGGGCATGATGCTAAAGTATTAGAAAAAGTTTGGAAAGATTGGGAGGCCTTTGCAAGTTACGCTTTCAATAAATCACACTCCACATGTTACGCATGGATAGCTTACCAAACCGCTTATCTAAAAGCACATTATCCTGCCGAATATATGGCGGCAGTATTATCTAATAACATGAACGATATCAAAACGATTACCTTCTTTATGGAAGAGTGTAAGCGAATGAAATTAGAGGTTTTAGGGCCAAGTGTTAACGAGAGTTATTATAAATTTTCAGTAAATAATGAAGGCGCAGTGCGGTTTGGTATGGGTGCCATAAAAGGTGTAGGTCATGGTGCAGTAATGACTATTGTAGATAATAGAAAAGAAGACGGACCTTATAAATCTATTTTCGATTTTGCGAAACGTATCGATTTACGAGCTGCGAATAAAAAAGCATTTGAAAATTTAGCCTATGCCGGTGGGTTTGATTGTTTTCAAGAAACACATAGAGCGCAGTACTTCCATAAAGAAACCGATTTAACTTTTTTAGAAATGGTTATTAAGTATGCTCAAAAACATAAGGAAAACGAAAATTCGGCACAGGTAAGTTTGTTTGGTGAAGCAAGCGAAGTACAAATTGCTGAACCAACAATTCCGCCATGTGAAGATTGGGGAACCATGGAAAAACTGTCTAAAGAGCGAGAAGTGGTTGGTATTTATATTTCTGGTCATCCGTTGGATGATTTTAAAACCGAAATGAAAACCTTTTGCAACGCCACTGTTGGTATGTTTAATAATTTAGAACCCTATGTAAATCGCGAACTCGTGTTTGGTGGTGTAGTTACCGATGTGCAACACCGTGTTAGTAAACAAGGTAAGGGTTGGGGTATGTTTACTATTGAAGATTATACCGATAGTTATGAGTTTAGAATTTTTGGAGAAGATTACTTAAAGTTTAGGCATTTTTTAATGATTAATAACTTTGTGTTTGTAAAAGCATTTGTGCGCGAAGGCTGGACCAATAAAGATACTGGTAAAAAAAGTGACCCGCGAATACAGTTTAATAGTTTCCAGCTTTTGCAAGATGTTATGGAGCAGTATGCTAAAAAACTTTCGCTTCAGTTGGATATAAACGATTTAAACGAACAAAAAATTATTGCCTTAAAAGAACTTATTCATCTACATCCCGGAAACCAAGCTTTAACCTTCTTGGTTTACGATGCTAAAGAAAAAATAAAACTGGACATGCCTAGTAGAAGACAAAAAGTAAAAGTGAGTCAAGAATTATTAGACGAATTACAAACAATGGACGTAAAGTTTAAACTTAACTAATAAATTGCGAAAAGCCTGGTTTATGCGCCAAAATTTTAAAGAAAATAGCTCTAAACAATTAAGTTATAAACAAAACAAATAGTTAGTTTGTAAGCTTTAGAGAAAAAATTGACTAATTTTGTGATGTAAAAAGATTTAAAAACATTTAAAAATATATATTATGGCATTAGAAATTACAGATGCAACGTTTGAAGATACAGTTTTAAAAAGTGATAAACCTGTTTTAGTTGACTTTTGGGCTGCTTGGTGTGGACCATGTAGAATGGTTGGACCAATTATTGAAGAAATTAGTGGAGAATACGAAGGTAAAGCTGTTGTTGGTAAGGTAGATGTAGATGCTAACCAAGAATTTGCTGCAAAATATGGCGTGCGTAACATTCCAACAGTTTTGGTTTTTCAAAATGGTGAGGTTGTTGGCAGACAAGTTGGTGTAGCTCCAAAAAATGCTTATACAGAAGCAATAGATTCGTTATTATAATAAATCACTGAAAAAGAAATTTGAAAAAGGTTTACTGTTATGGTAAACCTTTTTTATTTTAGTAAAAATTAAAAATAAAGATGAGTAAACCAATAAAAGTACAAGATGCTATTGATAGCAAATTGTTAGAAGACCGCAAAGTATTTTTGTGGGGTCAAGTAGACGATAAATCGGCAAAGCATGTAATTGATAGATTACTGTATTTAGATGCCCTTGAAACCAAAGATATTACCTTATATATTAACAGTCCTGGTGGTTATGTAACTTCGGGCTTTGCTATGTACGATTGTATAAAATCTTTAAATAGCGATGTTGCTACGGTTTGTACAGGATTGGCAGCGTCGATGGGATCGATTTTATTATCGGTTGGTACGAAAGGAAAGCGTTTTATACAACCACATGCGCGTGTAATGATACATCAACCAAGTGGTGGTGCACGCGGACAAGCCAGTGATATTGAAATTACAGCACAAGAAATTATAAAAACGAAAGAACTTAGTGCTAAAATTTTAGCCGATAATTGTGGGCAAGATTACGATAAGGTGATGAAAGACTTTAATCGAGACCATTGGATGGGTGCCGAGGAATCTTTGGCTTACGGCATTGTTGATGGTATTATTTAAATTTTATTAGTTGAATTTACAAAACGAACTTAATAAAGCAGAAGGTTTTAAAAATTTGGAGCTACTGGCAAAGCAAGTAGTCGAGGGTTTTATTGCCGGTATGCATAAAAGTCCGTTTCATGGGTTTTCTGCGGAATTTGCTGAGCATAAAATTTATAATCAAGGTGAAAGTACCCGCCATATTGATTGGAAGTTATTCGCAAAAACCGACAAGTTGTATACCAAACGCTACGACGATGAAACTAACTTGCGTTGCCATATTATTTTAGATAATAGTAGCTCGATGCATTATCCAAATGTTGAGGTACAGCAACTAGATACGCTTAATAAAGTAGGGTTTTCGGTTTTGTCTGCGGCGGCATTAATGCAAATTTTAAAAAAACAACGCGATGCTGTTGGCTTAAGTGTTTATAGTGATAATTATGATTACTACGCCCCTGAAAAGGGTAGCGAGCGGCATCATCAAATGTTGTTAAATCATTTAAGTGAGACTGTAGTTAATAAATCGGTTAGTAAAACAACAGAAACATATAAATATTTGCATGAAATTGCAGAAAAAATACACAGGCGGTCTTTAATTTTTTTATTTACAGATATGTTTCAAACGCGTGAAGATGAAGCTAAACTATTTGAAGCATTAAGGCATTTAAAATATAACAAACATGAAGTGGTGTTATTTCATGTTTTTGATAGTAATAAAGAGTTAAAATTTGATTTCGATAATAAACCTAAAAAATTTATTGATGTAGAAACTGGTGAACATGTAAATTTATATGCCGATAACATTCGCGAAAGTTACCATACAGCAGTCGAAAATTATTTTACGAACTTAAAGTTAAAGTGCGCGCAATACAGAATAAAATACGTTGAAGCCAATATAAATAAAGGCTTTAACGCTGTTTTAAGTGCTTATATGATTGAAAGGCAAAAATTCGGATAATTTTTTTTAAAAAAAGTTTAAAAAACATTTGACAAATAAAAAAAGGCGTGTATATTTGCATCCGCAATAACGCAACGGTCTGGTAGTTCAGTTGGTTAGAATGTCGCCCTGTCACGGCGAAGGTCGCGGGTTCGAGTCCCGTCCAGACCGCAAATATTGCAAAAAAGCCTTAACACTTCTTAAGGCTTTTTTTGGCAATAAAAAGAAGTTGTGTTGTTCAGTAAGCCAAGTGTTTACTGAAGGTTTAAGTAGTTAAACCAATGGAAAGCTTTCCTTTTTTCTTCATAGAAAATTGGGATGCTTTTTTGTTTTTTGGGCTTTTTTTAAAAATGAGTTTGATGATATTTTTTTTGTTTTACGATGTACTGGTGTAATTCATTAAAAATACTACACTATGTCGTCACACTTTTTAAAACTTTCACTTTTATTGCTTGTTTGTTTTACCAGCTGTAAACAAGCTAACGATTCTAATTTATCTAATCAGCCTGAAATGGCTACTAAAAAATCATTGTTTGGTTTACTTGGCAATGGTAAACAAACGCATGCCTTTCGCGATGCAAGAACCGGAATAGTGGTTAATAGCACCGAGTACCCTAAAAGTTGGCAAGTGATATCGAAACCTATTTATACAATCGACCAGAAGTTACCAGTTTTTTTAACTGAAATTCAAGGCCCAAACAATTTAAAATCGTTTAATACACCAATAAAACTGTTTTTGCATTACCCGAATTACCATACCGAGCAAATGATGCGTCAATATGGTAGAAACTCCAATATGATTCGTCGTATTGTAAGTAGTGAACAAATTATGCACAGCGAAGCTGATAGTCGAATGATTAATATTGGCTTTCAATTGGTTGGTAAAAAACGAATTCCGAGAGCGGAACAGTTTATTAGAAATATGCTAAACAAATCTGGAATGTACCAAACACAGTTTGAACATTATGCTACAGAGTGGACGAATAATAAAGGGCAAAAAGCACTAGTGTCATTGGTTAAAATAGCAATGCAACAACCCCTTTTAAACAACGATTCCATGGTGATGTGGTTTTATAGTTTAGATTATATGTTTGTTGATGAGTCTGAATTTGAAGATACTATTAACCAATTACTCGAAGCTGGAGAAAACACAAAGGATAACCCACAGTGGCAACAATATACTGCACAATTAAATGCTGCTAGAATGCAAAAGGCGCAACAAGACCATCAAATACATATGCGAAATAGACAAGCGGCTTTTAATGCGCATCAACAAAAAATGAAAGGTATTTGGGCGGCGCAAGATGCTAATTATGCCTCGTTTATGAACCGAACATTTGGTAGTGGTAGTAATACGGCTCAAAAACAATTTGTAAACATGATTAACGAACAGGAAATTGTATATAACCCAAATACTGGTAAAAATTACGAAGTAAACGCAGGATCGACAGAATATTGGATGGATAGTGATGGTAATTATATTCGAAACAACGATCTGTTTTATAATCCCAATGGAGATATTAATTTAAATAATAGGGAATGGACTAAAGTCAAGCCTGTATATTAGTTTTATTTGGTTAGTTAATAAAAAAGCATTTTTACCGCACTAGTAATGGTAAAAATGTTTTAGTTACATCTAAAAAAAAACTTGGTATTATTAATGTAATTTTAAAAGAGATTTTAAATCGTAACATCTTCCTCAAACAAATTCTGACTCATATCGTTATAATTTACGTTTTCTTTAATTAGAATATCAATAGGTAGGTATATTTTTTGTTTCGGTTTTTTCGATTTTGATAAGTAGTCCGATATAATTTTAATAGACTCGTAACCTTGTTCGAAAGGTTTTTGAGAAATTAAAAACGATACTGTTTCGCGTTGTAAGCAGGCTACATTTTGTGGTGTATTATCAAAACCAATTAAAGTAAATTTTGCGCTGTTGTTTAGGTTGTTGGCCACAGCAGAAATTCTACTTGAAGGAACAAAAATTCCGGAAATATCGTTGTGCTCTTTTAAAACGTCGTTTACCGATTGAGTTAAATTTAAAGGGTTATTAAAACCATCAACTTTTAAGGTGTGCGTAGCGTGTTCTATTTTGTTTTTAAAAAAATAATCTTGAAAACCTTTTACACGTTTAGAAATGGCATTATTATCTGTTCTGTTTTCTCTGGAAAGAATAATTAAATATTTGTTAGTTGTTGCGCTTAGGTGCATTAATTTACCAGCAATAGTTCCTGCCATAAGTGAGTCTTGCCCAACGTAAGTTAAATTATTATGGTTTTCTACATCAATATTTAAAAATTGATAAGGAATGTTTTGAGTTTCTAATTGTGATACAATTTGGGACGTTTCAGATAAAAACATGGGAACAAAAACGACAGATGAAGGCTGAGTTTTAATTAATTTTTGAAATGCTTTTAAATACGACTTAGGATCGAATTGATTGAAGTTATAAATTGCTAAATTAATGCCAAAACTCTTAATTTCTTCGGCTGCTTTTAAAATGCCAAGATAAGGTGCTTTCCAAAAAGCATCGGTGTCGTTGTAATTAGGAATTAAAACGGCAATCTCGTATTTATTTTTAGAGGCCAGTGCGCTTGCTACTGGGTTAATGCTGTAGTTTCGGCGCTCTAATATTTTTCTAATTTTTTGTTCCGTATGTTTAGAAACACCACCTCTATTATGTAAAACGCGGTCTACCGTGCCTTCCGAAACATTAGCTTCTCTAGCTATGTCTTTAATCCTTACCATGTTAATTAATTAAAACACCTCATTTTTTTTGCAATTTAGTAAAATATTCTATTTCGTCGTGTGCGAACACGAAAACATTTTTTTATATTTGCGTGTTCGCACACGAAAATAAAACTAAACATAATGAGTAAAGTAGTAGTAGTAACAGGAGCAGGAGGTGTATTATGCAGCACCTTAGCCGTAGCCTTATCAAAACAAGGACATAAAATTGCATTATTAGATTTAAATCTTGAAGCCGCACAAGCAGTTGCCAACGAGATAAACAAAATAGGAGGAACAGCCATTGGTGTTAAAGCTAATGTGTTAGAAAAAGAGTCGCTTGAGGCAGCTAAAAACGAAGTTAATTCGGCATTCGGATTATGTGATATTTTGGTGAATGGCGCAGGAGGTAATCATCCGTTAGGTACTACTTCAAATCCGTTTTTTCAGCAAGAAGATTTAAGTAATACTGTTGAAGGTTTTAAAACCTTTTTCGATTTAGATCCTAAAGGAATTGAGTTTGTATTTAACCTAAATTTTATTGGTACGCTTTTACCAACTCAAATATTTGCAAAAGACATGGTTGGTAAAAAAGGTTGTAGCATTTTAAATATTTCGTCTATGAATGCCTACACACCACTTACAAAAATACCAGCGTACAGTGGGGCAAAGGCTGCTGTTTCTAATTTTACACAATGGTTAGCGGTTCACTTTTCGAAAGTAGGAATTCGAGTAAATGCTTTGGCTCCTGGTTTCTTTTTAACCGAACAAAACAGAACTTTATTAACTAATGAAGACGGTTCGTTAACCCAACGCGGACAACAAATAATAGACCAAACACCAATGGGACGCTATGGTGAACCAGATGATTTAATTAGTACAACGCTATATTTATGCGATGAAGCATCGTCGTTTGTTACAGGTGTTGTAATACCTATTGATGGTGGCTTTAGCGCGTATAGTGGTGTGTAATTAACTAAATAAAATATAAATATGGAACAAACATGGCGTTGGTACGGGCCAAACGATCCTGTATCATTATTAGATATTAAACAAGCTGGAGCAACTGGTGTAGTTTCGGCTTTACATCATATTCCAAATGGTGAAGTTTGGACAATTAGCGAAATTGAAAAAAGAAAGCAAACCATTGAAGCCGAAGGGTTAACATGGAGTGTAGTTGAAAGTATTCCGGTTCACGAAAACATTAAAACACGCTCTGGAAATTTTCAAACTTATATTGAAAATTATAAAAAGAGTATTGAAAACTTAGCCAAATGTGGTATTAACATTGTGTGCTATAACTTTATGCCGGTGTTAGATTGGACACGTACCGATTTAGAATTTAAGGTAGAAGACGGCTCGAAAGCACTTCGATTTGATGTTACAGCATTTGCTGCCTTCGAACTTTATCTTTTAAAACGGCCTGGAGCAGAAAGTTTATATTCGAACGAGCAACAGGCAGAAGCAAAAGCTTATATTGAAAAACTTTCAGATTCCGAAAAAACCAAGTTAATTAATAATATTATTGCTGGTTTGCCAGGAGCCGAAGAAGGTTATACTCTAGAGCAATTCCAAAATATTTTAGACACTTATAAAAATATAGACGCCAATAAATTGCGCGAAAATTTAGTGTCTTTTTTAAAGGAAATTATTCCGGTGGCCTCAAATAACGGTATGCTTATGTGTATTCATCCCGACGATCCGCCATATCCAATTTTAGGTCTGCCACGTGTGGTAAGTACCGAAAATGATTATGCTCATTTATTTTCTGAAGTTCCAGATAGAGCAAACGGCATTACCTTTTGTACAGGATCGCTTGGTGTGCGCCCAGATAATAACTTAGTGCAAATTTTTAACCGTTTTGCAGATCGTGTACATTTTATTCATTTAAGAAGTACCAAACGCGACGAAAAAGGCAACTTTTATGAAGCCAATCATTTAGAAGGCGATGTAGATATGTATGGTGTTATTAAATCGGTTTTAGTAGAGGAGCGCAGAAGAAAATCGGAAGGTTTTAAAGATGCGGTAATACCTATCCGTCCCGATCATGGTCACCAAATGCTAGACGATTTAAAGAAAAAAACCAATCCTGGTTATTCTGGAATTGGGCGTTTACGTGGACTTGCAGAACTTAGAGGTCTGGAATATGCGTTACAAAAAGAGTAAAAACATAAGAATACATTAGAAATATTAATATCAAAATCAGTATTAAAACCCATACTATTATAAGGGAATTAATAAATTACAAAGGCTGTAGCAATAGTTTATTACTTCTTTTGTGCTAAAAATAAAAGAGCATTTTTCCTTTTATCGAGTTTCTTCGCTACTTAGGTAAGATTTTTTTATATTTAGCACAAAATAGTCAAACAATACAATCGATTGTATTTTGGTTTTATAAATGATTAATAGGAATATTATTAATGTGTAAATTTCTAATAATAACGTACTAAAAAAAATAAATCAAGATGTCTATTTTAAAAACCAATCAAGCTAAGTTATGAACAATCAGTTTATTCACGATAATTTTCTGCTGGAAAATAAGTATGCCGAAGAATTGTATCACGAGTATTCTAAAAATCAACCTATAATTGATTATCATAATCATTTACCACCTCAAGAAATTTTAGAAGATTCTGTTTATAATAACTTAACAAAGGTTTGGATTAATGGCGACCACTATAAATGGCGTGCCATGAGAACTTTAGGAGTAAAAGAAGAATTCATTACAGGTCATGCTTCCGATAAGGAAAAATTTATGCAATGGGCAAAAACAGTGCCTTACGCTATGCGAAACCCTTTGTATCACTGGACGCATTTGGAGTTAGCGCGTTATTTTGATATTTACGATATTTTAAACGAAAAATCGGCGGATAAAATTTACCAACAAACATCAGAAATGTTAAGCGGCTCTAATTTCAGCTGTCGTAATTTACTTCGTAAAGCAAATGTTGAATTTGTTTGTACTACTGAAGATCCAACCGATACTTTAGTGCATCACCAAGCCTTGGCTAAAAGTGATTTCGAAATTAAAGTAAGTACGGCATTTAGGCCAGACAAAGCCATGTTAATTGAAGCTGATTCTTTTTTTAGTTATTTAAAAGAACTTGGTGAAGCGGCTAATCTGGATATTAATTCCTTTACCGCTTTAAAAGAAGCATTAAAAAATAGAATTGAATTTTTTAATAAAAATGGATGTAAACTATGCGATCATGGTTTAAACCAAATGCCTTTTGAAAACTATACAGAAGCCGAAGTTAATATCATTTTCAATAAAAAGTTAAAAGCCGAAACTTTACTTCCTCAAGAAATTTTAAAGTTTAAAACGGCAATCTTAATGTTTTTATGCGAAACTTATCATGAATATGGTTGGGTGCAACAATTTCATTTAGGGCCATTGCGAAACAATAATAAGCGTATGCATAGCCTGCTTGGTCCGGATACTGGGTGGGATTCTATTGGCGATTATTCGCAAGCTGAAAGTTTATCGGCCTTTCTAAACACTTTAGATAGTAAAGATAAATTATGTAAAACTATACTGTATAATTTAAATCCAGCCGATAACGAAGTTATGGCTACCATGATTGGTAATTTTAACGACGGAAGCATAAAAGGAAAAGTACAATGGGGTTCTGGTTGGTGGTTTCTCGATCAAAAAGATGGCATGACGAAGCAACTAAACACCTTGTCTAACATGAGTTTAATTAGCTGTTTTATTGGAATGTTAACCGATTCTAGGAGCTTTTTATCTTTTCCAAGACACGAGTATTTTAGAAGAATTCTTTGTAATCTTATTGGCGATGAAATAAAACGAGGCGAATTACCAAAAGAAGAAATGCAGTGGATTGGTAAAATAGTGGCAGATATCAGTTATTTTAATGCCAAAGAATATTTTAATTTTTAAAACATAAAACTAATATAAAAACAAGCGCAAGCTAAAAGTAAGTAATGAGTAAAGTTGTAACATTTGGGGAAATCATGTTAAGATTAGCCCCACAAGGATTTTTAAGATTTTCACAAGCGAGTAATTTCGATGTTGTGTATGGTGGTGGCGAATCAAACGTTGCAGTGTCGTTAGCCAATTATGGTGTAGATGTAGATTTTGTAACGCGTTTACCAAAAAACGATATTGGCGAATGTGCCATGATGGAAATGCGCAAACGCGGCGTTGGTGTCGATAAAATAGTTTGGGGTGGCGACCGTTTAGGAATTTATTTTCTTGAAACAGGAGCTGTAAGTAGAGGTAGTAAAGTCGTTTACGACCGCGCACATTCTGCCATTGCAGAGATTGAATCAGGAATGATCGATTGGGATGCTGTTTTCGATGGGGTAGAGTGGTTTCACTGGACGGGTATTACACCAGCTATTTCGCAAGGTGCTGCCGATGTTTGCTTAGAAGCTGTTAAGGCTGCTAGCGAAAAAGGGATTACAATTTCAACCGATTTAAATTACCGTGCTAAACTTTGGAAATACTGCGACGAAGCACATAGAGAAAAAGTTATGACCGAGTTAACAGCATATTGTGATATTATTTTAGGAAATGAAGAAGATGCACACATGCACTTTAACATTCATCCAGAAGGTTTAGATGTACATAAACATGGGCACGACGTAAAAGCTGAAGCTTTCTTATCGGTGTGTAAGCAAATGATGGAGAAATTTCCAAAGGCTAAAAAAGTTATTACAACACTTCGCGGATCTATTTCTGCTTCTCATAACACTTGGGCAGGAGTTTTATATGATGGAAGCAAAATGTACGAAACACGTCAATACCAAATTACTGATATCGTAGATAGAGTAGGTGGTGGCGATTCGTTTATGGGGGGATTAATTTATGGATTATTAAAATACCCAGAAGACGACCAAAACGCCTTAGATTTTGCAGTAGCAGCGTCATGTTTAAAACACACAATTAAAGGTGATGCGAACTTAGCAACTGTTGCCGAAGTTGAAAAACTTATGGGTGGTGACGCTTCAGGTCGTGTAGCAAGATAAAAATAGCATAACAAAATCTGTCTGAAAAATTAGAAATGCACATGTAAATCTAATGGTTTAGACAGATTTTAATAAACTTTATAAAATAAAAATGGCACAATTTTCAAGATTAGAGGTCGCTCAAGTAATGAAAGATACCGGTATGGTACCTTTATTTTTTAACAGCGATATAGAATTAAGTAAAAAAGTATTAAAAGCTTGTTACGATGGTGGCGCACGCTTAATGGAGTTTACCGCACGAGGCGATTTCGCTCACGAAGTGTTTGGAGCATTAGTAAAATATGCCACCAAAGAATTGCCAGGTATGGTAATGGGTGTAGGTTCTGTAACCGATGCCGGAGCAGCTTCATTATACATGGCATTAGGAGCAAACTTTATAGTAACACCTGTTTTACGCGAAGATATAGCAATCGCTTGTAACCGTCGTAAAGTATTATGGTCACCAGGCTGTGGCAGTTTAACAGAAATAGCGAAGGCTGAAGAATTAGGATGCGAAATCGTAAAATTATTCCCAGGTGGTATTTACGGACCAAACTTTGTAAAAGGAGTAAAAGGACCACAACCATGGACAAGCATAATGCCAACCGGAGGAGTATCTCCAACCGAGGAGAACTTAAAAGGCTGGTTTGACGCTGGAGTAACATGTGTAGGTATGGGCTCGCAATTAATTTCAAAAGAAATTGTTGCTAACCAAGATTTCGATACATTAACTAAAAAAGTTGCTAGTGCATTAAGCATTATTAAAAATTTAAGAAGTTAAAAACCAACCAAAACTAAACTAATAATGAGAAACCTGATATTATTTATAACAACTGTTTTTTTGTTTACAAGTTGTGGTCAACTTAACGAAAATCGAACAATAAAATTAGCCCACGGACTCGATGTTAACCACTCGGTTCATAAAGCTATGGTGAAAATGGGCGAAGATTTAGCCAACATATCAGGTGGTAAAATGCAAATTGAAATTTACCCTAGCCAGCAGTTAGGTACCGAACGCGAATGTATCGAGTTGCTACAAATTGGAAGCCTTGATATGACTAAAGTTTCCGTAGGTGTAATGGAGAATTTTGCGCCGAGAATGAAGGTTTTCGGACTCCCATTTTTATTCAGAGATAAAACTCATGTTAATCAAATTTTAGATGGTCCTATTGGTCAAGAATTGTTAGATGAAGGCACACAATATTGGCTTAAAGGTTTAGCTTATTACGATGCTGGAAGCCGCAGTTTTTATACTAAAGATAAACCCGTAAATAATCCCGACGATTTAAAAGGATTAAAAATTCGTGTTATGGAAAGCGTAACTGCCATGAATATGGTAAACAGTTTAGGAGGTTCGGCAACGCCAATTTCTTGGGGCGAATTATACACCTCGTTGCAACAGGGTGTTGTTGATGGTGCAGAAAATAATCCGCCAAGTTTTTATTTATCAAGACACTACGAAGTATGTAAATATTACACCTTAGATGAGCATACAGTGTTACCAGATGTTTTAATTATTGGAACACATATTTGGGACGATTTAAACGAGCAAGAAAAAAAATGGCTTCAAACTGCAGTTAATAACTCGGTAGTTTATCAAAGAAAATTATGGCACGAAGCCGAGCAAGAAGCACTAAACGAAGTGCAAAAGGCTGGTGTAGAAATTATTTATCCAGACAAAACATTGTTTTCTGAAAAAGTAGAAGATGTTTATACCACTGTTAAAAAGGATAAGGATATGTATAGTTTAGTCCAACGTATTAAAAACACTAAATAAGATGGAATTAAGAAAAAAAATAGATAAAATTTTAGGCAATGCCTTAATAGTCATCATGGGTGTGATGGTTATAAATGTACTCTGGCAGGTATTTACCAGATTTGTTATGGGTACACCAAGTTCGTTTACCGACGAGCTAGCACGCTATTTAATGATTTGGTTAGGAATTCTTGGAGCAGCTTATGTTTCTGGTCGTAATATGCATGTGGCAATCGATGTGTTACCTTTACGATCAAGCAGTAAAACGCAAAAAAAAATTAAACTATTAGTTTATGTTTTAATAATTGTATTTGCCTTATTAGCTATGGTAATTGGTGGTTCGCGATTGGTTTATATCACGTATATACTCGATCAATTTTCACCGGCTTTACAAATGCCTTTGGCCGTGGTTTACGCCGCTATTCCTTTAAGTGGTTTATTAATTATTTATTACAAAGTTTCAGACATTAAAAACATTTTATAGCCATGGAATATATACCAATTATTGTTTTAGTATTAAGTTTTGTTGGGTTATTGGCTATAGGTATGCCAGTGGCTTGGAGTATTGCCATTTCATCGGTTTTAACCATGTTAGCGAGTATTCCTGCCTTACCTGCATTTACAACCATATCGCAACGTATGGGAACGGGTTTAGATAGTTTTGCTTTACTCGCCATACCGTTTTTTGTGCTCTCGGGCCAACTTATGAATAAAGGCGGAATTGCCCACCGGTTAATTGCATTTGCCAAAACTCTTGTAGGTTCGTTACCTGGTGGTTTGGCGCTTATAAATGTTATTGGAGCTATGCTTATGGGAGCTATTGCAGGTTCTGCAATGGCATCGGCATCGGCTATGGGGAGTATTTTAGGGCCAGAAATGGAAAAAGAAGGATATTCTAAAGAGTTTGGTGCTGCGGTTAATATTACATCGGCAACCACAGGATTAATTATTCCCCCAAGTAACGTTTTAATTGTTTATTCTTTGGCTAGTGGTGGTGTATCTATCGCGGCATTATTTTTAGCGGGTTATATTCCTGGTATTTTAACGGGTTTATTTTTAATGATTGTGGCCATGTTTTGGGCTAAAAAGAAAAAATATAAACTCGGAGAAAGAAGCTCGATAAAACAAGTGTTTAAAACATTTATTGATGCTGTACCAAGTTTGTTTTTATTAGTAATTGTAATTGGAGGTATTATTACAGGAATTTTTACCGCCACAGAAGCTTCGGCTATTGCGGTTTTATACACCTTGATATTGGGTTTTGCATATAAAGAAATTTCATTTAAATCCTTGCCGGAAATATTATTAGATTCTTCTGCAACTACAGCTATTGTAATGTTGTTAATTGGTGCTTCCATGAGTATGTCTTGGGTTATGTCTTTCGAAAATATTCCACAAAACATTAGCTCACTTTTATTAGGTATAAGCGACAACAAAATCATCATTTTACTTATTATAAACTTACTCCTGTTATTTGTAGGTATTTTTATGGATATGACGCCAGCGGTTCTCATATTTACACCAATATTTTTACCGGTTGTAACCGAGTTGGGTATGGATCCCATTCAATTTGGAATTATTATGGTGCTTAATTTATGTGTTGGGCTTTGTACACCGCCGGTTGGTTCGGTGCTTTTTGTTGGTGTTGGTGTAGCGCAAACAACCATTCAAAAGGTAATAAAACCTTTAATACCGTTGTTTTTAGCCATGATTTTTGCACTGTTTTTAGTAACTTACTTTCCGCAGTTAACTTTATGGTTGCCTAAGTTATTCGGATTGTAATAAGCCATTTTAAATAAGAATACATTTTCTGTAAGAAATAAAAATATAACCGACTTAAGCTTTTAAGTCGGTTTTTTAATATTAATATTATGTTCAAAAATTTAACAAATAAAGGTCTTGCGGTAGCATTATTACAGTTATCGTTTGGAATTAATTACTTTTTTCATGGCGTTGTTAGGTTGCCAAAGCTTAGTAAATTTGTAGCAGGAATGCAGGCTGGTTTTTCCGAAACACTGTTACCAGAACTATTTGTTACGCCATTGGCTTACATTATTCCGTTTGCCGAAATAGCTATTGGTGTCTTATTAATAATTAACAAGTTTGCAAAACAAACGATTATTGCGGCTTTTGTTTTAATGAATATTTTAGTTGTTGGCTCTTGCTTTGCCGAAAATTGGGCTAATGTTGGACTTCAAACAACTTATATTGGATTTTTATTTTTATTGCTTTTCTTTTTAAATGAAAAAGAAGCTTAATTTTAATTCATTCTATATTTTTCGCGGTATGCTTTTGGGCTAATGCCGGCCTTCTTTTTAAATAATCTTGAAAAGTACGGCGGATATTCAAAGCCTAATTCAAAAGCAACTTCGGCTATGGTTTTACTTGGGTTTAGCAACCTATTTTTAGCTTCATCAATTAAATAAAGCTGTAAATGTTCGGTCGATGTTTTTCCGGTTTCCTTTTTAAGTGTGTCGCTTAAATAACGCTGTGAAACCGATAATTTATGCGCGATTTGTTCTATACTTGGAATACCGTTTTCTTGAATTTCACCCGAATCAAAATAAATAGATAGTTGCTTATTAAACTGTTCAAGTAAGTCGTTTGATAGTTCTTTGCGGTTTAAAAACTGCCTTTCGTAAAAGCGATTGGCATATTTTAATAACGTGCTTAACTGCGAAATAATAATGTCTTTACTAAATTCGTCTTGATTGTTTTGGTATTCAATATCAATATTTTCTACAATTGATTCTATTTGTTTTTCTTCCTTTGGTGATAAATGAAGCGCCTCGTTTGCAGCGTAAGAAAAGAAACTATATTTTTTAATTTGATGTGCTAATTCTGTGCCTTTTAAAAAATCTTCATGAAAATTTATTGAAAACCCTTTTTGGTTGTAAACCACACTGTCGTCCCATTGCATCACTTGCCTTGGTGCAATAAAAATTAAAGCACCGTTGGTAAAATCGTATTTGGTTCGTCCATAATTTAAATCGCCTTTTACAATTTTTTTTAAGCTAATAGAATAGCAATCGTTGGTAATAGGAGGTGAACTTTCTTTTGGGCAAGGTAAAAAACCACCGCCCGATGCCGTAAATACACTAAACATAGGATGTTCTGGTCGTGGTAATTCCAGATAATCTAAATAAGCCGATAGTGTTTTAAAATGTTGCATATTAATTTTTAAGTTGGTTTTTAACGGCGATTAATTGTTTGTTATAAGCATCGATTCTGCCATGTGCGGTGCCATCAATTAATAAAATAACTACAAGCATTGCAATAGTTGTAATCATACTTGCTCGCCAAATAGGAGTTTTTAAAAATATAATTAACAAGGCACATGTTGCTATAATTATTGGTATGGTAGTAAACACTACGTTTTTATATTCTTTTAAAGTGCTTTCGGCACGCTCAAGCTCTGCTTCAACAAAAGTAACAGCGTTGTTATTATAGGCTTCTTCAAATTGTTTTATTCTAGATTTGTTGGTGTAAAACAACCCAAGGCCAATAGTTAAAAGTAAGACACCAGCAACTAAGGTTGGTATTATGTAAGCTTTAGCAATTTCGGTTTTTCCTAATTGCCAAAAACCAACACTTGCAATTAGAAATAAAATGGCGAAAATTATAAAAAATCGGGTAGAGAACACTTCGGCTTTTGCCCAATCGGTTGCTATTTTTAAAATATCCATAATTTAAGTTATTGGTTTATTCAAATTTAAACATTCCATTTTATTCTCACAGCGTCTTCAGAAACGCTCCAAAGTTTTTGCATTACAGCTTTGTCTTTGGCGTGTGGTTCTAATTTGCATTCACCAACTGGTCCTGTCCAGTAATTTTTTCCTGTTGGCCCGTAAAACCCTGCTTGATCTAAATCGGGTTCGGTAGCACACATTAATTCTGGGTATGCGCCTTTTTCTGCCGATTGTACCATAGGTGTTAACTTCATAATTTGCCAAACAAAACGAGTTAATAAACTACCGCTGGTTTTAATTAACGATGTGCTTGAAGCCCCAGGGTGACAAGCATACGTTTTTACATTGGTTTTTCCTGCTTGTTTTAATTTATCTTGTAGTTGGTAAGCCGTCATTATTTGCGCTAATTTACTCTGGCTATAGACACCGTTTGGATTATAGTTTTTATCCCAGTTTAAATCGTTGAACTGAATGGTTTTTATTCCTAAGTTATAACCCATACTGCCAACAGTTACAATGCGCCCGTTTGAGGCTTCAATTCTAGGAAAAAGTAATGCTTGTAACAAAAAATTGCTATAATGGTTTACTCCCATTTGGCTTTCTACACCATCAACCGTAAAGGTTTGTTTAGGCACTTGTGCAATGGCAGCATTTAGCATTAAGGCATCTATTTGTGGTACGGTTTTAAGCACTTCTGCAGCGGCTTCTTTTACCGATGCTTGCGATGCTAAATCCATGCGAATATTAGTAACATTAATGGTATTACCAAGTTCGTGTTTTAAGGTGGCTATTGTAGCTTCTGCTTTTTGCACATTACGGTTAAGCATCACTACTTTTGCGCCTTTAGATAGTAATATTTTTGCAGCTTCAAAACCGGTACCGCTGGTTGTACCAGTTATAACAAATGTTTTGCCGTTTAAGTCTTTTATTCTGTTGGGTGTCCACCCTTTTTTTCCAAATTTAGTTGTACTCATCATCTAATGTTTTAATGATTTAAAATAATAGTACAAAGGTAACCTTGGAGTAGATGTTGCGACTTACACAATTTTTCGAATTTTGTATACTTTTTGGTTGTTGCGGCTATTTTACAGCGAATTGCGAGCTGTAAAGTAGCATATTTTAGTAGCAATCACTTTTAATTTGCTGCTTATTTTGGTAATAACTTAAAGGTTTGTTGTTGTATTTTGTAACAATATCTTCAAGCACAGCCAGCACACTTTTGTACATGGCAAGCGAGCCACAAACCATAATAATACCATTGCCATATAAAGTTTTTGCAATGGCTTCAGCATCATTTAAAAGAAGATCTTGAACGTAATGTTTCTCATTTACACGAGATAATGCTAAGGTAAATGAGCTTAATTTTTCAGATGAAATACATCCATCAATTTGATTTTTATAAAGTTGAAATGAAGCCTCGGTGCGCAAACCTAAATACAAATGCGTTGTTGTATTTTTATTTTGATTAAGCATGCCTAAAAAAGGAGCAATTCCGGTACCGTTTGCAATCATTATAACTTTGGAAGCGTTTTTTGGAAAATGAAATGCTGAATTTTTTACCAAACGCGCTTTTATTTTTTCGTTTACTTCTGAAGCAAATAGAAACCCAGAGCCTAAACCGTTTTTATGAAGTTTTACACTTAATTGAATGTTACCATTTACTTTTCCAATAGAATATAACCGTTCGCGATGATCGTTTTTTGGGTAAATAGCAAGCAAATCGCCAGAAGTGAACTTATGATGTGTTTTGGGTTTTAAAGTGAGTAAAAACGTATCGTCGGTATTTGTTTTGGTTTTACTTAAAACCTTTAATTTTTTAAGTTGTTTGGGTTTTGTAGTTAAAACTTGTTCTTCAATTTTAACAGGAATACCAGAAGCATCGCTCCATTGCGAAGTCCATTGGTTAAAAGCTTCAACCGATTTATCGTTAATGGTAAAAATAGGTAAAAGTTGTTGGTGCTTTTGCTGAAGTGTTTTATCAACATCCATCGCAAATTTGCAAAAATCTGGATAAGCCAAAGAGCCCAAACCAACTACCGAAAATTTTAAATTGTCTTTTAAATTTTCAGATTTAAACGTTTTAAAGAATTGATTCGCGTTTGTTGGCGCTTCACCTTGGCCATAAGTTGCGGTTATTATTACCATTTGTTTGGCTTCGGGGAAATTGGTGAAGTTATTCATTTCGGTAATAAATGCGTTTTCCCCTTTAGAAATTAGGGCTTTGTAAAAGGCGTTGGCAAAAGTAAAAGTACTTCCGTTTTCCGAGCCAACAAGAATTATAATATCAGCCTTATCGGATTTATATTTATTTTTTATACGCGTTTTTCGTCGGTTTAAAGTCATCGCGAAGCCCGAATAAATAAAAAACAGAATGTTTATTGAGGCAATAATTAAAATAACCGACCATAAAATACTGCCTTTTCCGGTGTGCAGATTTAAACTTAAGCTGGTAAAAATATTAACTAAGGGTGTTTTAGTTTCACTTAAAACAGTTCCAGTAATTTGATTTATAAGAAGTTCTTTAGTTTTAAGTGTTAGCGTAAAATAATCTTCAACATCTGGAGAAAAAGGAAATTCTATAGCTTTTACTTCGGAAAGTGGCGTGTTTTTAAATACTTCAATTTCAGAAAGTTCAACTTTTGGTGTTTCAGAAATAGCGTCAAAATCAATAGCGTGTTCCGTTTTGTTTTCTGGAAGTAATTGAAATTTATCGAGCGATAAATACACACCAGTTGCTGTAATAATTAAAATAGGAATTAGCAACAAACGCCCTAAAACCACATGCCAATATTGGTTGAAATTATCGTTTACAATTTTGGCAAAAAACTGCTTAATAGCACGTTGGCGTTTTAAAATTAAAACGGTTCCTGTAATGGCAATTAAAAACAATAAAAAGGAGCAAAGCCCAACAAAAAAACGACCAATACTTTTTAAAAATAACGAACGGTGTAAACTGGTTACCCATTGAAAAAACTTTGAAGGTTTAATTTCTTCACCTAAAAATTGAGCGGTTTTTGGGTTAAAATAGCCCTCTAAATTATCGCCATCTTCTGTAAAAACTGATGCGATAACAAAATTGTTATCATCAACTTTTATATCAATAATTTCAGGGTAAGTTGCTTTAAAAATCGCAATGGTTTCAGCAACTGTAATGTTGTTAAGGTTTTCGGTGTTGTAGGGTTGAAGTTGTTCTGAAATAGGTTGAAACCCTAGAATTATCCCTGTTACCGAAGCAAGTATTATAAAAACAAAAGAAGATACAGCCAAGGCTAAATGGCTGTATCTCCAAATGGAAATGGTCATATCTTAATGTTTTAAGACTTATTTTTTGCGTTTGAAGCGATTATGAAGGCTTCAAACTTTATAACGATTTAATTAGGCATCATTCGAATGTAGCGAATAAAGCCTTTGCCTTCGTGTTTTGCTTTAATGTTTGCAGAAGTTAGCTCGAATTGAACATCTTCAACAATGTATTCATCATCTTCAACTGCAGTTTCAAAACGAATACTATATCCAGCATCAATTTTAGAATCTTCAATATTTATAACTTCAATAGCACGCTCGCCACCAGCAATAGTTTCACCAGTAATAGCATCTATATTGTTACGTTTTTTCCCGTAGAATTTCCACCATTCTTCAACGGTGTTAAACCATTCATCATCATCACCTTTTACATATAAGGTTTCGTCGTATTCGCCTTCTGGATTAATAAGCGAAATAA
This sequence comes from Neotamlana sedimentorum, assembly GCF_000943565.1. GTDB lineage: Bacteria > Bacteroidota > Bacteroidia > Flavobacteriales > Flavobacteriaceae > Neotamlana > Neotamlana sedimentorum. The sequence goes on from NZ_JTDW01000001.1 coordinate 52,915, forward strand.
CTACGTAAGCACCATGACCTGTATAATTTGTCATTTGAATCATGCACTTGTATTTTGTAGATTCTGATGTTGTAAAAGCGACTAAGCTTAGCAATATTACACTTAAAAGTGTTATATATTTTAATTTCATATTCGTGTATTTTTTAAGATCCTGAAACGCTCAGGATGACTATATTTTAGTTATTTTAAAAAGTCTACAGAAACGTTATTCGCTTTAAGTAATTCGTTTTCTTGAGCTAAATCGAAGGCCGTTTCTTCAAAATTGGTAGTAGCAGTTTTGTTTGCCCCGTTTTTAATTAAATATTTTAAAATTTTATCGTCTTTAGCTTTCATTGCAGCTAAAAGTAAAGCCGTGTTACCTTCACTGTTTTTAGCGTTTATATCTTGATTAAATTCTGAAGCTAATTTAAGTAACTTAAAACTATTTTTTTCGATAGCAAAATGGTACCAAGTGTTACCATTTTTTTGTGGTGTACTTAAGTTGTAACCTAATGTTTTTAAGGTTTCTAATTTTTCAGTGAAATCTTTTTCAGAACGCTTTGAGTAGTTACTAACTAAATAATATGAAAGGTTATTTCCTTTATTATCGGTAGCATTTAAATCGGCCTTGTTTTCAGCTAAAAAAGTAACCACATCAGCTTTGTTAGATCGCACAGCAAGCATAAGTGCAGTTTCGCCGTTTTTGTTTTTTAAGTTGATATCTTTTACGTTTTTATAAAGCGCTTTAACAACACTTAAATCGTTTCTATTAACCGCATTTAAAAATGGCGTATTACCATGTTTGTCTGTAGCGTTAACACTTAAACCTTTACTTATTAAATAGTTTATAACGTTTACATCTTTGCTACGAGCTGCTGCAATGTGTAAAGGAGTTTGGTTGTCGTGGTTTGTAGTATTTGGGTTTAAACCTTGGGCTTCTAAATATTTAAAAACACTAACGTCGTTAAAAGAGCGTCTTTGTCCCATGGCAGCAAAAGTAAAAGCTTGGTCGTTACCTTTTATTCCTTTAGCCATAAGTTTATCTAAAAGTTTGGTGTTACCAGTTCTTGCAACATAGTTAAATGCGCCGTTTCCGTTAGCATCAACATCAGAAAGACTTAAACCTTTTGAAGTAAAGTACTCGGTAAGCTTAAAATCTTCATCTTTAGTAATAGCTAATAATAGGGCATTTGCCCCATCGTGATTAACATCTTCTTTTAAATTTGCGCCTTTGGCTATAAGTAAATCGTAAACTTTTGTGTTTGTTACACCAGTGTTTGCTGCAAAATTTAACGGTGTGTAGTCGTGATCATCTCTAATATCGGTTTTTGCTCCGTTTTCAAGCAAGTAGCTCATAAATTTATCGTTACCACTGTAGGCTGCCCAAAATAAATAGGTTCTGCCATCGTGTGTTAGTTTATTAATGCTATTACCTTCTTGTTGTTGCATAAACACCAAAGTTTCGTAAGGTGCTTTTTGTAAAATAGCATAAACTAAACCATCAAAATGGGCTTGGTTGGCTTCTGTAGGATTATTGCCTTCAGCTATTTTAGTTTTTACTGTTTTTATGGTTGGCTTTGTATCCCAAAATTCGCGTTTTAAAAATATGTTGTCCTGCGAAAAGCTTTGTACAGTTACTAAAAGTAGTAAAGCTAAAAGTGATAATGTTTTTTTCATCTTATTTTTTTACAAATGATTCTATTATTGGATTAATTGTTTCTGCGGAGTTGTAGTTTTCGGCATCGAATAAATATTTATACAATACTTTGTTGTCTACTTTTTCTTCAAGTATTAAATCGGTATTTCTTGAAAATACATCGTCCCATTTGGCACGAACTATTGCCCATTTAGCTTGGTTTTCTTTCCAGTAGTCTTGAGCTGCTTTACACTTGGTATCATCGACTTTTACATAAGTGTTAAAGCCTTTTTCCTGTGCAATAATTACGTCTGGTTTTCCGTCTTCACGAATTACTTTATCGTTGTCTTGGTCGTGAATCCAACCGTTTGCAACAATTTCGTGTCGGTTTCTTCTGGTAGTTACGTTATAATCGCTTCGTTTTGTGTATTCACGACGTGGTAATGGAGCCGATGTTTCGTTTTCCCAATAGCTTTTCCCATCAACATGAACCCAGGTTGAAGAACCTTCGTAGCGCGGACTATCATCAACTTGAAACACTTTTTGAGTCCACTGACCTTTCACGTCATTTTTAGAAAGTTGTACAAAATCCCATTTGTTATCGTGGTTGTACTGGTATAAATTGGTGTTTTGGTATTCCCAATCTTGTCTCCAGTGTTTTACAATATAAGGTTGTGTTGGCGGGCCAACAATTAATAAATGTTGCATAGATATTTTATTATCTTCATCTTCAACAAGTTGCACCCATTCTAAACCTTTATCATGTTTGGTTTTAGATGCTATGTAGGTAGAATCTTCAACATACTCGAAAGTTTCAGCAAAATTAAAATTTACTTCATAACAACCACACATGCTTTTAATAGCATCTTGATCTTGTTTTTTCTTGTTTTGAGCTATTACCGTAGAAACAGATAATAGTGTTAAAGTTAAAATAACTATTTTTTTCATTTTATTTAGATTGGTTTTAAATAACATTTATATATTTGTGACAAATTTAAATAGAATGAGTCTAAATAAAAATAAAATTATAATTTATTTTTTAACTTTTGTAAGTTATTTTGCTGTAGCTCAAAATGAAAAAACAAAAGTAACAGATTCTTTACCAGAAGCTTTAGAAGAAGTTATGGTAACGGCCACTCGAACGGTTAGGCAATTATCTTCGGTTCCTTTACCTGCACAAATTGTATCGAAAGTAGATATTATTCAATCTAACTCCATTAGGTTAAGCGATATTTTAAACGAACAAACCGGATTAATTACCGTTCCAGATTTTGGTGGAGGAGAGGGCATTCAACTTCAAGGTTTAGATTCTCAATACACTTTAATTTTGGTTGATGGTGTACCGCTAATTGGCCGTTCTGCTGGAACTTTAGATATTTCTAGACTTACTGTTGGCAACATAAAACAGATTGAAATTGTAAAAGGAGCATCGTCTAGTTTATATGGTAGCGATGCACTTGGTGGTGTTATTAACATAATTACAGAAAACCCTAAACCAGGTTTTAAAACCGACTTAAATTACAGATTGGGCGCTTTTAATACAAACGATTTAAGTTCTTCAATTAGCTATTCTAAGAAAAAATTGGCAACTAGTTTTTTTGCAAATAGATACAGTAGTTCTGGTTACGATTTCGACGAAACAGATGCTTTAAATACCGTAGAACCTTTTGTTAATTATACTTTAAACGGAAAAATAAATTATCAATTTAACGATAAAACATCGTTAACTACTTCTGGACGTTATTATTATCAAAATCAAGATTATGTCGCTGCTGAAACTATTGCCGGAGAAAGCAACATAAATGAGTGGAATACACATGTAAAACTAAATCATGATTACAATAATAAATGGAGTAGTTACTTAGAGTTTTATGCTTCAAGATATAAAGCCGAAGAATATTTAAATAATAATGATGGTAGCTTATACAGCAATAGTTATTACAATCATTTTTTAGTTCGCCCCGAAATTAGAGCTAATTTTAAACCAACAGCAAAAACAACTTTTACAGGTGGTTTAGGGTTTAGCCATGAAACTTTAGATAGAACTTATTTTACAAGTACCCCAATTTTTAATTCGCCTTACGTGTATTTACAATATGATGGTTATTTAAATGAAAACCTAAATGTAATTCTTGGTGCTCGTTTCGATAGTCATAATAAATACAAATCTCAATTTAGTCCTAAAGCTGCTTTGCGTTATGAAATTAATACAAAACTGGCGGTAAAAGGTTCTGTAGGTTATGGTTATAAAGCGCCAGATTTTAGGCAACTGTATTTCGATTTTACAAACTCAACCGTGGGTTATACGGTTTTAGGATATAACACAGTAACTACAAAAATTCCAGAATTAGAGGAACAAGGAGAAATAGAAAATATTATAGTTCCAATTTCAAATTACGACGATGCGCTTTATCCAGAAAGTTCAATGAGTATAAATTTTGGTGTAGATTATAAGATTGCTTCTTCTTTAAAATTATCTGTAAACATCTTCAGAAATTTAATAGAAAATTTAATAAACACCCAAGTTATAGCAACAAAAACCAACGGCCAAAACGTGTTTAGTTATTATAATGTAAACCAAGTTTACACAAAAGGTGCCGAGTTTAATGCACACTGGAAACCTAACAATAACTTAAAAATTTCAGGAGGTTACCAATTGCTTTATGCAAAAGATAAAGAAGCCGAAGAAGCATTTAAGAATGATGAGGTTTTTGCTAGAAACGAAAGCGGATCTTCTTTTCAGCTACAAGAGTCAGATTATTTTGGGTTGTACAACCGATCAAGACATATGGCGAACCTAAAAGTGTTCTATAATATTCCGAAAATAAATTTAGATGCAAATCTTAGAGCGACTTACCGAAGTAAATATGCTTTATACGACAGTAACGATAATACTTATTTAGATGATTACGATGATTTTGTATCGGGTTATTCGGTTATAGATGTCGCGGTAAATAAAACTTTTTATAAAAATTACACGGTTGGTATTGGTGCAGATAACCTTTTTAATTTCACCGATACTCAAAATATAACCAATATACCAGGACGCATTTTATACGGGAAAATCAACATTAAATTTTAATATATCTTATGAAAACAATTAAATATTTATCACTTTTAGCTTTATTTATAGGGTTTACATCTTGTAGTACAGATGATGAAAATTCTGAACCAGAATTATTAGACACAGAAACTGCTACAGTTAGTAATTTAGCAGCAGTGCAAACGGCAGATTACACTACAACACCTGCAACCATTACAGGCGATTATACTCGTTTTTCTTTTGAAAGCGGAAGCATTGTAACAGACGATAGTTGGGATTTAGCCTTCCGTGGCACAACCATTATTGTAAATGGAGGAACTGCAGTTTCAGATGATGAGCCTGAACGAACTGGAACGGCAGGAGCTTACATTGCAACCGGAACTTTAGATGGTATTACAGAGGTAGATACCTCGTTATTTGTTAGCGATAGCGAAACCGATGGCTTAGCTATAACCACTGGTTCTGGCAATGGTTGGTATAGTTACGATTACTCCACACACATTATATCACCAATTGTAGGTAAAATAATTGTAGTAAGAACGAGCAGTAACACTTATGCAAAAGTTGAAATTTTAAGTTATTATTTAGATAGCGATACCTCTAGCGATTCGCAGTATTACACGTTTAACTATGTGTATCAACCAAACGAGGGAGAAACTACGTTTTAGTTATTTAAATTTGAATTAGTTTTTTTGTAAAGCCCTTCACATAATTTTGTTAAGGGTTTTCTTTTTTCGTCCAATCAAAAAAGTTATTTTGTAAATTGCGGCACTTAAATTCGGGTATTTATGGTTACACTAAAGCAATTGGCAAAAGAATTAAACGTTTCAATCTCCACGGTTTCTAAAGCATTAAACAATAGTGAGGAAATTGGAGAGGCAACAATAAAGCGTGTAAAAGAACTTGCTGAATTGTATAACTATAAACCCAATAAAGTTGCATTGAGTTTAAAGAATAATAAAACTAAAACTATTGGGGTTATTATCCCGAATATACTTAATAGGTTTTTAGCTAAAGTGCTTTTTGGAATAGAGCGTGAAGCTACAAAGCATGGTTATAATATTATCACTTGTATTTCCAATGAATCTTTAGATAAAGAAAAAGATAGTTTACAGCTTTTAGCAAACGGAAGTGTTGATGGATTTATCCTTTCGATGGCCGAAGAAACTCAAGTGAGTAATGAAGTTGACCATTTTAAAAAAACCATTAGTCAAGGTTTACCTATTGTAATGTTCGACAGGGTTGCGCATGATGTTATGTGCGATAAAGTAATAGTTGATGATTTTGATGCTACTTACAATGCAACTCAGTTATTACTTAAAGAACAACGAAAAAAAGTGGTTTTTATAAGTAATATTAACGATTTAAGTGTTGGTAAATTACGCGAACGTGGTTATAACAGGGCAATACTCGAGCATAAAGGACAAGATCCGTTGGTTTTAAAAATTAAAAAGAAGGACGATCATCAAAAGAAAATTAAATCCTTTTTTAAAAAAAACCCAGGAATTGATGCTGTTTTGGCTGCCGATAGCTCATCGGGTATTATTGCTTTGAATACAGCTATAAATTTTGGTTTAAAAGTTCCAAAAGACGTTTCTGTTATTGCCTTTGCTAGTAAATCTGATTCTAATCATACATTACCTAAACTAACCACTATAAGGCAACATGCTAAAACTATTGGTGAAAATGCAGCCCAACTACTAATAAACCGTATGCTTAACAATAATAAAGATGAAGATGTTAAAACTAATATTGTAAAGACAAGTTTAGTTAAAACAAAATCAATAATGTAAACCAAAACTTACATTATCGACAAAAAGCTTTTTTTCACCCTTGTAATTATGTTGTTTGTCTAATAATTTGTAATTTATTAGTAGTTTTAGTATATATTAGCATTAACTAAAGTGAGCGCATTTAAGTTCCCTAAGTTCGGTTTAGAAAAAATTAATCCAAAAGGCAGTTATTGCTTATTCCCTCCTAGTAAAATTTACATAATCGTAAGCTATTTGTGCTTTTCGGTTTATAGTTAATTATTCCATTTATCCCTCAAAAAAACAAGACTTTTTCAAGTCTTCTAGATATGAGTTTTAAAAAATAAAATAGTTAACCTTTAAAATCGAAATTAATATGAAAGCCTTAAGAATTACTTTAATTTTAGCAGCACTTTTTTTAACCATAGCTTCTTGTACAAAACAAGATTTAAACGAAGATGATGTATTACAATCTCCTGAAACCGAAGAAACGCCTTATACAGGAGGTAATGGTTTAGATTAAAACTAATTTTAATCTAATATATAATAGACCTCGATTTGTTATAATCGAGGTTTTTTTATTTAAATCGATAAAAATTAAATACATTTGAGTATTAATTTTTTAATTATAATTGAGAGTTTTAAAGCATATTGTTTTTGTATTTCTATTAAGTACAGTTGTGCTTAATGCGCAAAATTCTCAGGTTTTAAAGCAAATAGAATCTGCTAAATCTAGTATCAATAAAATACCTAAGAGAGACTCTGTAGCCATTGCAGAAATTAATTACAAAATAGGCGAGTTGTATAGAAAATCGTTGTTTAGCGATAGTGCTCTGGTCTATTTTCAAAAGGCCGAAAAAGTTTTTAAAGCCTATAATTTAACCTATAATGTTGCAATTACCTTGTACGGCATTGCTGTTTGCCAGACCTATCATAAAGATTACACAGGGAGCGAAGCTACTTCTATCGAAGTTTTAACACTGTTAAATACTTTAAACGAAACAAACAACGTCAAGCAATATAAATCATATGCTTACAATAATTTAGGGGTTGTTTTCGATGAATTAGATCAGTATGATCAAGCTATAAAATATTACGAAATATCTTTAAATTTAAAAAAACAGTTAAAAGGAGATTATGAACGTAGCATAGGGCTAACATTAAATAATCTGCTTAAAGTTTATAGGCGTTCGGGAAAGTTTAACTTGGCGATAAAAAAATATTTTGAAATTTATAACAATAAAAGTTTAATAAGTAAATATCCGGATGTTTATGGTTTAGCTCTTGGTAATTACGCTAAAACGTTACATTTATCTAAAAATCATAAGGAATTACCGGGGCTTTATTTAAAGGCTTTAAAAATTTTTGACAGTATAAATAACCCCTACAATTCAATTATAATTCATCAGCATTTAGCAGAGTTTTATAATGATATTAATAAAAAGGATTCGGCAAGATTGCATGCTTATAAGGCAAAAAATCTTTCAGAATTATACAATAATGATGATTTACTTAAATCGTTATTTATTATTGCTAGTATTGAAGAGGGAGAAATAGCTAATAAATATTTAAACGAATATATAGAGTTAAGTGATAGCCTACATAAAATAGAGCGATTTAATCGTGATAAACTTGCTAGAATACGTTTTGAAACTGACGAAATTGAAAAGGAAAATCTTAAAAAAGAAAAAGAGGTTAGGTTATTGTTTATAATATCTATTATCGTCATAATAATATCTATTTTATTATATCTTTTTCTAACCATGCGCGAAAAAAACAAGATATTACAATTTAAGCAGTCCCAGCAAGAAAGCAATGAAGAAATTTATAATCTTATGCTTTCTCAAAACGAAAGTATTGAAGAAGCAAGAGCCCAAGAAAAAACAAGAATTTCGCAAGAGTTACATGATGGTGTTTTAGGAAGACTTTTTGGAACTCGGTTAAGTTTAGATAGCTTAAATATGAATACAACTACCGAAGCCATTAAAGCGAGAGAGCAGTATATAAATGAGTTAAAAGATATAGAACACGACATTCGGAAAGTATCACACGAATTAAATACCGATTTTATTTCGGGTTCTGGTTTTATTGATATTATTAAAACATTGGTTGAAACTCAATCTTTAAGTTATAATTTACAGTATATTTTTACCCCAGACGACAGTATTAACTGGGACCAAATAAGTAATAAAACGAAAATACATATTTATAGAATAATACAAGAAGCATTACATAATATTCATAAACATGCTAACGCTACCATTGTGAAAATTAGCTTTAAATTAAAAAAAGATGTAATTTGCATTTCTATTAAAGACAATGGTTTTGGTTTTGATGTAAGCAAAGCTAAATCTGGAATAGGATTAAAAAATATTAACTCCAGAGTCAAGGAAATAAGAGGGAAAATAAACATAAAGTCTCAAAAGGAAGATGGAACGACCTTAGTTTTAGAAGTTCCAATTACGTAATAACCTAGCATGACCGAAAGTATAAAAATATTAATGATAGATGATCATCCCATGATTATTGAAGGATATCAAAACACATTATTATTTACCAAAAAAGAACATCAAGAACTAAAAATAGATATTGCAAACAACTGCGACGAAGCAGTTGCTTTAATCAATAAGTCGGTAAACCAAATACCATATGATGTATTGTTTGTAGATATTAGTTTACCACCATCATCTGATGGTGTTATGAGTTCTGGTGAAGACTTGGCAGAATATGCGAAATCGGTACTTCCAAAAGCTAAAATTGTAGTGTTAACTATGTTTAATGAATCTTTTAGAATCCATAACATAATTAAAACCATAGATCCCGAAGGTTTTTTAATAAAAAGTGATTTAACATCAAGTGAACTGGCAAGTGCTTTTCAGGCCGTTTTAAATAATCCACCATTTTATAGTGGCACCGTAAACCAACATATTAGAAAGTCCTTAACAACAGATATTGTAATTGACGAAAAAAACCGAAAAATACTATATTTACTATCTCAAGGTATAAAAACTAAAAACCTTGCTCAGCATTTAGGTATTTCCTTAAGTGCTATTGAAAAGCGTAAAAAGCATCTTCGTGAAATTTTTGAGGTAGAAGACGGACAAGACGAAACTTTAATAAACAAGGCAAGAAAAACAGGTTTTATATAAACGTGGTTAATTATTTTTATAATTTTTTGTTGTTAAAACCCTTGTAATCATTGAGTTTTATGACTTAACCGTAAATTAAGTGCGGTTTTCCCACATCCAAAATTCGAAAGTTATAGGTATATTTGTATAACAACGCTTCAAAAAAATTAATTAATCCCTCATTTTTTTGTTGATAATAGCAATTTACACAAAACCCTGTGGAGGTGAGAGACCCACAGGGTTTCTTCTTATTAGCTAAATTTTAAAATAAAACAGCCCTGTTTTCCCAAACCAGTCCTATAAATAAGCCGGTGTAAATTACGGCAACAACAAATTTTATGAAGGTAGAAGTTATAAAGCCTAAAAAAGAACCAAATGCGGCGCGTGTTGCCGTTTTCGTGTCGCTTTTATTTAGTAATTCTCCCACTAAAGCACCTAAAAAAGGACCAATAATTATTCCTCCAGGAATAGGGGCAATTAGCCCAACTATTAACCCAATGGTTGTTCCAATTACGCCATATTTACTGCCGCCAAAACGTTTGGTTCCTATGGCAGGAATTATATAATCGAGTATGTAAATAAATAAGGCAATGACACCTGTAATAATTAAAAACGAAGTTTCCAACGTTACGGCATTGGTAAAATGAAGTACTAATAAACCTATCCAACTGGTAACAGGTCCAGGTAAAATGGGTAAAAAGCTACCAATTATGCCTAAAAACATTAATAAACTGCCAATAATAACTAAAGTAATATCCATAAATATTAGGGTTGATTTTGTTTATTTAGACGAATAATCGTGCCAAATGTTACAATTTTAAACTAAAAAATTAGTTTAAACTAAATTTTTAGTTATATTTGTTAACTAAGTTTTTAGTTTAAAAGTTTAAAACACATAAATATGATTCAACTAACGAAGGCAGAAGAGGATATAATGAAAATACTTTGGCAACTTAAAAAAGCCAATGTTAAAGCTATAATTGAAGAGTTTCCAGAACCTAAACCGGCATATAATACCGTTTCAACCATTGTTAGAATTTTAGAAAACAAAGGCGCAGTAGATTACGAAAAGCAAGGTAAAGGACATATTTATTTCCCAATTTTAAAACAACAAGATTACAGTAACCAAACTTTAAACAAATTGGTCGATGGGTATTTTCAAGGGTCATTTAAAAGTATGGTGTCCTTTTTTATGAAGAAAAACGATATAAGCGTAAACGAGCTAGAATCGGTGTTAAAGGAAATTAATAAAAACGATTAATTATGGTATATTATTTACTTCAAACCATAACATTTCAGTTGTGTTTTCTTTTAGTTTACGATGTGTTTTTAAAAAGAGAAACCTTTTTTAACTGGAATCGTGCTTATCTTTTATTCACGACATTGTTATCGGTGTTTTTACCATTTATAAAAATTGAAAGCTTTAAAAAAGCAGTGCCAGAACAGTTTGTTGTGGCTTTACCCGAAGTGTTTTTAGGGCAAACAAATAAAATAATACAACTCGATCCGGTAATTATTAAAGGTGAAACTACAGAGGTTATATCGCTTTTTTCATGGCAAAATCTGTTTTATTTAGGAATGCTTGTAGCTTTGATTTTATTTGTGTTTAAGCTTTATAAAGTCATTTTTTTAATAAAAAGCAATCCTCAAACAAAATACGGTAAGCTAAGTTTGGTTAGTTTATTTAACAGTACTAATGCCTTTTCATTTTTTAATTACGTGTTTTTAGGAGAGCAATTATCGCAGAAAGAAAAAGCCAGTATTTTGCGACACGAAATGGTTCATGTAAACCAAAAACATACACTCGATTTACTGTTTTTCGAGTTGCTTCGCATTGTGTTTTGGTTTAATCCGCTGGTATATATCTATCAAAATAAATTAATAACGCTGCACGAATTTATAGCCGACTCACAAGCGGTAAAGCATCAGGGTAAAAAAGACTATTATCAAAATTTATTAGCGCAAGTATTTCAAACCAAGCGCATATCATTCATCAATCCATTTTATAAACAATCATTAATCAAAAAACGAATCGTTATGTTACAAAAATCAAAATCGAAACAAGTGCACTTATTTAAGTATGCTTTGTTAATTCCGGTTGTTTTAACTATGTTAATTTATTCGGCATGTACAGTGCAAAACGAATTAATTGATCAAAATTTAGAATTAAGCAGTTACACTTATGAGATTAAGATGGGAGAATCGCCAACAGGAGAGAATGCGATTAAATATGAAAAGTATGAAGCCTTTTTAAAAGCAAATTCTAATTATGTAGGTTGGGCAGAACTAAATAGAGAAACCAAAGTGGCGACTTATAGTGTGCATCATAAAGACGAAAAAGTTCCAGAAGGGTTTGGTGAATGGACATTTAATTTTGAAGACGGTAGATCATATATTGTGTTTATGCAAGGCGCAGATAAAGGAGGAGAAATAAATATGAGTGAACTATCGAAACAAGATTATTTAAACGCATTGGATGTTCCATTTTCAGTAATCGATGAAGTTCCTGTATTTCCAGGATGTGAGTACTTGTCAACAAATCAAGAGAAACGAGAATGTGTTTCTAAAAACATTTCAATATATGTTAATAAAAATTTCAACACCAAAATAGCCGATAGTTTACAATTAAAAGGCAGACAGCGTATCAATGTCATTTTTAAGATTGATACCGAAGGTCATGTTACAGATGTACGTTCAAGAGCGCCACATCCAGCTTTAGAAGAAGAAGCAATACGAGTAATTAGTAGCTTACCAAAAATGATTCCTGGTGTACATCAAGGTAAAAAGGTAAATGTGCCTTATAGTTTACCCATAGTTTTTCAGTTGGCTAACGTAGAAGTCGATACGGTTGATGATAAATTAAATGATATAGTTTCTGAAGATATAGAAGTCCCTTTTTCGGTCGTTGAAAATGCTCCTGTATTTCCAGGTTGCGAAACCTTACAAACCAATGAGGAACGTAAAAAATGTATGTCTAAAAAAATCAGTGAATTTGTAGCTCAAAAATTTAATACAGATTTAGGAAACCAATTAGGCTTAACAGGAAGGCAACGCTTAAATGTTATTTTTAAAATAGATGAATTTGGAAGCGTAACTACCGATGACATTAGAGCAAGAGCGCCACATAAAGTATTGGAAGAAGAAGCCATTCGCGTTATAAGTGAACTTCCTAAAATGACTCCTGGAACCCAAAAAGAAAAAACTGTAAAAGTACCATACAGTTTGCCAATTATTTTTACTGTGGACAAAGCCAAAAAAGATGATTAGAATTTCATGTCTATTACTTTTAGTTTTTTTTAAAACCGAAGCACAAACTTCGGTTTTAAATGTTGGAGATAGTCTGTTTGTTTTGGGAAATTATTCAAAAGCAATTCACGCTTACAAATCGCTTTCAAATCAACCCGAAGTTTATGATAAGTTAGCCAAGGCTTACACGGCTATTGGCAATTACGATGACGCGTTAAAGTATTATGAATTGGGAGTAGAAAGCAATCCCCAGAATACGTTGTTAAAATACGATTACGCAAAATTGTTATCAGGTACAAAAAAGTTTAAAGAGGCGAAAAGTATGTTTAGTAGTTTGATAAAAACCGATAGTTTAAACCCAAATTTCCATTACGAATTGGGCTTAGTGCTCGAAAAATTAAACGATTCCACAGCAATAAATGCTTTTAAAACAACCTTTAGTTTAGACAATACACACCAAAAAGCCATTTATGAAATTGCAAAAATGCATTTGCAACAACGCGAGTATGCTCAAGTGGACGAGTATGTTGATAAGGGTTTGGAAAGCTACCAAAACAACGTGAAACTAATAAGCTTGAAAGCACAAAATTACTTTTGGTCTCAAAATTATCATGAGGCTATAGCGTGGTTTGAAAAACTTTTAGATTTAGGAGAAAAATCGGCATTCGTTTATGAAAAAATAAGCTTAAGCTATGCCCAGCATTTTAATTATGAAAAAGCGATTGAATACCGATTAAAAGCTTTAAAATTTAATCCTCATGATGCCACCGCACTTTACGTCATTGGAACCTATTATTTAAATACAAACGATTACGAAAACGCAGAAAAGTTTATTGATGATGCACTGTTTCTTTTAGACAAACCGCTTGATAAAGAATATATGAAGTTAGCAACGGTATTTAACCTACAAAAAAAATATAAAGAGTCCATTGAAACTTTAAAAAAAGCTATAAAAGAAGCTCCCGATAATTACTTTGCACATTTTCAAATGGCTGCAACTCTGGATAGCTACTATGAAGACTATGATGCAAGAATTAAAGTTTATGAAAATTTGCTTAAAAAGTTTTCCGATAAAGGCATGAATCCTTTTATAGAAGACAGAATATCAAAGCTGAAGCAAGAAAAATTTATCAAAGAAGGCGAAAAGAAAGATTGAAAACCGAAAAAAATTGTAAATTTCGGTTTCAATGTAATGTATGAGGTTAATTTTTACTTTTCTTTTAGTTTTTTTACTCACGTCCTGCGATTTTTTTATGGTGAAAAAAACGTCTTCTCAAGATATTTTAAATGAAGAATTAAACGCCTTTAACTGGACCGATGTTGATGAGTATCCGAGCTTTTCGAGCTGCGATTCTATAAAAGTAAAAAGCGATAGAAAAGACTGTTTTCAAAACAGTTTAGCAATTCATATTTGGGAGTTTTTAAAAAAAGAAAAAATAACAGTAACCCAAGATATAACCGATACTATTGTTTTAAATTTTAACTTGTCGAAAACTGGGGTTTTAAAACTCACGGACTCTAAAATGGCGACTGCCACCCGTAAAGAAATCCCTAATATTGAAGCATTAATAACCCAAAGTTTAGATTCGCTTCCAAAAATTTATCCGGCCATAAAACGCGGGCAGCATGTAAATGCAGCCTTTAGTTTACCTATTATAATTAATGTGAATTAAAACCAGGTTGGTATAACATTAAAATACTAAATTAAGCAGTTTAGCTTATTTTTTAAACTGACGCCCTTTCCAGGTATAACCACCAAAAATAGATTTAACGGCCACAAACACATTAAAAAATGAATATACAAAGAAGCTAAAAACAAAATATTTTAAGGTTTGTTTTTTGTTGAAAAACGAAGCGGTTTTTGCAAGTAAAATATAATCGATAATTAATTTCGTAATTACAATTGCAATTAGTAAAAACCAATTAAAACTATTTAAAACGGCAAGTATAATTCCTGTAACAATTAAGGCGTTCATAAGTAAAACAATAATTCCTGTTAGTTTGCCAAACGTATTGTTGTAAGCGCTTGTTTTTGCTGCCCACCTAACATGTTGTGCTACTAAACTGCGCCAACTTTTTTTAGTTGTTGTTTTTACAACGGCATGTTTGCTTTTTAAATAGGCAACGTTTTTATTGTATTCTAACAATTTTTCAAGCATAAAAATATCGTCGCCGCTAGCCATATTTTCGTTGCCTTTAAAGCCATTAACCTCATTAAAAAGCGTTTTTTTGTAAGCAAAATTAGCACCATTGCACAAAAATGGTTTGTTTAAGCCAAATCCGCCAATAGTGGCACCTTGCAAACTAAAAGCATCTAATAATTGAAATTGATTTAAAAACGAGTTTTCGCTTTGGTAACTTACAGGAGCAACCAAGGCATCTGCCGAATGGTTTTGTATAAAGGCATCGAAAGTATCGAGCCAGTATTTTGGGAGTTCGCAGTCGGCATCTGTTGTAACTATCCATTCGTTTTTTGCAAAACTCATGGCTGTAGTAATGGCATCTTTTTTTGGCGCGTTGCTTTTGTGTTTATTCGGAATTAAAATAGCATCGGTGCCACTGCTAACAATAATTTCGACCGAGTTGTCTTCCGAGGCATCATCAACCAAAAAAACTTCAAACAGTAATTTATGATAGTTTAAATTTTCTATCGATTTTAAAAGACGCGGTAAATTTTCAGCTTCATTTCTAAATGGTATAATTATAGAAAATCGTGTTTTTGGAGCAGGTTTTTTCGGCTTAAAAGTTTCTACTTTATTAAAGCCAATAATAAAGCCTCCTATTAAAATTAGGTATCCCAAAGTTATAAAAAGACTCAATACAATCATGCAACGCTGTTTGTTGTTGGTAGTTTAAATTTTAGTACATAAACACTTCCGATAAGGCTTGGTATAACAAAATTAAAAATCCACATTAAACAAACAATGCTTAACACCGTTAACTCGTTAACGTGCACATAAGAAAATAGATAAACGGCAATACTGCCTTTAATAAGTACGTCGAAAATAAAAATTGATGGAATTATTGAACTTAGAAAGTACATGGTTGAAATGATAATCATAGCTTGTAAATAGCCAATGTTTACATGAAAAAGTTGAAGCAGAATATAAAACTGAAACGAAAAAACGGCATAACGCACCAAACTGTAAAAGCCACCTAAAATTAAGTTTTGTTTAGGGAATTTTAAAAAGAGGGATTTTAATTTATAAAACGAAAACCCTTTAATTTTAAACTTTTTGTTTTTTAAACTGAAGATAATCAGGATGGCAGAAACTATAATTATTACCAGAATTAGGCTAAGTTTAAAGTAATTAATTTGTAGCCTAAAGTTACTTGAAAAAACTAAAAAACCTGCAACGCCTATAACTGTTGTAACCAACATTTGTAAACTGTTATGAAGCAGGTTTACCAATAATACTTTTTTTCGATTATTGCCCAAAAAGTACATGGCTTTTGCGCCGTATTCACCAATGCGATTGGGTGTAAAAAGCGATGCTGTTAAACTGCCTAGACTTTGTTCGATGGCATTTTTAAACCTTAGTTTTTTTACGAAACTAACAAGAGTTTGCCACTTTAAAATTTCGAAAAACCAGTTAAAACCACTTAAAACCAAGAAAAAAAAAGCATTTTTTAGACTAAAAACATCGTTTTTTTGTGAAAATCTAATAAATTCTGAAAAACTTAAAGAACTGTTATTTGTGAGTTTTTGGTAAATAAAATAAAAAGCACCAACAACAATGCTTAATTTAATAAGCACAAAAAAGAATTGCTTAGTTTTGTAAGGGAGTTGGCGCATATTTTTTGCAAATTACGCAATTAAATGGCGTTTAAAAACTTGCTGCTTTTTAAGTGGTTGATTTTAAAAAGATAAATGAAAGAACGAATAATTTTAGGTATAGATCCAGGAACAACCATTATGGGTTTTGGTCTTATAAAAGTGGTGGGAAAAAAAATGCATTTTTTACAACTTAACGAGCTCGATTTAAAAAAATACGGCGACCACTACCTAAAGTTGAAACTTATTTTTGAGCGTACTATTGAATTAATTGATACGCATAACCCTGACGAAATTGCTATTGAAGCGCCTTTTTTTGGTAAAAACGTGCAGAGTATGTTAAAACTTGGTCGCGCACAAGGCGTTGCTATGGCTGCAGGATTAAGTCGTGAAATACCTATTACCGAATATTTACCTAAAAAAATAAAAATGGCTATTACTGGTAACGGTAACGCTAGTAAAGAGCAGGTTGCAAAAATGTTACAAAGTATACTAGGACTAAAAACCTTACCCAAAAACCTCGATTCAACCGATGGTTTAGCGGCGGCAGTTTGCCATTTTTATAACTCCGGTCGTGTAGATGTTGGTAAAAGTTACTCGGGTTGGGATGCTTTTGTGAAGCAAAATTCCGATAGAGTTAAAAAATAATGGCCGGAATTTACATTCACATACCGTTTTGTAAACAAGCCTGTTTTTACTGCGATTTTCATTTTTCTACATCACTTAAAAAGAAAGATGAACTTATTGATGCGTTAATATCCGAAATGGAATTACGTTACCCAATTTTAAATAGTGAAGTAGTTGAAACCATTTATTTTGGTGGCGGTACACCATCGATGTTAAGTAACATAGAATTACAAAAAATTATCGATGCGGTTTATACAAGGTTTCAAGTTTGCGAAAACCCAGAAATAACTTTAGAAGCGAATCCAGACGATTTATCGTTGGAGCGCATAAAAACCTTAGCGAAAGAAACTAAAATTAACCGATTAAGCATTGGTATTCAGTCGTTTTTTAACGACGATTTAAAAAGCATGAACAGGGCACATAACGCCACTGAAGCCGAAAAATGTTTAAAAGAAGCGATAAAATATTTCGATAATATAACTATCGATTTAATTTACGGCATTCCTAATATGAGTCTGGAAAAATGGAATGATAACCTAGAGAAAGCATTTAGTTTTGGGGTAAATCATATTTCTAGTTATGCTTTAACTGTAGAGCCAAAAACAGCTTTAGATACTTTTATTGAAAAAGGAAAATACCCACCAATTGATGAAGATTTAGCACTTAAACATTTTAATCATTTAGTTGAAAAAACAACCGAAAAAGGTTTTGTGCATTACGAAATTTCTAATTTTGGTAAACCTGATTTTTTCTCAAAACACAACACGAGTTATTGGTTGGGTAAGCCTTATTTAGGTATTGGCCCTTCGGCGCATTCGTTTTATAACAATCAGCGAAGTTGGAATGTTTCAAACAATGCTAAATACATAAAAAGTATTCAAAATAAAGAGCTGCCTTTATCAACAGAAAACTTAACTAAGCAAGATGCTTTTAATGAGTATGTCATGACAGGTTTACGAACCATTTGGGGTGTTTCATTTAATAAAATTAAAACTGAATTTGGAGATGACTTCCTTCAGCATTTAAAAAAGAATTCCAATAAATTTATTAATCAAGATTTGTTGTATATTGAAGATGGTAAGTTATTAGTTACCCAAAATGGGAAGTTTTTATGCGATGGTATAGCTTCCGAGTTATTTTATTTGTAAATGAGTATAAAAAACTACATAATTTGTAAAAATTGTAACCATCAAATTGATGGTAAATATTGTAGTAATTGTGGAGAGAAAATAGTTGAAGATAAGGATTTCTCAGTTAAAAGTTTGATAAGTCAGGCAGTGAATGGGGTGTTCAATGTCGATTCAAAAGTTTTAAAAAGCTTTTACTATTTGTTTTTTAAACCAGGGAAATTGTCGGTTTTGTATGTACAAGGTTTACGAAAACCGTTTATGAAACCATTTCAAATTTTTATTATAGCGAACATTCTTTTTTTTATTTTACTTAGTAAAGCCGATATTTTACGTATTCCTTCAGAAATTTATTTTGCCGATGTTTTGGGCCAGCAAAAAATACAAACATTAAGTGAAGTACAAGGTGCTTCGGTTCTTGAAATAAAGCAACTTTACGATACTAAATCTATAAATTACTCTAAAAGTTTTGTATTGATTTTAATTCCATTATATGCGTTGGTGTTTTGGTTGTTAAATTTTAAAAAGCGGTATCAATTTGGAAAGCATTTAATTTTTGCAACTCATTTTTTTTCATTTTTCTTAATGTTTTGCATTTTTCTATTGCTAATTCCAATGTCTAAACCAACAAGACTTATTCAAATATTGATATTCTCGATAAATTTTTTATACTTATTATTTGCCATAAAAACGTTTTACAAGGGCACTTGGCTATTGGCTATTTTAAAAGGAATGGCAGCATTGGTTTTAAGTATAGCTTTGGCTGTGGCGTATCGAGGATTAATAAGTAACTTGGCATTTAAACTTTTATATTAACTATGCTAGCAATAATTCAATACAATTCCCGAAAATTAAAAATAGATTTAAAACAACCTAACGATATTTCAATGCCGTTGCGTGCTTCTAAAAAAAACGTAAATGCGTGGTATGTTGACGAACCCAAAATAGAACCTGCAAAAGAAGACGATTTTATAATTAGTGTTGCCGAAGGTGCTAGCGTTAATTTTAATAATATTTCTTTTAATCCGCATGCACATGGTACGCACACCGAAACGGTTGGGCATATTACAAAGGAAGTGCACTCTATAAATAAAAATTTAAAGCAGTTTTTCTTTTTAGCTGAGGTTATTACCGTAGCTCCAGAAACGTTTAACGACGATAGAGTGATCTCGAAAAAACAAATACAATTTGCTTTAGGTAATAAGAAGCGTGATGCTTTGGTAATTCGTACTATTCCTAACACTCGAGATAAATTATCTAGGCAATATTCTAATACTAATTGGCCGTATTTACAAGCCGATGCTGTAGAATTTTTAGTTAAAAAAGGCATTAAACATTTACTAATAGATTTGCCAAGTATTGATAAAGAAAAAGATGGCGGCGAACTTTTAGGGCACAATATTTTTTGGAATACAAAAGGTAAATTACGTTTAGATGCTACAATAACCGAGTTTATTTATGTGTCTAATAAAATTGAAGATGGCGAGTATTTTTTAAACCTGCAAATCGCACCTTTTGAGAATGATGCTACGCCAAGTAAACCCATTTTGTATAAAACTTTAAGCTAATGAAAGCCGTTTTAAAACTAGAAGAATTACTCATGTTTGTTCTGGGTATGTATTTGTTTTCACAATTAAATTTAAGTTGGTGGTGGTTTGTTGGCTTGTTATTAACTCCAGATATTGGCATGTTAGGCTATCTTGTAAACCCTAAAATTGGTGCTTATGCTTACAATGTGTTTCATCATAAAGGCATTGCTATTTTATTCTATTTTTTAGGCGTTTATTTGCAAAACGATATAGTAAAATTAATTGGTGTTATACTTTTTTCGCATTCGTGTTTCGACAGAGTTTTTGGCTACGGATTAAAGTATATTACCGATTTTAAAAACACCCATTTGGGTAAACTTTAAAACTTTATGGAAGCGTTTTTAGGTATAATAATTGGTGTTTTGGTAACTACTGGTGTGGTTACTGTTGTAAAATCTTTTAAAAAGAAGAGTTTAGTAAATTCGCAGTCTACCATTTTAATAGATAAGATTAAAAAGGTATGTAAGTTTATAACTGTTGAAGGTGATTTTGCCGAGATTTATCATTACGAAGATGTTAAAGAACGCTTTTTAAAATTAATAACAAGTAAGAAAAAAGCCTTAGTGGTAATAAACGCCAAGGCGCATGTAGGTTACGATTTGGCTAAAATTAAAATTGAAGCCGAAAATGATAAGAAAAGAATTATTTTGAAGCATTTTCCGCAACCTGAAGTACTTTCAATAGAAACGAATTTAAATTATTACGATAAAAAAGATGGCTACTTTAATAGGTTTGAAGCGACGGATTTAACCGGATTACACAACGAAGCTAAACTTCATATTCAAGAAAAAATACCAGAAAGTGGTTTAATTGAAATAGCACAAAAAGAAGCGCTTGAAACTATTTTACTTATTGAAACCATTGTTGAAACTATTGGTTGGAAACTAGATTATTCATCTTTAGAAATAGATAGCGTAGAACCTAAAAAATTAAAATAATGTTCGAAATATCTACCGATAAAAATAAGTTAGATGTTTCTGTAATTCATCAATTTTTAAGTCAGACTTATTGGGCAAAAGGAAGAACCGTAGCGCAAGTACAAACAACAATAAATAGCTGTTTGTGTTTTGGTGTGTATTTAAATAATGAGCAAATTGGTTTTGCACGCGTTGCAACAGATTATGCGGTTTTCGCTTATATTATGGATGTATTTATACTTCCGGAATATCGTGGTAAAGGCTATTCAAAAAAATTAATGGAAGCCGTTACAACACATAAAACTTTGCAAGAGTGTAAAGTTTGGATGTTAAAAACAAAAGATGCCCATGGTTTATATAAACAATTTGGTTTTACAGATTTAAGTCATCCAGAAAAGCTCATGGAAAAACTATTGTAGCGTATGAATATAGAACAATACAGAGCCTATTGCTTAAATAAAAAAGGGGTTACCGAGCATTTTCCTTTCGATGAAGATGTGTTGGTTTTTAAAGTTTTGGGTAAAATGTTTGCCTTATCGTCGTTAAAAAAATGGGAAGAAGGTTTGCAATCTATAAACTTAAAATGCGATCCAGATTATGCTTTGGAGCTTCGTGCAGAATACGAAGCTATAGAACCAGGTTACCACATGAGTAAAAAACATTGGAACACCATTCAATTACATAAAAACGAAGTGCCTCCGGCTTTAGTAAAAGAACTTATAGATCAATCATATAATTTGGTGGTTAAAAGTTTACCTAAAAAGCTTCAGAAAGAATTAGAAAACTAAATTTTAAAAATAATGAGTGTATTACAAACACTAAAAGACCGCAGTGGCGATTGCTGCGAGTTGTGTAAATCTACAACCGAATTAAGTCAGTATACCATTCCGCCATCGTTAAACGAAAATGTAGATAACGATGTGTTGACCTGTAAAGTCTGTTTAGATCAAATTGAAGAACGTACCGATATGGATGCTAACCACTGGCGCTGTTTAAACGATAGTATGTGGAGCGAACACGTGGCGGTACAAATAATGGCATGGCGTATGTTGCAAAGGTTACGTAATGAAGGTTGGCCAAAAGATTTACTGGACATGATGTATTTAAGCGATGAAGCTTTAGCATTAGCCAGAGCAACGGGCGAAGATAAAGACGAAAGCGAAAAAGTGATACATCGCGATAGTAACGGTGTTATTTTAGATAATGGCGATTCTGTTGTATTAATAAAAGATTTAAAAGTAAAAGGAAGCAGTATGGTTGCTAAACAAGGTACTGCCGTTAGAAATATTCGATTAGATCGTGATAACGCGCAATATATTGAAGGTAAAGTCGATGGGCAACACATTGTAATTATTACCGATTATGTAAAGAAAACCTAATTCTCGTTTTTCTTCTTAAAAAGGTTAAATCCAAACGGAAACATAAAAACCAAAAATAAATAGCGGCCAGTAACCAAGCCATAAATGGTTATGGCTGCTAAAACTACCATTAAAATTACTTTATAACTGTATTTCATTTTCATTAACTAAAAAACAATGTAAACATACAAGTTAAATTTTTTATAATAAAAACATACTAGTTGGTATTTTTTATAACTTTACAGCATGCAGCAAGAATTAAAATCGCAATTAACCAAGCAACAAATTGTACAAGAAGCCTTTACGTTATTCTACGAAAATGGTATTAAATCTACAAGTATAGCCGATGTTATGAAGGCAGCAAAACTTACCAAAGGCGCATTTTATCATCACTATAAAAACAAACAAGAACTGGGTTTAGAGGTAATAGAGCATAAAGTGAGAAAGCGCGTTTACGATGGTATGATTTTACCATTAAGCGATGCAGGAAACCCAATGGAAATTCTTGAGCAAACCTTTTTAAGCAGAATAAAATCTTTTCCGTTTTACGATAAGCAAAATGGTTGCCCCATGAATAATTTTATTAACGAAATTGGGAATTACGAAACCGCGTATCAGTCGGCACTTAAACATATTGTTGAAACTTGGAAAGCTGCTTTAATTACCTTAATAAATCGTGGTAAAAACGAAAAATGTATTAAGCAAAATATTTCTAGCGAAGCCGTAGCGGTGTATTTAATTAGTGCTTTTGAAGGTATTCGCGGTATTCGAAAAGTATATAACGACGATGCCATTTTAAATCAATACATAACGGGATTACAAATTTATTTAGACCAATTGAAACCTTAAAAAATTTTTAAATAAAAACATACCTATTAGAATGTTTTTAAAAATTAATTATATTATCTATGAAAAACAACAGGAGAAATTTTATTAAAAACACAGCAATGCTCGGTGTTGCAGGTGTAACAATGCCTAATTTTACCAATGCTTTAAACCAAAATATCATGCAAGAAGAAAAAAAATCAACAGGTCGCCCAAAGGTGTTATTTTTTGATGTAAACGAAACGTTACTAGATTTAACAGCCATGAAAGAAAACGTTGGAGAAAAACTTAACGGACGTAGCGATTTGTTATCACTTTGGTTTACAACGATGTTACAATATTCGTTGGTAACAACAGTAGGTAGGCAATACAACGACTTCGGAATAATTGGTGCTGCGGCTTTACAAATGGTAGCCGCAAATCATGGTATTAAAATTGGAGAAAAAGAAGCTCAAGAAGCCATTTTAGGTCCGCTACGTTCTATACCACCACATCCAGAAGTAAAAGAAGCATTAAAACAATTAAGAGGTGCCGGTTACAAATTGGTGTCTTTTACAAACTCATCTAACATTGGTGTTAAAACCCAATTTGAAAATGCCGGTTTATTAGATTATTTTGATGAGCGATTAAGTATAGAAGATATGGGAAAATATAAACCACATACCGATGCTTACGATTGGGCAGCACGAAAAATGAAAATAAAATCATCAGAATGTTTAATGGTGGCTGCTCATGGTTGGGATATTGCAGGAGCACTTTGGGCAGGATGGCGTGGTGCTTTTGTTAGCAGACCAGGTGCACAGTTATATTCGTTAGCTCCAAACCCAGAAATTAATGAACCAAATTTAAAGTTAATTGCAGAAAAATTAATCACAATAAAATAATTAACTAATGAAATTACAAGACAAAGTTATTATCGTTACAGGTTCTTCACGAGGAATAGGTAAAGAGGTGGCAATACAATTAGCAAAACATGGTGCTAAAGTTGTTATTAATCACTCTAATAGCGAAGCCGAAGCTCATGAGACTTTAAATAAAATTACAAATGAGAGCGGAGAAGGTATTGTTGTAAAAGCAGATGTAAGCAATAAAGAAGATGTAGAATCTTTGTTTAATGAAACAATTAAGGTTTACGGTAAAGTTGATGTTTTAATAAATAATGCGGGTATAATGTATAATAAGTTATTAAAAGATAACACCCAAGACGATTTTTCTAAATTATTCGATGTTAACGTGCGTGGGGTTTTTAACACTTTGCAAGAAGCTGCAACAAAACTTTCGGATAATGGTATTGTAATTAACTTTTCTTCGAGTACTGTAAAATTAATGTTTCCTAGTTATGCGTTGTATTCGGCTTCAAAAGCAGCTGTAGAGCAAATGACTCGCGTATTTTCTAAAGAAGTTGGTCGAGGCATTTCGGTTAATGCTATTGCTCCTGGAGCTACTGCAACCGACTTATTTTTAAACGGAAAATCGCAAGAAACTATCGATAAATTAAAAAGTATGATTGCTTTTAACCGATTGGCAGAACCAATTGATATCGCACGAGTTGTTGTGTTTTTAGCTAGCAACGACTCTAAGTGGATATCCGGACAAGTTATTGGTGCAAACGGTGCTTTAATTTAACATTATTGGTGATAACCATTAAAATAAAAATAATTTAGAAAGTGAATTAAAAAGCTTAACTTGTTATTAGAGTTTTAATAGTTATTCCTTTTTTATGCTAGAAATACGCCCAACTTGCGAAAATTGTAATAAAAAATTACCATTTGATGCCAAAGATGCGATGATATGTACTTTCGAGTGCACCTTTTGTAAAACCTGCGTAGAAACTGTTTTGCAACATGTTTGCCCTAATTGTGGTGGTGATTTTGTAAAACGACCAATTAGACCTAAACAGTTACTTGAAAAATATCCAATTTCAACAAAAATCGTTTTTAAACCAGTCGATATAGACGCGCATAATAAACTATTGCAACGTCTAAAAATTAACTAGAAGTATCGGCTATAATTTTCCATTCGCCATTTATTTTCTTAAAAACGACCATAAAAAAACCATCGGCATTTCCAACTTCACGTTTTAAATGGAATTCACCTAATACGTAATACGAATTGGTTTCAATTTTGTTAATGGCATTAATTTTAAAACTTAAAGTACCTGTGTGGTCTGCTGTTGGGTACGCACGTTTATAGCGCTCCAAAGTTGCTTCCCAACCATTTACAACACCATTCGCTCCGTAAAATGTAAGCGAATCGCTTTTCCAATAGCCTTCCATAAAACCTTCAATGTCATTTTTAGACCAAGCCAAACGTTGTTTTTTAAGTACTTTATTAATGGCTTTTTTGTCATCTTCTTCTGTTTGAGAAAAACTAAAAAAAGCAGTTAGTAAACAAAAAACTAAGAGAATTTTCTTCATAAATAAGTTTCGTTTTTAAGTTTTATTTGGGTAAAAATATAAAATTTTAGTTTGTTACTCATCGATAATTTTGACAGAAAATTTTTATTCATCTAAAGTAATTTCTATTTATCGATAAAATAGTATTTGTTATCTACTTTGTTTTTATATTTAATTCGAAGTCTGCGACTTATACTCCCTCAAATTTATTATTAACAAGTAAATCACCAAAATTATGGAATTTAAAATTTCTGGTTACAACAATTTTTACAAAGTAAAAGGTCAATTAACTAAAAAAAACGCCTACACTTTTAAGTCTGAATTTAAAACTATTTTCGCTAATTTAGAGTCATTAACTATTAGTATTGAGGATGTTGAGCGTATCGATAAGTATGGTGTTGCTGCTATTTCTCAACTGCATTTTGATGCAATTAAGCAAAATAAAAAACTATCTATTATTGGTTACGGTTGTAAAGATTTATACGAGCATTTTAGCTCAAATTCGGCAGCCTAATTACAAAATTGTTTTCTGTTTTTTATAAAATGCATCGGCTTGTAATTGCATAAGTTCGCGTGCTTTTTTACGTTTGTAATTGTAAAGTTCGTCTTCGTTTTTAATGTCGTTGTATATGCGGTCGTTTATGGCTGTATCTGTTTCTAGCATAATTTCCCGCTGATTCTTATTTTGAAGCACTTGCGTTTTTAATGCGTTTTCTTGGTCTTCGAGTTTAAAATCGTAAGCACCTCGTGGCGACAGTAATTTTGCGAAAATAGGTGAGGTTTCTATAGCTAAAAACAATAGGAATATAAAAAACGAAGGAAGCCAAGGCAATTTATTTAAAGCATTTACTCGTGCCATTAAACCATCGAAATTATTAATTATAGGTTGCGATGTCGTTACTTTGTTGGCATAATCGGTTTCAGCTTGAGCAATTTGGGCTTCAATAGTTTCAATTTTTGCTTTGTTTTCTGTTTTTAGTTGTTGTAAATCTGCTAAAGCAGTATCGTGTTTATCGCGTTTTTCTTTATACACAGGACCTTTACCTAAGCGTTTTGTTCCTGCTATTCCTTCAGCTTCATTTATATAGATGTTGTATAATGCATTTACTTCGGCTTCTTTGCGGTTTATCTGACTTTGTAATGAATCAATATTACTGTTTAAAGCCTCAAGTTTGGGAGTGAATTGTTCAGCTATTTGATTTTTGTTACTTAAGGTCAGAGTATTTTTCTCTTCTAATAACACTTGATTTATTTCTTTTTCAAAAATTTTAAGTTCTAAAGGTTTCGAGATCACTATGGCAATAATTAGTGCTAAAATTATTCTTGGTGTAGCTTGAATTAATTCATCTGTAAAATTGCCATTTTTTTTAATGGTTGAAATGATGTAGCGATCTAAATTAAAAATGAGTAAACCCCAGATTAAGCCAAAAAGTATGGCAGAATATAAATTATCGAAAATAGTAAATAGAGCATAACTAGCGGCAATTGTAGCCATTATTGCAGTAAAGAAAACCGTAGCTCCAATTCCGGCATATTTATTTTGTTCGCCGTTGCTACAGGCACGTAAAATATCGGTATCTGCCCCCGAACAAAGGATGAAGAATTTTTTTAACATAACTTGATTGTGATTTGATTGATGATTGTCTATTAGAACGCTAAAAGTTATGTTTTGTTACAGAAAATTGCAGTTAATAAATTTTTTAAATAAAAAAAGCCCCGAATATTACGGGGCTTTTAAAAAATGTAAAAATTGGCTATTTAATCAGGACTTTTTTGGTTAAGATATTGTTGTTGGATTCTATTTTTATTAAGTATAAACCACTATTTAGGTTTAGATTTATTTTTTCGGATGATATTATGCCTTTTTTAATAAGATTACCAGAGCTACTATATATTGAAAAATCTTTATTAAGTAAGCTAGTAGGAACCATAATATAATCTGTAGCTGGGTTCGGGTAAACCGAAATAATTTCAAATGAGCTACTAGAAGTAGATAATGTAGCAGGGTCGAAGCTATAAAGTTCGTTTCCAGTTGTTCCATTGTCTCCTTCAAAATATAATTTATCATTTAGAACAACAAGATCATCTATATCTTTAATGTTACTATCAACTCTTTCAGAAGTAGAGCCATCTGTTCTAAATAAATATTGAGCGGTGTCGTCGGCTACCTCGCCTGCATAATATAAATAGTCGCCTAAAATGGCATAGTCTGATGGATCGTGATCATTTGATGTGCCTCCGGTGATATTGCTGATATTAGAAATAGCATCGGTATTTGGGTTGTAAGCCCAAAGTTGATCTTCAGAGCTGCCGTTGTCTGCTTCAAAGTACAATATATTATTCCAAGCAAAAAAGTTATTTATTCCGGATAGAGAACTTGCATTTTCAACAGCAACTGTGCCAGTATTTGTGCCATCTGTTTTCCATAAAGCATCGTCTGCTTCAAAAAACACTTCGTTGTTAACAACGGTAAAATTACTAATACTTGAGTCACCTGTATCTTCATCAATATCTTTAATTAAAGTAAATAATCCTGTACTTGGGTTATATTCATAAAGTTCACGACCTATAGTTGGTTCGTCTTCAGAATAGTCCATGTAACATAATAATTTGCTGTTAAAAACTGTAAAGTTTGCTCCTATTACAGCCTCTGTTCCAGTACCATTATTAGCTACTGGTGAAACGTTAGAGCCGTCAAATTGATAGAGTTTATTGCTATCTGTAGTTAATACAAAGTATACTAACCCGCCAGTTTCAATTGGGTTAAATACAAAAGGGTGGCCTGTAGCATTAGTGCCACTTTCTGTACCGTCGGTTGAAAATAATACGTTGCCACTACCACTGTTTGCAGAAAAATAGAGTGTACTGTTGTATTCAAAAAAACCTGTGGGAGAAGAACTAGCAGCTCCGGTATTTAAATCTTTTACAAAGGTAGTTCCTGCTTCGGTACCATCGGTTACCCAAAGTTCTTTTCCAAGGTCTGTTCCACCTGGGGTGTTTGATCCGTTAGAGTCATCGGCAGCAAAATAAATTTTTCCATTAAAGGTATATAGATTTGCTGGAAGTGAACTTGATGTTCCATTATCATTTATTTCTTTAACCTGCGTAATTTGTGCCTGAGTAGCAAAACTTAATGATAATGCTAATAAAGAGAGTAAGTGTTTTTTCATAATTTGTGAGAGTATTAATTAGTAATATTTTGAGTTATTTTTACTTTGGTAATTCTGGTATTAAAGTCCGTCCTTTATTTGAGCTAAGCGTTTCTAAAAAAGCTAATAAAGCATTAATTTCTTCTTTATTTAAGTTTAGTTTTTCAAGGATAGGCGAGTTGTTGGGTATTAGAGAATCTCGTTCTGTTCCTAAGTATTTTTTTTGAATTGGTGCTGGGTTTCCTAAATTGTAAAACTCTACTACATCTAATAAACTTGGAAAATGCCCGTGATGCATCCAAGGTCCGGTTCTCGATATTTCGCGAAGTGTTGGCGTTCTAAATTTACCAATGTCTTCTTTATTTTTTGTAACCACATAGCGTCCAAAATCTTCATTTTTTGTTCCAAAAAGTGTTTGTCCGTCGTTGTGAAACTTATTATCGCTAAAATATGGGGTGTTATGGCAATTTATACAGCGTGCTTTTGTTCGAAACAAATGCAAACCTAAAACCTCTTGGTTTGTTAGTTTAGTAGAATCTCCTAGTACAAATTTGTCGAATCTTGTTTTATAACTATTTACGGTTCGCTCGAAAGTAGCTATGGCTTTTTGAATGCGTAGTAAAGAAACAGAATCGGATCCAAAGGCCGATTTAAAAAGAGGTTTATAACCATTTATGTTCGCTATTTTATCGACCGCAATATTTAGTTTTTCGTTCATTTCTACAGGGTCTGCAATGGGAAAACGTGCTTGGTCTTCTAAACTATTGGCTCGTCCATCCCAAAATAACTCGTGCGCTAATCCTGAATTTATTATTGTCATAGAATTTCTAGCTCCTGTTTGTCTGTCATGACCAAAGGAACGCGTAGAATTATCTGTCCAAGCCAATTCAGGATTATGGCAAGAAGCACAAGCTATTTGCCCGCTAATTGAAAGTCTTGGATCAAAGAACAGTGTTTTTCCGAGTTTTGCTTTTTCTTTAGAATACGGGTTGTTTTCTGGAAATTCTGGTTTATTTAGTGCGCCAATATCTTTAAATGTAGATTTATCTATAGTCTCATCTAAATTTGGTTCTGGCCATAATGTTTGGTCGGTACTACTGTAAACCTCTCTTAATTTTGAAATTGAATTATATGTTAATTCTGGTTTGTTAGCATGACTATCTATAAAATACAATGCACCAAATATTACAACTGCAATTACTAAAAAGATAATTGTTTTTAATTTATAATTCATAAACAGATATGCAATTAGCGTTAGTTAAATCTTCTGGGTCTGTGTAGCTATTATTGCTATAAATTCGGTATTCTGCAGATACTGTTCCACCAAAAACAGCATCATTAGTGGCCTTTAATGTAAATTTTAGTTCAAATAAATCGTCGCTTATTTCTTCGTAAGTTCCCTCACCAGAAATGGCAATGGAATGTGTGTTTCCGTTGTTAGCAGAAATACTAATAAATTGTGGGATAATTAAAATACTGCCCTTATTAGTACTATTACCATTTTCTGGAAAAAATTCGATAGCTGGACTTACATTAAATCCGGGAGAGTCTGCTGTAGATGTAAGCTCATTACTAAACCAGCGTTTTAAATTAAAAGAGTTTGTTGTTATTGTTGTAGGCGTTCCAAACCCTATTTGAAAAGCATGATGATAAATATCATCCGAGGTGTCTGTTGTACCATTATCGCTGTAAAGAACTGCATTGGGGTGTGTTGCATCAACAACCACTGGATATGTAAAAGCGAAGAAATAGCCCCATTCGCAAACACCATCCTCGTCAAAATCATTCCAAACCTCGCCGTAAGTTCTATGGAAAGTATCATTTAGATTGTAAAAATT
The DNA here is from genome assembly GCF_000943565.1 of Neotamlana sedimentorum. GTDB lineage: Bacteria > Bacteroidota > Bacteroidia > Flavobacteriales > Flavobacteriaceae > Neotamlana > Neotamlana sedimentorum. Next base: position 83,299 of record NZ_JTDW01000001.1, read on the forward strand.
TGAAGCTGTAAAAACAGCGTTATTGCGTACTGTAGCAATAGGTTTTACTATTTGTAAAATGGAGTTCCCAGAAACTGTGTAATTATCTGTGTCAATTAAAGTGATTATAGACTCGTAGTAAATATCATCGTTTTGTATATTTTTATCTAAAGTTATTTTGTAAGTAATGTATGTTTTATCTTCAGCAATAAATTCAGTTGTAAGTGTATATTCAAAACCATTTAAAAACTCGAATATTGAATCTGTATCAATTTCAGATTCAATAAAACCGTTAGGGAAATTTACGTTAAAAGTTATCTCTTCGCCTTGTTTGCCAGTAATTTCAATTCGGTTGGTTTCTATTGTGTAATAGGTTTCAATATCTTCAAGGTTTATTGTAAAGGTGTCGTTTGGAGAGGTGTTATTTAGGTTTCCAATATTTATACTATTGTTTGAAGCGCTTTCTAGAGTAAAATTTATAGTTTGGTATTCTGTCCAGCGTTCGTTAAAAGTTACATAAATAGTATCTGTTAGTTGTGTGCCGCTAAAGCTTACTTGGTTTTCTGGAAACACGTTAAAAGCATCTTCACTTCCAGAGGAAGCGACACTAAAATTAACTGTAACGGTTTCGGCTAATGCCTCTGAAGATAGTGTAACAGGAATTTTTACAGGTGCAATAGAGTTGTTTGTGTAGTTAGAAACAGGAATTAAAGCACTGCTTACAGATGGATACTCTAAGGGTTCGTTATTACTATTTACTAAAAAATTAAATCTAACAGATGGTTCTGAAAACGAATTGTCTTGATTGTCATCGTTAGTACAAGAAATAACTGTTAGTAAAAGTACTAGAATTTTAATGTTTTGTTTAATACGATGCATTTTGTTGTAAATTTTCGTTAAGGTCTATATTATCTTGCGGAATAGGTAAAATGAATTTATTCGATGGATAATCGAGATTACAGGTTTGTGAAAGACATCCATCATTTCTTACTATATCTTGTTGATTTCTTGATAAATCGAATAAATAGTGGCTTTCAAAACAGAACTCTTTTCTACGTTCTTCAAGTAAAAGTTCTTCTAGGTTATCTGTAGAAGTTATTAAGGATGCTTTAGCGCGTTCACGAATTACGTTTATATCGTTTTTTGCATCTTCTAAATTTTCTAAACCTATGGAAGCTTCAGCTCTAATTAGGTATAATTCACTTAGTCTTAAACCAACAAAAGCTGCATTGTCTTGAAATTTTTTCGTGAAGTAATAATTTACATCTTCAAGCTCGTTATCTATTAACGTGGCTAGCGGTTGTTCTAGAAATAACTCTTTTCTTATGTCTGTGGTTTCAAACAGATTTAGCAAATCTTCTGAAGCTACATATTTTTCGTAATCTGAATCTGAAGTATATCCGTAAAAAGCCGACATTGAACCTCCAACATTATCACCACTATCTCTGGGTACCGAAAATTCTAATAAAATTTCAGAAACTGGCGTGTCTGTTTTTTCCCATTCTGAAATATAGTTTTCACTAGAAACTAGAGAAAATCCAGAGTTTAATATGACATCGTTAGCCATATCGTAGGCGTTTTGCCAATCTTGTTTAGTTAAATATACCCTAGCAAGAAATGCTTTCGTGTTATATAGGTTAAAATAGGAATACTCTGGACCGTCTAGAATATAGGCTTCATTATAAAAGCTTAAAGCTTCGGTTAAATCTTTAATTATAAGTGTGTAGGTAACAAAAGCAGTTTCTCTAGATGGGTAAGTAATACCGTTTGTTAATGTTGTGGTATTATAAACTATTCCTAAATGGCTTGCATCTGCTGTATAACTATAGTTTTGAGCGTAAATTTGTGCTAGTAAAAAATGACAATAAGCTCTTATAGTTAGCGCTTGTGCTTTAATTTGATTTATTTCTTCACTTGTAGCATCTGTTAAAGCTTCAACAAATTCTAAAATTAAATTTGTTTGGTTTATTATGTTGTAGCAGTCATCGTAAACAGATTCTAAATCACTGTCTTGGGCTAAGTCTTGAAAGTTGTAAACATTTTCTAGATTTACCGGGGCGCTTAACTCTCCTAAGCTACTCGTGCTTAAACTTGGTGAGAATTTTAAGTTTCCAGATTGCAGATCGACATATATTGCGAAATATTCACTTCGTACTGTTGATTCTAAACTTGAATATGTGCCTAGCAAAGCTTCAAGAACACTATCTTTGGTAGAAAGTTGTTCGCTTATCGAGGTTTGTGATCCTGGTTCTTGCTCTAAAAAGTTACTACAACTTTGTACTAGACAAATTATTATTAAACCAACAGCAAGACATAATTGTTTCATATATTTATACTGTTTCATATCTTAAAATTTTCCGTTTATGCCCATAGAAATTGTTCTGGCTTGTGGGTAGTTAAATTTAAATTCTCTAATTCCGTTTCTATCATAGGGGCTTTTATCTTCATACCAGTAGCCAACATTTGAAACATCTAAGAAAACCGATAAGTTGTTTAAAAATTTAACGCTATTTAGAGGGAAGTTATAGGTTAAATTAATGTTGCTTAATTTTAAATAGGTGTTATCGTATAAATATTTACTGTAGTTAGATATGGTTGGGTTATTATTTGTAACTATTGGTTGCAAGGCAATGTCGCCTTGGTTTCTCCAATAATCGTAGGCGTTTACAGAGAGGTTTCTGTTTGAAGTATTGCTATATTTAGCAATGAGCTCGTCTTCAACAAGAAAATCACCACCTATTTGAAACGAGCCACGAATTGATAAGCTAAGATTTTTAAATTTAAAGCTATTATTAAAACCACCATAAGCATCTGGTTGAGTGTCTCCTATAGGTTCCCAATCTGCGCTATCAAATAAATTATTGTATGTAACAGCATCGTAAACTTGACCGTCTTTTTCTAGTAAATCTCTTCCTGTTCCAGGGTCAATGCCTACCCAATTAATTCCCCAGATTGTAGTCGTGCTGTAGCCTACTTTTTGAGCTAGTGCGCGTTCGGCTGTAGAGTACTGGCTTCCTAATCCTTTTAATTCGGTAACCTTACTTGTTAAAGTTGAAATATTAAAAGATGTATTCCAGTTAAATTCTTCAGATTGAATCCAATTTACCTTGGTTGAAAGTTCTAAACCTTTATTATACATACTGGCAGCATTTAACTGCAATGATGAATAACCTGTTTCTGAGGGTATATTTCTTGAGGTGATTAAATCTGAAATGGCATCATAATAGTACTCGAGTGATACTTGTACGCTGTTTAGAAAATTAAAATCTATACCAGCATTAAACTTTGTGTTTTTTTCCCAGCTTAAAGAGCCATTGGGGGCGGTAGAAGTTGTTGCTTCATCTAAATTATTGTAGCCGTTAACATAAGTGTTGTAAAGGCCTTTTGAGCGATACGATCCAATTCTAGAATTACCAGTTGTACCGTAACTAGTTTTTATTTTTAAAAAGTTAATAAAGTTACTGTTAAAGTTGTTTTCGTTACTTATAATCCAACTAATTCCAACACCTCCGTTGTATGCTACATCGGTATCGCTACCAAAAACAGAGCTTTCATCTCTTCTAATATTACCAAGAAAATAATAGCGCTTTTTGTAATTGTAGTTTATTTGCGATAATATAGAAACTCTAGAGTTGTAACTAATATCAGAATCGTATGTTTGATTATCTGTTGTTTCATCGTCTGTTGTTGTTATATCGTCATCTTGCACGGCATTGGTAACTGCGTTTATTACATTCGGGTTAACAAAACCGCGTCCAGAAGCATAATCAAAGTTGGCTTTATCTTCAGATAACTCAAAACCTATTAAACCATCAATATTGTGGCTGTTATTAAATTGTTTGTTATATAGTAGCTGCCCTTGCCAATTCCATTTTGTTGAGTTTCTATTATTTATAACGCGTCTTCCGTAGTTCGGATAACTCACGCCATTTAATGTAAATGTTCCACTATATTGTCCGCTTTCGTTTTCTCCCGAGAAATAGCGATCTTGTTCTTTATCGGTATAATTTAATCCAAAAAGTGTAGAGATTTTTAAGTTATTATTTATTGGGTAAGCTAAGTTAATGCTTCCTAAAACACCGTATGTGTCTGTTGTATTGGTGTTTTGGTTTATTGCAGCTAGTGGGTTTCCAAGTCCGGTTACACCAACAGAACTATAGGAGCCGTCATCATTATACGGAGATAAAGTTGGAATGAAAGCATAGTTGTAATAAATATTTGGCGCATTTTTTTTAACATAACTCGGATTTAAAGATAAACCAACATGTAAGTCGTTTATATGGTAATTTATGTTTATACCTGCGTTTAATTGTTTACTGTTGTTGCCTTTTTGAGGCTCTTCGATATCTAGGTAGGTAAGGCTAGTTCTAAAATTAAATTTGCCATTACCGCCAGCTGCAGCAAAATTATATTTATTGTAAACTCCTGTGTTATTTAGCAAGCTAAACCAATCTGTGTCTACACCGTTATAAGGAACAGTGCTTGAGCCAGTGTTTGTTAAATATTCGTTACGAAGCTCGTTGTATTGTTCGCCATTTAAATATTGAATTTGGTTTATGGCACTAGATATACCTACTTGTGTAGCAAAGTTGAATTTAGTTTGTCCTTTTTGTCCCTTTTTAGTGGTTATAATTATAACTCCGTTGGCGCCATCTGCACCATATATACTTACAGCTGCGGCATCTTTAAGTACGTTTATGCTTTCTATATTTTCGGCAGATATTTGGGATAAAGGATTAGCTAGAGTTTCTGTATAAGTACCACTGCCGTCAAAAAAACTACTATCTATTGTGGATTCCTCACTCATTATTACACCATCAACAATAATTAAAGGTTGTGTTGAAGTGCCTAAAACAGCATCAGATAACGGAGTTAAACTACCCTGCCCGCGTATATTAATTGAGACCGGGCCACCTATTCCTGAAGTATTTTCTACTAATACACCAGCAAGTTGACCTTCAATCATTTTATCTATACTTTCTGAGGCTTGGTTTGTTGCTATATCTCTAGATTGTAGCGTTGAAATACTACCAACAACTTCTTCTTTTAATTGTTTTGTTCCGTACGATGAGGTTATAATAACTTCATTTAATCCAGAATAATCTTCTTCTAAAGTTATATTAAAATAGCTATTGGTTTTTACAGGAATTTCTAGGTCTTTATAACCTAAAAACGACACTAACAAAGCCATGTTGTTAATGTCGTTTCCTTTTAAGGCGTATGTGAACTCTCCATTTTCATTAGTTACTGCTCCAATTGCAGTGCCTTTAATTAAAACGGTGGCGCCTAAAAGAGGTTCGTTAGTCGCTTTACTTAAAACTTTCCCTTTAATAAGGCGTTCTTCTTTTTTTATTAACGACGATGTGTGTTTTTTAATTTTAGCTGTTGTTAATAAAACTTGATTGTCTTGTATGATATATTGGATTTTTGAGCTTTTAAAAAGTATATCCAATATTGTATTTATAGATGCGTTTTTTACACGAATACTAGCTTTTTTTTCTACATCAATTTTTGAAGTATTATAAATAATCCGAAAACTACTTTGGTTTTCAATAGACTTAAATATAGTGGTAAGAGGTACATCTTTGTAATTTAAATTAATAGTGTTGTTCTGTGAATTAGCAACAGTATTAAACACCATTAATAGTATAAAAATAAGCGATTTATAAATTGAAAGGGTTGGTTTTATTCTCATAAAATATAGCTAGTTTTAGCTTTTAGTTTGTTATTTCTATAGTAGTGTTATTCTTTCTGTTAAAATTAAAAGGTGTGTCATACTTTAATAAATTCAAGAAGTGCTCTATACTCGAAGTTTTAAAGTTTATAGTTCCAGAAAATTTTTCTGTAGCAAGTTGTTTGTTCTTGTTTATTATTTTAACTCCATAAGCACGCTCTAGTTTTATGGTTAAGTCTTTAAATGTTTGATTTTTAAAAACTAAGTCGCCATAAACCCAAGCTATATAAGGTGAAATATCGGTTGCTGTTGTTGTGAATTTGTTGCTATTAATATTTAAACTAGATTTTTCGTTGGGTTTTAGTAATGTGCTGTTTTTAGGGTTGTTGTTTTGAGTAAGCTTTACAGAGCCTTCAACAAGTTCGCAATGCGTGGTTAAATCGTCTGGATAAGCACTTAGGTTAAAGGTTGTACCTAGAACATTTACGTTTACAGATTGCGTATTCACTTTAAAAGGACGTTTAGTGTCTTTAGTAACCTTAAAAAAGGCTTCACCTGTTAAAAAAACTTGCCTAGGGTCGTTTAAGTTAAACTGAGTAGGATATTTAAACTCGGTACCAGCATTTAAGTGCACAATAGTTCCGTCTGATAGTGTTAGCTTAAAGGTTTTTCCATAGGGTACTTTAATAGTGTTGTACGTTAATGTTGTTTTAGTATTATTTGGGGTGTATACTATTTCGTTAGCATTTTGCTGTCCTATAATTTCACCATTTTCATTTACAATAGTTTTGTTTTGATCTGTTTGAATTAAATTGATGTCACCATTTTCATTTTCAATAACGATACTATTTGTAACCGTGTTTGTATTTGTTAAAATAGTTTTTATAATAAAGGTTATGCCAAGAAATACTATTAAAACTGCAGCATATTTAAGGTAGTTGAATCGCTTTTTCTTTTCAAGAGATTTAATTTCATTTTTGATGTCTTGAAAATTATTTTGGTCTGACAGTAAACTAGAATTAGTCTGGGTAAGAAGCCAAGTTTTTTTTAGTTCTATAAATTTTGCTTTGTTTTCTTCTGAAGTTTCAATCCAATTAAAAATAATTTCAACCTCCTTTTCTGAAGCTTGGTTGTCCAGATATTTATATATTAATTCTAAAATCATTTTACGCAAAGTTTCGTTTGTTGAAATTGTTAAAAGGAAAATGATAAATTCATCCTTTCTTTTTCGGGTTTGTAGTTAGTACCCGCTGGAAGATAAATACCCTATTGTATTCGTAAGTTTTTTGTTAAAAAAGTAAAAAAGCGATTAATATTGAAGGTAAATAATCTGAAAGTTTTGTTTTTAAAATGTTTAAAGCTTTTGTTATATGTGCTTCAACAGTTTTTATACTAATATTAAGTTCTAGGGCTATTTCTTTATTTTTTTTGTTCTCAAACCTTTTTTTTATGAAGATTTCTTGAGTTTTATCTGGAAGTTCGTAAACAGATTGAGTAATTAAATTTTCAAGCTCTGTTAGCGACATAGTGTCGAATTTCATAGCGTTTAAAACTTCAATATTTAGTTGTTTTTCCTTGTCGTTTAACGTTTGATTTTTATATTTTTCTTTTACTTTTTGATGGCGTATGGCGTTTAAGCATTTAGATTTTGAATAAGTATATAAAAAAGATTTAATACCATTTAAGCTATCTATTTTTTCTTTATTAAGCCACAGATTAACAAAAGCTTCTTGTGTAATATTCTTAGCTTCGTTTTCATTATATACAAATTGTATGCAAAAGCCAACGATGTGGTTGTAGTACTTGTTAAAAAAGTGTTCGAACGTACGTTCGTTACCAGATTTAAATTGTTTTAAAAGTAATATGTCATCATCTGTTCTATGCATTGTCTACCGGTAGGACAAAAGTAGTGAATTTTTGTTATTTAGAATGATTTTTAATAATGAAATTATTTTCTACTTCGAATACTCTCAATAATTACTGTTAATAAAATTAAACTACCTCCTATATAGGTGTTTATATTGGGTTTTTCGTTTAAAAATATAAAGGCGAGTATTATTCCGAATATAGGTTGTAGGCTGCTAATTATACTAGCGGTACTTACCGAAAAATGTTTAAAACTGCTAACAAGCATGGTGTGGCCAATAGCTGTTGTAATTAATGCAAGCATTATTAAATACGGATATTGCGTACTTATATTTTGGGTGTCGAATAAAAATACTACTGGAAATAATACAATGCTAATTACTACCAATTGGTTAAACATAATGCTTTTTCCTGAGTATTTTGATATCAGTTTTTTTGAAATTATGTTTCGTAAAGCATAAATCAATGCCGACAGCAAACCAAACAGAATGGCTTCAAAGTAAGTGTTTTCTATACTAAATTCTGGTGATAGAATATATAAACCTAAAAGCACAATTAAACTTAAAAGTATATATACAGGATCGAATTTAACTTTTATAAAAATAGGTTCTATTAGTGCGGTTATCATTGGGTAAGTAAATAACGATAACATGCCAATAGCAACGTTTGATAATTTTAAGGCATAAAAATAAGTTATTAAATGTCCTGCAAAAAATAATGCGCTAATAACAAGAGTTACATAATCTTTTTTCGAGCCTAACTTTAAATTTACTTTTTTAATAGAGTAAAAAATAAAAAGGCAGAGGCTTGCAAGAATACAGCGAGACCATATTATTACAGGTGGATCTAGGTTTATAAATTTTCCTAACGGACCAGAGGTGCTTAAAAGCAGAGTTGATAATAATAGAAAAAGTAAATTTTGATAGTTTGTATTTTTCATTGAAGTTCTGCTTTGCGTTAGCGATAGAAACGGATAGCTTTTGGCGAGCGGCCGCTTTGAGCCAAAACTAGTAGTGTATAGCGCGACCCCGCCTGATCCCGAAAGCTATCGGGAGGGGTAACGCCCAAATTTTATTTATTTAATGCTGTAAAATATTTATAGAAATACGGTATGGTTTCTATGCCTTTTAGGTAATTCCAAACTCCAAAATGCTCGTTAGGCGAGTGTATGGCGTCGCTGTCTAACCCAAAGCCCATTAAAATGGTTTTGCTTTTTAGTTCTTGCTCGAAAAGCGATACAATAGGTATACTACCACCGCTACGCTGAGGTATTGGGATTTTTCCGAAGGTTTGTTGGTAGGCTTTACTTGCGGCTTGGTAACCTATGCTATTTATTGGTGTTACATAACCTTGTCCGCCATGGTGTGGTGTTACTTTTACTTTTACTGCATTTGGAGCGATGCTTTCGAAGTGTTTTTGAAATAATTCTGTGATTTCTTCCCAGTTTTGATTAGGAACCAAGCGCATGGATATTTTTGCATAAGCTTTACTTGCAATTACGGTTTTGGCACCTTCACCTGTGTAGCCACCCCAAATACCATTAACATCTAGGGTTGGACGAATGGAGTTGCGCTCGTTGGTGCTGTAACCGGTTTCGCCGTAAACAGCCTCAATGTTTAAAGCCTTTTTATAGTTTTCTAAAGAAAAAGGCGCTTTTGCCATTTCTGCGCGTTCGGCATCGCTTAGGTTTTCAACTTTATCGTAAAAGCCAGGAATGGTTATATGGTTGTTTTCGTCGTGTAACGAAGCAATCATTTTAGTTAATATATTTATTGGGTTGGCAACTGCGCCGCCGTAAAGCCCTGAATGTAAATCTCTGTTTGGTCCTGTAACTTCAACTTCAACGTAACTAAGTCCGCGTAATCCCGTTGTTATTGATGGTACATCGTTAGCAATCATGCCTGTATCGGAAATTAAAATAACATCGTTTTTTAACTTCTCCTGGTTGTTTTTTACAAAAGTTGCTAGGTTTGCACTGCCTACTTCTTCTTCACCCTCAATCATAAACTTTACGTTGCACGGTAGCTCGTTATTTACGGTCATAAACTCTAAAGCTTTTACATGCATGTACATTTGGCCTTTATCGTCGCAGGCCCCGCGTGCAAAAATTGCACCTTCGGGGTGTAGTTCGGTTTTTTTAATAACGGGTTCAAAAGGCGGAGAATCCCATAAATTTATTGGATCTGGTGGTTGTACGTCGTAATGTCCGTAAACCAAAACAGTTGGTAGGTTTGGATCTATTGTTTTTTCGCCATAAATAATAGGAAATCCATCGGTTTCGCAAATTTCTACAGTGTCGCAACCGGCTTTTTCGAGACTAGTTTTTACAACATTGGCCGTTTTTAAAACGTCATTTTTATAGGCAGAGTCTGCGCTAATAGACGGTATTTTTAAAAGTTCGATTATTTCGTTTAAAAAGCGCTCTTTATGTTCAGTAATGTAGCTTTGTATGTTTTGCATAATTAAATTAAGAAGATTGTTTTCAAAAGTATTAAAAAAAGTATGTTTTTAATGATTATAGGTTTGCAATTTAAAAATCTTGATTATATTTGCATCCCGATTATTGATAGTAATCGGAAATACATAATGCGGGCGTGGTGGAATTGGTAGACACGCTAGACTTAGGATCTAGTGCCGCGAGGTGTGAGAGTTCGAGTCTCTCCGCCCGCACGATTAAAAAAGTTAAAACCTCTGACAGTTAATTTGTTAGAGGTTTTTTGTTTTTAATCTAGGCAACTATTAGGCAACAAATTGATTATAATGTTAATTGGTAAAAAACTATCTTTATAAAAATTATCAGTCTAGTTTTATGGAAACATCAAAATATTTAAACAGTAAAGAAACCAAAAAAAGATTGAAAATCTCATCTTGTGAATTGATGCATATGCGTGTGGAAGGAAAAATCAAATACTTTAAAAAGGGAAATGCTTATTTTTATAAAAATGAATAAATAAATTATGTCTGTATATTTTCACGCAAACTTTAATCTTAATAGAAATATTTTATCAGGAATATTGAAAAGATTAATTCAAGAACCTAAATTAAATGATGCTCAAATAGCTGAACAATTTGAATACAAAGCACCTTTTACCAAACGTTATAAATCTTGGCTTAGAAAATGTGGAATTCTTGAAAATTCACGAGAAGTAAGTAAGATTAACTAAGGATGGAGAAGAAATTTATTCGAAAGATTCTGAACTGAATAAATTAGATACTTTAAATTTTATGTATAACTTCTTGGTACATAGTCAAGAAAATGCTGAAGTTTGGATTTTTTTTCATCATACATTTTTACCAAATAATAAGAAATTTACTAAACAGAATTATCAGAAGCGATTTCGATGAAATTAATGCCTCATAATCCAAGTCATTTAGCTAAAAATGCTCCAATGATTAAAGTAATAACAAAAGTTTTAATTGACAGTTATATTTCTAAATCAGCATTTGGACAACTTGATTAAATTAGAAAATGGAGTGTTTTATCGAAATGATGTCTAAAGCATAAAGTTATAAGCCATTTTTGAGTTTTTCTAATTCTAAATATCTTTTGTCATCTTTTTTACTTATGGGAGGCCATATTGCTAAACTCATTTCTAATTCAAAATATTTTTTCCCTCTCTGATTAAAAGAATACTTATTAGTATCTGTAATATCAAGACTTCTTATTTCCTTTAAATATTTTTCATAAAATATTTCTTTAGATTTTTCATATCCTAAATTAGACAAAACACCTTCTTTTTTTAGAATTTCAATTAAAATATTCAATAAGGCTTGATATCCAACTGTTGTGTGTAGGATATTTGTTGGGATATTATTTTTATCAAAATCCCAACATGAAATGCCTTTTTTGCTAAAAGTGTTTCTTACTTCATGAAAAAAGAAAAATAATATATCAGAGATAACAGAATCTTTATCATTTGAGTAATAGTTTCTAAAAGGTAATACTTTGGTTGAGCCAGGACTTCTATTTAATAAATCCTTTCTTTTCTTGTATCTATCATTTTCAGATTCACGTAAATTTTCAGAGATTAAACTAACAATTGATTTTACCATTGTAGCTTGTGAAAGAGGAGGTGTGTTGTTTTTGCTATATGAGCCTCCATAGAGCTTTATTCTTTTGTAAAAGGGGGAGCTTGAATGACCATTTAGGCTTAAAACAATTTCTAATGCTGTTTTTTGCGGGGTATCGTCAGTGTCAAGTCCAAAAAGACTATAAACTAAACTTTGAGAAACTCGTTTTTGCGTTCTATTTATAGTTGAAAAAATCATAGCTTGATACTCTAAGGTCTTGTCAATAAAGAAAGTTACTACTAACTCAATTTTGAGTAAATCATTTAATCTTTCTTGAAAATAAATTAATCTATCATTAAGGTTTTTATTTTCGCTTCCTCTTAAAGTTTTTATGAGTGTATCTATATCATTTTTAAGTCTACTTATTGCCACCTCAATACCTCTAACTCTGTGTTGTCCATCTATTATAGATATGTAAACATCGCCTCCATCCTTTTCAATTTCTTTAAAAACCTTTTTATCTAATACAACTTTAACCCTATCTTCATCAACTGAATATTCTTCAATTACTTCTTTAGGTATATGTAAAACTATGTTTGTAGGGAATGTTGCGTCAGGGTCATTTACTAAAAAGTCGGCTATTTTTTGAACTCTTGAATTTTCAATATTTCTTTGTATTTGTTGATTATAAATTGGCTCTTCTTGTTCATCATACCCAACAATTAACCGTTCTGTATATTTTGTAAACTTGAAAATATTTTCTATTGAATAAACTCCAATTAGAAAATCTTGCTTGTTTTGTCTAACAGGCATGGCATTAATAAATCCTAGATTTTCTATTACTTCCATTTCTTACCGTGTTTTTCTTTGCTTTCTCCTCTAATAAACTCGCTATATGTAGGTTCTTCTTGATAGTTATCCCACCATAACTTAAGACCTATTAAAGAACCAATCAATGATAAAATCAACGGGATTACAAAGTGCTTTTCAATTTTTAACCAAATTGTAGCAATTATCAATAATATGAATAATAGAATTAGTCCAATAATTGAAACTAATTTAGATTTTAATTCATATTTATTTTCTAATAAGTCAATATTTCTAAATATTGTATCAACACAACCTGCAAAATAAATTGAAATGTAAAAAGTGGTTAAATTAATCGGTATTTCGTCAGTTTGTATTGGTTCACCTAATAGCAACGAGAGCAATACGGGTAACCATATTCCAGCTGTACCTATAATAACAACAGCAATCCAAAAATATTTAGTCTTAAGTAATTTAAAATTGAATAAATCCATTTATTTGGTGTTAAAAATCTCGCCAAATTCAAACTCTTTGATATTAGTTATTGCTTGTCGAGGGTTTATAGTTTCCATAGAGCGATTAATTTTTGTTCTTTGCTTTTCTCCAGCTCCTAAAAACTTACTAATTGACTTCCAATTATTACCATCTTTTATTGACATCAAAAACGCTGATTGACACATGGAAGAAAAATCGAATGTTGGTTGGTTAAATTCTTCAATACCTTGTGAAACTAACATTACTGCTACTCCTTGAGAGCGTATTTCTCTAAGTAGCTTTTCAAGTATTTCTTGCGATTTCTTTTCTTTAAATACATTATGAGCTTCATCGATTAATAAGACATAACGTAAACCGCTATAATCCTCCTCGATGGGTGTCTTATCCATATTCATAAATGTATTATATAGATAATAAATTACAAGAAAAGTAGCCGTAAAACGGACTTCTTTACTTAAATCTCCTGAAAGACTTAAATAATAGTTAGAATTTATAAAATCCCCATACTTTTTATTGTCAAAAAGGTCTATTTCAGTTAAACCTATTAGAATTTGAGTTAACGATGTTGGCTTATCTCCAGCAATCTCGTAAACGTTTTCTAAAACCTCTTTTAATGTAGGATAAGATCCGTCATTTCTGTTTTCAAATGCCGACATAGTAGCATCTTTTAAATGCTGTTTTTGTACATTCCCTAAATTAGCATACTTCGTAATTATATCTACAAATCTTCCAATCCCAACAATTTTGTTCTTTTCATTTATATTATCAATAAACGATAAAGGATTTACTGGAAATGACTCCTGTGGTGTATCTATTAAAGTTGCATTAGTAGTTTTGAAAAAACTTTTGAAATCTGAATTAGATTTATCACTTTCATTTAAGCCTTTAAAATCCAGATATAAAAAATTAACTTTTCCTTTAGTTTCCTGTACGATACGTTCTAATATTTTTCTTGAAAAATATGATTTACCAGTTCCAGAATTTCCTGCTACTGCAATATGACAATTACCGTAAATAGAGGTGTTGTTAGGCGTAAAGAAAATATCTTTTTTCTTATCAGTTTCTCCAACTAAAATTTTAATAGGTTTTAAATAGCTTTCTTTTTCATTCAATGAAGAGTTATTATTTTTAATAAACTCAAACGAATTTTCTCCCTCATTCATTGCATCAATCCCAATTTCTATATTGTCCAATAAAAATTCAATGCCTGAGAAATTTTGGTTATCCTCAAAAAACTTACTTATTAATTCCAATCCTTGGTCAATATGCATTTTTAGATACTTTCTAATGTTCGTATCGTCTTTATGTATTTGATAGCGTTGACAAATTAACGCAATGTAATAATCTCTATAATTACCAAATAAAGTATGGTCTTTATACTCTTTTCCTCCAAATGCTTGTAAATCCTTTTCTAAATCAAGACTATATCCTTTACTTAAAGAATAAGCTAAGGCTATACGAGAAATATGATTTTCTGAACCTAAACCAATTCTTTGAGTTAAAGATTTTACTAAAGGTTCGTTTTCTGGTGATGTACTTATATTAAACTGCATCTTGATAATCTTTTTCAAATACGTCAAACAATTCTTCTTTATTTTCTACTTCCTCAAAAGTAGATTGTTCATTGTCAGTATTTTTTATTAGGAAAGTTTTACTAATACTAGGTAATAAAACATTGAATTCATCTCTTGTCATTTCTTTTTTCAGTAATGGAAAAATTATAACTTGATTAGAAACTTTTGGATAAAAATGCTTAACAATGCTATTAGAATGGTCGATATCAAATTTCTGCATCGGAGAATCAATGAATACAGGAAAATCAATATTTGATTCATCTACAAGACCTTTTAATAAGGCAGTAGCATACATTTGTTGTTCTCCTTTAGAAAGTGAATCTTTGTTTATTTCTTTACCTCTTGCATCTATTAAATTAATTTCAATATCATCTCCGAGAATTTCAACTTGAACATCACTTACAAAACTTCTTTTGTGTAATAAAATATCTAAGCCCTCTTTAATTCTTCTTGATAGACTATGCTTCTTCTCAATTTTAAAATCAGCAATAAATTTTTTAAGGTATTTAATAGACTTTTCAACCTCATCACTGATATCTTGTTTTCCTTTTGATACTTTAAGTTTATCCGAAATTCTTTTAATCTCCTTTTTGGATTGAATTTTAGTATCGTTATTAGTAGCAATTTCCTGTTCTAATACACCAACGTTTCTTAAAATGTCATCGTATTGCTTTTCTAAACTTGATTTTCTTTCCCTATCGGCTTTTACAAGTGGGTTTTCTGACTTTTCTTCCGCCAGCTTAATTTTTTTATTAATATCATTTAATTCATTCTTAGACCTTAGGTATTCGGAATTTATACGGTTAAAAGTTTCTTTAAAAGATAGTCGGATGTTATTAATAAATTGATTTAATTTCGCTTTTTCAGTTTCAGACAAATTATGTATTACTTCACTCTGAACATTAGAATTAATTTCTTTAGTAGAGTCTCCACCAAGATGTTTATAGATTAAATCTTTTAAATTATCAATGTAATATTCTTGAACTTTATAATTAATCACAAGGTTATCTGGATGAGGAATTTTAATCAAGTCATTAATAATATTATCAGCGACCTGCTCAACTCTGTCATCATTAAATTTTTGACTAATAATATCACGTTCCAAAATTACCTGTTCTAAAACTTCTGTGAGTAAGTTTCCTGTAATAGCAAAAGGTATTATTTCGTAGTGGTTTTTCAGTTCTGTATTTAAAATAGCTACTTGTTTTTCTAAATCTTCCTTTCTGTCTTTTAACTCGTTAAGTTGTTCAACAGTAATTACGCTACCTTGCTTTATTAGTTTTTCTTGCAACTTGTTAATTTCATACTTCATACCAGATGCTTCCTCTTCCAAGTTGTTGATTTCATCTTGAACTTCTTTAATTCTATCATCGGCTATTTCTGAATCTGTTTTAAGTCGTTTTAATTCAGCTTTTTCTTTTGCATTTGCAGTCTCAGACTTTAACTTATCTAGGTATTGTTCTAAATCTTCTTTAAGACTTTGATACTGTTTTATCCCCAAAACTTCTGAATAAGCACGGCTTAATTTTTGTCTTTGTTCAGCAGTATGAATTTCAGCAAGTGAAACAATTTTTTCTGCATCAAAAAAGAAAAATTTTGCTATTTCTTTGGGCATAATAAAATCTCGAATAAAATGCTCTGCCCCAACATCTTTGACTAACTCACTTTCGTAACCATCGATTAATATATCTAAATCTTCTTCTTTATTGCCTTCAGTATAATAAGTTCTAGTAATTTTTAATTCATTACAAGTAACGTCTGGAATAGTAGTTATGTTGGAAAATGTAACGGAAACAGAAAATTTTGTTTTACCTTCAAATTCAGCCTGTCTATTTAAACTGCTTTTAATATACTGCCTGTAATTTCCATTGTTCTCAATCTCTTTTTTGTATATATCATCGACATCACTCATTTGTCGTCCATACAAGGACCAGACTAAAGACATTAAAAAAGTTGTCTTTCCAAAACCATTTTTACCACTAACAATAATTATATTTTCATTATCTGTTACAGATAAATCTATAAGATTTCTGTCCTTGTAAATTCTGAAATTATTTAACTCAATAGATTTTATTATCATTATGCTGAAATAAATTGTTTGTATCTATTCTCAATATCTTCAATAAGACCCCTTCTTTTCATCATAATAGTTTTTGCTTTTTCAAGCTTTAATAAATCTTGAATTAGGTTAAACTGTTTTTTGTCATTTTCACAAGCAGACAATAAAATTTCTTCTTCTTTTTTGATAAGTTCGTTATGTTCTTTCATATCAAGATTTTTATTAAACACTTTATTGTAAATATCAGAGACTTTATAGTCAAAATACAAATCTCTATACCAGGTCACTTGTATAGCAATAAGTTCTTGATTATTTATTAGCTCTATTTCGATACCCATATCATTAATTTTCTTTTGGGCATCAAATACTTTTTCCAAAATTTCGGCTCGGTGTTTAAGTTTAACTACACCCATATCATTTAAAGCTGGCAGTCCATTTCTTCTCAATGGCTCTCTATTTGATAATATGTTTCTTTGGTCTTGAATCCAATCTCTAACATCTCTTAAAGGTATTAACCATTCTTCTCCATTTTCAATTTGCGCTGAAATAGATTTATCTTTTTTAACAACTGTACAAGTCCAACAGCCGAATCTACTTTGTCCACAAGACTTATGTTCTTTATTAGAAACCATAGTTGGACACTCATAGTCATCTGCACTTGCATCAGAATAGATGTTGAATAGTTGGTCTTTTTCAGCTCCCCAAGGAGATTCAAAAGTGTTATTTATATACCAAACCTCTTCTAAATGTAATTCTTTTATTGGAGAATAAATAAAAACATTTTTCTGTAAAGGATGCTTAGTTAATCGTTTACCTTTTATCTCGTGCTTTTTGATTGATTTTGCTCTTGTTGCGCTTTCACTTTTTCTAGTACCAACAAGCACAATGGCTTCTTTGTGGTCATTATCTTCACTGTTAACTATTTCATCTATAAATCTAGATGTAGGCTTAATCTTCAATCTTTCAGTACACCACCTAAAGGCGTTATTAGGTGCTGGATAACCTTTACCTATCAAATTTACCCAAAATGAATCTTCAAGTCTTGGTATTGTCTTCTTAACTTTTATAGGTAGATTATGTTTTATAGCAGCATTCTCAATTTTCATTAAAACCCCATTAACATAATTAGTTATTATAGGATTTTCTACTAGTGTATCGTTACAAACTACCCAAACTTCTCTTTTTAGAAATTTCTCGCTAATTTCGTTCTTAATTTTAAGTAAACTCAACCAAACTAAAGTTAGCATTACAGTTGAATCTTTACCTCCACTAAAGCCAATAATCCATGGTCTGTTGTTGTCCTCAATCGTATATTGGTCTATGATCTCTTCAATTATATAGTTGCTTTTCTTCATGGGAATATTAAAGTGGGAAAATACGAATTTTCATAAATTTTTAATATAAAAAAGGCTTTTTTTACCTAATGCTGTTAGAGAATATATTTTTTAAATTAAAAAAAAACAATCAATAACGGTTGCTTTGAAATTCAATATTGAATGTTTATGCTATGAATTAATTATTAACCTCAACGGATGTTAACGAGCGTTTAACGGTGGTTACTTTCGCTACAGGAAGTCTCTTGCTCGCACACATATGTGTAGAATTGTAGAAAACCATTGTGTGATATTTTATGGAAATAGAAAAAATGTGCAATTTTAAACATATATACAGGTTGAATATGCACTTACTTTTGTAGTTCAATTAGTTTATTAGCAATTAAATTTCTAATCTCTGCTTTAAGGTGTGTTCTACTTGTGTTTAAATCTTTGTAGTAAGCATTAAAATGGTTTTTAAAGACATTTCTACTTCTATTTAGTAATTTGTGCCAGTGAATAGGGTTAAGCCTCTCAAGATGTTTATTTAGCCTTCGTTTATTTATTTTTGGTGTTGTAAAACTGTCGATTATTAAAATATCGTCAAACTCTTTTAAAATTACATTTTTCAAATTGTTGTATCGTTGAGGTTGCAATAAATCTTCTATTGTGTAAATGTCCAGCCTATTTATATACTTTTTACGATTACTTTTTATTTCAAATCTCAATGTATTTTTGTTACAGTTTTTGGGGAATTGTATTCCTTTAGCGTACATCTTTACCATTTTATAAACATTAGCTGCTCCTCTTTTGTTGGAGGAATGGCTAAACTTGCAATAAATATATTTTCTATCTGTTCTGAATTCATTTAAACCATGATAAATAGTATATGCCAGCAAATCTTTAACGCATATAAGTTCATCAGGTATAATAATATTTAATCCAAATTCAATATTTATTACTTCTAGATACTTGGTTTCTAACTTAAAAAGCGTACTGAATTGTTTTAATATTTCGATACAGTCTTTAACTGAAAAGTCATTAGCATTATGGATGTTTGAGTTAAAGAAATAATGAGGTTTAAAACGAATGTACAACACATGTTCGGTTAGCTCAAATAGTATTCCATTAAATTGCTTTGTGTTTCTGGTTTTAATTGTTTCGTTGTCAAAGAGTAGAAATTCATTTTTTGAATAGAAGTATAACAATGGGTTGTTCCATAATCTCACTATTGTTTTACTATCAGTGACTTTTATTTTGATGTAGTCAATCATAGCCTATTTTTTAAGTGTTACAAAAGAATTTTCTATTTCTTGACGTTTGTAGTAAACGCGAGAGCCCATTTGATGTGCTGTTAGAATGCCTTTTTTTGTGTAATTATGTACGGTTGATAAATCAACTGAGAGTAATTTGCTTACCTCATTTCGGGTTAGGTATTCTGTAGGTGTTTTTGGTTCGAAGTGTTTTTTGATTTCTTCTAATTCCGCTTTAACACCGTCAATAATTATTTGTTGTAATTGTTCGGGAGTAATTTGAATAAATTGTATCTGTTGCATAATTTTAATGTTTGCAACAAATGGAGCTTAGGTTTTTTTTAGGGAGTCCCTAAAAGATAACAGTCTCTTAATTCGTATTAATTTTAAAACCCAATTTAATAAGGTTTTCTCTTGCGATATCAAGCTTTTTGTGGTTGTTTAAAGGATTATTTTTTTGGTTTGCATTATTATTAATTATTGGGTTTAAATAGCTTTGCAATGTTTGTTGACTTTCACCAGTAATTAGGCTTAGTGCTTTAGCAAGTGAGTTTGTCGATAAGTTGAATGGCTCTTTTTTTGCCAGAAAATCAATTATTCCTAATTCATTTAAATAAATTACTTTGTCAGTTATTTTCTGAGAACTTTCAGAATTGTCCTGGTTTAAATAGGGAGATTGTTCATCGCTAGTGATTGTTTTAAAAAACGTTTTAAGACTTAATGCTTTTTCGGCATCACCAATTGGGTCATTAACAAAGTGGTAAAAAGGTTCCATTATGTCCATAGAGAAGTCAAAGGGTATGTTTTGCTTTTTTGAAATTAAATTTTCACATCTTGGGATTAAAACTCTAAAAAGCTCTTCAATATATGTCCAAGTATCCATACTTTCGCAATACTCATTAGGTACAACACTTTTTTTGCCTTTTTGATTACGTTCAATCTTTGAGTTAATAATTGTTAGAATATAAAAGACTAAATAAAATTTAAAGGTGTTTAATAAGATTTCATCATCTTTAATTTCTTTAAGTTTATTTTTTAATTCGGCATCAACTTCATAAGGTATGTCTTCGTAGTTGTAATAGAACAATGCTACAAGTTTGTAGACTTCTAAATAAAATGATTGTAAATTATTGATTTGTACATTAAACTTTCTAGTAAGCATTTCATGGTAAAATTTGTAAATGCCTTTATTGAATTCATATTGGACTAAGTCGTTAAGAGTTAGTTTTTTGAGTGGAATATTTTTAGTCATTTTAAATCGACTTGTGAATTAGAGTTAAATTAGATTGGTTCTCCTTTTGGGGAGATTGTAGCGTGAAATAATCGGCAATTTGTTGAGCAAAATCGAATGAGTTTTTTCCTATATATCCGTAAAATGTTTTTTCGCTGCTATGTGCTGTTATTTGCATTATTAAAGGTGTAGGAAGCTTCCCGTATAGGTTGGTAGCAAATGAGCGCCTGCAAATATGAGATGAAACTAACTCCCACTTTTCATAAATACCTTCTTCATGTCTTTTCGTTGTTGGGTTTAATTTTTTTCCGCGAGTGGATGTTTTTATATTAGAAAGTTTACAAACTTCTTTGATGTAATCGTTAAATCTTTGTAATGAAATTTTATGAGGCAAACCATTCTCGATAATTTTTTGTGTATTCGGTAATACTGGTATAGTAACACTTTTGCCTGTTTTTTGTTGAACTAGTTCGATGACTTTTAAATTATTTCTGGTAACAAAGTTACTTTCGTTTATTTTAAGTAAATCACTTCCTCTTTGTCCAATATTACAACCCAGTAATAGCCATTTTTTTGCATTTTGCAAATAAGGCAAAGAAATCTTAGTATTTGTTATTTGTTCAATTTCATTTTCGGTCAGATATATGACGAATTCATTTTTGGTTCTAAACCCTGAAACTTTTGAAAGTTGTTTGTTTGTTCTTATGTCATTCGTTTCTGCGTCTAGGCAGATAGATTTTAAATTGCCGAGCATTCTTCCTGTGTAGCCAATTGAATAGTTTTTAGTTTCTGTCATCCATTTCAAAAACTTATCTTTAAAACCTAAGTTTATGTCACTAATTAACAATGGGGTTCCCCCTTGAAATTCAGAGATAATACCAGCTAACCTTTTGTAATCATTAATTCTGCTTTTTCCCAATCCAATTCCTCCTTTGGAATTCTTTCTTAAATGAGCTGTACTTAAGTAATGATGAATATATTCAGTAATAATGTTGAGGTCTGTTTTTTGTTTTCCTTGGTTAAAGTGTTTGTCTATTTTATCACTTAGCCAATCTCCGTTAATTGTAAAGCCTTTGGAGTAGTCAATGTTATACTCAGAATGAATGTAGGTTTTTAATTTTTGTAAGTCAGTTATTAAATTTTTATTGTAGGCGGAATTTTGCTTAGGAAGATGAGTGCTTTTGCTCCAATCATTTGGATTTATAACAAACCCAGTTTTTCTTTTAGGGGTATTACCTCTAGATATAGAAAAACGAATGTAAATAGGTGTTTCTTTTGATTTTCCTTGGATAAAGTATTTTATGGTTGCCATATGTAAGTGTTTGATGGTAAATATAATTATTTAGGCAACATTTAGGCAACATATCTGCAATTAATTACAATAGTATTAAATCTATTTAAATATGTTTACTTTTTTAAATGTTCTTTAATACCTTGTTTTTGTTGGCTTTTTTGTTGTTTTATAAAGGGTGGTCTTTTTATTCTTATTGACAGGGTTTTGCGCTCTCCGCCCGCACGAAACGAGTAAGACTCTTCATTTAACATGGAGAGTCTTTTTTTATATAAAAGAACTTTGAAACTAGAAGTCTATCTCCAACTTTTGGTTTACGCCTAAGTTAATATGTTACAATGGTTATTTTAGGCTAGTATTAAATGCTAAATTTCTTGAAGTTGCTAAGTTTTTAGTTTACTCTCGATGTAATTAATAAAGACAAAAAACATAATAATAACTTAATTTTTTAATAACAAACTACCTGTATGGAACCAATAGTTTTGTTTTTTTAAAAACAACTATTTTTTTTACAGTGGATCAAGACGAAATACTTTTCAATTGTGTTAAAAACAATAATCAGCAAGCTTTAGAGCAGCTGTTTCAAAAGTATTATTTTAACTTGTGTTTGTTTTCTAAGCAATATGTAGAAAGTCCAGATTTGGCCGAAGAGGTTGTTGCCGATATGTTTTTAAAAATATGGCAAAACCGAAAAACGCTTCACATAAAAACATCTTTAAAAGCATATTTGTTTGTATCTACTAAAAACTTGTCTATTAACGTAGTAAATAAAGAAAAAGCCAATACTTTAAAACTACAAACTACTAAAGAAACCAATAATTTTTCTCATTTAAGTACAGATCAAGGCTTACATTATAATGAAGTAAAAAACCAGATAGATAAAATTATTGAAGAGTTACCGCAACAGCGTAAAATAATATTTAAACTGAATAGAATAGACGGTTTAAAATACAAAGAAATTGCCGATAAACTTGGTATCTCGGTAAGCACAGTGCAAAAACAAATGCTTGAAGCTATGAAGCATGTTGCCCAATATGAATCGCAATTTATTACTTGCGTACTTCCGTTCTGTTTTTGTTTTCTTGATGTTTAGATAACCATTTGTTAACAGATTACAATGGTAGATTAATGCGTTTATTTAGGTCTTAATAGTAAAAGACCATAACACATGAACGACGATACTTTTTATGAAATTGCGCTTAAAAATTTAGCAAATGCGGCTTCTGCTAAAGATAAGGCTTTACTTGAGCGTTATTTGCAAGATGCAAGTTATGTAGCAAAATATAAGGCGTTACAAGCGGTGCAGGTTTACAATACATCATCGGCGGCGTATAACGAATTTAATCTTAAACGCGGTCTCGAAAAATTACGCCAAAAAATTAAAGAAGACGAAAAGCGTAAATTCCTAATTAACAAAAAGGCTCTAGCTATTGCTGCTTCTTTTGCAATTTTATTAAGTGTTGGGCTGTGGTTTAACAAGCTGTACATTTCTAAAACGGCTGTTAATTATATAATTGCTTCCAGTTTAAAAGGGCAACGTACACAAATAACATTACCAGATAGTTCTACAGTGTTTTTAAATGCAGGTGCACAACTACGTTATCCAGAAAAATTTACCACCAATCAACGCGAAGTGTTTTTAACGGGCGAAGCGTTTTTTAAAGTAAAACGAAACGAAAGCAAACCCTTTATGGTTAACTCTGGTAATTTTAAAACTACCGTTTTAGGTACCTCGTTTAATGTAAACAATACAAACCCTACTAGTTTTAGTGTGGTTGTAAAAACAGGAAAAGTTAAGGTAGAAAATACCAAAACTAATAACCAGTTTATACTGGTGAAAAACACTCAAGTAGTGTTTAATAAAGCTTTAAATACATTGGAAAAATCTAGCATTAACGCAGATTACGCAACCAATTGGCATAAAAACATATTACATTTTAATGCCATTACGCTGCAAGAAGCATTTGGCAAAATAGAAACATGGTATAATGTTAATATACAATGCAATTCCAAAACACTATTAAATAAAAAAATACGCGCAGTTTATAACGATAAGCCTTTAGAAGAAGTACTAAAAAGTTTAGAGTTTATGGTAGGGCTGCAATACACTATAGAAAACAACACTGTAACAATTAAATAAATTATAAGAATAAACACGAACACAAAAAAAACTGGAGTTGCGTCACCAACTCCAGCTCATTAGATCTTTTAAAAAATCCTTTTTACTAAAAAAGTAATTACTAAATTATGAAATTAAATTTATATCAAAAAAGAAAATTATTTCCCACACAATTTTTGGTGCTATTTATGTTAATAATCACGTTTTTTTGTGTGTCTACACAACGTGTAATAGCCCAAAACAATCTAGAAACAACAACAACATTAAACGTAAAAAATGTTACGCTTAATGCGATTTTTAATCAATTAGAGCAAAAAACACCATATCAATTTAGTTATTCTAATGCTATTTTAAATAATAAAAATGTTTTTACGTATAGTTTTACCAATCAAAAACTAAAAACAATTTTAGATAAAATATGTAAAGATGTTCAAATAAACTATTTAGTAAATGGCACAAATATTACTTTAAGCGGCGTTACAAAAGTTAAAGTTAGCGGTAAAGTAAAAGACAGTCAAGGTATGCCTATTGGAGGGGTAAATGTAATTTTAAAAGGTACCAACACTGGTGCTTTAACAGATTTTGATGGCAATTACACACTACAAGTTCCAGAAAATGGCACTTTAGTTTTTTCGTTTATGGGCATGCTTACTGTAGAAGAAAATATTACTAAAAATAAAGCTGTTTATAATATTACCATGCAAGAAGATATTATAGCTATCGATGAGGTAGTTATAACTGCTTTAAATATTACGCGCGAAGAAAAATCTCTAGGCTATTCCGTTGCCAAAATAGAAAGCGATGAATTAACCAAAACCGTTTCAGGAAACTGGTTAAACAGTTTAAATGGTAAAGTGGCAGGCTTAACATTTACATCGGCAAACTCTGGACCTAGCAGTTCTATTAGAGTGAGTTTACGCGGCGATCAATCTTTAAACTATGGTAGTAACGAAGCGCTTTTTGTAATAGATGGTGTGCCAGTTAATTCTGGAACCACAGCAACCAGCAGCGTTAGTAATTATGCACAAGCCGATGCTCCTGTAGATTACGGCGATGGCATGAGCGATATTAATCCAGACGACATTGAGTCTGTTTCGATTTTAAAAGGTCCAGCTGCTGCAGCATTATACGGTTCACGTGCGGCAAATGGCGCTATTATGATAACCACTAAATCTGGCCGAAAAAATAAAGGTTTAGGCATTACGGTAAATTCTTCAATAACTTTTGAGCAAGCAGGGTTTTTTCCAGATTTTCAAACCCAATTTGGTAATGGGTCTGATATGGGAGCTAATGAATACTCACTTTGGGAACTTACCCCAGAAATGGCACCAGATGGAATAGAACAGGCTAGACATTATTCGCGTTATACCTTTGGTGAAGCGTTTGATGCCAACGAGCTTCGTTATTTGTATGCTTCTAAAAATTGGGACGATAACACGTTTACAAAATTACCATGGGTATATCAAGACGATTGGTACACAGGCTTGTTTCAAACGGGAATTACAACAAATAACACCGTTAGTATTAATGGTAATAATGGTAACGGAACATCTACACGTTTTTCGGTAACCGATTTTAAAAATGAATGGATTTTACCAAACACTGGTTTTAAGCGTAACACGGTTTCCTTAGCTATAAATACACCAGTTTCAGACCATATTAAATTAACTGCAAAAGTAAATTACAATAAAAAAACAAGCGATAACATGCCGGTAAGTGGTTATGATGAAACCAACCCAATGTACGCTTTGGTTTGGGGGTTTAACGTAAACAGTATTCAAGATTGGAAAGGCGAATATTTTAATGGTCGTTACAATTATGCCAATTGGAATGCAGGTGGCGAAAACGGTATGGGGCTTGTGTTTCCATCGGCAAATTCGTTTAACCCGTACCGCACACTTTACGAAGCATTAAACACACAAGATAAAAATCGTGTTTTTGGTAGCATTGGTTTAACCTTTAATATTTTAAAAGGCTTAACCTTAGATTTGCGCTCGGGATTAGATTGGTCTGATGAGTTTAGAACCCAACGAAAACCGCACTACACTGCTGGTTACCAAAACGGATTTTACAGAGAGCAAACCGTTAGAGTGTTAGAGAATAACAACGATTTTATGTTGCGTTACAATAACACATTTAGTAATGGGCGTTTAGGTTTTTCTGCTATGGCTGGTGGTAATAATCGTATTAACGAGTATTATAATAACAAGATTACATTAAGTGAGTTAGGAGAAGAAGGTATTTACCACGCCACAAATGTGCCAACAGGTGTAAATCCAGATCCTTACAACTACAGAAGCGAAAAAACAGTAAATAGTCTTTATGGTTTAGTGTCATTAAGTTGGGACGATGCTTATTTTTTAGATGTTACAGGACGTAACGATTGGTCTAGTACATTGGCAAGAGGTAACTGGTCGTATTTTTACCCATCGGTTTCAGCTAGTGCATTATTAGATAAAACATTCAACTTAAAAAAACACGCGCCTTGGGTCGATATGTTAAAAGCACGCGTGTCTTGGGCAAATGTAGGTAACGATACTTCGGCCTATTCTTTAGATCAAGTATACAGTACAACATCTTTTTCAGGAGGTTATGTGTTGCCTGGAACCATACCGAATCCATTAATTCAACCAGAAAATGTAGAAAGTTGGGAGGCAGGTATTGAAGCTAAATTATTTAAAAATAGAGTGTCTTTCGATGTTACTGCTTATCATTCTTCAACCACAAATCAAATCGTTTCGGTAGATGTAGATCAAATTACTGGTGCTACTGGAATGACCATAAATGCAGGTGAAATTTCTAATAAAGGTTTAGAGGTTTCAGCAAATTTTGTGCCCGTAAAAACCAAGGATTTTAAATGGGATTTTGATGTGACCTGGTCTAAAAATATTAATAAACTAGTGAGCTTACAAGATGGTTGGGATGCTTCGGTACCATTACAAACAGATATGGGAACAACCATAGGAAGCAGAACTTATGTTTACTCTTATGTAGGCGAAGAAATGCATGTTTTGTACGGACGTGGTTTTCAAAAAGCTCCAGAAGGTGCAACTTATGTAGATGAAAATGGCGAAACTCAAGATGCATCGGGCATGCATATTGTAAACTCCGAAGGGTATCCAGTGTTAGATAATTCTCCTGAAACCCGAATTGGAAATGTAAATCCAGATTGGCGTGCTGGTATGGTACAGCGTTTTAAATATAAAAACTTAATGCTATCAGCTACATTTGCAGGTCAGTTAGGTGGTAATGCCTTTTCTGTAACAAACTTTGCGTTGTCTTATCAAGGTAAACTTAATAATTCAATAGAAGGACGCTACGATGGTCTTGTACATAATGGTGTTAATGCTGTTGAAAATACCGATGGAACCATTTCTTATACCAAAAACACTACGGTAACAAACAGTATTCAAACCTATTACAATACCTACGTTTGGAACCGTAATAATACAGAAATGAACACTTTCGATACCTCATATTTAAAACTAAGAGAGTTGCGCTTAGATTATCAATTACCTGCAAAATTATTAAGTAAAATAGAGGTGTTTAATGGTATAAGTTTTGGGGCTTACGCTACTAATCTTTTTATGATTACAGATTTCCCACAGTACGATCCAGATACAGGTATGCTTAACGGTTCTAATATTTATAAAGGTATTGAGGCCATGACTTTCCCGATGACAAGAACTTACGGACTTAACGTTAAACTTTCATTCTAAAAAACAGTTATGAATTATTTAAAGAAAATATTAACTATAGGCTTAATTAGTTTGGTGTTAGCCTGTACATCAGATTTTGAAGAAATAAACACCAATCCAAACCGTACCAATGTGGGCGATATTCAAGCTAGCGGTATGTTCGAACCGTTATTATACAATGGTATTAATGCTTGGCAATACTACACTTGGTTTTGGAATAACGAGTTAATACAATTTACGGCCTTTACCGGTGGAACTACAAGACAAGAACACCGCTATTTTATTGGTGATCAAGACTGGCAAAATGTTTGGAATACCTATGCCCGCTATACCAACAATGCGCTGCATATGTACGATTTAAGTGTGGCCGAAAACGATGAGTCTTTACAGGCAATCGCCTTAACATTAAAGGTGTTGTATATGTCCAATTTATCCGACATGTATGGTGATGTACCTTACTCTGAAGCATTTCAAGTGCGCGAAGGAGGTACAGCCGAACCTAAGTTTGATTCTCAAAAAGAGGTTTACCTACAAATGTTTAACGATTTAGAAACCGCTAACAGTTTGTATGCCGAAAACCCTGTGTTTATTAAACCTGCTTTAGATGGCATGTATGGTGGCAATATGGAGCAATGGAAAAAATTTAACAATGCGTTATATCTGCGTTTATTATGTCGTGTAAGTGGCAGAGCAGAAATGAATACCGCAGCTCTAATAACCAAGATAATTAATAACCCAAGTGAATATCCAATATTCGAATCGAATGCAGACAACGCTACGGTTCAGTTTTCTGGAGCAGACCCATATCGTAGTGAGTTTGCTAACACTAACGAAAACGGATTTACAAGTTCTGGAAGAAAATTAACAGAACAGCTTATTAAAATGACGGTTATAACCGACGATTTTGGAAATCAAACTTATGAAGATCCACGATTAGCCATTTATGGTAAAAAAAATCCGAATTATTTAGTTAATGGGGAAAACCTATGGAAAGGTACTGTAGCAGGTTGTACAGAAGCTGAACAAAGCGAAGTTGATGCTGGAACATCTTGGTTAAATACTGCTGTATTTTGTAGAGCCGAAACGCCTGCAAGCTATATGGATTTTGCTGAAGTACAATTTATTTTGGCCGAAGCGGCTTTAAAAGGGAATATTCCTGGTGGTGAGGAACAAGCTAAAGAATATTATGAAAGCGCCGTTACAGCTTCTATTGAAAAATGGGCAGAATTAGGTGTGTTTAGTGAAGTGCCTGTAGAAATTTCAGAAGAACAAATAAACACGTTTTTAACTTCAGAGTTAGCCTCATGGGATGCAGCAACAAATAAAGAAGCGCTAATTGCAAACCAAAAATATTTAGCATTGTTTTGGATAGGTATGGAAGCTTACCATGAATACCGTCGTACTGGATATCCAGAGTTAACCATTGGTCGTGGGGCTGTATTTAACGATTACATTTTGCCTACCCGTTTTGCATATCCAAATACAACAATGGCAACTAATAATGCTAATGCGCAAGAGGCTTTAACCCGTATGAATGGTGAAAATGATATGAAAACACCTGTTTGGTGGAGTCTACAAGCCATTGAAAGCGGAAACTAAAATCAACCAAAAAAATAAAAAAATGAATACAATATTTAAAATAGATGCAGCCAAAATGTTGAGGTTGTTTACCATATTATCAGTGTTATTCCTTGCGTTTTCATGTAATGAAGACGAAGATATTGCAAGTGAACCCTATTTTACCATTGAAGAGAACCCAACAGGACTTGTGGCCGATGTTAACGGATTAACACAAAGTTATGTGGTGCGCTCTAACCGATCTTGGGAAGTTGTTGCCCAAAGTGAAGGCGATTGGGTAAAGGCTTTTCCTAATAAAGGAGATGATGATGGTATTTTCAAATTTATTATTGAAGAAAACAATACATTCGATCCTAGGGTTATGAATTTTGCTTTCATAGTTAATGGTAAAGAACAACCGGCTTTATTTAGAGTAGAACAAGAAGCTAATATTCCGTTTATAACTATTCAAAATGCCGAAGAAGGTATTAGTTTTACTTCTGCCGGAGCCGATTTTCAAATAAACTTAAGCACTAATGTAGACTGGACCTACCAAATAACAAATGGGGACTGGATTAATGAAATAGAAACCACAGAAACAGCCATAAAACTTTCAGCAGAAAAAAATATAGGAACGGAGCGAACAGCTATTTTAACCGTAAGTTCGGCAGACCATCCATCCTTAAGTAAAAGTATTAATATCACTCAATTAGATGGAAGTATTGTTTTAGAAGAACATTTCGATTGGTTAACCTACGGAAGTACTATTTTTTACACCACATCTGGCGAAAAACGTATGGATTCTTGGATTGATGAAGAGCTAGATAGAGGCTGGACAAGTACACCAAATACAAATTCAAGCAATCAGCAAGTGGTGTACGCCAGAACAGGTTTTGTAAAACTTGGAAAAACAGGTTACGGTGGCGATTTAATTTCTCCAAAATTTTTAAGTCTAGACGAAGAAACCAATGTTAAGGTTACATTTAAAGCAGTGCCTTACCAAACCAAGGCCGGAACCCAAGACGATAATATTTTAAATATTGGGGTGGTTGGCCCAGGTACTACAAGTGTAGATGCATTTACTGTAAGTAATTGGCCAGATTACGATACCGATCCAGATTGTACTGCAATTTGGGAAGATGCAGCGTCAACGTATACTTTCACAATTACTGGAGCAACAAGCCAAACACAATTAAGGTTACTTGGTGGCGATTTTGCGCTGGTAGGTGTGGGTAAAGGTAAAAACCGCATTTTCTTAGATGATATTAAAGTAGAAATTATACCATAAATACAGTTGATATGTTAATAAAGAATAATTTTTATTCATTAATATGTGTTGCTTCAAATGTTAGAATCTATGCTTTTTTGTTTTTGGCTTGTGTTTTTTTATCGAGCTGCACTAGCGATTCTACAATTGAAGACGATAACAGTATTTTAGAGCAAAATCCTATTGGTTATTATGCCGTTGCTACAGGTATTAGTGTTAACTATAGTGATGTAAGCAGTTATGTGAATAGTGGTTTTACGTTTCTTAATCCCACACAAGTAAATAAAAATAGAGAAGCGATAGGAGGAAGTTCGTACACAGAAGTTTACGGGTTTAATGTGCCTGAAGCTAATAGAGCAAGAGGTATAAGATGGAACAGTGGTGATGAAACTACTAATGAATGGCGACCACAAGGAATAACAGGTTTTAAAAAAAATGGAGTTAGATACCTTTTAATTACTTGGTACGGGCGTGAAGGCTCAGATCATAAAGGTTCTCGCATTACCTTACTAGATATTAGTCCGAGTTCAAGCACTTATCTTAAATACAGGCATATACTGTTAGTGCATTCTTCGGTTCCATCTTCTGTTAGCGAATACACACAATACAATACTTATGCACCTTTAAATATTCATGCCGGTGGTATCGCTTATTATAATGATAAAGTATATATCGCAAGCACAAATTTAGGTATGAGAGTATTCGATTTAAACAAGATAATAGAAGTATCAACAGGGGCGGATACAAGTACAAAATGTGGACAGGATACGAGTGGAAATTTATATGCCTTTAATTACAGGTATATTTTACCTCAAATAGAATATTATGATATTAATGGTGGGGCAAATCCATTTTCAACAATTCAAGTAAATGATGAAGGTAATGCCCTTTGGACGGCCCAATATTCTTCAGGGAGCTCGAGCTCTAGTGTTGTTCCTAAAGTTTATGGTTTCCCAATGGATTCTGGAGGAACAGTTCTTAATTCCGGAATTGAAGAAATAATTCCTAAAAATTCACTGTTTGACGATGATCATGCACATGGAATGCAAGGTATTTTTAGAAAAGGAAACAGAACTTGGTTGTCCTGCTCGGGTTCTCCATCAGAGTCTTATGGTTCAAAAGCAAGACTAGCAAGATATACAGATGGAGCTTCAAATACTGTGCGTTATCGCTGGCCATATGGCTCGGAATCTTTGTATTATGAAGCAGAGTACGATTATTTGTGGAGTTTAACAGAATGGGAGCCTAATGCTGGTGCAGATAATGGTAGTGAAGTAAATCGCTGCATTTTTGCGGTTCATTTTTCCGAATATGAGTAGGTTTTTTACCTGATGAAAAAATAATTTAAAGATTTTAATTAAATAATGAACAATCAATCAAGAAGAAAATTTATAAAGCTAAGCGGTTTAACAACAATTGCAAGTGTAAGCGGTTTAGGATTTACTTTATTTAATTGCGCGAGTGATGATGAGGTATTAATCGATGAGAATAACGACTTAAACATTTCAGGTGTATCAATACCATCGTCGTTAAATGTAAGTAGAGAAGGAGAAACCACATTAACAGGAAAAGGGTTTAAAGTTGGAGATACAATAGAGTTTGTATCTTCAACTGCTTCGCTAACTTTTTTAGGAACGGTAGTTGAAATTACAGAAAACACATTCACGTTTACCATTCCTGCTAATTTTGAATCTGGAAATTATACACTTAGTGTTTTACGTAATACCAACAGCTTGCTTTTAGGTAATATTTTGTGTAACGTAATTGCTAATACCAACATTCCCGATGTTGCCGGTAAAAACATAAAAGGTGTGGTTTATAGCAATGGAGAGGGTATAGCAAATGTTACGGTATCCGATGGTTACGAGGTTACTGTTACCGATGCTCAAGGGCGTTATTATTTAGAGTCGCAAAAACAAACAGGGTTTGTTTTTATTTCTGTTCCTGGAAATTATGAGGTTACAAATGTTGGTAGTGCACCTCAATTTTTTAAACGCATAAGCAATAGTGTTGAAACAATCGAGCAAAAAGATTTCTCTCTTATTCAAGTAGATAATAACAATCACGTTGTGTTGCCTTTAGCCGATTGGCATTTGGCTAACAGAAATAACGATTTAGAGCAGTTTAATACAAAAGTATTGCCCGATATTAATAGCACTATAGAAAAATATACAGCCAACGGCACCAAAGTGTATGCTTTAACTTTAGGCGATTTAACTTGGGATGCATATTGGTACGATAACAATTTTGGACTAAATGAATATGTGCCATACATGAATAAGGTAAACGCACCTGTGTTCAATCTTATTGGTAATCACGATAACGATCCTTATTATGCTAACGATTGGGAAGCCGAAAATAAATACCGAGACATTATTGGGCCTACATACTATTCGTTTAACTTAGGGAAGGTGCACTACGTGGTTTTAGATAGCGTAGAATATGTTAATTCTGGAGGCTCGCAAGGCACTATTGGTAGCCGTAACTACAACGAGAAACTAACCAACGATCAAATAGAATGGTTAAAAAAAGATTTAGCAACCATAACCGATAAAAGTACGCCAATTGTTTTGGCAATGCATACCCCATTATATAAAAATCCAACGGTTGATGCAGGTGGAAATCAAATAAATTCTACCGATTTATCTAACGCCAATATACTTGTAAATGTGCTGGCCGATTTTTCTACAGTACACGTTCTATCTGGGCATGCGCATGTTAATTATTCTGTAGAAGAAGAGCAAAATATCATGGAGCATAACACAGCTGCTTTGTGCGCTACTTGGTGGTGGACCGGCAAAAGTGGATATGCTAACAATCATATATGTAAAGACGGAAGCCCTGGCGGATATGGCATTTGGCAGATAAATAATACAGATATACAATGGCGTTTTAAAGGGATTGGTTACAATGAAGATTATCAGTTTAGAACCTACGATGTTAATAGCATTCATATTACAGCTGCTAATTATGCGCCAAATGCAAGCGACGCAGATATAGAAAGTTATGCCGATGCATACGCAAGCCCAAGTGCCAATAACGAGGTGTTAATTAATGTTTGGGGTTACGATTCGCAATGGAAAATTGAAGTTTCAGAAAACAACCAATCCTTGCCTGTAACACGTGTAAATGCTAAAGACCCGTTACATATTATTTCGTACGAAGTACTGCGTTTAAATGCTGGAGCAACACCAACAAGTGCTTTTGTTACCAATACTACCGCTCACATTTTTAAAGTAACGGCAGCTGCAGCAAATTCAACTTTAATAATAAAAGTAACAGACAGATTTGGTAATGTTTACACCGAAAATATGGTAAGACCCAAAGCACTCACTTTAAATATGGTTTAAAATATATAACATGAAAATTTCAAAAATAAAACTATTAATAACAACTGTGATTTTTGGTGTTACAGTAATGCAAACAATAGCTCAAAATAAAGTTACGGGTTATGTGTTTCATGATGCCAATAGCAACGGAAAAAAAGAAACCAACGAAAAAGGTATTGAAAGCATTGCAGTAACCAACGGTAAGGAAGTCGTGCTTACAAATGCAAAAGGTGTTTACCAGTTACCTTTAACTAACGATGCTATAATTTCGGTTATAAAACCAAGCAATTACAAAGTGGCTGTAAACGCTAATAACTTGCCTCAGTTTTTTTACATTCATAAACCTAAAGGTTCACCTAAATTAAAATTTAAAGGTGTTGAGGCTACTGGAAAATTACCACGCAACGTAAATTTTCCTTTAATAGCTTCTGAAGAAAATGAGGTGTTTACGGCTCTAATTTTTGGAGACCCACAACCTTATACACAACAACAAGTAGATTATTTTGCAAAGGGTATTGTTGAAGAAGTAGCTAATATTAAAAATATACCTTTTGGTTTAAGTTTGGGCGATTTAGTTGGTAACGATTTAAGTTTGTTTAATCCGTATATAAAAGCCACCAAAAAAGCAGGTATTCCTTGGTATAATGTATTAGGAAATCATGATCTTAATTTTGATGTTGAAACCGATGCACTTTCCGATGAAACTTACGAGGCTCATTTTGGGCCTGCAAATTATGCATTTAACTATGGTAAAGTTCACTTTATAATTATTGATAATGTATTGTACCCAGACCCGCGAAAAGAATCAAAATATTGGGGCGGTTTTAGAGAAGATCAATTTCAATTTTTAGAAAACGATTTAAAGTACGTACCAAAAGATCATTTAATTATTTTGGCCATGCATATTCCATTAAGCGAACCAGATGATAATGATACTTTTAATGACGAGCATCGCCAAAGGTTATTCAATTTATTAAAGCCATTTTCAAATACCTTGTCATTATCGGCACACACGCATATTCAGCGTCAAGATTTTTTTACTAACGCCCAAGGTTGGCCACAAGAGAAACCACACCATCATTATAATGTAGGAACTACTAGCGGCGATTGGTACTCGGGTAAATTAGACGCCAATAAAGTGCCTACTTCAACCATGCGCGATGGCACTCCTAAAGGTTATGCATTTATAAACTTTAATGGAAATAGCTACAGTGTAGACTATAAAGTGGCGGGTAAGCCTAAAACTCATCAAATGGAAATATTTGCTCCTAAAGTTGTGGCAAAAGATAAGAAAACTAAAGCAGCAATTTATGTGAATTTTTTTATGGGAAGCCCAAGCGATGAGGTGTTATATAAAATTGATGGTGGTGAATGGAATGCTATGAAATACACCACAGAACCGGACCCATCGTATGTGTCTCAGATTATTAATTGGGATGAGTCTGAAACGTTAATACCAGGTAAGCGCGCGTCAAATGCTATTGATTGTACGCATCTCTGGAAAGGTAAAATTTTAACAAAATTAAGTGCAGGCACACATACGATTGAGGTTAAGGCAACAGATATGTTTGGTAAAACGCATTACGGTAGTAAAACGTATCGTGTAGAGCAATCTAACTTCTAAAAAAAATATTATAAATGAAGATTTTAAATTATATCGTAGTTTTTCTAGTCGTTTTTGCTTGCAAAGAGCAACAAGAAAAAGTTTCAAAAGAGCACATAGATCAAGGTGAAAAAGTAGAAGTTCAAGGGCACAGAGGAGAGCGCGGGCATAGTCCCGAAAACACATTAATTGGTTTTAAAAATGCCATTTTAAAAGGTGTTGATGTTATTGAGCTAGATGTTGTCATATCAAAAGATAAAAAAGTGGTAGTATCTCACGAGCCTTACATGTCATCGCTTTACGTTTTAACGCCGCAAGGAGATAGTATTTCAAAAGCTGAAGAGAAGCAGTACAATTTATATCAAATGACCTACGATAGTATTAAAACATTCGAAGTGGGTTTAAAAGGAAATATTAAGTTTCCAGAGCAAAAGCGCATTAAAGCATATAAGCCATTATTAAGTGAGGTTGTTGATAGTATTGAAGCTTTTGTTAGTGCTCATAAACTAGCGCCTGTGGGATATAATATTGAAATTAAATCGGTGCCATCTCAATATGAAGTTTACCAGCCAAAACCTGGTGTTATGGTAGATTTAGTTATGCAAATTTTAAATACTAAAACCATAGCAGGCAAATGGAATATACAGTCTTTTGATCCTGCAATTTTAAACGAAATGCACGAAAAATATCCCGATGTAACTCTCGCTTATTTAGTAAGCAAAGGTGATTTTAAAGAGAATTTAAAGTTATTAAATTTTACGCCTAATATTTACAGCCCTAATTATAAATTAATAAAAGCAAAAACTGTAGTAGATGCTATTAAAGCCAAAAACATGAAACTAATTCCTTGGACGGTTAATGATTCTATAGCTATTGGTAAGCAAATACATTTTGGTGTAGATGGTATTATTACAGATTATCCAGAAAAAGTATTATCCCAAATTACTGAATGATAATTTTTATTTAGTAATGATTAAGTTAAGTTATTGATTTTAAGTTTCTCAGATTGAATCAAGTCGAAAGGACTCTTCATTTTAAATGGAGAGTTTTTTTTGTTTTAAAGCATAAAAAATTCTTGATACTTTTTAAAAATAAGAAGAAATTTTACTGAAATTTTAAGGCTTTGTTGTGCTATATTTAATAATTTGTTCTTTTTTGTTATTAAGCGGCCTTAATATTGGTTTTAAGCAATTAAGCTATTAATTTTACGCATAAATTAAATAAACCACAAATGGCTAAACTATTTTTAGTAGAAGGACAAATACAAAACTACGCTTGGGGAGGTACACAATACATACCTAATTTATTGGATGTTAAAACCAATGGCGAACAATGTGCCGAATATTGGTTAGGCGCGCACAGTAAAGCACCATCAACAATAAAAACTGCTGAAGGAGATAAAACGTTAGACACTTATATTGCTAATAATTTAAATTCGGTATTAGGCGATAACATTGCCAATGCTTTTGGTCGCTTACCGTTTTTGTTTAAGGTTTTAGATGTACGCGATATGTTATCTATACAAGTGCATCCTACAAAAGTTGAAGCCGAAAAAGGGTTTAAAAAAGAAAATGAAGCTGGTATACCTTTAACTGCAAAACACCGTAATTATAAAGACGATAACCACAAGCCAGAAATAATGGTAGCTTTAAGTGAGTTTTGGTTATTACACGGTTTTTTAACTGAAGCCAAATTAAAAGCGGTTTTAGAGTCTGTTCCAGAATTTAAACATTTAATATCTGTTTTTGAAGCTGAAGGCTATTTCGGTTTGTATAAAACGGTTATGGAAGAATCGCAAGAAGAAACCAACAAAGTACTACAGCCATTAGTTGATAGAATTTTACCATTAT
This sequence comes from Neotamlana sedimentorum, assembly GCF_000943565.1. Taxonomy (GTDB): domain Bacteria; phylum Bacteroidota; class Bacteroidia; order Flavobacteriales; family Flavobacteriaceae; genus Neotamlana; species Neotamlana sedimentorum. Next base: position 120,275 of record NZ_JTDW01000001.1, read on the forward strand.
ACAAAGCAGGAAAGTTAGAAAAACAATCGCCAGATTATTGGGCTGCCAAAGCAGTAGATTCTGCCGATGATGCTTCGGTTTTAGATAAAGGTATTTACTCCATTTATTTTTTCAATATTGTAAAAGCAAATAAAGGCGAAGCGGTGTTTCAAGATGCTGGTATTCCTCATGCTTATTTAGAAGGGCAAAATATGGAGCTTATGGCAAATTCAGATAACGTGTTGCGTGGTGGTTTAACACCAAAACATGTAGATGTGCCAGAATTATTAAAACACGTGGCTTTTAACGAAACGGTTCCTAACGTTATGCAAGGCGATTTACAGGCCGATGGAATAGAACGTATTTATAAATCGCCAGCACCCGATTTCCAATTAAGTTTAATTTCTTTAGAATCTTCAAACACTTACAAAAACACCTCAAAAACAGCCGAAATTATTATTGTAATTGAAGGTGAGGCTGAAGTAAACGAAGAAGAAACTACAGTTAGTTTAGCTAAGGGGCAAGCCGCTTTTTTAGCAGCAACAAGTCAATATACAATTCAAACAAAATCGAACGCAATTATATATAAAGCAACTGCACCACAATCGTAGTTGTTAAAATCATTGTAAAAACTATTAATATTAGTTTAATACGTACTAAAAGCGACTGCTTTTAACATAAAAAACCTTAGTTTTGTGAGGTTAATTGTTATAACACCATTAAACTAGAACATTTAAAATAATGAACAAGAAATTAGATCAACAAGCAGCAGATAATATACGAGCACTTGCCGTTGCTATGGTAGAAAAAGCAAATTCTGGACACCCGGGAGGACCAATGGGTGGCGCAGATTTTATGCACATTTTATATTCGGAGTTTTTTAATTACGATCCTTCTGATATGGAATGGCCATTTAGAGATCGCTTTTTTATGGATGCAGGGCATTTATCTACATTAATGTATGCACAATATTATTTATTGGGTAATTACTCAAAAGAAGATGTTTCTAATTTCAGACAATGGGGTTCAATTACTCCAGGTCACCCAGAGGTCGATGTAAAACGTGGTATAGAAAACACGTCGGGGCCACTAGGTCAAGGACACACAATGGGTGTTGGTGCAGCTATTGCTACTAAGTTTTTAGCAGCACGTTTTGGCGATTGGATTAACCATAAAGTGTATGGTTTTATTTCCGATGGTGGTATTCAAGAAGAAATATCGCAAGGTGCAGGTAGAATTGCAGGACATTTAGGTTTAAGCAATTTTATTATGTTCTTCGATTCTAACGATATTCAATTATCAACGTCTACAGACGAAGTAACTACCGAAGATACAGCCATGAAGTATGAAGCTTGGGGCTGGAAAGTAGTAACTATTGATGGTCACGACCACGATGCTATTCGTAAAGCATTAAAAGATGCAAATAACGAAACCGAGAAACCAACTTTAATTATTGGTAAAACCATAATGGGTAAAGGGTGTGTAACTTCAAATGGCGATATGTACGAAGGTCATTGCGAATTACACGGTAAGCCAATTGGAGCAACCGGAGCCGATTACCATAAAACATTAGAAAATTTAGGTGCTGATGCTGAAAAACCTTTCGATATTTTTAGTGATGTTGAAGCGTTTTACAGAGATTTAATCGTAGAAAAAACAAAACAAGCAGCAGCTAAAAAAGCTGAAATAGCTGCTTGGAAACAAGATAATACAGAATTAGCAGATAAATTAGACTTTTTCTTATCTGGAAAATTACCTGAATTAGATTTTGCTTCAATAGAGCATAAAGCTGGTTTAGCAACCAGAGCAGCATCATCAAATGTGTTAGCTTATTTAGCTGAAAATGTAGAAAACATGATTGTGTCTTCTGCAGATTTATCAAATTCAGATAAAACAGATGGTTTCTTAAAGAAAACGTCTGCATTACAAAAGGGCGATTTTAGCGGTTCGTTTTTACAAGCTGGTGTTGCCGAATTAACTATGGCTTGTATAGCCAACGGTATTGCGTTACACGGTGGTGTAATTCCTGTTGTGGCAACCTTCTTTGTGTTCTCAGATTACATGAAACCAGCCATTCGTTTAAGTGCAATTCAAGAATTACCAGTAAAATACGTTTGGACGCATGATGCCTTCCGTGTAGGCGAGGATGGACCAACGCACCAGCCAATTGAGCAAGAAGCTCAAATTCGTTTATTAGAAAAAATGCAAAACCATAGCCATAAACAAAGTTTCTTAGCCTTACGTCCTGCAGATTCTGCAGAAACTAGCGTAGCTTGGAAAATGGCTTTAGAAAATACAGATACACCTTCTGGTTTAATTTTATCGCGTCAAGGTATAAAAGATGTTCCTGCTGAAGGTTCTCGTTACGAAGCTGCATTAACTGCCGAAAAAGGAGGTTATTTGGTAAAAGAAGTTGAAAATCCAGATATTGTTCTTGTGGCTAACGGATCGGAAGTTTCTACTTTAATTGCGGCTGCCGAAATTTTAGAAGCAGACCATAACTTAAAAGTGAGTATTGCTTCTGTAATTTCTGAAGGTTTATTTAAGCAACAACCTAAAGATTATCAAAATAGTGTTATTCCTAAAAACAAACCACTATTTGGTTTAACTGCTGGTTTACCTGTAAATTTAGAAGGTTTAGTTGGCGATGCAGGAAAAGTGTTTGGTTTAGAGCATTTTGGTTATTCTGCACCAGCCTCTGTACTTGATGATAAATTTGGATTTACCGGAGAGAAAGTAAGCAAAGAAGTATTAGCGTATTTACAAACAAAATAAAACATTAAACTATGAAATTTTTTATTGATACTGCCAATTTAGATGAAATCGCAGAAGCACAAGCTTTAGGTGTATTAGATGGTGTTACAACAAACCCATCTTTAATGGCTAAAGAAGGTATTACTGGCGAAGAAAATATAATAAACCACTACAAAAAAATATGTGAAATTGTTGAAGGTGACGTAAGTGCCGAAGTAATTTCGACAGATTTTGATGGTATGGTAAAAGAAGGTGAGGCTTTAGCGGCTTTAAACTCACAAATAGTTGTGAAATTACCTTTAATTGCCGATGGTATTAAAGCGTGTAAATATTTCTCAGATAAAGGAATAAAAACCAACGTAACATTAGTGTTTTCTGCTGGTCAAGCTTTATTAGCAGCTAAGGCAGGAGCAACTTATGTATCTCCGTTTTTAGGTCGTTTAGATGATATTTCTACAGATGGTTTAAACCTAATTGCAGAAATTCGTCAGATTTACGATAACTACGGTTTCGGTACCCAAATTTTAGCGGCATCAATTCGTCACACAATGCACGTAATCGATTGTGCTAAGTTAGGAAGCGATGTTATGACTGGGCCATTAAAATCAATTACTGGTTTATTAAAGCACCCATTAACCGATATTGGTTTAGCTAAATTTTTAGAAGATTACAAAAAAGGAAACTCTTAAAAATAAGTTTTTTTAAAATAAAATTAAAAGCTTCTCTTATTATTAGAGAAGCTTTTTTTATTAATTCCTGTAACATTAGCGGCGTAAGTTCGTCTATTTGTTAACGACTTAAATATTATTACTAACTTTGTATATCCTTATAAACTTAACGGTAGCCAAATGAATATTAACGACAACATAGATTCACCTTTAAAGCTAAATATAAGCTTTAATAAGCTTTTAGAGCAGTATGAAGTGTTGTCTAAAAGTGAAAACGAGCTTACTAATATTAAGGCTAAAAAGGTTTTAAAAATAGCGAAACAATTTCCTGAATTACGTACAGGAATAACAGATATTAATGTTTTAAAGGAAAGAGAGCGCGAAATAGAATTTTTACTTCAAGATACGTTTAGTCCTTTATTAACGCATAATGAAATTAAAACGGCTTCAATACCATTTCATGATTTTATATTTAATGCTTCAGAACGTTTTAAGAATATTATAAAAATAGCAGGAGACGATTTTCAGCTTCAAATTAAAAATATGGCTGAAGAAGATTCGTATATCATGTCTTGTGCTGTTATTTTAAATTATTTATTTGGTTACGAGCTAAACTTTAAGCGTCCAATTTATTATCAAATTCCAGATGAAAAAGGGATAATTCGATATTATAAAATTTTATATAATGCCGATTTTTGTGAAATAGAACCAACCAACAATGCGCCTAAAATAACGCAAGAAGATTATGACGAGCTTATCGATAATTTCGATAATATAGAACTTTGGAAAGAAAAATTTCCGCCACAAAGCTATAGTTTTAAAGGCTTTGTAATTTCTAATATTTTCGATGTTACTGCCGATCAATCTATTTCGAATATCAAATCTACATTAATAGGTGTCGATAAGCGAAATAGTAAAACCTTTATGGATGGTTTTCAAGATATTTTCAGGTCATTACTAGGTTTAAACAGTATAAAAGTTGGTTTTTCAATTTATTTAGAAGAAGAAAAAACCTTCGAACGTGTTTATGGCGAAGGTATGGAAAGTTTTTTATTAGCTAATTCAGATTCCGAAGCTTGTAATAGCGTGTTATGCGATTGGTCTTATAATAGATTGATAAATGAAAAAAAGTTTTTTTCAATTTCAAATATTGATGAAGCCTTAAAAAAGTCTAAGGCACCACAAGTTAAATCGTTACATAATCAAGGTGTAAAAAGTGCCATTTTTGCGCCAATAGCTAATGAGGGCGAATTAATGGGGATTTTAGAAATTGTTTCTCCAGAACCCAAGGTTTTAAATAGTATTAATGCTAATAAATTGCACGATATAATGCCATTTATAGTATCTGCGGTAGAGCGTTCTAAAGTTGAAGAAGAAAACTTAATTGAAGCTATTATTCAACAAGAATGTACTTCTATACATCCAAGTGTAGCTTGGAAATTTAAAAAAGCGGCACATAAATTTTTAAAAGAAAGTATAACTAATACAGTTGGTAAACCAAGTTTTAGTAAAATAAGTTTTGATAATGTTTATCCGTTATTCGGGCAAATAGATGTAAAAGGTTCATCGGAAGCTAGAAATTTTGCTACCCAAAAAGATTTAGCTCTGCAACTAACTTTGGTTAGTAAAATATTAGATGCTATTCCAGAAAATGAAAAATTACCTATTTTCGAGCAGCTTCTGTTTGAAATTGAAAATTTTAACACGGAAATAAAAACAGATTTTAAAGTTGATACAGAACAACAGTTAACACGGTTTTTTAAGGATGAAATTGAACCTTTATTCATGTATTTTCTAGAAAAAAGAACTTTTGCTAAAGCAGAAATTGAAGATTATTTTAGTAAAGTAGATAGCAATTTAGGTGTTATTTATTACTACAGAAAAAATTACGACGATACTATTGCGCTTATTAACAAAAACATGTCTGCAATTATAGATAATAAGCAAAAAGAAGCGCAAAAGATGTATCCTCACTTTTTCGAGCGTTTTAAAACTGATGGTGTTGAGCACAATATGTACATTGGAGAATCTATAACTAAAGAAGACAGTTTTAATAAAATTTATCTTTACAATTTAAGATTGTGGCAATTACAAGCTATGTACGACATGGAAAATAGTTTTTACCAAAACCAAAACGAATATCCGTTAAGTTTAGATGTCGCTTCTATGATTTTGGTGTTTAATCAACCATTATCTATACGATTTAGAATGGACGAAAAGCAATTTGATGTAGATGGTACATACAATGCACGTTACGAAGTTGTAAAAAAACGTGTAGACAAAGCCTACATTAAAGGTACAAACGAACGTGTTACTGCTAAAGGAAAAATGAGTATTGTTTATTCTCAAAAAGAAGATGAAATAGAATACTTAAAATATATTCGTTTTATGCAATCTAAAAACTTATTTGCAAACGATGTTGAGGTTTTAGAACTTGAAGATTTACAAGGCGTAACAGGTTTAAAAGCTATAAGAGTAAGTATGAATTACCAAAAAACCAATGGCGATACAGTGTTTTATACTTATGAAGACTTAATGAACGAGATAAAAGCTTAATTTACTTTTTTTGTACCATAAAAGTAGAGGGAATGCTTATCAATTTCAATATCAAAAACTTCTTCAATAGTTTTTTTAATTTCTTGAACTCTAGGATCGCAAAATTCTAATACTTTTCCAGAATCTGTAAGAATCACATGGTCATGTTGTCTGTTAAAATAAGATTTTTCGTATTGCGAAGTGCCATTTCCAAATTGGTGTTTTCTAATTAATTTGGCTTCTATTAACAGTTCTATGGTGTTATATAATGTAGCGCGACTAACTCTATATTTTTTTTCCTTCATTTTAATATACAGTTCATCTACACCAAAGTGAATTTGTGTATTGTAAATTTCCTCTAAAATTTCAAAGCGCTCTGGAGTTTTTCTATGTTTATTTTTCTCTAGAAAATCTGTAAATACTTTTTTTACAGTTAATTGTGTGTTATGTTGTGAGTTCATAATAGTTATTAATCGATATTATTAAAACTTAATACCGATGCCATTTCAAGTTCAAACAGTGTTCCTTTAACTAAATCTTCTAAGTCTAAAATATTTTTCTCAGATGATTTGAATATAAACTTTACGTAATTAGTATTAGCTTTAATTTGTTTCGGAATTTCACATTTACAATTTTTACAAGCACACCCTTTTTTCGCAGAATTTATTGTTGGAATTAGGTTAGCTACGTCTTCATAGGTTAATATTATACTAACCTCTCCTAAAAATAATTGAATTTTTTCAGAAGAATAACCGGTTTTGTTAGGGTTATCTTTAATTAAATAAGTTGCGCCAATAGCATTTCGGTATACAGGGTCTAAAAATAGCATGTAATTATTTTGTGTAAATATGCAAACAATTTTTATTTAGAATAAATAAAAATAAATGTATTTTTGTGTTTCATTTAAAACAAAAAAAAATGAAAAAAATAGGATTATTTTACGGCTCAGACACTGGTGTTACCGATGATATAACAAGAGATTTTGTAACGTTTTGGGAAGATGATAACTTAGAGGTTATGGAAATAGGTGATGCTAGCGTAGATGATTTTAATGAATATGACACCCTTATTTTAGGTTTATCGACATGGTATGATGGCGATTTACAAAGTGATTGGGAAGATTTTTTCGACGATTTTCAAACCATAGATTTTACAGGTAAAACGGTAGCTATTTATGGTTTAGGAGACCAAATAGGATATGCAGAATACTTTATAGATGGTGTTGGTATATTGGCTAAAATTATTATTGAAAAAGGAGGAACTGTTGTAGGTTATTGGCCAACGGAAGGCTATCGCCATACCGATTCGGTTGCGTTAATTGAAGATAACGAAGATATGTTTTACGGTTTAGCACTCGATCATGATAACGAATCTCAGCTTACAGACGAACGTTTAAAGGCTTGGATAATTCAAATTAAAAAAGAATTCAACCAAGTTTTGCAAGAAGCTTAACAACTACTTTTTATAATTTCTGCCATACCAAAGTAAACCACCAGTAACAGGAAGAGATGCAATAGTTAAACTCACCAAAAAGGCTATAATTTTGCCAACAATTCCACCAATGGCGCCTACGTGAATGTCGTAATTCATGCGTAAAATTTTATCGGGAACTTTGGCATCTTTATATTTTCCGTAAATGGCAGGAGTTTCAATTTCTTCTAGCGTATTTTGGTCGAAGAATCTGTAATCGGAGTTGTAGTATAAACCTTTACTATTAGCTACTTCAATATAAATACTTGTGGTGTCACTTTCAGGGTAGTGTAATTCGTAGCTTACTGATTCAGGCGACTCTTTTCTTAACTTTTCAATTAAAAAGTCTATAGGCTTAACAGCATAAGTATCGGAGGAAGAATTACTCACATTTTCAGGGATAATAAATGCAGGCACTTTATCGCCTCCGGTAGACATGTAAACTACATATTTTAACCAGTTATATGAAATTACACTTCCTGTAAAGGCAATAACAAATGCAAAAATGGCAATGTAAAAGCCAACAACGGTGTGTAAATCGAAATTTTTACGTTTCCATCGGGTTGTTTTTTTCCAATCGAAAGTAACACGTTGCTTTAAGTTTTTGCGTTTTTTGGGCCACCATAAAATAAAACCAGAAATAATAATTAATAAGAATATTAAAATAGAAACGCCAACTATATTTTCGCCAATATTTTTAGGAAACCATAAACGCATATGTCCTTTTAAAATAAATGCGAAAAACCCAGATAGATGGTCATCTGCTTGAATTACTTCTCCTGAGTACGGATTTAAAAATACACTTTGGTAAAATTCAGGTTCGCCATCATAAAAAATAACTTCAACAGCTTCGTTAGGTTGTTTAAAAATAGTACCATGAACCGTATTATTAGGGAAAATACTTAATGCAATAGTTTTTGCTTCAGTTGGTGTAATAAAAGCTTTGTCTTGCGGCGTAACGTATTTATAATCGTCGTATAAGCTTTCTATTTCGTCGTGAAATGCCCAACAACATCCCGTTAAGGCAACAACAAAAACAATAGCACCAGTTACTAAGCCTAAAATTTTATGTACTTGAAATACGGTTTTTTTAAATCCCATGGTTAAAAGTGTAAAGGCAACCTTTAAAGATTGCCTTTTATTTTTTGGTGAAAGTTAAAATTTATAAGTAAAAGTACCAAGTAAAACACGTTGTTGTTGTGGTGTAATAGTACTCCAGCCCGAATAGTAAGTCTCGTCGGTTAAATTATTTCCTTTAATACTAATTCTAAATGTATCATTTTCGTAATAGGCAGATGCATTAAATATGGTGTAACCTGGAATATAAAAACTTCCTGTTGCAGCTTTGTATGCAACCATAGTATCATATTCTGTTTGGCCATTAAAACCAGCACCTATACCAAAGTTTTTAAAGAATTTGTAATCTGCCCAAAAGTTATAAGTGATTTCTGGACCAGATTCACCATAGCGGCTACCTTCTAAATAAGTAGCAGAAGGAGAATTGGTAATTTCGGAATCGTTATAACTAAAACCTGTATGAATGTTTAAACCAGCAACTGGGTTGGTGTTAACTTCTAACTCTATACCTTGGCTATTAATTTCTAGATCCTGTGTTTGAGTGGCCCAAAAATATTTATTATCGACAGTAATGTTGTAATAACTTAAAGTAGCTTCTAGTTTGTTATTAAATAAGCTTGATTTTGCACCAACTTCAAATTGGTCTGCTTGTTCTACGTCGTACGACTGTAAAAACGTTTCTCCTGTAGAAAAATCAGTCATATATTGTGGGTCAACGTAAGAGAAACCGTTTTGGTAGTTTGCAAATATTGACAGTTCATCCATAATAGGTTGAAAAACAATTCCAAATTTTGGAGAAAGTGTAGTATCAGTATATTCAGTTTCATCATCAGAAGCATCATTTCTATCTCCTTGATAATCGAATCTATCAAAACGGACACTAGCCATAACAGATAAAGAAGGTAAGATGTTTATAACATCAGAGATGTAAGCTCCAAATATATTTTGACGAACATCACTATTTAAAAATCCTAGCCCAGATAAAGCAGCACTAAGGTTTTCTTCGTTAATTTCTGGCTCGCCAAAAACTAAGTCTCCGTTTATATTTATTGTATGTAAATAGCCCCAGTTTGAGCTATTGTCTGTTATTTTGTAATCTAAATAATCAGCGCCAACTAATAATTTGTTTTGTATGTCTCCAATTTTAAATGTACCGGTAAAGTTTTGTTGTAAGTTTAATGTTTTAGTTTTTGAATTTGTATCTTGTGCATATAAACTAAAATATTCGGTTCCTACTGGAGCAGTAGGATCTGTCCAATCGGCAACGTTCCATAAATACGTATAATAACCTAAAGATTTGGCTGTATTACCAGAGATTAATGTTTGAGAAGACCAGCTATCTGATAATTTCCAAGCTACTTCACCGCGATAATTTTGTGTTACGTTGGTAATTGTAACATCGTTACTTGTAAACGATAATTCCTCGTTATACCCTAATTCTTCAATAGAGTTAAATGCTAATGGCCCGTAACGGTTTAAGAATAGAAAGGTTTCGTTGGTTTGCTCGTTTTGAGAGGCTTCGTACGAGAAGTTAAGCGTTAAATTGTTGTTTACTCTATATGAAATAGATGGTGCTACAAACACTGATTTTTTTAAACCAGCATCTTGAAAACTATGTTGTTGTTGGAATCCGCCATTGAAGCGTAACGATAATTTATCGTTTGGGCTAATATTTACATCGGCATTTAGTTTGGCAAAATCGTAAGAACCACCAGAAACAGTTACTTCGCCACCTGTACCGCTGTAAGGCTTTTTAGTAATAATGTTTATTAAACCACCGTAAGATGTAACTGTACTTCCAAATAAAGTTCCAGAAGGGCCTTTAATAACTTCTACACGCTCTACATTCGATGGATTTATAAATCCATTAGTAATACCAGCAACACCATTTACTAATTGCGGTTGCACAGCAAAACCACGGCTAGAGTAGTAACCTGCACCGTCACCACTTCTACCTGTAGACGACCATAGTTTTGTAATACCAGCAGCGTTTTTTAAAGCTTCTTCAAAAGTATTAACCGATTGCGATATAAGTAATTGGTTTGTAATGGTGTTGTAAACTTGTGAGTTTTCAATATTTTTTAATGGCATTTTAGATACGTATGCGCTTTGCTTTCTTGAGAATTTGTTTTGGCGTTCGGTATCTATTACAACTTCTTGTAAGAGTTCATTTCCTTCAAAAAGGGCAATGTCGCCAATATTAAAATCGTCATTGTTTATGGTAAAATCAATTTCTTTAGTTTTAAAACCAATAAAAGAAACGATTAAAGTGTAATCTCCATTTTCAAGATTCGAAATTTTAAACACACCATTTTCATCTGTTTGTGCACCTTTGGTAGTGTTTTTTACAATGGCGTTCACACCTAATAAGCTAGTTTGATAATTGTCGGTAACCGTACCTTGAACAGAATAATCCTGAGAGAACCCTTTAAATGTTAATAATAACAAAAGGGTGATAATAAATTTTGATTTCATTTATTTAGACTAATTATAGATTGTTTTATTCGGCAAAAGTATGTGCTAAGAATTAAACAAACAAATTATTTGTAATTATTCTAAATAAAGGTGTTGTTAAATAACAATTTTGTAGCTTATAGTTAACATAACGTATTATTTACGTTGGCGTTTTTGTTGTAAAGCAAGGAAGTTGTAGTAGAATTATCGGGTAAAACATCATTAAGTCTGGCGTTGTTTCCTTTTAAAGCCACACCAAAAGATATTACAGAAACAATCATTCCTATCATAAAAATGGTGTATGTAATTCTTAATATTCGGTATTTTCGCTCTAAAACTTTACCTAAAAAATAGAGGTCTTTGGTTAGGGAGCTATAAACGTAATTTTTGTCTTTAAGCAATTCCTTTACGGCCCAATCGTATTCTTCTAAGCTCATTTTATGAAAATTACCAAAAAAGGTTAAATTAACTTTTTTGTTAGCAACATCCTCTTTGGTAAACTCTCCACTTGTAATATTAGGTCGTGTAGCAATTATAGAAAGCACCATAGATATTACACATGATAGCGTAAAGATTGCAGTTGGATATATTAAATAAGGATTAGAGTCTAATTTTGAAATTAAATTAGCTAACACTAACGAAATTATAATGGCATTTACAGAAAGTAAAATGTTTGCTTTAGTATCTGCAATATCACTAAGTTTAATGTGGTTTCTTAACGCAACACGATAAAAAGTTTGAATACCACGTTCTGGACTTTCGTTTTTATATTGCGCTTTATATTTTGCTTTTAACTCTTCGGTTTTAAGCTTTGTTTTTCTTTTCTTTTTAGATTTTATAAGGCTAGCTAAATTTTTCTCTTTTCTAGGTTGCCAGTTTTTTAAAGCATAATCGGTATAAAACTCATGCTTTTTTGTTAGTACATCTATATTCTCGTTTTCCCATTCAATAGGTGTATAATTTTTTATGCCTTGTAACTCTAACTCTTTTCTTAAAAACTCACTAGCTTCGGTAAAATATTTTTTACCAAAGTGCGATGCATCTGCATCACGAATTATTTTATCGAGCTCTGTTTTTGGAGAATCTTTAAACTTGGTAGCCATTATGCAGTTGTTAACTGCTGTAATGGTTTCTTGGTTTACACCTTCTTCTTTTAAAAAAGCAGTAGCAATTTTCACACTTTCTTCTTCATGATTATCTATAGATTTAGTGTAACCTGTATCGTGAAGTAAGACCGCTAGTTGTAATATTTCGGCATCGGTGGCGTTAATATCTGTGTTTTCAATAATTTCTCTAACACTTCTTAAAACACGTTCGGTATGGGTGTAATTATGATATAAAAAACTGTTGTCTAATTCATTTTTTAGTAAATCAAATACAAATTTTTCAGTTTTTTCAATGAGTTCTAACATAGAGATAAGTTCGCTTTTAAAGACACAAATTACTAAAATTTATGCGTATTTTTGGTATTTTATATGTAAAGATTTTGGTCGTAAGGATATTCACTAACTAACGACTTAATCTATTTTGAATTGTTTAAAAAAATCATAAAATTTCATTTTTATAATGCTAACATGGAAAGATATTATTAATTTTTCGGTAAACGGAAATTTAAAACCAGATAAATGTATTGAAAAATCTGAAGCCGAATGGCAAAGTCAATTAACACCAGAACAATATAGAATTACCCGACTAAAAGGAACCGAAAGGCCGCATAGCGGAGATATGTGTACAAGTCATGAAGCTGGTATTTACAGCTGCATTTGTTGTGGTACATTACTATTCGATTCTACTATAAAGTTTAGCTCAGGTACCGGTTGGCCTAGTTTTACCCAACCAATAAAAGAAAATGCCGTTAAATACGAAAAAGATTCGAGCTTAGGGATGATTCGAGTTGAAATTATGTGTAACACTTGCGATTCGCATTTGGGACATGTTTTTCCAGATGGGCCAGAACCTAGTGGTCTACGCTATTGTGTAAACTCAGAATCATTACAATTAGAAAAAAAATAAATATGAATAAAAATATAGAAATAGCAACATTTGGCGGTGGCTGCTTTTGGTGTACACAAGCCATGTTTCAAGAACTTATAGGTATAGAAAAAGCAGTATCTGGTTATTCTGGAGGTACTGTGCCAGGGCATCCAACGTATAAAGAAGTTTGTTCAGGTTTAACAGGTCATGCTGAAGTAGTGCAAATTACTTTTGATTCTGATAAAATTTCATATAAAGAATTGACTACTATTTTCATGACAACCCACGACCCTACAACATTAAATAGGCAAGGGGCCGATGTAGGGACGCAGTACCGATCTGTTATTTATTACCATAATGAAACCCAAAAAGAAATTGCTGAGGCTGTTTTAAAAGAAGTAGCTTCTTATTTTGATGATCCAATTGTTACAGAGATAACAGAAGCAAGTACTTTTTATGAAGCCGAAGAATATCATCAAGATTATTACAATAATAATACAACACAAGGTTATTGTAATGCGGTAATTACCCCAAAATTAGCTAAATTTAGAAAGCTTTATGCCTCTAAACTTAAATCGTAATATTTAAGTACAAAACAATTAATCTTTAACCCTCTCTAATGAACATTCAATTCAAGCGACTATTTATAGCTTTAAGTTTAATTCTTTTAAGTGCATGTGCAACCTATAAAACGCAATATAATGGTGACGTTATTTCGGGTAGCTTTAACGAGTCTGATATTGTGTATTCTTTTTACCTAATTGGTGATGCTGGAAATTCACCTATAGGCTCAAAATCTCAAGCAGTTCAAGCTTTAGAGGCTACTTTAAAAGAAGCTTCAAAGGCAAGTACAGTTTTGTTTTTAGGCGATAATATTTACCCTAAAGGCATGCCAGATAAAGATGAGAAAGGCAGAGAATTTGCAGAACATCAATTAAATGTTCAAACCGAAATAGTTAAAGATTTTAAAGGTGATGCTATTTTTATTCCCGGAAATCACGATTGGTACAGTAACGGATTAAAGGGATTAAAACGGCAAGAAAAATATATTGAAGATAAACTTGGCAAAAATACTTTTCTACCTGAAGATGGATGCCCAATTGAAAAAGTTGAAATTTCAGAAGATATAACACTTTTAATTGTAGATACAGAATGGTATTTAGTGAATTGGGACAAACACCCAACAATTAATGATGATTGCGATATAAAAACACGTTCTAAATTTTTAGATGAATTAGAAAGTGAAATTAAAAAGGCTCGAGGTAAAACTACAGTTTTAGCTTTACATCATCCCATGTTTAGTAATGGGCCTCATGGTGGTAAATATTCTGTAAAACAACATTTAAAGCCCATACCTGTTTTAGGAACTTTAAAAAATATAGTGCGTAAAACAAGTGGCGGTTCTCCTGAAGATTTACAGAACAAAAGGTACAACGATTTAAAAAAGCGTGTAGTAACATTAGCTCAAGAAAACGATAAGGTAATTTTTGTATCTGGTCACGAGCACAGTTTACAATATTTGGTTAAAGATAATTTACCACAAATAATTAGTGGAGCCGGATCAAAATCTACACCAACCCGAAACGTTGCAGACGAGTTTTCATCTAGTAACCCAGGTTATGCAAGATTAGATGTGCTTAAAAACGGGGCATCTTTCGTGCGTTTTTATTCTGCTACTAATAAGATTTTATTTCAAACTCAAGTGCATAAAAAAGACAGATCGGATGAAGTTTTCGATTTCGATAGTAATTTCCCAGACCAAGTTTCAGCATCAATATACACGCAGGAAGAAATTGATAAATCTAAATTATACAAGTCCATTTGGGGAGAACGTTATCGCGAAGTTTATGGAACAAACGTAGAAGCACCAACCGTAAATTTAGATACACTTTTTGGCGGTTTAACACCTTTTAGAAAAGGAGGAGGGCATCAATCAAAATCACTTCATTTAAAAGATAAAAATGGGGCGCGTTACGTTATGCGTGCTTTACGTAAAAGTGCGTTAGTTTACCTGCAAGCAACGGTATTTTTAAATCAGTATATAGAAGGGCAGTTTGAAGATACTGCGCCGGCAAATTTAATTCAAGACTTTTTTACAGGGTCGCACCCATATGCTCCATTTGTCACCGCAACATTATCCGATCCTTTAGGAATTTATCATACAAACCCAGTGCTTTATTATGTGCCTAAACAAAACACTTTAGGATTGTTTAATGAAGATTTTGGAGATGAATTATACATGATTGAAGAACATCCTTCTGATGGTCACGACGATATAAAAAGCTTCGGCTATGCAAAAGATATTGTAAGTACAGACGATTTAAGAGAGCATTTAAGAAAAGATGAAAAATATAGCGTAGACGATATTGGATATTTAAGAGCTCGTTTATTTGATATGACTATTGGTGATTGGGATAGGCATACCGACCAATGGCGTTGGGCAGAGTTTGAAATAAGTGATGATGAAGTAGTTTACAAAGCAGTGCCACGAGATCGTGACCAAGTATTTTCTATAATGGGAGATGGTGCATTTATGCAATACGGTACACGTTTTATACCAGCTTTAAAATTAATGGAAGGTTTTAATGATGATATTAGAAGTGTAAAAGGCTTCAACTTTAGCCCATTTGGGTTAGATAATATGTTGCTAAATAAAACCACAAAGCAGCAATGGAACGAACAGGTTGCTTTTATTCAAAAGCATTTAACCGATGAAGTTATCGATGAAGCTTTAAACCAGTTTCCTAAAGAGGTTCAAAATCCAGAAACCTTAGCAAGAATAAAACGTGTTTTAAAAGCTCGACTTAAAAATTTACCAGAAATAGCCAATGCGTATTTTAAAGTACTAAATAAAACAGTGGTAATAACAGGAACCGATAAAGATGATTTTTTCGATATAGAACGTCTGCCAAATGGCGAAACAAAAGTTTCTGCCTATAGAAATATTGATGGAAAAAGAGATAAACAATTTTATGAAAAAACCTTCAATAAAAATGATAATAAAGAAATCTGGATTTATGGGTTAGATGATAAAGATGTTTTTAATGTTTTTGGTGAAGGAAATAAATACATAAAAGTTCGATTAATAGGTGGCCAAAATAAAGATACTTATAATATCGAAAATGGTAAAAACCTTAAGTTTTACGATTATAAATCAAAAGAAAGTATAATTACAACAAACAAAGGAAGCAAGCATTTAACCAATGATTATAATACCAATGTTTACGATTTTACCAAGCCTAAAAATAATACCAATCAAGTGGTGCCTTCAATTGGTTACAATCCAGACGATGGTGTAAAAATAGGAGCGGTAAACACGTATACTACTTATGGGTTTAAACGAAGTCCGTTTACCACACAACATAGTTTTTCTGCGGCTTATTTTTTTGCAACAAGTGGTTTCGATTTAGGTTATAATGCAGAGTTTGCTAATGTTGTAAATAAATGGAATTTAGCCGTCGATACTAGGTTTACAAGCCCTAATTATGCAATAAATTACTTTGGTTACGGTAACAGCACAATCAACCCCGAAGCAGATGAAAACGATGGATTAGACGTAGATTTAGACTATAACCGTGTGAAGTTACAAACATTAGAGTTTGCTCCAGCATTAATTTGGCGTGGCGAATTAGGTGGAAGTTTTAAGCTTGGTTTATCGTACCAAAATATTGAAGTTGAAAAAACAGAAAACCGATTTATTAATTTGTATTTAAACAATAATAACGAGGAAGTAAATGATAGCTTTTTAGGAGCCGAGGTTTCATATCATTTTAAAAATACCGACAACGAAGCTTTTCCAACAATGGGGATGGCTTTTTCTTTTAATGCCGGATATCGTAATAATTTAGATGAAGCAAAAGGATATGGATACATTATTCCAGAATTAAGTTTCGATTATAAATTAGTGCATAGTGGCCAACTTGTGTTGGCAACTAAATCGCGTGCACATTTTAATTTAGGTGATAACTTCGAGTTTTATCAAGCTGCAAATATTGGAGCTAAAACAGGTTTGCGTGGTTATAGAAACGAGCGCTTTTCTGGGAAAACAGCATTTTCACAAAGTTCCGATTTACGCCTGAATTTCAATAAATTTAGAACCGGAATATTACCATTAAGTATTGGTGTTTTTGGTGGTTTTGATGTTGGAAGAGTTTGGGTAGATAACGATTTTGTTTCAACTGTCGCGTACAATTCTAACACTTGGAATACTTCAATTGGAGGTGGTGTGTTTGCTAATTTTTCCGATTTAACAACGCTAAATGTTTCTGCATTTAATAGCGACGATGGTTTACGTTTTGCTTTTGCTTTAGGTTTTGGATTTTAACAATAAAACACATTTTTTCAGCATGTAATTTATGATGTTTATTTTCGTCTAAATAGAAAAATAACTTATTATGAAAAGTAGTTTTAACAACCTTATAAATTCTGAAAAAGTAGTACTTGTCGATTTTTTTGGTACTTGGTGTGGGCCATGTCAAGCCCTTATGCCAATTTTAAAAGATGTTAAAGATGAGGTAGGAGATGATGTGAAAATCGTAAAAATAGACATTGATAAAAACAACGAACTTGCCGTAAATTATCAGGTGAGAAGTGTGCCAACCATGATTTTATTTGTAGATGGAAAACCGCGTTGGAGGCAATCTGGAGTGCTTCAAAAAAACGAAATACTTAACGTTTTAGATGTTCAGGCATCTGTAAAAGTTTAATCGATTTTAATAGTATAAAGTCGACCACCGGTGTCACCATTTTTTTCATCGGTCAATAATAGGGTATTGTTATTTTTATAGCAGATACCCTCTTTTTGTGTTATGGAATTAAATCCAATGGTTTGGTGTTTACCATTAAAAAAATTATCACTGGTAAAGTTGCTAAATAAGTGAATTTTATGTTGGGTTAAAATAGCAATTTCTTTACCATCGTCACGAATATCGGCAGCAGTAACCCAATCGTAATCATTGTCTCCAAAATTATAATTGCCAATTAATTTAGCCTTTTGTTTACCGCTTTTGGCAGGGAGTTTATATACTTTAGTTTTACCATGTTCGTTATTTACACGTGTTTTGGTAAATAAATAGAAGTTATTATTAAAGTAAAAAAAAGCTTCACAATCAAAATACAACTCGCTTTTTTTGGGTGAATAATCGTCTTGGTCTTCGTAAGTAAAAGAAATAGTTTCTATATCAATTTTGTCATCAGAATCTAAATTTGATGCATTTACTTTTAATATTTTTAAATGCTTACGGTCGCTGCCATTATTACCAAAATCACCTATGTAAATATTGCCTTTTTTATCTGATGTAATGTCTTCCCAATCATGGTTTTTTGCATCAATTTTTAATTTCTTTTCAATATCTCCTTCTTCATTAACTAAAAATAAATGCGATTTGTTTCCACTATCGTTAAGCATCCAAATACCATTGTTTTCAATAGTTGTTTCGTTACCAGAAACTTCATTTAAATCTTTTGGTAAATCTACACTTTGGTCTTGGCAGTTTGCCACCAAAACAAATAGAAATAAGTAAGCGTGTTTAAGCATAAAACAAGTTTTAAATGCTAAATTTACAGTGTTTTTTTAACTCTATGAATACATTTAACGTTATTATAATAGGTGGTGGTGCCGCTGGTTTTTTTACTGCAATTAATATTGCTAAGCAAAATCCAGATTTAAAAGTTGCTGTTTTAGAAAAGGCTAAAACGGGATTGCAAAAGGTGAAAATTTCTGGAGGTGGACGTTGTAATGTTACGCATGCAGAATTTATTCCGCAGGAATTAGTAACTAATTATCCTAGAGGAGAAAAGGAGTTACTTGGACCGTTTCATCAGTTCATGACGGGCGATACTATGGCGTGGTTTGAGGAACGCGGTGTTGCGTTAAAAATTGAAGAGGATGGACGTATGTTTCCAGAATCAAATTCGTCTCAAACTATAATAGATTGCTTTTTAAAAGAAGCTGAAAAATATAAGGTTGAGGTTATTTATAGTTCGGGCGTATTAAATGTTGAGAAACAGGATAGTGCTTGGGTGTTACAAACAAAAACTGAAGCATTTTATGCAGAAAAGATAGTAGTTGCTACGGGTAGTAGCGTAAAAATGTGGGATATTTTAAAAACCTTAAATCATACTATTATAAATCCTGTGCCGTCATTGTTTACTTTTAATGTTACCGATAAACGTATAAAAAACATACCTGGGGTTGTGGTACAAAATGTTACAGTTAAAGTATTAAATACAAATTTAGAATCTACTGGGCCACTTTTGGTAACACATGTTGGTTTTAGTGCGCCTTCAATTTTAAAATTATCTGCTTTTGGCGCTGTTGAACTCGCCGAAATGAACTACTATTTTGATATTGAAATTAATTTTATTCAGCAAGAATTTAATCAATGTCTAGATGCGTTAAAGCAATTAAAACAGGAGTTAGCAAAAAAAACGGTGTTTAAATTTGCTCAGTTTGGTATTCCAAAGCGTTTGTGGCAAAAATTAGTTTTAGCTTCAAAAATTGAAGAAAGTAAAACTTGGGCAGATATTAATAAAACTCAACTAGAAAATTTAGCGATACAACTTACAAAAGCAGTGTTTCAAGTAAAAGGAAAAAGCACTTTTAAAGATGAGTTTGTAACTGCTGGTGGTGTAGATTTAAAAGAGGTAAACTTTAAAACTTTTGAAAGTAAGCTTCATAAAAATCTGTTTTTTGCCGGCGAAGTTTTAAATATTGATGCCATAACAGGAGGTTTTAACTTCCAAAATGCTTGGACTAGTGGTTTTATTGTGGCTAGAAGTATAATTTAATAATCACGAGGCTTTAATTAATTAAATAAAGAGTATAAGTGTCCCCTCTAAAAAGAGGGGATTCAGGGGTGTGTAAATTCTCGGTTTTAATTAAGTTTTCCCCAAAGCATATAACAAATCAGAATGTAAAAATTTGTAATCCAAAGTTTTAATAAGTTTTTCAGGACTTATTTTTTTGTACTGTAGAGGTTGCGAATCATTAAAAACAGGAATCGGTTTTCCTAAGCTTTTTCTAGCTTGAATGTAAAATGTTTTTCTTGTTGGGTGATGGTTGGCACAAGCATTAAATGTTTCTCCAAAAACATCAAATTCTATTATTTTAGAAATAATCGCAATACAATCATCGCGTTGAATCATGTTTACAAAACCGTTGGGCTGCGGTATTTCTTTGTCTTTAAACCAATTCCCAGGTTGGCGTTGTCCACCAAATAAGCCAGCAAACCTAATAATTGTGGTTTTAAAAGTTGTGTTATTTCTAAATAAAGCTTCAACTTGTGTAAGTAAGGAATCTATAGTTTCATCGGTTTCTGTGTAAGTTTTATTGCCTCGTGGGTAAACCGATGTGGAACTAATAAAAATCACTTTTTTTACAGAAGACGTTTCAATAGTCTGAACCAAATTTTGGTATGCTTCAAACCGTTTTGATGTTATCATGATAAGTAAAACATCAGTATTTAAAAAATCTTCAAAATCTGGGTTTTCCTCAATGTTTACAATATAGGGAGTTATGCCTTCAGCTTTAAAATCGTTAACTTTTTCTAAAGAAGTTGTCGAGCCTTTAATGTTGTAACCTTTAGCTATAAAGTGTTTTGCTAAAGGAAAACCTAACCAACCACAACCTAAAATGCTATATGTTTTTGTACCCATGCTTTTCTGTAAAAATACGGATAGTTTAATAATTTAAGTTTTATATTGTAAACATAATTTAGCCTAAAATGAAAACTTTTATAGCACTACTGCGAGGTATAAACGTAAGCGGAAAAAATAAAATTCCGATGGCAGATTTGCGTGTATTACTAACAGAATCTGGTTTACAAAATGTACAAACCTATATACAAAGTGGAAATGTGGTTTTTGAATCTTCAGAAGAAAATAATAATATTTTAGAAACTTTAATTAATCAAGCTATTGCCAAAAAGTTTAAGTTTAATGTACCTATTTTAGTGCTTACTCCAAAGGAATTAAGTGTAATTTTTAATAACAGCCCATTTCCGCAAGAGCAAAAAGAAAACAGCTATTTTACATTTTTATTTCAAGCTCCTAATAATAGCTTGATTGAAGAAGTTTCAGAATTAAATTACCCAAACGAAAGTTTTAAAATAACTCCTAATTGCGTTTACTTTTACTCGTCTATTGGTTATGGTAGAGCAAAGTGCAATAATAATTTTTTTGAGCGTAAATTACAGGTTACAGCTACAGTCAGAAATTACAAAACGACCTTAAAATTAATGGACTTATCAAATTAAAAAACTATTGCTTATTTTTGCAAGCAATTTTTTCTGTAAAGAGTCCGTTTCGTGGTAGTTGCACTCATAATTTTTATTGAATGATAGTAGAAGAATTTATAACAAAATCTTACCCAAAAACCATTGAAGAAGGTAAAGTAGCTTGGGAATCGCCAAGTAACATTGCTTTGGTTAAATATTGGGGTAAAAAAGAACACCAAATACCAGCAAATCCCTCCATAAGTTTTACACTTAGTAAGTGCAAAACCATAACTGTTTTAGAGTTTTCTGAAAAAGAAAATAAAACCGATTTTTCGTTTGATGTGTTTTTAAATAATGAGAAAAAAGACGATTTCAAACCAAAAATAGAAACGTTTTTTAAACGGGTTGAAGCGTATTTACCGTTTTTAAAAAACTATCATTTTGTTATAAAAACCGAAAATACATTTCCACATAGTTCGGGCATTGCGTCATCGGCATCAGGAATGAGCGCTTTAGCTTTGTGTTTAACCAGTGTAGATAGAATGCTGAGCAAAAACCATGAGCATCTAAATAAGTCTTTTTTTAATAAAAAGGCGTCGTTTTTAGCGCGTTTGGGTTCTGGTAGCGCTTGCCGAAGTATTGAAGGTAGTTTGGTAACATGGGGAACACACCAAGCTTTTGCAGAAAGTTCCGATTTATACGGTGTTAAATACCCGTTTGAAGTTCATGAAAACTTTAAAAACTACCATGATACTATTTTGTTGGTAGATAAAGGCGAAAAACAAGTTAGTAGCACAGTTGGGCACGGTTTAATGCATAACCACCCATTTGCCGAAGAGCGCTTTAAGCAGGCACATAAAAATTTAAACGATTTGATAGCTGTTTTTAAGTCAGGCGATTTAGATGCATTTATAAAAATTGTAGAAAGTGAAGCTTTAACCCTTCATGCTATGATGATGACTAGCATGCCGTATTTTATTTTAATGAAACCTAATACATTACAAGTAATAAATAAAATATGGGCGTATCGTGAGAAAACAGATTCTAAAGTGTGTTTTACTTTAGATGCTGGGGCGAATGTGCATATGCTTTATCCAGAAAATGAAGCTAAAAATATTAATCAATTTATTAACAATGAGTTGGTTGAGCATTGTCAAAATGGTCAATATATTAATGACAAAATAGGATTGGGAGCAAAATTGTTGTAATTTTGCTAAACTATTTAAGCTTCAAATCATGAAAGGACCATTATTTTATTCTAAAATTTTACTTTTTGGTGAATACGGAATTATTAAAGATTCCAAAGGTTTATCTATACCATATAATTTTTATAATGGTGCTTTAAAAAAGAGCGAAAACCCAAGTGAAACGGCAATAAAATCGAACGAAAGCTTAAAAAAATACGTAGATTATTTAGCAGCAATAAATCCAGAATTAGTTGTTTTTGATATTGAAACACTAAAATCTGATGTTGCAGATGGCATGTATTTCGATTCTTCAATTCCTCAAGGGTATGGTGTTGGTAGTAGCGGAGCGCTAGTAGCTGCGATTTACGATAAATACGCTAAAAATAAAATAACAGTTCTTGAAAATTTAACCAGAGAAAAATTATTAGAATTAAAAGCGATTTTCTCTGAAATGGAATCGTTTTTTCACGGAAAATCGTCTGGTCTCGATCCTTTAAATAGTTATTTAAGCATTCCTATTCTTATAAATTCTAAAGATAATATTGAAGCAACCGGTATTCCTGCACAACAAAATGGTAAAGGTGCTGTGTTTTTAATAGATAGTGGTATCGTTGGCGAAACAGCGCCAATGGTTAGTATTTTTATGGAAAATATGAAGCAAGAAGGTTTCCGTAATATGCTTAAAGATAAATTTATAAAACATACCGATGCTTGTGTTGAAGATTTTTTAAGCGGAAACATAAAATCGTTATTCAGCAATACTAAACAGCTATCAAAAGTGGTGTTAAACCATTTTAAACCAATGATTCCTAAGCAATTTCATGAGCTTTGGAAAAAAGGTTTAGATACCAACGAGTATTACTTAAAACTTTGTGGTTCTGGCGGTGGTGGCTATATATTAGGGTTTACCGAAGATATAGAAAAAGCAAAACAATCTTTATCAAATTATAAACTAGAAGTCGTTTATAATTTTTAATTAAATTTTCTGTCACCCTGAGCGTAGTCGAAGGGTCAAAACATTTTTAACTTCTTTATGCTAAATAGAAGACAGAAACATATTCTACTTAAGTTTTTTAGTATGTTTTCTGTAGTGCGCGGTTACAATATTTTGGTTATTGTAATAGCACAATACTTAACAGCAAATTACATTTTAGCTCACGATTTACCAGTTCGCCAAGTTTTGCTAGATATTAATTTGTTTTTACTTGTGTTAGCCTCGGCAGCAACTATAGCTGGAGGTTACATTATAAATAACTTTTACGACTCCGAGAAAGATTTAATTAACAAGCCAATAAAATCGAAACTAGATAAATTGGTAAGTCAAAATACAAAGTTGTCATTTTACTTTGTACTTAATTTTTTAGCTGTTGTTTTTGCAAGTTATGTGGCATTTAATGCTGTACTCTTTTTTGCATGTTACATATTTGCCATTTGGTTGTATTCGCATAAATTAAAAAAATTACCAATAGTTGGTAATCTAGTGTCTGCAATACTAACTATTTTGCCATTTTTTGCCATATTTATGTATTATAAAAATTACGAAACAGTAATTTTTGTACATGCAACATTTTTGTTTTTAATAATATCTATGCGGGAACTCACAAAAGATTTAGAAAATATAAAAGGCGATTTACTTCAAGATTACCACACCATACCCATTGTTTACGGTGAAAAAGCATCAAAAATAATGCTTACTCTGCTATCTGGTTTAACTTTAGTTCCAACTTATTTGCTGCTTTATAAATATAAAATTGGGTATATGGATTTTTACTTTTATGTCAGTATTTTTTTACTAGTTATTTTTGTTGTAATACTTTGGTACTCAAAAGATAAGTTGCATTATTTAATACTTCATAATATTTTAAAAATTATATTGTTAACAGGAGTTTTTAGTATATTATTAATAGACGTAAGTGTTATTTTAAACAGAATTTAATGGTTTTGGGCGTTTTTACAACTTTTATGAAGTTGTAAACCGCGCTTTCGCAAGTCGCTGTGCAAAATACATTTTGCACGAGCTCCAACAATTGCTCAATCGCTAACGCGAAAAAAATCGTAAATTAAAAAGTCTAAATCGTTAATTTTAAAGTATATCTTTGCACAAAAATTAAAATACTATGAGCAGGAACCAAGGCAGAGGCAGTAATAAAAATACATCAAGAGGTGGAAGCAGTTCTAATAAACGAACTAGTTATTCACGCGGTAATTCACCAATTAAAAATCAAGGTGGTTTTACTAAGCCCTCGAATAGCACAAAACCAAAAGCACCAAAAAAATCTAACCCAGACGAAGTTAGGTTAAATAAATATATTGCCAATTCTGGTATTTGTTCTCGTAGAGAGGCCGATGTGCATATAGCCACAGGCTTAGTAAGTGTAAATGGTAAAGTTGTAACCGAAATGGGTTACAAAGTAAAACCAGGAGACGAGGTGCGTTACGATGGTTCTCGTGTAAACCCAGAACAAAAAGCTTATGTGTTATTAAACAAACCAAAAGGTTTCGCAACTACAAATAGCGAAGGTAAAGGCAGAACAGTAATGGATTTAGTTGCCAATGCTACAAATGCTAATATTAGGCCAATTGGTCGTTTAGGCAGAAATTCTAAAGGCTTAATATTGTTTACTAACGATGAGGCCGTGGTAAAAAAGTTTACCAATTCTAAAAATGGTGTGCCTAGGCTGTTTCATATTGAGTTAGATAAAAATTTAAAACACGAAGATTTTAAAAAGATTCAAACTGGTTTTAAAATCGATGGTTCGCTTATTGAAGTAGAAGAGATTAGCTACATCGATGGATCAAGTAAAAAGGAAATTGGTTTAAAAATAAAAAATACAGGAAATACTATTATCCGAACCATTTTCGAGCATTTTAGTTACGATATAGTAAGTATAGATTGTGTAGCTATAGCACATTTAACTAAAAAGGATATTCCGCGAGGGCATTGGAAGCATTTAACTACTCAAGAGCTTAATAATTTAAAGATGCTTTAGTAAATGTTTTTTAATAGAATTTATATAAGCCTGTAGAGTTGTAAAACTTTGCAGGTTTTTTTGTTGAATAGCTCGAATTTTGTTTTTAACTGCGTTAGGGATAGTAGCAGAAAGCCCACAGTAACCCCATGGTAATTGGGTTGCGAGGACTTGTCGCGTATAGCCCGACCCTTGTGGTAACGCCCAATAACATACGTGTTTAAAATTTTTTTCATTTTTTTTAAAAAAATATTTGCTGTATTAAAAAATAAATTACATTTGCCGCACTTATTAGCTGAACACTTTGAAACCTGTTTCTATGTTCGGGCTTTTGAAAATTAGGAAGTCATATTCAAAAGCAGCTTACAGATTAAGCAACCGAATTTTAAAGCTAACTTCCGTTTCTCCAATTTATGCTGTACAGCATGAGTATGCCTTTGTGCCAACCACACAGAGTCAGTTTCGTATTTGATATTATTTTGTTCTTATTGGCTTAACATGTAGTTAAACTACAATTCTCAATTTTAACATTTTAATAGAATAAATGAATACTAAATATATTGATTTAATCAATCAAACTTTTGATTTTCCTCAAGAGGAATTCGCTTTAAAAAATAAAACATTGGAGTTTCACGGTATTAACCTTATGGAACTTGTCGAGCAATATGGTGCGCCTTTAAAATTTACCTATTTGCCACAAATATCGAACAATATACAACGTGCTAAAAACTGGTTTGCTAAGGCTATTGAAAACAATAATTACGCTGGCAAATACAACTATTGCTATTGTACAAAAAGTTCGCATTTTAAACACGTTTTAAACGAAGCCTTAAAAAACGATATACACATTGAAACCTCGTCGGCTTTCGATATTGATATTGTAGAATCGTTAAAGGCTGAAGGCAAAATTACAGACGATACCTTTGTAATTAGCAATGGTTTTAAACGTGCACAATACGTAACTAATATTGCTAGATTAATAAATAATGGACACAAAAATGCCATTCCTATTATTGATAATTATGAAGAAATAGACTTATTATCTGAAGAAATTAACGATACCTTCAAGGTAGGTATTCGTATTGCTTCGGAAGAAGAACCTAAGTTCGAGTTTTATACTTCACGATTAGGAATTGGCTACAAAAACATTGTACCTTTTTACAAAGAACAAATAAAGGATAATAAAAAGGTTGAGCTTAAAATGCTACACTTTTTTATAAACACAGGCATTCGCGATAACGCGTATTACTGGAACGAACTTACAAAATGTTTAAAGGTTTATACCAGCTTAAAAAAGATTTGCCCAAGTTTAGATAGTTTAAATATTGGCGGTGGTTTTCCTATAAAAAACTCTTTAGCTTTCGAGTTCGATTACGAATATATGGTCGATGAAATTGTAAACCAAATTAAGCTAGTTTGCGATGAAGAAGGCGTAGATGTGCCAAACATTTTTACCGAGTTTGGTAGTTTTACAGTAGGCGAAAGCGGTGGTGCTATTTACGAAGTATTGTACCAAAAGCAACAAAACGATCGTGAAAAATGGAACATGATAAACTCATCTTTCATTACAACATTGCCAGATACCTGGGCTATAAATAAACGTTTTGTTATGTTACCAGTAAACCGTTGGCAAGATAGCTACGAGCGTGTTTTATTAGGTGGTTTAACTTGCGATAGCGACGATTATTACAACAGTGAACAGCACATGAATGCTATTTATTTGCCAAAATATAATAAAGACAAACCGTTATATATTGGTTTTTTTAACACTGGTGCATACCAAGAAACTATTGGTGGTTTTGGTGGTTTACAACACTGCCTAATACCATCGCCTAAACATCTGTTAATAGATAGAGATGAAGCAGGCAACTTACAAACAACATTATTCAGCGAACAACAAAAAAGTGAAGACTTACTTAAAATATTAGGTTATGCAAAATAGAACCTATGCAGGTATTTCAGAAGAATACGCAAAATTAGAGCAAGCGAAAATTGTTTTAATTCCGGTGCCTTACGATGGTACAAGTACATGGCAAAAAGGAGCAGATAAAGGTCCAGAGGCATTTTTAGATGCTTCTGAAAATATGGAACTTTTTGATATTGAAACCAGAACCGAAGTTTATAAACAAGGTGTATTTTTAGCGCCTGCAGTTACCGAAAATAGCTCACCAGAAGCTATGGTTGAAGCTGTGCATGAAGCGACTAAAAAATACATTAAAAAAAATAAATTTGTAACCCTTTTTGGTGGCGAGCATTCTATTTCTATTGGTACAATTCGTGCGTTTAACGAAATGTATAATAACCTAACCGTTTTACAGTTAGATGCTCATGCCGATTTACGCGAAAGTTACGAAGGTTCAATCTGTAACCATGCTTGTGCGGTTTACGAGGCTAGTCAAACTACCAATTTAATTCAGGTGGGTATTCGCTCAATGGATGTTATTGAAACTACCGTTTTAAACGAAGACAAAACCTATTTTGCACACGATATGGCTATTGATGATTCTTGGATGGATTCGGCAATAGACCAAATGACAGATAATGTGTTTATAACTATAGATCTTGATGCTTTCGATCCGTCAATACTACCAAGTACAGGAACTCCAGAACCTGGCGGTTTATTATGGTACGAAACTTTAGATTTTTTAAAGCAAGTATTCGAAGAAAAAAATGTAGTAGGGTTCGATATTGTTGAACTTTGCCCTAATAAAAATGAAAAATCTTCAGATTTTCTTGCAGCAAAACTATATTACAAAATGCTTAGCTATAAGTTTCAAAACGATGATTTTGATGACGATTTCGATAATGCAAACAATAACAAAACAGTAAATAAAACCACTAAATTTAAAGATAACGATGCGTACTAAAGGTCCAATTTCTCAATTTATAGAAAACCACTATTTGCATTTCAATGCAGCAGCTTTGGTTGATGCAGCAAAAGGTTACGAAGCTCAATTAGAAAATGGAGCTAAAATGTTAGTATCGCTTGCAGGTGCTATGAGTACAGCAGAACTAGGTAAAAGTTTCGCAGAAATGATTCGTCAAGATAAAGTTCAAATCATATCATGTACAGGTGCAAATTTAGAAGAAGATATCATGAATTTAGTGGCGCATTCGCATTATAAACGTGTGCCAAACTATCGCGATTTAACACCACAGGAAGAATGGGATTTACTTGAAAAAGGATTAAACCGTGTTACCGATACTTGTATTCCAGAAGAAGAGGCTTTTCGTCGTTTACAAGAGCATATTTTTAAAATTTGGAAAGATGCTGATGATAAAGGTGAGCGTTATTTACCACACGAGTACATGTACAAAATGTTACTTTCTGGTGTGTTAGAGCAGTATTACGAAATAGATTTAAAAGATTCGTGGATGTACGTAGCAGCCGAAAAAAACTTGCCAATTGTTTGCCCAGGTTGGGAAGACAGCACCATGGGGAATATTTTTGCAAGCTACGTTTTAAAGGGCGAGCTTAAAGCAAGTACCATGAAATCGGGTATTGAGTATATGACTTTTTTAGCAGATTGGTATACCGATAATTCAACAAATGGTATTGGTTTCTTTCAAATAGGTGGCGGTATTGCAGGCGATTTTCCTATATGTGTAGTACCAATGTTATACCAAGATATGGAACGTACCGATACACCATTCTGGAGTTATTTTTGCCAAATAAGCGATTCAACAACTAGTTATGGTTCGTATTCGGGAGCTGTACCAAACGAAAAAATAACTTGGGGTAAATTAGATATTGATACGCCAAAATTTATTGTAGAAAGTGATGCAACTATTGTTGCGCCTTTAATTTTTGCTTATCTTTTAGGTCTGTAAATCAGATCAATCTATCTAAATTTTAAAAACATGAAAAATAGAAACGATAACTTAAAACGAGTGATAGTTGATTTTAAGAAACTAACACCAGAAATTTTAGCATTACTTGTTGAAAAATATCCCGATGGTTATGATGATGATCATGTCATTTCGTTTAGAAACCAACATAACGAAATTATTGAAGCCGTAGAGGTTACAACTGCAGATACTAAATATCTGGTTAAAGTAAGTTCTAAACTTGCGGTTACTATGGAAAATTATGATGAAGATGATTATGACGATTTCGAAAGTGACGATCCAGAAGCAGTACAGCCTCCAGATACGGAAGATACAGACGATTAATCACAAATAAATATATTATGAGAACAGCTGTTTTTAAATCTTACGAAAACGGTTATTACAATTTTTGGTTTGAAAATGGAGAAGAATTAGCTTTTGAAGATGTACACCCTAGGGTTTTAAAGCAATTCGATTTAAAAAATGATGAAAGTTTAATAGACAAAGACTTTAAAATAACATTTATTGAAGAAGATGATGGTGATGATGTTATTTATATTGTACAAAGCCTAAAACCACTATAAAAGGTATTTAAAAAAATAAATGTACACCGTAGTTGCTTACCAAGTAGCTAGTGCTATCAATATAAAATCTAGCAAACAACAGTTGCCGTGGCAGCTGTTGTTTCAAGATAGCGACGAACTGTATTATACCAGTTCACCAAATAAATTTATTTACATATTTCAGTATGGCATGGTTAGTTTTTTTAACATGACTAGTACTGAAATAAACCATGCATTGCAAAAACTTAAACCGCAATGCACAAACTATTTTTCAGAAAAATTATCAGATTCGGTAGAAGTTGTTATTAAACCTAACATCTTAAAAGTCGAGTTCGATAATGTTATTTTACCCAATTTAGATGAGGAAATGATTCGTTTAGTTATGTTAAACGCGTCGCAATCTGTGGCTTTAAACCGTTATACCGAAATTACCGAAGAGTTATTAACCGAAACTAATAAACATACCTCATATTTAGAAGCTAACGGTAAGCTTGATATTTCTGGTAACAAGTTAAAGCGTTTTATAGGTAAGGTTTTAAATATTAAAAACAAGATTTCTGAAAATTTATACATTTTCGATTCGCCCGAAATTACTTGGGAAAAAGAAGAACTTAACAGATTAAATCAAGAATTAAAACAAGCCTTCGATTTAAAAGATAGATATCGTGTAATTCACGATCGTATTGAAATTATAAAAGAAAACCTAGAGCTTTTTAAAGATATAATGGACCATAACGAAAGCAGCCGCTTAGAATGGATTATTATTATTTTAATTGTTATTGAGGTTATCGATTTATTTATAGCAAAACTTTCAAATATTATTTAACGACACAGATAGTACATTATAATAACTTAAAATACCAGCAGCTTTAAGGGTAAAGTTGTATTAAGTTAAGCCGAAACTTTGGTAGATTTTTTCCGGTTAAAAACGTGTCACAAAAAAAATCAAATTTTAAATATTATTATGAAAGCAAAATATTCAATTTTAGGTTTAATAGCTATATTCAGCTTTATTTTAACAGGGTTTACCTCTTTAAAAGTTCAAGAAGATACTATTGTTATTACTGCAATTTTTGATGGTAAAGAAGATTATGGGTACAATTTTGTTGCAACAAGCGACGATTTGGAGTATACCGTAACATTCCACAAAATAAGTGATGAAGTTGCAAAAAGCTTCGATTTAAACTCAGATAAATTAATAGGAACCAAGTTTAAAATTACTTACACATCTAAAATGGTTGTAACTAAAGATGAAGATGGTTACGATTATGAAGAAGAGATTAATACCATAAAAAAATTGCAAAAATTGTAATAAAATCTAAAAGCTGCCTTAATTTAAATTAAGGCAGCTTTTTTATAAAACGGTTTTTAATAAATCGTGATACTGTTTGGTAATATGTATACCATTGTGGCCAGCATCTGTAATATAATACAAAGTGGTTTGCTCTGGTTTTATAGTTTGTAATTTTTTGGCATTAGTTTTAGGATTAACCAAAAAATCGCGTGTACCACAAAAAATAGTTATTGGGCAAGATACGGTTTTAAGGTATTCGTAAGATTTAATATCGTATTTCATAATCCATTTTGGTACAGGTGGTGCAATTTCGTCTGCAATTAAAGTCTGCCAAGAATAATAAGGAGCACCTAAAATAAGTTGTTTGGGCTTGTTTTTAGAAGCAACATAACTTGCTAAACCCGAACCAAGCGAAAAACCAAAAACAATAATTTCAGTTTCTTTATAGTCTTTTTTTACAAAATTGTATACCTGTTGTACATCGCTTAAAAGTTCGTTGCTATTGGTGTACGCGCCGTCGCTTTTTCCGTAACCACGATAGTCAACAAAAAGCACATCGTAATTGTTTTCTAGATACAAATGTGCACGTGTTCCCCATTCGTGTATGGCGCCAGCATTACCGTGAAAGTATAAAAGAATGCCTTTAGAATTATTGGCTTTAAATTTTACGGCGTTTAAATTTATATTAGCATCAACCGGAATATTTAATTCTTCAAAGGGTTCTTTAAAGCTATATTTATAATTTTTATCTAAAACTTTAGGGTTGAAGAAAAAGCGTTCTTGTTTAAGATATAGAAATATTAAAGAAGCTACATAAAGTACAACAAGGGTTATAATGAAGCGTTTTAAAAATCTGAAAATTTTATAGAAGTTGATGCTCAATGGGTTTCTTTTTAAAAATTTCGAATAAAAATACGCTAAAAACGATAATATATTCTAAAGCTATAACCCATAAATTTTCAGATTTAACCATGGAGTTTAAATTTAAATAAGCCAAATAGCTTAAAATAATAACAAAACTCCAAACCAATGGAAATTTATATTTAGTAAAAACCGATAAAATTAATAGCATAGCCAAATACCAAGGATGCACTGTTGTCGCTGTAAAATAATAGAATGATAAAGCTATTAACATGGCGCTAATTAGTTGTACAAATGTTTTGTTTTTTCTGAAAAAAGTAATGATTAAAACAAAGATTACTACTAGCAGCGAACTTACTTTTCCTATTATGGCAATTTCGTTGTAACCTCGAAATGCATAACCTATTTCTCGCGCTACGTAATACAAACTGGCATTAAACTCGAAATTACTAAACCATAGCGCTACTGTTTTACTGTAATTATTTATAAATTCTGAAGAATAAAAAGGAACGAAAAGCAAAACTGTTGTAGCTAATACAATGCTGTAAAAAGCGGTTAATTTTAATAGTTTTAAAATTAATGATTTATTAGATGATTTATTGTTTACAAACCACTGAAAAAACAAAGGTAAAAATAACAAAGGGATGAGTTTGGTTGCTATCGAGCATGCAAATATTATGGCTGCTAAAATCCATTTTTTTGAATAAAGCAGGTATAAACTCCAAACTAAGAAGCATATCATAACACCTTCAAAATGCAAGTTTCCTGTGAGTTCTATTATTATAAACGGATTTAAAATAAACCAGAATATGTTATACTCTGGAAGATTTAGTTTTGCTAATAGTTTTTTGCCAAAATGTAAGGTGCCAAAATCTGCAATAATTATTAAAATACGCAAAACTACAACTGAACCTAAAATGCTTTTATTAGCAAATAATGCCGCAATTACAAAGCATAATTGGTTTATTGGTGGATAGTTTGTAAAATGGCTAGCATTTAAGCCGCCCATGCCTTCACGGAGTTCTTGAGCTTGAGCTACTGGAAATTGGTTGTTTTGTATAAAATATTCTACGGTATTTAGGTATGGGTTATAACCTTGAAAAAGCATACGGCCGTCCCAAATAAAACGGTAAAAATCTTGTGATAAGTTTGGAATGGCGAGTATAAACAACGCACGAAAACTAAAAGCGAAAACGGTTAATGCTTTAGTGTTGTGTTTAAAAATGTTTACTATTTTATAAAATAGGTAAAATAATGCCGAGTATAGTGTTACTAGTTTTATATAATCGGTGCGGACTAAATTGTATGCAAACGACCAATAAAATAACATGGAAGCAAGTACTAACAATAACGGAATTTTATAAGTTGTTATAAAGTTTTTGTTTAGTAACATACTTTAATTTTTGTTGTTAGCTGCGTTAGCGATTGCAACGGTTAGCTTTTGGCGAGGCGTGCATCGAGAGCCAAAACTATTAGTGTAAAGCGCGACCTCGAAGCTTCGGGGTAACGCCCAAAAGTGTTACACCTAGATTTATACTTTTGAGGCTAATGATTTAAAAAATACATAGCCAAAACCTACAAATAGCATTAAGTGAAACGGAAATAAACCAAAATCGCCACCTTGATTGCCTACTATAAAGGCGCTATACATGCCAAACCCGAAATAGAGCATAAGTAAACCTTCGAAAATAACGTGAACAGAGAGGTTTTTTTTCATATATTTGTTAGTTTTCCAGTTGTCTTTAAATTTAGTTAAATTGAATTTTGGCGTACGAACGAATTCACTTTTTTTGCCAAAATGACCTTCTAAAACGGCAATAGAATTGTGTAATGAAAAGCCCATGGCAATTGAGAAAAATACGAAAAACATGCCAACGTATTTAAAGAAATTTTTAAACCCAGCGCCATAAATATTTTTGTACATATGCCAATAGCAAACAAAAAATATTACGGTGCTTAACACAAAAAAGCTCATGATGTAAAAGTATGGTTTTAAATGTGCGTATTCGTTTTTTATGTACAACATTGGTATACTTAAAACACCAACAATAAGTACATTTAAAAACATGGTACTGTTTAATAGGTGTAATAAACCATGCACTTTAGTTTTTGTAGAAATATCTGGAGATTTTATTACCCGACCAAGCATTTTTCTGAAGTTTTCAGCGCCACCTTTGTTCCAACGGAACTGTTGTGACCGTGCGGCACTTATTACCACAGGTAATTCTGCAGGAGTTTCTACATCTTCTAAATATTTAAATTTCCAGTTTTTAAGTTGAGCACGGTAGCTTAAATCTAAATCTTCGGTTAATGTGTCTCCTTCCCAATTACCAGCATCTAGAATACATTGTTTACGCCATACACCCGCAGTGCCATTAAAGTTTATAAAATGCCCTTTACTGTTTCGCCCAACTTGCTCTAGAGTAAAATGTGCATCTAAAGCGAAAGCTTGAATTTTTGTAAGCAGTGAGTAATTACGATTTATATGCCCCCAACGCGTTTGCACAACACCAATTTCTTCATTTTTAAAATATGGCATTGTACGTTGCAACCAATCTGTATTTGGTAAAAAATCTGAATCGAAAATGGCAATAAATTCACCTTTTGCAGTTTCTAAACCTTCTTTAAGAGCACCAGCTTTAAAACCTTTCCTGTCGGTTCTGGTAATGTGTTTTATATCTAAACCAGAAGCTTGTAATTTTTCTATATGAGCTTTTGTTGTAACTATGGTTTCGTCTGTAGAGTCGTCTAGTACTTGAATTTCTAGTTTATCTTTTGGATAGTCAATTTCCGCAATGTTATCTAACAGGCGTTCCATAACATACATTTCGTTATAAACGGGAAGTTGTATGGTTACTAGTGGAATTTCGTTTGGGTTAGAAAAGTTAAATTTTTCACAATTATCTTTAGCTTTTTTAGCTCGTAAATAATTAAATAATAAATTTAATTGTGCCAATGCGTACATGAAAATAAGCAATAGCGAGATAGAGTAAATTAGAATAATAATAGATTCTAGAATCATTTTTTAATACTGTATTTAAAAATCCAACCAAGTATTTTTATGCCTGCAAATATAGCACCTTTTATGGTTCCTGAAACTTTAGAGACGCCTATTCTATTACGATAATTTACTGGAATTTCGGTGTATGACAAATTTTGCTTTAATGCTTTAAGTTGCATTTCTACGGTCCAACCATAGGTTTTGTCCTCCATGTTTAAAGCTATAAGTTTATTGTATTTTATAGCTCGAAATGGGCCTAAGTCAGTATATTTTGCGTTAAAAAATAATGACATAAGGTTGGTTGCTAGCCAGTTGCCGAAAATTTGAGGTAAAGTCATAGCGCCTTGTTCCCGAAGTTCTTTAACCCGGGCACCTATTACTAAGTCTATATTTTGGTTGGTTATTGGTTCTACTATTTTAGTTA
This sequence comes from Neotamlana sedimentorum, assembly GCF_000943565.1. Taxonomy (GTDB): domain Bacteria; phylum Bacteroidota; class Bacteroidia; order Flavobacteriales; family Flavobacteriaceae; genus Neotamlana; species Neotamlana sedimentorum. Next base: position 155,529 of record NZ_JTDW01000001.1, read on the forward strand.
ATTCTTCTGGGTAATCGCTATAATCACCATCTAAAAATACAATAATATCTGGTTTTTCGAATTTATTTGCGATATAATGCAAACCTTTTAGGCAAGCATAGCCATAACCTTTGTTTTTTTCGGTTAAAACTGTAGCGCCTGCCTTTCGTGCATTTGCCTCGGTAGCATCTGTAGAATTATTGCTAACCACAATAATTTCGTTTACATAATCTGGAATGTCTTTAATTACATAGGAAATGGAATCTGCTTCATTATAAGCAGGTATAATTACTGAAATATTAGTTTCCATTATTGAGATCTCTTAAGCTATTTTCCTTTGTAAACGAACTAAAATCTGTCCATTCTTTTATTTTTTTTCCTAAAGAATATTTAGCTGCCGATACTAGTTTTTTATTTTTATACATGAGGCAATAGCCATTTTTTTTGTTGTTTTTAAGTTGGCATTTATGATTCATGTTTCCATTTTTATCATAAAAGACCCACCAATTTATTTTTTGGTTGTTATTGTAATGGCCTTCGCTGGTTTTTGTACCCGCATCGTTATAAAACACCCAAAACTTTGTACGCTTGTTATTTTTATAATGTCCGGCTTCTTTTAAATTTCCATTTTTATAGAAGGTTTTCCAATAGTCTATTTTGTTGTTAGAACTATCTACCCATCCAGCGGATTTTAAATTACCATTATCAAAATATGTTTTTTGATATTGTTTTTGCGCGATTGCAATATTACAAATAAGACTTATAAAAAATAAAAAACGCATTACTTTTGATTAACAAAATTCATTAAATCGACATCATTGCCTAATAAAATGTCGTTAGAATTAATACGACCTTTCAAACTATCGTTTTCTAATTTTAAAACACCTCTTGGGCAAACTGCGCTACAAATACCACAACCAACACAACTTGAGCGTACAATATTCTCGCCTTTTTGGGCATAATGTCTAACATCAATTCCCATTTCGCAACTATTGGAGCAGTTACCGCAAGAAATACATTGTCCGCCATTAGTTGTAATTCTAAATTTTGAAAATAAGCGTTGTTGAAAACCAAGTATTGCAGCCATTGGGCAGCCAAAACGACACCAAGAACGATTACCTAATATTGGATAAAAACCTGTGCCAATAACTCCAGAGAATATAGAACCAATGTAAATACCGTATGCCGATCTTAAAGCGCTGCCTTTAACAAAAAACAAATGATCTGTAGTACTAGTAAAATGCATAACAAGTAATAGGGCAATAACTGAAAATAAACTAATGGCGCCATACTTAGCATCTTTTGCTAATTCTTTACCTTTAAAATACATTACGCCTGCAAAGACTAGAGTTAAAAAGGCAATAACTAAGCTAATAAAAACGCCTTTGGTAAGCCAATATTTGGAGCTATCGGTGCCCAAATAAGAATATACCATTGCCGTAGTCATCACTACAGAAAATACCAGCACTAAATGAATTAGCCATCGCTCTATTTTCCAGGCATATAATTTTTTAGATGATAATTGTCTAAACGAATCACCAGCAGTTTCGGCTAATCCGCCACAACCACAAACCCATGAACAATACCAACGTTTTCCATATTTGTAGGTTAAAAATGGAGTGATTACAAAAATGGATATAATACCAAATAGTAATAAAGCTAAACCAATTGTGCCGTTTGAAATAAAACCTTTAACAGACCATTGATCGAAAATATAATAGTTTAGTGGCCAGATGCTTTTTAAGTCGTAATACGGTAAATCGTTGTTCATTACGTACATGAACTCTGGTATTAAAAAAGCAAAACCTAATTGAAAAAACATAACAGATATAGTTCGTAATTGTTGGTAACGATTATGTCTGTATTTTAAAATAAACTTATAACCAAATGCTAAAATGGCTATGGTGTAAAGTGTCCCATATACAAACCATTGGCTCGGATCTCTACCGCTTAATAATTTACTTAACGGATCGAAAAGTGAAATTAAACCAGTGTTTGCTTCACCATTTTGTCCTAAACCTAAATATTTAGGAAAGAAGTAAAGCACAATATAAAATGAGGTTAAAACAACACCTAAAATCCAGCCACCAATACCACGAGATGAAATTGATTTAAACCAAACACCATCGTTTTTAATACCTTCTAATTTTGTTAAATAGGCCTCACGAGAATAAAAAATAGTTCCTACAGAAATGAGTCCTAACGCTAGCGTTAAAAACAACCCTTTATTTGGGAAATTCGTGTTAAAAAGCGCTAGTGCTAAAATAACGAGACCAATAGAGCCTAAAGCTAAAGCTATTTTTTGGTTGGTGGTTATATTTAATGCATCTGGTTTTGCTAACGACATGCTTGTATTTAATTTATTGCTCATGGTTATGCTATTGTTAATTGGTTATTGTAGGCTTTTAAAATGTCTTTTTCGAATCGTTTGTAAAATTCTGGGTCGAAATTGGCTTCAGCTAAATGGTTCATTACATAGTCAATATCCCGTTTTTCGGTAAGCCATTTATCAAAAGTTTCGTGGCGCATTCTAATACCAAAAGTATTTATGCCTAAAAATTCGTTTGTGTTTTTGTTGTATGCTACGGTAATGCATTTGGTGTCGTCGTCGTGTTTCCAGTGGAAATGAGCTTCGAAGTCTTTTTTACTACGTTCGCTAAACACCCAACCATAGGTTTGGTATTCAATATCCATAAATTTTGCCGAGTTAAACCAATGTCCTGGCTTGTATTCTAGTTTATTTCCGCAAATGGTTTGTGCTAGAGTTTCTCCCATCATTCGGCCGGTGTACCAAACCGCTTCAATAGGTCTGCGATTTCCAATGGCTTCATGCTGTTCGGCGCAATCGCCTATGGCGTAAACATCTTTTATGTTAGTTTCTAAAAAACGGTTTACTTTAACACCACGGCCTACTTCAATTTTAGAATCTTTTAAAAATGAAATATTAGGTGTAACTCCGGCTGTTAGTCCAACAACGTTGCATTCAATTTCTTCACCTGTTTCATCAATAATTATAGATTTTACTTGTCCGTTTTCATCGGCTTTAATTTCTCTTAAATTACTAGAAAGGCGTAAATCGATATGATGATTTTTTATGTGTCTATTAATCATTTCACTTTCACCAGAAGGTAAAACTCCATTCCAGAAACTATCTTCGCGAACTAAAAAGGTAACGGGAATGCTTCGGCTATTTAGCATTTCTGCTAGTTCAATACCAATTAAACCACCACCAACAATTACAGCACGTTTACAAACTTTGTTATTTGGTGCATATGTTTCTAGGTTTTCTAAATCTTGCTTGTGGTACATGCCTAAAACACCTTTGAGGTCTTGCCCTGGCCAACCGAACTTATTTGGTTTACTACCAGTTGCTATTACTAATTTATCGTAAGTAAGCGAATCGCCTTCGGCAAAATGAAGTGTCTTGTTATCGGTGTCTATTTCATTTACATAGCCTTTTTTTAAGTTGATTCTATTTTTCTCCCAAAACCAATTTTCGTAAGGTTGCGTATGTTCAAACTTCATGTGGCCCATATACACATACATTAATGCAGTGCGTGAGAAAAAATATTCGGTTTCTGCAGAAATAATCGTGATTTTTTTATCGGATAGTTTTCTAATATGTCTGGCAAGCGTAACGCCCGAAATGCCGTTACCAATAATTGCGATATGTTCCATTTTTGTGTTTTTGATGAATTTTAGGTCGTTATTAAAGTTAATAACTTAACAGCTAGCATTAATTTAGAAACCTTATAAATTAAGCGCCAAGTGTAAGGTTTAATACTTTTATAGTTCTTAAAATTATTTTAAAATTTTTGTAAGACAACAATTTTAGCTTCGACAGAATGCCTGAATTAAACTGGAAATTATGAGAATTTTAAAATTTATTATTGTATTTGTTATAACATCTTCAGTATATGCTCAAAATGTTGAAAGTTTTTTTAAAGAGACAAATGCTTTTTTGCAAACCTATGTTCAGGATGGTAAAGTGAATTATAAAGCTATTAATAATGATCCTTCTAAATTAAATAGCATTTTAGAACTTGCAAAAAACACATCAATTGATGCAAAAGATGCTAATACTTATCAAGCCTTTTGGATTAACGCTTATAACTTATCGGTTATAAAAGGTATAATAGATGTTTACCCTACAAAATCGCCATTAGATAATGATGGGTTTTTCGATAAAAAAACACACGAATTAGCAGGAAAAAGTATCACTTTAAATGATATAGAGCACAAGTTACTTCGAGCAAAGTTTAAAGATCCTAGATTTCATTTTGTATTAGTTTGTGGCGCAGTAGGTTGTCCGCCATTAATTAATAAGGCTTATTTACCAAATACGCTAAATGCACAATTAGAAGCACAAACTAAATTAGCTATAAACGGTTCGTTTTTAATGGTAAATGTAAAAAAGAAGCGTGTTCAAGCTTCAGAAATAATGAAATGGTATAAAGAAGATTTTACCATGAATGGCACCACCGAAATTGACTTTATAAACAAATACAGAACAGAGGCTGTACCAGCAAACTCAAAAATTAGTTATTTCCCGTATAACTGGACATTAAATCAGCAATAAAAAAAGCAATAAGAAAAAGAAAAAATAAATAAAAAATGAAAAAACTATCAACCTTATTATTAGCATTAAGTATTTCCTTTTTAGGATTTTCTCAAGAGGAAAATGAAACTTCAAAAAGTGTAATTCAAGAATATACACCATCAAAATTATTAAATAAAGGACAGTGGGATATTAAGTTTTTTAACAGCTTGTACACGCAAACAGAGCAAACCGATGCAGGAAGTACTTCTGGTAAAATAGCTAGACAAAACTTTTTTACAAATACCACCGAAATTTATACCGGTGTTAGTAATAACTCAAGAATAAACGTTGGTGTTATTTTTCAAGTACGTGCCAATACTTATAATGGTCAAGGTGCATTTAGTGTGTTTAATTTTGAAAATAATGGTGTAGATGCCAGAAGTGGTGTAACAACTATAGCGCCATCTATACGTGTACAACCAATTGCAAGTGTGCCTAATTTCTCTTTTACAAGTTCATTATATTTTGCTGTATTTGAAGACGAACCAGGTGTTTACCTAGATAAAAGAAGTACATTTTGGGAAACCAAGTTCTTTTACGATAAAACATTTGGTGGCGGCAAATGGCAAATTTTTACAGAAGCAGATTTTGGATTTAACTTTGGTGAAAGTTCAACTGAAGCAGATGCTCTAACAGAAAACCAAGGCGAACGTTTTGCAAATAACAGCATGTTTTTACCTGTAAGTGCTTTTTTAAGTTATTTTCCTTCGGCAAAATCTACAGTATTTGTAAATGCCCAACAAGCGTTTTTAATCGATTTAGGAAACAACTTTTCACAACGTTACACGCAATTAGGTTTAGGTGGGAAATACCAATTAACACAAGCCTTAAATTTAGAGGCATCGTTTGGAAAAATTGTAGCCGGATATAACTTTCAAGGTTTAGGGCAAACATTTAGTGTTGGGTTACGCGCCTTGTTTTAATAATTGCTAAATTGGTGCATAAACAATATGTAAATGCAATATTTAAAATGTAAAGTCCTAGGTGTTATATTATTAATTCTAACGGCTTGTAATGGTCAAGTTGAAAAAATAAACGGCGTAAGTTTTGTTTCTTCCAGAGAATCTATAAACAAGAGCCACACGCTTCCAGTTGTACAAGTAAATGCTAATTACGCGGCTGTAATGCCTTTTGGTTTTATTAGAGATTTAAGTACACCAGAAATTAGGTTTAATGGAGAACGACAATGGTATGGCGAGCGAAAAGCAGGCGTAGAACAATACATAAATGAGTTGCGAAAGCATAGTATAAAAATTATGCTAAAACCACAAATATGGATTGGTCGTGGTGAGTTTACAGGATACATTAAAATGCAAAGCGAAGCCAATTGGAAAACACTCGAAAATTCTTATTCTAAATTTATTTTAGAGTATGCAGTGTTAGCTCAGGCATTAAAAGTCGACATACTTTGTATTGGCACCGAATTACAACAATTTATTGAGCACCGACCTCAGTATTGGGAGCAATTAATAAATGAAATAAAAACGGTTTACAGTGGCAAACTAACTTATGCCGCAAATTGGGACGAGTATAAAACAACGCCATTTTGGGATAAGTTAGATTTTATTGGAATTGATGCTTATTTTCCAGTTAGCGATATGCAAACACCTACAGTTGCAGCTTGCTTGGAAGGTTGGAAACCCCATAAACCAATCATAAAATCGATTTCGGAAAAACACAATAAACCAATTTTGTTTACCGAATTTGGATATAGAAGTGTAGACTTTGCAGGTAAAAAACCATGGGTTTTTAGTAGAAGCATGACAGAAGTTAACTTAGAAGCTCAAGTAAACACCACAAAAGCACTTTTTGAAACTTTTTGGAAAGAAGATTGGTTTGCAGGCGGATTTGTTTGGAAGTGGTTTCATAAACACAACGAAGTTGGTGGCGAAAATAATAACCAGTTTACACCACAAAATAAACCAGCAGAAGCTGTAATTAAACATTATTACAACACCATAAAATGAAAATAATAAAAGCGTTATGTTTATTGGTTTTAGTAGCATCTTGTGCTTCAAATGATGATATAACAGAACAGATTTTAGATTTAACAAGTTATATTGAAAATAAAACCTATGAAACTGGAGCTGTTATAGCTTGCGCCGGAAACGAAAGTGAAACCTCGAATGCGGCGGCTGTTTATTTTTATCCAGAAGGCGATGCCGAAAATTTTATACTTTTTGAAACAGCTTCAAATAACGTTGATCCTAATAATTTTGAAAATTACACCCGTTTACAAGCTGAAGATTTGCCCGTTTTTAATGGCTATTTAAGAAAGTTTGAAAATAATATTACAGTAGAACGTTGGTTTATTGTTTCTTTTGAAATGGATGGCGAAATAAAACTTTCAAATCCAATTCTTATAAAAAACCAATCGCAACCTACTATTTTTTCTAGTGACATTAATATAAATCAAGACACTTCGCAGATGCCGTTGTTTACTTGGGAAGTGAATTCGGAAGCAGATAATGCTATTTTTTTCGAGGTAATCTCAAACACCAACAACGATTTAATTTCGGGCACTTATACTTTCGAAACTCAGTTTCAATATTACAATACATCCAACGTGGTTTTAAATATTACAAATGGCACTCCACCAGATTTAACGTTGGGCGAAACTTACAGCATAACCATTATGGATGTGAGTGAAGATAATTGGATAAACGAATTTTTCATCAATCAATTTACTGTACAATGAAGCAACTATTACTTTTTCTTTTTCTAAGTTTTACCTGCGTTACATTTTCGCAAAACACGGTTGCCGATTTAAAAGTGCAAGGCAATAAAAAATTAAAATCGGGTTTTGTAAAAAAAATATCGAATATAAAACCTGGTGTGGCGTTAGATTCTGCTATTATTGAAAGCGATATTAAGTTATTAAAACGTTTACCGTCAATTGCGCACGCTTATTATCAGGTATTTCCAACAGAAAAAGAAAACGAGTATAATGTGTTTTACAATATAGAGGAGAACTTTACAATTATTCCTTCAGCAAATGTTTATACTACAAACAACGACGAGTTTGCATATCGTTTAGGGCTTTACGAGTTTAATTTGTTCGGACAAAATATTGCTTTTGGAGGGTTTTATCAAAAGGATATTTACGACTCTTATGCAATAAATTTTAGGGCGCCATATTTGTTTTCAAGACAATTAGGCTTAGCTGTAAATTATCAAAACTTAACTACTTTGGAGCCTGTTTTTTTCGAAAGTAACACAGCAGATTATCGTTATAACAATAATTCGTTGGAGGTTTTGGGCTTATATCAATTTAATTTTACCAATAGAATTGAAGCTGGTGTTAATATTTTTAGCGAAGATTATAAATATGTTTCAGGAGCTACTAGTAATGTTGTACCATTGAGTTTAGATGTAGATAAAATACTTTATAAGTTAATTTACGAGTATAACAATTTAAATTACGATTATCAATACGTCGAAGGCTTTAGGAGTGTGTTTAATTTTCAGTATGTGCATTCTCGTGCTGGAGACCGAAAAAAGTTTCCCGATTTTTTAATTGGATGGAACGATTTTATGTACTTTAAACGGGTTGGACAGCGCGGTAATTGGGCAAGTAGGTTTCATATTGGTACTGCAACAAACGACGAAACACCTTTTGCGCCATTTGCAGTAGATAATAATAAAAATTTAAGAGGTGTTGGTAATTTAATTGATAGAGGAACAGCTGCTTTAGTTTTAAACACAGAATACAGACAAACCCTTTACGAAAAAGGGTGGTTTGTTTTACAAGGAAATGCTTTTATTGATGCTGGTACCTGGCGAAACCCTGGTGGCGATTATGGTGATTTTACCGATTCGCAAAATATGCGTTTGTTTCCGGGTGCAGGTTTAAGGTTTATTCATAAAAAAATATTTAATGCCATTTTTAGAATTGATTATGGGGTAGGTTTAACTAAAAATGCCAGCCGTGGTTTTGTGTTTGGTATTGGGCAATATTTTTAGTCTTCTAAAATTAATACCAAATCGTTAGCGTTTACCATAAACCCTGGTTTTAAAACAATTTTTTTAATGGTAGCATCATTATTTGCGGTAATAGTGGTTTCCATTTTCATAGCCTCAATAATAAATAAAGGTTGATTTTTGCTTACTTTTTCACCTTTTTTCACCAAAATAGTAGATAGCATGCCTTGTAATGGCGCACCTATTTGGTTAGGGTCTGTGCTATCAATTTTGGCATTCTCTATTTTCTCTACCTTTATAGAATTATCTTTTATATCAACACTTCGTCCTTGTCCGTTTAATTTAAAATAAACCGTGACAATGCCATCGTTATTGGGCTGTCCTACAGATTCTAGTGTAATTAATAAGCGTTTGCCTTTGTCTAATTCTGCAATAATTTCTTCGCCAATTTCCATGCCATAAAAGAAATTTTTAGTAGGCAAATTCATAAGGTTGTCGTATTTTAAATGCTTGTTGTAAGTGTCTGTAAAAACTTTTGGATAAAGTTGATAAGACAGAAAATCGGTATATTCAATTTTACGACTCAAGTCGTGCTCAAATGTTTTTTTAAAGGTTTCATATTCCTGTTCTAAATCTAGCGGCTGCATATGCTCGTTTGGCCTATCAGTATAAGGCTCTATATCTTTTAAAATAAGTTTTTGAAGCGCTGAAGGGAAACCATTAACAGGTTGACCTAAATCGCCTTTAAAAAAATCGACAACCGACTGCGGAAACGAAATACTTTCGCCTTTTTCTAGAACATCTTGTATGGTGTAATTATTACTAACTAAAAATTGTGCCATATCACCAACTACTTTCGAACTTGGTGTTACCTTAACGATATCTCCAAAAAGCTGATTTACATCGCTGTACATTTGCGTTATTTCGTGAAAACGATCTTCTAACCCAAGAGAACGAGCTTGTGGTTTTAGGTTTGAGTATTGGCCTCCCGGAATTTCGTGTTTAAAAACTTCTCCAGAGCCTGCTTTTAATCCAGATTCGAACGGATAGTAATAGTCGCGAACGGTTTCCCAATAGTTTGAGTATGCGTTTAAAGAATCGATGTTGATATTTGAAGCACGCTCCTGAAATTTCAACATTTCTACCACCGAGTTAAAATTAGGCTGCGATGTTAATCCAGATAACCCTCCAAGAGCAACATCAACAACATCTACACCAGCTTCAATAGCTTTTAAATAAGTGGCCGCTTGAATTGATGAGGTATCGTGAGTGTGTAAATGAATAGGGATATTTAACTCAGCTTTTAATGCTGAAATAAGTTCGTAAGCCGCATAAGGTTTCAATAAGCCAGCCATATCTTTTACACCTAAAATATGTGCTCCTGCATTTTCAATCTCTTTGGCGAGATTAACATAATATTTTAAGTCGTATTTTTTGTTTTCAGGATTTAAAATATCATTTGTATAACAAATAGAACCTTCGGCTAAACCTTTGGTTCTGGTGCGAACATGTTCAATACATGGTGCAAGCGATTTCATCCAGTTTAACGAATCAAAAATTCTAAAAACATCGACTCCATTTTCCCAAGAATGTTCTACAAATTCTCCAATTAAATTATCTGGATAAGCTTTGTACCCTACGCCGTTTGAACCTCGAATAAGCATTTGTAATAACAAATTAGGCATAGCTTTACGAAGTAAACGTAAACGTTCCCAAGGGTTTTCTTGTAAAAAACGTAAGCAAACATCAAAAGTGGCACCGCCCCAGACCTCCATACTAAATATTTCCGGATGATTTTTAGCATAACCTTCGGCAACTTTTAGCATATCATAGGTACGCATACGCGTAGCTAACAAACTTTGGTGCGCATCTCGCATGGTGGTATCAGTAAAGTGAACTTGTTTTTCTTTTTTTAACCATTCGACAAATTTTTCTGGTCCTAGTTCTGTAAGTATGTCTTTAGTGCCTTTCGGGTATCTTGCATTAGTATCAAACTTTGGTACTTTGGGCTTTACAAACGTTTTATTATGCTCTATTTGTTTAACATCTGGATTGCCATTTACAATAACATCGCCAAGGTAAGTAAGTAACTTTGTGGCACGGTTTCTTGGTGCTTTAAACTGGAATAAGTCTGGATTTTGTTTTATAAAGTTTACCGTAATTTTTCCTTGTCTAAAGGTGTCGTGCTTTAAAATATTATCGAGAAACGGCATGTTAGTTTTAACTCCACGAATTCTAAATTCGGCTAAGGCACGACGTATTTTTCTGCTGGCACCATCAAGAGTTCTACCATGTGCCGTTACTTTTACAAGCATCGAATCGAAAAATGGAGATATTTTTGCGCCTTGATAAATACTTCCGGCATCTAATCGAATACCAAATCCAGAAGCACTACGGTAGGCTGTAACACTGCCGTAATCGGGTTTAAAATCGTTTTGAGGATCTTCGGTAGTAATACGACATTGTAATGCATAACCGCTAATTGTTAAGGCTTCTTGACTGGTAATTTTAATTTGCTCATCACTTAGCTTATAACCTCCAGCTATAAAAAGTTGGGTTTTTACTAGGTCGATATTTGTAATAACTTCTGTAACGGTGTGCTCTACTTGAATTCTAGGGTTTACCTCAATAAAATATATAGAGTCATCATCGTCTACTAAAAATTCTACCGTGCCAATATTATTATAATTTACAGCTTTACAAATGGTTAACGCATAATTGTAAAGTGCCTCTTTAGTTTCTTGTTTTAGACCGTACGATGGTGCAAATTCAATTACTTTTTGGTAGCGTCGTTGTACCGAGCAATCTCTTTCAAATAAATGTACGGTGTTGCCATAGTTGTCGGCTACAATTTGAATTTCAATATGTTTTGGGTTTTCAACAAATTTTTCAAGAAATACGGTGTCGTCTCCAAAGGCATTTAATGCTTCTCGTTTACTTTCGGTATAAGCTTTTTTTAATTCTTCTTCGTTACGAATAACTCGCATGCCTCGACCACCACCTCCAGAGGCTGCTTTTAGCATAATAGGGTACTTTATTTTTTTTGCTTCTGCAATGGCGGTTTTAACATCAACTAAAGGTTTAATATTGCTTTTTATTATAGGAATGTTGTTGTTTATGGCTACTTCTTTAGCTGTGATTTTATCTCCTAACGACCTTAAAACAGATACTTTAGGGCCAATAAAAATAATGTTGTTATCGCTACAGGCTTGAGCAAAATTTGAATTTTCAGATAGGAAACCATAACCAGGATGAATGGCATCGACGTTATTATCCAAAGCTATTTTAATAATAGCATTAATGTCTAGATAAGGTTTTAGAGGTTCGTTTTCTTCTCCAATTTGGTACGACTCATCTGCCTTATAGCGGTGTAATGAGTAGCGGTCTTCGAAAGTATAAATGCCAACAGTTTGAACGTTAATTTCGGTACAGGCTCTAAAAATGCGAATAGCAATTTCACCACGATTTGCAACTAAAACTTTTTTAATTTTCATTTAGCAGGTAGGATTATAATTAATAGCGTGCTTTAAAGTACGAATTGTGATACTTATTTTATAATAATTAAGGCTAATTTTTAAACTTAATTTAATAATGTAAAGATTTGTTTTGATTTGTAAACCTTTAGATTTGTATTAAATTAAACACATTATTCATGCGAACCTTTGCAATTGGTGATATTCATGGCGGACTTAAAGCCTTAACACAAGTTTTAAATAAATTAGAAATTAAAGATGACGATACCCTAATTTTTATGGGTGATTATGTAGATGGCTGGAGTGAGTCGGCTCAGGTTATAGATTTATTGATAGATTTATCTCAAACATTTAACTGTATTTTTATAAAAGGAAATCATGATGTTTGGTGCGAACAATGGTTGAGTAGTAAAGAAGTAAATCCAACTTGGTATATTCATGGTGGTAAAGAAACAATGGATAGTTATGAAGGATATTCTGTTGAAAAAAAGAAAGCGCATTTACAGTTTTTCGAAAATTTGAAAATGTACTATATCGATAGTGTGAACCGCTTGTTTTTGCATGCGGGGTTTACATCGATGCACGGTGTGGAAAAAGAAGTGGTTAAAGAAACCTTGTACTATGACAGAACCCTTTGGGAAATGGCGTTAAGCTTAGATAAAAATCTACCTAAAACCAATGTGTCTTACCCAAAACGTTTAGGGCATTATAGCGAAATATTTATTGGGCATACGCCAACCACAAACTTTAATGTAGATGTTCCAATGCATGCTGCTAATGTTTGGAATATAGATACTGGTGCCGCTTTTAAAGGTAAAGTTACAGGCATGAATATTGATACAAAAGTTTTTGTACAAAGCGATAATTTACCTGGTTTATACCCAAATGAACAAGGTAGAAATAAATAGTGCAAAATTACTCTATACTTTTAAACGACTTAATGGCTTGGTTAGGCTCAATAACATTGTATCCTTCCCAAAAAGTAGGGTCGTAATCTGGTAAATAGGTTGGTTTTACATCTGGGTTTTCTTTAAAATTGTTAAAGCTAGATTCGCTTAAAGTGCTATTTTCGAAAACCACTAACTCTCGTTTTTCGCTGTTAGACATTATAAAATGAATGTCTGTCGATATTTCGTTTTGTTTTCTACGACCTTTAGTGTTTTTGTTTTTTTCAATTATTTTAAACGGACGCTTTATACCAAAATTGGTGCCGTCAACAGATTCGGCATATTTTAATTTATAGTTTTTAGCATCATCTTGTTCGTAAATAAACAGACCTTTAAACAGATTTTTTTCATACGAAATACCTAAAAGATTAAAGCTTTTTAATTGCTTCACGTTTTGGTAATCGGCTCGAACAACCGCAAAGTCGTCGGTGTTTATGTATAAAACGCCTTTGTAATCGGCTCCTCGTTTGGGTTTAAAGGTTATTTTGTAAACAAAAGCCTCGTTTAAAAATAAATGATCGACAATTTCAAATTCATATTTATTGGGTTTATAAATAAAATTTAAGTCGGAATCTTCAAAAATAAAACTAGATTCTTGTAAATCGATTAAATCACTTTTTCTATAAGATAAAAATTGCTTTTTTCGGGCTTCTTCTTTCTTTTTTTGAGCTTGCAGAAATGCTTCGGTTTGTTTTTCTTCTTTTGTTGGCTCGTCATTAAAAATAGTAGTATCAATCTCGGTTTTGGTTCCAAATAAACCCGATTTTACTTTAAAATACGAGTCGCGTTTTATTCGTTTTTGTAAAATAGTATTGAGTCTTTCTTCAACACCATCAAAAGAAACAGCGTTGTTTTTATCGTATAAATGCGAGGCTTTAATAATGTCGAGTTTAGCATCATCGATAATATCGCTTGTAGTCGTGTAAAAATCACCTAAAATTTCGGTGTAATCGGCATTTGTATTGGGTAAAATGTTTAAAATACTATCGGCAAATTTTTGATTAAGTTCTGGAATCGTTGTTTTTTTTACATCAACATGTTTTTTCAGCATTTTATTAAAATAGGAAACCCGATAAAACAACCTACTTTTATTAAACGGCGCGCTGTAATTTTGTTCTAAATTTTCATACACCTTTTCAATAATTTCGTCTGCGGTGTAATGTTTATTTGAAACTAAAACTTCATCTAATTCTATAGAACTAGGACTTAAAAGTAAAAGGCTATCCTTAAATTTTAAAACAGGAATGGTTTTGTTTTCATAGCCTAAACAGCTAATCATTAGAGAATCTTGTGGCGATGGATTTTTTTTAAAATGAATTTGAAAAACACCATCGGCATTACTTATTACGCCTAATTTTTTACCAAGTGTAATATTTGCAAACGGAATGGGTTTTTGGCTTACCGAATCGATAAGTCGGGCGTTTATTGAATGTTGTGCAACAACAGAAGTAATTGATAAAGAAAATACGAGAATAAGTAAGTAAGCTTGTTTCATGTTTTTCGATTTGGCTATGAAGATATAGCATTACATGAAAAAGACTTAAAAATTAACATTTTGTTACATGCAGTTTGGTTAATTTTTAACAAATTTTATTTAAGCAATAGATTTTTTGTAGTACTTATGAAGCTCTTCGGCCGATGCGCCTAAATAGCGTTTTATATAAATTTGTAAGAAATGATATTGCAATTTAAAAACACCAACTTTTTTATAAAGTCGCGATGAGGTGGTAAGTTTTTTATTAATTACAACAAAGCTTTTACGTTTATACAATTCGTTTATTAGCATGTTGTCTTCGTAAATAATATAGCTTTCGTCGTAGCCGCCAATAGCGTTAAAAAGTGATTTTGTTATAAATTGACTTTGGTCACCGCCGCGGCATATACGCCACGAAAATTGAGTAAACCATCCAGCTAGTGTGAGCCAGCAATGGTTGCTGTCGAATTGCATTCTAAAACAGCCAGCTTGGTTTCCTTTTTGTATTTCGTTTAATATAAAAACATCAAAATGTGCTGGCGGAAAAGAGTCTGCGTGCAAAAAATAAAGCACTTTACCTATGGCGTTTTGTGCGCCAAAATTCATTTGTTTAGCACGTCCTTTGGTTGAATTAATTATTCTAATATTTGGCAATGCCGATTGGTCGTTGTTTGCAGCAAAATTAATAAACCGGTTAACGCTAGCAATGGTGCCGTCGTTACTGCCGCCATCAACAATTAAAATTTCGGAAACATTTTTTGCTGTCGAATTTTTTAATAAATGCTGAAGTAAAACCGTTATGTTATTTACTTCGTTTAAAACTGGAATAATAATACTAATCATACTTAACTTACGATGTTTTTACGCCAATGGTTTTATTTGTTTAAATTCCAGTTGTAATCTAAGTAGCTTTTTGTTGCATTAGGAGCTATTTTTACTTGGGAATATGTATTTAAAAAATCAATTAAATTAGAGTCGTCGGTTTTAAAATCTTTTGCAAACCATTTAAATATTTTAGATAGTTTTAAGGTGTTTTCCGAAATTTGGTTTTTGGAGCTATCGGTTAAAAACTGTTGGGTAGCGTTGGTTAATTGCTCGTTTAAATTGGAAGTCTTAAAAGCTTGGTTTTGTAATTTCGGACAAGATATTGAGGCACAAACTATGGCGAAATGTATTCTAGGTTCGTCCATTTTTCTTAAAATATTATGCTCAATATCATTTAAGTTAAACCATTTTTCTTCTAATTTCCAAAGACGTTCATCCCACGGATTTTTTATGTCTTTAATACTTTTTACCGGATAATTTCTAAGGATTAAATCAATTGTAAAAGCATTATAAGCATTAATCCAAAAGGCTAATTTTTGGTTTTTAGAAAAACTAGAGAACTCGTTGGTAGAATAAATGGCTTGTAAACTTTTTATGTAATTATTTAATAGTTTTTCGTCTGTTTTAAATCCGTCATAATTAACATTTCCAACAACCGTAACGTGTTTTTGTAATAATGCATCCCAAGCGTTATGAAGATTTAACGGCAGATTGCTTTGGGTAGTTTTCGAAGGTGTTTGTTTTGTGTTATTTTCGGCTGTTTTAAACGAGTCTACTATTATTATTGGTTTATTTGTAAGTGCTGAATCTATAACAGCTTCAGGTGTTTTCTCTATAACTTTGGTTGTTGTTTTTTTTGATGCTTCGGAAGTGCTTTTAGTTCCAGAACAAGCTATAAATATAAGGCCAATACAAATAATAGTTAATTGTTTCATTTTTTTAAAGGATACATTTCTTGGTGTAAAAAATCTTTTGGAAAATTTTCATCGCCTTCAAATCCTAATTCAATATCTCTGCCGTTATGCGGTATGTAATTGGTTTTAAAAATATAGTCCCAAAGGCTTAAGGTTAGTCCGTAATTAACACCATACCTTACATGTTTTGGTAAGTGTTTTACATGATGCCAAATGTGCATTTTAGGATTGTTAAAAACATACTTTAAAACACCGTAATCCCATCCTAAGTTAGCATGGTTTAAGTGCCCAATTGTTATATTAAAAAAGTGAACAATGGCAACATCTTGCGCATCAAAACCACCAATAATAGCTAAAGGAATGTAGAGTATCGATTTATAAACCACAGGTTCCATCCAGTGGTAGCGTAGGTGAGCGGCAAAGCCCATTTCTTTTACACTATGGTGCACTTTATGGAAATTCCATAAAAACTCAAATCGGTGTAATAATCGATGGGTGTTCCATTGCACAAAATCTGAAACTACAAAGAAAATAAATAGGCCTAAGACTTTGGGTAATTGGTCGACATCGAAAAGCTGAAAACTTGAAATGGATAAATTAACTACACTTAAAATATCATTAAAAAAATGAGCAACAGTATTCGATAAAGCTATGAGAATTATAAGATTTAATAGAAAAAAATTAAAGAACATATAAAACGTATCTAACCAGAAATCTTTACGAAATACAGATTGATTTTTACGCCAAGGAAATATAATTTCTAAACCCCAAACTACGAGTGAAATAGCAATAAGGCCGTAAAAATAATTATCCCAATGGTTTATGTTAACTAATTCGTTTTTAAGATAGTTCCAATATCCGGAATATGATTTTTTAATAATGTCGAAATACCTTTCCATGGTTTAGTTTTTTATTTTTAAAAGAGATATTACGCCTAAAATAGGACCTATAGATAATATTACGAAAATGTACTTTATGCTAATGTGTTGCGATAATAAGGCCAGCAGCTGTATGCTTAAAATGGTTAAACTATAACCTATACAGTTTACAATAGTTAAAGCTGTTCCTCGAGTTTTCGCCGATGCATTTTTTGCAACCATTGTAGATAATAACGGGGAATCGATAATGACTACCATGCCCCAAAAAATTAAAAATACCATGACTACTATAACAGAGGAAGTTGATAATATTAAGGGTGATAATAAACAGCAAAAACCAGATAAAGCTAAAGCAACTAATGTCGTAGATTTAGTTGATGTTCTCTCCGAGATATAACCGCCAAAAACACAGGCTAAACTTCCTGAAGCTATAATTACAAACGACCATAATGAAACATTTATTGGAATATTTTGCGAATTGGAGTAGTAGCTTAATATTACAGGAACGAAAGCCCAAAAAGTATAGAGTTCCCACATGTGGCCAAAATAACCAAATGCCGTTTGTCTAAATTTTGTCGATTTAAAAATAGTTGCAAACAATGATAGTTTTATAGATGAGCTCGCAATTCGGTACGGGCCATTAGGAACTAAAAATAGCATTAAAACTCCGCCTAAAGTGGCTAACAGCGAAGTGTAAATAATAACTTGTTTCCAAAGGGCTGCGTCAATTGTGTTGCTTATTATGTGCGGGAACGCGGTGCCCAAAACTAAAGCGCCAACTAAAAAGCTTAACGATTTTCCTAAGCCTGCTTCAAAATAATCTGAAGCTATCTTCATGCCAATAGGATAAATTCCAGCGAGTAAAATACCTATGCTAAAACGTAAGCCAAATAAACTAAACAAAGTATTTTGTGGTAAAGTAATACCCAAGTTTAAAATAGCAGCAAGAAAAGCACAAACAAAAAATACTTTTGACGGCGGAAACCTATCGGCAACATTAAAAATGGCAAATAAAAGTGTGCCAGTTATAAAACCTAATTGTATAGCCGACGTTAAAATGCTTAAGGCGTTACCAGGTAAACCAAACGACTCAATTATTGGGTTAATAACCGCATTGCTTGCAAACCATAACGAGGTACAGCAAAATTGAGCGAACACAATTACGGTTAAAATACGTTTACTATTCATATTAACTTTAAAATTAGCTTAGTACAATGCCAATAATTGGTTTTGAAATTTTAAAAAACCGTGAATGTCTCAATTATTAATACCTTATAACCAAAGAATATAAGCGTATTGCTGTTGCTTGCTAAAGGTGTTTAAAAAGAATTAAATACTTTTTAATAATTCTTTAAATAACAAAATCATGTTAGGTTCTGCCTTGGTAGCATGCGCAATTATATCATCGATGTTTACAGGCTCTAGGTTGTCCGGATCACATTCATCGGTTAAAACCGAAATAGCAGCTACTTTTAAGTTTAAATGATTGGCTACAATAATTTCGGGCACGGTACTCATACCAACAGCATCGGCACCAATAATTTTAAGCATGCGATATTCGGCACGGGTTTCTAACTGCGGACCAACAACACTAGCATAAACACCTTTATGAAGTGTTATATTATGTTTTAAAGCAATGCTTTTAAATTTAGAATTAATCTCGGCATCGTAAGGAGCGCTCATGTCTGTAAATCGTTCACCAAGTTCCGAAACACCTTTAAATGCCAAAGGCGAACTACCTTGAAGATTTATATGGTCGTCTATAACCATTAATTCGCCCTTTTTAAAGTTTAAATTAATAGCTCCAGCTGCATTCGAAACTAAAAGCGTTTTAATGCCTAATTTTTCCATTATTCTTACTGGGAAAGTAACATCTTGCAAAGTGTAACCTTCGTAAACATGAAAACGGCCTTGCATAACAACAACCTTTTTGCCTTCAATGGTTCCATAAATAAGTTTGCCTTTATGAAACTCAACCGTAGCTGTTGGAAAGTTAGGAATATGGTTATAGCTAACTTGAGCAATAATTTCTATTTCATTAATTAATTGCCCTAAACCTGTGCCTAAAATAATACCAATTTCTGGGGAGTCAAATCCTTTTTCTTTTAAGTAGTCAACCGTTTTTTCAATAAATTTAATCATTTAATTGTTGTATTTTTTCCTGTAATATTTTGTTGTTTTTGTAAAATTTCGAGGCGATTAAGTCGTCGTAAGTATCAATGTCGTTTAATGTTTTTAGTGTGCTAAACGTACTATTATTTTGGGTTAAAGTTTTAAGTGTTTCGTTTAAAAGTGATGGCTGACTCCAAGGTTTGTTGCTAAATACTTCAGGAATAAGTTTAGATAAACCAATCAGGTAATAGCCACCGTCTTCAGCAGGTCCAAAAACCGCATCCTTAGTTTTTAAGGCTTCGAAAGCTTCATTAATTTCGGTTTCACTAATGTCTGGTAAATCCGACCCAATTAATACAATATTTTCGTAACCAGCATTAAAACCATCCTTAAAAGCATTAAGCATGCGATCGCCTAAATTAGCACCATTTTGAATGGTTTTAATATGATTGCCCCAGGTGTTTTCTTCAACGTTGTTCGAAAAATATATGCGCTTGCTGTAAGGAACCTGGTTGGCAACTTTTTCGGTAATTTTTAAAAGTTCGGTATATACTTCGAAAGCTCCATAATCGCCAATAGTTTTAGCGAGTCTAGTTTTTACAGTGCCTAATGTTTTGTTTTTAACAAATACTATTAAAAGGGTATTAGTCATAAATTTTTGTGCCTTTTGTTAACCATTTACTCCATGGTTTTGAGAATGTATGAATATTATCGGTTTCTACTTCTTTCGAGTCGTAAACTGGATTTCCTTTGTTTTTCCATTCAAAAATACCGCCATATAAGTTGTGAACGTTGGTATAGCCAGCCTTTTTTAGTTTTTCGCCAATGTCTTCCGATCGAATGCCAATAGAACAATAAACTATTATTTTAGCATCTTTATCTGGAAGATTTCCTGAAATCGAATCTACATTAAAAAAGTCGTAACCTACGCAAATGGCATTTTTTATATGACTTGTTTTAAACTCTTTAGGTTCTCTAGAGTCTAGCAGTGTAAAGGTTGCGGTTTCCGATTTTAATGAATCGACCGATATGTACGGAATACTGTTCGTGTTTTCTTTTTTTAGTAATGCTTTTAGTTTTTTTTGACTAAAACTGTACATCGTAAAAAAAAGAAGGCATAATGTTACATAAATTCTCATGTTCTGTTAGTTGAATGAATCTTTTTAACCTTACAATACAATTGGTTTTCCTTGTAATTGTTGTTCCATTTCTGGTAAAATTTCCATGTTATCCCAAATACCGTTTGCTATTGTTTTTGCATAAGATTCAGGAAGAATGCCATTACGCATTAACTTATTTGTAAAATTATAGTTGTATGCTAACTTACGGAAATTTATATGAAATGGTTTTACGCTATCGTCTAAAATAGCATACCAAACTTCGGTGTTTCCATCGTTGGCAGGCATACCAATTACGCCGGGGTTTATCCAATGTTTATTGGCTTTTTTATCTAAAAAAGGTAAACCAGAATGGCCAGCAATTATGGTGTCGCTTTTTGTAGCTTTAAAAACTTCTTGTTTTATCTGCCATGGCGTAGATTTAAAAATGTATTCTGAAATATTTGAAAATGAACCATGAACCACAAAAAAAGTAGAGTCGTTATAGTTAAATTGAATATGATCGGGAAGCGTTGCTAAATAGTTTAAAGCAGAGTGTGAAACTTGACTTTTAGCATAAGGATACCATTGTTGCGATAAATTATCGCATCGCGAACCAGACTTAAAATCGCAACCACAATCGTCTTCATTATTTATTAATTGTACTTCAATGTTACCTAAAATACTCTGTGCTTTCCAATTTTTAAATGTTTGAATAGTTTCTTCGGGTTGAGCACAATAACCAACAATATCGCCAGTGCAAATACAGTTTTCTGAAGGAATTTCTTCATGTTTTGCAACATCAATTAAAGCTTCTAAAGCTTGAAGATTACTATAAACACCTCCAAAAATTAAAAGTTTACCTGTTAAGCTTCCTAAGTCTTTTACTTTTTTATCCATGATGGTATTAAGTATAAAATAATACAACTAGAAATACCCCAAATATTTACCCAAAGTAAATCGGCATATTTTCCTGTTGTAAAAATTAAACTAGTCGGAAAACTTTTAAAAACTAACAAGAAACCAAAAATAACACCAGTAATTACACTTAAAAAGAAACTCATTTTAGGCACGTCTTTTTTCCAAAATATAAAAACAGGAGTTAAGCCAATAACCATGGTTCCAGAAATGGTTGTAGCCGATAAAATTTCGGCATCTAAAAAAACGGGTAAAGTACCAAGTATGGCAACGGCAATCATAACCGCGCGACCAAAGGTTAAACTGTTTTTTGCACCCAAATCTAAAACCAAGAGTTTAGAAAAGGATGAGAATGTAGAGTCTAAGGTTGATGCTGCCGAGGTAATCATTATAAAATTAATAACGAGTAATACTAATACCCCAAAAAATTTCCCAACCTGTACAGCGGCTTGCCCACTAAAACCTTGTTCCTTTGCAAAAACACCAATTATACTAAACAAAATAATACATAATGCGCCTAACACACTTGCCCATAAAAAACTCTTTCGAGTCACTTTTGGAGAACTTATAAACGCACGATCGGTTAACACTGGATCATGAAACGGATAGCTAAACGACTGAATTATAGCTGCAAAAAATAAATTTAAACCTAAGTCGAAGCTCCATGTGCCAGATTGTAGTACGTTGGAAACGTTAAAGTCTTCTACCGAAAAAATATTCCAAAGAATAATGCAGAGTAAAATGCCAAACAACACCATTTGAATCACATCGGTAAAAATAGAACTACTTAATCCGCCTTTTACAGCGTACGATAAAGTTAAAAAGGTAAAAACAACTATGGCCCAATAATAATTGGAGCTTCCTGTTTCGCCAAAATAACTCCCAATTACCATGGTATTACTCCAAACTTCATTAAACAACCTAAAGGCTATTAAAAGTGAAAAAATCGTCATGGCACTTTTGCCAAATTTAGAGATTAAAAAATGATGGATGCTTTCATATTTACCGTTAACCCTAATTTTATAAAGCACAACTCCGGCAACTGCAAAGGATAAGTAGTAGCCAGCATAAGCAACACCACCCACTAAACCATAACTTAGTCCAAGGTTGGCTGCAATGGTTATACTTTTTGCGAAAATCCAGGAAATAATAAGGCTTCCCGTTAACATTAAGGTGTTTGGGGCTTTGTTTTTATGTGTTGCCTTAAAAAATTCGTCTGTAGTTTTTGCTAAAGGCGATAAAAAAAAGAAAATAAGGCTAGATGAAATTACCAGTAGCCATTGCCAATTTATTACACTCATATATTTTTAATTATTCCACCAAACTGGCACATTAATACTATTGTTGTTTGTTGCAGATGCGGCCTCTGCATAATTTTCAGAATTTAACGCTTCTTCTTCTGCAGGATAAGGCATTCTTACCGGGATAAGGTTGTTATTTAAACTTGCAGAAATAGTTTTTAACTGCGGGTAACCTGTGCGTCTATATTCTATCCAGCCTTCGTAACCGTTAATTACATTTGCGATCCATTTTTGTGTAATAATTTGTTCTAACGGATTAGAATCAATGGCATTGTAAGCCGCTGTTCCGGTAAGGTAAGTTGCTGGTAATTCGGTGTTCCAGTATTCAAAAGCTAAAGCAACACCGTTTTCGTAAAGGGTTTGAGCATCTGCAGAAATGAGTCCTTTTTCGGCAGCTTCAGCTAAAGCAAATTGTACTTCCCAAGCAGTAATAAAATTAGCGTCTAGTGTTGAAGTGTCTTCTCTAAAAGCGGTGCTTGCTAAGGAGTAATCGGCTAAAGCAATAGAGGTTGAAGAAGCATCAATACCGTTTAAAAGTCCGTTGAAAGCATTGGAATCTGAATTAGAAAAAGGTCTAAATAAGCTGCTTATTCTAGGATCGTTAAGGTCGTTTAAAATGTTCTCCATGGTTTCAGATAATACAAAATTATTAAAATCACCAACTCGAAGTTGTGCCAATCTAAAGCTATTTGGATCTGTGTTTGTAAAGTTGAAAATAGCATTTTCGGAATTTGTAATGATGTAATTAGCCTCATTAAAAAGCGTTTGTAATTCTGCTGAAACATCCGTTTTATCCGAAATACGAACAAGGTGTTTTATTTTTAATGCATTTGCAAACTTTATCCAAGATTGAAGATTGCCGTTAAACAAAATATCGCCTTCCAGTGGGATAACGTCGCTGTAAGATTCAATAGCAGCAATGCCTTTAGTTAAATTATCTAAAATACCATTTTTGTTTAAGTAGATTGCTTCTTGCGTGTCGTAAGCAGGATTTACAGTGCCTTCAATACCATTAAAAGCTTCAAAATAGGGCACATCGCCAAATAAATCGGTTAATCCTGCAGCCATATAAGCTTTCAAAATAAGTGCAGGACCTTCGTAAACAGCATAGGTTTCTATGGTTCTCGATTGGTTTAAAATGATTTCGTTATCTCTTAAATTAGTATAAAACACAGGCCACGGATTACCACCTAGTTGAGGTGATTTTAAATCGTGGCGATCAAAAAGATTAAAATCTAAAGCCGTTCGATGTTGTGCTAACAAATCGCCGGCGACAAACCCTTCGTAGCTCATGTTTTCTCCAAAGTCGTAAATTACTTGTCGTAATAGCAAACTTGGTTGAACTGTGCTTGGGGCGTTTGGGTTGGTGTTTATTTCCTCAAAGTTTTTAGTGCAACTGGTAATTACCAAAAGACAAAACATGGAAAGTATATATTGTAAAATTTTCATTGTTGATAATTTAAAAGTTAAATCCGGCTTTAAAACCAATACTTCTTGTGGTTGCGTAACTCATATCTTCTACACCATTTACAAAGCCGTTACCTTGTACAGCAAGTTGCTCGGGATCGAAATGTGGGTTTTCGGTTATCGCAAAAAGGTTGTTGCCAACTAAGCTTAGTTTTACATCCATACCTTCTTTTAGCCCAAAAAAGCCATTGTTTAAATTAAATGTATAACCAACGGCAAATTGTCTTAATTTTAAAAATGAAGCGTCGTAAACATTGTTTTCTTCATGGTTACGATCGTAAAATTGGCGGTAATAACTTTCGGCGGTAATAGCAACTGTATTTGGTTCGCCTGTGTTTATATTTACACCTTCTGCTATAATGCCTTCTGTTGGCCTGTAGCTGGTTTCTACAAGTTGACCACCAACATTACCAAGAGCGCTTGTTCGCGATACTATTTCACCACCCTGTCTCCAATCGAAAAGAAAATTAAGATTCCAGTTTTTATAGGTGAAATTGTTATTCCAACCAAGTATGAAATCAGGATTATAGTTGCCTAATTTCTTTAGGTTGTTATCGGCAATGTAATTACCGTTATCGTCTATAACAAAATCGCCATCGTCGTTACGTTGGTAGCCAGTTCCGTAAAAATCACCTATGCGTCCGCCTTCTTCTACTTGAAACCAAACGGTTTGGTTCGCACTGTCGTAAATTCTACTGTATGCTAGAGTTAGTCGGCCATCCGCTTGCGGTAAATCTTGAATTACAGATCGGTTCGATGCAAAATTTAGGGTGCTATTCCAACTAAAATTATCGTTTTGAATTGGTGAGAAGCCCAGGATAATTTCAACACCTTGTGTGTTTACTTTTCCTCCGTTAACCACTTGCTGATTGTAACCAGACGAAATGGCAATAGGCAATGAGATAATCTGGTCGGTAGTTGTGGCGTTGTAATAGGTAAAATCGAATCGTAACTTATTATTAAAAAATCGTAAATCGGTACCTAATTCGTACGAAGTAATATGTTCTGGTTTTAAGTTAGAATTAGAAATAAAATCTTGGTTGCTAAATGTTGGTTGACTATCGAAAGGGGTTTGCGAGACAAAGGCACTAGAGGTTTGATAAGCGCTAGTGTCGTTACCAACTTGAGCAATACTGGCTCTAAATTTAGCGAAAGAAATAGATTCTGGAAACTCAAAAATATTCGATAAAATTAAACCTGAAGAAATTGACGGATAGAAAAAGGAGCTATTATCTGCCGAAAATGGCGTCGCCAATGCACTCGACCAATCGTTACGTGCTGTAATATCTAAAAATAGAAAATCTTTATATCCTAATTTAGCAATTCCGTAAAGTGAGTTTATTCGTTTTTCGCTTTTAAATTGAAAGACCTCAATAGGTGAAGCTGCGTTATTTAGGTTGAAAATTCCGGGTTGTGCTAAACTTACCGTTTGCGATTGTTTGTTTGATGCGGTTTGATTTAAGCGATTACCGCCAAAATAAACATCGACCGAAACATCGCTAAAATTATTTTTATAGTTGAGTAAAAAATCGGTGTTTACTTCTCTAAACATAACATCGTGTTCGGCATAAGCACCATTTTGAAAACGATTGCTACTATATGCACGACGTAATGTTCTGGTTTCACTACTATAATCTAACCCAGAACGAACGGTAAGACTTAATTTTGGTGAGATATTTTGTTTTAAAGCGAGATTACCAAAAACTCTATCGCGATTAAAAGCGTTGGTGTTTTCGTTAAGGATAAAATACGGATTATCGAAAAATGTATAGTTAAACGAATATTGTTGAACATCTTCTAATCCAGGTTGCCAATAATTTTTAAGGTTGTTAATGTTTAATGATCGTGGTCCCCAAGCAACTAAAGAATAATTGGCATTTTCGCTACCATATCCGTTCGATGGTCTGTTATCGCTACTAGAATTAATATAACTTATTGCGGCGTTAACCTCGGTTTTTTCGGTTGGTTTAAAGTTAAGCTTGGTGTTAATGGTTTGTCTATCTAAATTAACACCAGGAATAATAGCTTCACTTCTTAAATCGGTGAAAGATAGTCTGTAATTACCTGTTTCGAATCCATTAGCAATAGACAGATTGTTTATAGTTGTAATTCCAGTTTGATAAAATTCTTTTAAATTATCTGGTTGCGAAACAAAAGGTGTCGCTGTAATATCTAAATCTGAATATAAAGCGGTATCTCCACCACGTACAACAGTACCGTTTGCAAGTTGTACAGGACTATCGAATTGCGGAATAAGCAAGCCGCTGTCTAAACGTGGTCCCCAAGAATAGGTAATGTTGTCGTTAATACCACCACCAAGACCATCAACATATTCAAATTGTCCGGAGTTTCCTTGTCCGTAACTATTTTGAAAATCGGGAAGTTTAAAAGCTGTATCAACAAAAATAGACGTGTTGTAGCTAATACCAAGTCCTTTAGCATTGATTCCATTTTTGGTTTCAATAACAATGACACCATTTGATGCTCTTGTGCCATAAAGCGCCGCAGCACTTGGTCCTTTTAAAACGGTAACCGATGAAATATCGTCTGGATTTACTTCCATGGCGCCATTTCCAAAGTCAATTTCTTGAAAACCAGCTGCAGCTTCGTTAGTAAAGTTAAAAACAGTTTCGTTATTAATTGGAACGCCATCGACCACAAAAAGCGGATTGTTGTTAGAAAATGATGCCTCGCCTCGTATAGTGATTTTAGACGACGAACCTATTCCGGTTGCACCTTGTGTAACGGTTACACCAGCAAGCTTACCTTGTAAATTATCTAGAAAATTTACCGTTTTTACTGTAGTTAGTTTTTTAGAACTTATGGCTTGTACAGCGTAACCCAATTCTTTGGTGTCGCGCTCTAAACCTAAAGCAGTAACAACAACTTCGTCGAGAGCTGAAGAATCTTCTAAAAAAGATATATTAATTGTTGTTTGTTCGCCAACAATAACGGTTTCAGTTTTATATCCTAGAAACGAAAAAATAAGTTGGTCTTGTTTGTTAGAAACAACGATGCTGTACGTACCATCATCATTAGTTGTTGTTCCTTTTCCGCTAGAACTTATAATATTCGCAAACGGAACCGGTTGTTGGGTATTGGCATCTGTAACTATACCAGAAACAGTAATTTGTGCATTGCCAAAAAAACACAGCATTGTTATAATGCAAGTGTAAAAGTACTTCATATATTGCTTCCACTAACGTGGATTATTATTAGTTTTTTAGTTTGAATTAAGGAGGTTTTTATTGGTTTTAAAATTGTTTAGTTGGAAAGTATAACAGGAGAGCCTTTGTTAAACAGTTTGCTTACACCAAATAGGCTATGGTGCATTTTGTTTGGTGAGAAAATGTGTTTTGTAAGCCTTACGAGCTTAGAAAATAATCGTTTTAAAGATTTGGGTAACAGTCTGGATGATTTTAAGGCCATTATAATATCCTCTGAAGAATCAATATCAGACAAGGGTTCTAAAAGTGAAAACTCCAGATTTTTAGATGTTAAATCGCAAATGAAATTTTGCTTGAGTGTTTTTGTTTCCCAAGGTAAGGCTGCAAAGGATTCTTTATCAAAATCCTTTTTATTAAAACTCATTAAATAAAAGCCGCCATCTGTTGATGGCCCTAAAACGCAAGATTTGTTTTGAAGGCGACTTGAAGCTTTTTTAAGAATTCGTGTATTGATGTGCGGAATGTCGCTACCAATGGTGATAACATTTTGAAAGCCTTTCTCAAAAACTGAAGCTATGGCATTCGAAAATCGCTCGCCAAAGTTTATGCCGTTTTGTTGGCTTTCTGGAAAATGAAAATATGGTAGCCCGGTTTTTTGTACTGTTTTAAGTGTTTTGGCCTCAATAATATTAAAAAATTCCGCAGAAGTTATCACCTTAGTGTGTAATAACTTTTTAGCAGAGTTAGTAAAAATTAATATGGCCGTTCGTTGTTTCATTTATATTAAGCTACGCTTCCTTGGCAACTACTTCCTGCTCCAGCAGTACAGCCGTAACAGTGTTGCGAAATTACAATTTTTCTTCCTTCTAGTAGTTCTTCGTTATATTCGGATATATGTTTGACTTTGCTATTAATCGGCAACGCCAACATTTGATTAAAATCGCAATCGTATAAATAGCCATCCCAACTTATAGAAAGGGTGTTGGTACACATAACATTTGCAACAGCAGAAGGGTTGTAAGCTTCGACGAGTTGATACATGTAGTCTTCGTAATTTTCAGATGCAATAAGAAAATCTAAAAATCGAGCTATTGGTAAATTGGTAATGGCAAACAAGTTATGAAATTGAATGCTAAAATCGTCCATTAAAGCCTTTTTAAAATCTTTTTCCATTGAAGCTTGGTCGCCAGGTAAAAATGCACCCGACGGATTGTAAACCAAATCTAATCGTAAATCGCTACCAGGCATACCATATCCTACGACATTAAGTTCTTGCAATGCTTTAATAGATTTGTCGAAAACGCCATTACCGCGCTGTTTGTCGGTTTTTCCACGAGTCCAATGCGGCATAGAACTTACGACATGAACATTATGCTTTTTAAAAAACTGAGGTAAATCGTAATATTTTTTGTTAGCTCGAATAATGGTAAGGTTGGAGCGCACAATAAAGTCTTTAATACCGGCTTTGGCAGCTTCTTCTACAAACCATCTAAAATCAGGATTCATTTCTGGAGCGCCTCCTGTTAAATCTAAAGTATGTGCGCCTGTGTTTTTAATAACGTCTAGGCATTGCTGCATAGTTTCTTTCGTCATTATTTCCTTTCGGTCTGGACCAGCATCAACGTGGCAATGGTCGCAAACTTGGTTGCACATATAGCCAACATTAATTTGTAATATTTCTAGTTTTTTTGCTTTAAGCGGAAACTGATTGGTTTCGGCAATCTTATCTTTAAACGTTGGTAGTTCGCCACTTTTAAAAATACCATTCGATAAAATTTCTAACTGTCTGTTACTTTGTGCTAAGTCGCTTTCGCGTTTTTTTAGGGATTTGGTTACCATTAAATCGTTATCTTGTTTTGTGTATCTACGAAATTAGCTGGTTATAAGTTTTATAATTTACCCATCTAATTTGTTTACTTTGTTCATCATTTGAACCCCATGAACTAAAGTTGCTCCGCTTTTAATGGCTGCACCTACATGTATAGCTTCCATCATTTCCTCTTTGGTTACGCCACGTTGTAAGCCATCTTTGGTATAAGCATCAATGCAATACGGGCATTGTTCGGTATGAGCAACGGCTAAAGCTATAAGCGATTTTTCGCGAGCAGTTAAGGCGCCTTCTTCAAATACTTTGCCGTAGTACTCGAAAAATTTGTTGCCAAGTTCCTCGCTCCAATCTGTAATTTTTCCAAATTTTCTTAAGTCCGCGGGGTCGTAATATGTTTTTGACATTTTCGAAATATTTTTTACTAAATATAAAAATGTATATGACAATAGGTCGCAAAGTTTAAAAATTCTTAACAAAAAGGTTCGATTTTATATCGAACCTTTTTTATTTGCTTGTTATTTAAGTGTTTATGTGTTGGGCTAATTTCTTAATAAACTTCTGGAAATTACAATTTTTTGAATTTCACTGGTGCCTTCGTAAATCTGGGTAATTTTAGCATCTCGCATTAATCGTTCTACGTGGTATTCTTTTACAAAACCATTACCACCATGAATTTGCACAGCTTCAACTGTATGTTCCATGGCAACTTTGCTGGCGTATAATTTAGCCATGGCGCTCGATGTATCGTAGCTTGTACCTTGGTCTTTATCGAAAGCAGATTTCATAACTAACATTCTGGCGGCTTCAATATCGGTATACATATCGGCCAATTTAAAAGCAATGGCTTGATGATTACTTATTTCGGTGCCAAAAGCTTTACGTTCCTTGCTGTATTTTAAGGCTAATTCGTAAGCTCCCGAAGCAATACCTAAAGCTTGTGCGGCAATACCAATGCGTCCTCCAGATAATGTTTTCATGGCAAATTTAAATCCAAAACCATCATCTCCAATTCTATTTTCTTTAGGTACTTTTACATCGTTAAATTGTAGGGTATGGGTATCGCTTCCGCGGATTCCTAGCTTGTCTTCTTTTGGACCAACATGGAAACCTTCCATGCTTTTTTCAACAATAAATACGTTAATTCCTTTGTGACCTTTATCTTTATCGGTTTGGGCAATAACTAAATAAATATCGGCTCTTCCGCCATTTGTAATCCAGTTTTTAGTGCCGTTTATTACGTAATGGTCGCCATTATCTATTGCTGTTGTTTTTTGCGAAGTCGCATCGCTTCCAGCTTCGGGCTCGCTTAAACAGAAGGCGCCAACATATTCTCCTGTCGCTAATTTGGTTAAATATTTTTGCTTTTGTGCTTCGGTGCCATAAGCTTCTAACCCATAACAAACCAACGAGTTGTTTACCGAAACAATTACAGAAGCAGAAGCATCTATTTTCGATAATTCTTCCATAATTAATACATACGAAATCGTATCCATTCCACTGCCGCCGTATTTTGGGTCTACCATTATGCCTAAAAAACCAAGGTCCCCCATTTTTTTTACCAACGCCGATGGGAATTCTTGTTTGTTGTCTCGTTCTATAACTCCTGGTAGTAACTCGGTTTGTGCAAAATCGCGAGCCGCATCGCGTATTAATTTATGTTCTTCGGTAAGTTTAAAATTCATTTTTCGTAATATTTCGTTTAGTTTATTAGGGATTTTTTTCAAATATAGTTTTTTGATGTGAATTTGTCAATGAGAATATCTTTTTTACTAGTTTTTTGACTGGAGAAATAAACTATTGATTTTTCAAAATTTATCTCTCTTAAAAATAACACAAAATTAATCTTAAAGATTTTTAGTTTTTTATATTTGTTACCTTACAATTAAATCGTTTTGTTATGACACAGCTTTAGCTACAATTTATTTTCAATTCAGTCTTCCCCGAATATAAATTTTAGTTTAAACCAAGTCATAATTATAACAATGAAAACATTACTTAAAAAGTACGAGAATAAGGAACCCGAAATCGTTTTTAACTGGAAAGACGCCGAAACCGAAGCCGAAGGATGGGTGGTAATAAACTCTTTACGAGGTGGAGCAGCTGGTGGAGGAACACGCATGCGATTGGGGCTGGATGTTAACGAAGTTTTATCGTTAGCAAAAACCATGGAAATTAAATTCACCGTTTCTGGTCCTGCAATTGGAGGTGCAAAATCGGGTATAAATTTTAATCCACAAGATCCAAGAAAAAAAGGCGTATTAGAGCGCTGGTATAAAGTGGTTTCTCCCTTATTGAAAAGTTATTACGGTACGGGTGGCGATTTAAATGTAGACGAAATTCACGAAGTTATTCCAATAACCGAACAAAGTGGTGTTTGGCACCCGCAAGAAGGTGTTTTTAACGGACATTTTAAACCTACTGAAGCCGATAAAATAAATCGCATTGGTCAATTACGTCATGGAGTTATCAAAGTTATTGAAAACCCAGAATTTTCACCTAATGTGGCAAGAAAATATACGGTAGCCGATATGATAACTGGTTATGGTGTTGCCGAAGCCGTAAAGCAATATTATAGTATTTATGGTGGGAATATAGTAGGTAAACGAGCTGTGATTCAAGGGTTTGGAAATGTTGGTTCGGCAGCAGCTTTTTATTTGTCGCAAATGGGAGCTAAAATAGTTGGAATTATTGATGTAGTTGGTGGTTTAATAAATGAAGATGGATTTTCGTTCGAAGAAATAACCGAACTATTTTTAAATAAGTCAGGAAATACATTAAATGCTGAAAATTTAATACCTTTCGACGAAATTAATGAGAAAATTTGGGGATTAAATACCGAAATTTTTGCACCTTGTGCAGCATCTCGATTAATTACAAAACATCAAATAAATACAATGATAAATAGTGGGTTAGAAGTAGTTTCTTGCGGAGCAAATGTACCGTTTGCCGATAAAGAAATTTTCTTTGGCCCTATTATGGAATATACCGACGATCGTGTAAGTTTAATTCCCGATTTTATATCAAATTGCGGAATGGCTAGAGTTTTTGCTTATTTTATGGAACGTAAAGTACAAATGACAGACGAGGCTATTTTTAACGATACCTCTAGCATTATAAAATCGGCGTTACAGAATATTCACAAAAAAAATAAATTAAAATCAAAAATAAGTGCAACAGCTTTCGAAATTGCACTAAACCAACTTATTTAAATTTTTCACTATGTTAAAATATTTTTTAGGAAGTAGTCCAAAGTGGTTTAAATTGACCATGATTAGTTTTTTAATTTTCAACGTATTTTCGTTTTACGTTTTAGGTAAAACTGTAACCTCGTGGTTGTTTATAGCCGAATTTATTTTCACCTTAGCTATGGCTTTAAAGTGTTATCCGTTGCAATCGGGTGGTTTGTTGGCTATCGAGGTTATTGCACTTGGTTTAACATCACCACATAATGCCTACCACGAAGTAGACCAAAACTTAGAAGTAGTTTTACTTTTAGTGTTTATGGTGGCAGGTATTTACTTTATGAAACCGCTATTAATGTTTATTTTTAGTAAAGTGTTTACTAAAATAAAGTCAAAAATAGTACTATCGCTTTTATTCGTATTTTTATCAGCAATACTCTCAGCATTTTTAGATGCTTTAACCGTTACTGCAGTTTTAATTAGTGTGGCGGTAGGTTTTTATGGTGTTTATCATAAAATACATTCTAGTGAGGAAGATTTAAATAAAAGTGGTATAAAGGATAGACAGGAGTTAAGTGGGGAAACTTTAGAGCAATTCCGTAGTTTTTTACGTAGTTTAATAATGCATGGAGTAGTCGGTACTGCATTAGGTGGTGTATGTACACTAGTAGGAGAGCCTCAAAACTTACTTATTGGAGAACGAATGGGGTGGGATTTTATTCAGTTCTTTTTACAAATGGCACCAATAACTATCCCCGTTTTATTCGCTGGTTTATTAACGACGGTAGTTTTAGAACTTACAGGTAGTTTTGGGTTTGGTGCAAAATTACCTCTGGTAGTAGCCGATATTATAGAGAATTATACAGTAAAACAAGATGAAAATCGTTCTGATAAAGAAAAATATGCCTTAATTGTTCAAGGTGTTGCTGCTGTTTTATTAATTATTGGTTTGGCTTTACATATTGCTCCAGTTGGTTTTATTGGTTTAGCATTAATAATATTCCAAACCGCGTTTATTGGTATTATTGATGAGCATCAACTTGGACATGCTTTCGAAGAAGCATTGCCATTTACAGGTTTGTTAGTAGTGTTCTTTGTAATTGTAGCGATGATTCACGATCAGCACTTGTTTAGTCCAATTATACACTGGGCTTTAGAGCAGGATCCGGCATCACAACCAGGGTTGTTTTATATTGCTAACGGGGTTTTATCGGCCATTAGTGATAACGTATTTGTTGCTACAGTTTATATAGGTGAAGTACAAGAAGCATTTAAAAGTGGTGTGATAGATAGAGAACATTTTGAGAAATTAGCAATTGCAATAAACACCGGTACAAACTTACCTAGTGTAGCAACACCAAATGGTCAAGCAGCATTTTTGTTTTTATTAACATCTGCTTTAGCACCATTAATTAATCTATCTTATGGTAAAATGGTTAAAATGGCTTTACCTTATACTATTGTTTTAGGCGGATTAGGATATTTAATGGTAAAATTTGTTCTAGTATAATTTTATTAATAATTTTCCGTTACCAAATTAAGTAATTTATAACCTATGATTATACAAGAAGTTCAAGATGGTGCAGAAGCACTAGCTGATGGAGAATCGGTAGAGAAAACCCTCTCGATAATAGAATTAATAAGTAGCGGAGGCGTTGGTGGCCAAATAATTATCGCTATTTTATTTTTACTTTTAGTAGTGGCAATTTATATTTATTTTGAACGCATTTTCGCAATAAAAGCAGCGTCAAATGTCGATGCGAATTTTATGAACCAAATAAAAGATCATGTAAGTAATGGTAAAATTGATTCTGCTCAAATGCTTTGTGCGCAAGTAAATACTCCAGTTTCTCGTCTAATAGCTAAAGGTATTTCTAGAATTGGTAAACCTTTGGCAGATATTAATACGGCCATTGAAAATGCCGGAAGATTAGAAATTTACGGTCTTGAAAAAAACGTAAGTATTTTAGCAACCATTTCTGGTGCAGCTCCAATGATAGGGTTTTTAGGAACAGTTACTGGTATGATTCTTGCAATTTTCGAATTAGCTAATGCCGGTGGTACTATTGAAATGGATGTGCTTGCTGGTGGTTTGTACACCGCTATGACGACTACTGTTGCTGGTTTAATAGTTGGTATTGTTGCTTATATGGCTTATAACCACTTGGTGGTTAGAACCGATAAAGTAGTGTATCAAATGGAAGCGAATTCGTTAGAATTTTTAGATCTGTTAAACGAACCAACATAGTATGAATTTTAGAGGTAGAAATAAAGTAACACCAGAATTCAATATGTCTTCTATGACAGATATTGTATTCTTGTTACTTATCTTTTTTATGATTGCTTCAACGTTGGTAACTACAAATGCTATCGATATTATTTTACCAAAAGCTAGTGGTAAAACCGAAAACAAACGCTCTGTTTCGGTAAGTATAAAAAAAGATTTAACATACTATATAGATCAAAAACGTGTAGGTGAAAGTGTTCTTGAAAATCAGTTGTTATCTGTATTGTCTAGTCAAGAACAACCAACCATTGTATTAAGGGCCGAAAAATCGGTGCCTGTGGAAAATGTGGTGAAGGTTATGGATATTGCTAATCGCAATAAATTCAAAGTCATTTTAGCCGTACAACCTAATTAATGGGTTTCAAACAGTATAGATAAAAGTATGAAGTACTTTAGAACAAAACATGAACGCAATTCGGCCAAATTAACAGCTTTAATTACTGTTATTTTGCTGTTGTTGTTATTTGTTGTGGGTACAACTTATATGGATCCTCCAGAGGAATACGGTGTAGCTGTAAATTTTGGAACAAGTAACTTTGGTAGTGGTACAGTGCAGCCAAAAGCACCTATTAAATCGGTGCCAAAGGAAATAAATGAGCCGCCACAACCTGATGTTATAAAATCTGAGCCTGCCGCAGCACCTTCTGAAGTAAAAGAAAATGTTTTAACGGCAGATAATGCTGAAGAAATTGCAATTAAAAAGCAAAAAGAAGCTCAGGCTAAAGCAAAGGCTGAGGCCGATGCAAAAGCAAAAGCGGAAGCTGAACGTATAGCCAAAGAAAAGCGCGAACAAGAAGAAAAAAAGAAAAAACTTGATGCCTTAATTGGGGGTGTAAGTAAATCTGATGGTACAAGTTCTGGTAGTGAAGGCGACGATAATAAGGTTGGAGATAAAGGCCAATTAGATGGTGACCCTTATGCGCCAAGTTATTTTGGAGGACAAGGCACCGGAAGTGGTGGTGTAGGGTATGGATTAAATGGACGCGGAAGAGCAACTTTTAAAACTCAAAAACAAGATTGTAACGAATCGGGTAGAGTAGTGGTTAAAATTACTGTTAACCAAAATGGTAATGTAGTATCTGCCGAACCTGGTGTAAAAGGAACTACAAATACAGCATCTTGTTTATTAAAACCTGCGAAAGAAATAGCACTTTCACATAAATGGCCAGCAAATTCTAATGCGCCGGCAAAACAAATAGGTTTTGTTACGGTAAACTTCAAATTAGGTCAGTAACTACATGACGTATCAAGAAACCCTTAATTGGATGTTTGCTCAACTACCGATGTATCAAAAACAAGGGAAAACAGCTTTTAAAAAAGATTTAACCAATACCATAAAATTAGCAAAACATTTAAATAACCCTGAAAAAAGGTTTAAATCTATTCATGTTGCTGGCACTAATGGTAAAGGGTCCACAAGCCATATGTTAGCATCTATTTTACAAGAAGCTGGCTATAAGGTTGGATTGTATACTTCACCTCATTTAAAAGATTTTCGAGAACGTATTAAAATTAACGGACAAGTTGTTAGCAAGCAATTTGTAATGGGTTTTATAAGACGAAATAGAGCTTTTTTTGAAGAAAATAAACTTTCCTTTTTTGAAATGACGGTTGGTATGGCTTTCGACTATTTTGCGAAGCAAAAAGTAGATATTGCCGTAGTTGAAGTTGGTATGGGAGGTCGATTAGATTCTACAAATATTATAACTCCAGAAGTTTCGGTAATTACCAATATTGGTCTCGATCATACACAGTTTTTAGGAACTACCTTAAAAGAAATAGCGGGGGAAAAAGGAGGAATAATTAAACCTAATGTGCCAGTTGTTGTTGGAGAAACCCAGAGTGAAACAACGCCTGTGTTTAAATTGTTAGCGGATAACAATAACGCTTCAATTATGTTTGCTGATGATTGCGTGACTGAAACTTTTGAATCTGACTTAAAAGGAACCTATCAAGAGAAAAATAAAAAAACAGTTGTTTGTACAGTTAGAGAACTTCTAGCTTTAGGTTATTCTATTTCAAAAGAAAATTTAAGGTCAGGGTTTTTAAGAACAATCAAAAATACAGGTTTAATGGGGAGATGGCAAATACTGCAAGAAGACCCTAAAGTGATTTGCGATACTGGTCATAATAAGGAAGGCTTAGTATATGTGATAAATCAATTGAACAATGAAACTTTTAATAAGTTGCATATAGTTTTTGGAGTTGTAAATGATAAAGATTTAAAGCCGATATTGCCTTTACTGCCAAAAGAAGCGACTTATTATTTTTGTAAGCCAGAAATTTCTCGTGGATTAAATGAAAAAGTGCTGCAAAAAATATTTAAAGATAACGACCTGCACGGCAGAACATATGAATCTGTAAATGAGTCTTATAAATCTGCATTAAAAGCAGCTAATGTAAATGATTTGATTTTTGTTGGAGGTAGTACTTTTGTTGTTGCAGAAATAATTTAAAAATTTTTTCAAAAAAGTTTTTGCAGTATTAAAAACTAGTTTATATTTGCACACCTAATTATAAGGGCGCGTAGCTCAGTTGGTTCAGAGCACTTGGTTTACACCCAAGGGGTCAGGGGTTCGAATCCCTTCGCGCCCACAAAAAAAGCTTCCGAAAATGGAAGCTTTTTTTATTTCCTCAAATTTTCTGTTTTTTAATTTAATTGTGTTTTCTTATTTTAGTATAAATCACTATTACCATGCCAACCAGTTTTATTAAAGCATCTTATAAAGAAATTTTTCAATCTTACGATAACAGACCTTCTGTAGAGAAGCATATTAATAAGTTGATAGAGTTAGATCCTTATTTACCTTACAATTCAACGTTTTTTTGCATAACCAATACTCAGGAACTTACTTTTGAATATGTGAGTAAAAATTTAACAGCTTGTTTAGGGCTGGATAGGGAAACTCTTAAAGCCGGTGGAATGAATATGTTTTGGAAACGTATGCATCCAGACGATTTGGAACAATGGTTAAACGCTTTAAATCATTTAATGGAGTTTACACTTTCTGAAATAGCTACTGAAGATCGCGAGAAAATGAGCTATACATGGAATTATAGGTTAAAAAATGCAAAAGGTGAATATGTGAATATTATTCAGAATACAACACCTTTAGAGTTTGATGCGTTTAATAAACCTATTATTGGCTTAGCTCATTATACTGTTTTAGATAGTAATATTTATATGGAGATTTGTGCTTCGGCAAAAATGCTTAATGCAAAAAATGAATACGAAACTAAATACTTTAGTAATTTTTCTAAAAAATTACTTTCTGACGGTGTTAGTAATAGAGAACGTGACGTTATCAGGTTGTTAATTTTAAAGCATACGAGTAAGGAAATAGCTATTAAGCTTGGTATTAGCCATAATACAGTGGATACTCATAGAAGAAATATAATGAAAAAACTTAATGTGTCTTCTACAGGAGAACTTGTGGGTTTATTAAAAGTAAATAAGTACTTTATATAAAAAAATGGCTTAAATACTCAATTTGAGTATTGCGTAGTTAAAATGTTTAAAAGATATTTGTATTGCTATTAATTATAGTTCTTAGGGAGAATTTTTTTGAAGTGCCTGTTTAATTTTTTAATTGAACAGGCATTCGTTCTTTTATAAAAGGTCTAAAATACGTTCTAAAGCCATTCCTCTAGAGCCTTTAATAAGTATAGTGGAAGGTTTTAGTTTATTAAAGTTAAATACTAATTTAAAGTCATTGAAAGATTTAAATTTTGGATATATAGATTCTGTTTTGAAAAAGTTCTCACCTATAAAAATAACATAATCTATATTTAAATTTGATGCTAAATTCGCAATATTTTGATGCTCTATTTCTGCTTCATTACCTAATTCAAACATATCACCTAATATAGCCATGGTTTTACCCTTTTGTTTCTCAAAATTTAAAAGGGCAGCATGCATACTACTTGGATTAGCATTATATGCGTCTAAAATGATTTTATGATTATCCTTTTGAATAATTTGAGATCTGTTATTATTAGGAATATAGTTTTCAATGGCTTGTTTAATGTTGTTATTTGATACGTTAAAATGTTTGCCAATGGTTATGGCCGCTGCTATATTATTGAAGTTGTAGTCTCCAATTAACCGACTGTTTATTTTAAGACTTTCAAATCTACATGAAACAAAAGGGTTAGCCTCAATAAATTCAATGTTTACTAGGGCATTGGTTTTACCAAAAGTTATGGTATTTGCAGTTTTTGTTTTTTCAACTTGAATAGCATCATTAGAATTAACAAAAACAGTTTTATTATTTTTAATTAAATAAGCATACATTTCACTTTTTCCTTTTATAACACCATCAACGCCTCCAAAACCTTCTAAATGAGCTTTTCCAAAGTTGGTTATATAGCCGTAGTCGGGTTTTGTAATGTTGCAAAGAAACTCTATTTCTTTTTGATGATTGGCGCCCATTTCAACAATACCCATTTCGGTACTTTTATTCATAGATAATAACGTAAGCGGCACACCGATGTGATTGTTTAAGTTTCCGGTCGTTGCTGTAGTGCTGTATTTTTGTTTTAAAACAATATTAATTAACTCCTTAGTTGTAGTTTTACCATTGCTGCCTGTCAAGGCTATTATAGGAATCTTTAAATAGTTTCTGTGGTATGTGGCAAGGGCTTGAAGTGTTTGTAGGGTATTGTTTACCAAAATGCACTTATCAGAAATATTATATTCAGCCTCATCAATTATTGCGAATTTTGCTCCTAAACTTAGGGCTTTTGCGGCATAAATATTGCCATTAAAATTGTCGCCTTTAAGGGCGAAAAACATATCGTTTGTTGTTATTTTTCGAGTGTCTGTGCTTGCAGAATTACAAGTTAAAAATAATTGATGAAGTTTAGCTATTTCCAAGTTTGTTGATCTTTTGTTGAATTAAAAGTATAAAAAAAGTCCTAACAATTTGTTAGGACTTTAAAATTTTATTTAAACTAAAATTTAATTTTTTGTTTTATTTTTTCCTTTGCTTTTAGAGCCTACACGAGACATAGCACATCTGAATCCAATATAATCTGTTGCCATATCTTGTGGGAAGAAACGACGTTGAGCAGGGTCTAACCAATACTCTCTATCTTTCCATGAGCCTCCTTTGTAAACTCTTACTTCATCATTAATTAATGAGTTACGGCCATTAGCTTTGTCGTTTTCTCTAATTAATTCACCATTTTCAATACGTGTGTTGTGACGTGGAGCATTATACATTTCACTTGTTTTGCCCTCATCTTCAAAATTACCAAATTCTCTTGATGATCGTCTGTCACCATCTCTAAAGTTAATTTCATTACTTTTATCGAAGTTAGTGCGTAAATAAGTTTCGTTTTCATCAATAGGAACTTGTAAAATTTCACCAGGTAAATTTCTAGCAATTACTTTTCCATTAGAAAGCGTATCGTAAACAATATCATCGGTAGTAATAACTTTTACTGTACCATCTTCATTTAGAGCGTTTTTAGTATAAACGTTACCACGATAGTAGTTAAAGTCGTTAAATTCATCATCAACAATTGGTCTGTAAACATCTGCAACCCATTCAGCAACATTACCAGCCATATCATATAATCCAAAATCGTTTGGTTCATAAGACTTAACTGCGTTTGTTATATCTGCGCCATCATCAGACCAGCCTGCTATACCGCCATAGTCTCCTTTTCCTTGTTTGAAATTTGCCATTTGGTCTCCACGAATTTTACGTTTTCCAGATCGAGTATATTGACCATCCCAAGGATATTTTTTACGACCTCGGTACATGTTATAGCTTCTTAATTCACTTAAACCTAATGCTGCATATTCCCATTCGGTTTCGGTTGGGAGTCTGTATTTTGGTGCAAATAAACCTGTCTCGCGAGTTGCGTATATATTTGATTCGTTGCCATCAGCATCAGTGCGAACATAGCGTTTATTTTTGCGTTCGTCGTTTATTATTTCTTCGTTACCTCCATAAGTCATGGTAGGCGCGTTTATATAAGTGTCTGTGCTAAACGTTTGGTCAGAATTGACATCGGTTACTTTGGCATCACGCTTTAAAAACCCTGCTTGTTCCAAGTTATATTCGTTAACACGGTCTGAACGCCAATTAGCGAATTCAACAGCTTGAATCCAGCTTACACCAACTACTGGATATTCACCATAACCTGGGTGACGTAAGTAGTTTTCTGTCATTACTTCGTTAAATCCTAAACGGTTTCTCCAAACTAATGTATCTGGTAAGGCTCCTTCGTAAATGGCTTTAAAGTGATCTTCAGATGGTGGATAGACGCGTTTAATCCAATCTAAGTATTCCATGTACATAGCATTGGTAACTTCGGTTTCGTCCATATAAAAAGATTGAACATGTTGCTGATTAGGACTGTTATTCCAATCATGCATTACATCGTCTTGAACTTGCCCTTTGGTAAAAGTTCCTCCTTCTATAAAGACTAAACCCGGCGCCGTTTCCTGCTCTTTGAAATCAGAGTTGTACTGAAACCCACCTTTTTTATCGTTAATAGCCCATCCAGTTGCGCGAGAACTATTTTTTGAGCTGGAAGATTTTTTACAACTTGTTGCGAATATAGTAATTGCCATAACTACTATAATCTTGAATGCCATTACTTTTTTCATATCCATACGTTTAAGTAAGCTAATATTATTTTTGGTGCTGCAATATAGCAATTTAACCTAACAAACCAAGTTATTTTATGCATTTTATCCAAAAAATTATGTATTTCACCTTGTTTTTTATACACTACAACGATGATTTTACTGTTTTTTGTCGTTGTTTTGTGTTGTATAAACGACGGTTTTACTAATTTATTATTGTATTTTTGAACTTGTTTAAAAATTGTTGCGAATTTAATACTAACGTATTTCTAAACGCGTTTATTTATTAATGAAAAAGAGAATTTTTATTGTGTTGCTTCTTTTAACAGGAGTAATTTATAGTCAACAAAAAAAATATACTATTACTTGGGGTGAAAATAAAACACTTACAGGCGATAGTTTTGTTAAAGAATTTCCGGGTTTTAACGAAGCGAATTTTTCGTTTAGTTTTAATGAAGGTTTGTTTTTTGTAGATCAATGGGAAACCAATTCGTTAATAAATGAAGCTTCAGTTTCTGTAACTCAGGTAATTTATGCATCTATTTCTAAAACCGAATTAAAAGATCTTAACGAGCAACTAATTCCAACTAAATTAAAATTTACTTTAAAAAATGCAAATGCTAGAACTAAGCATTATGCTTATTTTCAAATCTCGCCTATAATTAAAGATGGTAAAGGCAACTTTAAAAAAGTTATCTCATTTCAATTAAATTATAGTTTAGGTGCTACAGGTAGATCTAGCTTTAATAAAAGCTTTAGTGATTTTAAAGGCTTGTCTAATTCTGTGCTTAACTCGGGAGAATGGTATAAGTTTTATGTGGATACTACAGGGGTTTTTAAGTTGTCTCGTAGTTTTTTACAGCGTTTAGGGGTTAATGTAAATAGTGTAGATCCTCGAACTATTAAACTTTACGGTTATGGCGGAGCCATGGTCCCTTATGCTAATGCTACCGAATATCCTACCGATGTACCCGAGAATGCTATTAAGTTTGTTGGAGAAGAAGACGGCAGCTTCGATAGTAGCGATTACATTTTATTTTATGCAAAAGGACCAAACGGTTATAACAGTGAAAGCCAAACGCACATTAATTGCTATAACGATAAAACCTATTATTATATTAATGTTAGTTCGGGGAACGGTAAACGCATGTCGCAAATGGCGCAGCCAATCGAAACACCTAGCTTAATTATAGATACGTTCGAAGATTATCAATATCATGAAACAGACGATTATAACCTAGTTTCCGTAGGAAGGCGCTGGTTTGGAGATAGGTTTGATGTTGAAACAAGTAAAACCTTCGAGTTCGATTTTCCAGGTTTAGTAACCACAACTCCGATACAATTTTCTGTAAAAGTTGCTGCCGTATCCTCAAGTACTAGTAGCATGGAGGTGTCTTTAAATGGAAGTTCAATTACTAATTTGTCGCTTTCGCAAATATCGTCTCCTATTTTAGCAAGTGGAGCTTCATATAAT
Source organism: Neotamlana sedimentorum (assembly GCF_000943565.1). Classification (GTDB taxonomy): domain Bacteria; phylum Bacteroidota; class Bacteroidia; order Flavobacteriales; family Flavobacteriaceae; genus Neotamlana; species Neotamlana sedimentorum. The sequence goes on from NZ_JTDW01000001.1 coordinate 197,974, forward strand.
AGTAGCTTTACTGTTAATTCTTCAACAGTTTCGGTAACCTTAAATTATGATAAAGGAAGTAATCCTAGTGCTGTAGGTTATCTCGATTATATTTCAATCAAGGCACTACGAAATCTCGCATTCAACGGTAAACAATTTCAGTTTGAAAATAGTGCTGTAGTTTCAAATTCTGGAGTCGGGCAATACAATATATCTAATGCTAATCAAGTTTCAGAAATTTGGGAAATAACAGATTTATATAATGTAACTACTGTAAGTAATTCCGAAAATAGCTCAGATTTTAGTTTTCTTTCAACCCTTGGTAGTTTAAAAACATTTGTAGCTGTTGCACCTCAAGATTATTATGAACCTAGTTTTGATTCTGATACTCGTGTTGTAAATCAAAATTTAAAAGGCACCATATTTAACAATAACTCTGGTGTATTCCAAGATATAGATTATATAATAATTGCACCGTTAAATATGTTAAGTCAAGCCCAACGATTGGCAACAATAAACGAAACGCAATATGGCTTAAATGTTAAGGTGATTAATTTAAATGAAATTTACACCGAGTTTAGCACCGGTAATCCAGATGTTGGCGCTATTCGAAATTTTGTAAAATATGTTTATAACAATGCTAGTACAATAGAAAACAGATTAAAATATCTGTGTCTATTTGGCGATAGTTCATACGATTACAAAGACCGCGTTTCTAACAATACAAATATTGTCCCGTCGTGGCATGCTTATAATAGTTTTAGCTTAACAAATTCATTTATTTCTGATGATTTTTACGGTTTAATGGACGAGAATGAAGGTAATTTAGCCACAAGCGATAAGTTAGATATTGCTACAGGTAGAATACTTGCAGATACGCCACAAAGAGCGGTTGAACTGGTTGATAAAATAGAAAATTATTATAGTAAAGAAGCTTTTGGAGGCTGGCGAAATAATTATGTGGTAATTTCGGATGATGTAGATGAAGATTGGGAAGGCCTTTTACAAGAAACTACCGATAATATTGGAGATTTAGTTTCCGAAGAAAAACCTTTTATTAACGTAACTAAAATTCACTCCGATGCTTTTCAGCAAGAAACATCGGCAGGAGGAGAACGCTACCCCGAAGTTACCACCGAAATTGCTAACGCTATCGAAAACGGTGCTTTAGTTGTAAATTATTTTGGACACGGTGGTGAAGACGGGCTTGCAAGCGAGCTGCTGTTGCAAAAGCCCGATATAAATAGTCTTCGTAATTCGTTTAAGTACAATTGTTTTGTAACGGTAACTTGCGAATTTACACGTTTCGATAATCCACATCGTGAAACGGCTGGAGAGTTTACCTATTGGAATGCCGATGCCGGGGCCATTGGTTTAATTACAACTACACGTCAAATATTTGTGAGTTTTGCAATAAACTTTAATAACACTTTAGGGCAATATTTGTTTTCTTATAACGATGATGATGAATATGGCGATTATGAATATCCGTCAATTGCAGAAGCTTTACGTTTAGCAAAAATCGATCCTGCAGTAACCAGTGCCAGCCAAAAAAGACTCATATTTTTTATTGGCGATCCAGCAATGAAGCTGGCCTTTCCTCAGCCAAATATTCGACTAACAAAAATTAACGATGTGCCTATTGCGCAAACAACCGATACTTTAAAAGCCTTAAGTTATGTTAAGTTGGCTGGAGAAGTTACCGATTTGTCTGGTAACTTATTGAATAATTATAATGGTACATTATCAACAACCATTTTCGATAAAGGAATAGAGCGAGAAACCTTAGCGAACGACGGCACTAGATTAAACGGAGAATTAGTTAAATTAGATTTTACAACCTTAGGAGAAATTATTTTTAGAGGACAAGCTGTTGTTACCAATGGCGAATTTGAATTCGATTTTATTGTACCAAAAGATATTGGAATTCCAGTAGGTTATGGTAAAGTAAGCTTTTATGCAAAAAATGAAGCCTTAACCGAAGATCAAACAGGAGCTAGCGTAAACACGGTGCGTATTGGCGGCTTAAACGAAAATGCACCCGAAGACAACACAGGGCCATTAATAAGTTTGTTTATGAACGATGACAGCTTTGTTTCTGGCGGTATAACAAACGAGAGTCCTACATTATTAGTTAAGTTAGAAGATTTAAACGGAATTAATACAGCAAGTGGTGTTGGCCACGATATAAAAGCTGTTTTAGATGGCGATGAAACCAACCCTTATATATTAAATAGTTATTATCAAACCGATGTAAACGATTATACAAAAGGCAAAATTGCTTATGCGTTTCGAGATTTAGAACCCGGTTTACACACTTTAACTATTACCGCTTGGGATGTTTATAATAATTCATCAACCGCAGAAATTCAATTTATTGTTTTCGACGAGAACGAGCAGTTGGTCGTAAATAATGTGCTAAATTATCCAAATCCATTCGTAAATTACACAGAATTTTGGTTTAACCACAATAGTTCGCAGGCTTTAGACGTTTCTATACAAATATTTACCGTTTCGGGTAAACTTGTGCGAACATTAAATGGTCAAACCACAAGTACTTTGTCTCGAGATATAGTTTGGGATGGTCGCGACGATTTTGGCGATAAAATTGGAAAAGGCGTGTATATTTATAAATTAAAAGTGCATTCAAACCTATTAAATAAAACAGTTGAAAAAATTGAAAAACTTGTTATACTCTAATAAAAACATATATTTGTTAACTAAACCTACATTTATGAAGAATCAAATACTACTTTTCTTATCGTTTGTTTTTGTGGTTAATACGAATAGTTTTGCCCAAGAAACTACAGAAATAGTACCTTACGAAAACGATTCACGAGTAATAACCACAGGTATTCCTTTTGTACTTATAGCGTCCGATGCGCGCGCAGCCAGTTTAGGGGATATGGGGGTTGCTACCAGCGTTGATGCTTTTTCTCAAGCATGGAACCCATCAAAATATGCATTTTCCGAGACCCAATCAGGCGTTGGTGTTAGTTATACGCCTTATTTAAGTAAACTGGTTAACGATATTTTCTTAGGGAATTTAACCTATTTTAATCGTTTCGACGAACGAAGTGCTTTTTCGGCAAGTTTAAAGTACTTTTCTTTAGGTGATATTGAGTTTGTAAACGACGAGTTTTCCGAAGCATTAGTACAAAGACCAAACGAATTTTCAATCGATGCAGGATACGGTTTAAGATTGTCCGATCAGTTTGCAATGTCTGTAGCTATGCGTTTTTTAGTTTCAGATTTACGATTGGATGATGGTAGCGGAAACACCGATGGTGCGAGCACTTTTGGTGTCGATATTTCTGGATATTATCAAGGTGAAGAAGAAGCTTATAATAGTTTTAATGGTAGATGGCGCGGTGGTTTCGCTATCCAAAACATTGGACCAAAATTTAAATATACCGAAGGCGGACAAGAAAATTTTCAACCAACAACCCTGCGTTTAGGAGGTGGTTTCGATTTTATTTTCGACGATTATAATAAAATTGCAGTTACTGCCGAAGTTACAAAGCTTTTAGTGCCAACACCACCAAAATACGGTGTAGAATATGTATTTGATGATTTAAATGGAAATGGAACTTACGAAGAAGATGAAGACGATCTAATTAGTGAAACCGAAAACGTTATTTATCAAGGTCAATCAAACGATGTTGGTTTCTTATCAGGGATTTTTCAATCTTTTGGCGATGCACCAGGTGGTTTTAGTGAAGAATTAAACGAGTTTACTTGGGCATTAAGTGCCGAATATCAATACCAAGATTCTTTTGCGTTTAGAGCTGGTTATTTTAATGAGGCCGAAGACAAAGGAGCACGTAAATTTTTAGCATTAGGAGCTGGTTTTAAGGCAAATATTGTAAATATAGACTTGTCGTATTTATTCTCTGCCTCGAAAGTTCAAAGTCCGTTAGAGGGTACTTTGCGTTTTTCATTAAGCTTCAACATTGGTGAGGGGGCTTATGTAGAGTATTAAAAATCTTAACATATAAATGAAATAAAAAAACTATTGTCTTTGGCAGTAGTTTTTTATTTAAACAAGATTATAAGTACATTTGAGTATGAAGGAAATATCAATAGAATCTAAATTATTTATTTTCGATAATTTAGAGGCGCTTCCCGAGCAAGTTTATAAGTTAATGCTTAAAGCTGTGGAAGCCAGAAAAAAAGCCTATGCACCTTACTCTCAATTTCATGTTGGTGCTGCTTTGTTGTTAGATAATGGCGAAATTATTTTAGGAAATAATCAAGAAAACGCATCTTATCCGTCCGGCTTATGTGCCGAACGTACTGCAATTTATTATGCAGGCGCACAATTTCCAGAGGCTAAAATACTTCAAATGGCAATTTCGGCAGGTTCATTAAAAAAAGAAACCACAGTGCCAATTCCACCATGTGGGGCTTGTAGACAAGCTATAGCAGAATATGAAATCAAACAAAAAACACCCATAGAAATATATTTTATGGGACATTTTGGTAAGGTTGTAAAATCGAATTCTTTAGAAAATTTATTGCCTTTAATGTTTAATAAAGAGGCATTATAATAAAATGAAGCAAAAAATTACGATTTTCGGTTTTTTCATTAATAACTAAAGTGTTACTTTTGTTACCCGCTTGTTAAAGTTTTAAAAGCAAGTAGTATTTTACTTTATAAATTAAATTAAATGCAAAAAGTCACAAAAGAGGTTTACCTTAAATGGTATGAAGACATGTTATTCTGGAGAAAGTTTGAAGACAAACTAGCTGCAGTTTATATCCAACAAAAAGTAAGAGGGTTTCTTCACTTGTACAACGGTCAAGAAGCGGTATTAGCAGGAGCTTTGCACGCTATGGATTTAACAAAGGATAAAATGATAACCGCTTACCGTAATCACGTTCAGCCTATAGGTATGGGAGTAGATCCTAAACGTGTAATGGCAGAATTATACGGTAAAGTAACTGGAACCTCGAAGGGAATGGGTGGTTCTATGCACATTTTCTCTAAAGAACATCGTTTTTATGGTGGTCATGGTATTGTTGGTGGTCAAATTCCTTTAGGGGCTGGTATTGCATTTGGTGATAAATACCATGGTGTGGATGGTGTAACACTGTGTTGCTTTGGTGACGGTGCTGCACGTCAAGGTTCTTTACACGAAAGTTTTAACTTAGCAATGCTTTGGAATTTACCAGTAGTATTTGTTTGTGAAAACAACGGTTATGCCATGGGAACATCGGTTGAAAGAACTGCAAATCACGAAGAAATTTGGAAGCTTGGTTTAGGTTACGAAATGCCTTGCGGACCTGTAGATGGTATGAATCCTGTTAAGGTTGCCGAAGCTTTTGATGAAGCAATTACGCGTGCTCGAACAGGTGGCGGACCAACTTTCTTAGAATTAAAAACCTACCGTTACAGAGGGCATTCAATGTCTGATGCACAACACTACAGAACAAAAGAAGAAGTAGAGGAATACAAAAAAATAGATCCTATTACTCAAGTTAAAGATATTTTACTTAAAAAGAAATACGCTACCGAAGAGGAAATTAAGGTTATAGATAAACGTGTAAAAGATCGCGTTGCTGAATGCGAGAAGTTTGCCGAAGAATCGCCATTCCCAGAAGTGCAACAATTATACGATGTTGTTTACGAACAAGAAGATTATCCATTTATAAAACATAAACTATAAGCAATGGCAGTAGTAGTAAATATGCCGCGTTTAAGCGACACGATGGAAGAAGGAACCGTGGCAACTTGGTTGAAAAAAGTTGGCGATAAGGTTGAAGAAGGAGATATTTTAGCAGAAATTGAAACAGATAAAGCTACCATGGAGTTTGAGTCTTTTAACGAAGGAACATTACTTCATATTGGTGTGCAAGAAGGTGAAACTACAAAAGTAGATGAACTTTTAGCAATAATAGGTGAAGCAGGTGAAGATATATCTGGTTTACTAAATGGAGGTAGTGCTCCAGTTGAGGCTCCTGTAGAAGCACCAGCGAGTGCAGAAGCAGCACCAGCCGCCGAAGCTCCTGCTCAAGAATTACCTGAAGGTGTTGTAGTTGTTACTATGCCACGTTTAAGTGATACTATGGAAGAAGGAACCGTTGCTACTTGGTTGAAAAAAGTTGGTGATACGGTTGAAGAAGGCGATATTTTAGCAGAAATAGAAACAGATAAAGCTACTATGGAATTCGAATCATTCCAATCAGGTACTTTATTAGAAATAGGTTTACAAGAAGGAGAATCGGCAAAAGTTGATTCTTTATTAGCAATAATTGGTCCTGCAGGAACAGATGTTTCTGGAGTAGCATCAGGTTTCTCTGCACCAGCAGCAAAAACTGAAGCAGCACCAAAGGCCGAAGCTCCAAAAGCTGCGGCACCGGCTGCAGCAAAAACGGAAGCTAAACCAAGTGCACCAAAACCAACGCCAGTTACAGCAAACGGACGTATTTTTGTTTCGCCATTAGCTAAAAAGTTAGCTGAAGAAAAAGGTATTAACTTAACAAAAGTTCAAGGTACTGGTGAAAACGGACGTATCGTTAAACGCGATATCGAAAATTACGAACCTGCAGCTGCAGTATCAGAAAGTGCTGCTGTTACTAGTTTTGCTGTTGCCGGAGAAGAAAAAACGGAAGAAGTTAAAAACTCTTCAATGCGTAAAGCTATTGCTAAGTCGTTAGGTAAATCTAAATTTACTGCACCACACTTCTATTTAAATATTGAAGTAGATATGGATAACGCTATTGCTTCTCGTAAAACAATAAACGCGATTCCAGATACAAAAGTGTCTTTTAACGATATGGTTGTAAAAGCTTGTGCTATGGCACTTGTAAAACACCCACAAGTAAATACTACTTGGGACGATAATGTAACTAAATTCCATAGTCATATTCACGTTGGTGTTGCAGTTGCAGTAGACGATGGTTTAGTTGTGCCAGTAATAAAACACACAAATGCGTTAAGCTTAACTCAAATTGGAGGATCTGTTCGTGACTTAGCTGGTAAAGCAAGAAACAAAAAAATTAAGCCAGATGAAATGTCTGGAAGTACATTTACAGTTTCTAACTTAGGAATGTTTGGTATTCAGAGTTTTACATCTATTATCAATCAGCCAAACTCAGCAATTTTATCGGTTGGAGCAATTGTACAAAAACCAGTTGTAAAAGATGGGCAAATAGTTGTAGGTAATACTATGATGTTAACCTTAGCATGCGACCACAGAACGGTTGATGGTGCAGTAGGTGCACAGTTTTTACAAACTTTAAAAACATTTATTGAGAACCCAGTAACTATGATTGCTTAGTTATTAAGTACTTTTTAATTTATAAAACAAAACCTGAGTCATTTATTTGATTCAGGTTTTTTTATCTTTATAACAGAAAATTATTTTAAAATGAAACATATTTTGTCGGTATTTAGCATTCTTATTTTGCTTAGTTGCTCCACATCAAAGGGACTTCAAGTTAAAAAAGATGCAGTTGAAGCAAGTTTAACATATTTAGCTTCCAATGAGTTAAACGGAAGGCAAACCGGAACACCCGGTATTGAAAAAGCGGCAACTTATATAGAATCTATTTTTAAAGATTATAAAGTGTCTACTTATTTCGAAACCTATCGAGATAGCTTTCAGCTTAAAGATATTACAGGTTATAATATAGTTGGATATTTAGAAGGAAACGACCCTAAATTAAAAGATGAATTTGTAATTCTAGGCGCACATTACGATCACATTGGAACTGCAAAAACTGTAGATGGAGATAGTATTGCTAACGGAGCTAACGATGATGCTTCAGGAACTGTGGCGGTTTTAGAATGGGCAAAATATTTCGCGAAAGCAAAAAACAATAAACGCAGTATTTTATTTACGCTTTATTCGGCCGAAGAAATGGGCTTAAAGGGCTCTGCACATTTAGCCAAAGTTTTAAAAGAACAAAATTTAAACTTATATACCATGATAAATTTTGAAATGATTGGTGTGCCAAGAACTTTTGGTAATAAATTAAGTTATTTAACAGGTTATAAAAAATCGAATATCGCTGAGAAATTAAATGCTTATGCAGGTGAATCTCTAGTCGGGTTTTTGCCGCAGGCTAAAAAGTTTAATCTGTTTAAACGTTCAGATAATTTTCCGTTTTTCAATGAGTTTAATGTGCCTGCTCATGCCATTTCGACCTTTGATTTTACCAATTTTGATTATTATCATCATGTTGACGACGAAGCTGAAAACATGGACTTTACTCACATAACCAACTTTATAAATAAAATGATTCCTGCACTTGAAGGCATGATTAATGCACCTTCAAAAGAAATAAAACTAAACGATGAGTAAAAACATAATTATTACAGGAACTAGTCGAGGTATTGGTTTCGAATTAGTTAAGCAATTTGCAAAAGCAGGTCATCATGTGTTAGCGCTTTCGAGGAATGAAAAAACTGTTCAAGATTTAAAACTTCAAAATGTAACTGCTTTTTCGTTCGATTTATCCGATGTTGAAGCCTATAAAAAAATAGAAGATTTTATATCTAAAAACTGGCAACAAGTCGATGCTTTAATAAATAATGCGGGAGCTTTGGTTAATAAACCATTTTCAGAATTAACAATGAAAGATTATGAGACTGTATACAAAACCAATGTATTTGGGGTTGCCGAATTAACTCGTGTAGTTTTACCATTTATGAAAGCGAATAGTCATGTGGTAGCCATAAGTTCTATGGGCGGCGTACAAGGCAGTTTAAAATTTCCTGGTTTAGCTGCTTACAGCTCAAGTAAAGGCGCTGTTATTACTTTAACAGAGTTACTTGCCGAAGAGTATAAAGATTCTGGTATCGCATTTAATGTACTTGCTTTGGGTGCCGTACAAACCGAAATGTTAGAAGAAGCGTTTCCAGGTTACCAAGCGCCAACAACGGCTCAAGAAATGGCAGATTATATCTTTAATTTTTCACTTACAGGACAAAAATACTATAATGGGAAACTGTTGCAAGTTTCAAATTCTACGCCTTGATTTATGAGCAAATACAAATGCATAATTTTCGATTGCGATGGTATTTTAGTCGATAGCGAAATTGTTAGCAATCAAGTTTTAGTTGATATGGCTAACGAACATGGAGCAAACATCGATTTAGAATATGCGTTTAAACATTTTAAAGGCAGTTTTATTGAAGCTTGTACCGAAAAAATAGAAACACTAGCAACAAAACCACTACTAAATAATTTTATAGATGAGTATAGAAAACGAAGCTTTGAAGCTTTTAAACAAAACATGAAACCAGTTAATGGTATTAAAGATGTACTAGAAAATTTACAGTTGCCTTTCTGTGTAGCATCCAGCGGGCCAGAAGATAAAATAAAACTCAATTTAGGTTTAACGGGCTTATTACCATTTTTTGAAGATCGCATTTTTAGTTGTTACGCTATTAATAAATGGAAACCTGATCCGTCTGTGTTTTTATGGGCAGCAGAAACCATGGGGTTTAAACCTAGCGAATGTTTAGTTATAGAAGATAGCTTATCTGGTGTAACTGCTGCAATAAATGGCGGTTTTGATGTGTTTGGTTATACCGAGCGCGATTACAAAAATGCTTTGCCAACCAAAGCCACAAAAACCTTTAGTAATATGGTAGAATTACTAAACTTAATTTCATAGAATTAATTGCAGTCTAAATTAATACATTATATACCAGAGGAAGCTTTGTCAAAAGTTTTAAAGTTATTAGATCATGATAATTTAGTGATTAAAGTAAAAGGCGAACGTAAAACCAAACATGGCGATTATAGGGCTTTACCTAACGGAAAACATCAAATTACAATAAATGCTAACTTAAATGAATACAGGTTTTTAATTACTTTAATTCATGAAATTGCTCATTTTGAAGCTTTTCAAAATTATGGTAGACAGATAAAACCACATGGATTGGAGTGGAAGCGCACGTTTCAGCATTTAATGTTGCCCTTTTTAAACCCAGAAATTTTTCCAAATCATTTACTTCCGCTTTTAGCAAATCATTTTAAAAATCCAAAAGCATCAAGCGATACAGATGTTAAATTAGCTTTATCATTAAAACAATACGATGTACCAAATAATAAAACTTATATATTTGAAGTTGCGCCAAATACCATTTTCAAAATTTATAATGGTAAAATGTTTAAAATGCTTAAAAAACGAGTTAAACGTTACGAATGTGTTGAGATTGAAACAGGAAAATTGTATCTTTTCAATCCGAATGCAGAAGTAGAAGTAATAAAGAATAAATAAACATAAAATAACTAAAATACTTTAAAATGAACAAAAATTATTATGCCATCCTAATGGCAGGTGGAGTTGGCTCTAGGTTTTGGCCGGTGAGTACTCAGGATTTTCCAAAACAATTTCACGATATGTTAGGTACTGGCGATACTTTAATTCAAAAAACATTTCAAAGACTTTCACATTTAATTCCAAAAGAAAACATATACATTTTAACCAACGAGCGTTATAACGATTTGGTTTTAGAGCAACTTCCAGAGGTTACACAAAAGCAAGTGGTTTTAGAACCTGCAATGCGTAATACAGCGCCTTGTATTTTGTACGCTTCATTAAAAATTCAAAAGGAAAATCCAGATGCGGTTATGATTGTTGCACCAAGCGACCATTGGATTGAAGATGAAGCAACATTCTCAAAAAACGTAGAACAAGCATTCGAGTTTTGTTCCGATAACGATGCGTTAATGACCTTAGGTATTCAACCAACTTTTCCAAATACAGGTTATGGTTATATTGAATTTGATAAAGCTGCCACTAACGATATAAAATCAGTAAATCAGTTTAGAGAAAAACCAGATTACGAAACGGCAAAATCGTTTATAGATCAAGGAAATTTTTTATGGAATGCCGGGATATTTATGTGGAGTGCTAAAAGTGTGGTGAAAGCTTTTGAAAGTAATCAACCAGAACTGTACAAGCATTTTGAAGCTGGAATTTCAGTTTATAATACCGAAGCTGAAGCAGCTTTTATAAAAGAAAATTACCCGTTAGCAGAAAACATTTCTGTAGATTATGCCATCATGGAAAAATCGAAAAATGTTTATGTAATTGCTGCTGAATTCGATTGGAACGATCTTGGTACTTGGGGGAGCTTATACGATAAATTAGGAGCTTCAGATAATGGAAATGCTGTAGTAAATGCAAGAACTTTAGTTGAAGATGCTCAAGGAAATATGATTCGTACTAAAAACGATAAAATTGTAGTTATCGATGGGTTAAATGATTATATTGTTGTAGATAAAGAAGAGGTTTTACTTATTTATCCTAAATCGAAAGAGCAAGATATTAAAAAAGTACTCCAAAAAGTAAAAGACAAGTTTGGAGAGCAATACGGTTAAAATAATATGAGTGACGAAAATAAATTTAATTTCTCTGAAGAAGAAGTTAAAAAGGAGCAAACGGTAGAACAAAGCAAAGAAGCTGTTAAAAAAGACGCTCAAGGTTTATTAAAGAGTATAAAAACCTTTTTTAGCGAGCTGCTAGATTTTCGAGACGATACCGATAGAGATGCAACCATTGCTGCTATTAAAGGAGATATTCCATTTAAAGGCGCTACTGCTTGGATTTTAGTCTGTTCTATTTTTGTCGCTTCTATTGGTTTAAATGCCAATTCAACAGCTGTTGTTATTGGAGCCATGTTAATTTCGCCACTAATGGGACCAATTTTAGGGGTGGGACTTTCTATTGCAATTAACGATATTGATACATTAAGGCGCTCGTTAATAAATTTAGCAATAATGATTGTGCTAAGTTTATTAACAGCGTTTTTATTTTTTAGGTTTTTCCCTTTAAGCGAAGATACTTCGGAGCTTTTAGGAAGGGTTAAACCAGATATTCGCGATGTACTAATTGCCTTTTTTGGTGGTTCGGCGCTAATTATTGCGAGAACAAAAAAAGGAACTATTGCTTCTGTAATATTTGGTGTTGCAATTGCCACGGCTTTAATGCCACCACTTTGTACCGCAGGTTATGGTTTAGCTAAAGCTAATTGGGAATATTTTGGGCAAGCCATGTATTTGTTTACAATAAACACCATTTTTATTGCCCTTGCTACCTTTTTAGTGCTGAAAATTTTGCGTTTTCCAATGCTTAAATACGCAAATTCTAAAAAGCGTAAACGTATAGCGCAATTAGCTACGTTAATAGCTGTACTTGTTATGATACCCGCTTCTTTTACCTTTTTTAGTGTTTATAAAGAAAGTACATTTAACCGAGATGCTATAAAATTTATTGACGCAGAATTAGGGGCTTTACCGCATGCCGAATACATTAAAAAGAATACAACCTATAAATATGGAGAAGATAGCGACGGTTTAATAGAATTAAATTCATTTGGTTTAGATGAAATTCCAGAAAGTACTATGAGTTTATTGCGCACGCGATTAGCAGAGTATCCAGCATTGGTAAAAGAAAACACAAAATTGGTTTTTAACCAAAATAGGAACTCTTCTGTAGATGGTTATAATACCATGAAACAACTCAGGTTAAGAGATTCGTTAGACTTGTTATCGCAACAGGATAAAATAGTTTATTTAGAAAATAGAGTTAAAGCTTTAGAACGACTAGAGGAAAATTATATTCCGTTTGAAGCTTTGACAAAAGAAGTTAAAATAAACTACGAAACTATTGAAGAGTTCTCGTATGCTAATGTGATAAATTCTAATTTCACAAAAACCGATACTTTAAAGGTGTTTTCTGTTAAATGGATAGATTCTTTAGCAAAAGAACCGGTTAGAATAAAGGATAAAGAAAAATTAGAAAAATGGCTTAAATTAAAGCTTAATTTAGATACTTTAGTGGTTAAAAGAATAAATTAAGAATTCTCATCTAAATACATTTTACGAACCTTTTTAAATAAATTTGAAGAATATACAAAATCGGTAACCGAGGCGTTATCCGTTTTAAATATAGTGTCTTTTGAGCCTTCCCATTCTTTTAATCCGTTTTTTAGGAATACAATTTTCTCGCCTATTTCCATAACTGAGTTCATATCGTGTGAATTAATCACCGTAGTAATTTGATATTCGTCGGTAATTTCTTGAATTAAATTGTCGATAACGATTGCTGTTTTCGGATCTAAACCAGAGTTTGGTTCATCACAAAATAGATATTTAGGGTTATTAACTATCGCACGAGCAATGGCAACACGTTTTTGCATACCACCAGAAGCTTCACTAGGCATTTTGTTGTGAGCATCAGGAAGATTAACACGTTTTAAAACAAAATTTACACGATCTTCCATTTCACTTTTACTTTGTTTTGTAAACATTTTTAAAGGAAACATCACGTTTTCAGCAATCGTCATAGAATCGAATAAAGCACTACCTTGAAAAACCATACCTATTCTAGCTCTTAAATTTCGTTTTTCGTCGTCGTTTAAATTAGAAAATACATCACCATCATAAGAAATACTGCCAGATTCGTAACTAAATAAACCTAATAAGCATTTTAAAAAAACGGTTTTACCAGAGCCACTTTGCCCTATAATAAGGTTGGTTTTTCCTTTGTCGAAAGTAGTTGTAATACCTTTTAAAATATGAGCATCACCAAACGATTTATGTAAATTTTCAACTTCTATCATTAGCCTAACATCATATCGGTTAATAAATAATTAAGTAAAATTATAACCACCGATGTCCATACAAACGAGGTTGTACTCGCTTTGCCAACTTCAAGGGCCCCCCCTTTCATATAAAATCCATAATATGAAGGTATGGTGGCTAAAACAATAGCAAAAATAAAAGTTTTTATAAAAGCGTATGTAATATGAAATGTTTCAAAGTCGGTTTGAATACCAGTAATATAATCAGCCAATGAAGAATAGCCACCATAAACACATGCGGCCATACCACCTAAAATTCCTAAAAACATGGCAATACTAATTACAAAAGGGTAAAGAAGTAAAGCAATAAATTTAGGGAAAACAAGATAATTTAATGCGTTAATACCCATAACCTCTAGGGCATCAATTTGCTCGGTAACTCGCATGGTTCCTATGCTCGATGTTATAAAAGATCCCACTTTACCTGCCATTATTATTGAAATAAAAGTGGGAGCAAATTCTAAAATTACCGATTGTCTGGTAGCGAAACCAACTAAGTATTTAGGTATTAACGGGCTATCAATATTTAAAGCGGTTTGTATGGTAACAACGCCACCAACAAAAAAAGCAATAAAAGAAACAATACCTAATGAGCCAATAATTAAATCGTCAATATCTTTTAAAACGAGCTGCTTCATAACGCCCCATTTGGTGGGTTTGCGAAACATTTCGGCAATCATTAAAAAATAAGCTCCTATATTCTTTAAGTAGGTCATACTAAATATTAATAATGCTAAAGTAAAAAAACTTATGCGTATTTAACCTTAATTTTAAATTAAGATATTTTAAATATGTATTTTTGATGCAGAAAAATCATGTCATGTTTAAAAAAATATTTATTACATTACTAACTGTAATTGCTAGCTTTTCCACGAAAGCGCAAACTGTAAATTCAACTCAAAAACCTAAACTTGTTGTGGGCATTGTAGTAGACCAAATGCGCTATGATTACCTAACTCGGTTTTATAATAAGTTTGGAGAAGGTGGTTTTAAACGTATGATGAATGAAGGGTTTAATTGTAAAAACCATCATTTTAACTACATTCCAACAAAAACTGGTCCCGGACATGCTTCGGTTTATACGGGAACGACGCCAAAGTACCACGGTGTAATTGGTAATGATTGGTATGACAAATACGAACAAAAAATGGTGTATTGTGCCGAAGACGATTCGGTGCAGTCCGTAGGTACAACTTCTAGCGATGGTAAAATGTCGCCTCATAGAATGCAAACAACTACTTTTTCAGACGAAAACAGATTATTCACCCAAATGAAAGGTAAAACGATTGGAGTTTCTATTAAAGATAGAGGCGCTATTTTGCCGGCAGGACATACTGCAAATGCAGCTTATTGGTTTAGAGGTAAAAGCGAAGGCAAGTTTATTTCTAGTACGTATTATATTAACGATTTACCAGAATGGGTTAAAGATTTTAATGCTTCAAAAGCGGTTAAATCATATTTAAAAGAGTGGAATACACTACAAAATATTGAAACATATACCGAAAGTGGGGCCGATTTAAATGAGTTTGAAGGTGGTTTTAGAGGTAAAGAAACAGCAACATTTCCATACGATTTAAAGAAACTTAGTAAAATTAACGGCGGGTTCGATATTTTAAAAGCTACACCTTACGGAAATAGTGTGGTAATAGATTTTGCCATTGCTGCGCTTAAAGGCGAAAATTTAGGAAAAGATACCATTACAGATGTGTTAACCGTTAGCTTTTCTAGTACCGATTATGTGGGACATAATTTTGGAGTAAACTCTAAGGAAGTTGAAGATACTTATATTCGTTTAGATAAAGATTTAGAACGTTTTTTTAAAACCTTAGATGCTCAAGTTGGTGAAGGCGAATATACCGTGTTTTTATCTGCCGATCATGGTGCAGTCGATGTGCCTTCGTACTTACAAGATGTAAATATTCCAGCTGGATATTTAAACAATAAAGAAACCAAAGCTAAGTTCTCGGCTTTTTTAATGGATACTTTTGGAGTTGATAATTTAATTGAAAACATTAGCAACGATCAAATATTTTTAAATCATAATGCTGTAAAAGACTTAAATAAAACACTTGCCGAAGTTGAAGCAGCTATTGTTAACGAACTTATTACATATAAAAACGTTTATAAAGTTTATGCTGCAACTACTATGCATAATAACGATTTTACATCTGGTATGGAAGAGTTATTGCAAAAGGGTTATAGCCAAAAACGCTCTGGTGATGTGTTAATAATACCTAGTCCTAATTATATCTCTTATAGCAAAACAGGTTCTACTCATGGTAGTGGTTATAAGTACGATACTCATGTGCCATTATTATTGTTTGGTAAAGGAATAAAACATGGTGAAACATTGCAAAAAACGGTTATTCCAGATATTGCACCTACTATGTCGGCTTTATTGGGCATCAGTTTTCCTAACGGAGCAACAGGACAGCCTTTAGAATTTGTGTTAGATTAATGAATAAAAGAACGTTATATTCTGTAATAGCCATTGTTTTAGTTCTTTGTGTTTATGGTTACGAGCATTTTTTAAAAGAAGAAGATAAAGCTGAAACTATTTTTGAAGGCACTAAAGCAAAACAAAATACAAACGAGTATTTTTTGCCAACAAGCACAACAGGGCAAATAGTACATCATAACGGATATTCATTATCGTATAATGAAGCTCATGAACAAGCAGAATGGGTGGCGTACGAATTAAAAAAGGAGCATTTAGCCAATACTAATTTTAAGCGTCCTTATTTCGAAATAGATGAAGCCGTAAAAACAACAGCTGCGCATTGGAGAAATTATAAAAATTCGGGTTACGATCGCGGACATCTTTGTCCTGCAGGCGATAGAAAGTATAGTAAAGCGGCTCACGACGAAACATTTTTAACTAGTAATATAAGTCCGCAAGAGCACGAATTTAATGCCGGAATTTGGAATACTTTAGAACAAAAAGTGCGCCATTGGGCTAGTAAATACAATGGTGTTTTTGTTGTTGCAGGAGGTGTATTAAAAGGCAATATGAAAACCATAGGTAGCGAAAATGTGTCGGTACCCAATACGTTTTTTAAAGTGTTAATTGATAACAATACAGGCAATACTAAAATGATTGCTTTTTTATTACCACACGAAAATTCAAGAAAGCCCTTATATGAATTTGTTGTTTCTGTTGATGACATTGAAGCCTTAACAGGTATAGATTTTTTTCCAGAATTAGATGATGATATAGAAAATAAACTTGAAGCTTCAAGCAGTTATAAAGGTTGGAGTTTTTAGGGTTATAAGTATCGTGCTGAGCGAAGTCGAAGTATAACTTACCTAACATCGATTATGACCCTGTAACAATTCCATTTAAATTGCTTTATAAGTAGTTGCAATTTACAATTAAGTCTTTCTCTTAATGCTTTTGAGTTACAATGTAGTAAGCACGTCCTTTAATATTACAACAGGCTTTATGCTTTGTGCTATCAGTAATTAATCCATAAGGGGCTATACAGCCTTTTGTAGCCATTGTTTTTTTAAATTCTATAATTTTAGGTTCGGGCTTTAACTTTATTACAAAGAAAGTTCCTAGACCAATTAAAACTATAAGTGTTAAAGATTTCATTTATTTTAATTTTTTAAGCATGCCGTTCCAGCGTAAGTTTCTGATAAATTTTCCTTCTTCGTTATTTACTAAAAATTCAGGTTTCTCTTTTAAAGCTTTAAAATATCCAGATATATAATCAAGAAATAACCTTAAACTCCCTTTTTTATAAGCTAATTTTAAAGCTGAAATTAGTGTAATTATAAAACCATAGCGCATTTTGTACATGGCTTCTCCTTGTAAATATTTTGATGCTTTATTATAACTAACGCCAGTTGGCTTTAAATGTTTTACATGAAGTGTATCATCAGTAAAAATTTCCCAACCGTAGTATTTAGCCAAAAGCTCATCTACAGTGTCCCAGCCCATAGAAGGTTTTAGTTTACCAATATCTAAAAAGCATTGTTTTCTGTAAGCCTTTAAAGCACCACGAATATGGTCTTTACGGGTTAGGTTCTCTAAAACCCAATGGTTATTTTTTTCAATGTAACAAAAACCCGCAGCCATTCCTAATTTAGAATTATTTAAAAAATGATTAGCAATAGATTCCAAATAATTTTCTGGGAAAATGAGGTCGGCATCGAACTTACATAGCACATCATAATCATCGTTTATAACATTAAAACCTTTGTAAAAGGCTTTAATAATTTTACTTCCTGGTAAGTGTTTATTGGACGATTTGGAATTTATTAATGTAATCCAATCGTGTTTTTGGCAATAACTTTCAATAATGCGCTGTGAATCGTCGGTAGAATTATCATTAACCACAACAACTTGTTTTGGTCTAAGGGTTTGTTTAACCAAAGATTCTAGGGTTAAACCTATAACATCTTGCTCGTTATGTGCGGGAATTATTACTGAAAAGGTCAAAGTTTAAATTTTAAAGTTAAACTCTTTCGGCGTAAACAATGTAATATCTGGGAGTAAACCATCTTAAAAAGGGACGAATACCAATTTTTTTTGTGGGATTGGTCCATTTTTTAGAGTCTATAATTTTCCACCCCGTTTTTTCTAAAAGCCAATCGAATTGCCAATCTTCAAACTCATGGTAATGTCTGTCCCATTTATCTGTTTTACTTTTGTATGCTGAAGAAAACCATAGTTTTAATGGAACGCTAGCTATTAATTTATTTGTTTTTATAGATTTTAAAACTGTAAAAGGAGAAAGTAAATGTTCAAAAATTTCGAAAGCTGTGACAACTTCGGCTTCAGAATTTTTAATTGATGACGTGTCAAGATCTAAATCTTCCCCTTTGGTGTTTTCAACTTTATAACCTTGATTTTTCATAATCTTAGAAAACGGATTTTCAACTCCTAAGTCTAGAATAGATTCTCTGGTGTCAATATGTTTTTCTAAAAATTCTAAAGTATGTTTAAAACGTTTATTAGGAAATGTTTTTTCGTACATTTTTTTACTTCCGCGTAAGCGATAAATTAATATTTGTAAACAATAGCGTTTATGTGCATACCAGCACCTACGCTTGCAAATATAATAACATCGCCAGCATTTAATTCATGGTTTTCTAATTGATTTCGTTTAACTAAATCTAATAATGTAGGTATAGTTGCTACAGAGCTATTTCCTAATTTATGAATACTCATTGGCATAACATGTTCTGGAGCTTCTAGGTTGTAAAGTTTATAGAAACGCTCTAAAATGGCTTCATCCATTTTTTCGTTAGCTTGATGTATAAATATTTTTTTTACTTCAGAGATAGAAACACCACTGTTATCTAAACACGTTTTCATTGCTTGTGGCACGTTTGTTAAGGCGAACTCGTATATTTTTCGTCCATCCATTTTCATGTAACGCGTATCGTTAACAGTCTCTTGTTTATTAGATTTACCAAAGTATAAATAATAGGCTTCATCATAAGTGAAACTGGCTGTTTCGTGAGCTAAAATACCACCATCATTATCTGTTGCTTCAATAATAGTTGCACCGGCACCATCAGAAAAAATCATGGCATCTCTATCGTGTTTGTCTACAACTCTAGAAAGTGTTTCTGTGCCAATTACTAAACAGCGTTTTGCCATGCCCGATTTAATGTAGGCTTTGGCTTGTATAACACCTTCTACCCAACCTGGGCAACCAAAAAGAATATCGATGGCAACACATTTTGGGTTTTTTATTCGCAAACTGTGTTTAATTCTAGAGGCTAAAGAAGGTAGTAAATCGCTTTGAATAGTGTTGTGTTTAACATCTCCAAAATTGTGAGCGACAATAATATAATCTATTGTTTCTGGGTCTAGATTAGCATCTTCTATGGCTTTTTCAGCCGCAAAGAAACCTAAATCACTAGAATTTAAATGGTTTTTGGCATACCTGCGTTCGCTAATACCTGTAATAGCTTTAAATTTTTTTACAATGATTTCGTTAGGGTGTTTTATGGTAGAGCCATCAGTATTTAAAAATTCATGTTGATGAAAATTTTCGTTTTTTTCAACAGTGCTTGGTATGTAGCTCCCGGTGCCTGTAATTTTAATATTCATAGAACTAAAAATGCCTTATTTATGTAGCCTTGCAATGTAAAGGCTTTTAGTAAAAAGACATTTTTAATTTTATAATTTATTACGATGTTCAAAGGTTAATTTTAAGCCTCAATATAATCTTCAATTGGCGTACATGAGCATATTAAATTACGGTCACCAAAGGCATCGTCAACACGACGTACACTTGGCCAAAACTTATTGTTTTTTACGTAGTTTAACGGAAATGCAGCTTTTTCTCTTGTATAAGGTAAATCCCATTCGTTGGCTGTAATCATCTCTAAAGTATGAGGTGCATTTTTTAATACGTTGTTTTGGTTCTCTTTTGATACAGAATCGATTTCATTTTTAATTGAAATCATAGCATCACAAAAACGATCTAATTCTGGTTTATTCTCGCTTTCAGTAGGTTCTATCATTAAAGTGCCAGCCACAGGAAAAGAAACTGTTGGCGCATGAAAGCCATAATCCATTAAGCGTTTCGCAATATCAGAAACCTCAATGCCGTTAGCTTTAAAAGGACGACAATCAACAATCATTTCGTGAGCAGCTCTACCACGTTCACCAGAATATAAAGTATCAAAACTTCCTTCTAAACGTTTCTTAATATAATTAGCATTTAGTATGGCAATTTTAGTAGATTCTGTTAAGCCTTCTGCTCCTAACATTTTAATATATCCATACGATATTAAACATACTAACGATGAGCCAAAAGGAGCACCAGAAATTGCAGAAATTGCTTTTTTTCCTCCAGTTTTAACTATTGGGTTTCCTGGTAAAAACGGAACCAATTGTTTGGCTACACAAATAGGTCCAACGCCAGGGCCACCACCACCGTGTGGAATTGCAAATGTTTTATGTAAATTTAAATGACAAACATCGGCACCAATTTGCCCAGGATTTGTTAAGCCAACTTGTGCGTTCATGTTAGCGCCGTCCATATATACTTGTCCGCCGTTGTCGTGAATAATTTTAGTAATTTCTTTAATAGCCGATTCGTAAACCCCATGAGTAGAAGGGTAAGTTACCATTAAACAGGATAGATTATCTTTGTGTAATTCGGCTTTTTCACGTAAATCATCAACATCAATATTTCCTTTTTCTGTAGATTTTGTTACAACAACTTTCATTCCTGCCATAACTGCACTAGCAGGGTTAGTACCATGCGCTGATGATGGAATCAAACATATGTTTCTATGATGATCGCCACGCGATTCATGGTAAGCTTTTATAACCATTAAACCAGCAAACTCACCTTGTGCACCAGAGTTTGGTTGTAAAGATGTTGCTGCAAAACCTGTAATTTCGGTAAGTTGGTCTTCTAGTTCTTTTAAAACCGTTAAATAACCTTTGGCTTGTTTGGCTGGTACAAAAGGGTGAATGTTAGCCCATTTAAAAATACTTAGTGGTAGCATTTCTGAAGCCGCGTTAAGCTTCATAGTACATGAACCTAAGGATATCATCGATTGATTTAAAGCTAAATCTTTGCGCTCTAAAAATTTAATGTAACGCATTAATTCGGTTTCAGAATGATAAGTGTTAAATACTTCTGAAGTTAAGAAACTAGAATTACGTAGAAGGTTGTTATCAATATTATTTCTTTCTTCTATATCGTTTATTTTAATTGTTTTTTTATCGGCAGCTTCGGCAAAAACTGAAACTATGTAATTTAAATCACGAATAGAAGTGGTTTCGTTAATTGAAATTGTTACCGTTTCTTTATCTGGATAATAAAAATTAACTTTCTTTTTGGTAGCTGTTTTTTTAATGGTTTTAGCCTTTGCTTTTATTTTAAGGGTATCAAAATACGAGGTGTTTTCTTGTTCATAACCTAAATCATTTAAAGCATTTTCTAAAGCGACAGCTTTCCTGTGTACACTGTTTGCAATAAATTTTAAACCTTTAGGTCCGTGGTAAACAGCATACATACTTGCCATAACAGCTAGCAAAACTTGGGCTGTACAAATATTTGAGGTGGCTTTATCGCGTTTAATATGTTGTTCGCGTGTTTGCAAAGCCATACGCAAAGCACGATTGTCGTTAACATCCTTTGTAACTCCAATAATTCGTCCAGGAATTTCTCGTTTATAAGCTTCTTTGGTGGCAAAATAAGCAGCGTGTGGACCACCATATCCCATAGGTATTCCAAATCGTTGCGTAGTACCAACAACTACATCTGCGCCAAATTTACCAGGCGATTCAAGTTTTACTAAACTTAATATATCGGCAGCAACGGCTACCTTAATATTATTACTGTTTGCTTTTTCTAAAAAGGATTTTATATCTGTAACTTGACCGTGTTTTCCAGGATATTGAAGTAGGGCGCCAAAGAATTCTTCAGAAAAAAGAAATTCACTTTCTCTACCAATAACCAATTCTATACCAATTGGTAACGCTCTTGTTTGTAAAAGCGATAAGGTTTGTGGTAAAACATCTTCAGAAACAAAAAACTTATTAATACCTGCTTTTTTTTGATCGCGTGCCCTAACAGCAAAAAGTAAGCTCATGGCTTCTGCTGCAGCGGTACTTTCATCAAGTAAAGAAGCATTTGCTATTTCCATTCCAGTTAATTCAATAACCATGGTTTGAAAATTTAAAAGGGCTTCTAAACGACCTTGAGCAATTTCGGCCTGGTAAGGTGTGTAAGCCGTGTACCAACCTGGGTTTTCTAGAATATTTCGTTGTATAACTGCAGGTAAAATAGTAGGGTGGTAACCTAAACCTATGTATGTTTTGTATGCTTTGTTTTTTTTAGAAAGTTCATGAATATGTAACAAATATTCATGCTCTGTCATGGGCTCGTCTAAATCTAATTCTTTTTTAAGTCGGATGTCGTCTGGAATAGTTTCATAAATTAACTGGTCTAACGAGTCAACACCAATAGTTTCTAACATTAATTTTTGGTCGTTATCACGCGGACCAATATGGCGAAGAGCAAAAGCATTTGTATTCATTAAAGTGAATTTGATATATTTTTCGCAAAAATAAACAATAAAATGCGTGTTTTGTTGCAAATAATGTAAAGTTTTCAACCATTTAAAAACCTTATCAACACTTTGGTTATTTTTGTGGTATGCAAATGTTAAAACGGATACTTAATTTTTATTTAAATAGTAGCATTCACGTAGGTTTGTCGGTAGTTTCCTTGGCTTGTGTTACTTTTTTAAACTATAGTATTTTAATAGACTTTAACATGTTGTTTTTTTTGTTTTTTTCTACCATTACTGGCTATAATTTTGTGAAGTTTTATGGTATAGCAAAATTTCATCATCGTAGTTTGGCACCATGGCTAAAATACATACAAATATTTTCGTTTTTCTGCTTTGTTTTTTTGTGCTTTTTTGCCTACCAATTACAAACTAAAACCTTAATGTATATTTTGGGGTTTGGTGTGGTTACTTTTTTATATGCTATACCGTTTTTGCCTAAACATATTTTTGTTGATAGTAAGCAAAATTTAAGAAGTATTAGCGGATTAAAAATTTACTTAATAGCCTTAATTTGGAGTGGTGTTACGGTAGTTTTACCCTTAATTGAAGCAGATTACACTTTAAATGCCGATGTTGTTTTATCGGTTATACAACGGTTTATTTTTATTGTAGTTTTAATGTTACCGTTCGAGATTCGCGATTTGCGTTATGATAGTTTAAAACTTTCGACAGTGCCACAAAAAATTGGTGTTAAAACCACAAAATTGATGGGTGTTTTTTTGTTGTTTGTGTTTTTTTTGATTGAGTTTTTTAAAGATGAAGCCACACATTTAAAATTGCTTACTCTGGCCTTGGTTTGTTTTTTAACTGGAGGATTTGTTGTAGGCTCGAAAATTTACCAAGGAAAATATTATAGCGCATTTTGGGTTGAAGCTATACCCGTATATTGGTTAATTATTTTACTAATACTTTGTTAGCTCTTTTTTAAATTTCATTTCTAACGCTTCTCGCTCTTTTGGCTTAAGGCAATCTGTATTTGAAGACTTTACCACCTTAGTAAGTTTTTTGTTTCTTTTGTAATATTTTTGAGTCACATTACAATACATAAGACGAACGCTTAATTTAAATTTTTCCCAAGGGCTTGCCTCATCATACTGTGCTTTATCACAGATATGTTTTGCTTCGTCACAGCTTATAAAAAATACACTTTTCTTCATGTTTTATAACCAATTTTTTTCTAAGCAATCTGCCATTGCAGTTCTTGCTCTATGGATAATAACCCAAAGGTTAGACGCTGTTATATTCAATTCATTACAAATAACTTCTGTTTCGTAATTTAAAATGGTTTTCATTTTAAAAACGTCTGCTTGTTTTTGTGGTAGTTTGCTTAAGCAGTTGTGAATAGCATTACCAAGTTCTGCATTTTGTAAAGTGTCTTCAGCGGTTTTGTCAAAAGGATCGGCAACTCGTTCTTCTAACCAATCGCCTTCACTTTCTGCATCGTCACTATAACCAATTCTTACTTCAGCTTTTCCTTTGTTGGAATTAATTTTTCTGTAATAATCTATAATTTTTCGTTTTAAAATAGATATTAGCCAAGTACGCTCACTAGCATCTCCTTTAAAATTTTTCATAGATTTTAATCCAGCCAAAAAAGTTTCGGAAACTAAATCTTGCGCCATTTCTCGATCGTTTACTCGCGAGATGGTATAGTTGAATAAGTAATCGGAGTACAAATCGATCCACTTATTAGGGTTAATTTCATGTTTTGGCATCCTAGGGAGTTTTCTTTTTTCAAAAATAGAATAAAAAAATTAAACTTCTATCGTCTTTTAATTAATAGCTCGCCCCGTTTTTAATAAATAGCTAATGTATAAATGGTAAGTGGCAATAAGCATTGGTACTACAATAAATGAAATGATTGATAGAATAATTATATCGTCATTATTTTTAAGCTTATATGAAATACCCATTGAAATAAAACTTATTAGAACGGCTAACCAGTAGTTGTTAAGATGCTTTTTAGCTTTAGTAGGCAATCTGTTTGTTTTAAGTGCAAATATTAATGTAAAAATGAGTTGTATTGGCCCTAATAATATTTGAGCGTATAAACCATAGATATAATAGTAATATGTTAGGTAAGGAACTATTGTAATAAGGTAAAAGAAGCAGTTTATATAATACAAGGTTTTCATAGTTTTATTTCGTTTGGTTAGATTTTCGTCGGCCTCTAAAAAATAAAAAGAGGTTTAGAAATAGCATGACGCCAAGATAAATGGTGAAGCCTCCTATTTTTTTGCTTAATAACTCCATTAATGTTTGGCTTGTTATTGGATTTTGACTGTAATAGTGAATTTCCATAATAAATAACGCGAAACCTATGTTAATTAAATAAAAGCCAGTTTCAAAAAGTTTGTTGGTGGCCAAAGCAATGGTTTCTTTTTCTTTAAAAATGTCTATCATAAATATTTTGCTGTTTTTAAAGAGAATTTTCGATACAAAAATGGTTAGTGCAATTACAATTGGTAAATAAATAACGTACCCGATTATTAGTTTTGATTGTTCCATGTTGTTAAATTTTAATGTTTGATTTGTTTAAATAAATAATCCAGAAAATATTATTAAAATGAAGTGTTGCAAGAACTAGTAAAATAAGCCCCATGTTTTTGGTTAATGAATTTATAAGATCGACTACATTTGATACATTTTGCCAGAGTGAAATTGAAAAAATGGTGTAGCCTATGTTTACCAAATAATAGCCTATTAACAGTAAATTATTTACTTGTTTTGCGAATGTTGCGTTTTGAAGTATTTTAAAAAGAAATACAGTACCGTTTTTATAAAATACCCAACCTGTTTTTATAGTCACGACAGATATCGTTGGTAAAAAAATGCTATATGCGAGTATGTTATAATTCATTCTATTGTTTTTAAACTTTCAGTAAATATTGAAAGTTAGTTTTAAATTTTTTTATTTAAATAGTTTTAGTAACGATTTTGTAAGCCAGTTTTGATTTTGGTTTACTACTTTATTAATCATTAAATCCATTGTATCTGTTAGTTCGTGTAACGCTTGGGTTTGTTTAATTAGCTCTTTGGTGTTTTCATTACCATCATCTTTAATCGATGATACTTCTTTTAGTACTTTTATTACGGGTTTAATTTCTCGTCGACTGCGCTCTTTTGCCACAATTCTGGCTAATTCTTGCACATCTTTTTCGGTTGAAAAATATTCTTTTCTTTCGCCAGGTATAATTTCTTTGGTAACAATTCCCCAATCCATAAGCTGTCTTAAATTCATGCTGGTGTTACCGCGAGATATTTTAAGTTCTTCCATAATATCTTCCATTGATAATGGTTTGGTTGAAATAAATAACAACGCTTGAATTTGAGCCATGGCCTTGTTAATTCCCCAAAGCGAACCTAAACTTCCCCAAGTGCTTATAAATTTTTCTTTGCCTTCTTTGTAATTCATACGCCAAATATATAAAACATTTTAAACTTTCAAAAATTATTGAAAGTTTATTTTGATTTTAATGTCGATGTTTTTTGCATCGACATTAAATAATTTTATTTTTCAATTAACCCAGCGCGCTTCAATAAAGCTTCTGGCTCAGGTTCTTTTCCGCGAAAGCGTTTGTATAAAACCATAGGATCTTCTGTGCCGCCTTGCGACAAAACATTGTCTTTAAATTTTGTAGCAACTGTTTTACTAAATATGCCTACTTCTTTAAAATACTCAAAGGCATCGGCATCTAAAACTTCGGCCCATTTATAGCTGTAATATCCAGATGAATAACCGCCTTGAAAAATATGTGAGAACGATGTACTCATACAATTTTCGGCCACATCTGGATATAATTGTGTGTTTTTAAAAGCCTCTAACTCGTGTGCTTTAACAGAGCTAATGTTTTCTGGCGATTCACCAGCATGCCAACTCATATCTAACAAACCAAAACTTATTTGTCGTAAGGTTTGCATGCCTTCGTTGAATGTGGCCGATGCTTTTATTTTTTCAATTAAATCCATTGGGATAACTTCGCCAGTTTCGTAATGGGTAGCAAATAACTCAAGAGCTTCTTTTTCGAAACACCAGTTTTCTAACACTTGGCTTGGTAATTCTACAAAATCCCAGAATACGCTTGTGCCCGATAAACTTGGGTAAGTTGTGTTTGCAAGCATACCATGTAAGGCATGTCCAAACTCATGGAACAACGTGGTTACTTCGTTAAAAGTTAACAACGACGGCTTGTTTTTTGTAGGTTTTGTAAAATTACAAACTATAGATATGTGTGGGCGATCGTTTTTACCATCCTTTTTATATTGGGGCTTGTAAACGGTCATCCACGCGCCACCACGTTTTCCTTCTCTTGGGAAAAAATCGGCATAAAAAATGGAAATGTAATTGCCTTCAGTATCTGTTACCTTGTAGGTTAAAACGTCGTTGTGATATTTATCGATGTCGTTTATTTCTTCAAATTGGAGCCCAAATAGTTTATTGGCAATTGTAAATACACCATTAATTACATTTTCTAGTTTGAAGTATGGTTTAAGCTTCTCGTCATCTAAATCAAATAATTTTTGTTTTAGTTTTTCTGAGTAATAAGATGCATCCCATTTTTGTAATTGGTCTATTCCATCTAATTCTTTTGCGAATTCGGTGAGTTTATCAAATTCTTGTTTGGCTGCTGGTTTTGCTTTTTCTAATAAATCGTTTAAAAATGTGGTTACGGTTTCTGGGTTTTTAGCCATACGCTCTTCTAATACAAAGTGAGCATGAGTTTTATATCCTAATAAATTAGCACGTTTATGGCGAAGTTTTACAATTTTTAAAACGATATCTTGATTGTCTAATTCATCATTATTAAAACCTTTTGATGCAAATGCTAGCGAGAGTTTTTTTCGTAATTCTCGGTTTTTTGCGTAGGTCATAAATGGTACATAACTTGGATATTGCAAAGTAATAATCCAGCCCTCTTTTTCTTTTTGTTCGGCTGTTTGTTTAGCGTCCTCAATGGCACTTTCTGGAAGTCCATCTAAATCAGCTTCGTTGGTAATGTGTAATTCGTATTTATTGGTTTCGGCCAGAACATTTTCGCCAAATTTTAAGCTTAGTTGGCTTAATTCTTTGTCTATTTCACGAAGTTCTTGCTTCTTCTCGTCAGGTAAATTGGCGCCATTACGTGAAAAGCCTTTGTATTTTTTGTCCAATAGCGTTTGCTGTTCAGTAGTTAAATTTAAGCTGTCTTTGGCATTATAAACGGCTTTTACACGCTTAAATAAGGCTTCGTTTAGTGTTACATCGTTACTAAATTCTGACAATAAAGGCGATACTTCTTGAGCTATTTTTTGTATTTCTTCATTAGTTTCGGCAGAATTTAAATTAAAAAATATACTAGAAATTCTGTTTAATTGTTCACCTGAAAAATCTAAAGCTTCAATGGTGTTTTTAAAAGTTGGGGTTGCGGGATTATTGGTAATTCCGTCTATCTCCATTTTAGCATCTTCTATACCTTTTTTAAAAGCTTCGAGGTAAAAACTGTTTTCAATTTTAGAGAAAGGTGCTGTATTATATTTTGTGGAAAATTTTTGATTTAATAAGTTTTTTGCCATTTTGTTTAAAATATGTTAAAAAAATGATTTTATTATGAATGCATAATAATTTTTTCGTATAATTGCGCACAGCAATTTAAAGAGTGACTAACTCTTGAGAATTATTGTTAATAGCTAAGCAAAGCCTTGAAGAAATTCAAGGCTTTTTTTATTTTAAGTTTTTAGCTGATTCTTGAACTTTTATTTTTAAGCCTTCTTTATAGGCTACAACCTTGTCTAATATGTATTTATCGTGCGATCCAATAATTTGAGCTGCTAATATGCCTGCATTTTTTGCACCGTTTAAGGCAACTGTAGCCACAGGAACACCTCCAGGCATTTGTAAAATTGATAAAACAGAATCCCAACCATCAATAGAATTACTGCTTTTTACAGGAACACCAATTACAGGTAAAGGAGAAAGTGAGGCTACCATGCCAGGTAAATGTGCAGCTCCGCCAGCACCAGCAACTATTACATTAATTCCTCTTGTGTGAGCGTTTTTACTGTAATCGAATAATTTTTCTGGAGTACGATGTGCCGAAACAATATCAACTTCTACTTCAATATCGAAACCTTTTAAGATGTCTATCGCATCTTGCATAACAGGAAGGTCGCTTTTGCTTCCCATAATTACGCCTACTTTACTCATAAATATATGTTTTTGTCAGGTTAAGCCCGCAGTCCAGTAGTTATTGTGAGCACTTAGGCTAACCTTATTTATTCACTTATTACTTTAATTTTCTTTTTTACTTCTTCTGCAATTTTACGGGCTTCATTTAAATCTTCATCAACTATCGTTACATGTCCCATTTTTCTAAACGGACGTGTTTGTTTTTTACCGTAAATATGCGGAGTAACACCGTCCATTTTCATGATAGCTTCAATGTTTTCGTATATAACATTGCCAGTGTAACCTTCGGCGCCAACTAAGTTTACCATAACGCCTCCAACTTTGCTATCGGTTCTTCCTAGTGGTAAATTTAAAATGGCACGTATGTGTTGCTCGAACTGCGAGGTGTAACTAGCCTCAATAGTTTGGTGTCCTGAATTATGTGGTCTTGGAGCGACTTCATTAATTAAAATTTGGTCGTTTTCTGTTTGAAACATTTCAACAGCCAATAAGCCAACGTGGTTAAAAGCTTCCGATACTTTTAAAGCGACTTCGGTGGCTTTTTTAGCAACAGCTTCATCAATTCTTGCCGGACAAATTACATATTCTACTTGGTTGGCTTCTGGGTGAAATTCCATTTCTACAACTGGGAAAGTTTTAATTTCGCCACTTGAGTTTCTTGCTACAATTACAGCTAATTCATTTTTAAAAGGAATAAGTTCTTCTGCTAAACATTCGCCACTTGGTAAACCTTTTAAGTCGTCTAGTTTTCTAACCACTTTTACGCCATTTCCGTCGTAACCAAATTGGGCGGCTTTCCAAACAAAAGGCATCGCTAAACCGCCGTTATTAATGGCGTCTTCAATTTCAGATAAATATGCAAATCGTGTAAAGGGAGCCGTTGGTAAATTGTGGTCTATGTAAAACAATTTTTGTTTGGCTTTGTTTTGTATGGTGCGTAAGGTTTTTGAGGCTGGATATACTTTAATACCTTCTTTTTCTAAAGTTTCTAGAGCGTCTACGTTTACATTTTCAATCTCAATGGTAAGCACATCTACTTGTTTTCCAAAGTTGTAAACGGCATCGTAATCCATTAAATTTCCTAAATGAAACTCATCGCAAGCAATTTTGCTTGGAGCATCGTTGCTTGCCTCTAAAACACAAGTGTAAATATCAAATTTCCGGGTGTTGTAAAGCAGCATTTTTCCTAGTTGTCCGCCTCCTAAAATTCCTAATTTAAAATCTGAAGAAAAGTAATTTGTCATGTGTAAATGCTAAAAACTCGTTTTTTGATACGCAAAAATACATTTAAAATATTAAATTAGTGATTAAAACAGCTACCAAAAAAAGCGGTAAAAGTCAATCTATCTAACTATATTTGCCACTTTAAAACCATTTTGTGTGATAAAGCTACACGACAAATATTTTAAACCTTTTATTTCGGCGGCCGAAATAGATAAGGTAATGCAAAAACTTGCCGATGATATTTTAAGAGACGTAGGCGACGAAATACCTGTTTTTGTAGGTATTTTAAATGGGTCGTTTATGGTGGTTAGCGATTTTGTAAAGAAATATAAAAACCCATGCGAGGTTACTTTTATAAAATTGGCCTCTTATGAAGGTGTTAAATCTACCGAAGATATTCAACGTTTAATTGGTTTAACTCAAGACTTAACAGGAAGAACAGTTGTTGTACTTGAAGATATTATTGATACTGGAAATACACTTGCAGAAGTACACCGTATCTTTAAAAAAGAAGCCGTGAAATCTCTTAAAATCGCGACTTTATTTTATAAACCAGAAGCTTACAAAAAAGATTTTAAACTACATTACGTGGGTATGGAAATTCCTAACAAATTTATAGTTGGCTATGGCTTAGACTATGATGGTTTAGGAAGAAATTTACCTGAAGTATATCAAATAAAAGAAACACAACACATGACAAATTTAGTGCTATTTGGTCCTCCAGGAGCAGGCAAAGGAACCCAAGCTAACTTTTTAAAAGAGAAATATAATTTAGTACATATTTCTACTGGCGATGTTTTTAGATATAACATTAAAAACGAAACGGCTTTAGGTATGTTAGCAAAGTCTTATATGGATAAAGGTGAATTAGTTCCAGACCAAGTAACTATTGATATGTTGAATGCTGAAGTTGAAAAAAATGCACAAGCAAATGGATTTATTTTCGACGGATTTCCAAGAACTAATGCTCAAGCCGAAGCGTTAGATAATTTAATGGATAATAAAGATTCTCAAATTAATGCGATGATCGCGCTTGAGGTTGATGATGAAATTTTAGTTGGACGTTTATTAAAACGTGGTGAAACTAGTGGAAGACCAGACGATGCCGATGAGTCTATAATTAGAAATCGTATTAAGGAATATTACGATAAAACGGCTATTTTAAAAGATTTTTATTCTGCACAAGATAAATATTATGGCGTTGATGGCGTTGGGAGTATTGAAGATATTACCAAACGTTTAAGCGACGTTATTGATTGTTTATAGAGGTAGTATTTCCACGAAAGTGGAAATCTCTTTATTAAATTATATACATTTCAATTAAAAAGATTCTCGATTTCGCGAGAATGACAAAATTATGACTGAAGGAAACTTTGTAGACTACGTAAAAATGTATGTAAGTTCGGGTAATGGCGGAAAAGGTTCTGCGCATTTACACCGTGAAAAATACATTACAAAAGGAGGACCCGATGGAGGTGATGGTGGTCGTGGTGGTCATGTTATTGTACGAGGTAGAGCGAATCTTTGGACATTATTGCACTTAAAATTTAAAAAACATACCAGAGCAGGACACGGCGAACATGGTAGTAGTGGCCGTAGCTTTGGTTCCGATGGTGAAGATGCTTACATCGATGTGCCTTTAGGAACTGTAATTAGAGATACCGAAACCAACGAAATACTTTTTGAAATTACCGACGATGGTGAAGAAAAAATATTAGCCCGTGGTGGTAAAGGTGGTTTAGGAAACTGGCATTTTAAAAGCTCGACAAACCAAACGCCGCGTTATGCCCAACCTGGGTTGCCCATGGAAGAGAAGTTTGTAACCATGGAGCTTAAGGTACTTGCCGATGTTGGTTTAGTTGGTTTTCCAAATGCTGGTAAATCTACATTATTGTCGGTGTTAACTGCCGCAAAACCTAAAATTGCAGATTACGAGTTTACTACTTTAAAACCTAATTTGGGGATTGTAAAATATCGTGATTTCCAAACCTTTGTAATGGCAGATATTCCTGGTATTATTGAAGGTGCGGCAGAAGGTAAAGGTTTAGGTCACTATTTTTTACGCCACATTGAAAGAAACTCTATTTTGTTATTTTTAATTCCATCGGATGCTCCAGATATTAGAAAACAATACGATATTCTGCTCGATGAGCTTAAGCGTTACAATCCAGAAATGCTTGATAAAGAACGCATGATTGCCATATCGAAAAGTGATATGTTAGATGATGAGTTACAAGCAGAATTAAAAACCGAATTAGATAACGAATTGCCAATTCCATATATGTTTATTTCTTCGGTGGCTCAAAAAGGAATAACAGAGCTAAAAGATACGCTTTGGAGAATGTTAAACGCTTAGTTAACAGTTTTTTGGGTGTCGTTATTTTTCTTAAAATTTAGGAGTATTTAGTAGTAATATCGAATAAAATTCTTACTTTATGTAACAAAGTAAGATGCTTTTATACTTATCGATATCTATTGTTAACTAAATCCAGAATATTTAATGAAATCAAATCGTCAATTACTCGTTGTTTTTACACTTTTACTTTGTACTTTTTTTGCAAAAGCACAAGACATAACAGGCCCTTGGAAGGGCACGTTAAAAGTTCAAGGTATGGAAATGCCCTTAATTTTTAATATTTCTCAAGAGAATAATGTTTTAAAATCTACTATGGATAGTCCGTCTCAAGGAGCAACAGGAATCCCTATGGACGAGACTACTTTTACAGACAATACCTTAACTATATTATTTAAACAAGCTGGAATAAAATACACAGCATCACTAGAAGGCGAAACATTTAACGGTACGTTTAATCAAGGCGGAAATGCGTTGCCTCTAACCTTAACAAAAACGGTAATTACGTTACCTGGAAATCCCGATTTGGTGTCTTCAGAAGCCGAATTAAAAGCGCTTTCTAGTTTGTCGAAAGGGCAATATAAATATAGTGTTGAAGATTATTTTTCAAATCCAAAAGGGTATACATTTCGGTTTTCTCCTAACGGAAAATATCTGTCTTATCGAGAACGCGATGAAAATGGAAAACAACATGTGTACGTAAAAAATATTGAAACGGGCGAGGCTAATCGAGTTATTGTAGAGTCAGAAGAATTAATTCGAGGTTATGGTTGGTTAAATCACGAACGTTTGTATTATGTAATGGATAAAGGTGGCGACGAAAATAATCACATTTATGCTATAAATTTAGATGGAACTAACGATAAAGATTTAACACCTTTCGATGGGGTGAAAGCAAATTTTTCCGAACTTTTAAAGGAAGATAAGGATCATATAATTGTGGAATTAAATAAAAATAATCCACAGGTTTTCGAACCTTATAAACTAAATGTAGTTACTGGAGAAATAACACAGCTTTTTACAAATGATGATATTAATAATCCTATTTCTGGATATGAATTCGATAAAGACGGGAATTTAAGAGGCTACACCAAAATGAAAGATGGTGTATTTAACGATTTGTATTATGAAGATGGAGAAGGCGGCTTTAAATTTATGAAACAGTTAAGCTGGAAAGATAAATTTGGTATCATTGCCTTCGATTACTCAACCGAGTATGCTCATGATGCCTACGTGGTTTCAAATTTAGAATCCGATAAATCTGAAATTCTCTTGTGTGATATAAAAAGAATGAAAGTAATTGAAAAGGTGTTTTCTAATCCTAATTACGATGTAAGTAGCATGGGTTTATCTAAAAAAAATAACTATGCGATCGATTATTTTTCATATGAAGGCGAAAAAAATGTATTAATACCTGTTAGCGATACTTATAAAAAAATTGATGCCAAGGTAAACGAAGTTTTACCAAACATGCAATATTACGTTTTAGATAAAACCGAAGACGAAACTAAGTTTATGCTTTACGTAACAAGCGATAAGCTTTATGGAGTTTATTATGCGTACGATTTGCAAAAAGATGAGTTAAAAGAAATTTATAATACCATGCCACAACTTAACCCCGATGATATGGCCGAAATGCGACCTATTAGTTTTACAAGTCGCGATGGTGTTACAATTCATGGTTATATTACTTTACCAAAAGCGGCATTAAATGGGGAAAAGGTGCCCGTAATTGTAAATCCTCATGGAGGGCCTCAAGGTGTTCGCGATTCTTGGGGGTTTAATCCAGAAACCCAATTGTTTGCTAGTCGAGGATATGCAACTTTACAAGTTAACTTTAGAATTTCGGGTGGTTATGGGCGTGCTTTTTTAGAATCTGGGTTTAAACAAATTGGTCGTAAAGCTATGGACGACGTTGAAGATGGCTTAAAATATGTTATCGATAAAGGTTGGGTCGATGGTAATAAAGCCGCAATTTATGGCGCTAGCCATGGTGGTTATGCTGTTTTAAGAGGCTTAACTAAAACCCCAGATTTGTATGCTTGTGGCGTAGATTATGTTGGGGTTTCAAATCTTTTTACATTCATGAAATCTATGCCGCCTTACTGGAAACCTTATTTAAAAATTATTAAAGAAATTTGGTATGATGAGGATGTAGCCGAAGAAAAACTTATTATGGAAGAAGTTTCTCCTGTTAATCACATCGATAAAATTAAAAAACCATTATTTGTTGTTCAAGGTGCTAACGACCCTAGAGTTAATATTGATGAATCCGACCAAATTGTTAGTGGTTTACGAGCCAGAAATGTCGATGTACCTTATATGGTAAAATACGATGAAGGTCATGGTTTTGGAAAAGAAGAAAACACAATTGAATTGTACAAAGCAATGTTAGGGTTTTATGCGAAGCATTTAAAGGAAGAACATAGCGAACCTATTAAAGATTAGTTATTAAGAAATAATTTGGTATATAAAAATGTCATCTCGAACATTGTCCTAAAGTATAAATGGTCTTAAGAGGAAGTTTTTATTTTTAGTAAATAACAATGTTTGAGACGGCTTTTTTTATTGCGTGTTTTTTAAAATCCAATCTGTTATAATTTTTAGTGCTTGAGGTGAAAAAGTTTCTTCAATACTACTATACTCATTAATCATGCCTGTTTTACAAGTTTGAAATAAGTGATTTAAGTCTGCTAATTCGTGTAACGTAACATTTTTATTATTGGTTAATTTTAAGGCGTTGCTTATGCTTTCCAAATTTAATTTAGGCAAAACCTGTACGTCTTTACTACCGTTTAAAGCTAAAACAGGACAGGTAGTTTTTTCAAGATAATCTTTAGGTTCGGTTCTAATAAAAGTTAAAAGCCAAGGTGAGTTTAAAACCTTAAACTGTTGCTCAATCATTACCGGTGTAATAGCATTAGCAATGGGCGACATTGGGTTTTTAAACTTATAATCGTTTAACGTGTCTGTTATTTTTGTTTTTATAATGTCGTTATCATTTTCATTTTGAATAATACTGTAAATTAGGCTGGAGAGTTTCTCGTTTTCGTTAATATACATTTCTGGTGTTCCAGATAATTTAGCTATTTTCCGCGATTGCGATTTTAAAATTTCAGCGCCATTTACACCAGGTCCAGCAAGTAATACGCAAAAGACAAGAGTTTTGTTTTTTGATGCTACTATAGGTGCAATTAATCCACCTTCGCTATGTCCAATTAAACCTATTTTGGTAGTGTCAATATCGGTTCTCGTTTTTAAATACTTTATGGCTGCTTCAACATCTGTAGCAAAATCGAAAGTAGTTGCAGTACTAAAATCGCCTTCAGATTCAGCAATGCCTCTATCATCATATCGTAAAACAGCAATGCCATGTTCAGATAAAAAATCGGCTAAAACCCAAAACGGACGATGGTTAAATTGTGTAACTTCTTCATTTCTATTTTGAGGTCCCGAACCAGAAATTAAAATGGCAACGGGTGCATTTTTTGTGTTTTTTGGCAAGGTTAAAGTACCTGCAAGTTTAATACTATCGGCTTCGGTATTGATAAAATTAATAGCTTCAGAAGTGTAGTTAAAAGGAGGTTTAGGGTCTTGTGGTCTTTCGTTTTGCCCATGTAAAAACGTAACAATTAATGTGGCAAACAAAGTAAAAAGTCGTTTCATGTGCTTAAATGATGGTGTTATGCTTCAAGATACTATAAGTTTCACAAATATTTAGCATAAAAACTTAAATAGGAAGTCTGTTTTTCTGTTAATTTTAAATAAAAATTAAAGTTATGAGATTTTTACTAGTCTTTTTAATAGCAGTTACAACCTTATCCTGCGCAACCGTTAAGGTGGATTATGATTATGATAGCGCAGCCAATTTTAATAATTATAAATCCTATAATTATTATGCCGATATGAAAACAGGCTTTAGCGAATTAGATACCAACCGTTTACTCGATGCCATTGATAGCACCATGACTGCAAAAGGATTTTACATAGCAGATAGCCCAGATTTTTTTATTGATATAAAAAGTGAAGCTTTTCAAGCACCACCCAGACAAACTGTGGGCGTAGGCGTTGGCGGTGGTGGTGGACACGTAGGCGGAGGCATATCTATAGGAATACCTGTTGGAGACTCTAACTTTAACCGCGTTATTACTATCGATTTTGTTGATGAAAATAAAAAACAACTGTTTTGGCAAGCCGTTGCAGAAACATCACTAAAATTAAATAGCACACCAGATCAGCGTGAAGCTAAAATGCAAGCGGTTGCTAAAAAAGTATTGGCTGCATATCCGCCAGAATTATAATTTAAAAGGGAAACGAACAATTAAATAGCATATATTTTGAATACATTAAAACATAAAACCGCTTTAATAACCGGCGGATCAAAAGGCATAGGTTACGCTACGGCTTTAGCTTTATTAAACGAAGGCATTAACGTTGCTGTAACGAGCAGAAGTAAAGCAGCTGCCAATAAAGCAGCTGCAGAATTAAACAAAACTAAAACTACAGAAGCTGAAGCTATAGGGGTAGAAGCCGATGTTAGAAATTATGAAAGTCAAGAAAATGCGGTAAAAGAAATTTTAGAGCGTTTTAAACAGATAGATATTGTAGTTGCTAATGCAGGTTTGGGGCATTTTGCGAGTATAGAAGATTTAACGCTGGAGCAATGGCACGAAATAATCGATACCAATTTAACAGGTGTTTTTTATTCCATTAAAACTACGGTTGAAGCTTTAAAACAAACACAAGGTTATTTTATTAGCATTTCGAGTTTGGCAGGAACAAACTTTTTTGCAAAAGGGTCGGCTTACAATGCGAGCAAATTTGGTGTTACAGGGTTTACCCAAGCCGTAATGTTAGATTTGCGCCAGCATAATGTAAAAGTTAGTACAATAATGCCAGGTTCTGTATCGACTTATTTTAACGGAAGAACACCAAGTGAAGATGAAGCTTGGAAAATTCAAGGTGAAGATATTGGTGAGTTGGTGGTAGATTTGCTTAAAATGAATCCGCGTACTTTACCAAGTAAAATAGAGGTGCGCCCAACTATGCCGCCGCAAAAATAAACACGAAGCATTTAGATTTTTTTTGATAATTAACGATTGAAGCTACATTTGTAGTTTTGGTCGTTTTTTTATTTTAGGCTAGAAGCCTTTACTTTTAAAAAGAAAACAGCTACTGTTTAATAAGTTTTTTTGTAGATAACAACGCATTATCAGAATAAAAATTGGCTAAATAAACTCCGGCGTTTAATTTGCTAATATTTACACTTTCGGTTTCGAAATTTTTAAGCGATAACGTTTTAATTCGCTTACCGTCTAAACTTATAATTTCAATTTTTAGGTTAGAATTATTTCCGTTTTCAAATGAAAAATTAATGGTGTTTTTAGTAGGGTTTGGATACATTTTAATACT
This sequence comes from Neotamlana sedimentorum, assembly GCF_000943565.1. Classification (GTDB taxonomy): domain Bacteria; phylum Bacteroidota; class Bacteroidia; order Flavobacteriales; family Flavobacteriaceae; genus Neotamlana; species Neotamlana sedimentorum. Next base: position 235,768 of record NZ_JTDW01000001.1, read on the forward strand.
CAAATTGTTTTCGCTACTAATAGTTTCAATACCTAAAGTAGAGTAATTAATACTCCAAGTTACGGTGTGTATATTTATGGTTTCGTAATCGTCAATTCTAATAAGGCTTGTGTTGTCTGTAATGGCAGTTATAAGTGTGTTTTCGCCTTCAACTAAATCGGTTTCGTTAATAGAAACTTCATCTAAATTATTAGCAAAAACGTTGCTGTTTAATGTCCAATTGCTTTCTAAGGTGTTAGGGTTTGGTTTAATTAAACTAAGCGAGAAATCAATTGGGAAGTTTAACGCTTCTATGTTACTTGCACTCGGTAAATAACTATCAATTGGAGAAATTAACTCGTGAATTCTTGCCACCATTCCTTCTTTACAAACCGAACAAAATCCTTTGTCTATTTTCTCCATAATGCAGTTTTGGTGTGGTTTATACCAGTCTGCACAATTTCCCGTGTCGCAAGTATATTGGTAAATGCCAACGCTATTTGTGTTAAGCCAGTTTTTCCATTTAACACTGTTCGTGTTGGTTTCTTTTGTCATGTTAATAGCTTCTGACGCTAATTCATCTCCAGGATAATATTCATCTTTTAAATCGAAAAGCGAATGCCCGATTTCGTGCATAATTACATTATTACCCCAATAGCCATTATAAGCCATAGGGAAACTACCACCGCTACCACCATAATCGGGAGAATTTACCAAAATAAGTCCAACGTCATAATTAGGTGTATTATCAGCTAAAACGCTAAGTATTTTTGCTTCGGTGTTATTGGTGCTATACCCATCGACTTCGTAATAAAGTAAATATGGTTTACCAAAGGCTTCATGGGTAGCGTTAAAATAAGTGTCTACGTAAGTGTTTGTAGAAGGCCTGTCGGCACCACTTTCGTTCGATGGTACTTTTACAGCGTAAACATTAAAATAATTAGTGTAATTAGAAAAAGGAGCTTCTGCAAACATGGTTGAAGTGAATTTTTCCGCATCAGAAATAAAATCCGCCAACTCACTTTCTTGATAACCTTCACTTAAAATAACTAGGTTAATACGATTATTGTCATCACCAGAATATTTAATAGTTTCTACATCAAAAACCTGAGCGTTTAAAAAGCTTGATAACATCAATATGATAAAAAAATTAACCTTTTTCATTTTTAATCCAGTTTTGTGGTTATAAGCTCTGTTGTGCTTTTTTTGTTATCGGTTATTACAAGTAACCTTAAATAATGCGCTTCGGGATGTAATTGTAATTTAAGTGAAATTGGAGCTTTTTTTAAGATGTGTTTTTGTCTTGAAAATTCAAGCGATTCGTTAGTCGTTTCGGTAAACTTAATTAACGGATTTCTTATATAATCAACGTGAATTGTTTTGTAATTTTTATCTAATTGTACACATTTAATATCATCAACATTGGGTTGGCTAATAAATTTATGACTTTGGGTTTTTACCAGACCGTCTGTGATTTTTTTATTTATTAGTTGTATTTTTTTTGTGTTTTCTTCTTGTGCTTCTAAAGTGTAATTAATAAATAATAGTTTAGGGTTTTTGGTAATAGGAATGCTGTTATCGCTAATTTGTTTTTGCCCACCACAAGCTAGAAGGCATAACATACCAAGCAGGAAAATTAATTTAAAAAAGAATAACCGTTTCATAGGCGTAATAGATTTTGGGACAAATCTGTTACAAATTTAAACAATTTAGTTTATATGTAATCTTACGCCTTCGCTATGGCTACTAAATTCGGGTGCGTACATGCTTTGTATGGTGGTAATGCCATTACTCATATTACCAGCATTGTTAACACGTAAATCGTATTCGAAAACATAAATTCCTTTTGGTAAATAGTCGAAAAAGAAGTTTGTGCTCGCATCTTTTGTGCTTTCATAATAGCCCAAACCGTCTTGCCATTTGTATTGACTAATTACATTTACGGGTTCTAAACCTGCGGCACGCATGTCTTTCATGTGTATAAATTCCATAGCACGATCGCTGCGCAACTCAATACGAACGCGAACTAAATCGCCAACTTCAAGTTTGGTGTTTTCAGTAATTTCGGTGATTTCTTCTCCAAAATCTGTATTTGTTTTTTTGAAAAGCTTCTTTTTAAGACTTAATGGTGTTTCTGCCGATGAAATTTTATCTAAATCTTCAAAATATTGCCAATACAATCCGCCCCAAGCAATACCATCGCCTTTTTTAGTTAGTGTAACGTTGGCCATTTCGGGTTTAATTTCTGACGGATTCCATGAGGTTTTAAAGTAACCCGTTCCGGCTTCAACTTTTACGTTCTCTAGCTTTTTAGGTTCAATTTTTTTATTAGCTACTAAAACATCAACAGCTTCAGTAACGCTTAACCAATCACTACCTTGAAGCAATAAAGCATAAACCGCTTCGGTAGTTGCTTTGGTAGTTTTCCAACGGTTGGTTTGCTTATTTTTAAGTAACCAAATTTTTAGATTGTCTATGGTTTTTAAATTCTTTTTCTGTGCTTCAATTTCGTTCCGCGAGACATAAAGCACTTCGCCTGCTTCAGAAAAGGCTTCAATTAAAAGTGCTTGTGTTTCAATGGGTGCTTGATACCAAAACCATGAGTTCGTGTTTGTTTTCCAGTACATGCCCAATTCTTCATTAGTAATACTCGTTTCTTTTAGCGATTTTAAAATTTTTGATGCTGTATTTTTATCATCTTTTCTATATGAAACGAGCGCCATTAATCCTTTTGCGTATAAACTTCTATTTATCCAATACTTTTGAATTTGAGTTTGGTAATAATCCATAATGTTTTCAACTTCCTTTGAAGGTTTAATTTCTGGGAAGAAGCTTCGCATGTATAAATATTGAAGCTGTGTATAGCTTAAATGATTTTTGCTTAAATCAACTTTAGCATTGTATTTTGTTAGGCCTTTATATTCTTTAACAAACTGCGCATCTAAATATTTGATGGCTTTTTGAATCATTTTAGAGGTTTCATCATAATTATTTGTGACATTTAGTTTATTAAGATGCCCAAAACCAGAAATAATATGTTGGGTAATGTATCGGTTTTCGCGTCCGCCTTTAAACCAACTCCAAGCACCAGAACTCATTTGGTTAGATTTTAGTTTGTTGATTGCCGATTGTAATTCATTATTCATTTTGTTTAAATTGAATAATAAGGCGATGCGTTTTTTCTGTTCGGTTTCACTTTGTGCATCACGAAGCCAAGGCGTTTCTTGTATTAAAATAGATTTTAATTCTTCGTTTTTTTCAAGGTTAGAAACAAGAGCATCTGCATTGGCCCATTGGTTAAAAACCTCCTGAATTCGCGGATTAGAATTTGCAATGTGGCTTGCCAAAGCATTCGCATAATACCTGCTAAATGTTTGCTCGTTACATTCGTAAGGATATTCCATTAAATATGGTAAAGCTTGCACAGCGTACCATGCCGGATTTGAAGTGATTTCTAAAGTTAGCTTATGATGTTTTAATGTAGCAGACGAATTGGTCTTTAATTTATCGAGTGTAAAGGTTCGGGTTTCGTTACTTTTAATCCACATAGGAAGCGTTTCTGTAACTAACATACGATTACTTAAAACCGGTAGAGCGTTTTGTTCGCCATCGCTAAAGGTGTCGGATTTTGCGACAATTTTATATTGAACCGCATCGATAGTGTCTGGAATACTAAGTTGCCATGACACTTGTGTGTTGGCTTGTGGGTTAACCACGAAGGTTTCGACTGCGCTCAACCTGACAAGTTCTTTTGTAACATCTTCTCCAGAAATAGCATCTGTAAGGACTAAAAATGCGTTTCCTGATAATTGGTTGTCTGTTAGGTTTGCAATTTTTGTACTAATAGTAATGCTATCGCCATGGCGTAAAAAGCGTGGTGCGTTAGGTGTTACCATAAGTTCCTTTTGTGTAACTGTAGTAAGTGTTTTTGTTGCGCTTTCTAGGTTTTTGGTGTGTGCTAAAAGTTGCAATTTCCATTGGGTTAAAGCTTCAGGTGTGGTGAAACTAAAACTTACATTTCCAGCTTCGTCGGTTGTTAGCTGAGGAAAAAAGAAAGCGGTTTCTTGTAAATTTTTACGAATTTGTATGTTATCGAAATTTGGGGTTTCTGTGGCTGATTCTTCGGAAGTTTCTTCTATTATATCTTCATTAAGACTGTCGGCTTCGGCTTCTGCAGGAGCGCTTGCAATTGCTCCAACTTTAGCGTTTCTTTTTTGTGTACCGTAACCAACCACAACTACTTCATCTAAAATGGCTTCGTCTTCAACAACCTGGACACCAGCTACACGACCACTAAGCGCGCTCGAAACATTACTCATGCCTCTTATCATTAAATTTCCATTACCAAACCTAAATCCAAACCAATTCAATTCATCGTAATATTGCTGAGGGTAAGTTGTTCGCGGGTTGTAATTATAAACTTGAAAATTAGTGTTGCCAAAACTGCTGTAAGCTTTATTGCTAGTACCAATGTAATATGTTGGGTTATTCACAGGATTGAAATACCAATTATGAGGTTTAAACTGGTCGAGTGAAGCATCATACATGTTTGCTAAAAATTCGGCGCTTACTTTTTCGCTTTTAGGGCCTTTTATGTTAAAACTCCAAGTTTCGTTGGTTCCTGGTTGTAATTTATCGCGAAACGTATTGGTTTCAATGTTTAAATCGGTTTTAGGATAGGGCACAGCAATATAAGTTGTACCAGATTTATAACTGTTATAGGCGGCAAAACTATAATGCACTACAAAACCGCCAATGTCGTTAGTTTCAACGGGAACTGAAATGCTTTTTTTATTATTGTTAAGCTGAATTATTTCGGTTTTTATAATTTTTTTGTCTTTTTCAATACGAATAGTAACCGATACATCTTTGGAAGCAGAAGCTACAGTAACAACTGCAGTTTCACCAATATTATATTTTGATTTGTTGGTTGTGATACTAAACAATTGCTTATCGGCTAAAGTTTTATCGGTTTCACTAAATAAGGTAGTTTTAACTTCGTCTTTAACTAATTGTCCGAATTTGTCTTTACTTTCTAAAGTGATGAGGTATTGGCCAGATTCCCATTTTTTAAGTTTTCCTAAATCTATTTGTTTAGCGTTTTCGGTTTTAAAATCGCTACTAAAAACAAGTGTGCCTTTTTCCCAATTAGCCGAATTGTCTTCATTTTTATAAGCTTCATTAGGGAATAAGTTTTTGTATGCTTCTTTCGAGAATTCTTGATAATCTGGCGTTGCCCAAGGGCGAGGTCTTACAACGGTTTCCGGAGCTTTAAGTTTATAAATTTTAATATCACCTTGAGCCGGAACAAATTCGCCATTTAAGTTTTTTGTATCAATAGAAATACTTTGGTTTTTCTTGTTTTTATCAATTAAAGCATCTACGGTTAATTGGGCAGTTAAGGCATGATAACCTACGTTAACAATGGTTGTTGCACTTCTGGTTTCTCCGTTTAAATCGGTTACATCGGCAGTGATTTCGTAGTTAAAAATGGGTAAGCTGTTTTTATCTACACTTTGGTCTGGAAGCGCTTTAAAAGTAATTTCGAAGTTTCCGGAAGCATCGGTTGCGGTTTCGCCATGTGTAATTTCTTGAGCTTCGCTGCTAAAATATGGTCTGTACCAAAAATACCAACGCGGATATTGTACTTTTCGTTGTACACGGTAAACCACTTTAGCATCGGTAATATTGCTGCCGGCATAAGCTAGCGCATTTCCTGTTACGGTAACCGAATCGTTAATTTTATAAGTGTCTGTAACGGGTATAAATTCGGTTTTAAATTTAGGACGTTTGTATTCTTCTACAGAAAAATAGTGATCTGTATAAAAGTCTTTATTGTCGCCGTCAAATTCTATGTAATATTCGCCATTTAAACCGTTGTTTGGTAAAATGAATTCACCGGAAACCGAGCCAAATTCGTTGGTTTTAAATTCTAATTTGCTAACTTCTTCGTTGTTTACATTATAAAGTGTAACATAAACAGGTTCGTTATCAACAACTTCAGATTTATTGTTTTTAGTTTTTATGGCAATGGCTTTAAAAAACACGGTTTGCCCAGGACGATAAATGCTTCTATCGGTGAAAATGAAAGCTTTGTATTGTGTTTTTTCTCGAGGTTCTTGGTATTTAGTATAGACATTATAATTGCCAAAATAAGCCGTTTCGTTAGCGTTGCTTACTTTTAAAGTTATGTTTCTGTACCAATCGTTGGTTTTTTCAATACGTATTTCTCCGTAGTTGTTTGTGGTGTATTCTTCACGATTAATGGCGCGTGAATTTCTTTCAGAATAACTCATTTCAACTTTGGCGTTACTAACAGGAGCGCCATTAGTTCTGTTAATTACTTGAAATATTTTTTGTGTAATCGCTTCGGTTTCAACCAAAGCCAAATTGGTGACTTGTACTGTTGTGTAAGCAAAATTTTCTGGGTTGTTTTTTATTTCGGCATAAATTAAATAATCGCCGCCAACCAATTTCGGAATTAAAATTTCGGTGCTATGTTGTTGGTAATCGTTTTCATTTTTTAAAACACTTTCCCAAGATTGGTTCTCGTTTAAGGTTTTTATAAAATCTAGTTTTTCTTCTTTACGGTAAAGCTCTTCAAATTTCTCAAGCTCTTTTCTTTTTAGTTTAAATAGTTTAAAATTTAAAACGTCAATATTTTTATAATCAACCAAAACTTTGGCGTGCTTTTGTGTTGGTAAAAAGCGTTCTGCAGTTATTTTTAAAGAAGTAGCTTCAATGGTTTGTTTTAAAACTTGGCATTTTTCGGCGGCATGACTTTTTGGATAATTTGCAATGACATTATTACAAATTTCTAGAGCTTCTTTTGCTTTCCAACGATAGTCTTCTTGGGTTTTTGCATTGTGTTTTTTACTTTGATGCTGGTAAATATTAGCAATTTCATAATCGTATAAACCGGAAACCTCATGGTTTTTAACTTTGCTTTTTTCTGTTTTAAGGGCTTTTAAAAGGATTGTTTCTTTATTGCTAATTGGGGCGTGTTGGTTTACAAATTTTAAGCGCTCAATATCGGCATCTGCCTTAGCGTAAATGGCATTGTCTTTTAAATGAAATTGAATTAAATCTTGATAAATTTTTAAAGCATTTAATTGTAACGAAGTCGAATCTTTTGAAGTTATTTTTAGTTCCGAAAAGGTTTTGGCATCGGCTAAAAAATCTGGATTATCAATTTCGAATTTGTAAGAAGGTCGGGTAATATGCGTTTCATTCGTTTTATAAAATTCTAGAGCTTCATGGTTTAAAAAATCGAATAGGGTAGGACGGTATTTTTTAGAGTCCTTTTGAAGAATTAAAATATCATTGAACTGACTTAAATCTTCTTGTTGAAGCATTAACCCGCTCGCTAAGGCATTTTGGTAATGCACATGTATTTCATGAAAAAGTGTTTGTAAATCCCAAGTTCTAAAATCGGTTTTATCTACCTTTTCGCTTGTTTTTGTGCGGTTGTAAAATTGCCAACGGTTTTGCTGAAAATATTGCCAATACATTTTGGCAAGCATGCTCTCTAAAACATTTTTAGTAGGGAACTTGCTAGCTTCAATTTGGGATTTAAAATCGTTAATTATGTTAAGTTGCGCATCTTCTTCTAAAATAAGAGCAAACTTGCCTTTAAAAAGCATGGTTTTAATAAGTTGCGGCGTGTTATTATCTTGTTTTGCTTTTTCGGCAATGTCGTTCACTACTTTTAATGCCGATTTTGGTAAACCTTCGGCTTCAAATGTTTCAACCTTTTGCCATAAGTTGGTGTAGTCTGGATTTTGTGCAGTGGTGAAGTTTGCAAAAAGTATAATCATTAAAATAGTAAATGTCTGTTTCATATAGATTCGTATCTAAAAAGTAAAAATCAAAATCCGTTCCAAAATCCAAAATTTTAAAAAGATTTATAATGGAAGTTAAGTTAGCCATTTTTCAGGTTTAATTTGAAAGATTAACTTTGTTTTTTCGACCGACATTCTATGAGAAATTTTTTATTGTTTTTATTCTGCCCGATATGCTTATTTGCCCAGTTAAATACAGCGAATATTGATGCTTATTTTAGCAAAAAACAATACAAAAAAGCTGAAACCGAACTAAAAACGTATTTAAAAAGTACACCAAACGATTTACTAGCTACAGAGTATTTAGGCGATGCTTATGGTTACCAAAAACAATGGGATGCCGCTATAAAAATCTATAAAAACCTAGTCGATTTAAAACCCAAAGAAGCCAATTATCAATATAAATATGGAGGTGTTTTGGGCATGAAAGCTTTAGAAAATAAATTTAAGGCCATAGGCTTAATTAGCGATATAAAAACGGCTTTTACCACCGCTGCCAAACTCGATAAAAATCATATAAATGTGCGTTGGGCCTTAGTAGAATTATACGTGCAGTTGCCTTTGCTTTTTGGCGGAAGTTCTACCAAAGCATTAAGTTATGCTAGCGAGCTAGAAAACCTTTCGAAAGTAGATGGTTATTTGGCAAAAGGCTATGTTTATGAGTACGACGACGAGCCAGAACTTGCCGAAAAATATTATAAAATGGCAATAAAAACAGGAGGTTCTTTAGTCTGTTTCGATAAGTTGACCAAGTTTTACGAAAATAAAAACAAGCCAGCAGATGCCATAAAAAATATTGAAGCAGCGCACGAAAAACATCAGCGTAACGCCCTGTATTACCAAATAGGTAAAGTGGCTGCAGAATATAATGTGGAGTTGCAAAAAGGTATAAACTGCCTTAATGTTTATCTTAATAATTATTCTGCCATAGACGGTGTGCCAGTGGCTTGGGCAAATTACCGTTTAGCACAAATTTATTACCATAAACAAAATAAAACCGAAGCTTTAAAATACATTAATTTAGCATTAAACGAATTGCCAAAAATAGAGCCGTTTAAAACGCATAAGCAGAAGGTTTTAAACATGTAAATAAGGGCGTTCCCCCGAATTTTCGTGGTCGGGCTTTTATTTATGGTTCTTTATTCTATATTTTTGAATTCATGAACATAAATGTTTCACTATACCTGCCTGCCGACAGGCAGGTCTTTTTTTTGGCTTCTCGATACATTTTACTCATACTTCGTAAAACACTCGAAGTGACAAAAAAAAGGATGCCGCTACAATCCCTAACGCGCTACACCAGTGGCAAGTTTTTATAACAAAAGGTAAGTTCCATTTAACAACACTTTTATTAAGTTGAAAACAAAAAATAATATCTTTTGTCAGATTGAACGAAGTCGAAACCTAATTGATATAAGATTATTTGGAGACCTTTCGACTGCGCTCAAGGTGACAAGTATCTGTTTTTATAGCGTTTTTGGCTATTCTTTTATGGGTTTTATATCGAGCTCAGGTTAACCAAAAACATAGAAGCCACCAATGCTTTTAAAAAATAAAAGCATAAACTTTGAGATTTAAGCTTATAAACAGATATTTGCTTTATGAATGTACATTTTATAGCCATAGGCGGTGCAGCAATGCACAATTTAGCCATTGCATTACACAATAAGGGTTACCAAGTTACAGGTAGCGACGATGTTATTTTCGATCCATCAAAATCTAGGTTAGCTGCCAAAGGATTGCTGCCGGAAGCATTTGGTTGGTTTCCAGAAAAAATCTCCGAAAATTTAGATGCTATTGTTTTAGGAATGCATGCCAAAGCCGATAATCCCGAGCTTTTAAAAGCGCAGGAATTAGGGCTTAAAATTTACAGTTATCCAGAGTTTTTATACGAGCAATCTAAAAATAAAACACGTGTAGTAATTGGTGGTAGTCATGGTAAAACAACTATAACATCTATGATTTTGCACGTTATGCATTATCACGATCGTGATGTCGATTTTATGGTAGGCGCGCAACTCGAAGGCTTCGATGTTATGGTGAAACTTACCGAAGAAAACGACTTTATTGTGCTCGAAGGCGACGAATATTTAAGTTCGCCAATAGACCGCCGACCAAAATTTCATTTATACAAACCCAATATTGCCTTATTAAGCGGTATTGCTTGGGATCATATAAATGTGTTTCCAACCTACGAGAATTACGTAGAACAGTTTAAAATATTTGTCGACTCCATTGTATTGGGCGGCAATATAAACTACAACGAAGAAGATGCCGAAGTTAAACGAGTTGTAGAAGCCAGTGAAAACCCTATACGCAAAATAGCTTACCAAACACCAGAATATACTGTTGAAAATGGTGAAACCTTTTTAGAAACTACCGAAGGCCCAATGCCGATAGAAGTTTTTGGTAAACACAACCTAAATAATTTAGCTGGTGCCAAATGGATTTGCCAACACATGGGCATTGATGAAGATGATTTTTACGAAGCCATTTCAACCTTTAAAGGCGCTAGTAAACGTTTAGAAAAAATTGCCGAAAGCCCTACAAGCGTAGCTTATAAAGATTTTGCCCATTCGCCAAGTAAAGTCGCTGCAACCACAAAAGCAGTAAAAGAGCAATATGCAAACCGTACTTTGGTTGCCTGTTTAGAGTTGCATACATACAGCAGTTTAAATGCTGAATTTTTAAAAGAATATAATGGCGCGCTCGATGCCGCTGATGTTGCTGTGGTATTTTACAGTCCGCATGCCGTTGAAATTAAAAAGTTAGAAGCGGTTAGCGAGCAACAAATAGCCAATGCTTTTAAGCGCGACGATTTAATCATTTACACCAACCCAGACGATTTTAAAAACTATTTATTCTCACAAGATTTCGATAACAAATCGCTTCTTTTAATGAGTTCTGGTAATTATGGCGGACTAGATTTTGATGCGGTTAAGAAATTAATTAACTGATGCTGTCATCCTGAACTTGATTCAGGATCTTACCAAAGTGAGGTTTTGCTTTTATGGATTCCGTACTAACGTGGAATACCTAAAGATTGGATTTTGATAAAGTTAACGGTGTGGCCGGGTAGTTTGGTTTAATGGGTTTGTGTACGATTTCGTTGTGTTGGCTAGGACTAAATTAGTAAAAGAAAACGAACCAAAGGAAAACCCGTAGGGTTTTCCGAGTACACACAGACCGAACAATTAATTATATAGGCTGTTACAAGCTGGTTTTATTTATTATTCCACTTTCACAGGTTTAAGAATTAAGTCGTGTTCAGACGCTATTTTTCCAAATTCTTCAGGACTAAAAGTTGTAGCTTCTTTTCCAGGTTCAGCTCCAACCTTTTTGAAGAAAGAGATTAAACCATCTTTATCATTCGGTATAACTGTGAAAATTAATTTCAAGGGTTCGTCCCCTGTATTTTTAAATGAGTGATATTCTCCTGGTGCAGTATACCATACATATCCTTCTTTCACTTGAGTTTCAATACGTTTTCCATTCTCATAAGTTATAACAACTCCTTCTCCTGATAAAAAATATGCAATTTCTTCGGTTTTATTGTGTTTATGTTCAGGTAATGCTCCACCAACTCCTAATTCATATTTCGCAAAACTCGCAGATGCGTGAGGATGACTCTCTGCATCCATAAATACTTGAAGCTTTCCGCCTGAACCAAGTGTATCTTTATTTTTAGGAAAAACCCACACGTGTTCTCCTGCATGTGGTTCCATAATTGAGCCAACGGATTTTTGAGTTGTCGAAATTGTTTTTTCTGTTTGTATTTCTGCAACTTTTTCAGTTTTGGCTTTTTTGTTTTCACAACTTTGCATTACAATTGATAAGCCTAAACAAGCTAATAGTAATATTCCTTTACTTGATTTTAAATACTTTTTTTTGTTAATCATAATTTTGGTGTTAATTGGTTAGTACTATTTTTATTTACTTGTTTCTCAATGTGTTGTAACACATTTTGCTTAAGGATTCGATTCCAAAATAAAACTTTGTTTTTTTCTCTTTTTCGAATCTGCTAAATCCTATAGTTTCAAATATTTTTTAGTATATTTAAATAGTTGATTAATAGTTGTTTGTAAGGTACAACTATTAATCTTGGGAAATGGAATTTCAATAAAATTATCTGATTATTTTATCATTTTATGAATAATACATAGAATTATGTAGTCTTTATTGGGACAGGGTCAAAATTGCATGTAACTTAAATGATATAACATCGTTTGAATGACTTATACTAGACGTTAAACGAATTTAGTGGAAATTTTTTACAAAATCAATTGGTGAGATTTGTTTTTTAAAAAGGGTTTAAAAATTAGTATTCACTAGTTTTAGTAATTTCAATTAGTGTTTTTTGTTATGGTGTAAAGTTTTACGGGTTTTTCTTTTCCTCTTAATTTTTGATGCGCTATGAATTTGGGAGAAAACTCAAGGCCTAATTCTAAAATTTTTAATAGTGGTTCCGATACTAATCAATCTTCAGAAAGTTCGTTGCATAAACTTTGAATTCTAGCGGTTGTGTTTAACGTATCTCCAGTAAAAATAACGTCTTTTTTTATTCTGCCAATTGCGCCAGTTGTAACCTCGCCAACGTGAATACCTGCTTTAAAGGTTGGAGCGTCATTAAATTCGTTAATAAATACATTTTTTTGTTTCAATAAGTCATCTTTCATTTTAAAAAAACATGTTATGCAATTGTTGTTTCTTTTGTTATTGGAAACCTTCCAAGAAACAACCATCTCGTCGCCAACATATTGGTAAATCTCACCAGAATATTTTATAACACCTTCGGAAATTATATTGTAATACCATTTTAAAAGTTTAAAATATTGATGGTGGCCAATTTTTTCGGCAATTGCGGTAGAAGATTTCATGTCGAGAAACATAAAAATTCTAAGTTCGTTTTTGGGTTTGTGATATTTACCAGTAATAAAATTCCAGAAGGCATTAGCTCCAACTTTTTCACTTATTTCGTAATAAAACAATGTGAAAATTAGTGATATAGCCATTTGGAAACCGGTGCTAAAAAAAGTGATACTGCTTAAATAGTCCACGAATTTTGTCCAAACTTCTGCGCTTAAAACATCTGTTTTTAGTTCTATACTGGCTGCAATTGGGTAGGTTATGCAAATTATTACGAAAAGAAAAAGGGAGTATATTATGAGTTTTCCAATAACTTTAAAAAAGAAGCTTTTTTTGGTAAACAAATTATTAATGAAAAGTAATTCTATTAATCCAATAATAAAACCAACCATGGTAACGGCGGTTAATGCAAACAGCACAATTTGGTAGTTTAGTTTTATGGCCCCATGTGCGCTATAATTAAAATCTTTAGTAGCGGCGTGCTCTATAACTAAAAAAATGATACCAAATAGGAGCCAGATAATACCAAAAGGCATGATTTGTTTAATAATTCTATTAATTTTTTGGCTAATCAACTAAATGCTATTTTAATTTATTTTATGTGATTTAATTTTAATTGGAATATTAATTTTTAATGGTCATTTTTTTTAACATTTATAAAAGGACTTTTTATAAGATATAAAAAAGACTGTTTTTTTTCATCTTGAAATTCAATTAAACCATAATGCATTTTTGAGACAGGAATAAGTTTAAAGGTGCCAAAAAGACGATCCCAAATAATAAAAATATCTGCAAAATTAGAGTCGGTGTAAAATTGATTTTGGTGATGATGTACTCTATGATGATCGGGCATTACAAACAAAAGACCGATGGTTTTATTTAACCACTGCGGATAGTTGAGGTTTGAATGCTCGAAGAAAAAGAAAATATAAACAATAAAGTAATAAAGTGTTAGTGCGATTACATCTAGACCAAATAATGCAGCGGCAGCAATGTTTCCTGCTTGATAAACAACGGCAAGTTCTATTGGATGAAACCGAAACGTTGTAGACGAATCCATGGTGGTATCACTATGATGCACGCGGTGAAGTCGCCATAAAAGTGGTGATTTGTGCGAGGCTCTATGTAGCCAATACGTACAAAAATCGTATAAAATAACTCCCAAAATAAGTTTTAGCCAAAAAGGAAGCTCTATTATATAAAACAGCCCGATATTATTTGCGTTTAACCATTCTATTGCAGTGATTAAAACTGAAATAAAAAAAAGATTTATTACATAAAATAAAATTTGAAAAAGCAGATTTTGGAACAAATGCTTTCCTCTTTTTTTATATGTAAAAGGGTTGTTAAGTGCTTGTTCTAAAGTGAAGAATAGGGCTAATAAGGCAATTATTAAATAATTTAAATCTAAATTTAAAAGTGCATCTAAAATTTTCATATCGAATTATAACTTAGTTTTCCCTCCAAAGGAGGACTAAAAAAACGTTTGCTAAATTCTTAGGAATTATAAAGTTACTTAAAATTCTGCGAAAATGATGCTAATTACTTAATTTTCAATGGTATTTAAAATTTGAGCAAAACTAGCTTTCGTGTTTAAAACCTTATTTATTACATCAATACGTTTAAGTTCGGTTTCAATAAGTTTGGCTTCTCGGTAGTTTATTAAAAATAATGAACCCTCGCCTAATTCAAACTTTCGTTCTTCGGCAATAACTAAACGCTTATAATCATTCACCAAATTTTCTACAATGCCATTTTGGGTTTCGTACGAATTAATTTCTTGTTGCACAGCATTTATTTTGTTTAGTAAGCTTACTCGGGTTGCCGATAAATCGAAATTTATATCTTGTAATTTAATTTTAGCAAGTTTTAAATCGCCACGCTCTTTTCGTAAAAAAAGTGGAACACTTAAGTTTATTCCTGCTTTATAATTATGTGTGTTTAGGGAATTTATTTGTTCGTAATCGCTGGTTAAAAAGTTGTATTGTACATCAATTTTTGGGAGTAAATTACTTGTTTTTAAGCGTTTTTCGAGAACGAGTTGTTTTTGTTTGAATTCTAAGGCTTTTATTTTTGGGTGATTTTCCAAAATGCTGTCTGTAACTTCTAAAATACTTCTGTTTAAAACAGCATCAATTTTAATAGGTGAATTTGTGTCGGGTTTTAAACTATAATCTAGTTCTATAGGAACATTGTTTTCTAACCACAAATAATTCGAAAGTTCTAATTGCGATTTTAAGTATTTAATACGTGATTTTTCTACATCAAGCGCTCTATTTTTGTAATTAATACTAGCTTCAAGAGTATCTACCGCTGGCTTATCTCCGGCTTCAAAACTAGAAATTACATTATTTAAACGTTCGTTAGCGTTTACTAAGTAATCGTTATAAACTTGGAATTCTTGATACGATTTTAACCAATTAAAGTACGTAGAAATGGCATTGTAAAGCACTTCGTTTACAACAGTACGCTGTTTATTTATAGCGATATTTCTGTAAAGTTTGGCTTGCTTTAAAGTTGTCATGCGCTTATTGGCAAGAAAACCTTTAGCCAGCGACATTGAAACACCAACGCTATACAGTCCGTCTTCTGGAACTGTGGCTTCAGGGTTTAAATAATAGCCTTCATTATCTTCGTAATTTGCTTTTAGCTCTATGCCGTACCAAGTTGGTATTTTAAAGGCGGCGTTTAATTTGTTGTAATATTCGGTGCCTTTAAATTCTTTGTTGTTAAAATCGACTTCTACTTTAGGATCGAAGGCACCTCGTGCTTTAAGTAATTTGGCTTCACCTTCGCTAGAAATTAAGCGAGCTTGTTTCGCTATGGGATGAAATTGCTTAACGATGCCTAAATATTCTTCTAAGGTAAAAATACTGTCGTTAGTTATTTGGGCGTCAACATTAAATGTAAAACCTAAAACAAATAAAAAACTCAGTTTTTTTACGAGATTAATATGAGTGTTTTTAAAAATCATTTGCATAATTTTAAATGATTATTTAGACTTTTTAGCATCACTATTTTGGGATGCTTCGTGGCCAAAAGGTGTATAGAAATTTGGAGGGAAACCATTTATTTGTCGCCAAATTTCGTACCAAATTGGTACATCTTCTAATAAGGCAATAGTTTGCGCGCCAGAGCCTACACGTAAAGCTTGTGGCCAAGGTTCGTAATCGGGATCGCGCGTTATTAAAACTCGGTATAACCCTTGCTCGTTTGCAAAATTTTCTATGGCAACAATTACAGCACCGTAAGTTCCGTAAGATACGTTTGGCCAACCACTAAAAACAATAGCAGGCCAACCATCGAATTGTACTTGCACGTGTTCGCCTAAATGCAATAGTGGTAAATCCATTGGCTTTACATACATTTCTACAGCCAAATCGTAGTTGGCAGGCATAATACCAACAAGTGGTTCGCCTTCTTTAAAGGTTTCGCCAATACCAGATTTTATTGCTTTATTTATGTAGCCATCCTGCGGGGCAGTAATATATTGTAAACTGTTTCGTTTGGTGTAATTGGCTAAACTATTTTCTAGTTTCGATACTTGGGCTTCGGTATCTAGAGCGCTAGACTGTGCGGTATATAAATCGCTTTGTGCCTTGGCTAATTTGTCGTTGTATGTAGTAACAATTGTAGAGACGCTTAGTTCTGCGTTTATAACTTCGTTCTTCGAAGCTAGCCATTTATTTTTTTGTGAATTAAGTTTCGCATTGGCTTCTTGTAATTTATTCCTAAATTCTTCTACATCTTTTACAGCTTTTAATCCTTCTTCTTGTAAATTAATAGTACGCTCAAACTGGGTTTGTGCAATGGTAGCTTTAATTTTTGCAGCTTCCAAATCCATACTATCTGTTGTTACTTTTAACTTAGATTGTAGTAATTTGTTTTTAGCTTGCTCTAACTTTAATTTTTGCTCTTGTTTTAAGGCTGAATATTGATTTCGTAAGGCGCCAACTTTTGAATTATAAGAATCTACAGAAGCAGACTTTGCACGAATTTGGTCGCTAGTACGATCGGTTAATTGCTCATCGAAATAATCACTTTTTATTTCAGATATTTTAATAATAGTATCGCCTTTTTTTACATAATCACCTTCTTGTACAAGCCATTCATCTATACGACCAGGAATTGGAGATTGTAAGGTTTGCGGACGCTGATTTGGTTTTAACGTAGTAACATAACCTTTGCTGGTTATATTCTGGGTCCATGGTAATAACAAAATAATTAGCACCAAAATAGAACTTACGATAAGTAAACGTCTAAATAATTTATGCTGATTGGTATGTAATGTAGCTTTTCCAGATTTATAACTGTATAAATCGAGAAAATTAGAGACTTTATTTGTAGATATATTAAGCATAAGTTTTACGATTTAATAATGCGACCATCTTCTAAAGTTATATGCTTGTTACACATGCGTTTCCAGAAGTTAAGATTACTAACAACAATAACACTCCACGGGTTTGATGGGGCACAAATAAAACTAAATATTTTTTCAGATTCCTCTATGTTAAACTGTTTTAATGGTTCTTCAAGAATTAAAACTTTAGGCTTTTTTAATATGGCTCGAGCTAAAAGTAGTTTAGCCGAAATAAAATATGGAATTTGCTTGCCTTCAGGTTTTAAAAGTGTATTTAAGCCTTTAGTTTGTTGTTTTAAAAATGAAGTTAAGCCAACACGGTCTAAAATTTCAAAAATATCTTCATCAGAAATATTCTTGTCTCCAAAGGTTAAATTTTCTCGTATTGTACCTTCAAAAGGAGTTTCTTCAGACATAACCATGCCTAAATGTGATCGGTATTTATTTATATGTAAACTTTCTAAGGATAAATTGTTAATAAAAATATGCCCATCGGTTGGAGTTAAAACACCAGAAATTAACTGTAATAATGTAGATTTTCCTGAGCCACTTTCCCCTTGAATTAAAATACGGTCTTTAGGTTCTATGGTAAACGAAATATCTTCTAAAATGGGTTTTTTTCTGTTTTCTACGCGATAATCGGCATTATTTAATTCTATGGTTATAGGTTTTGTTTCGGAGACTTCTTCTCCAGATTGTTTTTCTATGGATTTATCTACCACTTGTCCCAGCTTTTCGATGGCAGTTAATACATCATAAAACGACTCTAAACCTAGAATAAGTTTTTCAACTGAAGCAATAATTAATAAGATGATGATTTCGGCCGCAACAAACTGTCCAATATTCATTTGTTGGTGTAATACTAGATAACCGCCAACAAGCAATAAACCAGCTGTAACAACAACTTTAAAGCCTATCATTTGCTTAAACTGAAGCACTAAAATTCTAAAGTGTTTTTCACGAGAATCTACATAATCATAAACCAAATCGTCTGTTTTAGTTAAAGCTAATTTAGTTTTACCTGAAAGTTTAAAGCTAATTACGGTTCTTGCAATTTCTTCTAACCAGTGCGCCACTTTGTATTTGTATTTAGATTCTTGTAAACTCGTATCTAAACCTTTTTGTGCGGTATATTTAAAAACAACAAAAATTAACCCGAGTAGCAGTAACCCAAAAAGAATAAAAAATGGGTGATAAAAAGCTAATAGAATTAGTGCGAAAATAATTTGAATAAACGCTGAAGGAATATCAATTAAAATTTTTGATAATCCTTTTTGAATACTTAAGGTATCGAAAAATCTATTCGCCAGTTCTGGTAAATAGTAGTTTCGCATTTCATTCATTTTGATTTTAGGAAATCTGTAAGCTAATTCAAAAGATGCTCTGGTAAAAATACGTTGTTGTATATTCTCAATAATTCGTATTTGAATTAGTTTTAAAATGCCTGTAAAAGCTACTCCAGTAGTTACTAATACTACTAAAACGATCCAAGAGGTAGATACTTGTCCGCCTTGTAAAAGTGTAATAATGGCTTGAATACCCAGTGGTAAGGTTAAGGCTAAAACACCTTCAAAAATAGCGAAATTGGCAACTTTAAAAATGTCTTTTTTTTCTAATTGTATTAGGCCTATAAAGCGTTTCCATGGTGATAGTACGCTGTTATTTTTCATGCTTTAACGTATTAAAGATTAAGTTTGTATAAAACTTAGTTACAGATGTCTTTTCGTTACAGTTGGTAATATTTTTAAAATGATTTTTAAAGAAGTGCTGTTGTAAAGCGCCTTCAATGATTGTATTGGCTAAACTTAACGGGTACTTGTAAGTGGTGTTAAAATCTGAAATTATTGAAGCAAAGCGCTTAACTACACGTTTATAAGGCATGAAAAAACCTTCTTCGTTTTCGGTGTCAACATCGTGTGTTAAATAAACTTTGGCATTTTCGTTAATTACAATTTTATTAAGTAAAACCTCGTTAATATGTTCAAAATCACTGTCTTCTTTAGTTGTACGTGTTAAAACAGTAATACTCTTTTTTAATTTTTTTTCTGGATTTTTTAAGGCAAATGTTTCTAAAACCAATTGGTATTCAATCCATACCCAATACCATGAGGTTAAATACATTAGTAAATGGTGTTTACTCTCAAAGTATCTATAAATAGAACTTTCATTCGAATTAATAGCGAAACCTAGCTTTTTAAAGGTAAATTGCTCAAACCCTAGTTCGTTAATAAGCAAAATGCTATGCTTAACAATACGCTTTCCTAATTTAGAAGTTTCCGGGTCTTTAATAAAGATGCCTTCTGGAACCTCTATTTTAAAGCTTTCTAGTAAATCTATCATCAATATTAATCCTATACTTCACAAATTTAATAGTATTACTTTTAATATTGCGTTTTATAATATTAAATTTTGTTAAAATTGTATTTAATAGTTTCTAAGTCTGTGTATAATTATTTTGGCTTTTTATCGGCCTTTGATATAGTTAGTACTTTTAAAGATAGAAGCGATGAATATTTATATTAAAATACCTAAAGCGGTAATATACAAATTGGTTAAATTTTGGAAACAGAATCTAGCCAACATAATTATTGTTTTAGGTTTAATATTTAGTAGCAATATGCTAGGAGGAACTTATTTGTAGATTAGTTTAAACACCAAATTGTCTTAAATGATGATCTAGATGTTTATATTGTAATTGCCCCCACTGTTCGTTTGTAAAATAACCAAATGCCGGATGAGGAGCCCATTCAGCTTTGTCGCGTTGGCTATGAACTTCACTAATTAAGTTTAATAATTTGGTTTTTTCTTCTGTTAAATTTTTAGTTTCGGTGGTTTTTAAAAATTTCGATGTAGGTAAACCTTTTCTCCAAGGTTTATCATTATATAATGATTTTTTAAAAAATAATTTAGCAATCCAACTCGAAGACATTCCAAAAGTCTTGTTTTGCAGCATTATATCTAAAGGACCTTGACAATGCCAAACCATTTGGCTAACATTCATTTTCCCCCACAGCGCTCTCGATTTTTCAGATAAATTGTTCACCCTATTTTCTAGTTCTTGTTTTGCTTGAGTACTAAAAATGGATTTCATACTACAGATTTTTTATTTCTAAAGTTACAATTTATATATTTATCAAATGCAAGAAAAATCAACTTCCTTTTCCATAAAAAATTGGAGTCAAGACGATCAACCACGCGAAAAATTGCTACATAAAGGTAAAGGCGCATTAAGCGATGCCGAATTGGTAGCCATTTTAATTGGTACAGGCAGTCGTGAAGAAAGTGCCGTAGCCTTATGCAAACGTATTTTGGCAAGTGTAGATAATAATTTAAGTGAATTAGGAAAACTATCTGTAAAACAGCTCATGGCTTTTAAAGGCATTGGGGAAGCAAAAGCTATAAGTATTTCTGCAGCTTTAGAGTTAGGACGTCGTCGTCGTGGGGAAGAAGCGCTTCAAAAAAAACAAATTACATCAAGTCATTCGGTTTTCGAAATGATGCAACCCGTAATTGGCGAATTACAACATGAAGAGTTTTGGATTATTTATTTAAATAATTCTAATAAAGTAATTCAAAAAAATCAACTTAGTAAAGGCGGTATTACAGGAACGCTTGTAGATGTTCGTTTGGTGTTAAAACAAGCGTTAGAGGTTGGAGCTACGAGTTTAATTTTATCGCATAACCATCCATCGGGAACTTTAAAACCAAGCGAAGCCGATAAACAAATTACTAACAAACTAAAAGTGGCAGCACAAAGTTTAGATATAAAAGTGCTAGATCATGTTATTATAACCGAAAAAGCCTATTTTAGTTTCGCCGATGAAGCCATTTTATAAACTACAATTAGCAAACTAACCTTAACCTTAAAAGCATATTAAAACGGTTTGATTTGTTATTTTTAACCTAGAATTAATTTTAATGCTTTTAGTTTACACTCATAAAATTACGCCACGATTAAAATATGTTTTTAAACATGTGTGTACGCGTATTTTAAAGGTTCAAGTTGGTTTTACTACAAAAGTAGAAGATTTTATTGCGCACGACAGTTTAAAAATGTCGTACACTAAACAACCACTAAGTAATGAGTTTTTTATAAAAAATCATGATATTTTATTCGAGCAAGGTTTAGCCGATGTAGAAATTAATGTACAAACATGGGAAAATACAAAATGTTTCTTTGCTAATGGAGAAAAAAGTGCTTTACCCTTTGATATTTTTGCAGCTTCATTTTATTTATTGTCGCGCTATGAAGAATATTTACCGCATGTTAAAGACGACTATGGGCGTTTTCCAGCTTCTCAAAGTTTGGCATTTAATGAAGGTTTTTTAAATCAACCGGTTGTAGATATTTGGGCTTATAAATTTAAAGATGCTTTACAGCAACAGTTCCCTGAATATAAATTCCCAGATAAAACATACAGCTTCAAACCAATTATTGATGTTCCAAATGCATATAATTACATGGCAAAAGGAATTGTTCGAACTATTGGTGGCGTAATTCGTGATTTGTTACATTTAAGGTTTAAAAGTTTATATGAAAGGTTCGCAGTTTTAATTGGTTTTAAGCACGACCCGTTCGATACTTTTAAGTATATAATTAACAGACAGCGTTATTCAAAATATAAATTTCAATTCTTTTTTCTGTTAGGAGATTATTCAACCTTCGACAAAAGTATAAGCGTAAACAATAAAAAATTTGTATCACTAATAAAGCATGTAGCAGATTATTGTTTAGTGGGTATAAAAGTTTCGTATTTTGCTTTAAACGATTTACAGTTGTTAAAAAAGGAAAAGTTAAGGATGGAAGACATCTTAAACACGGCATTACGAGCGTCTCGTCAATCCTACTCCAAACTTAACTTACCAGAATCTTATCGCAATTTAATTGAATTAGAAATAAATGAAGATTATACTATGGGATACGTAAATACCATAGGGTTTAGGGCAGGAACCTGCACGCCGTTTTTGTTTTACGATTTAGATTACGAAATACAAACCCCTTTGTTAATAAACGCTTATCATCTTATGGATTATGCACTTTTAAAACATAAATCTTTACTAGATAAAAAGCAGGTGTTAAATCAAATTATAAATGAAGTAAAGCAAGTAAATGGTGAGTTTGTTGCAGTTTTTCATAATTATACCTTTACAGACGAACCACGATGGAAAGGGTTTAAAGAATTGTTCAATTTAATATTAGATTCGGCAAATGAAGCTTAAGGGTATTACAGATGTGTTTTTCGATTTAGATCACACACTATGGGATTTCGATAAAAACTCGGCGCTCACATTTCAAAAAATATTCAAAACAAATCAAATTATAGTAAGTTTTGATGCTTTTATAGCTGAATATATTCCGATAAATGAATATTACTGGAAGCTTTTTCGAGAAGGAAAAGTAGAAAAAGAAGCCTTGCGTTTTGGTAGATTAAATGATGCTTTTAAGGCTGTTAATCATGCGGTTGAAGCTGAAACAATTCATAAATTATCAGAAGATTATATCACCTATCTTTCTAGTTTTAATTACCTTTTTGAGAATACATTCGAAATATTAAAATATCTGCAAACGAATTATAATTTGCACATTATTACTAACGGATTCGATAAGGTTCAGCAAAAAAAACTAGTGAATTCTAACATTCATAATTTTTTTAAAACGGTAACAAATTCTGAGATGGTAGGAGTTAAAAAACCCGATCCTAAAATTTTTAATTATGCCATGCAAATAGCGAATTGTAACGAGCAACAAAGTGTTATGATTGGCGATAATTTTGAAGCAGATATTTTAGGAGCTCAAGCTGTTGGTATGGAAGCTATTTATTTTAATAAAGCAGATATAAATCAAAGAAATAACCTTAATAGAGTAAATAATTTAATTGAATTAAAGCTATTTTTATAATTAACAATAAACCAAGTTTTAAGAAGTTAATATATTTAAAGTAACCTTATTTATGTTTAAAATCATCCCTTTTTTTATTGGTATTATTTTGTTAACATCTTGTGCAGAAGAGGTAGATTTTAACCAAGCAAACCAAATTCAAATTTCACCAACCGTAGAGTTAAGCCTTGTTTACACCCAAGCCGAGGTAAACGATTTTTTAGTAAACGGACAGGAAGTGGTAACTACAGAAACCGATTTTATTGAAGTCGATATTTTTAACGATCAGTTTATTAATGATAATGTTACAAAAGTTGATTTGCATTTTGAAACGGAAAACACTTTACCCAGAGAATTTCAATATGCAGTTAATTTTTATACCGAAACAGGAAATTATTTATATACCTACAGCTTTTCAAGTTTAGAAACTTCACCACATATTGCTACTTTCGA
Organism: Neotamlana sedimentorum; assembly: GCF_000943565.1. GTDB lineage: Bacteria > Bacteroidota > Bacteroidia > Flavobacteriales > Flavobacteriaceae > Neotamlana > Neotamlana sedimentorum. Next base: position 259,145 of record NZ_JTDW01000001.1, read on the forward strand.
AGATGATAATTTAAACATTATAAAAAACACGTCTATATTAGAGTTTGTTATTTCTATGCTTCCCGGTGAGGCACTAAATAGTGAAACCCAAGGCGCTATTTCTCTTAAATCAAAAGGAATATTTTATTTTAATATAGAAAGTTAAAATGAAGCATATTCTGTGGTTATTAAGTTTTATAAGTGTGTTTTGCTTTTCGCAAAACAAGCAATTATTATATGGTTTTTCAGATATTCCTCAAAATTTACTGCTTAATCCTGGAGCCAATGTAAATCAAAGTGGACATGTTGGTATACCGTTATTGTCTCATTTTCATTTAAACGTTGGTACATCAAAAGTAACAGTATACGATTTATTTGCCGATAACAATATAGATTTTAACACGAAACTAAAATCGGCTATTTATGGTGTAAAAAGTAAAGATTTTTTTACTGCAACCCAGCAATTAGAACTCTTCTCTGGTGGGTTTGCTTTTGGTCCGAGTTTTAAAAAAGACAAATACATAAGTTTTGGATGGTATCAAGAAACCGATTTTATAGCATATATACCAAGAGATTATGCCATTTTAGCTTACGAAGGTAATGTTGGTAATACGAATAGAGTTTTTAATGTAGGTGATTTAAGTTTTAAATCAGAATTAATTTCTGTACTACATTTAGGTTTCAATAAAAAAGTAAACGATAAATTTACTTACGGTATTCGCGGTAAAATTTACTCTAGCGTAGCCAATGTTTCTTCTGCGGCGAACAAGGGTTCTATTGTAACCAGAGTGGGTGATAATAATTTATTGTCGCATACTTTTAATTTAGATATGGCCGTACAAACGTCGGGGATTGCCAGTTTAATTAATGATGATAACTCTAATTTTAGTGAAGATATTTCAACCTTACGAAAAAGGTTGCTATTTGGTGGAAATTTAGGTTTAGGTCTCGATTTGGGATTTACTTACCAAATTGATAAACAATGGCATGTCGACGGTTCTTTAGTCGATATTGGTTTTATTTCACATAAAAAAGATGTAGAAAATTACGAGCTTAACGGTACTTATGTTTACGAAGGTATTGATCCGTTATTTCCAGAAACCGATGGAGAAACTGCAGATAGTTACTGGAGTGAAATTGAAGAAGAAATTGAAGAATTATTTAAAGTTGATACCACCGCGACACGTTATACTACATTGAGACCTGTAAAATTAAATGCTTCTTTAAATTATTCGTTTGGGAAAAAACGCCTTAAAGATTGTGATTGCTTGCAAGAAAATGGAGGCTATATAAATCGTGTTGGGGCGCATCTATATGCAATAAAAAGACCAAAATCACCTCAGTTTGCATTATCTGCTTATTATTACCGACGTTTGTTTAATGGGCTTGATGCCAAAGCTACTTATACTGTAGATAGTTACACCTTTTACAATTTTGGTTTGGGGATTTCTACGCATATCTATGGATTAAATATTTATGCAATGGCCGATAATTTGCTTAATTTTAAGAATATTTATGATGCACGTAGTGTATCTTTACAATTTGGAATTAATTATATATTTAATAAAAATGAAAATTAAATTATTTTTTTTAGGAGTAAGTTTACTACTATGTTCTGCTGGTTTTGCGCAAAAAAACTTAAATAACTACAAGTATGTTATTGTTCAAAATAAATATGATTTTTTAAAAGAAGCAGATCAATACCAATTAAATTCGTTAACTAAATTTTTATTCGAAAAATATGGCTTCGAAGCTGTTTTAGAAGGTGAGAATTTCCCCGAAGAAATGGCTTTTAATCGTTGTTTAGCTTTAAGCTCCGATGTTATTAAAGATTCTGGCATGTTTAAAACCAAGTTGTCTGTGCAACTTAAAGATTGTAACGGAGCTTTAGTGTTTACTTCACAATTAGGAGAGAGCCGCGAAAAAGAATATAAAGTAGCTTATCATGAAGCCTTAAGAGATGCTTTTAAATCTATTGAATTATTAAACCATAAATACGAGCCTAAAAGCGAGGGTAGTTTGCCAGCGAAAAAAACAATATCAGAAAAAGTTGCAGCTGCGAACGTAGAAAAAGAAAAAGAGGTTGCGCGTTTAAAACAAGAATTAGAAGCACTTAAAAAAGAAAGAGAAACTTCAGCTAAGGCTGTAAAACCAATCGAGCCACAACCAAAAAAAGTAGTACCAGTAACTAAAAGCTTACCTGCTAAAGCTCAAATATTGTATGCTCAAGAAACACCAACAGGATTTCAATTAGTAGACAGTACACCAAAAGTAGTATTCAAAATAAAAAAAACAGGTCGTAAAGATTTGTTTTTAGTAGAAGGCGAAGATTCTGTTATTTACAAACAAGATAACAAATGGATTTACGAGTACAATACCGATGCTGGCGCACAGCAAAAAGAGCTAAATATTAATTTTTAGGTTTTTAGTGCATAGAGGGCAGTAGGCAGTAGGTAGTAGGCATTTGTTGCGTCATGAATTTCTGTGTATTTATTGTTAGTTGATTTATTCTTTTGTTAATAAAATATTTCTCTAATTGCATTATAGTAACTCCATACGTTTTAGTTTTCAAGAAACAAGAAACAAGAAACAAGAAACAAGAAACAAGAAACAAGAAACAAGAAAACCTAATATCCGTACTTGTCCTTCCATCGTTCCTTTAAAAAACTACGGTGTGCATTTTCACGAGCATTATTTCCGGGGTCGTAAAGTTTGGAGTTTTTAATTTCATCAGGCAAAAACTCTTGTTTTGCAAAATTGTTTTCATAGTTATGTGCGTATTTGTAATTATCGCCATAGCCCAAATCTTTCATAAGTTTAGTTGGGGCATTTCTTATTTCTAAAGGCACACTTAAATCACCAGTTTGTTTAACCAATTGTTGGGCTTTACCAATAGCAGCATAAGCGGCATTACTTTTAGGCGAACAGGCTAAATAAGTAGCACACTGGCTTAAAATAATACGCGATTCTGGGTAGCCAATGGTGGTTACCGCTTGAAACGTGTTGTTTGCAATAACCAAAGCTGTAGGGTTGGCATTACCAATATCTTCACTAGCAGCTATAAGCATACGGCGAGCAATAAACTTTACATCTTCGCCACCTTCAATCATGCGAGCAAGCCAATACACCGCAGCATTTGGGTCGCTACCGCGAATCGATTTAATAAATGCCGAAATAATATCGTAATGTTGTTCGCCAGTTTTATCATAGCGCACCGTATTGTTTTGTACTTTTTGCAGAACCACATCATCGGTAATAACCACATCGTCCGTATCAAACGAATTCACAATAAGTTCGAAAATATTAAGTAGTTTTCTGGCATCGCCACCAGAAAGTCGCAATAATGCTTTAGTTTCTTTTAGCGTAATGTTTTTATTCGATATGTATTCATCTTCAGAAATAGCCCGCTTTAAAAGCGTTTCTAAATCATCTTTATCAAAAGCATTTAAAATATACACTTGGCAGCGCGAAAGTAATGCCGAAATAACCTCAAAACTCGGGTTTTCGGTAGTGGCACCAATAAGTGTTACCCAGCCTTTTTCTACGGCTTGTAATAACGAATCCTGTTGCGATTTACTAAACCTATGTATTTCATCAATAAATAAAATAGGGTTTTTGGTATTAAACAAGCCACCGCTGTTTTTGGCCTTATCAATAACCTCACGAACATCCTTAACACCAGAACTAATTGCGCTTAACGTATAAAATGGCCTGCCAGATTGGTTTGCAATAATATTAGCCAAAGTCGTCTTACCAATACCTGGAGGTCCCCAAAAAATCATCGACGGAATTAAACCCTGTTTAATATGCTGTGTAAGCGTACCATTTTTACCCACCAAATGCTCTTGGCTCACATAATCTTCCAATGTTTTTGGTCGTAATCGTTCCGCTAAAGGCTCGTTTGCATTCATAAATGTAAAATTACAGAAATTTTTAGGTTTTGGGCGTGCCCCTTCATATAATTACGGGTCGCGCTTTCCGTTGCAAGTCCTCGCTACGCTGTGGGCTTTTCACTGCAATCGCTCACGCGGGCTTATCTGCCAATTTAGCACATAAACCAAACTTGGATGCTTTTTTGCTATTTTAACAGCAATGAATAAATCGCAACAATTTAAATTCTCAACAGGCGTAATTGCTTACCCTGTGTTTTTTGTTCTCACCATCTGGATTGTTTTTTGGGCCGAGGTTAGATTTGGGTATAATTTTAGCAAATATGGCGTGTATCCACAAACATTAAAAGGATTGCGAGGCGTGTTGTTTAGTCCATTTATTCATGGTAGTATCGAGCATATTTATCACAACACTATACCGTTGTTTGTGTTGTCTACTGCGTTGTTTTATTTCTATAGGAAAATAGCTTGGAAAGTACTTTTTTACGGCATTTTGTTATCAGGTTTCTTAACGTGGTGTATTGGCAGACCCTCTTATCATATTGGCGCAAGCGGATTAATTTATGTATTAGTTAGTTTTACTTTTTTTAAAGGTATTTTTGCTAAATATTATAGATTAATAGCTTTGTCGCTTTTAGTTGTTTTTCTATACGGAAGCATGATTTGGTATACTATGCCGGTTGATAATAGTATTTCCTGGGAAGGCCATTTAGCCGGATTAATAACCGGATTACTTTTTGCTTTACTATTTAAGAAAGAAATAGCCAAACCTAAAAAGTTCGCTTGGGAGGAAGAACATTATAACGAAGATGATGACCCGTTTTTAAAACACTTCGACGAAAACGGAAATTTTATAGAAAGTTTACCTGAAGATGAGGTCGAGGAAGAAACAGAACAACTTCAAATTCGATATATTTTTAAGAAAAAAGACGAGGAGTAGTGTTTTTAGCTAGATTTTATCTATTTGTGGTTTGTGGTCAGTTTGTATATACCAAATATGTATCCGTTGATGTATGATAGTAAAAACGAAAAGTTTCTAAAATACTCTGAGATATTCGATTCATCTAAAGTAATATTATCATGGTTATTCTGATTATAAAATAATATTATTTTTTTTAACATTAGTGAAAGATTTAAATCATCTAATATTAATTTATGTGCGTAGTCATTTCTGATTGTATTTAATTTTTTTAAAATCTCAATAACTTCGAATGGCAAATTTCCAAATTGTTCTGCTAAAAATATTTTCTTTGAATATGTTATATTTTGTTTAAACATATTTAAGTTTCTTTGCTTTGATATTGATTGTATATAGCAATTTAACGTAAACTCACTAATTACATGAGCTTTTAAGACTAAATTTTCTTTAATATTTTGAGCTATGTTAATATTTTGAGACATGAAATTCGAGGAGAAAGTGGAAAATTCTTTAGTCGAATAATGTCGTATTTCTTTCATGTTTATACTGTTTTGAAAATTATCGTCTCTGTCTAACAGCTTCGTACAAAAATGCACCACAAGCCACAGAAACATTTAACGATTCAATGTCGCCCATTAAAGGTAATTTAGCTTTATCGTCGGCCACTTTTAATACCGATGGATTAATACCTCTGCCTTCCGATCCCATAATTATGGCGCAAGGTTCTGTAAACGAAACATCGTAAATCGTATTGTTAGTTTTTTCGGTAGCAGCAATTACTTTTATACCCGATGCTTGCATATAAAATACGGCATCTTTAATATGGTCTACTCTGCAAATTGGCACTTTAAAAACGGCACCTGCACTAGTTTTTATAGTATCACCATTAATAGGGGCAGCACCTTTTTTTTGTATAATTATACCGCTAACACCGGTACATTCTGCAGTTCTAATAATGGCTCCAAAATTTCTAACATCACTAAGTTGATCGAGTAGGAGGAAAAGTGGCGTTTTACCAGACTCCATAACATTAACCACTAAATTTTCGATATCATAAAATTCAACAGGCGATATTTGTGCCACAGCACCCTGATGATTTTTTTTAGTTAATCGGTTTAGTTTTTCTACCGGAACATATGATTTTGCAATGCCTGTTTTATTAACCAACGATTCTAATTCGTTAAATAAATCGCCGTGTAAACCTTTTTGTAAAAAAACTTTATCGATAGTTTTTTCAGAATTTATCGCTTCAATTATAGCGCGAATACCAAAAATTTGTGTGCTATTTTCCATTGGTGTAAAGGTATAAAAAAACCACTCTTTTCAGAGTGGTTTTTGTAATTAACTAATTTTCTGTTTTAGCTTTTTAATGTTCGTCTTCTGCTAAGCCAGTTCTTTTATAGCCTGTAATTTGGTAAACTGTAGTAGGATCATCAGAAAAAACAGCATCAAAATATATGCTATCAACTGTATTACCTCCTGAACTAACAGTACCGTCTTCTACAATTGCTCCATTTGTAATTGTAACGTCAACTTCATAACCATCTACATTACTAGAAAGGCTTTCTCCAGAAAATGTTTTTGTTGTTAAATCTATTGGACATTTTACTTTGAAGGCCCAAGTATGTTCTCTATCATCAATTATAAATTCTGTCGATGTGTTACTTGAAGAATTAGTAGTTGTAATTAATTGGTATCCTAGGTTATATACGTCAACGCCGTCAACTAAGAATTGTATATACCAATCTCCACTCACTTCCGACACATTTGTTAATCCAACATCATAATCTTCAGTTTCATCACATGAAATGAAAATGGTGCTGAATAATGTAATCAGAACTACTGATAAAAATTTCATTTTTATTATATTTTTCATTTTTTATTCTTTTATTAATTTAACATCAAAACCAAAAGTACCTTGTTGAACTGTGTGACTTAATGTAGTTCCATCTATTGCGCTATTTAAAATTTCCCATGGTCCCCAAGGAGAAGTCGTTGATAACCAAGTGTATGTTGTGTTATCGTCGCTTACATAAAAATAGGTTAATAGTCTGTAAGCTAAGCCGTAATTACGTGCTCCACAACAATAAACTCCACCAAAAAAATCATCGGCTACATACGTGCTAGGAGCTATTTTAGTAATATTACAACCAGCGATCATTGTTTCTCCTCTAGCTTCACCTGTGTATACTCCAGAGTAATCAACTCCAGAATCGTTTTCTGGATGAACGATTACAGTCCTTGTTGCCACTTTTTCAAATCCGTCTGCATTTGTTATACTATAATTTATATAATATATTCCAATGGTACTATCATCAACAGGGTTGTCTGTTATGATTCGATCTGTTACAATTTCGTCACCTTCGTAAGCAATCACTCCTGGATCTGTATATGTGGTTCCTACTGGGTGTGTTGTAACCTCATCACCTAGTAATTCAATAATATTGAAATACGTTATCTGCGAAACATCGGCTGTATCTGTATCAGAAGAGCATGATGTAAGAATCAATCCTGATAATATAAATACTGCGATATAATTTTTTAAATTTTTCATAAATATTTTTTTTTAATTTGCGTACCAAGTTTTTTCAGTAATATCTAAAATTTCAGTAGGAGCATTTACATTAGTTTGTAATTCATCATTTGGATATTCAAATCTTTTAGGGAATGCACCTAATGTAGTTCCTTCTACAGAGTATGTTAATTGCCCTGGTACGTAAGATAGATCTGTAGTTGGTACACTACTAATACTAGGATAGCCTGTTCTGTTTTGTTCGATGAAGCTTTCGAAACCACTTCCAGGGAACAAATCAACCCATTTTTGTAGAATTATAGCTTCTATATTTTCTTCATTGCTTCCATTAGGGTAAGCATAATTTCCAGAAATAAATGTTGAAGCATCTAATCCCCATCTTTCAAATGCTGCAGTAACACCTTCTTCATATAAAGCTTGTGCACCTGTGCCGCTCATATAACGTACTCGAGCTTCAGCCTGAATAAACTTGCTTTCTGCTTTAGTCATAAAGTAAAATGCATCTGTTGCATTAAGAATTGGTAATGAGGCATCTGCAGTTCCATCTTCAAAGTTACCTTGTTCTTGAAAATTTACACCATCATAATATTCATCAAGTCTTGTGTCTCCATTACGTTGTAAGTAAGTGCCTAATGTACTACTGGCTCTTAAATTTGTTCCAACATTTAATTGTCTTCTTTCATTTTCATATAATGGGTTACTTCTACTGTCCTCGTCAATATATTGAGTTATAGCAGCTGCATCGTCTAGAAATGAAACGCCAGAATTAATTAATGATGTTATACCGCTTTGAGCAACCGAAGGTCTTGCATTAGATTGTCTTAGGTATATTTTTAGTAATAATGTATTTGCGAACTGAGTCCATTTGTCCATATCACCTTCAAAAATGTAATCATCAGTACCAGGAGTGTTGTCTACTGGAGATTCTGATAAATCTTTGGCAAGGGCATTTTTAAGTTCGGCCGTAATGGCATCATAAATCTCTTCACTTGTGTTAAATGAAGGACTTAATATTGTAGGATCGTTCGCTTCAGTATAAGGCACGTTTTCATAGAAATCTGCTAATAACTGGAAAGAATAAGCTTCTAAAGTTGTAGCGATTAAATAATAGTTCCAATTTTCATCTTCTAAGGAGATTGATTGTATGTTTCTAATATCTGTTAAGGCGTCATACATTTGAGCCCAACCACCTGTAATTAATCCACTACTGTTGGTCATAGAATAATCATCAATTACTCTATACTGGTTCGCTACAGCACTTTGTGTATAAAATTGGCTCCATAAGCCACCAGGAATTGCAAAGTATGTACCAGCGGCGGTAGCTACTCCTGTTATTGATGTTGGTAATTCTGCAGAAATAGGAATATCAGTTGGAGATAAAAGATCTGGATCTGTATTGATATCTAAATCCATATCACACGCTTGAAAGCATATTAGTGAAATAAATACAACTTTTATTTTTATATAAATATTTTTCATTTTCATTTATTTTTAGAATGATAATTTAACAGTTGCACCATAAGTACGTTGAGAAGGGTTTGTTCCAAACTCACCAAATTCACTTCTAATTCCGAATCCGTATGTAGAAGTTTCTGGGTCAACATAAGTATTGTCACTAGGAGTCCATAAGAATAGGTTCTTACCGTAAACAGAGAATGATAATCCCGTTAATCCTAATGGTTCAAGAAAATCTCTATTAACGTTATAGGCTAAAGATAGAGATCTAAGTCTAACAAAGCTTTTGTCAATTATATGTTCGTTTTCAATAGCTTGGTTTGAACTTGCACTATAAAAGCCAGTAATATCTTCGTAATCAACATAAGTAGTATTCTCGCTATATGTGCCATCTCCATTATCTACTACTGAATTAGGCACTATAAAAGATTGTCTGTTATTATAGGTTGTTTCAATGCCATTTCCTACAAAATAACTTAATCGTTTAGTGTAAGAGTACATCACACCTCCTTGTTTCCAATCCCAATTAACTCCTAATCTAAAGTTTTTATAAGTGAATACATTTTGTAATCCCATTATAAAATCTCTTTGTGAAGTTCCTTGGTAATCTTCCGTACCATCATAAGAATAATATCCAGTAGCAGGATCTACAATAATTTGACCGTCTTCAGTTGTGTCTGGAGAAGGCGCGTAGAATACACCTAGAGGTTTGCCAACTTCTGCTCTGAAGTATGTTTCATAAGCAGAGTATATGTCTATTTGATCTTGATCGCCTGCGACATCTGTTACTTCACTGTCATTTTTAGAAAATGTATAAGTTACATCCCAAGTAAAGTCTTTACTTACAATTGGTTTACCTGTTAAGGTTAATTCAATACCTTTGTTTGTTAAATCTACAAAGTTACCTGTAACACTCGAATAACCAGTTGACCTTGGTACATCTAAACTTACAATTAAATCTTTTGTGTCTCTGTTGTAAAGAGCTAAATCTACACCTAATCTATTATTAAAAAAGCTAGCATCTAAACCTAGTTCAATTTCATCAGTAATTTCCGGTTTAAGATTAGGGTTTGCAATTTGGCCATAAATTTCATAACTATTTACTCCTCCGAAAGGGTAAGATAGAGATCCAAAATATCCGGCATTAGAAGCTTGACCTGCAACAGATTCTGTTAAATATGTTCCAGTGTCATTACCTACACGAGCGATACTTCCTCTAAGTTTTACAAAAGAGCTATTGTTATCTAATACAACTGCCGCTAATGCAAGAGAAGGGTATATGTATGAGTTGTTTCCAACAGGAAGTGTTGAAGTATTATCATTACGAGCGGTTAGCGTTAAGAAATATCTGTTTACATATCCAAACTCTAGACTAGTATAAGCTGCATATCCTCTTCTTAAATAATCATTTTGCGAAATAGTAGGAGTACCTGCAGAGTTGCTAATTTCATAGTATCCAGGTAAATCTAAATCTGTTACAACAGTGCTTAAAGATTCGCCTTCTCTCTGGTTGTAGTTAAAACCTAAAAGAGCATTGAATGTTAAGTTATCACTAAGATTTTTGTTGTAGTTTAAATTAAAATATGTATCAAACTCTTTGTTTGTATACTTATATTCTCCAACAGCACCAACTACGGCATTTGCACCAGCAAGGTCTTGTGGCGAACCTTCAATATAATTTAATACTGCACCAGTTCTTTTTACATACTCGTTTTCAATATCTCCACCAATTTGAAAAGATGCACTAATATTATCGGTAATGGCGTAACTTAAATTTAAATTTCCAAAAAACCTGTTTTTATTAATCCCAATTTTATTGTTACTAAGTGTAGTATATGGGTTTGTTGCATATGGCGTATAAAAATAACTAGGAGTATTAAAAATGTTACTTTGATCTTCTAAGTCAATTATACTAATATCATTAGGGATTTGTATTAATTCTTGCATTAATGATTTACCAAAACCGGCATCATCACCTTGACCTGTTGGTACAGCGTTTTGAGTTTTAGTCACGTAATTAGCACTTGCTCTAATTTTTAACTTATCATAAGTTAAACCAGCATTTAGGCCAAAGTTATTTTTTAAGTATATATCCGCTTCTGTTGGGAATACACCATCAGAATCTACCCTTGAATAAGTAAAAGAAGCATTTGCTTTATCGCTAGCTCCACTAACTGTTACTGAGTTTGTGTAGGTGTTTCCAATATCAAAAAACTCTCTTAAGTTGTCTTCAAGAGGCACATAAGGTTTTAACAATTGCGAATCATTTACAATTCTACTCCATGTTCTTAATTGACCATCGAATTCTGCTCCCCAAGAACCATTTTCGTTACTGGCAGCTGTACTACCTTCTCCTGAAACAAATGAATAAGATAAACCGCTCCATCCTGTTCCAAATTGTTGTTGAGCATCAACTAGTTTAGCTACTTCGGAAAAATCGATAGAGCTAGAAATTTCAACTTTTAATTTACCTTTTCCTTTTTTAGTGGTAATTATTATGGCACCGTTAGCTGCTCTAGAACCATAAAGCGCTGTTGCTGCCGCACCTTTTAAGAAGTTAATGGTTTCAACGTTGTTAGGGTCGATATCTGTAGCTCCAGACCCAGCATCAAAAGAACTAGTCGATGTCGTCCCACTTGAAGATCTGTTTAAGATTGGAGTTCCATCTACGATATACAACGGATTGTTTGATCCTGTAATAGAACCTAGCCCACGAGAAATTACCTTTGTTGATGCACCAGGTTGAGCTGGAGCGGAAATATCTACACCAGCGATTTTACCAGATAAAGATTCAAATGGGTTAGCATTTACAACCTCGGTAAGTTCATCACTATCAACTTTAGTCGATGCAAAACCTACAGACCTGGCTTGTCTAGTTTGGCCAAATGCGGTAATTACAACTTCTTCTAATGCCGCAGCATCTTCCGATAAGGTAACATTAATTGTGCTTGAAGCACCTACTGTGATTTCTTTAGACGTATACCCAACAAAACTGAATACAAGAATATCTCCTGTGTTCGCTTTAATTGCATATTTACCATCGAAATCTGAAGATGTACCTGAAGAGGTACCTTTTACTAAGACAGTTGCTCCAGGCAGAGGTAGTCCAGTACCATCTGAAACTATACCTGAAATTGTCTTTTCTTGTGCAAAAGTTAATTGCACAACAAACGCTAGTAATAGCGTTAAAATTCCACTAAACTTTGTTTTCATTTTAAAATTATTTGAATTAGTCAATGCCAAAAATCTTAATTATTAGTTAATAAAACAACAAAAACAAGTTAAAATTTAGAAAAAAGGGAAAAACGTTAACATAATTGCAACGATTTTTTAAGTTTATAGCATAATCTTTAGTGGGTTATGTTTTGGGTTTTGGTTATAGTTTTAAAGGTATAAGTAGGGAATAATGAAGAAGTTATGTTAAAAACAGCCTTTTTGTATTTAATTTTTTAGTTAAAAATTAGTTTTTAAACTAATATGTATCTTCGAATTTGAAAATTTAAAATTCGAATCTTCAAATTTGCCATTTGCGTAATTTAATTTGAAAAGCCCTGATTTTGTTAGGATTCCTAGCCCTATGCCGTAACCAAATAATTTCTCCTTGGCTAATGTTATGTCGTTTTCAAAATAAGCTGCATCAAAAATAGTATTGATGTAAATGTTACTAGATAACTGATAACGATACTCCGTGTTTATTACGCTAAATAAATTGGCGTAAATACTGTTTTCTTCAAAACCTCGTATAGAATTTATTCCGCCAAACCTGTAGAGTTCGTTTTCGAAATATGCGTTGGATGATAATAAGGCGTTGTTTGTTCTTAAAAAAAAACTATTCCTATTATTTAAATAAAATATTTTGAAAGCTTCAAGTGTAAATTGTGATTGTTGTTGCTCGTTAATATTGGTTTTTCTTTTTCCTAAGCCGCCTTCAATATAAAACTTGGATTTAATAGGGAAAAGCAGGTTGTTTGAGTTTAAACTTAAGTATTCGTAATTTAATGTATAGAATGTTGATTCGTAATCGTTAATATTTAAATTTTGTGTTATGTTAAGTAAATTGCTTGATGTAGTGCTGTTAATTCCAGTAGATATTTTGTGTTTAGCATTTATTTGATAGTTAAGTTTAGCGCTTTGATTAGCTGTTGTAAACGAAGAGTCTTTTTTAAATATGTGTAAGGCTAAATCTATTCCTATTGCAGTGTTAAATAAATAGGGGGTTTTAGTGGTTATTTCGAAGGTTTGTTGGTCGTTTTCATCGCTTTTATAAAATATACTTAACGATTCACCGTAATTAAGGTTGTTCGTTAAATTTAAATTTAGGTAACCATCAAATTGAATTTTATTGGTTTCTTCGTTTGTGCCAAAACCTAAAAATCCATCAAAAGTGTTCCTTGGTCTTTTTTCAATATATAAATATAATGATGTAGAATCTTTAGTAAAAAGGACTTCTGGAGATTTTAACTCGCTTGCGAAGTTTAAATTATTTAATTGATTGGTTTTGGTTTGTATGTCGTCTAAATTGAATACTTGATTTTGTTTAATCTTTAAATAATGTTTTAAATACGATTTTGGGAATTTCTCATATCCTTTAATAATTATGCTATTGATTATTCTTTTTTTGTTTGAATCTGACGTTGTTAATCTAGCTTCAACCAAATCGTTGTTAATAATTATATTAGATAACATAAGTTTAGCAAAAGGTAATCCTGTTTTCGAGATTTCATTGTTTATATAGTTTAAACCGTCTTCAATTTCTGTAAATGGTAAATCAAAGTAAGTTTTGTTGTAATTGCTCGATATCTGCTTTATTATGTTTAAGTCTAAATCTGTTTCATTATAAAAAATGCGTAATTGTTTGTAGCGTTTATTTAAGGTTAATTGAATATGGAATGAAGAATCGTTTACCTTATTAATTGGGTTAGGTTTTAATTCAATATGTCCTTTTGTTTCTAATGCAAGCTTAATAGCTTCAACTTCTTGTTTTATTGATAAGGAGTTTGGGTGGGTTTTAGTGTAGTTTAATGAATCTATAATTTGGGTTTCAAATTCGGTTTTACCAATTATTTTTAAATTGAGATTTTGTGAATACACAGATCCAAAAAAAAGACTAGTAATAATAAGGAGTAAAAAACGCAAATCTGTGAATTAAATTTTCAGCTTTAATATTGTAAAACTAACGTAAAACGAATAGATATAATATGGAGAAATTATAAAATTTAATTTTTTAAAAATTATTGTATCAATTATATGTTTTAACGGTCATTTTATCTAAAAACATATATTTAAAACACTTCGATAAAAATCCTATAGACGAAAAAAACGCCTATGATATGAAAATTAATGAATTAGGATTTGAATTATTAAATAAAATTTCTACCTTTGCAGCCCTTTTAACGAGGGATTATAAAAAATTAGTATAAAATATATGCCAACAATTTCACAATTAGTACGAAAAGGAAGAGCCAAAATAACCAAGAAGAGTAAATCGGCTGCTTTAAATTCGTGTCCACAAAGACGTGGTGTATGTACTCGTGTTTACACAACAACTCCTAAAAAACCTAACTCAGCAATGCGTAAGGTAGCAAGGGTTCGTTTAACAAACGGTAACGAGGTTAATGCATACATTGGCGGTGAAGGTCACAATTTACAAGAGCACTCGATAGTATTGGTTAGAGGTGGAAGGGTAAAAGATTTACCAGGAGTTAGATACCACATTGTTCGTGGTGCATTGGATACCGCAGGTGTTCAAGGTAGAACGCAACGTAGATCTAAGTATGGTGCAAAACGCCCTAAAAAGTAATTTAAAACTTTAAGAAGAAGACATGAGAAAAAGAGCAGCGAAAAAAAGACCGCTTTTACCAGATCCACGTTTTAACGATCAGTTAGTAACTCGTTTTGTTAACATGATGATGTGGGATGGAAAAAAGTCTGTCGCTTTTAAAGTATTTTACGATGCAATTGATATCGTAGATCAAAAGAAAACAGATGAAGAAAAAACAGCTTTAGAGTTGTGGAAAGATGCTTTATCAAATGTGATGCCTCACGTAGAAGTACGTAGTCGTCGTGTTGGTGGTGCTACTTTTCAAATTCCAATGCAAATTCGTCCAGATAGAAAAGTTTCAACAGCAATGAAATGGTTAATTGGTTATGCTAGAAAGCGTAACGAAAAATCTATGGCCTTGCGTTTAGCTTCAGAAATTTTAGCAGCAGCTAAAGAAGAAGGAGCAGCGGTAAAGAAAAGAGTTGATACTCATAAAATGGCAGAAGCTAACAAAGCATTCTCACACTTTAGATTCTAAATAAAATGGCAAGAGATTTAAAATTTACAAGAAACATTGGTATTGCAGCACACATTGATGCTGGTAAAACTACAACTACAGAGCGTATCCTTTATTATACTGGGGTTTCTCATAAAATAGGGGAAGTTCATGATGGTGCCGCTACAATGGACTGGATGGAGCAAGAGCAAGAACGAGGTATTACAATTACTTCGGCGGCTACTACTTGTACCTGGAAATTCCCTTTAGAAAACGCACAACCTGTACCTGAAACTAAAGATTATCACTTCAATATTATTGATACTCCGGGTCACGTTGATTTTACCGTAGAGGTAAACCGTTCGTTACGTGTTTTAGATGGTTTAGTATTCTTATTTAGTGCAGTTGATGGTGTTGAGCCACAATCTGAAACTAACTGGAGACTTGCAGATAACTATAAAGTGCCTCGTATTGGTTTTGTTAATAAAATGGACCGTCAAGGATCTAATTTCTTAGCAGTTTGCCAACAGGTAAAAGATATGTTAAAATCGAACGCAGTGCCAATTGTATTAAACATTGGTGATGAAGCAGATTTTAAAGGTATTATAGATTTAGTAAAAAACCGTGCTATTGTTTGGCACGATGAAACTCAGGGAGCTACTTTCGACGTGATTGAGATTCCTGAAGATATGAAAGAAGAAGCTCGTAAGTACCGTGCACTTTTAATTGAAGAAGTTGCAACTTACGATGAGAACCTTTTAGAAAAATTCATGGAAGATGAAGATTCTATTACAGAAGAAGAAGTGCACGCTGCACTTAGAGCTGCTGTAATGGATATGGCTATCATTCCAATGATTTGTGGTTCTGCTTTCAAAAATAAAGGTGTTCAGTTCTTATTAGATGCTGTATGTCGTTATTTACCTTCTCCAACAGATAGAGATAATATTGTAGGAACTAATCCTAATACAGGAGAAGATGCCGTGCGTAAGCCAGATGCAAAAGATCCTTTCTCAGCATTAGCATTTAAAATTGCTACCGATCCTTTCGTAGGTCGTTTAGCTTTCTTCCGTGCTTATTCTGGTCGTTTAGATGCAGGTTCTTACATCTTAAATAACCGTTCAGGTAAAAAAGAACGTATTTCTCGTATCTACCAAATGCACTCTAACAAACAAAATGCTATCGATTTTATTGAGGCAGGAGATATAGGTGCTGCAGTAGGTTTTAAAGATATTAAAACAGGTGATACATTATCAGATGAAAAGAACCCAATCGTTCTTGAATCTATGGATTTTCCAGATCCAGTAATTGGTATCGCTGTAGAGCCTAAAACAAAGGCTGATGTAGATAAGTTAGGTATGGCTTTAGCTAAATTAGCAGAAGAAGATCCAACATTTACAGCAAGAACCGATGAGGCTTCAGGTCAAACAATTATATCTGGTATGGGTGAGCTTCACTTAGATATTATTGTAGATCGTCTTAAACGTGAGTTTAAGGTTGAAGTAAATCAAGGTCAGCCACAAGTAGAGTACAAAGAAGCTATTACACAACGTGCAGAACACAGAGAGGTTTACAAAAAGCAATCTGGTGGACGTGGTAAATTCGCAGATATTGTATTTACATTAGAGCCTGCCGAAGAAGGAACCGAAGGATTAGTATTCGAATCTCAAATTAAAGGTGGTAACGTTCCTAAGGAATTTGTTCCATCAATCGAGAAAGGTTTCCAAATGGCAATGGTAAATGGTCCATTAGCTGGTTATGAAGTAGATGCTATGAAAGTAACATTAACAGATGGTTCTTACCACGACGTGGATTCAGATCAATTATCATTCGAATTGGCTGCCAAGTTAGGATTTAAAGCTGCTGCAAAAGCTGCAAAAGCCGTAATTATGGAGCCTATGATGAAATTAGAAGTTATTACTCCAGAAGAAAATATGGGTGATATCGTTGGAGATTTAAACCGTCGTAGAGGTCAAGTAAGTGACATGGGAGATCGTAACGGTGCAAAAACAGTTAAAGCTATTGTGCCTTTATCAGAAATGTTTGGTTATGTAACAACATTAAGAACATTATCTTCTGGTCGTGCTACTTCTACAATGGAATTTTCACACTATGCTGAAACTCCATCAAACATTTCAGAAGAGGTAATTAAAGCAGCTAAAGGGATTGAAGCCTAAAATCTAAGAAAATGAGTCAAAAAATCAGAATAAAATTAAAATCTTACGATCATAATTTAGTAGATAAATCTGCTGATAAAATCGTAAAAACAGTAAAAAGTACTGGTGCTGTTGTAACTGGACCAATTCCATTACCAACTCACAAAAAATTATTTACAGTACTTCGTTCTCCACACGTTAACAAAAAGTCGAGAGAGCAGTTTCAATTATCTTCTTATAAAAGATTATTAGATATCTACTCGTCGTCGTCAAAAACAATTGATGCGTTAATGAAACTTGAGTTACCTAGTGGTGTAGAAGTAGAAATTAAGGTTTAAGTATAAACTTTAATTTTTAACTCGAACTAGATTCAAGTTCTCGTTAAGAGAAAGTAAAATGTCCCACCGATGCGGTCGCGGGAAAAACGGCAAAAATACAATTCAAGGACGAAGCGTATTTTGTCCTTGAATTTTTTTTAAATAAGTAATAAATAAATTAATAATTAAATTATGTCTGGGTTAATTGGAAAAAAAATCGGTATGACCAGCATTTTCGACGAAAACGGGAAAAACATTCCTTGTACGGTAATCGAAGCTGGACCATGTATCGTTACCCAAGTCAGAACTGAAGAGGTTGATGGCTATGAAGCTGTTCAATTAGGTTTCGATGACGCGACAGAAAAAAGCGCTACAAAAGCAGACTTAGGTCATGCTAAAAAAGCGGGTACTTCTGTAAAACGCAAAGTTGTTGAATTTAAAGGTTTTGATGCGGAGTACAAATTAGGTGATGCTATAACAGTAGATCATTTTGCTGAAGGTGAATTTGTTGATATTTCAGGTACATCAAAAGGTAAAGGATTTCAAGGTGTTGTAAAACGTCATGGTTTTGGTGGTGTAGGTCAAGCTACTCACGGTCAGCATAACCGTTTAAGAGCGCCAGGTTCTATTGGTGCTGCTTCTTACCCTGCTAGAGTATTCAAAGGAATGCGTATGGCCGGAAGAATGGGTGGAGAAAAAGTGAAAGTTCAAAATTTAAGAGTTTTAAAAGTAGTTCCTGAAAAGAATTTACTTGTTGTTAAAGGTTGTGTACCTGGACACAAAAACGCTTATGTAATTGTTAGAAAATAATGAAAGTAGCAGTTTTAGATATAAACGGAAAAGACACAGGTAGAAAAGCAGAGCTTTCTAACGATGTGTTTGCTATTGAGCCTAATAATCATGCGGTTTACTTAGATGTTAAACAATATTTAGCTAACCAACGCCAAGGAACTCACAAATCTAAAGAAAGAGGTGAGATTGCTGGTAGTACTCGTAAGATTAAAAAGCAAAAAGGAACAGGTACTGCAAGAGCTGGTTCTATTAAGTCTGGTGTGTTTAAAGGTGGTGGTCGTATGTTCGGTCCAAGACCTAGAAATTATAACTTCAAACTTAATAAAAACCTTAAGCGTTTAGCACGTAAATCGGCTTTAAGTATTAAGGCAGGTGAGCAGTCAATTACAGTTCTAGAAGACTTTAACTTCGAAACAGTAAAAACTAAAAACTTTACTGCAGTGTTAAAAGCCTTAGAACTAGAGAATAAAAAATCTTTATTTGTGTTGGGCGCGTCGAATAATAATGTATATTTGTCATCGCGTAATTTAAAAGGCTCTGAAGTTGTAACTTCTTCAGAATTAAGCACTTATAAAATTTTAAATGCAAGTCAAGTAGTCCTTTTAGAAGGCGCTTTAGAAGGAATTGAAACAAACTTAAGTAAATAAGAAACAGATGAGTATCTTAATTAAACCTATAATCACAGAAAAAGCGACTGCTGATAGCGAGTTAAGAAACTGCTACACATTCGAAGTGAATACAAAGGCGAACAAGATAGAAATTAAAAATGCAGTAGAAGCTGCATATGGTGTTTCTGTTGAAAAAGTTCGTACTATTAATATCCGTCCAGATAGAAATACTAAGTATACAAAAACTGGTATTCAACATGGTAAAACTAATGCTAAGAAAAAAGCTTTAGTACAACTGGCGGAAGGTGAAATGATTGATTTATACAGTAACATGTAATTAGACAAAAAATGTCAGTAAGAAAATTAAAACCAATCACACCAGGACAGCGTTTTAGAGTAGTAAATGGGTATGACGCCATAACTACTGATAAGCCGGAAAAAAGTTTACTTGTTCCGAATAAAAGGTCTGGTGGTAGAAACAGTCAAGGAAAAATGACCATGCGCTATATTGGTGGTGGTCATAAAAGAAAGTATCGTATTATCGATTTTAAACGCAACAAAACTGGAATTCCAGCAGAAGTTAAGTCTATCGAATACGATCCAAACAGAACCGCTTTTATCGCGTTATTGAATTATCAAGATGGCGAAAAAAGATACATGATCGCTCAAAATGGATTACAAGTTGGGCAAAATGTGGTATCTGGTACAGAAGGTATCGCTCCTGAAATAGGAAATGCAATGCCATTAAGTGAAATTCCATTAGGTACAATTATCTCTTGTTTAGAGTTACGTCCAGGTCAAGGTGCTGTTATGGCGCGTAGTGCTGGTGCATTTGCTCAATTAATGGCGAGAGATGGTAAGTTTGCTACAGTAAAATTACCTTCTGGTGAAACACGCTTAATTCTTGTAACGTGTATGGCTACAATAGGTGTAGTATCAAATTCAGATCACCAATTACTTGTTGGTGGTAAAGCAGGTAGAACGCGCTGGTTAGGACGTCGTCCAAGAACTAGACCAGTAGTAATGAACCCAATCGATCACCCAATGGGTGGTGGTGAAGGACGTGCTTCAGGTGGTCACCCACGTTCTAGAAATGGTATACCGGCAAAAGGATTTAGAACACGTTCTAAAACTAAAGCAAGTAATAAATATATTGTAGAACGTAGAAAGAAATAAGACATGGCAAGATCATTAAAAAAAGGACCTTACGTTCATTATAAATTAGAAAGAAAAGTAGCTGCAAATGTTGAGGCTAACAAAAAAACAGTTATCAAAACTTGGTCTAGAGCTAGTATGATAACTCCAGATTTTGTAGGACAAACTATAGCAGTACACAATGGCCGTCAATTTGTTCCTGTTTATGTAACAGAAAACATGGTAGGTCATAAATTAGGAGAATTTTCACCAACACGTTCATTCCGTGGACATGCAGGTGCTAAAAACAAAGGTAAAAAGTAGTAAGCTATGGGAAGTCGTAAAAAACAAATGGCAGACGCTATTAAGGAAGCAAAAAAGCAAGTTGCTTTTGCAAAACTTAATAACTGTCCTACATCACCAAGAAAAATGCGTTTAGTAGCCGATTTAGTAAGAGGTGAAAAGGTAGAAAATGCACTAAATATCTTAAAATTCAATCAGAAAGAAGCTTCAGGTCGTTTAGAAAAGTTATTACTTTCGGCTATTGCTAACTGGCAAGCTAAAAACGAAGATGCTGATGTTGAATCTGCAGAATTATTTGTAAAAGAGATTAGAGTAGATGGCGGATCTATGTTAAAAAGATTACGTCCAGCGCCTCAAGGTCGTGCACACAGAATTAGAAAACGTTCTAACCACGTAACATTAGTGGTTGGTGCTAACAATAACACACAAAGCTAAGATAGAAGTATGGGACAAAAAACAAATCCAATCGGAAATCGCTTAGGTATTATCAGAGGATGGGAATCTAACTGGTACGGAGGTAATGATTATGGAGATAAGCTTGCCGAAGACGATAAAATTAGAAAATACGTTCATGTACGTCTTTCTAAGGCTAGTGTAAGTAGAGTAATTATCGAGCGTACTCTTAAACTTGTAACCGTTACTATCACTACAGCTCGCCCAGGTATCATTATTGGTAAAGGCGGACAAGAGGTAGACAAGTTAAAAGAAGAGCTTAAGAAGATTACTGGTAAAGAAGTTCAGATTAATATTTTTGAAATTAAAAGACCTGAACTAGATGCATTTTTAGTAGCATCAAGTATTGCTAGACAGATAGAAAATCGTATTTCTTACCGTCGTGCAATCAAAATGGCTATTGCTGCTACAATGCGCATGAACGCTGAAGGAATTAAAATCCAAATTAGTGGTCGTTTAAACGGTGCTGAAATGGCACGTTCTGAACACTACAAAGAAGGACGTATTCCTTTATCAACCTTTAGAGCCGATATTGACTATGCTTTAGTTGAAGCACATACTACTTATGGTAGATTAGGTGTTAAAGTATGGATCATGAAAGGCGAAGTATATGGTAAAAGAGAGCTTTCTCCGCTTGTAGGATTATCTAAGAAGCAAGGAAAAGGTGGCGCTGGACGTGGAAACAAAGGACCTCGTCGCAGTAGAAAGTAATTTTTTATAAAGTAAAGAAACATGTTACAGCCTAAAAGAACAAAATTTCGTAAGCAGCAAAAAGGACGTATGAAAGGAAATGCCGGAAGAGGGCACCAACTTTCAAACGGAACCTTTGGAATAAAAGCATTAGACTCAGTATTTATAACATCGCGTCAAATTGAAGCAGCACGTATTGCCGCTACACGTTACATGAAAAGAGAAGGGCAACTTTGGATTAAAATTTTTCCAGACAAGCCAATTACAAAAAAGCCTCTTGAAGTACGTATGGGTAAAGGTAAAGGTGCCGTAGAATTATGGGTAGCTGTTGTAAAGCCAGGACGAGTACTTTTTGAAATCGGTGGTGTGCCATTAGACGTGGCTAAAGAAGCGTTACGTCTTGCAGCACAAAAACTACCAGTAAAAACTAAGTTTTTAATCGCTAGAGATTACGAAGCATAATTTATTTGATATTATGAAACAATCAGAAATTAAAGAATTATCTGTTGCTGAGTTACAAGAAAAACTTAGTGAAGTAAAAAAGAGTTATTCAGACCTAAAATTGGCTCATGCAATTTCTCCTTTAGAAAATCCAATCCAGTTACGTTCAGTAAGACGTTCGGTAGCTAGAATTGCGACAGAACTAACTAAAAGAGATTCACAATAATTCTGCTTAAATATGGAAACAAGAAATTTAAGAAAAGAACGTATAGGAGTTGTTACAAGTAACAAAATGCAGAAATCAATTGTGGTTTCTGAGGTGAAAAAAGTAAAACACCCTATGTACGGAAAGTTCGTGTTAAAAACAAAGAAATATGTTGCGCACGACGAGAAAAATGACTGCAACGAAGGAGATACAGTAAGAATCATGGAAACACGACCTTTAAGTAAATCTAAATGTTGGAGATTAGTTGAAATAATTGAAAGAGCGAAATAATTATGGTACAACAAGAATCAAGATTAAAAGTAGCAGATAACACTGGAGCAAAGGAAGTTTTAACTATCCGTGTTCTAGGTGGTACTAAAAGAAGATACGCTTCTGTAGGTGATAAAATTGTAGTGTCTGTTAAAGATGCTACTCCAAACGGTAACATTAAAAAAGGAGCCGTGTCAACTGCAGTTGTAGTACGTACTGTAAAGGAAGTAAGAAGACCAGATGGATCTTATATTAGATTCGATGACAATGCTTGTGTTTTATTGAACCCAGCGGGTGAGATGAGAGGAACACGTGTTTTTGGTCCTGTTGCTAGAGAACTTCGTGATAAACAATTCATGAAAATTGTATCATTAGCACCAGAAGTGCTTTAATACATTATTAAGATGACAAAGCTTAAAATTAAAACTGGAGATACTGTAAAAGTAATTGCTGGAGACCATAAAGGTAGCGAAGGTAAAGTACAAAAGGTATTAATAGAAAAAAACAAAGCCATTGTTGAGGGTGTTAATTTGGTAAAGAAACATACTAAACCAAGTGCACAAAATCCTCAAGGAGGCATTGTAGAGAAGGAAGCACCAATTCACATCTCAAACTTATCATTGTTAACCGCTAAAGGTGAAACAACTCGTATAGGTTATAGAACAGAAGGTGACCAAAAAGTAAGATTCTCAGTAAAATCTAATGAAGTAATATAGTTATGGCATATTCACCAAGACTTAAAGAGGAGTATAAAAGCAAAGTAATTGCAGCTCTTACAGACGAATTTGGATATCAAAATGTAATGCAAGTTCCTAAACTACAAAAGATAGTAATATCTAAAGGTGTTGGAGCTGCAGTTGCAGATAAAAAATTAATCGACTACGCTGTAGAAGAATTAACTACGATATCTGGACAAAAAGCCGTAGCAACATTATCTAAAAAAGATGTTGCATCTTTTAAATTACGTAAAGGTATGCCAATTGGCGTAAAAGTAACTTTGCGTGGAGAAAGAATGTATGAATTTTTAGATAGATTGGTAACTTCTGCCTTACCTCGTGTAAGAGATTTTAATGGTATCAAGGCAACAGGTTTTGATGGTCGTGGTAACTACAACTTAGGAATCACAGAACAAATCATTTTCCCAGAAATAAATATCGATAAGGTAAATAAAATTTCTGGTATGGATATTACATTTGTAACTTCTGCAGAAACAGATAAAGAAGCAAAATCGTTATTAACTGAATTAGGGTTACCTTTTAAAAAGAACTAAGATATGGCTAAAGAATCAATGAAAGCCCGTGAGGTAAAAAGAGCTAAAACAGTAGCTAAATATGCTGAAAAAAGAAAGGCTTTAAAAGAAGCTGGAGATTACGAAGCATTACAAAAGTTACCAAAAAACGCTTCACCTGTTCGCATGCATAACAGATGTAAGCTTACAGGAAGGCCTAAAGGTTACATGAGAAACTTTGGTATATCTCGTGTAATGTTTAGAGAAATGGCTAACCAAGGATTAATCCCAGGGGTTAAAAAAGCAAGTTGGTAAAAAAAGAATTATAAATTGGTTTTAGGTTCAAGAGAAAAGGTTTCTTGAAAACCACTACCGCAAATTAATAAATATGTATACAGATCCAATTGCGGATTATCTTACAAGAATTAGAAACGCAGTGCGTGCTAACCATAGAGTGGTTGAGATTCCTGCTTCTAATTTAAAGAAAAACATGACTAAAATATTATTCGAACAAGGATATATTTTAAGTTATAAGTTTGATGATTCGACCGTACAAGGAACAATTAAAATTGCTCTTAAGTACAACAAAGAAACAAAAGAACCAGTAATTAAAAAGCTTCAACGCATTAGTACACCAGGTTTACGTAAGTATGCTGGTGCCGATGAGTTACCAAGAATTCTTAATGGTTTAGGTATTGCTATCATTTCTACATCTCATGGTGTAATGACAGGTAAACAAGCCAAAAAAGAAAATGTTGGTGGAGAAGTTTTATGTTATGTTTACTAATTTAAAACCTAAAAGAAATGTCAAGAATAGGAAATAATCCAGTAGCCATTCCAGAGGGTGTAACAGTCGATGTTAAAGATAATGTTGTAACTGTAAAAGGAAAATTAGGAGAACTAACTCAAAATTTTGATACAGTAGATATCAAAGTAGAAGATGCTAACGTAATTGTTACTCGTTCTGCAGAGACTAAAGATCAAAAAGCTAAGCACGGTTTATACAGATCGCTTATGGCTAATATGATTGATGGTGTGTCAAAAGGATGGACTAAAGAATTAGAGTTGGTAGGTGTAGGTTATAGAGCATCTAACCAAGGACAAAAATTAGACCTTGCAATTGGTTTTTCTCATAATATCGTTTTGGATATTGCTCCAGAAGTAAAAGTGGAAACAGTTTCAGAAAAAGGTAAGAACCCAATTGTAAAACTAACTTCTTTTGACAAACAACTTGTTGGTCAAGTAGCTGCTAAAATTCGTGGCTTTAGAAAACCTGAACCTTACAAAGGAAAAGGTATTAAGTTTGTTGGTGAGGAAATTAGAAGAAAAGCAGGTAAATCAGCTTAATAAATTTAGTTATGGCATTAACAAAGAACGAAAGAAGATTAAGAATAAAAAACAGAATTCGTAAGGTTGTTTCTGGTACAGAAGCAAGACCTAGATTAGCTGTTTACAGAAGTAATAAAGAAATTTATGCTCAAATAGTTGATGATGTAACTGGTGTAACCATTGGTTCGGCATCATCAAGAGATAAAAGTATAGATACTGCTAAAGTTAATAAAGTTGAAGCTGCTAAATTAGTAGGTAAGGCTATAGCTGAGAAAGCACTTAAGGCAGGTATAGAAACTATCGCTTTCGATAGAGGTGGTTATTTATACCATGGTAGAGTAAAATCATTAGCTGAAGGAGCTAGAGAGGCAGGACTTAAATTCTAAGATATTATGTTTCAAAAATATAAAAGCGCAGAGCTAGTAAAACCAAGTGGATTAGATCTTAAAGATCGTTTAGTTGGTGTACAAAGAGTTACAAAGGTAACAAAAGGTGGTAGAGCATTTGGTTTCTCGGCAATCGTAGTGGTTGGTGATGAAGCTGGTGTTGTAGGACAAGGTTTAGGAAAATCTAAAGACGTAGCTAGTGCAATTGCAAAAGCTGTAGAAGATGCTAAAAAGAACCTAGTTCGTATTCCTATTATAAAAGGAACTTTACCTCATGAGCAAAAAGGTAAATACGGAGGTGCAAGAGTAAATATTATTCCTGCTGCCCCTGGTACAGGTGTAATCGCGGGTGGTGCTGTAAGAACAGTATTAGAAGCCGTTGGTGTACACGATGTATTATCTAAATCTCAAGGGTCTTCAAATCCACATAACGTAGTTAAAGCAACTTTTGATGCTTTATTACAATTAAGAGATGCGAAAACCATTGCAAAGGATAGAGGTATTTCACTTGAACAAGTTTTTAACGCTTAATAAAAGACAGAAATGGCAAAGATTAAAGTAACAAAAGTTAAAAGCGCAATCAATCGTACTTTAAGACAAAAAAGAACTTTAGAAGCTCTTGGTCTTAAAAAAATTGGTCAAGTAAAAGAATTTGAAGCTACACCAAATATTCTTGGTATGGTTGCAAAAGTGTCACATTTAGTTTCTGTTGAAGAAGCTTAAAAAATAAAACTGAAAAATGGATTTAAGTAATTTAAAACCTGCACAAGGTTCAGTAAAAAGCCAAGGAAAACGCATCGGTCGTGGTCAAGGTTCTGGTAAAGGTGGTACCGCTACTCGTGGTCACAAAGGAGCTAAGTCACGTTCTGGTTATTCTAAGAAATTAGGATTTGAAGGTGGGCAAATGCCGCTTCAACGTCGTGTACCTAAATTTGGTTTTACAAACATTAACCGTGTAGAATATCAAGGTATAAACCTAGATACTTTACAACAATTGGTTGATGATAAGAAGATTAATGATACTGTAGATTTTGATGCATTATTTGCAAACCGCTTAGTTGGTAAAAACGATTTAGTAAAAATATTAGGTCGTGGCGAATTAAAAGCAAAATTAAAAGTATCTGCTCATAAGTTTACTGCTACTGCAAAAGCTGCTATCGAAGCTGCTGGAGGTGAAGCTGTAACAATTTAAGACATTTTATAAGTATGAAGTTTATAGAATCAATAAAAAATGTTTGGAAAATTGAAGAACTAAGAAACCGTATAGTTGTTACTTTAACGTTATTATTAGTTTATCGATTTGGTGCTCAAGTAGTTTTACCTGGTATTGATGCTGCTCAATTAGGCGGATTATCTGATAGTACGGATAGCGGCTTATTAGGCTTACTTAATGCATTTACAGGTGGAGCGTTTGCAAATGCATCGGTATTTGCACTTGGTATTATGCCTTACATTTCTGCTTCTATTGTTGTTCAATTAATGGGAATTGCAATTCCTTATTTACAAAAATTACAAAAAGAAGGAGCTAGTGGTCAGAAAAAAATAACACAAATAACACGTTGGTTAACCATCGCTATTTGTTTATTACAAGCACCAGGTTATTTAGCTAGTTTACCTGCATTAGGTATTCCTCAGAGCGCCTTTTTATTAGGAACTGGGTTTACATTTTATTTCTCTTCAGTATCTATATTAGTAACAGGATGTATTTTTGCGATGTGGTTAGGTGAAAAAATTACCGATAAAGGAATTGGTAATGGTATTTCATTATTAATTATGGTTGGTATTATTGCTACTTTACCACAGGCCTTTTTACAAAACGCAGCTACTAGATTAGAAGGTAATAACGTTATGTTAATTCTTTTCGAACTTGTAATTTGGTTTGTAATAATATTAGCATCTATTATGTTAGTAATGGGTGTTCGTAAAATTGCCGTTCAATATGCAAGAAGAACAGCTACTGGAGGTTACGAAAAGGCAGCCGTTGCTGGTTCTAGACAGTACATACCATTAAAATTAAATGCTTCTGGTGTAATGCCAATTATATTTGCCCAAGCTATTATGTTTGTGCCTGGATTAATTGGAGGATCGTCTTTCTTAAAAGATACCAGTTTTGGAGCATGGTTAACAACAAATTATTCTGATTTATTCGGATTTACATACAACCTAACATTTGCTTTATTAATTATTGTGTTTACATATTTTTATACTGCAATTACGGTTCCAACTAATAAAATGGCCGACGATTTAAAACGTAGCGGTGGTTTTATTCCTGGTATCCGTCCAGGTTCTGAAACTTCGGAGTATTTAGATAAAATCATGTCTCAAATTACCTTACCAGGTTCTATATTTTTAGCTTTAATTGCAATATTCCCTGCATTTATAGTTAAACTTATGGGAGTTCAACAAACATGGGCTATGTTTTTTGGTGGCACATCCTTGTTAATTATGGTTGGGGTTGCTATAGATACTATGCAACAAATAAATTCTTATTTGTTAAATAGACACTATGATGGTTTGATGAAAACAGGTAAAAATAGAAAAGCAGTAGCTTAATTATTATACTATGGCAAAGCAAGCAGCAATAGAGCAAGACGGAACAATTATAGAAGCATTATCTAATGCGATGTTTCGTGTAGAATTAGAAAATGGTCACATTGTGACTGCACATATATCTGGTAAAATGCGTATGCATTACATTAAGCTATTACCAGGTGATAAAGTAAAATTAGAAATGAGTCCTTACGATTTAACTAAGGCTCGTATAACCTATAGATACTAAGACTCATGAAAGTAAGAGCATCAGTAAAGAAAAGAAGCGCAGATTGTAAAATAGTGCGTAGAAAAGGTAGACTTTACGTAATTAACAAAAAGAATCCTAGATTTAAGCAAAGACAAGGATAAAATAGAATTAAGGTCATTAGTAATTAGACGTTAGATGAATCTGTTTGAAATAGAAATGTTTAGGATTCTAACAACTAAAAGCTAACAACTAAAAACTAAAATCAATATGGCAAGAATTGCAGGTGTAGACATACCAAAAAACAAAAGAGGAGTTATCTCTTTAACTTATATCTACGGTGTAGGTAGAAGTAGAGCAAAAGAAATTTTAGCTACAGCTAAAGTTGATGAAAGTACCAAAGTTCAAGATTGGACAGACGATGATATTAGCGGTATTCGTGAAGCTATCGCTGCCTTTACTATTGAAGGTGAGTTACGTTCTGAAACTCAATTAAACATTAAGCGTTTAATGGATATCGGTTGTAATAGAGGTATTCGTCACAGAGCGGGTCTTCCTTTAAGAGGACAACGTACTAAGAATAACTCTAGAACAAGAAAAGGTAAAAGAAAAACTGTTGCTAACAAGAAAAAAGCATAAGTAAAATAATTTAACAGTCATTAGTTCATTAGTATTTGGACGTTAGAAGAATCTGTTTGAAATGTAAAAGTTTAGGATTCCAATAACTAAAAGCTAGCAACTAAAAACTAAAAGAATATGGCAAAAACAAGCACAAAAAAACGTAAAGTTATTGTTGAGTCTGTAGGTGAAGCTCACGTTACAGCATCTTTTAACAATATCATAATTTCACTTACCAATAAAAATGGAGACGTTATTTCATGGTCTTCAGCTGGTAAAATGGGATTTAGAGGTTCAAAGAAAAATACACCTTATGCAGCGCAATTAGCAGCAGAAGATGCGGCTGGAGTAGCTTCAGAAGCAGGTTTAAAAAAGGTAAAAGTATACGTTAAAGGACCTGGAAATGGTAGAGAATCTGCTATTCGTTCAATCCACAATGCAGGGATCGAAGTTACAGAAATTATCGATGTAACTCCATTACCACATAACGGTTGTCGTCCTCCAAAACGTCGTAGAGTATAATTGCATATATATGTAAGTTAAATAAATATCAGCTATATATAGCTGATATTTGTTTTTTTATGTACATTTGCAAACCAAAAAAAATAATATAAACAAGTATCAACGAGAGAAATACGTTTGTCGAAGGATAAGATTAAGACCTTAATTCACAAATTCTCTCATAATTTAATTTTAAAATGGCAAGATATACTGGTCCTAAAACTAAAATAGCTCGTAAGTTTGGCGAAGCTATCTTTGGAGACGATAAGTCTTTCGAAAAAAGAAATTACCCTCCTGGGCAACACGGTAACAACAGACGTCGCGGTAAAAAATCTGAATACGCTATCCAATTAATGGAAAAGCAAAAAGCTAAATATACTTACGGTATTTTAGAAAGACAATTTAGAGGTTTATTTAAAAAAGCTAGAGCTGCACAAGGAATTACTGGTGAAGTTTTATTACAACTTTGTGAATCTAGATTAGACAACGTTGTTTTCCGTATGGGAATTGCTCCAACAAGAAGTGGTGCAAGACAATTAGTTTCTCACAGACACATTACAGTTAATGGTGAGTTGGTAAATATTCCTTCTTATCAATTAAAAGCTGGTGATGTTGTTGCTGTAAGAGAAAAATCGAAGTCTTTAGAAGCTATCGAGCGTTCGCTTTCAAATTCAAGCAATGTATACGAATGGATTACTTGGAATAACGATACTAAGCAAGGTACTTATGTAGCCGTTCCTGCAAGAATTCAAATTCCAGAAAACATAAACGAGCAATTCATCGTCGAATTATACTCTAAATAATAATTAACAATCATTGGTATTTAGCCAAAGGGTTTATTCGTACTTCTTCAAACTTATAAACCGCGCAACTAAATAACAATTAAAACGAAGAAAAAACTATGGCAGTATTTAATTTTCAAAAGCCGGACAAAGTAATCATGATCGATTCTACTGATTTCGAAGGAAAGTTCGAATTCAGACCGCTAGAACCAGGTTACGGTTTAACAGTAGGTAATGCGTTAAGACGTGTGTTACTTTCATCGTTAGAAGGTTTTGCAATAACATCTATACGCATCGAGAGTGTAGATCATGAATTCTCTACCATTGCAGGTGTTGTAGAAGATGTTACCGAAATTATTTTAAATTTAAAGCAAGTACGTTTTAAAAGACAAATTGACGATATCGATAACGAATCGGTGTCAATCTCAATTTCTGGTCAAGACCGTATTACAGCTGGCGATTTTCAAAAATTTATTTCAGGTTTCCAAGTATTAAACACAGAATTGGTAATTTGTAACCTAGATCCTAAAGTAAATTTAAATTTAGAAATTACAATAGAAAAAGGTAGAGGTTATGTGCCTGCTGAAGAAAACAAAAAACCTTCGGCTCCAATTGGAACTATTTTTACCGATTCTATTTACACGCCAATAAAAAACGTTAAGTATAGTATTGAAAACTATCGTGTAGAGCAAAAAACTGATTACGAAAAATTAGTTTTTGAAATTTTTACAGATGGATCAATTACACCACAAGACGCTTTAACTGAAGCAGCAAAAACATTAATTCACCACTTCATGTTATTCTCTGATGAGCGTATCACTTTAGAAGCTGATGAAATTGCACAAACTGAAACTTATGATGAAGAATCACTTCACATGAGACAGCTACTAAAAACAAAATTAGTAGATATGGATTTATCTGTACGTGCACTTAACTGTTTAAAAGCTGCTGAAGTAGATACTTTAGGCGACTTAGTATCATTTAACAAGAATGATTTAATGAAATTCCGTAACTTTGGTAAGAAATCATTAACCGAGCTAGAAGAACTAGTAAATGTTAAAGGTTTAAATTTCGGAATGGACTTAAGCAAATATAAATTAGATAAAGATTAATTTTATTAACTCCTTTATAGTTTGCTCTCCTAATAGGATATAGTAGCAAGATAGAGGTTTAAAACAAAAGTC
The DNA here is from genome assembly GCF_000943565.1 of Neotamlana sedimentorum. Lineage (GTDB taxonomy): Bacteria > Bacteroidota > Bacteroidia > Flavobacteriales > Flavobacteriaceae > Neotamlana > Neotamlana sedimentorum. The sequence continues at coordinate 290,309 of NZ_JTDW01000001.1, forward strand.
ATGAGACACGGAAAAAAAGTAAATCATTTAGGTAGAAAAACAGCTCACAGAAAAGCAATGTTAGCAAATATGGCATGTTCTTTAATAGAGCACAAGCGTATTAACACAACCGTTGCAAAAGCAAAAGCTTTAAAACAATTTGTTGAGCCTTTAGTAACAAAATCTAAAGAAGACACTACACATAACAGACGTATTGTAATGTCACGCTTAAGACAAAAAGATGCCGTTACTGAATTGTTTAGAGAAGTAGCTACAAAAGTAGCCGACAGACCAGGTGGTTATACACGTATAATTAAATTAGGAAATCGTTTAGGTGATAATGCCGATATGGCGATGATAGAGCTTGTAGATTACAACGATATATACAACGCCGACAAACCTAAAAAGAAAACAACAAGAAGAAGTAGACGAGGTGGTTCGAAACCAGCTGAAGCTGCTCCAGTTGAAACACAAGCTTCAAACGAAGAAGAATAAAATGTATTTAAAAAAGATAAGCCAAAAGCTTATCTTTTTTTTGTTAATTAAAAACTGTAATATATGTTAAAAAAAATCACATGCTATTTAGTACTTTTTGCAACTTTAAATTGTTTAGCTCAAACTAATTTAGGTACAAGTGGATTAAGGAGGTAATTCAAAGGAATCTTCAAGCTTGTTCTCTGGAATGAAAGCAACGACTTATCATACTAATTTTAACGATAGAGATGATAATATTGAAGGAAGCCCATATTTGTTTAGCCAGTGGAATAAAAAGGCTAAAATATGGTTTGGTGAAAAAACTTTTGTTATAGATGCTGTAAATTATAATATTAAAGATGAAAGGTTTGAAGTTAAATTTGATGACGATTCTATTTTTGTTTTAAGCCCAGAAAGTAACAAGTTAAAACAAATAGCTATTGACTTATTGGTTTTTAAGCCTTTTCATAGTAACGAATTAGATACAGACGATTTTTATCAAGTATTACTAGAAGATGAAAATAAATTTGCCCTTTTATCAAAATATAAGCTCAAAATAACTTCTGGTAGTATGGATCCGTTAACAAAACAATATTTAACTCCAAAACAATATTCATCTGAAAAAGAGTTTTACTTACGAACCGTTGCAGATGAAAAAATGGAACCTATTAAATTAAAAAAATCGGGGGTTTTAAAATTGATTCAAAGTAGTTATACGAGTCAGGTTAAAACTTTTGCGAAAAAGGAAAAACTAAAGTATAACGAAATTTCCGATGTCAAAAAAATATTAAGTTATTACTTTTCTATTAAAAGTTAAAAAAGAAAGGATAAACTATTTTAGTTTGTCCTTTTTTTTTATCAATTTTGTGAAACTTTTTTTTAAATGAGATATCAAAAACGACAAAAGGCCATTGTTCTTCTAGCAGATGGCACAATTTTTCATGGTAAGGCAGTAGCAAACAAGCAAGGTACCGCATTTGGCGAAGTTTGTTTTAACACAGGAATGACAGGATACCAAGAGATTTTTACAGATCCTTCGTATTTCGGTCAAATTATGGTTACTACAAATGCCCATATTGGAAATTATGGAACAAATACAGATGAAGTCGAATCGAACGCTGTTAAAATAGCAGGTTTAATTGTAAAAAACTTTAGTTACGATTATTCAAGAGATGCAGCCGATGCTTCATTAGAAGAATTTTTAGATAAAAATAATCTTTTAGCAATTTCAGATGTCGATACACGTGCACTTGTAAGTTATATTCGAGAACACGGCGCAATGAATGCTATAATTTCAACAGAAGTTGATAATATCGCGGGCCTTAAAAAACAACTTGCCGAAGTACCAAATATGGAAGGACTGGAGTTAGCTTCAAAAGTTTCAACCAAAGAACCATATTATTACGGCGACGAAAATGCTACTTATAAAGTGGCAGCCCTGGATATTGGAATTAAAACTAACATATTACGTAACATTGCAAAACGTGATGTTTACGTTAAAGTATTTCCTTATAACTCTAAATTCGAAGATTTAGAAGCTTTTAAACCAGATGGCTATTTCTTGTCTAATGGTCCTGGAGATCCAGAACCTCTAGTTGAAGCTCAAGCATTAGCTAAAGAGATTATTAAAAGAAATTTACCACTTTTTGGTATTTGTTTAGGGCATCAAGTTATAGCCTTGGCAAATGGTGTATCAACTTACAAAATGTATAATGGGCATCGAGGTATAAACCATCCGGTTAAAAATTTAGTAACCGGAAAAGGCGAAATTACATCTCAAAATCATGGTTTTGCTATTAATAGAGAAGAAACCGAAGCAAATACAGCGTTAGAAATTACACATGTTCATTTAAATGATAATACCATTGCAGGTATTGCCATGAAAGATAAAAACTGTTTTTCGGTACAATATCACCCAGAAGCAAGTCCTGGTCCTCACGATTCGTCGTATTTGTTCAATCAATTCATAGAAAATATTAAAAAATAGTTTAAATAAACCTCAAATCAGTTCGCTGTTTTTGAGGTTTTTTTTATTACTAAAACGTTATCGATATGTTTTTACGAAATTCTTTTATAAAGGATGAAATAATAACAAGATTAAACCGTAAATTTGAATTAAATAAAGATTAAAATAAACTAATTATGAGTGTAATAGTTAATGTTCACGCAAGACAAATTTTAGATTCTAGAGGAAACCCTACTGTAGAAGTAGATGTAGTAACAGAAAACGATGTTTTAGGAAGAGCCGCAGTGCCATCTGGAGCATCAACAGGAGAACACGAAGCCGTTGAGTTAAGAGACGGTGGTAATACCTATATGGGTAAAGGTGTTTTAAAAGCTGTTGAAAATGTTAACGCTATTATCGCTCAAGAATTATTAGGTGTTTCTGTTTTTGAACAAAACCTCATTGATAAAATAATGATTGAGTTAGACGGTACATCAAACAAATCAAAATTAGGAGCCAATGCCATTTTAGGAGTTTCTTTAGCAGTAGCTAAAGCGGCGGCAGGAGAACTTGGTTTACCTTTATACAGATACGTCGGTGGTGTTTCTGCAAACACATTACCAGTACCAATGATGAATATTATTAATGGTGGTTCGCATAGTGATGCGCCAATTGCATTCCAAGAATTTATGGTAATGCCAGTTAAGGCCAAAAGTTTTACCCACGCTATGCAAATGGGAACAGAAATTTTTCACAACCTTAAAAAAGTATTACACGACCGTAATTTAAGCACAGCAGTTGGCGACGAAGGTGGTTTTGCACCAACTTTGGATGGTACAGAAGATGCTATAGAAACTATAGCAAAAGCTGTTGAAAATGCTGGTTATAAATTTGGAGATGAAGTAATGATAGCATTAGATTGTGCTTCGGCAGAATTTTATGTGGATGGTAAATACGATTATGCTAAGTTTGAAGGTGAAACTGGAGTTATTAGAACTAGTAAAGAACAAGCCGATTATTTAGCCGAATTAGTAGAAAAATATCCTATTATTTCTATTGAAGACGGTATGGATGAAAACGACTGGGACGGTTGGAAATATTTAACCGAACTTGTTGGAGATAAAGTACAATTAGTTGGCGACGATTTATTTGTAACAAACGTAGAGCGTTTATCAAAAGGAATTGATAATGGTATTGCTAATTCAATTTTAATTAAGGTAAATCAAATAGGTACTTTAACCGAAACTATTGCAGCTGTAAACATGGCTCATAACGCTGGTTATACTTCTGTAATGTCTCACCGTTCTGGAGAGACCGAAGATAATACTATTGCAGATTTAGCAGTAGCATTAAACACAGGCCAAATTAAAACGGGTTCTGCTTCACGTAGCGATCGTATGGCAAAATACAACCAATTATTACGTATCGAAGAAGAATTAGGAGATGTTGCTTATTTTCCTGGTAAAAATGCATTTAAAATAAAGTAAAATTAACTTACATTTTAAACTAAAAAGCGATTATTATTGTAATAATCGCTTTTTTATTTGCCCTTTTTTGTAGCAACACTAAAAATTGGTAAACCAATATTAATATATCTTTAAAAATCAAACCTAATTTTGTACTTTAGCATTCGGCAAAATAAAACTTAAAATAATACTAAATTAAACATGGCAAATACTGCTACAATTGAAATTAACGGGCAAAAAAATGAGTTTCCTTTAATCAAGGGAACAGAAGATGAAGTTGCAATAGACATATCTAAATTAAGAGCGTCAACAGGCGGGGTTATAACCGTTGACCCAGGATATAAAAATACAGGTTCTTGTGAGAGTGCTATTACGTTTCTAGATGGAGAAAAAGGTGTTTTAAGATATCGTGGGTATTCTATAGAAGAATTAGCTGAAAAAGCAGATTTTTTAGAAGTAGTGTATTTGCTAATTTTTGGAGAACTTCCAACAGTAAGTCAGTTAGAAAAATTTGAAAATGATATTAAGGAAAATTCATTAGTCGATGATGATGTAAGAAAGATTCTTGAAGCGTTTCCAAAAAATGCCCATCCTATGGGTGTATTATCTTCTTTAACAAGTGCCTTAACGGCATTTAATCCAATTTCGGTTAACATCGAGTCACAAGAAGATATGTATAATGCCATTGTTACAATTTTAGGAAAATTTCCATTGTTAGTTGGGTGGACTATGCGTAAGAAAAAAGGTTTACATTTAAACTATGGAAAAAAATCTTTAGGTTATGTTGAAAACATTATGTACTTAATGTTTAAACAGCCTAATGAAGAGTTTGAAGTTAACCCAATTATAAAAGATGCTCTAGATAAATTATTAATTCTTCATGCGGACCATGAACAAAACTGTTCTACTTCAACAGTAAGAATTGTTGGTTCATCACATGCTGGATTATTTGCATCTTTATCTGCAGGTATTTCTGCGCTTTGGGGACCACTTCATGGTGGGGCTAACCAAGCCGTTTTAGAAATGCTTGAAGCTATAAAAGCAGATGGTGGAGACACTAAAAAATATATGGCAAAAGCAAAAGATAAAAGTGATCCTTTCCGTTTAATGGGGTTTGGTCACCGTGTCTATAAAAATTTCGATCCTAGAGCGAGAATAATAAAAAAGGCGGCTGATGAAGTTTTAGGGGACTTAGGAATTAGTGATCCTATTTTAGATATTGCAAGGGGTCTTGAAAAAGAAGCTTTAGAAGATCCATACTTCGTAGACCGAAAATTATATCCTAATGTAGATTTTTATTCCGGTATTATTTATCGCGCAATGGATATTCCTGTAGAAATGTTTACGGTAATGTTCGCTTTAGGTCGTTTACCAGGATGGATCGCACAATGGAGAGAAATGCGCTTACGTAAAGAACCAATTGGTCGCCCAAGACAGGTTTATATAGGTGAAAATCAAAGAGCATTTAAAACCATAAATGAGAGATAAAAAAGTAGGTTTAAAATAATACTGTAAAATATAAAGCTTCATAAGTTAGTTCTTGTGAAGCTTTTTTATATTTACAATATGTTAAAACTAAATGTTAAAAACGAAACTTCAAGACTCCGTGCTGTAATTTTAGGAACAGCCGAAAGTAATGGTCCAGTACCAAAACTTGAAGATTGCTATGACCCGAAAAGTATAGAGCATGTAAAAGCAGGTACTTATCCGAAAGAATCTGATATGGTTTTAGAAATGGAAGCCGTAGCTCAAGTTTTTAAAAAATATAACGTTCAAGTTTTTAGGCCTGAAGTTATTATAGATTGTAATCAAATATTTTCCCGTGATATAGCCTTTGTAATTGAAGATAAAATAATTCGGGCCAATATTTTACCAAATCGAGAGGCGGAAGTACGGGCCATTAAATATGTATGGGATCAAGTTAAACACGAAAATAGAATTATTCTTCCAGAAGATTGTCATGTAGAAGGTGGCGATGTTATGCCATGGAATGATTACATTTTTATTGGTACATATTCCGGAGTTGATTACCCAAACTATATAACGGCTAGAACCAACAAAGCGGCTGTATTAGCCATTCAGAGATTGTTCCCAAATAAAATTGTCAAATCGTTCGAGCTTCGAAAATCTAACACTAATGCAAAAGAAAATGCACTACATCTCGATTGTTGTTTTCAACCTTTAGGAAGAGGTAAAGCTATTATTCATAAAAACGGATTTTTAATAGAAGAAGAGTATGAATGGTTGATAAATTTCTTCAAAAAACAAAATATTTTCGAAATCACTAAAGAGGAAATGTATAATATGAATAGTAACGTATTTTCAATTTCTGAAGATATTGTTATTTCAGAAAAAAACTTCACCCGACTTAACAATTGGTTACGTTCAGAAGGTTTTATTGTTGAAGAAGTTCCTTATACCGAAATAGCCAAACAAGAAGGGTTACTCCGTTGTTCTACCTTGCCCTTAATTCGTGATTAAATTGTTTAAATTAATATAATTGAAAATAATATTGACCAATCTGTGTTAATTTTAAACCCGGATAATCGTTTAAAGTGAACGTTGATATCACTCACTTGTAGGTTAATTTGTGTTAAATTTAAATATTAACGAAAAAATATGACTTTGGACAAAAAATAACTAAATGCGAAAATTTACCACGCGTTTTATTTAACTTAGTTGAAAACAAGTTAATTTAACTTAAATATTCTCTGAACTAAAATTTTTAATGAAAAAAAGTTACAAGCTTTCTTTTGGAACTATAAAATTATTAGCGACTAATTTAGCTGAAATTATAGTAAATGAAGGTATAATTTTAAATGAAATTATGGTGGATGAATGTCATGATTTCCTGCTATCTTTTTTAGAAGCTCCATTTAATCTTTTAATAAATAAAACAAATTCTTATTCCTATACTTATGGTGCTCAACAAATAATTGCTGATTTAAAAGAAATTAACGCTACTGCTGTAATTGTTTGGACTTCGGCGAGTTTATTAGCTACAGATACGTTACTAAGCGTAAATAATCATAAAAATTTAAATATTAAGGTGTTTAGGATACGTGATGAGGCAATTTCATGGTTAAAAAACACACCTCTTTAATTTTCTCAATCGTTATAGTATAAATTCTGGCGTAATTAATTTTTATAGATTTGCGGGCCTGTATATTAAGCTTAAATTTGCAGCAATAAATACCGGGTCATGACAAATTTTTTCAGAAAGCAGCGTCCAAACGTTAAAAACGACATTTTAAGTGGGGTTACCGTATCCTTAGCTATGATTCCAGAGGTTGTAGCCTTTGCTTTTGTGGCACAAATAGATCCGTTAATGGCATTATCTGGTGCTTTTATAATTGGTTTAATTACTGCTGTTTTTGGAGGTCGCCCAGGTTTAATTTCTGGAGCAGCCGGTGCAGTAGCTGTTATTTTTGTTCATATGATTGCCGAAGGACACACCAAAGGCATGCTAATGGACACACCAATAGAAAACATGGGCTTCTTTTATCTTATGGCTTGTGTAATTCTTATGGGAATTATTCAAATTTTAGCTGGTGTTTTAAAACTAGGTCGATTTGTTCGTTTAATTCCGCATCCTGTAATGATGGGTTTTGTTAACGGGCTATCCATAGTTATTTTTATGGCTCAAGTTAAAATGTTTTCTCATAAAACATTACAAGTTTCCGATGCTGGAGTAAAAGAATATATTAGTCATTACATGCAAGGCACAGAGCTTTACACCATGATTGGTTTAGTCCTTTTAACCATGGGAATTATTTGGGGTTTACCTAAATTAACTAAGAAATTGCCAGCAGCTTTAACCGCTATAATAGTTACTTCGCTAATTGTTATTGGTTTTAATTTAGATGTTACTACAGTTGGTTCGTATATTATTGAAGGAGGCGGAACTGGTTTAAAAGGTGAATTTCCTACACCAAATATCGAGCTTTGGCAAAACTTGCCTATAAATTTAGATACTTTAAAGTTTATTGCATTACCTGCGTTTTTAGCAGCGTCGGTTGGTTTAATTGAAACTTTAATGACCATGAATTTAGTTGATGAAATAACTGAAACTAGAGGAAATGGTAACCGCGAATGTGTCGCCCAAGGTGCTGGAAATATTGTTTCAGGGTTGTTCGGTGGAACCGGAGGTTGCGGTATGATTGGGCAAACTGTAATTAATATTAATGCTGGTGGCCGCGGAAGATTATCTGGAATTATGATGGCTGTTACATTATTATCCTTTATTCTTTTTGCAGATAAACTTATCGAAATGGTGCCAATTGCAGCTTTAGTAGGCGTTATGTTTATGATGGTTATTGAAACCTTCGCATGGTCTAGTTTCCGTATTTTAAAGAAAATACCTTTATCTGATGCCGTTGTGTTAATTACTGTGTCTTTAGTTACTGTTTTTGTAGATTTAGCCGTTGCTGTTTTTGTTGGGGTTATTATTTCTGCACTGGCATTTGCTTGGGAAAATGCTAAACGTATTCGAGCTAGAAAACGCATGCGTGAAGACGGTACAAAAGTATACGAAATTTGGGGGCCATTATTTTTTGGGTCGATTCAAGCATTTAATGAAAAGTTTGATGTGAAAACAGATCCGGAAATGGTTGAAATTGATTTTGTAGAATCAAGAGTAAGCGATCATTCTGCTATTGAAGCTATTTTTAATTTAGTTGAAAAATATGAAGCTGCCGGAAAAAAAATAAAGTTAAAGCATTTAAGTGAAGATTGTAAAGTACTTCTTTATAAATCGAGCCCTAAATTTAAAGAGGTTATTGTTGAAGATGTTGAAGATCCGCGTTATCATTTAGCTGCAAATCCAGAACAATTCCCTAAACCATTATCACATTATAAATTATAATATAAAAAAAGCATCTTTTAAAGATGCTTTTTTTATTTCTATTAGGAATTGATTTATTATTTCAAAGCCTTTAAAGCTTCAATAATTTCATCAGGCTCAGATCTGGTTCTATAGTCAACATTAACATAGTTCCATGTAACAATACCATCTTTATTAATAATAAAGGTTCCTGGTATAGGCAACACATTTGCATTACCGTTATTTATTTTTTTTAAATCAAGATTTCTATCTACGCGCATATGTTCCATTAAAAACTCCGGAACTTCCCACGCTACACCATAGTTTTTAGCTGTTTTAGCATCTTGATCAGACAAAACAGTAAATTCCATATTGTTAATTTCATTTTCTGTAAGCGACCCGTCAGGAACTTCTGGGCTAACAGCAATCAATGTGGCTCCTAAATCTTCAATTTCGTTTAATTTCGCTTGTAAAGCTCGAAGTTGTAAGTTACAATAAGGGCACCAGCTACCGCGGTAAAACGTTAACACAACAGGCCCGTTGTTTAATAAATTATATAAGGAAATAGTATCGCCTTTTGCATTTGGTAAACTAAAATCGGGAGCTTTTTCTCCAACTTTTAATGCATCAGCACCTTCTTCAAAAGCTTTTGCTTTACTAATTACTTCATCAACGCCAGCCATAAAACTTGGTTTAGCTTTACGTCCTGCAGCTATTTTAGCATCGGTTTGCTCTCTTAATGTTTTCATGCGTTTTTTGTGGCAAGATAATTATAAATTAAGGCTAGCGTAAGATTTTAGCATTTAATTCACATATTACTTGACCCGAACACTATCTGGAACAAGTAAGGTATAATCACCGTTATTTCTAATAACATCACGTACAATAGACGATGAAATATACGAGGTTCGAGATGCTGTTAATAAAAATACAGTTTCAATTTCCGAGAGGCTTCGGTTGGTGTGTGCAATGGCTTTTTCAAACTCAAAATCTGCAGGATTTCTTAATCCACGTAAAATAAATTCAGCGTCCATAGCTTTACAATAATCCACTGTTAAACCTTTATAGGTAGTTACTTTTATTTTAGGTTCGTCTTTAAAAGCCTCTTCAATGAATTTTTTGCGTTCTTCTAACGAAAACATGTATTTTTTATCGGCGTTAATACCAATAGCAACTATAATTTCATCAAAAAGTGGAATACCACGTGTAATAATATCGTGATGACCTAAGGTTAATGGATCGAAAGATCCTGGGAAAATTGCTCGTTTCATATTTATGTAAATTTCTAACTAATTAGAAATGTTAGTTTTCAATGTTTTATTTTACTAAACTCATGGTTTTTATTTAAGAGCTTCTTCAATAGCGTTATCAAATAAATCACTCATGCTAATTCCAGCCGCGGCGGCTTGTTGTGGTAAAATACTAGCTTTTGTTAAACCGGGAATAGTGTTCATTTCTAGTAAATAGGGCTCGTCGTTTTTAAAAATATATTCGCTTCTGCTAAAGCCTTTCATTTTTAAAACTTCGTATACTTTTTTAGCGACAGCTATAACATTTTCTTCTTGTGTTTTGTTTAATCTGGCTGGAGTTATTTCTTGAGATTTACCTAAATATTTAGCTTCGTAATCGAAAAAATCGTTTTCACTAACAATTTCCGTAATTGGTAATACTTTGGTTTCGCCTTTATAAGTTATAACACCTATAGAAACTTCGGTGCCATCTAAGAAGGATTCGATTATAATTTCGTCATCTTCTTTAAAAGCGACATTAATAGCATTTTGTAAATCTTCTTGTTTATGTACTTTGGTAACTCCAAAACTACTTCCTGCTTTATTAGCTTTAACAAAGCATGGTAAGCCTACTTTTTTAATAATAGTATCTTCGTTTATGGTGTCGCCTAAGTTTAAATAAAATGATTCGGCTGTTTTTATACCATAAGGTTTTAAAATACTTAAAAAATCACGTTTATTAAATGTAATTCCGGCTTGGTACATGTTACAACTGGTGTGAGGAATGCCCAACAACTCCAAATAACCTTGCATATAACCATCTTCTCCTGGAGCACCATGAATAGCGTTAAATACACAATCGAAGGTTATTTTTTTTGTATTAACGGAAACTGAAAAATCGTGTTTATTTACAGGGAATTCGTTTTCATTGTCATCAACATAAACCCATTTTTCTTTAAAAATATGAATGCGGTAAGCATGGTATTTTTCGGAATCTAAAACTTCGTAAACTACATTTCCACTTTTTAAAGAAATTTGATATTCGCTAGAATATCCGCCCATAATTATGGCTATATTTTTTTTCATTTATACAATAAAAATTAAGTATTCATCTAAAACCTATAATAAAACGTATGTAATATTAGTTATAGCTAAAATAACCTATATAATGCAAAAGAAAAAACAGTTCTGTTTTTATATATTTGCCTAACAGAAATTTCTATAAATGAGTCTCGTAAAATTCCTTTTCAGTAAATCTTTTTTAAAACAAATAGTATTGGCAGTAGTTGCTGTTGTACTATTATGTTTCATACTTTTAAAATGGTTAAATGTGTCTACAAACCATGGTAATTTCGAGATGGTGCCCGATTTAAAAGGCAAATCAATAAGTGTAGCTCAGGTGGAATTGGAAGATAATAACTTGGTTATGCAAATTCAAGATTCAGCAAACTATAATCCCGATTATCCTAAGTTTTCGGTTATAGAACAAGATCCAATTGCTGGCGCTAAAGTTAAAGAAAACCGTAAAATTTACATTACCTTAAATCCGTCGGGATACCGTAAAATAAGAGTTCCAGATGGTTTAATCGATAAAACATTCCGCCAAGTAAAACCAACGTTAGAAGCTTTAGGTTTTAAAATTGGTAACATTAGTTATGTGGATAATTTAGGTAAGGATATGGTTTTAAAATTATCGCATAAAGGAAAGCCTTTGGAAGCTGGTGAAAAGCTAGCTAAAACGTCTGTGATAGATTTAGTGCTTGGTAACGGTAACAGACCAGAATAATGGAGCATACAGTCGAAAATTTTTCAGAAGAAGACGATAACGATTTATACGAACACCATGCTTTTGTTGTTGAAAAAGGACAAAAGCCACTTCGAATAGATAAATATTTAATGAATTTTGTTGAAAATGCGACACGTAACAAAATTCAAAATGCTGCCAAAAACGGAAGCATTTATGTTAACGGCACGCCGGTTAAGCAAAACTATAAAGTAAAACCCTTAGATAATATTCGGGTGTTATTCACGCATCCGCCACACGAAAACTTATTAGTTGGCGAGGCTATTGATATTGATGTTGTTTACGAAGATGACAGCCTACTTGTGGTAAATAAACCAGCTGGTATGGTTGTGCATCCTGGTCATGGAAATTATTCGGGAACGTTAATAAATGCTTTAATTTATAGATTCGATAATTTGCCTAATAATTCGAGCGATCGTCCAGGTTTGGTACATCGTATAGATAAAGACACAAGTGGATTACTTGTTGTTGCCAAAACAGAAGAAGCTATGGCGCATTTATCACTTCAATTTGCCGAAAAAACGAGTGAGCGTGAATACGTAGCTTTAGTTTGGGGAAATATTGAAGAAGATGAAGGAACTGTTGAAGGTAATATTGGAAGGCACCCGAAAAACCGATTACAAAATACCGTTTTTATTGGTGATGAAGCCAAAAAAGGACGGCCAGCTGTAACGCATTATAAAGTAATAGAACGTTTAGGTTATGTTACTTTGGTAGCATGCAAACTAGAAACAGGAAGAACCCACCAAATTCGTGTACACATGAAGCATATTGGGCATACTTTGTTTAACGACGAGCGTTACGGTGGTGAAAAAATACTAAAAGGAACTACGTTTACAAAATACAAACAGTTTGTAGATAATTGTTTTAAAGTATTGCCACGACAAGCACTGCACGCAAAAACCTTAGGATTTAAACACCCAAAAACCGGAGAATTTTTACGATTTAATTCTGAAATTCCAGAAGATATCGCTAATTGTATCGAGAAATGGCGTGGTTATGCCAAACATCAAGAGTTGAGTGACGATTAAGTTTTTGTTGTCTTATGGTTTTAATTTAGAGTCTTCTATTTCTTCAGTTAAATGATCTAAATACAGAATACCATTTAAATGATCGATTTCATGCTGAAAAATTACGGCAGTAAAACCTTTAATAGTTTCTGCTTTATGCTCGCCTTCCAAAGTGTCGTATTCAATATCTATAATTTGCGAACGACTATTTAAAGTTTCGCGGCGGTCTGGAATAGATAAGCAACCTTCTGTAACGGTTTGTTTTTCTTTAGAATATCCAACAATTTTAGGGTTTAAATACACTTCAAAAGGTAAGTTTTGTTTATCTAATCGTTGTACCCAAATAATGTTTTTTAAAATACCAACTTGGGGTGCTGCAATACCAACACCCAACGAAGCGCTATCGGTAACAGTAGCATAAAGGCGTTGAGCAAAAAGTTGAAGCGCTGCATTTTTAGGTTCGGGGTTTATATAGCTGCTTTTTTTACGTAGTAATAGCGAATCGGTTTTATTTGTGATTTTATAAACTCGCATGGGAGCGTTGCCATCTGCTGCTTTAATGAGTTTTAGTTCTTTGTTTGAAAAGGCATTTTTAACCGAGCTTTTTGCAATAGAGCAGGATGCTAAAATTAATACTAAACATATAGTGGCATAAGTAGTTTTCATAAATAGGGAATTATAGAAATTAGTCTCAAGGTAAGCCATGAGAAACTATAAGGTACAAAAGTTATTATTAATCTCGATTATAGCGTAAATGAAATGGCGAGGTTACCATTCGTTTATTCTATTAGAATCTAATTTAATAAAAATAAACAACAAAATAGTAAAAGCCCAAAGTCCAGATCCGCCATAACTAAACATAGGTAGCGGGATTCCAATGGTAGGAATTAAACCCATAACCATGCCAATATTTACAAAAAAGTGAATAAAAATTATACCTGCAACGCTGTAACCATAAACACGGCTAAATTGCGATTTTTGTAATTCGGCAAGGTGTAATATTCTAAGAAGTAGTAATACAAAAGTAACCACTACAAAAGTACTACCTAGGAAACCCCATTCTTCGCCAACGGTGCTAAAAATATAATCGGTGTGTTGTTCGGGTACAAACTTACCTGTAGTTCTAGTTCCTTCTAAAAAACCTCTACCTGTAAGACCTCCAGAGCTTATAGCTTTTTCCGATTCGTTTAGATTATAGGCAAAAGTTTTTTTCATGGCTTCAAGTTTTGCAGGGTCTTTTTCTAAACGCAGCCATAAACTTATGCGGTCTTGTTGGTGTGGTTTTAAAATACTTTGATAGAAGAATTTAACGCCAAAAGAAATGGCAATTGCAGCAATGGCAATGAAAATTGATTGATAAATTCTGAAAGGTTTTTTGCTGAAATAATGCATAGCAACAACCACAACAATTGCGATAATTGAAGCTATAATAAATCCGAATTTTAAAGATAAAATAGCTAAAATTATTGCAGAAAAAGCCGTTATTAAATAGGCTTTTGGCAGACCTTCGCGAAATAAAACATAAATAAAAGCACCATAAACAATAGTACTACCTGTGTCGTTTTGTAGTAATACTAAAATGGCAGGAATACCAATAATTGCAAATGTGCGAAGTTGGTCTGTAAAGGTTTTTATATTGGTGTTTAAATCGCTTAAATGTTTAGCTACAGCTAGTGCTGTGGCACTTTTAGCAAACTCACTAGGTTGAATAGTGAAACTACCAATGCCATACCAAGACGTAGCGCCATTTACATTTTTACCAAAAATGAAAAGACCAACCAAGCTTAACATAGAAATGATGTAAATAATACTAGCAAAACGCTCGTAAAATTTAGCATCAATTGCTAAAACCAAAACAATTAATATTAGGTTTAAACAAATAAAAATGAGTTGTTTACCGTAAGGTTGACTTAAATCGAAATAATTTATATCTGTACCAACATGAGAGGCCGATAAAATATTTAGCCAACCAAAACCAACCAAAAGAAAGAAAAGTAAAATGGTAATCCAATCGAATTTAAAATGTCTGTTAGTATCTCTAACCATTAATTTTCGGTGTTATTTAATTGGTTTAATTGTTGTTTTAATTTCCAATAGGTTTTTTCGTCTACGCTTTGTAGTGTGGTGTAACCGTTAATTTTAAAAGGTTCTCCCGAATATGGTTTTGCATATTCATCTTCAAGAGAGTGGCGTAGTAACCAATCTTCTAAATCGGTTCTGGTGATTTCGCCTTTAATATGTTTTTCAATCATTAAACTGGCCACTTTTCCTGCAAATCGACTTCCCCAATAACCGTTTTCAACAAAAACGGCAATAGCTATTTTTGGATTTTCTTTAGGAGCGAATGCAACAAATATAGAATGATCGGTAAGTTGTGTTTTTACACTATCTATTTTTACAAAATTTTCAACGGTACCTGTTTTACCACAAATATCAATGTCTTTTACCTTTAAAGATGATGCGGTACCTTTTTCGTATACAGCAAGCATCCCTTCAATTACAGGCTCAAAGTGTTCTCGGTTAATAGAGGTGAATTTTGGTTTTGTAAAATTTTCAGGAAGCGTTTCACCTTCAATATGTTTTATAATATGCGGCGTGTAAAAGTAACCCCGATTTGCAATAGCTGCAGCCATATTTGCGAGCTGAATAGGAGTAGTAGCAACTTCACCCTGGCCAATGGCATTAGATATGGTGTAAGTGGAGTAGAAGGTTTTCGGGTAAATGTGTTTGTAAAAGTCTCGATCTGGAATACGACCTTTTTGACCAACAAATAAATCGTTGTTTAAAAAGTTGCCAAGTCCAAAACTTTTAGCATGTTTACTCCAAGTATCAATACCTTCGGATGCATTACCAGTTTTATCTAATATTTTTCTATAGGCCGTAGCAAAATAGGCGTTGCACGATCTTTGAATGCCCGTAATCATGTTGTTTCTTGTGCCGTAATTACAATGGCATTTCATAAAACGATTGCCGTATTTATAACCTCGGTAACAAGTTACGTGTTCGTTTTCGTCCATGACACCTTCTTGAAGTGCAATAAGAGCATTCATTAATTTAAATGGAGACCCAGGTTCGTATACACCTTGTAAGCTACGGTTAAACAGTGGTTTTGCAATGGAATCGTTATATAGCTTTGTGAAATTTTTAGAACGATTTCGGCCAACCAAAATATTAGGGTCGTAGGTTGGAGCTGCTACCATAGCTAGAATTTCACCTGTTTTAGGTTCTAGAGCAATAACACCACCACGTTTATTTTTCATTAATAATTCGCCGTATGCTTGAAGTTGCGCATCAATGGTAATGGTAATGTCTTTTCCTTGTTGTGGTATAGTGTCGAATTTTCCGTCTTTATAAGGACCAATGTTACGGTTAAATCTATCTTTTTGGATGAATTTAATACCTTTTGTACCTCTTAAAATTTCTTCATACGAAGCTTCAACGCCTTGTTTACCAATTAAATCGCCCATTCGGTAATATGGGTTTTTGTTTATGGTGGCGTAGTTTACTTCGCCAATATCGCCTAAAACGTTGGCGCCAATTGTGGTTTGATAATCGCGAAGTGAGCGTTTTTGAATATAAAACCCTTCAAATTTTCGCATTTTTTCCTGTAAAACAGCATAATCTTCTTTTGAAAGTTGAGGTACAAAAGGTGATGGTAATCGCGGTGAATAGTGATAGGCTTTATCGTATTTTTTTATGAAATCTTCTTTCGTGATTTTTAAGAGCGTACAAAACTCTAATGTATCCAATGGTTTTACTTCACGCGGAATAACCATAACATCGTATGTTGGTTGGTTGGCTACTAAAAGTTGGCCATTTCGATCATAAACAAAACCGCGTTTTGGGTAATCGTAAACTTTTCTAATGGCATTGTCTTCAAATAAATTATTTGTGTCGGTTTTATAAATTTGAAGATAAAAAAGCCTAGAAATGAATAAGATGCCAACGCCAATTACAGAAATAAAAAGTAATAGTTGTCTCATCGTGTTTTCCTACTAAAAACTATTGTTATTGATATGCTAATTAAAATAGTAAATATACTAGAGAATAACGTTTTTTGAAGTACTAAAATTATTTTACTCATGTTAAAAACTTCAAAACTAAACAGAATAAAATGATGTATGGCTGTTAATATGGTAAGGTACATTAGTTTCGATCCAAAATCGACAGCGTTAAACTTTACAGTTTGGTGTTCGTAACTGGTTCCGAAGGCGAATTTTAAAACTACAGGGCGAACGTAGGCAATAAAAACCGATGCGCTTGCGTGAATACCACCAGTATCTAAAAATAAATCGATGCTTAAACCAAGTAAAAAACTAATTAATATTAATACTAAACGGTTGTTTTTAACAGGAAAAAGAGCAATAAATAAAATATAAGGGTAGGGGTTAATGTATCCTAAAAAATTAATATGATTAAATATTAGCACTTGCACAAGAACCAACGCGAAAAAATGAACGGTATATATGGAGAATAAGTTATTCATTTTCTAGGTTAATAATTTCTTGTTTATCTACGTTTTCTATAATGTAAACATGCTCTAAATTAGTCATGTCGTTAAATAATTGCACATCAATTTCATAATAATTTTCGGCGGCATCAAGTTGAAATGTTTTAATAACGCCAATACCAATGTTTTTTGGGAAAATAGACGATCGTCCAGAAGTAATAATAGTATCGCCAACGTTTACTTTAGCCACTTTTGGAATGTCGGTTAGCTGAACAAGTTGATACGAATCACCATTCCAAGTTAATGAGCCGTAATGATTCGATTTTTTTAATTTTGCACTAATTCTACTCGTCGTGTTTAAAACCGATAACACAGTGGCATAATTATTACTAGTTTTATCGATAATTCCGATAATGCCTTTTGATGAAATAACACCAAAATCCTGTTTTATACTATCATTTTCACCTTTATTTATGGTTAAAATGTTATTGGTTAAAGAATAATTATTTTTAATAATATTAGCATTGTAAAATTTATACAATGCGTTAAATGATGTAGAATCGGTATAAGTAGAATCTGTAGAAATTTGAGCATTGTTAATTAAGGAACGTAATTTACGGTTTTCTTCAGCAAGCAATTCATTTTGAGATTTTAAATTAAAATATCTGCTGATGTTATTTATAGAATTGTAAACGCCACCAGTTAAAAAGTTAGCCGAATTTATAAACTTGCTTTTATGGTAAGAATGCGATTGAATCGTAAAAATAAGCGAGATACAAAACAACAAAAAGAACAACAAAAAGTTTTTGTTCCTTATTATGAAATTAATAATTTGTTGCATGAACTACTTGCGTATTAAATCTTGTTTTACTTAATCAATACACTTTTGTATTTGGCTAAATTTTTAAGTGTTATACCAGTACCACGCACTACAGCTCTTAAAGGGTCTTCGGCAATATAAACTGGTAAATCTGTTTTTTGCGATAAACGCTTATCTAATCCACGAAGCATAGAACCACCACCTGCAAGATAAATACCTGTATTATAAATATCGGCAGCCAATTCTGGTGGTGTTTGCCCAAGGGTTTCCATTACGGCATCTTCTATTCTAAGAATAGATTTATCGAGTGCTTTTGCTATTTCTCGGTAAGAAATAGAAACCTGTTTAGGCTTTCCAGTTAATAAATCACGTCCTTGAACGCTCATATCTTCTGGCGGAACTTCTAAATCTTCGGTAGCTGCACCAATTTGAATTTTTATTTTTTCGGCAGTACGTTCACCAACGTAAAGGTTGTGTTGTGTACGCATGTAATACACAATATCGTTTGTAAATACATCACCTGCAATTTTAACCGATTTATCACAAACAATACCACCAAGCGCAATAACTGCAATTTCGGTAGTACCACCACCTATATCTACAACCATATTTCCTTTTGGTTGCATAATATCGACGCCAATACCAATAGCTGCTGCCATAGGTTCGTGAATTAAGTAAACTTCTTTACCATTTACACGTTCGGCACTTTCTTTTACCGCTCGCATTTCAACCTCGGTAATTCCAGAAGGAATACAAATTACCATTCGTAATGCTGGCGTAAAAAATTTCTTTTTTAAAGCTGGTATGTTTTTAATAAACATACTTATCATTTGCTCTGAAGCATCAAAATCGGCAATTACACCGTCTTTTAATGGGCGAATGGTTTTTATGTTTTCATGGGTTTTTCCTTGCATTAAACTGGCTTCGTGACCAACTGCAATAATTTTGTTGTTTACTCGGTCTCGAGCTACAATGGAAGGCGAATCGACCACAACTTTGTCGTTATGAATAATTAAAGTGTTAGCCGTACCTAAGTCTATTGCAATTTCTTCAGTTAGGAAGTCAAAAAATCCCATGCGTGTTTAAAAAGTATTAAGGGTTTAAAAATCGAATTTCGTAAAAGTAATAAAAGTTAATAAATTAATTTGTTATAAACCTATTCAAAATTTATTAAATTAATTTATTAACTTTTATACGTTTTTTATCAATTTTTAGATGCTTAAATAAAAACTTCTTTTTAGTGCTTAAAATGACGTGTTCCCGTCATTACCATAGCTAAGTCGTTATCGTTACAATAATCGATGCTTAATTGGTCTTTAATAGAACCACCTGGTTGAATAACCGAAGCAATTCCTGCGTTTTTAGCAATTTCTACACAATCTGGAAACGGGAAAAAGGCATCGCTTGCCATAGCTGCACCGTTTAAATCGAATTTAAAAGTACCTGCTTTATGTATGGCTTGCTCTAAAGCATCAACACGACTGGTTTGCCCAGTTCCGCTTGCGCAAAGTTGTTTGTTTTTAGCTAAAACAATAGTGTTCGATTTGGTGTGCTTACATATTTTTGAAGCGAATAGTAAATCTTCAATCTGCGCATCTGTTGGCGCTAAGGTTGTAACCGTTTTTAAATCTTCAGCTTTATCTGTAATTTCATTTCTGTCTTGAACTAAAATACCATTTAAACAACTTCTTACGTTAGTTTTTGGCATTTCTACATCATGAATTTCTAATAAAATTCTGTTCTTTTTACCTTTTAATATTTCTAACGCTTCCGCGGAAAAAGACGGAGAAATAACCACTTCGCAAAATAGTTTGTGAATTTCTTCAGCTGTAGCTACATCAATTTCAGTATTACTAATTAATACACCACCAAAGGCAGAAACTGGATCGCCAGCTAAAGCATCTACATAAGCTTGGTGTAGGGTGTCGCGTTGTGCTAAACCACAAGCGTTGTTATGTTTTAAAATAGCAAAAGTTGGAGCTTCATTTTTAAATTCAAGCATTAAATTTACTGCTGCATCAACGTCTAATAAATTGTTGTAGCTTAATTCTTTACCGTGAAGTTTTGTGAATAATTCATCGAAATTTCCAAAGAAAAATCCTTTTTGGTGTGGGTTTTCTCCGTATCGTAATGTTTTACCATTAGTTTCGCTAATTTTTAAAACGGTTTCTTCGTTATTCTGATTAAAATAATTAAAGATTGCCGAGTCGTAATGCGACGATACATTAAATGCCTTTGCAGCGAAATGTTTTCTATCTTCTTCGCTAATAGAACCGTTATTGGCAGAAATTAATTCTAAAAATTCAGCATAATCATCAACCGAAGATACACAAATTACATCGGCATAATTTTTTGCAGCAGCGCGAATTAAAGAAATACCGCCTATATCTATTTTTTCAATAATATCTTGGTTACTTGCTCCAGAAGCAACTGTTTTTTCAAACGGATATAAATCTACAATAACCACATCAATTTGCGGAATTTCGTATTCTGCTAATTCGGCAACATCACCATCGTGGTTTTGTCGGTTTAAAATTCCACCAAAAACTTTTGGATGTAATGTTTTAACACGCCCGCCAAGAATTGAAGGATACGAAGTAACATCTTCAACAGGAACAACGTTTATACCTAAATCGTTAATAAATTTTTCTGTACCACCTGTAGAATAAATGGTTACACCTTGTTTGTCTAGTTCTTTAACAATTGGCTCTAATCCGTCTTTACTAAATACCGAAATTAGGGCTGATTTGATAGTTTTTTCGTTGCTCATTAGTGTTGTGTTGTTTAATGAAATTGAGTGTTATTTTGTTGTTTTTTGTAATAAAACGCAAAAGTACTCAAAATCATCAAATAAAAAACCAACGATTTACTTAAAATGAAGCGATTTCTTAACTAAAAATAGAAGTTATTAACAGAACAATTTAAAGGTTTATTTAAAATAAGTGGCTTCTTAGCTTTTTCGCCTAAAGTATTTCAGATACTTTCTCGCAAACAAACTCCAGAAAACGTTCGTCTGCTTCCGTGAAAGGGTCTGGTGTGTTCGAGTCTATATCTATTTGTCCAATATTTTCACCATTAACAAAAATAGGAATCACTATTTCTGCTTTTACGGTTATGCTGCAGGCAATATAATTGTCTTGAGCAGTAACATCTGGCACTACAAAATTTTCGTTGCTAACAGCAACTTGCCCACAAATACCTTTACCAAAAGGAATTATAGTATGGTCGGTAGGTGCACCAACATAAGGGCCTAGTTTAAGTTCTTCTTTATTGCCATTTTTAAAATAAAAACCAACCCAGTTATAATATTCAATATGATTTTCTAGAAGCTCACAAATTTTTAGTAAACGCTCATCTATTGTTAAATTGGAATTAGAAACAATAGTAACTACTTGTGGTTTAAGGTTGTCAAAAATCATAATAAATGGTTTAGGTTTATTTTAGTATTTAATTACGAAATAATAAAATATTAATTATCGAGCAAAAATATTTAAAAAGCTGTAATTTCGGTATTGGTTTTAGAAAAATTTAAGTGAAAGCATTGTTTGTAAAATATAAAGGCGTTATAAAATTTATCCTTACTTTTTTGGTGGTATACGCTGTATTAACCTTTGCATATAAATTTTATTTGCAATTTTCTAGTGGTAATACCTATTATCCAGATTACATAACCCATACCTTGGCAAAACAAACCGAGGTTATATTAAACGATTTAGGTTATGCTGCCAAAGTAGAAGCGCATGCTAACGAGCCCTCGATGAAACTTATTTTAAACGGAACTTATTTAGCCAGAATTATAGAAGGCTGTAATTCGGTAAGTGTAATTATTTTGTTTATTTCGTTTGTAATTGCGTTTTCTGGAACCTTTAAAACTACAGTGTTTTTTATCGTTTTCGGGAGTGTTTTAATTTATATTGTAAACTTAGTTCGTATTGTTGTATTAAGTGTAGGGTTGTATAAATACCCACAACACGAACATGTATTGCACACTGTTATTTTTCCTGCTATAATTTACGGTATGCTGTTTTTACTTTGGATTTTTTGGGTGAACAGATTTTCTAAACTTAAAAATAATGAGTAAAGCATTTACATACTTAATTACAGCAGTATTGTTTGTGATGTTAATATTAATTAGGTTTTTTGAAGATAATTTGTTTTACGATCCATATTTAACCTTTTTTCAAAACGATTATCTGTATATTGATAGTCCGCGTCGTGAATTAGCTAAATTATTGGTAAATACAGTTTTTAGGTATGTTTTAAATACCACAATTTCTTTGGCCATAATCTATATGTTTTTTAAAGAAAAAAGTATAGTTAAATTTTCAGGTGTAATTTATGGGGTAGCGTTTATAATTTTAATGATTCTCTATCTATATTTTGTAATAAACCCAAGGCAAGAAGACTATTATTTATTTTTTAATATTCGCAGATTTTTAATACAGCCAATACTTTTATTATTGTTATTACCAGCGTTTTATTATCAGAAAAAGCAAAATTTAAATGTTAAGTAATTAATAAATGCCTTTTTATTTTCAGGCTTTTGTTTAATTTTGCATCAATGATTAAAAAAGTATTTCATAAAATTTTTTCTAGCACCTTGGCGTTGCTCGTGTTATTTTCTACGGTTTCATTTACTGTTGAAAAACACTATTGTGGCGATGTTTTGGTAGATGTTTCGATGTTTACCAGTGTTGAAAAATGTGCTATGGAAAACATGGAAGTGCTTTTAAAAATGAATTGTTGTAAAGACGAAGTTAACGTTGTTAAAGGTCAAGACGAGTTAAAATTATCATCGATTGAAGATGTTAAGTTAGCTCCACTTCAATTTGCAACACTTTACGTTTATACCTATTTAAATTTATTTAAGGAAGTTGAAAAGCAACCTATTCCCTTTAATAATTATTCTCCGCCCAACTTGGTAGCCAATATACAAGCGCTTCACCAAGTTTTCATCATTTGATTTTTTTTAGAATATGTAATGGCATTTTGAGCTATTTCACCACGCCAAGTCGAGGTGTTTTTTCAAGATCTCATTTTGTTTTTCGCTTTCGCGGAAGATATTTCGAATTTATAAATCAAATAAAAAAATCATGATACATACATATACAGTTACAGGTATGACTTGTAATGGCTGTAAAGCATCTGTTGAAAAAGCATTGCTTAGTTTAGCCGAAGTAGAAAAGGTTGAAGCTAACGTTGAAAAAGCTGAGGTTGTTATAACAATGAAATCGCATATTTCAATAGAAAAATTACAACAAGCATTACCCGAAAAATATAAAATATCGCAACCTAATGTTTTTAATACAACAAGTACAAAAACTGAAGAAAAAAGAGATTGGAAGCAACTTTTTCCGTTGTTTTTAATTTTTGGATATTTAATTATAGCAGCCACTTTACTAAATTCTAAACCGTGGAGTTTAAGTGGTTTTATGCTCGATTTTATGGGCTTATTTTACATTGTTTTTAGCTTTTTTAAGTTGTTAGATTTAAAAGGTTTTCCAGAATCGTTTAAAATGTATGATCCGCTAGCCAAAGTTGTTCCGGTTTATGGTTGGGTTTATCCGTTTATAGAAGTGGCACTTGGGCTCATGTTTTTAATGCGTTTTAAAATTACCGTAGCTTTAATTTTAACTTTAATTATTCTGGGCATTACCACTATTGGTGTAACTAAAACATTACTCGATAAAAAAGCCATACAATGCGCGTGTTTAGGTACAGCTTTAAAATTACCCATGACTAAGGCGACTTTTATAGAAAATAGTATCATGATTATTATGGCAATTGCCATGTTATTTCAATTAACACAGTAAAATACTAGTTACCCTTTGCGTTAGGGATTGTAGCGGCATCCTTTTTTATGTCACTTCGAGTGTTTTACGAAGTATGAGTAAAATGTATCGAGAAGAGGCATAAAAAAGATATAGCGCAAAGCCCGACCCCGAAGTTTCGAGGGTAACGCCCAAAAACAAATACATGAAACATTTAATATATTTATTGTTGCTTTGGCCTATGTTAAATGGAGCTCAGGATAAAATTTCTGGTACCATTTTCGAAGCTAACAACAATAACCAAAATTTACCTTTAGCTGGTGCCAATGTATACTGGTTAAATACAGAAATTGGTGCAGTTACTAACTTAGATGGCGAATTTAATTTGCCTTATAACACCAATTATAAAAAATTAGTAGTTAGTTATGTTGGCTTTAAAACGGATACGTTAACTATTAACGAACTTAAACCTATTAAACATTGGTTGCAGCCAAGCGATAATTTAGATGAAGTTACCGTGACCTCGCGTAAACAAGCGACAGCAAAATCGTTTTTAAGTGCAACTAATGTAATGACGGTGAGTAGCGACGAGCTTTTAAAAGCGGCGTGCTGTAATTTATCTGAGAGTTTTGAAACCAACCCGTCTATTGACGTGAATTTCGCCGATGCAGTTTCGGGTACCCGACAAATAAAAATGTTAGGGCTTACGAGTCCGTATATTTTAATTGCTACCGAAAATATTCCAACAGTTCGAGGAGCTTCGCAAGCTTTTGGACTAAGTTTTATTCCTGGAACTTGGGTAGAGAGTATTCAAATTACCAAAGGAGCTGGTAGCGTGGTTAATGGTTTCGAGAGTATTGCTGGCCAAATAAATGCAGAATTGGTTAAGCCAACTACCGATAATAAATTTTTTGTAAATTTTTATGGCGCTTCTAGCGAGCGTATGGAGCTTAACACACATTTTAACACCAATGTTAGCGAAAAATGGAGCACAGGTTTGTATTTACACGGTAATACGCATAACCAAAAGCATGATGTTAATAACGATGGGTTTTTAGACATGCCAGTGTATAACCAAATTAATATAATGAACCGCTGGCAATATACTAATCCGCAAAAAGGATTGGTGAGTTTTATTAATTTAAAGTTTTTAAATGATGAAAAACAGGCAGGACAAGTTGATTTTAATCCAGATACCGATAAGCTTACTACCAATTATTGGGGCAGTGAAATTGATACCAAGCGTTACGAAATTTCAGCTAAATTAGGTTATGTGAATCCGCAGGTGCCTTGGCAAAGTGTTGGTGTGCAAACGGCTTTTAGTGGGCACAAACAAGAATCGTATTACGGTTTAAATGTTTATGAAATAAACCACAACAGCTTGTATGCTAATGTTATTTATAATTCTATAATTTCGGATTCTAGACATAAAATTAAAACAGGAGTTAGCTATACTTTCGATCATTACGATGAGGTTTTAGATGTTGATAATTTAAACCCAAATTACGAACGTACAGAAAATTCGGTTGGTGCTTTTTTTGAATATAATTTCGATAATTTAGAAAAACTGAATTTAACCGCAGGTTTACGTGTAGATCATCATAATTTATTAGGTACTTTTATAACACCACGATTCCATGCGCGATATACGCCTTGGGGTAAATCGGCATTTAGAGCATCGTTTGGACGTGGTAAGCGTAGTGCTAATATTTTTGCCGAAAACCAAAGTGTTTTTGCAACATCTAGAAGTATAAATGTATTAAATAATTCGGGCGAAATTTATGGTTTAGATCCTGAGATAGCTTGGAATTATGGGGTGTCTTACCTGCAAGGTTTTAATCTTTTTGGAAGAAAAGCCGATGTAACTTTAGATTTTTATAGAACCGATTTTAAAAACCAAGTGGTTATAGATTATGAAAATCCGCAAGAAATAAATTTCTATAATTTAGAGGGGGAAAGTTATGCTAATAGCTTTCAAGTAGAAATGAATTATAATGTGTTTGAACATTTTGATGTAAGAGCGGCTTATAAATTTTATGACGTTAAAACCGATTATAGTACAGGTAAATTAGAAAAACCACTTACCCCTAAACATAGAATTTTTGCAAACGCATCTTATGAAACACATTTAAAAGACGATGGTAAACAATGGAAATTTGATGCTACTTATAATTGGTTGGGTACACAACGTTTCGCATCAACAGCAATAAACCCAACAGCATTTCAGTTAGGCGATCGTACACCAACAGTAGCAACATTAAATGCGCAAATAACAAGAGTGTTTTCTCCAAAGTTTGAAGTATATTTAGGAGGCGAAAATATAACTAATGTTAGGCAAGATAATCCGGTTTTAAGTGCAGACGATCCTTTTGGTTCGTATTTTGATACTACTTTTGTGTATGGCCCTATTTTTGGTAGTATGTATTATGCAGGATTGAGGTTTAAAGTATTGTAAAAAAATAGATTTTAAAATAAATTAATAATAATATTTTCACTTTCGCGGAAATGAAAAAGTATAAATAATATGAAAAAAATAACAGTTATAGCCATTATGCTATTGGCCACGGTAACATTTGCACAAAGTAAAAATGAACAAGCTACCATTGAGGTTGATGGTGTGTGTATGATGTGCAAAAGCCGAATAGAAAAAGCTTGCTTAGCAACTAAAGGGGTGAAAAGTGCTAATTGGAATGTAGAAACCCACGAATTAAAATTGTACTACAACGGAAAAAAAACCAATTTAGATTCTATTAAAACTAAAATAGCTTCTGTTGGTCACGATACTAAAGATATTAAAGCTACCGAAGAGCAATATTTATCGGTTCACCCATGTTGTAGGTATCGCGATGATGCTGTAAAAGATGAGCATGAAGAAGAGAAAAAGCAATAAAATCAACTGATATTTATTATTAAAAAAATGCTATCGAAACTTGCAATACTGCGTTTGGTAGCATTTTTTTGATAAATACATATTGTTAATAATGGATTAAACAAATAGGTTAATTTAGAACGAAGTACTTTTTTTGCTTAATTACCAGACTTTATAGTTGTTGTATATGTTATTAAATCTAATTAAAGGGGTGTTTTTATTTAATTCACTTTTAAACGGGTCGGCGTTATTTATTTTATCACAAAAATTTACTATTTCTTTACAAAAAGTTTGAATTGTAATTTCTTTTTTAGTTTTTATTAGGTTGGCAATAGCCATAGTAATAGCTCCATTGGTTTCTGCATTGCTTTCGTAATATTTCTTTGTTCCTTCTGAAGCAGAAATAACAGTAGTGCCATTGGTTAGTTTTAAATCTTCAAAAACAGATATCATTAGGTTTATAGCCTCTATTTCTTGTAAATTGTTAACATAATAAATTTCTCCAGAATAACACGTGTTTAGTATAAGTAGTCTGTTTCTAGATTTTGTGTTGCCTAAAAGTGTATCAAAATCGTCATATGATATGCCAGTAATGCTTATATTTTCGGCTTTTGAATTATAAGAACAATAGAAATAGTTGTTTCGGCTTCTTAGAGCATGACCTGAAACAAAAAATATAATAATATCGTTTTCTTTACTGGAAGATAAAAAACTTGAAATTTTGTTGAAATTAGTTTTAGTCACCTCATTGTCTATTAAACTTAGAGATTTAACATTAGTATTTTTTGTTTCAAAAAGCTTAATTATTTTTTTAGCATCATTGGATGAATTAGGTGTTTTGCTTAGATGTTCATATTTA
Organism: Neotamlana sedimentorum; assembly: GCF_000943565.1. Taxonomy (GTDB): domain Bacteria; phylum Bacteroidota; class Bacteroidia; order Flavobacteriales; family Flavobacteriaceae; genus Neotamlana; species Neotamlana sedimentorum. The sequence goes on from NZ_JTDW01000001.1 coordinate 317,807, forward strand.
GAAATCCCCAAGGAAACAATATACAAGTTAGGCTGAATAGGCTCCCCTACATACTCAACATTTATTTCCTTTTTAGCAGATGCAATTCCTTTATTATTAATTACAGATAATAGTATTTTGTTTTTTCCGTTAGATAATGTGATGGGTAATATTTTTGAATAGGTTTGCTGCATATCTAAGTTGTAATCTGCATTTTTAACTAGTACACCATTAACGCTCACTTGTAGCTCTTCGAGTTTGTATTTATTGTCAAAAGCCTTAATGTCTAGGTTTAGAATAGGATTGTTTGTTTTATTAGGAAGTGTCGCTTTATTTATAATGTTTAAGTCTGGTGCATGAAAATTTGAATCGAGTTCGAATTCTTGCATTCCAATTCGTTGTAATCTTTTTGTGTATGCTAAATTGTTTAGTTCTTTTGTTTTATATAATTTATTACTTATTGTTTCTTTAAGAGCTTCAATTACTAGGTCTGGTCTATGGTATTTAAGGTCAAATTGTTCAAAGCTATAAGCATTATTGTTTTTTAACAGTGTTACAAGCTCGTAACCTTTGCCTTTGTTTAAATAATAATTGTTAGGAAGAACAGTTATGCTACTAAGGTTATCTTTGTGGAGGTATTTTGTGTATAATTTATTTTCTAAAGATTTATGGTAGAATGATAATTCTGTATTCGTTGTAACTAAAAATGCTTTACTTTGACTAATATCGAAACCATCAAAAAAATAGTTTGTTTTTTTAATAGTTTTAGAACTTAGATTTAATAAATAATTAAAGGCTTTTCCATAGAGAATTACTTGGTCTTTATTTATAAATTTTAGTTTATAATTTCCCAAAAAACCTGGGGTTGAGATGGTGAAACTATTTAAAACCTTGAAAGAGTTAATATCTACAATTTTAGCTTCTATTAATTCGTTTTTAATTTTTTTAAATAGAAGAAAACTATTTGTTGATGGTATCATAACTGAAACACCTTGAATAGTTTTGGGTAAAGTTTGTAGTTTTTTTGTATCAATATTATAAATGAAATTTGTAAAAGGTATGTACGTTTCTGTTTGATTAACTACAGGTTGGTTGAAACCAGTAATTAAAATGCGGTTAGAGTTAGGAATAAAACTCATGTTTTGTATTGCAAAAGCAGGTACAGAAATTTCTTGAGCTTCGTTTAAAATATAATTATCTGTTTTATATAGTTTAACATTAATGTTTTGGGCATCTACTTTTGAGCCATCGTGCTTGTATGTTTTATTCATCATATTCTTCATTAAGTCATTCATTAATTTTTTATGATCTAATGGTTTGTTGGTGTTTTCTAATAGCGATGAAAATGTATTGGTTAAACTGCTGGAAATTGCTATAGCACAATAGCTTAAATCTGGACTTGTAAAATAGGGGTTGAACTGAGAGCTAGGAATTTTAATAGAGTCTGTAGGGATTAAGGAGTTAACATTCCATAATTTTAAAGTGTTATTTGTTTTTGTTAAGCCTTTGTTTGTAGAAAGGCTATATTTAAAATGAAACGGTTTGCTGGCATTACTTTCTTTAGTTCGTTTAATTGTGGTTTGGTTTTTAAAATCGAAATGTTCCAAATACATATCTCTTTTATAAACAACAGTAGAATCTGAAGTGAAAAAGGGAGCTTCTATTTTTGCGATGTTAGATTGAAATATTTCATTAGTATTATATTCATAGTTCCAAACTCTAATTTCATTTTGATTAGTAAGCGAATAATAGATTTCGTGTTTTATTGCATCTACTACCATTATAGCTATTCGAGATGATTTTTTAAGATGTGGTATTGCAAAATCTTGGGTTGAAACAACTTTATTTGTGTTTAAACTTTGTGTTAATTTCCCTGTTTTTATATCCCATACTTGGATGTTTTTATTTTCATCAGATGTTATGATGGTTTCAGAGTCGGCAATTATGGCTTCATTAAACCCAACATTGTGACTTAATAGGTTAATTGTTTTTTCGGTTTTTGCATTAAATAATTCTAGATAAACTTTATGGTTTGGGTTAATATTAATATCTGTATTACCTTTTCTTTTTGAAGATGAATACATTTGCATGTATTTACAATTTACAAATAATCCATGCTCCAAGTTCCACCCTGGAGAAGCTATTTTATGCCCTAATTGAGCATACGCTTGAAGCATTATTGTAGTGTTGAAATAAAAGGAATTAGAACCAATTGTTTGTATAGGTTTAAAAGATTCTAGGCTCCATTGTTGATAGGTAATTGGTTTGTTTGAAGAAAAATCATTACCCGAAAATATAAAGAAAGATTTGTCATCATTAGAAAATTCGAAGTCTTTTATACTATTATTGATTGGAAGATTAGTATTTATATGTTTTAATAAATTAAAATTGTTGTTAACAATATTGTAAATATCAATCTCGTTTGATTTATAGATTATTGAAATTTTCCCCCCATTTTTATTAAATTTCACTTTAGTAAAGGCATCAATTGGGCTTGTTGGTTTATGGTAAATTTCAAATAAGGGATCATTATTACTTAAATTAAAAAGTTTTATAAAGTTACTTTGTTTATTTTTTTTAGATGTTTTTATAATAGAATAGATATTTCCAGTATAATTAATTTCAAAGTTTGTTATAGTATCATCTAGTTGTTTTTTAAGTATGATTCTTCTAGAATTGGTGTCCCAAATTTCTAATTGATTACCAGAAATTATAATAATTTTAGATTTGTCGCCGCTTAACTTATAGTTTACACCAAAATTATTTGGTTTGTTCAATGTTTTTGAGAGTGGTTTTTGAGCAGTAAAAATGTCTTGATTTTGCGTATATACGGTAAATGGAAGAATAAAAGCAAAGAGCATAGACAAATAAGGCAAAACATTCAGATTAATCATTATTCCTATATTTTTAAATGAATAATTTAAAGTATTAAAAGTAATAGCTTATTGTTTGCGATAAATCGCAATTTGTTAAGGTCGCTTATATTTCAATCATAAAAGGTTCGGATTGTATCGTTTGGTTATTTGTAAAAATAAAATTGATATGCAGAAGTACCTTTGTTTTCTCAAAACTACCATTCCAAAACCCTGCCGGGAAAAACCTTAAATTTAAAGCTAATCCGCCATCTTTTGCAGCATGAGCTTGGTTTAGTTGTATAGTTTGTGTTTGACGTGTTTTTGTTATATCGATAAAAAGCTTTTCTTTTTCATCTTGTTTATGGTTAAAATAATTTTTATCAATATTAAGAGGGATTTTAGAATTGTAAATATATACCGACACTTCTTTAATGTGATATATGGCATTGTTTTTTTGCAATTCGAAAGCAAAACGTAATTCTGGTGCAGTTTGTATGTACTTTGCGTAGCATATTTTTAATTTATCTTCAACCTTATCCTTCGCTTCTAATTTAGAAACTTGTATTTCACATGATTTACAAAATGAAATTAAATTTTGGTTAGGCGAAAATTCAAAACTTTTAATTGTTAAAGGAAGTTGTTCATATAAACTATCGGGTGTTATGTGGGTTTTAAATATTTCTTGTTTATATAATTTTAATTCATAGTAATCGGAGTGTAATTCCATATCAAGGAATTTGATTTTTGGATTTTCTTGTGAATTGATATTTTGAAATAAAAAGACGGAGATTACGATTATAAAATTTAATTTCATATTGTTTATATTTTTGATAAGGTAATTTTAGGCATCGATCTCCAAAAGGGTTTCACGTGTATTCTTTCTGCTCCAGGATATTCCTGGTTGAAATCTTCAATGTCATGAAAATATAAATCAGATTCCCCAATCATTAACCATATAACTAGAGTGTGGTGGTTTTCTTTAGTTAATATCCCCAGTTTTTTATTGTTGTTGTTTTTAACAGAGTAAAGTATAATGTCTTTGTTTTGGTTAGTTATAATGGTAACTTTTCTATACGTAGCTAAAAATAGCGAAGCAGAAATGCTAATAATTATTAATGCAGAAATTAATACTTTTTTTAAGAGACTTGCTCTGTTAGTTGCAGGTTCAACTCCTTTATTTAAAGATGTTTTTCTTTTTTTTATAAAATCAGAAAAATTTTCATAACCTAAATAAATACATAGGTAATCAATAGTTTCCTGTTTTGGAACGCCCCTTTTTTTTCCTAAAACATATTTTTCATAAGCTCTTTCAATAGTTTTGTAAGTCACACTATTAATAGTTGGATCTTCATCAAAAGCTTCAGAAATTTTTATACAAATTGCTTGTTTTGTTGGCTGTACAATTGTTTTTTCTGCTTTTAAAAAAGCTAATTCTATAATTTCTTTTAAAATAATATCATTCATATTAGTAAAAATACAAATTATTTAACAGCGGTAAAGCCTTGTTAATATTAGTGTCTTTAACATTTCCTTTACAAGTCCTAATGGTGACTTTGGGGTGTTTGTAACATTTGCTTGATTTGTTATGTAATTACTCTGCAACATAGTGTTGCAAAAATGTGAGGCCTCTCATTTTAATAACCTTTAAAAGTTTAAAAAATGAGAAATCTAAAAAAAGTAGTATTAATGTTAGTTGTAATAGTGAGTGCTAGCCTTGTGTCGTGCACCAAAACAGATTTAGAAGATTCATCCAATGATCAAGAGTTATTTTCAATTGATGAAGTACAAGAAAAAGCGCAACCTAATGGTGTTTAATTTTTCTTAATAATTTGATAGCTACATCAAGGATTATGTAGCTATCTTTTTTATCTTTATTTTTTTGTTTAAAAACTTTAAGTTTATGGTTTTCAGGTTTTTATTTGTGTTGCTTTTTGTTTTGGTTTCAAATTGTTCTAATACTGAATTCAAGGAGGAAATAAATAAAGATAAAGATGTTTTGGAGGTTGAGATGTTGTACTCAATTTCGAAAAACAAGAAGAAGAAATTAAATTTAAGATTAAACGCGATAAATAGTGCGTATAAAATTCTTAAAAATAAAGAAATAGACAGTGTTCTTTCTAAGGTGTTGTATCAGAAAGCGCTATTACATTACTCAAACAAGGAATATGACAGCATGTTATATTTTAATGATATACTTATTAATAGCTCTAAATTTAAAAACGAGCATTATTACCTTGGAAATGCAAACTTTTTAAACGCCTTTTATTTTGATGATATAAAATATGTGCCAGAACGTGCTTTTTATTTCTACAATCAAGCTAAAAATCATTTTAAAAGAATTAGCGATAGTAGCGAAGTAGGCAAGTGCTTACTTAACTTAGCTTATTTACAAAACAATAGTAACGACTATTTTGGTAGTAAAGAAAGTGTTACTCAAGCACTACAGTATTTAAATGCAGATAAAGATAAAAGCAATTTTACATCTGCGTATAACGTGCTAGCAATAAGCAATAAAGAGCTTTTAAATTATAACGAAGCTATTAAATATTATAAAAAGGCAATTGCACTTACTAACAGCGAAATGAGTAAGTTGAATTATAAAATTAACATTTCTGTCGTACATACCGCTAATAAAAAATATAGCGAAGCTATTAAGCTGTTAAAAAGCCTTAAAAATGATACGCTTTTATTGACCTCACCTTTAAAAAAAGCAAGAGTTATAGATCATTTAGCCTATAATGAATGGTTAAAAGATTCAATTAATACCAGTAAAGATTTATTTGCAGCTTTGGAAATAAGAGAAAAATATAATATCCCAACAGCTTTAATACCCAGTTACAAACATCTTGGAGAGTTTTTTATTAAGAAAAATAAAGCTAAAGCTAGCGAATATTTAGAAAAAGCAATTGAGGTCTCAAAATTAGTAAAATACCCAAAAGGAGAACTAGAAGCCTTAAGATTATTAATGGAATTGAAACCTAATAATGTTGCGTTAAAAAATCGTTACATATACTTAAGCGATAGTTTAAAACGACAAGAGCTAAATGTAAAAACACAATTTGCACATATAAAATACCAAGATCAGCAAAAAACAGAACAATTATTACAGCAAACTAACCTAGCAAAACAACGTGAAATAGCTCTTTTAAAAGAAAAAGAGCAAAAAAACATTTTCATTTTTGCAGGAATAATATTCTTGCTCATTACTCTATTTTATTTAAAATTTCAAAGCGTTAAATATAAAAACGATAAAATAGAAAGTGTTTATAAAACGCGAGAAGCCTTATCTAAAACCATACACGACGAAGTTGCAAACGAAATTAATTTGCTAACTAATTATGTCGAAAATCATTCAAACTCTCCCATGTCATCAGGAGAAAACCTGTTGAGCAATAAATTAAATAATATTTATCAACGCGCAAGAAATATATCTGCGAGCAATAATAAAATAGATTTTTCGAACTTTAAAGAAGAGTTAAATAACCTACTTGTACAATATAATCCTACAAACATTCAGCTAATAACCAATTTAGTAGAATTTGAATGGCAAAGTATAGCTAATTATAAAAAAGGAGAAATTTACTTGGTATTGCAAGAACTTCTAGTAAATGCTAAAAAACACAGTAATGCAAGTATAATAACCTTAATATTAGGCGATAATAATAAACAGCGCACAATTACGTATAATGATAACGGTGATGGAGCAGATTTAAATAAAGAAAGATTAAATGGTTTGAAAAATGCGGAAAATCGCATAAAAAACATAAAAGGTGTTTTTAATTTTGAAACTAGTCCTGGAAAAGGTTTCCAAGCAACAATTGTTTTTAAAAAATAAAAGACCAATTATGTTTCGAAAAATTTTAGTAGTTGAAGATCAGCAGAGTATCGGTAAAGGACTTCAAGCTATATTACAAGAAAAAACCAATGCGAATGTAGAAACCTCAAGTTATTGTGATGATGCTTATTTAAAATTAAAAGCAGCATTAAAAACGAATAAAGCTTTCGATTTATTAATAACAGACTTGTCTTTTCAAGATGATTTTTTAAAAGGCAAAATAGCCAACGGAGAAAAATTAATAGCTAAAGTAAAAGCATTACAGCCAAATCTTAAAATTGTTGTTTTTTCTATAGAAAATAATGTTGGTAAAATTAAAAGGTTGGTAAACGATGCTGGTGTTGATGCTTTTGTTGCTAAGGGAAGAAGGGAGATAGATGAAATAGGAAGAGCTATGCAAGCTATTTATAAAGATGAAAAGTATTATTCAAAAAGCATAAAAACACTACTTAATAATTCTGAAAATATTACCGAAGTTACTAAAAACGATATTTTAATTTTAAATTTATTAGCCAATGGCTTAAAGCAAAACGAACTTCCTGCATATTTTAAAGAGCATAATATTCCTTCTGGAAGTAAACGTACAATTGAAAGCAAAATTGAACGACTTAAAACAATCCTAAATGCCCAAACCGTACCTCATCTTATCAATATTTCAAAAAACCTAGGCTTAATTTAATTTTATGTAAAAAATTGATTTTCTGCGGTTTATCGCAATGTGATTTGGGTTGTTTAATCTAATTTAGATAGCAAACTTTAAAGCTATTAACAATGAAAATTAAACAACTACTTTTTATCACATTATTTTTAATTACAATTAGAGCAACAGCTCAAGATTATGCTCAAATTCCTTTTTTTGATAATTTCGATACAGGAACCTTAAACTCAAATTGGGTAGCCACCCCAGATACTGCTAATAACGGTTTTATAGATCTGCATGTTGGGTCAGGTATAGACGGCAGCTTCGGTTTAAGACTAGGCAAAACATCCGATGCAGGAGATTATGCTACTAATTATGCAGACTTACATTTAAATTTAGAAAATAAAAAGGATGTATTTCTTTCCTTTTCAATTAAAAGTTATTATGAAGAAAGTCATTTTCAGGATGGCATATATTTTAGTGACGATGGAGGAGCAACTTTTTTAAAAGTTTATGCGTTTAATGCTGAAGATTGGTGTAATAACATTTGGGGGGAATTTCCTCCATTTAATATTGATGAACTAGCAGGATCGGTTGGGTTAAATTTAACAAACCAATTTGTTATTCGATTTCAGCAATATGATAATGCAGATTTTTCTACTGCAAATGACGAAGACGGATTTATTTTTGATAATGTTAGTGTGAAATCTAAACCTATTGTATATGCTAGTCTTCCTTTTGAAGATGATTTCGATATCGGTACAGGGGTCTTAGGAGATAGCTGGTTATGGGCACATGCAGACAAAACAGTTGCTCCTTTAACAGGTACGGTAATGCCTACAGGTAGAGTTGGGATTACAAACGGCTTTGGTACCGATAATTCTTTTGGGGTAGCAATGGGAAATTGGTGTGATGGAAGTTTAACAGCTAACGCTCTAGATTTGCACTTAAATCTTGAAAACCAAACGGATGTATTTCTTTCCTTTTCTATTCGGAGTTTTGCTGAAGAAAGTCATTTTCAGGATGGTTTATTTTTAAGTGATGATGGTGGATTAACATTTCAAAAAGCTTTTGAGTTTACTGCGGAAGATTGGTGTAATAATACTTGGGGAGAATTTCCTCCATTTAATATCGGTGAATTGGCAGCATCTGTTGGTCTTAATTTAACAAATCAGTTTGTCATCCGATTCCAGCAATATGATAATGCAGATTTTTCTACTGCAAATGACGAAGACGGTTTTATTTTAGACAATATAAGTGTAAAATCTCGTCCTATCGTTTATGCTAGTCTTCCTTTTGAAGATGATTTCGATATCGGTACAGGGATTTTAGGAGATAGCTGGTCTTGGGTACATGCAGACAAAACGGTTGCCCCGTTAACTGGTGCCGTAATGCCAACAGGTCGTGTTGATATTGCTGGTGGTCAAGGTACCGATAGTTCATTTGGGCTAATGATGGGAAATAAATGTGACGGTAATTACGTTGCAAATGCGTTAGACTTACATTTAAATTTAGAAAATCAAACTGATGTTTTTCTTTCCTTTTCTATTCGGGATTATGGTGAAGAAAGTCATTTTCAGGATGGTTTGTTTTTAAGTGATGATGGTGGTTTAACATTTCTAAAAGCTTTTGAGTTTACAGCGGCAGATTGGTGTAATGACACTTGGGGAGAATTTCCTCCATTTAATATTGATGAACTAGCGGCATCGGTTGGGCTTAGTTTAACAAATCAGTTTGTTATTAGATTTCAGCAATATGATAATGCGGATTTTTCTACTGCAAATGACGAAGACGGTTTTGTTTTAGATAATGTTAGTGTAAAATCTCGCGCTATAGTTTATGCAGGTCTTCCTTATGAAGAAAATTTCGATGATGGTACCCTAGAGTTAAGTGAAAGTTTGGCTTGGACTAATGCAGATGATACGGTTTTTCCAATTACAGATACAAATAAACCAACTGGCTATGTCGCCATTACAAATGCTTCTGGAACAAACAGTTCTTTTGGTTTGCAAATGGGTAAAATATGTGATGATGGCTTTACAGCAAATGCTTTAGATGTCCATTTAAATTTAGAAAACTATGAAGATGTAACTTTTTCTTTTTCAATAAGACCTTACCACGAAGAATCTCAACCCGCACAAGATGCTATATTTTTTAGTAATGATGGCGGCATAAGTTTTGAAAGCATTTATCAATTTGATTTTAATACAATGGCAAATAATACTTGGGACACTGTCAATTTAGATTTAGATGATTTGGTTAGCGCTAAAGGTTTATCTTTTTCTAGTGAATCTATTGTTAGGTTTCAACAATATGATAACGCTGATTTTAGTACGGCAAATGATGAAGATGGAATTATTTTAGATAACCTAAATGTAACAGGTACAGTGCTAAGCACTGAGGATTTATTGTTAGAACAATCGAAATTTTTAGTATACCCTAATCCAATTACTAGTAGTAAAATTAATATGGTTTTACCTAATAATGTATCTAATGAGACTGTCGAAATTCAATTATTCAGTTTAAGAGGAGAGCTAATTTTTAAGGAAAATACAATAGCACAGAAGCAAATGACTTTAGCTCTACCAAAACAAAACCTATCTGGAGTATATTTTCTAAATATTAAAGGATACAATTTTAATTCAACCCAAAAAGTAGTTTTCTCAAAATAAAGAATCTTAATTAGGATGTATAGTTCAAATTTTTCTTAAAGTTAAAAGTAAAAAGCTTTTCAATAAAATTGATAAGTGGTTTTTAAGGTTATTTGAATTTTTTAAGAAAAAGGATAGGCTTGTGGAATCCCGCAAGCCTTTTTTTGAGTTTTCCAATAAGTTTATGATAACCAATTAATTAAAAAAAAGAATTGTTATGAGAACATTTGTTTTATTATTCATATTAGTGTTTTTTTTATCGGTTAAAAACCTTCAGGCCCAAAAACCAGAATTTAGACAGGCTCAATTGGCTGTAAAAAAAGAAAGAGATTTTGATGCCGCTTATTATGCAGCAAAGGCTCTAACTTATAGCGAACCATCGAAAAGAGTGTTAAAGAAATCGCATGAAATATTATCCGAATATATTTTAAAGGGCTTTAGTTATAAAGAAAAAGAAATCAATGAACTGCAAAAAAGTATGGACACCTTTAATCGTGTTACTTCCGTTAAAAATGCTTCAAAAATTGTTGGCTATTACAAAAACTTAATTGATTATGTCAAGGTGTTAAATAGTCTTTCAAAAGAAAGGTTAGTGCCACCAAAAAAAGGAGAAACCATAATTGTTCCAGAAAGAGATTATTCAGAAGCTTTGGTACAGTCACAGTTAGTGTTAAAGGAAGTCGAAAAAAGAGCTTCAGCAGATTATTTGAATGAAGCTAGGGAAAAATCGAATTCGTCAAATCAAATGGAATTAAAATCTGCATATAGTTGTTATCAGAGTGCTTTAATATTAGATGCCACTTTAGGTGAAAAAGTAAAGAACGAAAAAAAAGTGGTTGGCGATAAAATTGGAGAACTTATTTTAGACGAGTCAACTAGTATGTTTAATAATGCTTCAAACTTTACCGAGAAAGAAAATGCGATTTTTTTATTAAATGATGCTTTAAAATATTCTAGTGCTCCTATTCTTAACACCACGAAAACTGAATTTTCGAATAGTTTATGCGATACCTATTATGAGAAGGCTAAGTTGTTGTTAAATGATAATTTTGAAAATAATAAAGAATCAAATTCTATTAATGACATCAATAATAATGAGGTTAAAGGAATACAGATTTCCGTCGATAAAAATAAACTGTTAGAAGCGCTTACAGGCACAGGAAATGGCGGTAGTTCTAAAATAACTTCAACCTCTAGTAAGGTTTCAAAACAGCAAGAAGCTCAGTCAAATAGTGTGTCTAATAGTCATGTAGCACTTGTTTTTCTTGAAAAAATTAAAAAAATAAACCCGAATTATAAAGATGCTAATACATTATTGTCAAAAGCGAAAAAAGGTACCTTTTTAATAGATTTTAGAGATAATAAAAAGTATTCAACGGCCAAAATAGGTGATAAAATATGGATGACTTCCAATTTAGATTTTAATGCATCAGGATCGGAATATAGAACTTATTGTAAAGATGGAAAAGTTATTGAAAGGAAAGAATACGGTAGGTATTACAATTGGTATACTGTAATGAATGGTTCAAGGAGTGAAGGTGCTCAAGGAATTTGTCCTACCGGATGGCGTGTGCCAACAATAAATGATTTTAAAATTTTACAAAGCCAAATTCTAAATAGCCATTATTTTAGTTTGTTTAATGTTCAATTTGGGTCAAGTAATATAAAGCCTTATCCAACCGACGATCCATGTACAAAATGGTCTAGTTTTAATATAGGATACTATTGGACATCTACTCCAAATACTGGAAAAAATGGAAACACTGGAGCAACTTTAAAATCGGCTGCTTATGCGGCGTTTTCTTATAGTGCAAATCCATCGCCAAGGTCATATTCTACAAGGTATACCGATGGAGAATATTTTAACGAACATGAAAATACTAGAAAGCTACTTTATAATTGCAGATGTGTAAAAGATGTCGATGATTCTTTACTCGACGATTTTAATTAAAAATTAAAAACGCTTCCCAAAATATTGAGAAGCGTTTTTCTATTTGAATCATTAGGTGTCTTTTCCATACCGATTAAGACTAATGCTAATTTAACATAAGAGTGCTACATGTTGCTTTGTGAGGCTCAACTTTATTTACTTGAGCTATTTTAGTTAGTAAATATTTTCATCGATTTTAAAAAAAAGAAGGGTTTATATATTTTAATTATTTTCCCAATGGGTTATTATTTTATCTGCTGTTGATTGCAGTTGTTGCGCCCAAAATATGGTTTTTATGTAAGGCGCAATATGATTTATGGCTTTGTTTACGTATTGCAATGATTTTTCTTTATTTGGAATATTTTTTAAGTAAAAAATAGAAAAATTAATTAAAGTTTCGGCATAATCTAAATCAAAGTGTTTTGGGTTCTCCTTAGCAAGTTTTCTTAAGATATCTAAAGCTTCGCGGTAATTTTTTTCGGCGTTTTGGAAATCCTTGTTGTCGCTTTGCAGGATTGCCAGATTGTTCAATGTCATGGCCACGTCAGCCAAAAATGCATTTGGGTTCTCCACGGCGAGTTTTCTTCTTAGTGAGAGACATTTATTGTAATAAAAAATGGCATTTGAGATTTTTCTGTGAATACCTAAAAAGTATGCAAATTCGAATAAATTATTTGCTGTTTCTTCTAAATTGATAGCTTCTTGGTAATATTTATACGCTAAATTAAACCAGTTTTCTTTTTTTTCTATAACTGTGGTTTGAGCTTTTACCAAAAACTTTTGTGAGAGCTCATGCTTTTCTGTGTTTATAGATTCAAGTTCTTTATATAATTTATCTTCGTTAAGCAGCTCATTTACTTCATGGTATTTACCTTGTTTAAATAATGCTTTAATTGTGCTTAATTCATTGTTGTTTATTAATTCTTCACTGTTTAATAGTTTAGCGAGGTTTAAAACATCGCTTACAAAAATCTCCAGTTCCTTTTCGGTATCAATTCTTTGTTTATTTACCTCTAAACGGTTTTGCTCAGCATTGTTAAGTAGGCGTTTTTTTCTTTCAAGGTTGTTGCTGTTTGCTTCTTTAACTTCTAGTTTATAATCCTCTATTTCAATTCTTAGGTTTTCTTCGTCGAGGTATAGTGCCTCAAGTTTAGTTTTTATTTTGTTGTAGTTTGAGCTAGCTTTTAAACCTTCTGTGTTAAACGGGATGTTTTTTTTACCGCCTGTTTTTTGTTTTAATGCTTCAACCAAGTCGTCAACTTTTTTGTCTATTTGGTTTACTTTCTCGTTAGTATTTTCTACAATTGAAATAATAGTTTCAACCTTCACCAAAATTGGCTTGTAAGCTGCTTCAATGGCTTCAAGATGGCTTACTACATCATCAATTTTTATATTTATATCATTACTTTGTTGTGTTAAAATTGATAAGTAGTCTGTTTGTATAACTGCTCTAATTCTTTCGTTGCTTTTAAAATCTTCAGTAGCAAAAGCACACATTAATTCATACCAATCGTAGTGTTTGTTTCCTTCATTCCATCCATTCATGATTTTGTTTTTAAGCTCCAGAGGAACTCGTAATTTCATCAATCTCAACTCTTCAAAAAGCATTTCTTTTAATGATAGCTTAATTGTTGGTAATTGCTCATCAACTGAATTACCCTTTGGATTTAGTAGTTGTTCAAACTTACTGTCTAACTCGGTTTTTGGAAAACGAATGTTTGGTTTTTTAAGTTTTGAAAGCTCTTTTTTTAAATAGGATTTTATTTCTTTTAAATCAGTATCATTTTTTACTTCATCAGTAGTAACATGAGTAGCACATAAATAGGCTTTCCTTACTGCTTTTTGGATGTCATGGTTTGCGGGTTCTTCAACATTATTTTTTATTTTGTTAAAAAGATGTTTTGTGCCTTTACAAAGAAGTTCATCTGATCTGCTCCCGATAAAACTAGAGACGATTGCATTCACAACCGCAGAAGTTTGTAATTGACTTAAAATTGCAGAAGAAATTATTGTAATTGGTTCCAAATGATGATGTTTTTATTTTATGAAATAAATCTAAGTAATTGAAAAATAAAAAAACGTCTCAAAATAAATTGAGACGTTTTTAAATAATTTATCTATGGCGATTCGCCATTACATCATACCTGGCATACCGCCGCCGCCCATAGGAGGCATAGCTGGAGCATCTTCTTTAATATCGATTAAAGCACACTCGGTAGTTAAAATCATTCCAGAAACAGAAGCAGCATTTTCTAAAGCAATACGAGTTACTTTTTTAGGATCTATAATTCCCGCTTTAAGCATATCTACATATTCTTCAGATTTAGCATCGTAACCAAAATCTTTTTTACCTTCAAGTACTTTGTTAATTACAACAGAACCTTCGCCACCAGCATTTTCTACGATAGTGCGTAAAGGAGCTTCAATAGCTTTATTTACAATTTGTACGCCAGTGGTTTCATCTAAATTAGCAGTTTCAAGATTTGCTAATACAGCTTTAGCTCTAACCAAAGCAACACCACCACCAGCAACAATACCTTCTTCAACAGCAGCACGAGTTGCGTGTAAAGCATCATCAACACGGTCTTTTTTCTCTTTCATTTCAACTTCACTAGCAGCACCAACATAAAGTACAGCAACACCACCAGCTAATTTAGCTAAACGCTCTTGTAGTTTTTCTTTATCGTAATCGCTAGTTGTGCTTTCAATTTGCGATTTAATTTGGTTAACACGAGCTTTAATAGCTTCGGCATCACCAGAACCGTTTACAATAGTCGTGTTGTCTTTATCGATAGTTACGGTTTCAGCAGTTCCTAGCATGCTTAAATCTGCATTTTCTAAAGTAAATCCTCTTTCTTCAGAAATTACAGTTCCACCAGTTAAAATAGCGATATCTTCAAGCATAGCTTTACGTCTGTCGCCAAAACCAGGAGCTTTTACAGCAGCAATTTTTAAACCACCACGTAATTTGTTTACTACTAAAGTTGCTAAGGCTTGTCCGTCAACATCTTCAGCAATAATTAATAAAGGACGACCAGATTGTGCAACTGGCTCTAAAATTGGAAGAATTTCTTGTAAGTTAGAAATCTTTTTATCGAATAATAAAATGTACGGATTTTCTAAATCGGCAATCATTTTATCAGAATCTGTTACAAAGTAAGGCGATAAATAACCTCTATCGAACTGCATACCTTCAACAACATCTACATAAGTATCTAAACCTTTAGCTTCTTCAACAGTAATCACACCTTCTTTACCAACTTTGGTGAAAGCTTGAGCGATTAATTCGCCAATGGTATCGTCGTTGTTTGCAGAAATGGCAGCAACTTGTTTTATTTTTTCTGACGAATTACCAACCTCTTGTGCTTGATTAGCTAGGTCGGCAGTAATAGCCTCAACAGCTTTGTCGATACCACGTTTTAAATCCATTGGGTTGGCACCAGAAGCTACGTTTTTTAAACCTTCTTTTACAATGGCTTGAGCTAAAACGGTAGCAGTTGTAGTGCCATCACCAGCTAAATCGTTGGTTTTGCTAGCAACTTCTTTTACCATTTGCGCACCCATGTTTTCGTGTGCATCTTCTAATTCTATTTCTTTAGCAACCGATACACCATCTTTAGTAATGTGTGGTGCTCCAAAGCTTTTAGAAATAATAACATTACGTCCTTTTGGACCTAAAGTTACTTTTACAGCATTCGCTAATGCATCAACGCCGCGTTTTAATCCGTCGCGTGCTTCTATATCAAATTTTATGTCTTTTGCCATTTTTATAAATTTTTGTTTCAGTTCCTAAAAAAGGAAACATGTATAATTAAATTTAGTTTTGTTAATAAGCTTTCCGCTTTCGCGGAAATAGAAAAGTTACAGTTAAACTATTGCTAAAATGTCGCTTTCACGCATAATTAAATAATCGGTACCTTCAAGCTTCAGCTCTGTTCCTGCATATTTGCCATACAAAACAGTATCGCCAACTTTTACGGTTATAGGCTCGTCTTTGGTGCCAGGTCCGGCAGCAACAACGGTGCCTTTTTGTGGTTTTTCTTTAGCGTTATCTGGAATAATAATTCCAGAAGCCGTTTTAGTTTCAGCTGCAGCTGGTTCTATAAGAACACGGTCTGCTAATGGTTTAATGTTTAATGACATTGTGATATATTTTTAATTTTAAAATTAATGTTTACGAAATACGTTTAAGCTAAAAATGTGCCATTGCGAGGTAACTGACAAACTTTCAGCCTGCCGAAACTGGTGCAAACAAAAAATGCCAACTGGAAAAGTTGGCATTTTTTAATGTGTTGTATTTAATTTTATTCTTCAGTTTCGCTTGCAGCATCATTGGTTGCTGTTGGAGCTGCTGGTGTAGGAAGTGGTTGCTCGATAGTTTCGTCGGCTTCTAAAGCTTTCGATTCTAAACTGTCAGAACTTCTGTTTACCGCTACATTCGATAATAAAATTAATGCTAAAAGTATGGTTGCTAATGTCCAAGTACTTTTGTCTAAAAAGTCGGTTGTTTTTTTAACGCCTCCTAATTGTTGGGTGCCACCGCCACCAAATGATGATGATAAACCGCCACCTTTAGGGTTTTGTACCATAATTACAACTATTAGTAAAAATGCTACTACTATTATTAAGGCTAAAAATATTGTAAACGTACTCATTATGTTTTATTTATTTTGATCTCTTAATTGTTCTACTGCTTTAATTTGGTCTGCAAAGAAACCACTTTTTTCTGGATATTTCAAACTTAAAATTTTATAAGATTGAATCGCCTTTTTATAATTTTTTTGTTCTACATAAATTCGAGCCAAAGTCTCTGTCATTAAGGCTTCGGGCTGTATCATTTGCTCTTTGGCTAAATTGCCTTTTGGTGCAGAGTCTTTTACCGGACTTATTTTAGGGCTTTGTTGAATAAATTTATCTATTAGCTCAAACTTTTTTTGTTTTTCTAAGTCTTCGTCTGGTTCGTTTTTAACAGGTTCTGGGGCGGTTTGCTTTATTGGAGTTGGTTGTATAGTTGGGTTTTCGCGTTCTATGGGTTTAAAATGCGATATTTTTAACCACTCGTTAAACGAATGTTTTTCGGCTTTGTTAAATTGAAAAGGTTTCCCCAGGTTTAATAAGGTTTCCGGCGATATTTTCACATCGGTATTGAGTGTTAAAACAGGTGCTTCAATTGCTTTTTTTTTATCAGAAGGGGTTTCTGAAGCTTTAGTTTCGTTTTTAGGTTGAAATAAATTCGGGTCTAAAGCGCCATCGGTTTCTTCAATTTGCTTATGTAAATTATCATCTATTAACGTGCTTTTATTAACCGAAATATCTTCAATATCTACATTTATATCTTTTAAATGAATGGTGTTTTGGTTGATAAATTCGGAAATTTGATTTTGAATAAATTCTTCTGAAGTAATATAATCAAAAAGGACACTCCTGTCTGTAGTAAAAGCAGCTGTAGTTTTTAGCTCTTGATTATATTTAAAACTATTTTGATCTTTTAAACCCTTTAAATAAACTGCGCGTGCTGGCTGAAAATATGGAAACTCTGCGATAATTGATTTTACGGCATCAGATTTTTCGGAAGTTAAAGCTTCCGTGTGTTGCAGTATATATGTAAAATCACTTTTATTCATTGGATGTGCCAAATTTATTCAATTTTTTTTATTGTTGTATTATATGGTTTACCATTTGGCTAAGGTAGCATTAATAATATCCTGTGTTAAACGGTCAAAAATTTCTTCGTGTGCTGTAGTTTTTAAAGTTCCTGTAAGTTGTGCTGTACCATCGTAATCATAAAAAAATGAAAATGTTTGCTCAACGTCATCTTCTGCATTGTTTGTGTTTATAAAGCGAACACGTACAGAAATTGTTAATCTGTTTTGAGCGGCTGTGTTTGAAGATGTTGATGTAGTTGGTGAAATGCGGTAATCTGTAATTTCACCTTCAAAAATTAAATCACCATTATTAGTTACCAAACTGTAGTTGGTTTGGTCTTGAACATAATCTTCCAAGGCTAGTTTAAAGTCTCTTGTTAAACCAGGTTCAACTAAAAGCGCTGTGTTTTCAAAGCTATTTACTTGAAATGAATCGGCATCAATAGACGTAGGTTGTGTTAGTCCATATTGAATTTTGCAACTGTAAATTGTACTTATTGTTAGACAAACTAGAATAATATATTTTAAATGTTTCATGTATTTAAAACTCAAAATTATAAATCGTATTGTTTAATTTTTCTGTATAGAGTGCGTTCGCTTATACCTAACTCGGCAGCAGCCAATTTACGTTTACCATTGTGGCGCTCTAAAGACTTTTTTATAAGTTCTAGTTCTTTGTCTTGTAAAGATAAAGTTTCTTCTTCTTCAATTTCTTCAGCAAAATGATATTTATCGGTTATAGATTCGTTTTCTATTACCGGTGGTGTGGTGTGTTCTGGAATGCTTAAAAAATCACTTTCATCATCATGTTCTTCAAAAGCAATATCATCATTGGTTGGGTTGCCGTAAATTTTTTGAATTAAGCTTTCGTTGTTTTTTTCGACATCTTTAGTGTTACCATTTTTCATGAGTTCCATGGTAAGTTTTTTAAGATCATTGAGATCGCTTTTCATGTCGAAAAGCACCTTGTAAAGTATTTCACGCTCGCTACTAAAGTCGCTTTCTGCTTTTGTTTGTTTTATAACTGCGGGTAAATTATTTCCAGTTGTTGGTAAATAGTTGCGCAGAGTTTCGGCAGAAACGGTTCGGTTTTGTTCTAATACAGAAAGTTGTTCGGCAATGTTTCGTAATTGGCGAATGTTTCCGCTCCAGCGATATTTTACAAGTAGTTGCACAGCGTTTTCAGATAGTTTAACCGTTGGCATTTTATACTTTAATGCAAAGTCGCTGGCAAATTTTCTGAATAATAAATGGATGTCTTCTTGTCGCTCGCGCAATGGCGGAAGATTAATATCTACAGTACTTAAACGATAAAATAAGTCTTCTCGAAATTTTTCTTTTTGTATAGCTTCAAACATGTTTACGTTTGTAGCCGCAACAATACGCACGTTAGTTTTTTGTACTTTACTAGAGCCTACTTTTAAAAACTCGCCATTTTCTAAAACACGAAGTAAACGTACTTGCGTTGTTAGAGGTAATTCTCCAACTTCATCTAAAAAAATGGTTCCGCCATCGGCTTCTTCAAAATAACCGCTACGTGTTTGAGTTGCTCCTGTAAATGCGCCTTTTTCGTGACCAAAAAGTTCGCTATCTATTGTGCCTTCTGGTATAGCGCCACAGTTAACTGCTATGTATTTGTTGTGTTTGCGGTGCGATAATTGGTGTATTATTTTAGGAATACTTTCTTTACCAACACCGCTTTCGCCGGTTACTAAAACCGATATGTCTGTTGGTGCAACTTGTATAGCTTTTTCTATAGCACGGTTTAGTGCTGGCGTATTACCAATTATACCAAAACGTTGTTTTATTGCTTGAACAGATTCCATTTTTTCTATATTCAAAAGTCGAGATTTAAAGACATCAAGACTTCAAATTTTATTTAATATTAATTGTTTTCTGAATAGCCCACAGCTTCTCCAATTAAGGTAGCACTTGTACAGCTATTAATTTTTACGTTTACAAAATCGCCTTCTTTATAATGTTCTTTAGGGAAAACAGCTACTAAGTTTTCTGATGTTCTTCCAGACCATTCTGCATCCGATTTTTTTGATGATTTTTCAATTAAAACTTCTACCACTTTACCAACATTGCTTTTCATAACTTCTTCGCTTAAATCGCGTTGAAGCTGTACAATTTCGGCTAATCGACGTTTTTTTATTGCTTCTGGAATGTCGTCTTCTAGTTTTCTTTCGGCTAAAGTTCCTGGGCGTTCAGAATAAGCAAACATGTAACCGTAACTATATTTTACGTATCGCATAAGCGAAAGTGTATCTTGATGATCTTCTTCTGTTTCGGTTGGGAAACCAGAAATCATATCTTGGCTAATACCACAATCTGGAATAAGTTTGCGAATATTATTAATAATATCAAAGTATTCTTCGCGTGTGTGCAAGCGGTTCATGGCTTTTAAAATACGGTTGCTTCCACTTTGTACAGGTAAGTGAATGTAATTGCAAATGTTTTTATGCTTTGCCATGGTTTCAATAACATCAATAGTAAAATCTTGGGGGTTAGATGTTGAGAAACGAAAACGCATTTTAGGTTGTGCTATGGCACACATATCTAATAATTTGGCAAAATTAACTGCAGTAGCTTTTTGTATATCGCTGGCTTTATCAAAGTCTTTTTTAAGTCCGCCACCATACCATAAATAGCTATCTACATTTTGGCCAAGAAGTGTAACTTCCTTATAACCTTTATTGGCTAAATCGTTAATTTCTTCAATAATACTTTGTGGGTCTCTACTGCGTTCGCGACCACGAGTAAATGGCACAACACAAAATGTACACATATTATCGCAACCACGTGTAATAGATACAAAAGCAGTTATACCATTGCTATTTAATCGAACAGGAGAAATATCGCCATAGGTTTCTTCTTTAGATAAGATGACGTTAATAGCATCTCTACCTTCATCAACTTCGGCTAAAAGGTTGGGTAAATCTTTATAAGCATCGGGGCCAACAACTAAATCTACAATTTTTTCTTCTTCAAGAAATTTACTTTTAAGGCGTTCGGCCATACAACCTAAAACCCCAACTTTCATTTTAGGGTTATGGTTGTTTTTTATTGTGTTATATTTTTCTAAACGCTTACGTACGGTTTGTTCGGCTTTATCGCGAATAGAGCAGGTGTTTACTAAAACTAAATCGGCTTCTTCAATAGTTTGCGTGGTGTTAAAACCTTGTTCAGATAGTATTGAAGCAACAATTTCACTGTCGCTAAAATTCATGGCGCAACCATAACTCTCTATAAAAAGCTTGCGTTTATTGCCTTCTTTTTGTTCTAGAATTAAAGATTCACCTTGTTTATTTTCGTCTATTGTCTTTTCCATAATTATTTGAAATATTTCATTTCAACAAGCATGCAAAGATATAATTTATTTATGGTTTGGTGACAAATTGGCAGTTAATTTTTGTGTTTATAATTTCTGAAAATATTGCAAGTCATCGCGCAACCTTTTTAGAGTTTTTTTATCTATTAAGTAAATACGTATTTAATACATGTTTGGAAAAACGGATTTGTTTAAGCTTAAAACCGCTAGTTTTATTCACTTGCTTATCAGAAAATTAAATCAAAATGAAGAATAATTTTAAAATAACACTTTGGACAATTGTAGTTTTGTCGAGTTTAACAAATATGACCTGTGATGATGCTATGAATGATGATGATTCTGAGAATTGCGATAAAACCGCT
Source organism: Neotamlana sedimentorum (assembly GCF_000943565.1). GTDB lineage: Bacteria > Bacteroidota > Bacteroidia > Flavobacteriales > Flavobacteriaceae > Neotamlana > Neotamlana sedimentorum. The sequence continues at coordinate 339,038 of NZ_JTDW01000001.1, forward strand.
GTGCTTGACGCAGAAATGTATGCGAATTTAGAAACCGATTTTTTTACCATGTCCAATGTTAAAATTACAGATGATTGCCTAAGTTTTAGTTTTAGCGCATCTGGATGTAGTGGCGATTCTTGGGAGTTTAATTTGGTTGATTCTGAAGCTGTTGCAGAATCGTCGCCAGAACAACGTTATTTAAAAATACAATTAATAAATAATGAAGCTTGTCTTGCTGTTTTTACAAAACAAATAAGTTTTAATTTAAAACCATTGCAAATTAATAACACCCAAAACGAATTAATTTTAAATATAGAAGGCTTAGATAATGCCTTAACTTATAAATACTAACTCTTTTAAAAATAAAGGAATAACTACATGACTTTTTTCTTTTTTGTATCTTTAAAATAAAAACCAATTACACTATGAAAACTAAATTTATATGTTTAATTCTCACGCTTTGTTTTGCATTTTCATGCGATAAAAAAGACGATTTTGAAATAGTGCAAGTCGCTACACCATTGGTAATGAGTAAGGCCGATTTTAGGAACTCGGTCGAAGTTTCTGCTCCGCAAACCATACAAGAAGTTGGGAAAATTTATGCTTATAAAGATTTCATTTTTATTGGCGATGTTGAAGGTATTCATGTTATTGATAATACAAATCCAGAAACACCAACTACAATAAAGTTTATAAAAATTCCTGGAAACGAAGATATTTCGGTAAAGGACGATTACTTATACGCCGATAGTGCTACAGATTTGTTGGTTTTTGATATTTCTAATATTAATGATGAAGTTAAGTTAGTTGAAAGGTTAGAAGATGTGTTTAGTGTTTACGATTACCAAATGCCAATTGAAGCCGATGAAGCCGATTATAGTAAACTTAATTGGGAAGACGATATTATTGTAGGTTGGACTGTGACAGCAGAACGAAGAAAAAAACGTGACGACGAGCGATTTATAGATTTTGTTTCCGATGTTGCAGTTATTGAATCTTCAACAGGAACTGGAGGTTCTTTGGCGCGTTTTCAAATCGTAAATAATTATTTGTATACCGTTGGGTCGTACGAAATGTCAATTTTTAATATTTCGAATTTATCACAACCCGTTTTAGCAAATACACATTATGCCGGTTGGAATATTGAAACCATGTTCGAAGCCGACGATTATTTGTTTTTAGGCAGCACAAATGGTATGTATATTTATAATTTAAATAATCCGGCATCGCCAGAATATGTTTCAGAATTTACCCATTGGGAAGGTTGCGATCCTGTAGTTGTAGATGGCGATTATGCTTATTTAACATTGCGTGGTGGTAATGCTTGTGGGCAACTAGAAAGTGTTTTAGAAGTTATTGATGTAAGCGACAAAGCAAACCCAACTTTGGCAGCGCGTTATGCTTTAGAGAATCCTTACGGTTTAGGAATTAAAGGAAATACACTTTTTGTTTGCGATGGTACCGCTGGACTAAAAATATTCAATAAAGAAAATCCGTTAGATTTAAATATGATAAAAGGTTATAACGATATTCAATCGAAAGATGTTATTCCTTTGCAAAACTCCTTGTTAATGATTGGAGGAAATGTTTTATACCAATTCGAGTATCTAGAAAACGACATAAAACCAATAAGTACCTACAGTTTAAATTAATTGTATAACTAATTGAATATTAAAGCTCTGCTGTTAGGTGGGGCTTTTTGTTTGTAATATTTATAAAAAAACGATTACATTTAAAAAATAAAACCTTCAATTAATATTCATGAATACCGTAAATAATATTTCAAAACGCATAGAAGAAGCTAGATTGCTCGATTTTGGCGATATTTTTAATAAATCAATAGAGCTTTTTAAAAAAACTTGGGTGCAAGGGTTGTTGCTTCAGTTGTTTTCGTTAATTGTTATGCTGCCAATAATTCTTATGTTTTATGTGCCATTTATTGGGATGATAATGGAACAGCAACGAAGTGGTTATACCGATCCGGAAGCTATGGATAATTTTTTTGGAAGCATGTCTGTGTTGTATATTGTAGTTGTAGGATTTGGCGTTATTGTTTTAGGTGTTATTACAACGGCATTAAATACTGCGTTTTATCGAATTATGAAAAAGATAGATTATGGCGAATCTGTTATTACTCAAGATTTTTTCTACTTCGTAAAAGGAAAATATCTAGCCAAAATATTTACCTTAATGCTAATTGCTATACTTATATTGATACCATCGGCGTTAATGTGTTATTTGCCTTTGTTTTATTTTGCGGTGCCTGTAATGTTTGTTTTTACCATTTTCGCTTTTAATGAAGATTTATCGGTTGGGGAAATACTTTCGTTAGCTTTTAAATTAGGAAATAAAAAGTGGGGGATAACATTAGGTTTGTTAATTGTCTCTTATATAGGTATAACCTTAGCAACTTTTATCACCTGTGGTATTGGCGGTATTTTTGTTCAATCGTTTTTATTTCATCCTATATATTTAATTTATAAGGAAGTAATTGGTTTTGATGAAACTAGTGCAATTGATGAAATAGGAACAATTTCATAATAAATAATTTACTTAAAAAATTAACAGCCTGTGTTTAAGATGTTAAATACAGGCTATTTTAGTTTAAATTATCTAATGAAAGACTATAAAATTAGGATGTTAAATTTTTTTTAGTATAAATTTGTAGCTCAAAACACGAAGTATGGCGAAGAATTTAGTGATAGTTGAGTCACCTGCAAAAGCAAAAACCATTGAAAAATTTCTTGGTAAAGATTTTAAAGTAGAATCTAGTTTTGGGCATATTGCCGATTTACCAAGCAAAGAATTAGGGGTCGATGTTGAAGGTGATTTTAAACCCAAATACGAAGTATCTAAGGATAAAAAAGCGGTTGTAAAAAAACTTAAAGACTTAGCTAAAAAAGCCGAAATGGTTTGGTTAGCAAGTGATGAGGATCGCGAGGGTGAAGCTATTGCATGGCATTTGGCCGAAACATTAAAGCTCGATAAAGATAGAACTAAGCGTATTGTGTTTCACGAAATTACTAAATCCGCCATTTTAAAAGCTATCGAAAACCCAAGAGGTATAGATTACGATTTGGTTGATGCGCAACAAGCACGTCGTGTGTTAGATAGAATTGTAGGTTACGAGCTTTCGCCGGTATTATGGAGAAAAGTAAAAGGCGGTTTGTCTGCAGGTCGTGTACAATCGGTTTCAGTGCGATTAATTGTCGAGAAGGAACGCGAAATTGCAGATTTTAAACCTGTAGCATCATATAGAATTGATGCTGAATTTTCAAATGAAGACGGGCAAACATTTAAAGCAAAGCTTCCTAAGAATTTTAAAACTAAAAAAGAGGCTTTAGCGTTTTTAGAAAAAAATGCTGCTGCAAACTTTAAAGTAGCCGATTTAACAAAAAAACCAGCAAAAAAATCACCTGCAGCACCATTTACAACATCAACTTTACAGCAGGAGGCATCACGTAAATTATATTTTTCGGTAAGTAAAACCATGACGATGGCACAACGCCTATACGAAGCGGGTTTAATTACTTACATGAGAACCGATAGTGTAAACTTATCCGAGGAGGCAAGAAAAGGAGCTGAGAATGAAATTAAAAAGGCCTATGGTAACGAATATAGCAATCCTAGAAATTATGTAGGCAAAGCTAAAGGAGCGCAAGAAGCTCACGAAGCTATTCGTCCAACAAACTTTGCAACGCATAGTGTAAATATAGATAGAGATCAAGCAAGGCTTTACGATTTAATATGGAAACGTGCCATAGCATCGCAAATGAGTGAAGCTAATTTAGAGCGTACCAATGTAAAAATTGAAGCCGATACACATAAAGAAATATTTACTGCAAACGGCGAGGTTATTACTTTCGATGGTTTCTTAAAAGTATATTTAGAAGGAACAGATGATGAAGATACCGAGCAAGATGGTATGTTGCCAGCAATGAAGGTTAACGAAACCTTATTGAATAGCTACATTACAGCAACCGAACGTTATACGCGACCGCCAGCACGATATACTGAAGCTTCTTTAGTTAAAAAGTTAGAAGAATTAGGTATTGGTCGTCCGTCTACATACGCGCCAACAATATCAACTATTCAAAATAGAAATTATATTGAAAAAGGTACTGTTGATGGTGTAGAGCGTGAATATTCGCAATTAACACTTCAAGAAGGAAATGTAAAAGATGTAACCTTAACCGAAAAAGTAGGTTCAGATAAAGGTAAATTAGTGCCAACCGATATTGGGATGATTGTAACCGATTTCCTGGTTAATCATTTCGATGCTATTCTCGATTATAATTTTACAGCGAAAGTTGAAGAAGATTTTGATGATATTGCTGAAGGAAAAGAAGATTGGCAAAAAATGATGAAATCGTTTTATAAAGATTTTCATCCAGTTGTTGAAGATGTAAAAGAAAATGCCGATAGAGAATCTGGTGAGCGTATTCTTGGAACCGACCCAACAACAGGAAAGCAAGTAAGTGTCCGTTTAGGAAAATTTGGCCCTATGGTGCAAATAGGAACAGTTGATGATGAGGAAAAACCACAATTTGCAAGCCTAAGTCCAGATCAACAATTAAATACCATAACCTACGAAGAGGCGATGGATTTATTTCAACTTCCTAAAAACTTAGGTGAGTTTGAAGGCGAAACGGTTGAAGTAAATAACGGACGTTTCGGGCCATACGTGAAATTTGGAAAAGCTTATGTGTCGTTGCCTAAAGGAATCGATCCGTTAAGCGTTGAATTAGACGATGCTATTGTTTTAATAAAAGAAAAGCAAAAAGCCGATGCGCCAATTTACCATTATCAAGATTTACCAGTTCAAAAAGGAAAAGGGCGTTTTGGCCCATATATTAAATGGAACAACATGTTTATTAACGTAAACAAAAAATACGATTGGGATAATTTATCCGATGATGATATTGTAACGCTTATCGAAGATAAAATTCAGAAAGAAAAAGATAAGCTTATTCATTCTTGGGAAGATGGAGCTATTCGTGTTGAAAAAGCACGTTGGGGAAGGCATAATGTAATTCATGGAAAAACTAAAGTAGAGTTAGCAAAAACCGTTGATGTAAGCGAAATGACTTTAGAGGAGGCAAAAGCTATTATTGAAGCTAATGCTCCTAAAAAGAAAGCTAAAAAAAGAGCAACAAAAAAGAAGTAATTAGGTTTTTGGTTAAACTATTTTTAGTGAATAGCGTAATTCTTGTAATTTTTTTCAAAAATCTATTCAAAAATCCATTTATTCTTTTAATATTTGTGATAAGCAAAATATAAAAAATAACTGCTTTTACTTTAATGGATTTTAGTTTTTTATCCCCAGTGCCAGATGCTGTTTTAGCTCATAACGAGCTTCTTTCGCAGCAGGCTTTAGGCAAAAAAATTAAAATTCACTCTGCTCAAAACGGTGTTCCAGATCTACAAGGCGTAAAAGTTGCTGTTGTTGGGGTTTTAGATAATCGCAATGATATTAATTATATTGGGGAAACGTTTCAATTAAACGAAATTCGAAAAGCATTTTATAGTTTGTTTCCTGGTAGTTGGCATGTTGTTATTGCCGATTTAGGAGATATTTACAAAGGTGAAACAGTAAACGATACCTATTATGCTCTAAAGGAATTGGTAGTTACTCTTTTAAAAGCCAATATTATACCAGTTATACTAGGAGGTTCGCAAGATTTAACTTATGCTAATTATCGTGCTTACGACAATTTGGTGCCGATGGTTAATATTGTAAATGTTGATTGTAAGTTTAATTTAGGTGATTCGAGTAAGCCTATAAAGAGCAATAGCTTTGTTGGTAAAATAATTTTAGATAAACCCTATAACTTATTTAATTACGCTACGATAGGATATCAAACCTATTTCAATCCTCAAGAAGAAATAGACTTGATGGAGAGTTTGTACTTTGAATACTACCGCCTTGGAGAAATTTCAAACAACATTACATTGGTCGAACCGGTTATGCGAGACGCTAATATTGTATCCGTCGATATGTCTTCTATAAAAAGTTCCGACTTAAGTTTAAAGCAGAAATATTCACCAAATGGATTCGACGGTAAGGAAATTTGTGCTATTACTCGTTATGCAGGGATAAGTAATAAAGTAACTTCGTTTGGGATTTATGAATATAAAGCTTCAAAGGATGACGAAGTGACTTCGATGCTCATAGCGCAAATGATTTGGTACTTTGTTGAAGGTGTTAATTATCGTGTTAATGATGATGATTTTTCAAACGAAAATAATTTCAAAAAATTTATAACATTAACAGAGTCAGAGGAATTAGTGTTTTACAAGAGCAATAAAACAGGTAGATGGTGGATTGAAATTCCTTTTTTGGCAAATGTTAATAATAAATTAAAAAGACACACGTTATTACCATGCATGCATCAAGATTATATCGATGCATGCAATAATAAAGTGCCAGAACGTTGGTATAAGGCAATTCAAAAGAATAGTGTTTAGGTTTTTAAATAGTTTAAATGCTTTTTTAATCGGTAAAATGTAAATTTTATACGATGAAATGTAAATTTTTTAGATAAAAAGTTGTTTTTTAAAAAATATATAAATATGTTTACGCTCTCAAATAAGAAGCTAAAATAATTAACCTCGAGTTTTCTATGGATATGAAGAAGTTTATTTTATTAACCGCAGTAATAGCAATGCTAGCAAGTTGTGGCTCTAACAATAGAGGCGAGCTAGTAGGTGTTAAAGGAAAAAAATGGCATCCGGAAAAGCCATATGGCATGGAACTAATTCCTGGAGGCGCATTTATTATGGGTAAAGCAGACGATGATCTTGCTGGTGTTCATGATGCTCCTTCAAAAACAGTAACTGTAAGAGCCTTTTATATGGACGCTACAGAAATAACAAATAGCGAGTATCGTCAATTTGTTAACTGGGTAAGAGATTCGATTCTTAGATATAGACTGGCCGTACTTGCCGATGAGGTTGGTAAATTACCAGAAGATGGTGGTATTGGGGAGTTTGCATTTAAAGATGCAGATACGGCTAACATGTCGGTTTACGAAAAGTATATGTTCGAAAACTACACTGGTTTAGGGCCAACTGGTTTCGAAGGTAGAAAAATTAATAACGATATAGATTTAATTTTCGATACTTCAGATTATCCAGATGAATATTATGCAGAGGTTATGGATACGATGTATTTGCCTTTAGAAGAATCCTATAACGGACAACGTACTTGGGATGTTAAGAAATTTAAATTTCAATACAGTTATATGGATATTCAAGAAGCTGCAAGAAAACGAGGTATTAAACGTAAAGAAGCAATTAAAAAAGAAGAAATTGAAATTTATCCAGATACTACGGTTTGGATTAGAGATTTTGCATACTCTTATAACGAACCAATGCATAACGATTATTTTTGGCACGACGCTTATGGTGAATATCCTGTAGTTGGTGTAACTTGGATGCAAGCGAAGGCTTTTTGCGAATGGAGAACTATTAACAAAAATTCTTATCAAAAATCAAAAGGTGCTGCTTTTGTAAACTCATTTAGACTACCATCGGAAGCCGAATGGGAATATGCTGCACGTGGTGGCTTGCAAGCGGCAACTTATCCTTGGGGCGGTCCTTACACAAAAAGTGATAGAGGTTGCTTTATGGCAAATTTTAAACCTGTAAGAGGGGATTATGCTGCCGATCAAGCTTTGTATACAGTTGAAGCAAAATCATACGAGCCAAATGATTATAATTTATATAACATGGCAGGTAATGTATCAGAATGGATAAATGCTTCTTATGATGCCTCAGCATACCAGTATACATCAACGATTAACCCGAGTGTAAACGATAAAAATAATAAGCGTAAAATTGTTCGAGGTGGTTCATGGAAAGATGTTGCTTACTTTTTACAAGTTAGCTCTCGAGATTATGAATATCAAGATTCAGCAAGAAGCTATATAGGCTTTAGAACCGTTCAAGATTATATGGGGACAAACGTAACACAGTAACGGTTTATAACAAAAAACTTTTTAATCAATTCAATAATTATTTAACTATTAACCTACTAAGTATTAACCTACTTAAACATTAAAATTCGAAAATTATGGCAAAGTCAAAAGCAAGCAAAAAGTTCATGAATATGGCTTACGGATTGGGAGCAGCAGTTGTAATCCTAGGTGCATTATTCAAAATTACTCACATTGAGTTCGGACCTTTAACAGGGAATGTACTGTTAACTATCGGTTTAGTTTCGGAGGCCATTATCTTTGCCTTATCGGCATTTGAACCGGTTGATGATGAGTTAGATTGGTCTTTAGTTTATCCAGAATTAGCTGGCGGTAAAAAAACTGAAAGCGAAAATAATGATGCTCAAGGTATTTTATCTAAAAAGTTAGACGATTTATTAAAAGAAGCTAAAATTGATGGTGAATTAATTGCTAGTCTTGGAGACAGTATTAAAAATTTTGAAGGAGCAGCTAAAAACATGGGGTCTACTGTAGATTCTGTTGCGGCAACTAAAAAATATGGTGAAGAATTATCATTAGCTGCTGCTCAAATGGAGTCGTTAAATAGTCTTTACAAAGTACAATTAGAAAGCATTAATAAACAAGCTGCAATTAACGAAGAATCTGTTGAAAATGCGGCTAAAGTAAAAGAACAAATGCAATCTTTGGCATCAAACTTATCATCGTTAAACGGTGTTTATGGTGGTATGCTTTCTGCTATGAACAAAAGTTAATTAGGAACGTTAATTTTTTTAATCCCAAATCACTTTATTAATTAACCAAAAAACCTAATTTAAAATGGCAGGAGGAAATTTAACCCCAAGACAGAAAATGATTAACTTGATGTATTTAATCTTCATTGCGATGTTAGCATTAAATATGTCTAAAGAAGTACTTTCAGCTTTCGGATTAATGAACGAAAAGCTAGTAGAATCTAATGAAGCTACCGAGGCCAGAAATGCTAACTTTGTTGCTAGTTTGGAGCAAAAAGCTTCAGAACAACCAGACAAATACCAACCTTTAAAGGCTAAAGCTGATCAGATTGATGAGTTGGCTCATAAATTTGATGGTTATTTAACAGACCTAAAAAGCAAAATGGTTGCCACTGTAGATAATCCAACGGATTACGAAGTAATGGATAAAGGTGATTATTTAGATCAACATTTATTTAAAGGAGATAAACTTACCGAAGAAGGTACAGCATTTTTAAATCATATTAATAACTTTAGAGAAGGAGTTATTGAAGTCTTAAAGTCAGAACCTGGTATGGAATCTGTAATTAAAGATGTTGAAAAGAAATTTAACACCGACCAAGTTACTAATAGAGATAATATTAAAATCGATTGGCTAGATTATCATTATAAAGGTTTTCCACTTGTAGCATCCTTAACTAAGATGACACAATTACAATCTGATATAAAAACTACCGAGAGTGAAGTATTATCTAGTATGTTACAAGGTACTTTAGCTAGTGAGGTTTCTATGACTAACTATACAACTTTAATGGAAACATCGAAATCGGCTTATTTTAATGGAGAGCAGTTTGATGGTCAAATTGTATTAGGTCGTAAAGATGCTTCTACGAAACCGAATAAGGTTGAATTAACTTTAGATGGTAGACCATTAAACGAAAACCAATATGCAATTGAAGATGGTAAAGTAAAATTAAAAATAGGAACTGGAAGTGTTGGAGAACACAAAATTGAAGGTAAACTTATTTTTGGAGAAGGTGGAGAAGAAATAGAAGTTCCTGTAAACTCTTCCTTCGCAACTGTAGCTAAACCTAATGCAGCAACTATTTCAGCTGATAAAATGAATGTGGTTTATCGTGGTGTAAAAAATCCAATGACTATTTCATTCGCTGGTGTTCCAGCTAATAAAGTATCGGTTAATGCACCAGGATTATCCTCGGTTGGTAACGGTAAATATATAATGGATGTAACTAAAGTTAAAGGACGTGAAGTTACTATTAACGTAAACGGTGTTTTACCAGATGGTTCTAAAGTAAATGATAATGCTACGTTTAGAATTAAAAATATTCCAAAACCAACAGGTACATTAATTGGTAAACCTGGAAATACTGGTAGTTTAAAATTACCAAGACGTAATGTTGAAATTGGAGTTGTAGGCGCTTTATTAGAAGATTTTGATTTTGATTTGCCAATTGAAGTAAAATCATTTAGTGTAAAAGTTCCAGGGCAACCAACGGTTACCGTTAGTGGTCAAAAATTTAATGCTGCAGCTAAATCGGCTCTTAAAAAAGCAAAACGAGGAGATGTAGTGCAAATACTTGATATTAAAGCAAGAATTAAGGGGAATTCAACTTATATTTTACCTCCTGTATCATCAGTGGCTGTAGAATTAACCAATTAATTTATATTTAATACCATTTTTTCAGAAATAAAATTTAAAAATAATATGAATTTAAAGAAGATAAATTTTAGCATTTTAGTGACCGTAATAACTGTATCTTCTACCTTTGCGCAGTTTAATTTACTAAATGCTAAATCGCCAGACGAAATTGGTCTTAAAACAGAAGAACAAATTTCTTTAGATAACGACAAGCCTTTAGAATATGGCTATGTTGGAGATCGTGACATATTATTTGGGAAAATGGTATGGGAAAGAGTAGATTTAAATCAAAGAGCAAATTTCCCCTTATTATATCCGGTGGATGAGAATAATATGACACCAGATAGAAAATCTCTATTTACGGTATTAATTGAAGCCATTAAAAATGGAGATATTAAAACTGTTTATGCTGATTCTTACTTTAAAGAAGAACGCTCTATGAATCAAATAGACGATGTTTTACAATTCTCATCTATTACAGCTGAAGGTACCGATTATTTAAATGATAATGGCTATTCTATGGAAGATTATGAAAATGATCCTTCTATTTTGCCAGAAATGTATAAAATAGTTGAAACTATTACAGCTGCAGATATAAAAGAATATATGATTAAAGGGTTTTGGTATTTCGATAAGCGTCAATCTGAAATGAAATACAGAATTTTAGCTATAGCGCCAGCAGCTCCTGAAGCTCGTTTTAAAAACTCGGATGATGAAATTAATAAAAAACCAATTCCTTTATTTTGGGTTTTTTATCCTTCAGCGAGAGAAGTTTTACATAAGGCAAAAGCATTTAATAATGAAAATAGTTCAATGCCTTTCTCTTTCGATCATATTTTAAATGCAAGACGTTTTCATGGATACATTTACAGAGAACAAAATGTTCAAGGTGATCGCGCTATTCACGAATATGTTGCAGAAGATGCTTTAATGCAATTGCTAGAATCTGAAAGAATTAAAGATAAAATTAGAGATTTTGAATTAGATATGTGGACATACTAATTTTAGAATCGATAAATAATAAAAACGCCCGCTTTTAGTGGGCGTTTTTATTTTATAACTATATAAGGTAAAAATTCAATTTCTATATATATTCGCAAGGTGAAACAGGTAGATTATATAATTGTAGGTTCTGGTATTGCAGGAATAAGCTTTTGCGAACAACTTAAGGCAAATAATAAAACTTTTGTGGTTTTTGATGATGCTTCTCAAAAATCGTCGGTAGTTGCTGGCGGATTATATAATCCGGTGGTTTTACGTCGGTTTACTTCGGTTTGGAAAAGTAAAGAACAACTCGATTTGGCTTTGCCAATGTACCAAGCTATTGAAAAACGATTACAGGTAAAGCTCGATTATAAATTACCCGTGTACCGCAAATTTGCATCGACCGAAGAACAAAATAATTGGTTTACAGCTTCCGATAAACCTTTGCTATCTCCATTTTTATCTACAACGTTGGGTAAAAATAATAATGAAGCCATACAAGCTCCTTTTGGTTTTGGTGAAGTGTTGCATTCTGGAAAAGTTGATGTAAAAACCTTAATTAATGCTTATAAAGAAGATTTAGTTAAATCGGATTTATTTTACGAGGAGCGTTTTAATTATGACCATATACATTGTACAGAAAACAATGTAACTTATAAAAACGTTATGGCTAAACATCTTGTTTTTGCCGAAGGTTATGGTTTAAAACAAAATCCCTTTTTTAAGAATTTACCTTTAGTTGGAACAAAAGGAGAACTTATTACAATTGCTGCGCCCGAAATAAATATAGATTTTGTTTTAAAATCCGGAGTGTTTTTAATTCCGTTAGGTGACGATTTATATACGGTTGGTGCCACTTACGAGTGGAAAGACACAACCTATAAGGTAACCGAGAAAGCTAAAACGGAATTAATAGATAAGTTAAAAAAGCTTATTAATTGCGATTTTAAAGTGGTAAATCAAGTTGCAGGAATGCGGCCTACCGTAATTGATAGAAGGCCGTTAGTAGGAACACACCAGAAACATAAAAACTTGCACGTTTTAAATGGTTTAGGAACACGAGGTGTTATGATTGGGCCTTATGCTGCGCAAGAGTTATTTAATTCTATTGAAAATAACATGGCTTTAAACCCAGAGATTAATATTACTAGGTTCTTCGAGCAGAATTAGGGATAGAAACGGCATCCTTTTTTGAAGTATGAGAAAAAGATATAGTGTATAGCCCGACCCCAATAGGTTGGGGTAATTCCCAATTTATTTTTTAATTAAATTTTTATCGTAGTGCATAAAAATGTTAATCCAGATATTTCTTGATAGCCTTAAAATAATTGGCATAAAAACAATTAAAGTGGCTACTATTGCGATAAAAACGCTTATTAAGCTGGCGTTAAACACAAAAAATGAAATAACAAAAGCTGCTACTGCAAACGCAATACCAACACCATAACTAACATACATAGAGCCATAAAAAAACGATGGTTCTATTTTATATTTAGTGCCACAGTGCGAGCATTTTTCGTGCATGCTTAAGGCTTCATTTAGTTGATACGGGTTTTTATTGGTGTACATAGATTCTTGATGGCATTTTGGGCAACTGCCTGTAAAAATGCTATATAGTTTAGAGCCTTTTTTAAACATAATATTTGTGTATTTTTGCTATCAAAATTTAGTAGTACAAAGTTACTTTTTTAAAAATAAACCCACTGTAATAAAAGTTACATTTCTATGATGAATATTCATAACTTATCGATTTCTTTTCAAGGCGAATACCTTTTTGAGGATATAACATTTAAACTTGGAAACGGCGACCGCATTGGGCTTATTGGCAAAAATGGCGCAGGAAAATCTACCATGCTTAAAATTTTATCGAAAGAGTTAGAGCCAGATACTGGACAAATTGCTGCCGATAAAGATTTACAAATTGGCTTCTTAAAACAGGATATTGATTTTGTTTTAGGTAGAACGGTGCTTGAAGAATCGTACGAAGCTTTTACCGAAATAAAGGAATTAGAAGCTAAAATGGATGAAGTGAACACCCAATTGGCCGAACGTACCGATTATGAAAGTGAAGCCTACAACCAGTTAATGATAGATATTAACGAGTTACAACACCAATACGAAATTGCAGGTGGTTACAACTACCAAGGCGATACCGAAAAAATATTACAAGGTTTGGGTTTTAAGCGTGATGATTTTAACAAATTAACCGATACCTTTTCTGGTGGTTGGCGTATGCGTATTGAATTGGCTAAACTACTATTGCAAAATAATGATATTCTGCTTCTGGATGAGCCAACAAACCACTTGGATATTGAATCTATTATTTGGTTAGAAGGATTTTTAAAAGGTTACACCGGCGCTGTGGTAATTGTATCGCATGATAAAATGTTTTTAGATAATGTTACCAACCGAAGTATAGAAATTTCTTTAGGTAGGATTTATGATTACCCAAAACCATATTCACAATATTTAGTGTTGCGTAAAGAGTTGCGCGAACAGCAGTTGGCATCGCAAAAAAATCAGCAAAAGCAAATTGAGCAAACCGAGAAATTAATCGAGAAGTTCCGTGCTAAAGCATCAAAAGCAACCATGGCGCAATCGCTAATTAAAAAGTTAGATAAAATTGAACGTATTGAGGTTGATGAAGATGATAATAGTGTAATGACGCTTAATTTTCCAGTTTCTATAACACCTGGTAAAGTGGTGGTTGAAGCCGAAGCGGTTTCGAAAAATTATGGAGATAAAAAGGTTTTAACCGAGGTAGATTTACTTATCGAGCGCGATAGTAAAACGGCTTTTGTTGGGCAAAACGGACAAGGAAAATCAACCTTAGCCAAAATTATAGTTGGTGACTTAAAGCACAACGGAAATTTAAAATTGGGACATAATGTGCAAATCGGTTATTTTGCCCAAAATCAAGCGGAATATTTAGATGGTAATAAAACCGTTTTAGATATTATGATTGATGCTGCCAACGAAACCAATAGAAGTAAAGTTAGAGATATTTTAGGATCGTTTTTATTTAGAGGCGACGAGGTTGAAAAATACGTACGCGTGCTTTCTGGAGGTGAACGTAACCGTTTGGCTTTAGCAAAATTAATGCTGCAACCATTTAATGTTTTGGTGATGGATGAGCCAACAAACCACCTTGATATAAAGTCTAAAAACGTATTAAAAGACGCCTTAAGTCGTTTTGAAGGTACTTTAATTTTAGTATCACACGACCGTGATTTTCTTCAAGGTTTAACAAATAGTGTTTATGAGTTTAAAGACCATAAATTAAAAGAATATTTGGGCGATATTGATTTTTACTTAGAACAGCGAAACGTTGAAAACTTAAGAGAAGTAGAAAAACGTACCGTTGTTAAAGAAACTCCTAAGGAAAAGAAGAATAGAAGCTACGAAGAACAGAAAAAATTAAAGTCGCTTAATAATAAATTAAGTAATGTTGAAGCTAAAATTAGTGAGCTTGAAAAGAAAATTAAAGCTATTGATGTGGAGTTAGAAATTAATTATGAAGCGGTTACGGCTAAACCTAATTTTTTTGACGATTACCAAAAGCTGAAATCTAACTTAAGTCAGAATATGGAGAAATGGGAAGCATTGCAGTTCGAAATTGAAGCTTTAGACGACTAACTTTTAAGTTTTTTTTAAGATAAAAGCATTAAACTATAAGGTAGTTTTGCAGTCATATACCATCAAACTACCAATCAATGCGAAAAATTATACTTGCCGGAATAGGGATAGTATTAATTGTTGCTTCCATTTTAGGAGCTAAAACAATTATAGATAATAAACACAAACCCAAACCAGTAAAAGAAAAAGTTGTAAAAACTGTAATAACAGATACGGTTTTAAACAGTGATGTTAAAATTGTTGTTCCAGCAAACGGAAGTCTTACAGCAAAACAACGTTTAGAAATTTATGCCGAAGTACAAGGTATTTTTAAAACAGGCAATAAATTATTTAAACCAGGACAAGAATATAGAGCGGGAGAGCCTTTAATTCGAATCGATGCTTCAGAATATTACGCCAGTGTGCAATCGGCAAAAAGTGAATTGTATAATAGCATTGCGGCAATTATGCCCGATTTACGTTTAGATTTTCCCGATGTTTTTCAAAAGTGGCAAAATTATTTAAGCAGTTTCGATTTAAGTAAAACAACACCGAAGTTGCCCGAAATGACTTCCGATAAGGAAAATTACTTCATTACTGGTCGTGGCATTGTAACTAGTTATTATAGTGTAAAGAATTTAGAACAGCGCTTAGCAAAATATACCATTTCTGCTCCTTTTACAGGAATTTTAACCGAAGCTTTAGTTACCGAGGGTTCTTTAATACGCAGTGGCCAAAAATTAGGAGAATTTATAAATCCATCGATTTACGAAATGGAAGTGGCCATAAGTAAAACCTACGCATCTTTATTAAAAGTAGGTGAATCTGTAGTTTTAAATGATTTAGATAACACCGAAACTTATACCGGAAAAATCTCTAGAATAAATGGCAGTATTGATGCTACAACACAAACTATTACCGCCTATATTGAAGTTAAAGATAGCGCATTAAAAGAAGGTATGTATCTGGAAGCTAAACTAGATGCAAAAACCGAAACCAATGCTTACGAAATGGATAGAAATTTATTGCAGGATGGCAATCAAGTTTTTGTAGTAAAAAATAATGTTTTAGAGCTTATTAACGTAACGCCTGTATATTTCTCTGATGCTAAGGTGGTAATAAAAGGTATTCCAAATAATACAGTTGTACTTAAAAAATCTGTGCCAGGAGCTTATTCTGGTATGCGTGTAAAGTATGCTAAATCTTTAGATACAGCTGAGTAATGAAAAAGATAATTCAATATTTTATACGCTACCATGTTGCTGTAAATGTATTTATTTTAGCATTTATTGTATTTGGTGTTTTTGGTGTTTTAGCTTTAAAATCGTCGTTTTTTCCACTTTCAGATTCTAAAATTATAAATATTACGATAAACTATCCAGGAGCTTCGCCACTTGAGATAGAAGAAGGTATTGTTCTTAAAATAGAAGATAATTTAAAAGGTTTAGAAGGTGTAGATCGTGTAACATCGGTTTCAAAAGAAGATAGTGGAACCATAACGGTTGAAATTGAAAAAGGCGAAAATATCGATTTTATGCTGCTGGAAGTTAAAAATGCAGTAGATAGAGTGCCGTCTTTCCCAACGGGAATGGAACCTTTAGTGGTGTCCAAACAGGAAGAAGTTCGAGAAACCATAAACTTTGCTATAAATGGAAAAAATATTCCGCTTGCTACGTTAAAGCTGTTAGCAAGACAAGTTGAAACCGATTTAAGGGCTATTGATGGTATTTCTCAATTAGAAATATCAGGTTTTCCAGACGAAGAAATTGAGATTGCTGTTAACGAAACACAACTATTAGCTTATAACTTTACGTTTACCGAAGTTGCAAGTGCGGTTAGTAAGGCCAATATTTTAGTTACAGGAGGAAATGTAAAAACAGAGGCCGAAGAATTTTTAATTCGTGCAAATAACAAAAATTATTATGGTCGAGAGCTTTCTAATATTGTTGTAAAAGCTTCTGCCGATGGAAAAATAGTTAGGTTAAAAGATGTGGCTATTATTCGCGATCGATTTTCAGAAACTCCAAACGCCACCTATTTTAATCAAGATTTAGCGGTTAATATTTCAATAACAAGTACCAATAGTGAAGATTTAATTTCATCGGCTACAAAAGTTAAAGAATATATTGAAGGTTACAACCAAAAATACGATAATGTAAAAATTGATGTTGTTAGCGACCGTTCTGTGCCATTAAAACAACGTACCATGTTATTGGTTGAAAATGCATGGCAAGGTATTTTGTTGGTGTTAATATTCTTGTCCTTATTTTTAAACACAAGATTAGCCCTTTGGGTAGCCTTTGGTTTACCTATTTCGTTTTTAGGGATGTTTATTTTTGCAGCCCAATTCGATGTAACTATAAATGTACTGTCTCTTTTCGGGATGATTATCGTTATTGGTATTTTGGTAGATGATGGTATTGTAATTGCCGAAAATATTTACCAACATTACGAAAAAGGAAAAAGTCCGGTTCAAGCGGCAATCGATGGCACTTTAGAAGTTATTCCACCGGTAGTTTCAGCTATTATTACCACGCTTTTAGCATTTTCGTTATTCTTCTTTTTAGATAGTAGAATAGGTGAAAACTTTGCCGAAGTGTCTGTAGTTGTTATTTTAACTTTAGTGGTTTCTTTGGTAGAAGCACTAATTATTTTGCCTGCGCATTTAGCACATTCAAAAGCATTAAAACCACCGGTTGAAGATAAAAATCCTTCAAAATTAAAGCAATTCTTTTCTATAATGCGTGGCATTAATAAAATGGGAGATAGAATAATGACGTATTTGCGAGTACGCGTTTACTCACCTATTTTAGGTTTTGTACTTCAATACAAAATGTTGGCTTTAGGTATTTTTGTGGGCTTATTAATTATTACAATAGGCGCTTTAAAAGGAAGTGTAATTGGAGTAACATTATTTCCAAGGGTTGCGAGCGATACGGTAACAGTAGAATTGGTTATGCCTACTGGAACTAACGAGAAAATTACCGATTCAATTATAACAATGATTGAAGAAAAGAGTTTTATTGTAAACCAACAATTAACCGATAAATATTTAAAAGGAATAAATAAAGAACTTTTTGAAAACACTATTGTTAATATTACAAGTAGCTCTAGTGCCTCCTTGCGTATAAACTTATTACCAGGAGAAGAACGTCCAGACGAAATAAAATCGTTTTTAGTAACTAATAAGTTAGAAGAACTTGTTGGACCTGTAATTGGAACCGAACGATTAATTTATGGTTCTGGTGGTAATTTTGGAGGTAACCCAATTTCGGTTTCTTTATTAAGCAATAATATTGAAGAACTTAAAGCCTCGAAAGAAGCGTTGAAATCGTATTTAAAATCGAACCCATTATTAAAAGATATTGGAGATAACGATCCTGCAGGTATTAAAGAAATTCGTTTAGAACTTAAAGAAAGTGCGTATTTATTAGGTTTAGACGTGCAAACCGTAATGGCGCAAGTGCGTTCTGGTTTTTTTGGAAATCAGGCACAGCGTTTTCAACGAGGACAAGACGAAATTAAAGTTTGGGTACGTTACGATCGTACAAATCGTAGTTCTATAAACGATTTAGACCAAATGCGAATTGTAACACCAAATGGAGAGCGTGTTACACTTAAAGATATCGCGTCTTATTCTATTGCACGTGGAGAAGTTGCCATAAATCACTTAGAAGGTGTACGTGAAATTCAGGTGTATGCCGATTTAAAAGACCCAGGAACTAGTGCTACAGATATAATTGATGATATTAAAACAAGCTTTATCCCAGAATTGCAATCAAAATATCCAACCATTAATGCATCCTACGAAGGACAAAATAGAGAGGCTACAAAGCTTATGAAGTCTTTAAATATTGCGGGACCAATTATATTATTACTGATTTACATCACCATTGCATTTACGTTTAGAAGTTACTCCCAACCTTTTTTATTGTTATTGTTAATACCGTTTAGTTTAACAGCAGTAGCTTGGGGACACTGGTTATTAGGATTTCAAGTAAATATTTTGTCGCTTTTAGGAATTATAGCCTTAATAGGAATTATGGTTAACGACGGATTGGTGCTTATTGGTAAGTTTAATGCCAATTTAAAAGAAGGTATGAGCTTTGATTTAGCACTAACTGAAGCTGGAAAATCCAGATTTAGAGCCATATTTTTAACATCCTTAACTACTATGGCTGGTTTAGCACCTCTATTAATTGAAAAAAGTAGACAAGCCCAATTTTTAAAACCTATGGCTATTGCAATCTCATTTGGTATTGGTTATGCGACCGTTTTAACATTATTAGTGTTACCGCTGTTTTTATCGTTTAGTAATAGTATTAAAAAGAATGTAAAGTGGTTATATACTGGAAATGATGTAACTAAAGAAGAAGTAGAACGCGCTATTAAAGAGCAAAATGAAACCCATGAACACTAAGTTTTTATATATTTTACTATTATTTAGTCCATTTTTAAAGGCGCAAGAATTATTAACGCCAAGTAAAGCTGTGAGCTTAGCTTTAGAAAATAATTATGGTATTAAAGTGGCGAACAGTAATGTAGAAATAGCAAATAATAATGCCGATATTTTAAATTCTGGTTACTTGCCAACCCTTACAGGAGTTGCAGGTGGTTCTATAAATAAAGAGAATTCCGAAGGGCAATTGGCTAATGGAGAAATAAGAGTGGCCAATGGAGCAGAAACTAGAAATTACAATGCCTCTGTAAATTTAAATTATACTTTGTTTGATGGGTTAGGGCGTATGTATGATTACAAACAACTAAAACAAACACGCGATTTAACCGAGTTGCAAGCTCGAGAAACTATAGAAAATACCATAATTCAATTGTTTGCGGTTTACTACAGTGTTGCCGAATTAGAAGAAAACACCAATGCGATTAAGGAAACCCTACAAATATCTAAAGAAAGGTTAGTTCGAGCTCAATATCAATTCGATTATGGACAATCAACAAAACTTGAAGTTTTAAATGCCGAAGTAGATATAAATAACGACAGTATTAGTGTTATGAATTCGAATCAAGAATTAATAAACTTTAAGCGCGATTTAAATCTAGTTTTAGGGAATAGCATTACCGAAAATTTTAATGTAGATACCACTATAAATTTTAATAACTTATTAGATAAAGCCGAGTTGTTTAATAAAGCAAAAACGTATAATAATAGTTTATTGCAAATAAATAAAAGCATAGAAATTAATAAGTTAACCGTAAAATCGGAAACATCGGCTTATTTGCCAACCATTGGTTTAACAGGTAGTTATGGTTGGAATGAAACCACAAATAATAGTCCGTTGGCCTTCGCGCTTCAAAATACAAGTACTGGAGTTTCGGGTGGACTTAATTTAACATGGAATTTATTTGATGGCGGAAGCACAATAACGCGTGTAAAGAATGCTAAAATTAATCTTGATATTCAAAATATTCAAAAAGAAGAATTGCTTGTTACGTTACAACGTGATTTTAATAACGCTTGGGACGATTATCAGAATAAACTAAATATTTATCATTTGCAAGAAGCAAATATTATAACTTCGCAAAATAATTTCGATAGAACCCAAGAAAAATTTAAGCTAGGGCAAGCCACATCTATAGAGTTTAGGCAGGCGCAAATAAATTTATTAAACGCCGAATTAACACGAAACAGTGCAAAGTACGATGCTAAAATAGCCGAACTCCAGTTGTTACAGTTAAGTGGAGAGCTCTTAAATGTTAACTTCTAAAAATCAATAAAATACTCGGTAATGTGTTTTTTGTCCATTAAAAATGTATTTCGTCGATGTTAAAATGTTAAAATTTCATGGTGTTTGTCGGAATTAATTACAATTAATCGATAACTCTTGTATATTCGTAGTGTGTTAATCCAAATCTAGCATCTATGAAAACTTTGAACTTAACCTTAGCATTTATTTTTGCGACGTTTTATTCGTTCGCAAATGTATCAACTTTAGAAAAAGAAGCATTAATAGCTATTTATAACGCAACCAATGGTTCAGAATGGAACGTAACGTGGGATTTAAGCGCACCAATTTCCGATTGGTATGGTGTAACCCTTGAGAACGATAAAGTAGTAGAGTTAAATTTACAGTTTAATAATTTGGAAGGCGAATTACCTATGGAGATAGGTAGTTTAGTAAACCTTAAAAAGATTAATTTTGGGTTTAACAAAATATCAGGAACTATTCCTAGTTCATTAAAAAACTTAAAAGAACTAACAGCTTTGGAGTTGTTTATGAATAGATTTGAAGGAGATATTCCTGTAGAATTAGGATCGTTAAAAAAATTAGAATCTTTAAAATTATATAGCAACCAACTAACTGGCGAAATTCCGTTAGATTTAATGGACTTAGTTAATTTGAAAGAATTACTGTTAGGTAGTAACTTTTTAACCGGTGAAATTCCGTTGGAAATTAGTGCATTAACTAAGTTGCAAAAGTTAAGTTTAATGGACAACCAAATGTATGGAGAAATACCAGTTGAGTTATCACAATTAAAGGACTTAGAAGAATTATTATTATCCACGAATCAATTTACTGGTGATTTGCCTATTGAATTTATGAGCCATAAAAATTTAAATACGGTAATGGTAAGCGATAATAATTTAAACGAAGAGTTTATCACTGTATCTGGCAAAAATCCTCCCACGCTTGGCGTTTTACAAATTGAGAGAGCTACCGCAATAATGGATCTTGAAAAAGAATAAATTTATACTAATAACATAAGTTATAGCCATCAATTTTTTGATGGCTATTTTTTTTACCTTTATTTTATGTTAGAACATTTTTTTACCTGCCCTTACTGTTGGGAAACGATATCGATGTTATTAGATTATTCTGTTAACCAACAAAAATATATAGAGGATTGTGAAGTTTGCTGCAACCCAATACAAATTGAAACGAAGTTTTTTAATAAGGAACTTATAGATTTTCAGGTGTATAACATAGAGCAATAATATTTTTTCAAATTTATTATTGTAGAATCTAAAAAGGATTGTATATTTGCAGTCCGAAACAATTAAGTCGGCATTATGAACCGAAAGTTAAAAGCTAAGATAATTGTTAAAGGATTTATATCGCGGGATAGAGCAGTAGGTAGCTCGTCGGGCTCATAACCCGAAGGTCACTGGTTCGAGTCCAGTTCCCGCTACTAGCAATGACAAGGCTTCACAGAAATGTGAAGCCTTTTTTTATGAGCTTGGTACAACATAGGTACAACATTTTACAGTTTTTCTTCAAGAAATTTAATTTGAAGAGAATTGATGTCAATTGTACTTATATCTTATTTTGGTTATAATTTCAGTTCGAAACTTGTTCTGTATTGAGGTTGTATTTCCTAAAAAGCGCCAAATCAAATTTTAACTGTTGCAACCCATACCCTTTCAAATCATAGATTTTCTTCCGGCAACATTTTTTGTATTTAGGCCCGCCACATAATGGACATTCTTTATTGGGGTGATATTTGATACCATTAATGGCCGTTTCCAATAAGGAAATAATATTTTTAAAATCAGATAGTCCAAATTCTTCTTGATAAAATTGCGCGATACCTTCAAAGTGATGTTTGTATTCCCCATTAGCATAATCCTCTGTGTATTCTTTGTAATGATAATTGGCAAAAAAAGGATAAACAACATCTCTGTAAAACTCTTCAAATACAATCCCTCGACGTTTTCTTTTCATAAGCTTATGAGGAATGTCCAAACAACATTCCCCTTTTTTTGAAATATGAAAGTCCCAATCTCTTTTGATAATTTGAGTTTTCTCAATTACTATGGGTACGGTATGTGGGTACTCAGCTTCATTTATAAGAATTAAGATTTTAAAGTGACCCCAGAGCCTATCAATTCTGTCTATAATACTTATTTTGCCTTCGAGAGCTGAATATCCAGTTTTAGGGCTTTCAACTTTCTCAAAGGCAAAATATTTGTCCAGAAAATTTTTAATGTCATTACTGAGGCCTTTTTTACCCATAGTTGAAGTAAGGTTTACTTTTAGAAGCGATTGGATACAAATCACGGCTATTCCTGTTGGGGTCTGGAAAGGTGTTAATTGTCAATACCAAGACACCCATATCATTTTGAACAGCTAGGTTGTTATCTACCAAATAGCGTTCCCAATCAAAGTTGTATTGGTAATATTTTCTTCCATCTTCATAATCGTGAATTTCCTTGCTTCGCTGTGCAAAATACTTGTCCTTTCTAAGTTGTGTTGTCACATTGTGACCTACAACTATGCCTCTATTTTTTGCGTTACTTTGCATTTTAGGTGCAAGACTCGTATGAAGACTACACGTCGTAACTTCGCCTGATTCACCAATGCCCGAATAGAACCAATCCACCTGTTTGGAATGACCCAAATCTAATCCTGCCCTTGTATGGATGTCTTGAATACCATTATCTTCAAAAAATTCTTTTAGGTCATTTTTCACGAAATAGGATATCATTGAAAAGGACTTTAGAGCATCTTCGGCGGCTTTCAACTTTTCTATGTTTTTTCCGCCGAAATAGACCATCAAACCATCACCTTGTATACGATGCACGTAGCCACCACATAGGTTTACGGCAAACATTGAAGCTCGGATGATACTTTCAGTAATCAACCTTACGGTTGCTTTTGTGAAATTATTAAAGAGCTTTGTGCTCTTCTTTACATCGATAAAGCCTGAAATTATCCAATGTTCTTCAACTAAGTCTGTACCCTTTAAGTGTACAAAGTCTGGATGACTTCCCAGCGGCTGATAATCAAAAGTCTCTGGCACACCCATCCCTTTCGCAAATAATTTCATTTCGTGGGATAGCTCTCGACCAGGAAGTTCGTTTCTCAACGATTTAAGGTATTCACGGTTGCTTTCCAATAAAGGTTCGCTTAATCCGTAGATTTTGTTTGATTTTGTAGGGTCATTCTCGACCGCTTTTTTAATTACGTTTTTGTAGTCTTCAAATAGGTTCATTTTATGAGGTTATTTTAATTAATATGTAGGTTAATGGTGCCAATAGCACAAATTGTATGATTAATAGGGTGCAAGCCCACTTTAGTTTTTTAAATTTTGATTTCAAGCCTTGTGAAAGAACAAAAACTTGATTTCTCAAATCTTTTACATCCTCTTTTTTGTCTTGCTTTTTTGAAAGCTCGAAAAATTCTTTTTTGTCTTTCTGCGCGATACTGGCGAAATAGTATAGCGATTCCACATCTGACTTAGGTGAGAAATAAGGCATACTTGCCAATGCCAGCAGTATGAGGCTGCCAACTAGGGTTAGTGGGAATAAAAAGCGAAAAGCTTCCTATCAAAGAATGCAAATGGAACGAATCTATACCTACAATCTCCCTACGATAATAAGAAATGCCCAATCGATTCGGTTTATATATGTCTTACCTAAGTTTGTACTTTCTGAGAAGGAAAAGTTAGAATTGGAAGTGCAGGAGTTAAATGGTAGTAGAAAGGTGCTGTTGGTAACAAGTGTATGAATAAAACCCGTTGTGCATTTATAAAAAGTTGTGCAAACTGCCAAAAGGCAGTAAATTGTAGTAACCACACTATAATTTATATGCACAACTTTCAAGCAAATTACGACAAAATACTCAAGGTTTTAAAAGAATTAGATTTTAAAATGGATTATTTACATCAAATACGCAAACCAAAATTGAGAGATAAAGAACTCATTGCGGTAGATTTAACATCAGAGTATATGGGTGTTGATAGTGAATGCCAGCTTTTTCGAATTCTACCAGCTGGTTTATCCAGAAAAATAGAGCGCAGTGTTTACAACAGAAGAAAGCGTAAGTTGTTTCCATTTAGAGAATCACTCCGAAAGGTATTGGTAAAGAGGCTGAATACATCCGAGTATTGTTTTATTGTTGACAGCATGCCTTTAGAGGTCTGTAAATTATCAAGAAGCTCTAGGAGTAAGATATGTAAAGAACAGGACTACAGTCTGCCCGAAAAAGGATATTGTGCGAGTCAATCAAGCCATTATTATGGGTATAAGCTGCATCCTGCCTGTTCTGCGCGGGGTGTTATAGAAAGCATGGGCATTAGTCCTACTTCTGTGCACGACATCAACTACTTAAAGGATATGAGGCAGCAATTAAGTGATTGTGTATTGCTTGGCGACAGAGGGTGTTTGTCGGCGGAATATCAATTAAATTTGTCTGAATCCCATAATATTAGGCTAGAAATTCCTATGAGAAAAAATCAACATAACTATAAGGAGTAGCCGTATATTTTCAAGAAATCCAGAAAGCGTATTTAAACATTGTTTTCTCAACTTTGTGACCAATTTATGATTCGAAGGAATTATGCTAAATCTTTTGAAGGATTCAAAAACCGAATATTGTCCAAGATTACAGCTATGACGATCATCCAATATATAAACATGTTTGAATTCAACAGAAATATCAATAACATAAAAAAAATATTGCCTAAATGCACAACGGTTAAATGTAATTAAATCTATATAGGTGTTGTTGATAGTGTTTTAATTTACTAATAATTATGTCGTTTATGTTATGGGTATACATCGTCAAATTTTGAATAACTAAAAATATACTTCTTAAGTTAGCATTTTAATAAAAAAACTAAATTGAGACCTATAAAATAGAAAGCACAAAAGAGAGGAATAAGGTTATTATATACGCAGAGACTACAGATCTCGTCAACATTGAAAATCCCTCTCTTTATCTACACAGATTTCGAACAGTTCTATAAGGCTTTTAGACCTCGATTTTAAGTCGTTGAAACTCGCGTAGAGGTCCTTTCAAAAATCATTTTCTTATGAATAAAGATATTAAATATTTTGGAATAGACATTAGCCATTTGGTTTTTGATGTTACAGATTCAGAAGGCCATTATTATCAATTTAAAAACAGTACTACAGGCTTTAAAAAGTTTATTAAGCTTTTGACAATAAACAGTCATTGTGTTATGGAAGCAACAGGTTACTATCATTATCAGTTAGCTTATTATTTACTTGAATCTGGGATTAAAGTTTCTGTTGAAAATCCATTAGCAGTGAAGCGCTTTATCCAAATGAAATTGTCCAAAATTAAGACAGATAAGAGTGATTCTAAACTAATCTGCGAATACGCGAAACAAGTAGAATTAAAGCTTTGGAAGGGTAATTCAAAGCATCAAACAGAATGCCTTCAAATGACTAGACAGACTCCTTGCTGTATATACAAAACAAAGCACGATGTTAAAAAATAAGCTGCATGGAGAGTCTGTCTTAGGGAATCCGAGCAAAGCAGTTGTGAGCTCTCTAAAACGTAGTCTAAAACAGGTTCAAAAAGAAATAAAAACTTTAGAAGATAAACTCATGATACTAGTAAAAGAAGTCCATCAAGATCTATTAACCTAGCTAAAAAGCATACCTGGAATAGGCAGTAAAACCGCATTGATGTTAGTGGTTCTTACAGATGGATTTGAACGATTTACAAGTGGAAGTGAATTGTGTAGTTATGCAGGCTTAACACCTGTTATTAGGAAAAGTGGAAGTAGCATAAATGGACGCAGTAAAATTAGTAAAATAGGAAATCAAAAAACTCCGTAATCTATTATTTATGTGCAGCTTTAATGCATGTAAATATAACAAGGCCTGCAGAGATATTTATGAGCGAATCGTAGGCAAAGGAAAAAGTAAAAAATTAGCTTTAATCGCTGTGTGTAATAAGCTCCTAAAACAAGCTTTTGCTATCGCAAAATCAGGCCTGATTTATGATGATTCTTATCGAAGTGCTTTAGATATAAATTAATCTGGTTTTACTTGTTTTTTACCACAGTACTTTGTTGTGAATATATAGCTGATAGAGATTTTTTATGAAAAAATTAAAAGCCTACCAACTAAATATAACAAATATAGTAGAAATAGTATGTAGCTAATTTATAATGTACTTTTACCCTTAATTTATTAGTAGCCCTTGCACGTTTTCGTTACCAACACAACATATTTTAATATATAACAGTGAGTAAATTTAGTGTTTTCTTTTAAAAAAAACAGATGTTGAAAAACTATATATCTGTGTAATATTTCAACATTACCACTATGTTATTTCTTAAAGGAGACATCTACTACACCTGTCCAAAGAGTAACCTTAAGTAAAAAGATAAAGCCAAGCCTACTTGAAAGTTAGTGTTTCTCTGTTTGCATTGTTGTATGTAAGCCTTGTAAGTTGTTTTCTAGGTATTTGGTGCAAATAGGAAAAGAGGCAGATTTGAGCATAATAAAAGTTGAAATGAGTCGGAGAGTCAGGGATAAATATTTGAAATTTGCACAGTACAAAATTTGATTAAGGATTAATTAAAACACGAGAAAAGCTTTTTTCTGTTATGTGTTTTAATAATGGATTTATTATTAACAATTAAACAAGCTAAATGAGAAAAAAACAATCAAAACAATCAAGCAATCAACTAAACAATTATTAAGCAATTTAATCTAAACTAAATATGAAACAAAAAAAAACTTTTTTGAATAATTTCGAGTATAGACAAACTTTTTTCAATTTAAAAAAAGCGCTAGGTTTAATTCTGGCACTCGTCTATATAAATGTAGCTGCTATCGGTGAAAATTTTGATGCAAGTAGTATCTATCAAGAAAAATCTGTTAGTGGTACAGTGGTGGATGTCAATGAGGTTCCGTTACCTGGTGCCACTATTGTAGTTAAGGGAACTTCAATAGGAACAGTGACTAATTTTGATGGATCTTATAATATAACTGTACCAGATGGTTCAGAGATATTAGTGATTTCTTACGTTGGCTTTGAAACTCAAGAAATTAATATAAGTAATAGGTCAGAAATTAAAATAGTCTTGGTAGAGGATGCTTCATTACTTGATGAGGTAGTAGTAGTTGGGTATGGCTCACAAAAGAAAATAAATCTTACAGGAGCTGTTTCTACCGTTAGTTCTAAAGAAATAACTCAAGCGCCAGTTGTAAGTACTAGTCAAGCACTTGTGGGTCGCGTTCCTGGTCTTGTGTCAACTCAAGAGAGTGGTGAACCTGGTCAAGATGATGCAAATCTAAGTATTCGTGGTTTTGGAACTCCATTAATAATTATAGATGGATTTGAAGCTCCATTAAATAATATTGACCCAAGCGAAATTGAATCTATATCTATATTAAAGGATGCATCTGCAGCTATTTATGGATCACGTGCAGGAAACGGTGTTGTGTTGATAAAAACAAAGCGAGGAAGGATATCAAAACCAACATTTTCAGCTAACAGTTCGTATGCTTTACAAAGCTTAACGATATTTCCAAAGCCACTTAATGCTGCTAAATATGCCGAAATAATACGTGAAGCTGAGATAAATTCAGGAGTTCCTGAATCAAATCAGATTTTTTCAGAGGAAGACGTTAGGCTATACCAAGAAGGAACACAACCAGGTTACGAAGGAACAGATTGGTGGGACACTGTAATGAACGATACATCACCGCTTGTAAAGCATAATATATCTATGTCTGGTGGTAGTGAAGATATAAAGTATTATACATTTTTGGGTTATACTGGGCAAACAGGTATGTTTAAAAGTGGGGATAATAAATTTAATCGTTACAATTTACGATCTAATATTGATGGGAATATAAATGATAATTTAACTGTTAGTTTAGATATATCTTTAGTTTTGTCTGATCTTACAAGCCCTACTAGAAATACATCTACATTATTTTCTGATTTTTTGGGAATGCGTCCAACTTTCCCGGCAAGTCTGCCTGATCCAGATAGAGTTGCTTATGCAGGTACAATAGTATCTCCTGTAGCTAGTACAAACCGTGATATAGGTGGATATAGAGATAGAAATGACAATCAAATATTTTCAAATTTTGGTATAAAGTATGATGTTCCAAATGTAGAAGGACTTTCTTTTAAAGGTGTATTTAACTATATATATAGTACTACTGAAAATAAAAATTGGAATAAGAGCTATGATTTGTATACTTATGATTATACGTCAGAAGAATACACTACGTTTTCTGGGGCAATAGCTACAAGTTTAAGTGAGAGGTTTTCTAAATCAAGAACACTTTCTGGGCAAATGTTTGTAAACTATGACCGTACATTTGCAGAAGATCACGATTTATCCTTACTATTTTTAACAGAGTTCTCCGATTATAAAGACAAATGGTTTTCTGCTGGTCGAGGTAATTATATTTCCAATTCTTTAGATTACCTATTTGCTGGAGGAGAAGACTCCCAATCTTCAAATGGTGCTGCTTCTGAAACTAGTCGTTTAGGTTATATAGGTCGTTTAAATTACGCATACAAAGGAAAATATCTTTTAGAATCAACCATACGTTATGATGGGTCACCAAAATTCGCTGAAGATAAGCGTTGGGGGCTTTTTCCTAGTCTTTCGCTTGGATGGAGAATTTCAGAAGAATCATTTTTTAAAGACAAAGTTGATTGGATAAACAATCTTAAATTAAGAGGAGGATTTAGTAAAACTGGTTTTGATGGTATTGGAGCTTTTCAGTATTTAACAGGGTTTAATTTTGGTGATAGATATATTGTAGATGGCCAAGTAAGAAATGGATTATCTCCTACAGGTTTAGCAAACCCAAATATTACATGGGAGGAAATGACAATTTATAATTTAGGATTAGAGTACAATTTATGGAATAGTAAACTTTATGGTGAGATAGATGTGTTTTATCGTGACAGAGACAAAATATTGACTACAAGAGCACAATCTGTACCTTCTACTTTTGGAGCAACGTTACCTGAAGAAAATATAAATAGGCAAAGCAATCGTGGATTTGAATTTTTAATAGGAACTAAAAATACAATTGGTGATTTTAGTTATGATATTTCTGGGAATCTTTCTTGGACACGCGCTAAGTGGGAAAAATTTGACGAACCAGAATATACAGATGAAGATGATATTCGTGTAAACCAAAGAACTGGAAATTGGGTTAATAGATGGTTTGGATATGAAACGGATGGTTTATTTACTACTCAAGATGAAATAGATAATCATCAGCTTGACCAAGACGAACAGGGAAATGCCACAATAATGACAGGGGATATAAAATATATTGATCAAAATAATGATAATGTACTAGATTGGAGAGATCGAGTTGATATAGGTAGAGGGCATATACCAGAAATAATGTTTGGCACTAATATAAACTTATCTTACAAAAACTTTGATTTCTCAGCTGTTTTCCAAGGGGCAGCCAATTTCAACGCCAGAGTCAATATGCATATTGCTAATGAAAGTAATGTACCAGATATTATATATGATTTGAGATGGACTGAAGAGAACAATGATAAATGGGCAAAAGTACCTCGATTGTATATGGGTAATAAGGTAAACAATAATCATATTTCTGATTATTGGTTAAGAGATGCGAGCTATTTAAGATTGAAAGTACTAAACATTGGTTACAATTTCCCGAAAGATTTAATGGATCGCATATCCTTTAATAGTATAAGACTCTTTGTATCAGGAACTAACCTGTTTACAATTAGTGCCTTAACAGAGTATAGTATGGACCCTGAATCTCCTTCAGGTTGGGATCCTGATAGACCTAATGCTGCCCCTTCAGGAACAAGGACTGGATATTATTATCCTCAACAAAAAGTATATTCATTTGGCATAAACATGTCATTCTAAAATTTAAATAAAATGAAAAAGTTAGAAAAAATTATTTTATTATTAATCTTTGCGCTTAGCTTTACGGCTTGTGAAGATATCTTAGATAAAAGCCCAACCGACATTATTTCAGAAGATGTTGTTTGGAACGATAACAGATTAGCTGAGGCTTATTTAGATCAAATCTTTGCAAGAATGACATTTCTGTATCGAGAAGTCCCTTTCAGTGATGGTCAAGGTACACGTTTATGGTTTGTTCATGACCAGATTACAATTAGTGATGAAGCTAGACATACTAGATCTTGGTATAACACACATAATCGCTTTGGTCGTGGTTTATTGGATCAAAGTGGAGGATTTGATGAAAAATGGTTATACCCGCAAGTTAGAAATCTTAATGAGTTGATTGAAAAAATGGAAACTTCATCACTCTCTGAAGATGAGATACAAGCTTTGGTAGCTAGAGCTCGTTGGGCAAGGGCTATGTGTTATTTTGCTATGGTTAAACGTTATGGAGGAGTACCTTTAATTACTAATGTGCAACAGATTGATGATGATTATGAAACGCTTTTTGTTTCTCGAAATAAAGAAGTTGAAATTTATGATTTTATTATTGATGAAACTGATGCAATTTTCCCTCTTTTAAATGATGTAGAAAGGGCTGGTTACCCAAGTAAATGGGCTGCTATGGCACTTAAAAGTCGTGCTGCTATGTATGCTGCCAGTATTGCTACTTGGGGAACTGTACAAATTGATGGTTTAGTTGGAATACCAAGTAGTGAAGCACAACGTTTTTGGCAAGCATGTTATGATGCGTCAGAATCTATTATTAATGATAGCCCACATAGTTTGTACAATAAGTATCCAGATGATAAAATTACAAACTTCCGAGAAATGTTCATAGATGAATCAAGTAATCCTGAGTCTATTTTTGCATTGCAGTCTGAGGGAGAAAATGCAGTTGGGTTTAATCATGGATGGGATAGTTTTACTGGTCCTAGAGCTTTTGTTGCTTGGGGAGGAAATGCTGCCGCACCATATTTAGAAACGATTGAAGCATTTGAGAATATAGATGGAACTCCTGGGACTTTAGATAGAGATATGTACACAAATGGTTTATGGACTCCAGAAGAAGTATTTGGAAATAGAGAACCTCGCTTTTTTGCTTCTGTTTGGACTCAAGGCACAGAATGGCAAGGTAGTACAATAGAACTATACAAAAGCCTTATTTTACCTGATGGTAGTACTATTTCAAGTAACTCTTATGAAGGTGTAAGAGCACAAGGTACTTCTGGGTCAGGTGGTACTCAAGGTTTTTCTGGTTTTGGTATTAAAAAATATCTTGATGAGAGTAAAATAACGCCATCTAACTGGAGTTCGGAAACCGACTTTATGTATTTCCGTATGGGTGAGATTTATTTAAATCAAGCAGAGGCAGCTATTGAATTAAACCAACCAGATAAGGCCTTAGAATTAATAAATGAAATCCGTGATAGAGCGGGTGTAGCTCTTAGAACCACAATAGATAGAGATCTAGTTCGTCACGAACGTAGAGTAGAGCTTATGTTTGAAAGTCAGCGCTATTTTGATTTAAAACGTTGGAGAATAGCAGAAGATGCTCTAACGAGACCATTTTCTGGTTTAAAGTATTCTTTGGATTATAATAGTTATATTGATGGAAACCCTAGGTTTAAACTTGAAGTTCTTGAGAATCTTGATGGTAATAACCAAAAAGCATTCTTTGAGCGTCATTACTATTACCCTATAACAACAGGTCGTATTTCTTCTAACCCTAATTTGGGGCCAGAAAATCCGGGTTATACTGATTAGAAGTTCATCTTGTTTAACTTAAAAATAGGCTTGTATGTAGTATAAGAAATATAATTTTTTGAATAACAAAAGGAAAGGGTTTGTCAAATCAATGTATTGATTTTAAAATTAAATAATTAATTTTTTTTCATGCAGATATATAAACCCTTCTCCTTTTTCTATTTTGATAACTTTTCTAGTTGTTTTCCTAATTATCAATTATCGATAATTTAGGTTTTAGCTTGGGTTTTATCAATTTATTAATAAATAGTCATACAAAATTGCGATATGCTCTTATTTATAAAATAGAATCTACAGATACTATTATAAGTATAAACTAATTCAGTAAAACTATCAGTCATATGCAATACAGAATGTAAGATATTGATTGTAAATTTCATTATCCTATATTCTTATTTTCTTGCAAATTTTAATTAAAAAAATTAATCATATATTAAAAGTAATTTTGCATAGTAAGAATAGCTGTATTTTGATGTAAATTTTTCTTGATAGTTTAAATTATGTATGGGAAAGAAAAGTATAGTTAAAATCTAAAATTTGCTTTAATCTATGAAACAAAGTTGGAAATTGTGGGGTATAATATTCCTGCTCGAAATTAGTCTATTTGGAATAACAAATACTTGCTCAATACTAGCACAAAATTTCGAAAGATTTTCGAATAAAGAAGGTTTTAACCAAAATTCTATCAATTCCATTGCACAAGACAGGTATGGGTTTTTATGGTACGGAACACCAAATGGCTTAATATTCTATGATGGCTATGAATTTAAAACTTATACAACTCAATCTGATACTAATGGTAATATTATTAGTAATGTTATTACACATCTGCATAATGACTCCGATGGTATTTTATGGATTGGAACAAATAATGGAGTCAGTGTTTATATACCATGGCTTGAAAAATTTCATAATGTACCGTTACCCATTGAAATCTACATTGACAGAATAATTACAGCTTCCGATGGGAGAACCTGGTTTTTAGGTGAAAATACACTATATGTTTGTGAACTGATAGATATTGAAAAAGGAGTTTTTAGTCTATCGGATGATATACTAGAAGCAAAGCTCAAAAACACTAGAATACATGATTTTAACTTCAAAGATGACCATACATTGATTTTAGCAACCTCTGAAGGTATAAGTAAATTGATTTTTGAAAACAATAATAATCATGTTAATTCAATAAAAATAAAATATTTAACAAGTTTTGATAGTTTTAAAGAAGATGTGCTTAAAATATTTATAGATAAAACGAATATGTTTTGGATAGGAACAAGTAACGGTCTGTTTAAGACAACATTAGATGCTAATAAGGTTCACATTCTCGAAACTTTTGGACACTCTAAAAACCCCAATAAATCAGGTTCGTCATTTATCACCACTGCAATTTATGAAGATAATTCTGGTGCTATATGGGTTGGTACCAGAAACAATGGGTTATATAAAATAGGTCAAGACCCCAAAATTTTTGAACATTTCGCTTATAATCCTAAAAACACATCAGGTCTTAGCAGTCATTACATCAAAGACCTGTATCAAGATGATTTTAATGTTTTATGGATTGGAACAGCTCAGGGAGGTCTTAACAAGTTAGATTTGGATCAAAAACCGTTCATTAATTATTCCAACAATCCATATGATTCGCAATCTATTTCAGACAATCTCATTACGTCTATTCTTGAAGATTCAAAAGGGAGGTTATGGCTGTCAGGATATAATAAACCTTTAGTTAGAAGTACTACGGAAATAACTCTTGAAACAGTAAATGAATTAAGGTTTGAAAATCTTGAAAAAGATATTCCAATATCCGATACCGATATTGTACGTATCATCTATGAGGATAAAAAAGGATTCATATGGTTAGGCTCAGATAAGCTAATTGTGGTGTACAATCCACTAAATGATAAGTTTAAGAAGGTAACACTAAAAGAAGAAAGCCGACTTATCAGTAACGCAATACGCAGTATTAGTCAGATAGACGATAACAATATTTTATTGGCAGGAACTGAGATTATTATTATAGAAAATCCTTGGGAGGAAATCAAGAAAAGCAAAGCCCCTCAGTTAGCTGTTAAGTCGGCTATCCATATAGAAAATAGAAGAGTACAGTGTGTGCTTAATGAAAGCAAAAGTTCTTTTTGGTTTGGTACAAGTAAAGGGCTAATACATGGGGTTTTTGATGGTGAAAAAATAATATTAGATCAAAAATATACAGACAATAAAGAAGTAAACTTACATTTAAGTAATAAAAATATTTTTTCTCTGCATAAGGATGGTAATGGTAATATTTGGGTGGGTACCTATGGAGGAGGATTAAATAAGTTATCTAAAGATGATGAAGGATTGCCTTCCAAAATAACATATTTTAGAAAGAATGATGTTTTACCTGACGATGCTATTTATGGTATTTTACAAGAAGGTGATTTATATCTTTGGATGAGTACAGATATGGGGCTGGTAAAATATAATATTGATGATAATACAACTAGTTTATATGACGTAAGAGATGGTTTAGCACAAAATAATTATCGAGAAAATGCTTATTTTAAAGGCAAATCAGGTTTTTTTTATTTTGGAGGTTTAAATGGTTTGACCATTTTTAGACCTGAAAAAATCAAAAAAAATATCCAACCACCAAATGTTTTGATTTCAGACTTATTTATAAATAATAAACCTATTAAAATTGGTGAAAAAAGTAATAATAAGGTTGTTTTAGAGAAGTCTATTTCAGAGACTGGAGGTATAGTCATTAGTCAAAATCAACAAAGTATATCGTTCAATATTGTTGCGGAACATACCTCTACACCCTCAAAAAATAGAATAGCTTATAAATTGGAAGGGTTTGATAATCAATGGATAGAAAATAAGTCTGGAAAAGCTATGATTACCTATACCAACCTTCCTGCAAGAAGTTACGTGTTAAAAATCAAGGCAGCCAATGGTGATGGAGTTTGGAGCTCAAGAATTAAAAGCCTAAATATTGAAGTATTACCACCGTGGTATAATACTTGGTGGAGTTATTTGTTGTTTTTTCTGGCTGCGGTTATATTAGGTATAGGGGTAATAATTTACTTTGTCCAATTAGAAAAATTAAAGCAGCGTCTTAAATATGAAAAATTGGATAGGGAGAGAATTGAAACTGTTAATCAAGGAAAGTTCCGGTATTTCACGAATATTTCTCATGAATTTAGAACGCCTTTAACTTTAATTGCAGGTCCTTTGGAACGAGTAGTCTCACAAAATACTGATCCTAAAAACATAAGATATTTGGCAATAATTCAAAAGAACACTAAGAGGCTTTTAAATTTAATAGACCAACTAATTACATTTCGGCAAGCTGAAGAAGGTCAAATCAAATTAAATCTAGTTGAATATACTTTAGGTGAGTTTCTCTATCCTGTAACAGAAGCTTTTGAAGATTATGCACTCGAAAAAAATATTAATTTCTTTTATAAAGTTAACACTCCCAATGAAAAAATCGGAATAGATATTGAGAAATTCGAAAGAATTATTTTTAATTTACTGTCCAATTCTTTTAAAAACACTCCTTCTCAGGGTAGCATTAGTATAGAAGCAGGTGTTACTTTTGATTCAGGGCAAAAAATAATTAATATTGATGTAGTTGATTCAGGAAAAGGAATACCAAAAGAAAATATAGATAGTATATTCGAGAGATTTTACCAATTAGGAAATAAGGATGGTGAAATTAGCGGAGGAGGTATCGGGCTTGCATTTTGTAAATCGCTCGCTAATTTAATGGATGGCAAAATAAACGCTATAAGTGACCCTGGAGTCGAGACGCGTTTTTCTGTTAAAATACCCTCAAGGGAACTTGATAATAGTAGTTTGAAAAATTCTAACATAACAAAAAAATCTTTTATTAAAAATTGGGTTCCCTTATCAAAAGATATATTTGATGATACAGATGCCGCAAAAAATCTAGAAAAACAAAAAACACATACTCTCCTCATTGTGGAGAATGAAGAAGATGTCCAAAATTTTCTGTTAAATGCACTTTCTGAAAAGTACGTTATAATTATAGCTAATAATGGTGTCGAAGCTTGGGAGCAAATCAAAATCAAGCAACCAGATATGGTAATTAGTGATGTTATGATGCCAGAAATGGATGGGTATGAACTTTGCAATAAAATTAAGCAATCTCCAGAAACTAGCCATTTACCTGTGTTGCTTTTGACTGCACTGGGAGAAAGTGATGATATTATAAAGGGGCTGGAATTTGGTGCCGATGAATATTTAAGTAAACCCTTTTCTTTAAAGCATTTAGAATTACGTATTGAAAAACTAATTCAAAACAATATTTTAATAAAAAAGTATTTTTCCAAAAACAGTTTTCCACCAAAAGATAATGAAGGATTAGAATTATCGAATAGGGATAAAGATTTTCTGAAAAAAATCAGTGATGTTGTTCAAAAAAACATCTCTAACTCTAATTTTGGAGTTGAAGAACTATCCAAGGAAATTGGATTTAGCACCTCTCATTTTTATAGACGTTTAAAGCTGCTAACGGGACAGGTTCCGAGTGTGTATTTAAGAAATTTTAGATTACAGTATGCAGCCGAACTTTTAAAAGGTAACGAAGGATATAATGCCTCTGAAGTAATGTACCTAATAGGAATCGAATCTTATTCTTATTTTTCTAAATCATTCAAAAAACTCCATGGAGTATCACCATCACAATATCAAAAAAAAATCAGGAAATAAGGAAAGAACAATATTTATAGGTGAAGCAAACCGTTTTAATATCACGGATTTCTATATAATCAACATGAATTGATTGAATTAAGCATGAATTTGATTGATATGGACGGCATAGAATCTATTTAATCTACGTCCTTAGCGTTTTATTTATATAATAAATCTTGCATTGACCAAATGTCTAAAGTCAACACAATAAATGTTTTAATCATAACCATTCTTTTTGGTTTTGTATCTAGTGCGCAAAGTATATTGGAAGAAACATTTCCGCCTTTAACAAATATTGAAGCACCCCAATCATATGATGAGCTATGGAAAAGTTTCAATCCCAGAGCAGAACCTTTGGATACGGAAATTTTACACGAATGGGAAGAAGATAATATTGTAATGCAGGTTTTACGTTATCGCGTTGGAGTTTTTAAAGGACATAAAGCTATGATGGCTGCAGTGTATGGCTACCCAAAAGGTGCTGAAAATCTTTCTGGATTGGTGCAGATTCATGGGGGTGGACAGTATGCCAATTATAAGGCTGTTTTACAAAATGCTAAAAGAGGCTATGCCACTATTTCTATTTCATGGGCCGGTAGGATAGAGGCACCTAACTATAAAGTCAATCCAGAAGTTGTTCAACTTTTTTGGGACAATAAAACAGATGATCCGAATTATAAGATTACCACAGATTGGGGGCTCCTTGATGCATATCAAGCACCGCATCGCAATGAAGGCAATAGTTCGGCGTATGTTAAACCGCAGCACTGGACTCTTGATAGTGTTGAATCACCCCGAAATAATCTTTGGTTTTTATGTACGGTGGGAGCTCGTAGAGCACTAACTTTTTTAGAAAAACAACCTCAAGTAAATCCTGAAAAATTAGGGGTTTATGGACATTCCATGGGAGGGAAAATTACGGTTTTAACCTCTACCGATTCCCGTGTAAAAGCAGCAGCACCATCTTGTGGAGGTATTAGTAATAATGATAATGAAAATGCTTTGTATCAAAATACCATTGCCGATAATCTGTATTTAAAAGAAATTAGATGTCCCATCATATTTTTGAGTCCTTCAAACGATTTTCATGGACATTTACAGGATATTCCTAAAGCCGTTGATTTAATCAAAACCGAGCAATGGCGGGTTACATCATCACCCCACCATAATCATCAAGATACACCGGAATTTGAAGTAGCTACACTACTTTGGTTTGACCAATATTTAAAAAACGAATTTCAATGGCCTTCAACTCCACAAACAAAACTTGAATTAGGAACAAAATCCAAAACCCCAAGTTTCACTGTTGTTCCGGATGAGTTAAAACCTATCATTTCTATCGATGTATATTATCTCCAGCCTGATAATGAAGGGGTCGATATTACAAGGGAAGAAAGAGTAAATAGGTTTTGGCATCATGCAGTAGCCGAAAAAAATGGTGATGTTTGGAAGGCTAATTTACCTGTACATACTACTAATAAAGGTCTTTGGGTATTTGCCAATGTATTATATGCTTTGGACGAAGAAGTTTCTGGTACTGGGTATTATTATAGAACGTATACCACTGATAAATTTAATGTGTCTTCCATGATTACCATGGTATCATCACAACAACTACAAGATGCCAAAGTAAAATCTAAAATAAAACATTCGCGAACTATTGAAACTTTTCAAGGTGATTGGGAAAAAGATTGGTTCTCATATTTGTCTGATAATTGGGCACGCAAAACCCATAAACTAAATGATGAATTATGGAAAGCACCTAAAAACGCAAAATTAGTTTTTGAAGTTCGTTCAAAAGAACCAAACAAAATGGTAGTAGGTATAGATAATTACGGTTCGGAAATTCAACTTAAAGGCGAATTAAAGTGGCAACATATTGTATTGTCAGAGGAAAACTTTAAAAATGCTTTGGGCGAAAAATTAGCTAGTTGGAATACGATTAAAGAATTCAGGTTAGGAGATAAAGAAATATTAAAACAAAAAGAAACGAGATTAAAGATTGGTGCAGAATGGGAAGGTGATGCACCAGAGTTTCGAAATCTACATTGGGAAAAAAATAAATCATAATTAATTAAAAGTATTATAAATGAAATTGAGAAAAATAGTATTGGTCGTTACGCTATTGGGAGTATTAAACAATATTGCAGCACAAAAACCTAAAAAGGGTGAGGATGGCATGGATAAAATGTGGGGAGAAACTAAGGTAAAAGTTGATGCGCTAAAGGCCGGAAGAGGAAAACTTTTTGATGAAGGTAATTTTGCCATGTTTGTACACTGGGGATTGTTTTCTCATTTAGGGGGAAAATGGAAGGACACTACCTATTATGGCATTGGCGAGTGGATTAAATTTAGAAAAATGGCAAATATTCCGGATGAAGAATACAAGCAAATAGCCAACGACTTTAATCCTTCTGATTTCAATGCCAAAGCCATTGCCAAATTAGCGAAAGATGCTGGTATGAAATACATCATCATTACCAGTAAACATCATGAAGGTTTTGCAATGTTCCATTCAAAAGTTTCAGATTTTAATATAGTCGATGCCACACCTTTCGCACGCGACCCCATGAAGGAACTATCTGCTGCCTGTCGGGAAATCGGGCTAGGTTTTGGGTTTTATTATTCACACAATCAAGATTGGTTGGCACCAGGAGCCCACAATGGACCAAAAGCCAATCCTGACGGGACTGAGTCCACATTCAAAAAATATTTTTACGAGAAGTGTAAACCTCAGGTTAAGGAAATATGTACCAACTATGGAGATATAGACTTTGTATGGTTTGATACCCCTGGACAAATGCCAAAAGAATACGTGGTTGAGTTAGAAAAGATGGTACGTAAATTACAGCCCAACGCCATGTTGGGAAGCCGAATAGGTTATGGTATGGGCGATTATGCCAGTGTTGGCGATATGGAAGTTCCCCATCGAAATATTGAGGGGCTTTGGGAAACTTGCGACACCAATAATGATTCATGGTCTTATGCTTGGTACGATAATAATTTTAAAAGCCCTAGAATAATCTTAAGTAGGCTTATTGCAACAATTGGTCGTGGCGGCTCCTATCTATTTAATGTTGGGCCAGATGCCAAAGGGAACATACCTACCATTGGAAAAGAGTTTTTATTGGAAACGGGCCAGTGGATAAAAAAATATCCTCAAGTAATTTATGACGCTGGCAGTTCCCCATGGGGTCATGCTTTGTCTTGGGGGGATGTTACCACCAAGGGCAATTCCATGTTTTTATCTATTCTTAAATGGCCACAAGATGGAAAGCTGTATTTGCCAGGTTTACGCACAGAAATTATCTCTGCGGAAATACTTGGAACTACTAAATTTGGAGAAATATCATTTAAGAAGGAAAACGATTGGACAGTTTTTGATTTACCATACCAGCCTGCGGACGATTTAGTATCTGTTATAGAACTAAAGTTAAATGGTGATGCGGAAACAGCTTCGGTCAATAAAAACCATGGTATTTACCCAAATGTAGAAACGGAATTATTATCAGAATTCGCAGAGGTTACAAATGCAGAAAAAAAAGAAGAGAAATGGATGGAGAAATTTGGGGAATGGAAACATGTTAAGCAGGTAAGTAAATGGGAGGATAACAGTAAGGCTGAATGGACTGTAAATGTTTTGGAACCTGGGTATTACTATATCGATTTAAGATATAAAGGTGAGGGACGCTTGGTTTGGAAAACCGTTACAGACGAAGGCATTAAGATACAAAATCAACAAGCGGCCACTAAAAAGTTTGACAACTATCCTATGGGTATCATTGAATTTAAGACTCCTGGACAGCATACGGTATCAGTTTCATTGGTAGAAGGAGACAAAGAAACATCCAGTTTGGAATCGGTAATAATCCGGCCAATTAAATAAAATAAAAAATAACATGTATTACATGAAAAAAATAATTTGTTTATTCATTTTATTTATCGCTGCCATAGGAGTAAATGCTCAAGTAACATCCCTTACCATAAATGGAGATACACCATGGGTAATTGCTGAAGCGGATTATGAAAATATGCCGATTCAAAAAGCAATACGTGATGTAGAAAAGGATTGGTACAAAGTTTTTGGATATCCTCCTGTTATTTTTCATGACAAACCCGCAAGCCATTGGACAGGGCCCGTTATTGTATTTGGAACGACCGAAAACACCAAACATTTAATTGATGCAAAAGTTCCTAAAGGAAAAGAGCAGTTTCATGTTTTTTTAGGGGCATTAAAAAATAACCCAGCAGTCGTTGCTGTGGGCGCGGATACTCGTGGCGCTATATACGGGCTTTACACCTTTAGTGAAGAAATATTGGGAATAGACCCCATGTACATTTTTACGGACCATGTTCCTAAAAAACAAACGGAAATTATAGTTACATCCCAGGATGAAATCATTTCAAAGAAACCGACTTTTGAAAATAGGGGTTGGTTTATTAATGATGAAGAACTACACGATGGCATGCACAGGGACCCTTTGGGAGGCAATGTCATTTCCATGGAATGGATGGATAAAATTCTTGAAACACTTTTAAGATGTAAAGGAAACATGATCATTCCAGAATCTGCCCCCTATCCAGATGCTACTGTTTATGATTTATGTAAGCGTAGAGCGGTAGTGGTCACACACCATCATGTTACGCCTGTTGGACTGAATATGATGGATTGGCCAAAAAATGTCCCCTTTTCATTTATAACCCACAAAGATATTTTAATTGATGCTTGGACCAAAGCTGTTATAGCACAAAAAGATCAAGAAATTGCTTGGGTTATTGGATTTAGGGGAGAGAGCGATGGCGCATTTTGGAATAGTGATCCCGAAGCTCCTAAAACGGATGAAGGCAGAGCGAAAGTGATAGCTGAAGCAATGCAAATGCAAACAGACATCATCAAAAAGTATCAACCCCATGCAACGATTGTTGCTGCGCTTTGGAACGAACAAGGAGCACTGTATAATAAAGGGCTATTAAAAATACCCGATGGTGTATCAAAAATGTTTGCCGATGATGGCCGGGGATTTATGCGGGATGATGGAGGTAAAAATGTAGCAAAGGGAGATGGTCTATATTACCATGTGATGATGCAGATGTTAACGCAGAACCGTACTACCGAGGCTGTGCCTCCAGCACGATTTTATAGTGAATTGAGGCGTTATGTTGAAAAAGGAGCAACAAAGTATGCCATAATAAATGTAAGCGGCATCCGTCCTGCCGCGATGTCGGTTGAAGCTATTACAGACTTTTTGTGGGATGCAGAATCTGCTCTCAATAAAACTCCTAGTAATGCCATGAAAGATTATCTTATAGACTGGTATGCTAAAGAGTTTGGAACTGCGTTGGCTATAAAATTAGCAGATTTAAGATTGCATTATTACAATATACCTTATATGCGTGATAAGATGCCGATTGAAGGCCAATATAGAGGAGCGCGCGGGGAACACTTATTACAATTTTTGACCCAAGGGTTACTTAAACGTTTTGGAGATGGAATTGCCAAGGTGGAAAGCCTTGATAAGATTATTGAAGAAACAAAAGGAGGAAGACGTACTGTAGATGTTAGTGTTGTAAAAGAAGTCCTCACTGAAACGGCAACATTTTTCCCAAAATTGTGGAACTCTACAATGGCACTCGCTAAAGAAATTCCAGAAAATCGCAAGGACTATTATCAGTCTCACTTTATGTATCAAGTAGCGGTACATATGCGTTCGGCAAAAGCATTACAAATTATTGTAGATGCCTGTGATGCATATGCTGAAAATAAAGATCCATTGGATTTTGCCAAAGCTCTGTCCCTAG
Source organism: Neotamlana sedimentorum (assembly GCF_000943565.1). Classification (GTDB taxonomy): domain Bacteria; phylum Bacteroidota; class Bacteroidia; order Flavobacteriales; family Flavobacteriaceae; genus Neotamlana; species Neotamlana sedimentorum. Next base: position 381,871 of record NZ_JTDW01000001.1, read on the forward strand.
CATTGGAAGAAACAGAGTTGATCATTAATGAAGCACACAAAGCAGAATATGGTATTTGGGATACCATGTACATGCATGTGCGTTTAATGGATTTTTGGAAAACACGGCTTATGCTAAAAGCTGACATTGCAAAAATAAAGGGGGAGCCGTACACCGCTGAGAGTAGAGGGTACATGGGAGGTTCTTTTTGGGGTTCTGCCCAAGAATATATGAATCATGCTGAAGGTACCTTTCCCTATTTTTATAAACATTCCGGTAAAGGATTGACGGTATTGGAAAATAAAAAACAAAAAAAATGAAAAATTTTATCATAATAACTACTCTTTTATCTTTCGTATTATATGGAAGTGCACAATCAGTTAATTTTAACCAGATTAAATTATCTTCTAAAACAGCTGTTTTTAATGTAAAAACCTATGGCGCCGTTGGTGATAGCATAGCTATGGATACAAAAGCTATACAATTGGCTATTGATGCCTGTAATAAGGCGGGAGGTGGAAAAGTTTGGGTTCCTGCTGGGGAGTACATAATTGGTACTATAAAGTTAAAAAGCAATGTAACGCTTTCGCTCGATTATGGGGCGTATTTATTGGGCAGTGAGAATATTGCCGATTATGATACTGATCTCATCGAAGCGAGAGAAGGTAATGTACATTGTTTAATTTATGCAGAAAATGCGCAAAATGTACGGATTGAAGGACTTGGTGTTATTGACGGTCGTGGCACTCCTCAATCTTTTCCACGGGAGCGAGGTAGACCGCGTCCTCGTTTGATCCGGATGGTTAATATAGATAAGCTTACTTTTTCAGGTGTGACTTATAAACGTCCAGCATTTTGGGGGATTCATATTATTGATAGTAAGAATGTACATTTTAACGGAGTCACTGTTCGTTTTAGAAATAATGGCTATAACAATGATGGTTTGGATATTGACGGCTGTGAGAATGTGCTTATAGAAAATTGTGATATCGAGGCAGGAGATGATGCCATTTGCTTAAAAAGTTCTCTTCACCCATGTCGTAATTTTGTGGTGAAAAACTGTAAAGTAGCAAGCGGAACGGCTGCTCTTAAATTTGGAACTTCTTCATATGGAGGATTTTTAGATGTAAAAGTAACTGATTGTTATTTTTACGATAGCCCCATGGGAGCAATTAAGCTTCAGTTAGTTGATGGAGGAAAATTGGAAAATGTGGATATATCAAGGATTACCATGAAAAATGTTGGAAATCCTATTTTCATAAGATTAGGTAACCGAGGCCGTACATATGAAAAGACCATAGTTCAGAAATTTAAAGCTGATGTTCAGCCAGAAGGAAGGCCCGTTGGAACGCTTAAAAACATTCGTATTAGTGATGTTGTTGCAGAAGTAACATTTGAAGATAGGGAACAAGCAGCAATGGCAGCATATAAAGCATCAGATAAAAAAGATATACTAGAGTTATCAGGGGAGATTACCGATATGGAAAAATCTAAAGCAGGCCCTATAATGATTGCAGGTATTCCAGGACATTATGTGGAGAATGTAGTGTTGGAAAACATTTCGATTTCATATCCTGGTGGGGGAACGGAAAATGATTCAAAAAACTATGTTCCAGAAGATATAGCTCGTTATCCAGAGCAATTTTTCTTTGGGGTTCTGCCCGCTTGGGGGGCTTACATCCGTCATGCTAAAAATGTCCAGTTTACAAATGTAAAAATGGAAGCCCGTTCTGAGGATAAACGTGAAATGATAGTTTTAGATGATGTGGAAGGTTTTATTAATAAATAGAAAACAAACAATTATTATGATGATGAAAAGGAATAGAATTTTAACGATAAATTTTGTAACACTTGCTATATTATTTTTGTTATGTGGATGTAATAATATAAAAAATGAATTTAATATTGTTGATTATGGAGCAGTTAGTGATACTACAATTGTCAATACAAAATTTATTCAAAAAGCCATTGATGAATGTGCTAAAAATGGAGGTAAAGTAATTATTCCCAAAGGAAATTTCGTAACAGGGACCATCAATCTTAAAAGTAATGTAGAACTTCATTTGACCAAAGGGGCAAACCTTTTGGGAAGTTCATCCTTATCCGATTACTCAACCAGTAATATTGGAGCAATTGAAGGTCCGGCGTTCAATAAATGTTTAGTTTATGCCCAAAATGCCAATAATGTAAAAATAACAGGCAAGGGAACCATAAATGGGCGTGGTGACAAGAAGAATTTTCCTGTTAAAATAGGTAACACGTTGGGCGAACGGCCTATGTTGATACGTTTTGTTAATTGTAAAAATATTGATTTTTTAGATGTCACTCTTAAAAATAGTGCGTCATGGTGTACCCACTTGGTTGATTGTGATAATATAGTTGCTCGAAATGTAGTTATAGATAGTCGTGTGAATACCAACAATGATGGTTTTGATATAGATGGTTGCAAAAATGTATTGATTGAAGGCTGTACCATTAATTCTGGTGATGATGCTATTTGTCCAAAAAGTACAACATCTAGATTAACAGAAAATATGGTTGTTAAAAATTGTAGAATTACTAGTCATACATCTGCGTTCAAATGTGGAACATCATCTCGTGGAGGTTTTAAAAACATTACAGTTTCAGATTGTGATTTTTCGGATACACGCATGGGGGCTATTAAGCTTCTTCAAGTTGATGGTGGCATTCTAGAAGATATTACCATTTCAAATATTGTAATGAATAATGTAGAAGGTCCAATTTTTATTAGATTGGGAAACCGTGGAAGAAAATATGATGTACCAACGGAACAAGTATATAATAAAAAAGTAGAAAGTGAAGGTCTGCCACCAGGGACGATTAAAAATATTAAGATCAGTAATATTAAGGCAACAGTGGTAAGTGATATTCCGGAGCGGTGCGGAATTATGATTTCTGGAATTCCGGGGCATTACATAGAGAATGTAGTGTTAGAGGATATTGAGATTTCCTATCCTGGAGGGGGTACAAAAGAAGATGCTAAAATAATAGTGCCAGAAGACGAAGCACGTTATCCCGAGCAGTTTTTCTTTGGGAAATTACCAACTTGGGGAGCATATATTCGTCATGCTCGAAATATTGAATTTAAAAATGTCAATATGTCAACCCGCACACCTGACGAACGTGAAAAAATTGTAATGATTGATACCTTGTGACAGCTTAATATAGCACCTTTAATATCATTTTAAAATTAGAAGAATAGTATAAATACATAAATTTTTATTAGATGAACAAAAAACAATACTTTTTTTGTGGGATATTTTTATTCCTTTTTCAGTTATTACCTTATACTGTTGTAGGACAGGTTTATTTTACTAACGGACTTAAAATTCAAGAGGTAACGGATACAAGTGCTGTTATTTGGACACGATTATGTAAGTTGCCTAATGCCATTCCAATTTACCATAAACAAAAAAAGGCTCCTTTTAAAGCACCGATTGATTTTGACAATAATATGCCAGTAAATAAAATGGATGGTGCTGTAGAAGGTGTTTTTGGTGAGATTAAAATAAATATATTTAATGTGAATGATACTATTTCAGTTGACTGGAAACATGTGTCTCCTTATAAGGATTATACTTTTATGGAAGTCATTAATGGGTTAAATCCCAATACGGAGTATCAAGTTTTATTACAAGGAAGAAAAGATAAGAATGGTTCTATTACTGAAATATTAGGTTCATTTAAAACAGCTCCTTCATCAGAAATGATTGTACCAGTAGGTTTTACATCCTCAACTTGCCAATATTTTTGGGATTACGACGATCCTATTAGAGGTTTTAAAGCCTATGATAATATGCTGAAATTAAATCCAGCTTTTCACTGCCAAACGGGAGATTATATATATTATGATAAGCCTGGTCCAATGTCATATAATGTGGAATTGGCGAGACATAAATGGCATGCAATTAATTCATGGCCATCTTTAGTTGATTTCTACTCAAATGTGCCTTCTTATTTACAAAAGGATGATCATGATATTTTGAGAGATGATGCAACTCCTAACTCTAAACCGTTTGGAGAATTAACTTTTGATGATGCTTTACAGATTTGGAATGAGCAAGTACCTTTAAATGATAAACCTTTTAGAAGTGTTAGGTGGGGTAAAGATTTAGAAGTATGGTTAGTAGAAGCCCGTGAATTTAGGAGCGATAATAGAGATGAAGATGGTGATGAAAAGTCAATTTTTGGAAAAGAACAAAAAGCGTGGTTGAAATCTTCTATTGAATCTTCAAATGCCACTTTTAAAATTTTAATGTCTCCAACTCCAGTTGTTGGACCTGATAGAGCTAAACTTAAAATAGATAATCACTCAAACAAGTCATACGAAACAGAAGGTAAATGGCTTCGTAAATTTCTTGCTTCTCAAAAAAACACATTTGTTGTTAATGGAGATAGACACTGGCAATACGTTTCGAAAGATTTAGAAACAGGTCTTTTAGAGTTTAGCCAAGGGCCAACTAGTGATGATCATGCACAAGGTTGGGACCCAGATGATTATAGACCAGAGCATAAATTTTTAAGAGTAAAAGGCGGGTTTTTGTATGTATATGTTTTTAGGAACAAACATGATGTTCCAACTATAAAATTTATCCATTACGATGTTGAGGGAAAAGCGGTTCACGAAGAAATCATTAAATCAAAAGATTAAACTTTTTGAGGCTATTAGTTATAGTGTTAATAGATATGAGCAGTAAAATAGAGCCCTATTTTTATTAATAAAGACTTTTTATTTCTATAGAAAATAGTTTTCATTAGGCTTTATGGGAAGCGTATTTTGTCATTCAATTATTTTGTTTTTCAAATTTTCAACAACATTGGTATTTTGCTCTTTTAAATCATTAGCTTCATTGCAAAAAACGGGTAATCAAAGTCATATTATAATAAGCCGAAAAGATGCATCAAATTCTGTGAGTCTATCGCCAGGATCTAAATACAAAAGTTCGGAAGTTGAGATGCATGGTAAAATTGTAAAACGTGGGTTTGATAGAGATGCGTTTTTCACAGAAGCAGAAAGCACTTTTGACAAAACTTTTGGCTACAAACGCAACTATGCAAAATCCTATAAATCGAAAAAAGATTTTATTAAGAATCCAAAGCTGTACTTCACAACATTGTTAGGATTACCAGCAAGTGAGAAATCGATTGCTTTTAAATGCCTGCAAAATCTGGAGTGCCTATTGCGAGTATTCCAATTAATCAAGTGCAGTTGGCTCTTAAAAGCTAAGATGTTTAAAACGTGGTGTGGGAATAGTAATTAAATCAGGTTCAATAGGTTTATAAGCTACATTAAGAAGCTATGTGATGTGCTTTTAATTAACTGGTTGGTTTCTATAGGTTAGTTAAGATTTGAGCAATAAGATGGTTGAAATGAGATGTGTTTTATGGTTTTTATGAATTAAGTTTGTCACTAACTCAAAACTCTAAGTTACAATGTTATATAAAATCCGATTATTATATCTGTTTTTTGCTATGGTCTTTTTCTCATGTAAACCAAGTACTAAAAATATTAAATTAATCGGGGACGATGCATTGAAAAAGCCAAATATTATATTCATTTTCGCAGATGATTGGGGTTATAGTGACTTAGGAATTCATGGAAGTTCCTTTTGTAAAACACCAAATCTTGATAAAATGGCAGCAGAGGGTATTGATTTTCAAAATTTTTTGGTAGTTAATCCAGTTTGTTCTCCGAGTAGAGTAGGAGTTATGACGGGACAATACCCAGCGAGACATAGTGTTCATGGTCATTTTGCTACGGTAGAATCTCATATGGAACGTAACATGCCAGATTGGTTGAGCCCTAATGCTCCCTTACTTCCTAAAATGCTTAAAAATGCTGGGTATGCAACAGCTCATTATGGAAAATGGCACCTATCCAATACACATGTAGATGATGCTCCTTCTCCTTTGAAATATGGGTATGATGAATATGGTGCTTTTAATTTACCAAGCAGATTGCATCAAATGCATATAGATTCCACTTTGTACAAAACTATCGATTTTGCCAAACGCTATAAAGACCAGCCATTCTTTATAAATGCGTGGATTCACGCAACTCATACACCACATTATCCTAAACAAGAATATATGCAGCAATTTGCAAATTTAAATGAACAGGAACAGGTCTATGCAGCTGTAGTTGCAGAATATGATGCTCGTATAGGTGAATTGTTTAAAACATTGGAAGATTTAGGTATTGATAATAATACTTTAGTCATTTTTTCTTCTGATAATGGTCCTGAAATAACTGGAAAAGATATGACTACTGATGATAATTCTACAGGTCCAGGTTTGGGGTCATATTATTCCGTAGGGAAACTGGAGAGCTCAAAGGGCGTAAGCGTTCATTGTTCGCAGGTGGTGTACGCATACCACTTATTGTGCGTTGGCCTAGTGAGAGTCCTGCTGGCATAGTAGACAAAACAACTGAATTAGTTACTGTAGATTTGTTGCCTACTTTTTTAGAATTGGCAGGAGTGACTTTCCCAGATAATTATAAACCCGATGGAGTAAGCATTCTATCTGCCATTAAGGGAAAAGCTTTTAAAAGAGATAAACCTATTTACTGGGATTGGCGTTTTTCAAATAACAGAACAGATTTTTGGCCCTCTGCTGGAATTCAGGAAGCTAATTGGAAACTCTTAACCAATTCTGAATTGGGTAGAACCGAACTGTATAATATTAACTCCGATTGGTCTGAGCAAATGGATTTGTCCAATAAACATCCAGAGAAAGTGAAGGAGTTATTGAATAAAATTAAAACTTTTGAAGAAACATTGCCAACAGCCCCTGCGGAAAATTGTTTTTCAAAAGAAAGAGCAAACTTGTTTTTACGTAAGGAATAAAATTAATTAGATATGAAAACAACTTTTAAATATTTTGTAATAACAACGGTGCTAATAATCTTCAAAGGTTGTAAAAATCAAAGTAAAAATGACCACTCGGGAAGAAGATATGAGAGAAATGATAGTGTTGGGTGATGTTTAAGGTTTTGTTAATCAATGAATTAAATAATGAAAAGATTTAGAATTATAGTTCTGATTTGTATTTCGCAAGTACAGTTTTCTCATCTAGAAGCACAGAATATGCGTGCCCCTGTAAATGGTGAACTTGTAAATGATATTGATAGGAACGAAGAGTTTATGAATTGGGGCTTGGGTATGTTTGTGCACTGGTCTTTTGATTCGCAGCTTGGTTCTGTAATAAGTCATTCCATAGTAGGTGCTTCAAAAAAGTATCTTGACCGTTATATTAATGAGCTTCCTAAGACTTTTAACCCAGACCAATATAACCCAGGGTGTTTACAACAAAACATCATAATGGTTTTTGCATGTGGGATACCAAGACGACTGACTTTAATATTATGAATACACCTTATAGGAAAGACATTGTAAAAGACTATGTTTTTTATAATTCGATAGTATTTGGTCGATATGAGTATGGATATGTAAGATATGAGCAACTAAAAAAGCAAATAAAATAGTTAATTTACATATGTTAAAAAAGCAACGGTAGAATTGATAAAATTGTAGAGAAAGCATGTTAATCAAGTTTGCAGTTGGGAAGATAATGTTGCTGTTACCCTGAAAGTAAATGCATAAATACCTGGTTGCTCTTACTTGGAGTTGTTATAATGAAGATGGGCGATTAGTTTAGATAACGGCGAAAGATGAAGATATTGTAGTACGCAACCAATAAGCTAGTACTGAAAAACATGTATTTTATAATATGGAGGTTTTAGAGTTTAAAACTGCGGAAAAACATACTGTTTTAACTTCTTTGGTAGAAGGAGATAGGAAAACATCAAGTTTAAAACCATTAACCTTCAAGCCAATAAACTAGATTTCACTTTTTTTTTAAACTAAATAACTTATTATTTTATGAGAAACTTATTTACTACATTATTCCTTTCAGCAACCATTGCAGCAATAGCACAGGATGTTAATCTTACAGATGTTTTTTCTGATGGAGGACCAACAAGGTTAGATAACACAAGTCTATCTTTTACCCGAAATTTTTCAGCAACACCTTCTACTTTCTCTGTATTTAATTATTACCCTGAGGAGTCTATATATCATGCTAGCATAACATATGACAATGGACAAAATGACGAGGGTTATGTTATGAGAATAGGCAAGGGAGCTCAAATTTATTCATTTAGAAATTCTGTTCATGGTGAAATAGTTCCACCACAACATAGAACCAATATAGCTTCTAATGGGCTTCATCACACGCCATTCGTAGATGATGTCTTTCAAATGGTGGCTGCTTCTTCTCGTCATACTGGTACAGCACCTGATATTATACATCAGGCAGGTTCTTATGTACGTTTACCTGAACAAGTAGATGAAAACAACCATCCTTTTTACTCTCCTTTAATAGCAGAGCATTTTGATGCTGACGATAAATCTTTTACTACGGTAAACTGGGGACAGCAACCGAATACAGACAAGAACTTAACACTTGGATATACTGCAGATCTTATGTTCTATACAAGACATAAAAATATTGGAAATGGAGTTATTCAAGTAGATAACATACTACATAATTTTGGTCAACAAGACTTTACTTTTCTAGATGTACCATGGGGAGGAGTAAGACATTCAAGTATGCCTTATTTATTTGTCTCAAACGAAGACAATTCTTATAGCTTACAAACACCTGCTAGTTTTCCTGTTAAAGAAATAAGTATAGCAAGTACAGGAGGCTGGATTGCTTACTCTTCTAGTCAGGATGGAAATGGTCCTTCTATGGGATTAGTTTTTACTAGGGATCAAAGTGCTGGACCAGGTGTAATAAGATGGGGAGAAGCAATAGCGAATGATAGAGACTTTTATGTATTAGAGTTAATACGATTTCCTCAGGGGAATTTATCTGGTGGAAAATCTATGCAATTCAGAACATTTATGGTGTTAGGGTCTTCTGTAGATGATGTGAAATCAAAAATACTAGATAGTGGCTTAGAAGGTGAGGCTTTTATTACTGCTAATAACAATACTAAAGATCAAACAACAGATATACATTATCAAGTCACCTCATCAGGATCAAAGTTCGAAGTTTCTGAGACAACACAAGCTAATTCAGATCTAACATTAGAAGCAACTCCATTTCAGAACAGTTTACCAGTGTGTCTGATTGAAGGTGCTGATGGAACCAATAGAATCACAACAGATTTATATACATATTCTTCTTTTCCTTATGATAGAACTGCTCTTAGTTGGAAACTTTTAGGGTATTCAGAACAAGCTGTTAATTTTGATGTTTTAGGAATTTCAGAACAAGTTATTAATAAGACTGATTTTAAGGTGTATCCCAATCCAGTAGAATCCATAATAACCATTCAAGGCTTTGCAAACTTAACAGTTGTTGATCTTTATGATATTAATGGAAGAATACTATTAAGCAAAATTATTTCAAATGAAAGCGAAACAATAGATTTAAGCCATTTAAAAAGTGGTACATATTACCTAAAAACTAATTCTGGTGCTAAACAACTTATTGTAAAGAAATAAGAAACCAATATTACGCATGATTTTTGGTGCGGAAGCATCTGAGAACTTAGATTTTTCTGTAGGTGAATTTTCACCTACACTTAAAATAAGATTTAAAAATTTTCCAATCGATTAATTTGGAGCCCAAAAACCAAAACTAAAAAGATGGCAAAAACATCCGAAGTTCCAAAATTAATTGATATTTCGGAGAAAAGTAGTCTGATGGCGGACTGGTTAAACAATAAATTAAAAAGCGTTGATTCTCCTGCGGAGCAGTCGGCATACGGATTAAATACTTCCGAAGGGATAATTGTATTTGAAATTTGGAACCAAAGTCCAGCAGTTCAAAATAAGGTGTAGGAATTTCTCTTTGGACGATATTACCACGCGGAAAAAATTTCTACTTCTTTGTGTTTTAAATGGACAAAAGACTGAAAACTTTATTTATCAGGTTTAAAAAACAAAATAGTAAGTGCTACACTTATTAATGCAAATGACTTATAACACAACTAATAATTGGATAGTAATAATTTAGGTATTATCAATATATAATTTTATAAAAATGAAAAATATCGCTTTTATTTCTTTCAGCAAACTTCCTTTCTTCATTATTTCAAAATTTATAAAAGATTTTTCACCTGTTTTTTGGGGTATAATACTTTTCATATCAGTAATCTTTTTTTCAGTTTCTTCAAATGCACAAACAGTAAAGATGGATGTGAATTTCGCTTCTTTTTTATCACAGCATGATATGAAATGGACTAAAGTACCTAAAAGATGGGAAGTAGCACCTTATAGCGGAAATGGAAATGTAGGTTTTCTTTTTTATCAAACTACTACTACAAACAAGAATATAATGTCAGTTTATACAGGTAGACATGACTATTATGACCATAGAGAGGCTTCAAAAGAAAATCAAATGTTGTGGATTAATAGAGGAAGATTACCGTTAGGTAGATTTGATCTACAGTCTAAAGGACAAATACAATCCGTTGATTTAAGACTTGATTTATGGAATGCACAGCTAACGGGCTGGGTTTACACTACAACAGGTTCATATTTTATCAAAGGGTATACCCATAGTAACCTTGATGTTATTTATTTTGAAACAGAAGCTAAAGATGGTGAATCAATAAAGATTACTTGGATTGCAGATAAACCTATACCACCAGTTTGGGAAACTTTACAAACCGGTAAAGGTCCAAAAGGTAGTGGCTGGGATAAAATGCGGAATGCTCCAATGCCAATGCCTGATAGTGCAACTTTTAGTGAAGATAAGGGAGTGAATTTTTGCTATCAGCCCTTATATCAACACAGAGGAGAAACAACTACAGCTTGGAAAATTATAGGTTCAGCATCTGGCAAACAACAATTAATCGCTAGTGTACACCATAGTTATCCAGAAAAAAACAGTTTGACTGTTGTTAAAAATACTATTAACCAAGCTGAGCAATTACTACAAAACAACACTCTTTTTACAAGTCATCAAAAATGGTGGCATCAATATTACCCCCTCAGTTTTATAACTTTTAACGATATAGAAAAGGAATCTTTTTATTGGATTCAAATGTACAAACTAGCATCAGCTACTAGAGGAAATGGACCCATTATGGATTTAATGGGACCTTGGTATCATAAAACTTTTTGGCCAATGGTATGGGGAGATCTAAATGTAGAGCTCCAATATTGGACCCACTTAACGGCAAATAGAATGGCTGTGGGCGAGTCATTGCCAAACTCTATAGATAAATATAAATTAAATTTAGAAAACAATGTAACCAGCAAATGGAAAGAAAGCATAAACTTAGCTACGCTTTTTCCACAAGATTTTGATGCCTATAACGGAGCCGTTGTGCCTGATATGCTAGTATGGATTTTACACAATTATTGGTTGCATTGTAAATTTGAAGATGATGATGAACGCATACGCATTAAGCTATTTCCTTTATTAAAGAAAGCAGTTAATAGTTATCTTAACTATATAAAAGATAATCCTGTTGATGCCACTGACGGAAAAATTCATATAAAAAATAGCTGGTCTCCAGAATACCCTGGAGGACGCGGACAAGATATCAACTTTACTATAGCACTCATAAAATGGAGTACTAGTACGTTGCTAAGTATAGACGATAAATATCACGTAAACGACCCTTTAAAAAAAGAATGGCAAAATTTATATGATAATCTCGTTGGTTTTCAAATTGATGATAATGGCTTACGTATTGGAAAAGATATTCCGTTTAATACACCTCACCGCCATTATTCACATCTACTTGGGTTCTATCCCTTATCTGTTTTAAGTTTAGAAACAGAATATAATAAAAAACTATTACGTACAACTTTAGACCACTGGCTAAATGTTTCTATAAATAGTGATATAAAAGTTAATGCAATGCCTGTTACTGGGTACACAGCTACTGGTGCAGCCTCTATGTACGCCATGCTTAATGATGCTGATAAAGCATATTATTACCTTAATTTTTTTATCAGTCACAAAAATGTTTCTCCAACAACAATGTATGCAGAAGGGAACCCAGTAATTGAAAGCCCACTATCCTTTGCTACCTGTATACATGATATGTTTTTGCAAAGTTGGGATGGTAAAATCAACGTTTTTCCAGCCATACCAACCTTATGGCCAGATGCTTCTTTTTATCATTTACGCACACAGGGTGCATTCTTAGTTAGCGCAAAAAAAATAGCGGGTATTACCGAGTTTATAGAAATTGAGAGCTTACATGAGAACATAGCAAAAGTTAAGACAGATATTCAACAACCTTATTTTTACAGTAAAAGGAAGTTGGTTTCTTACAAAAAACAGTCGGATGGCTTTTACTATATACCCTTAAAAAAATCGGAAAAGATACTGATTACTTCTAAACTATTAAATAAAACCGACTTATCTATCAAAGAATTAAATAGAAACACTCAAGAGAAAAATCTTTTTGGATACAGTGATAAAACAGAAAGGCTTCCGAGTGATGCTTTTTACACAAAAAAATAATTAACTCCGCAAAACCATCTAGAATTAAACAACAAATAATTAAAAATAATAATCATGAAAAAAACACTTTTAATTACAATTTTAACGATTAGTTCAATAATTATCGGTTATGCACAAACTCAAAAAATTAGAGGCAACGGAACTCCAATATCAGGAACACAGGCAATGGTTTCAGGTACCACGGAATTGCAGTTACCAATTTCTGGCACATTAACATTTGCGGTTTTTAGTAAATTTACAGGAAGTTTTACACTGGAAACATTAGGAACAAAGGATGGAGTTGCCCCCGTATATTTAACTGCATTTAATAATTCAACTAGGTTATTTGCAATCAAAGAAACTGGCGAAACCTTATTCAATACAAATGATGGGTCTTCGTTGCAATCTGTCACAAACGAAACATTGTCTTTCAAATTTTCCAACATCGTTATAAAGCCCAATACAGCTAGCTATGTTTCAGATTTAAAAATAATTTCTGTTGGTGTTGTGGGTTTTGGAGTTATCGGAGAATGTTTTGGGCTTTATAAGAATGGTAATTTAATAGAAAAATTTGTTAGCTCAGATAGTCCTAACAACGAAAAAAAATTAACTCTAACGACTCCAACAGCAATTTCGGATAATGATGTGATTACAAGAACCGAAAGGCCAGATGTAGGAAAAGTGAAGTTTTATAATGGAAATCTAACTGAGTTAGTTCAAAAGTTAAAAAATGATAGCGGTAAAAATATTTATTGTGATGGCGGTGCAGAAATCATAAACGAACTTTTAAAAGATGACTTGATTGACGATCTTATTATTTCTGTCATTCCAATATTATTAGGTAATGGAACAAGATTATTTAAAGACGGAAGACCTGAGCTGTTACTTGAGTTTGTGAGTACAAAAACATTTGATACTGGATTAGCACAGTTGCATTACAAACGGAAAAAATAAACTATTCAGTGAGCTTAAGGACGTTAATTCTCACTGAAAGCTCTTGTTTTCAAAAATTGATTACACTATCCAAAGCATCATCTGCATCTTTATTAATAAAATTAGCTTGATAGTTTATAGTTGTAGTTACAGAGGAGTGCCTATAAAGTTTTTGAAGCATTTGAATTGGGATTTTATCACCTGAAATATTACCAAAACTATGTCTTGCAATGTGCATACTCATTTTTTTGGTTATGTCCAGTTTGGAAGCAACTTTTTTCAAATGTCTATTTAGGTTTCGCGTTATGGTCTGTGTTCGTATAGAAACCCTTTGAGAATCTTTCAGATCTGTATCCTTAAGATAATCGAAAATCAAATCATTATCCAGAGAATAGTTCTGTTGATAAATTTTAATTATTTCGCTAGCCTTTTCAGGTATTTTGAGTGTAACCAATTTACTGTTTTTGTTCATCCGGTACATTAATCTTCCATCATTAAAATCAGACCATTTCAATTTTAAGACATCACCAACCCTGATACCTGCAAAATAAAAGCTAATGAGCCAGACGTGAACTGCTTTTTGTTGAGCATCGGTTAAGTCTGTAGCATTCTCTAATTTTTTAATTTCTTTTTGATTCAGTCCAATCTTTTGTGATTCTGGAATTTTAATCTGGACTTTCCCTTTCCCAAAAGGATATCTCCCTCTGTCAACTAAAGATTCAGATATGGCAAGATTGTAAATAGTTCGTATTAAGATGAGATAATTTACCACTGTTCTTGGCGAACGTTTTTTATTATGAAGCAAATAGGTTTCAAATTTTTTGAGAAGTAAAACACTGAGTTCATTAAACAATAACTCATTTTTTTTGAGAAAACTCTTGAACTTTTTAAGGCGGCCAAGCTCAGTATCGTACTGATGATGTTTTTCTCTGTTTTTGAGATTTTCAAGATGCATATTTGCAACTGCAAAAAAATCAACTTTTTTATTTTGCATAATATTTTTCTTGATCGCTTTGACTGTTTGATAGTCCGAATTGTTTTCAGCTTCCAGAACTTTTTTATTTGCCTCAGCGATTTAGGAAAGTATAAAATTATTAATGATGTTGGCATTGGGATGCGATTTTCTAACGCATCTATTTTTCTCATCCCAGTACTTTTCTTCAATATGTTGACCAGTTCCTAAATAAGAACTTTTTCTATCCTTTGTAATTCTTATAGATATTGGATAATGTCCTTCTGGATTCCTTTTTTTTCGGAGTACTGCCTTAACTGTTGCCATATTGAATGCTTTAGATTATAAAGGTAATAAAAACAGGTACAACATAGGTACAACATAGGTACAACATTTTATGCTTTTAATTGATATTAATTGACATTGAATACTATTATGTTTTTATTAAATCATTGAATATCAGTGTAATTGTGTTTTCTTAATACCATACGGAAAAACACTCATAACCCGAAGGTCACTGGTTCGAGTCCAGTTCCCGCTACTAAGTGAGAGTAATCAGAAATGGTTACTCTTTTTTTATGCTTTTAATTTTCGAAAGAATTTATTAGTGACTCGCCTTAAAGTTGAATAGAGTTATAGTATTAATAAATATGAGAGCATTTCATTGCTCCAAATTTATGGCTTCACTTAAGTTAATCGAATCATTAAAAATTCATTGAATTATGGTATTCAATCCGTTTCAAAAACCTATATTTTGTTTATCACATACAATATATAATTAGTATTATTTTATATTTAATTTTATTGAATAGATTATTTTATTATATTTGGTACACCAAACTGGTGCGCCAATTTAGTTTGAAATAAATTTGTAAATTATCGTACCGTTATTAATCATAAATGAATTAAAGACAATGGGTTTTAATGTTTTTTTACGTGCTTTAAAGTTAGGCTTTATTCTAAGTTTATTAATTCTTTTCTCAGATTGTAAAAATTCTGAGAAAAGAATTCATTTGAAGTTAAAAGAAAAAATGGATCTTGAGACCACCTATCCAAGCGATGTAATTCCTTTTATGGATAAATGGAAGATTTTTCTTGGCGATGGCACAAAGTCTGATTCGTTAATAAATTTTGATAAAGAAGATTTTTTCTATGTAGAAAATGATGGAAAAACAAACTGGGTAGTTTATAAAACACCTAATTCTGGTATAACATCTAGAACTTCAAGTAATACAAGAACTGAATTAGGAGAGAAAAAACATTGGATTCCTGAAACAGGCGGAAAGTTAACAGGAACTTTAAAGGTTATGCATGTATCAACATCTGGTGATGCTCGAGTAGCAGCTTCTTACTCGGTAGTTGTTGGTCAAATTCATAGCGATGAAGGGCATGAAAACGAACCATTAAAAATATTTTATAAAAAGTTTCCAGGGCATAAAAAAGGTTCGGTTTACTGGAACTACGAAATTAATACAGATGGCGATAATTCTAAACGTTGGGATTTTTCTACAGCGGTATGGGGTAACGATATGTCTGTTGTCGGAGAAACACCAGATACCTATCCAGAGGAACCAGAAGAAGGTATTGAATTAGGAGAAACTTTTAGTTACGAGGTAAATGTTCATGAAGGTATAATGTATTTAACTTTTACAAGCGAAGGACATGAAACGGTTAAGTTTACAAAGAATTTATTAAAATCAGATTTTTCAACAAAAGCCGATATACCAGAACAAATTTTAACCTTATATGCTCCAATAGATCGTGATGGTATTGAACGCGATTCGGCTTATGCAGGAGAAATTCAATATTTTAAACAAGGGGCTTACAATCAAACCAATGGAAAAGATCCAGAGAAAAATATAGTTTGGAGTACAGGCTCTGAAACCTATGGCGGCGATATCGCAAAACAATATGAAAACGGTTGTTATGCCGAAGTTTGGTTTAGCAATGCCACAGTTGGACCAGGTGTTGCACCTTAATAAATATAGTTATGAATACTGTGTTTTATGTTATGGGCGTGTCCGGTTCAGGAAAAAGTACTGTAGGTAAATTAATTGCAGAATCTTTGGAGATTCCATTTTTTGATGGTGACGATTTTCACCCTAAAGAAAATATTGTTAAAATGAGTAACGGTATGCCTTTAAATGATGAAGACCGTCAAGGCTGGTTATTAAATTTAAATGATTTAGCCATAAATCAATTAAAACAAAACAGCTGTGTTATTGTTTGTTCGGCCTTAAAAGAAAAATACCGAGAATTATTAAGTGCAACTATTGAAACGCATGTAAAATGGATTCATTTGGTGGGTTCGTACCACCAAATTTTAAATCGAATGAATAAACGAGAAAATCATTTTATGTCGTCTAACATGCTTCAGTCCCAATTCGACACTTTAGAAGCGCCCCAATACGCCATAAATGTAGATATTAATTTAAAGCCAAACGAGATTATAAAACATATCATTAAACACATTTGAAATAAATTTTAAGCCATCATATATAAGTCACCACCTTATTTCGGCTTTAAAATTTAAAAAAAACAACCAACAAACTAAATAAGTATAACATGTCCGAAACTGTTCAAAAAAAATCACTTTTAAAAAAAATAATCGCCCTTGTACTTAGTTTTGGTCCAGGTATTTTTGCAATAGGTTACACCATAGGAACCGGAAGTGTAACAGCAATGATAGTAGCAGGAAGTAAGTACAATATGCAGTTACTTTGGGTGCTATTATTAAGTTGTATTTTCTCTGGAATTTTAATGTTTGTGTATGGTAATTATGCTTTACTTACTGGCGAAACCGCGCTTTTTGGTTTTAAAAAGCATTTAAAGTATGGCAAAGCTTTAGCGATATTAATTATTGTAGGTATTACATTTGGGCAATGGAATTCTTTAATGGGAATTTTAGGGATTTCATCCAACATAATTTACGAAATATTAGCTTTAAATTATCAAGGATTAGAAGGTTTAAAATACGAAACGGTTTTAATTACCGCCATTATAATTATCGTTGTTTTTTATTTACTAATGTTGGTCGGTAAGTACACCTTTTTCGAAAAAATACTAGTTATTTTTGTAACTTTAATGGGGCTGTCATTTGTGTTGTCTTTATGTTTAGTACAACCATTACCGTTAGATGTAGTTAAAGGTATATTGCCTTCTATACCAAATGTGCCCGATGGTAAAATGTTGGTAGCGGCATTTGTAGGAACAACAATGGCAGCGGCTACATTTTTATCACGCCCGTTATTTGTTAAGGGGAAAGGGTGGACAATAAACAATTTAAAAGATCAGAAAAAAGATTCTATTACTGCTGCTATTTTAATATTTGTAATTAGTGGCACTATTATGGCCGTAGCTGCAGGCGCACTATTTTATCAAGGTAAAGAAGTAACTCATGTATTAGATATGGCAAATACCTTGGAGCCAGTTGCAGGAAAATGGGCGGTTACTATTTTCTTTTTTGGGGCACTAAGTGCTGGATTGTCGTCTATATTTCCATGTTTATTAATAGCACCTTTACTTGTTGCCGATTACCAATCTGGTGAGCTTGATACCAATTCAAAACAATTTAAAATAATAACAGCAATAGCATGTTTAGTGGCTTTAATTGGGCCTGCATTTGGTGCTAATCCTATTGAAATTCAAATTCTATCACAGGTTTTTAATGTATTTATTTTGCCATTGGTAGTTTTGGGTATTATTCTGCTTGTTAATAATAAAAAGGTGATGAAAGGGTATAAAACATCAGTGTTTATAAACATATGTTTATTTGCAGCTTTATTTTTCTCTTGCTTAGTGTCTTACACAGGTGTAGTTGGAATTTTAACTAAATATTTTTAAAAAACTAGATGAAAACTAAACTAAATTTTTCGATTTTAATGTTCGCTTTGTTTGTTTTAATGTCCTGCGATAAAAAGGTTGGTAAAGCAAATTCCAATGCATTATTGGTTAAAGATGTAACTGAATTTAACACAGCTGTAAAAAATGCCAATCCTGGAGATACAATAACTTTGGTTAATGGTGTTTGGAAAGATGTAGAACTAGTATTTGAAGGTAAAGGAACAAAAGAAAAACCTATTACTTTAACAGTGGAAACGAAGGGAGAAGTTACCTTAGAAGGAAATTCAAACTTACAACTTGCAGGCGAATATTTAATTGTAGATGGTTTGGTGTTTAAAAACGGATATACACCCACAAACGCTGTGATTTCTTTAAGAAAAAGCCGAGAGGAAATAGCAAACAACAGCCGATTAACAAATTGTGTTATCGATAATTATAATAATCCAGAACGCCAAGTACAAGATTATTGGATTACTATTTATGGTAAAAATAATCGAATAGACCATAATCATATTGTCGGTAAGAAAAACTTAGGTGTAACCATGATAGTTGGTTTAGATACTGAGGAAAGCAGAGCGAATCATCATAGAATAGATCATAATTATTTTGGTCCAAGACCAACTTATGGAAACAACGGAGGCGAAACTTTAAGAATTGGTACGAGTCATCATGCTCTTGAAAATTCTAATACACTAGTAGAATCTAATTATTTTGATAGAACCAATGGCGAGCATGAAATTATTTCAAATAAAGCTTGCCAAAACACCTTTAAATATAATACTTTTTTTGAGTGTACAGGAACTTTAACCATGCGTCACGGAAACGAAACTTTAGTAGATGGTAACGTCTTTATTGGTAACGGAAAACCAAGCACAGGTGGTGTTCGTTTAATAAACGAATCCCAAACCGTTATAAATAACTATCATATTGGATTAACAGGCTACCGTTTTAGAGGCGCTTTTGTAATGATGAATGGCGTGCCTAATTCGCCACCAAACCGTTATGTTCCGGTAATCAATTCTAAAGTTAATAATAACACATTTATAAACTGCGACCACATTCAATTATGTGCAGGTAGCGATGCCGAACGAAGCACTGCTCCAAAAACATCAGAAATTTCTAATAATATTTTTTATCACGAATCTAAGTCCGATTTGTTTACCGTTTACGATGTCATAAGTGGAATAACCTTTAAAAATAATATTCTAGGAAATAATTTAAAACGACTTTTAAAAGACGGATTTACTAATACTGAAATCACTTTAGTAAAAAACGATCAAGGGTTTTTAATACCAACATCCAATGCTATAAAACCTATTTCAATAAGTCCTAAAATTGCAACAAAAGAAAATACAGGAGTTTCATGGTATTCAAAAGATGATGAGGATGTTGCGTTAAATTCGGGAAGTATAATTAAGGTTAAACCCGGCATTAATACCTTATACGATATTGTCAAAACATCTAAACCTGGTGATATTATAGCATTAGAAGAAGGCGGAGAGTATTTAATCACTAAAGCTGTCGCAGTAAATCATCCCTTAACTTTTAAAACCATAGGCGAGAAAAAAGCAACAGTTTTGTTTGAACGTATGATGGCTTTCCAAATTCAAAATGGAGGAAGTTTAGAATTAGAAAACGTGTCGTTCGACGGTTCAAAATCACCCGACTATGCCGGTAATTCGGTAATATGTACCAGTAAAAACTCCATGATTGAAAATTATAAGCTTTTTATAAATAATTGTGAGTTTAAAGATATGGTTGTAAATCACTCGTTCGATGTGCTTCGTGTTTCAAAAGGCACCTTTGCCGATACTATAAGCATTCAAAATTCAATCTTTAAAAATATTTCAGGTCATATCGCTGCTTTAGATAAAGAAACTGATGATATTGGTGCATATAACGTAGAGTATTTTATAATGAAAAACAATATAATTACAGATTTACAAGGAACTGCTTTAAGGTTGTATAGAGGTGGTAAAGATGAAAGTACATTTGGTCCTTTTCTTGAAGTAAACCACAATGTATTTAATAATGTAGGTTTTGGTAAAAAGAATAAATACGAAGCAGCAATGTCACTTTATGGTGTGCAAGTAAATACCATAGAAAACAATATTTTTAATAATACTAAGGCTTTAAATATGCATTTAGTGGTTGGCGAACCTATTGTAAATTTGTTTAATAATAATTTTTATAATTCCGAAGAACTTATTGTAACTGGCGACCAAGCTTATGTTGAAAAAAATACTTGGAATTATAATCCAAAGTTCGTAGAAAATACTTTTAAATTAAGTAAAACATCGCCTTTAACAGGAAAAGCGACTGATGGTTTTAATTTAGGTATTTTGGAAAATGAGTAGATAAAATTTTAGTTTAGTAATAGTTAAAGCCCTAAAGGTTAATCTTTTGATTCTTTAGGGCTTTTTTATATGTTGAAATTTAAGAAACTGAAAAACAATATGTTAAATGTATTCTATTTTTTTTATAAAAAGCTTTGATGATAAAATTTTATATCATATATTTGGTACACCAGTTTGGGGTACCAATTTGGAATACCAGACAAAAACCTATAAAACTAAATTAAATATGAACATTATGAAAAGAACACATCTCTAAAATTCTTCATTGCAAACCAAAGTGTGCAAATCATAATTTAAAAGCATTTTTTACTCTTAAAAGGATGTCAGTAGGTAATAAAATCATAAGCCTATGACAGGTTATCTTATGCCTTTAAATTTAAAAATTGGTTAAAAAATTAACCAATTAAAAAGTAAATACTAACAACTAAATAAATCATTAAATGAAATTAAAAGTGAAACTAAGCTTATGGCTACTTTTGATATTTAATATATCATTATTTGCCCAAGATGGATATCAAATATCCGGAGTTGTAAAAGATGAGTCAGGAATGCCAATTCCTGGTGTAAATGTAATTGTAGAAAATACCACAAAAGGAACCGCAACCGATTTTGATGGCCAATTTCAATTAACGGTCTCAAACGGTGATATTTTGAAATTTTCATACCTCGGTTATATAGGTCAAAGCCTTAATATTACAGGGCAGAAATCAGTGGAAATTATATTAATAGAAGACACTAGTGCTTTAGAAGAAGTTGTTGTTGTTGGTTATGGCGTTAGAAAAAAATCACATTTAACAGGAGCCATTGCTAAAATTGGTGGAGAAGATGTGGCGGCGGTTCAAGTAGCGCGAGTAGATGAAGCCTTGGCAGGTAAATTACCAGGGGTTTTAATACAAAATCAAAGTGGAGAACCTGGTGCCGATTTAAAAATACAAATTAGAGCAGCATCCTCTATATCTGGAGACTCTGGTCCTTTAATTGTTGTTGATGGATATCCTATTTCTGGCAATTTAGCAACAGTTAACCCGAACGACATAGAAAGCATGGAAGTTTTAAAAGATGCTGCATCTGCTGCAATTTATGGGTCTAGAGGTGCCAATGGTGTTATTTTAGTTACAACCAAAAAAGGAAAAACAGGAAAACTTAATTTTAGCTATAATGCTTATACAAGCACATCTAGCAAATATGTAAGAGATATCGAAATGTTAAAAACAGCTTCAGAGTGGGCGGCCGAAATACAAACTGATGCCTACGACCTTTCTGAAATAGATCCGGCACTACTAGCTTACAGATTAGATGCCTACGAAAATGCTCCAGACGTAGTTAGTGTAGAAGATTGGCTATTTAGAAATGGCAACTCAACCAGTCATGATTTTAGCGTAAGTGGGGGTTCAGAAAATTTAAAAGGTTTTGCATCTCTAGGGTATTTAAAAACAGATGGGATTGTAAATGGTCAAGGTTTCGAGCGCGTAAATGCCCGAATGAATATTGATGCCAATTTAAACGATAAACTACAAGCTGGAATGAGTATAAATGGCTACTATGGTAATCAGGATATTGTGCCTTGGGATATGCGTGATCTTTTAAGAACTTATAGTATTAGCCCAATTTATCATACAGCAGAGTCTATTGCCTTTGTGCAAGAATTAGATTCTAAACGACAAGCCTTATACGAATCGGGTTTTACTGGGGCAAATGTTGATAGAAGCTTCGATCAAGATAGAAGAGGTATAGGTTTAGATCCTACAAGTATATACTTATTACAACCTGGTGATGTGGTACACGATTGGCATTATGGAAGAAATCAAAATGGTATTGGAGGTACAGGAGATGCGGGTGTAGGTGCAAAATTTGATAATTCAAGACGTTGGAAGAAAACATATTTTGCTAATATGAACTCTTATTTACAATACACCATTCTAGAAGGTTTAAATATTAAAACTGTTTTCGGATCAGATATTCAAGATACTCAAGATTTTTACTATAGAGGTATTTTATCTGATGGACAGCAACGTTCTACACAAACAAACTTAGATATTTCTAACATTAAAAAATCTACCATTTTAAGCGAAACTACTTTAAATTATGCTAAAGTATTTAATGATAAGCACGATGTGTCTGCAGTAGTAGGTTTAGAGTTTCAAAACACATACTATAAAGGTATTGTAAACGATGGTACAAACGTTCCTTTTGGCTTACCATTAAATTATTCATTTTTTAACGCAGAAGATGTAGTTTCTTACGAAGTGGATGAGACACGATCAAGAAGAAGTATTTTTGGTAGAGTAAATTATGCTTTTGATGACAGGTATTTATTATCATTTTCATTAAGAAGAGATGGCGATTCTAGATTTGGTGCAAATAAAAAATATGCAACATTTCCAGCATATTCAATTGGTTGGAACATGCATAAAGAAGCCTTTTTAGCCGATAGTAAAGTTATAAGTTTATTAAAACCTCGTTTTAGCACAGGGTCATTAGGTACAGAATCTTTCCTTGGGTCGTACGATGCACTAAGTATATTAAGTACATCACAAACTGCTTTTGGTACAGGGTTTTTAATTCCAAATAACGTTGCAAATCCAGACTTAACTTGGCAAACCAATAAAGAAACAAACTATGGTATAGACACCGGTTTTTTAAATAACCGTTTTAGGCTTAGTGTAGATTATTATACTTCAGATATTGAAGATATGCTAATTAACCAAAGTGTATCAGAAGTTTTAGGAACGCCTTCAATTGTATTAAATCGAGGCGATGTAAAAAGCTCAGGACTTGAGTTTGAATTTAATGCAGGCATCATTCAAAAAGAGGATTTTAACTGGAGTATTAATGCTAACTTATCTACCGTAAAAACAGAAATTACAAGTTTAGGAGATTTAGATGCATTACCAACTCAAATTTATGGAGGACCAAGCGGAAGAGGGCCTGAGTTTAGAAACTACGTTGGTGGTGAAATAGGCGAAATGTGGGGCTACCAAGTAACTGGCGAAGTAGAAACTATTCATATAGAAGATCCATCTCGAAACATAGGTTTTGGAAGTTCAGAATGGTATGTAGTAGATCAAAACGGAGATGGAGAAATAACTTACGAAGGCGATTACGTAAAATTAGGTTCAGCCAACCCAGATTTTTACTGGGGGTTATCAAGCTCAATGAATTATAAAAATTTCGATTTTTCATTTCAATTTCAAGGATCACAAGGCGCAGAGGTTTATAACATAGATCCGTTATATTGGAAATCACAGTTTGGAGGAAGACTAAGAGCTAGCTTTGATGCCAATAACGATGGTATTGCAGATGCATCGGGTAAATTTTACGAAGAAACCAGAGATGCACACGGCTCAGGGATACAAGATGCATCGTATATAGCATTACGTAACTTAACTTTTGGGTATACTTTAAATCCAGATTTTGTAAATAAAGTAGGTATTGGTTCCATGAGAGTTTATGTAGCAGCATCCAATTTATTGTACATAATGGGAGATAATTATACATCTTACAACCCTGAAGGGGTAGAAACAGAAAACACAGGTTATGCAGGGCCAACTACCTACGGATATCAAGAAGGAGCTAGCCCAATTACTAGAAGTTTTACGTTTGGAGTTAATGTGAATTTTTAAAAAACTTAATCATGAAAAAAATAGAAATTATATATATATTATTGTTGTCTGTGTTCTTAGCAACATCTTGTGACAATGATTTAGATCAAATCCCGCCAAAAGATTTAGAATCTAGTGCTTTAACAGAATATGAGCCTGTGTTATTCGCAGCATATTATTATCAAACAGGAGCTTCTACACCTTTATTAATTATGGGAGACTTTAGAGCGGATAATATGCAAATGATTGAGGAACCTTATCCTGCCTTTGATAGATTTAATGCCGATTTAGCTGGTGGCGATTTAGTAGAGCAATTTTTCCGTCCTTTTTACAGCAATTTATACAAAGCCATTTTAAGTGCAAATAATGTTATAGATAACTCTGCCGACGATACAGAAATATCTGAAGCTTACTTTTTAAGAGCATTATCTTATTTTAAATTAGTTACTGTATTTGGAGATGTTACTATTAATTTATCTCCAACACCAAATACTTCAGATTTATCAATATTAGAAAGACAACCCGCAGACGATGTTTATAACAACATTATTATCCCAGATTTACAAGCTGCTATTTCAGGATTAACAAATTCAGAAATTAGTGAAGGTCGAGCCTCACAGTTAGCAGCACAAGCACTTCTGGGTAAAGTTTATATGTACAGAGGTAATTACAATAGTGCAGCGCCATTGCTGGCTGGAGTTGTAAATAATGCTGGAGGAGTAGGAGTTACTCTAGAGCCGGATTTTGCAAATGTTGTAGTAGATGAAAATTCAGAAGTTATTTTCGCCACTAAATTTTCATCATCTATTTCAGATGCTTACAGTTTTGCCTCAGAATTTCCTATCTGGTTTTCTGGAGCCGATACAAAATCGCCATTACCACTAGATCCTGATTTAACAGCAGCTTTCGATGAAAGTAGTGCAAATGCTGGAGCAACAGATTTAAGAAAAGATTTAACTATTGATGAAGTTAATAATACAGGAATAAAATATACTGGAGCTCTAGAGCAAGATCATATAGAAATGAGGTTATCAGATTTCATTTTAATGCACGCCGAGGCCTTAAACGAAACTACAAATGCAACAGGAGCACAATCAGCCACAATTTTAGCATTGTTAGACGATATTAGGTCTAGAGCAGGTTTACCAAGTTTAGTAGGTACAGCAACTACTCAAGCCGAAGTAAGAACAGCTATAGCTAAAGAAAGACGCTTGGAGCTAGCATTAGAAGGTCACCGTTGGTTCGATTTGGTTAGAACGAATACGGTCGATGAAGAAATGGGAGAGGTAATCAATAGTAATTATTACATATTTCCAATTCCTACCTCCGAAATTACAGCAACTAATAGTGTGATTACTCAGAATCCAGGATATTAACAATTTACTTGAATAGGAGTATTTAAGTTAGTTTAGTTTTTTTAAAGGTTAGCCAACATCAGTAAAGATGTGGTATGTGTTGGTTAACCTTTTTTAATTTTATTTTGGTAAGTAAAATTATTTAAATAGTTTTACCTAATAAAACTGGCGTACCAATTTATTTTGCAAATGAACATAGATATTCTCTCAAAAAATGAAAATCAAGAAATTACAACCAGAGTAAATAATATAATTTCTAAAATAAGTGATTTAATAAAAGAAAAACATTTACAACCTGGAGACAAACTTCCTGCAGAAAGAATTCTTGCAGAAAAGTTTGATGTAAGTCGGCGAAGTATACGTGTAGCTATTTTAAAACTAGAATCTTATGGTATTTTAAAAGCTATACCACAAAGTGGAACCTTTATTGCAAATATTGGAACTATAGCCATGAATGGAATGATAGATGATATTTTAAATTTGGGTTTACCGGATTTTAAATCTTTAGTTGAAACTAGAATTTTATTAGAACTTAAAGCTGTAAGGCTAGCCGCATTAAGGCGTTCTGAGGAAGATTTACTAAGAATAAAAGAAGCTTTAACGGCTCATGAAAATAAACTTAAGTCTGGCGAAGATGCAGTTCAAGAAGATTTATTATTTCATTTAGCCATTGCCAAGGCAAGCGGAAATGTTACTATTAATCAAATCATGATTGGTATAACGCCACAAATTATAGTCGATTTTAAAAAGTATCATAAAGATTATAATTCACTAGATGCGTTACGAATTATTGAACATGCTGAAATTTATGAAGCGATAAAATCAAAAAATCCACAACTGGCAAAAGAAAAAATGAAAGAGCATTTTAAGATGTTGTATCAATATTGCTATGATATTAAAAGCTTAAATAAAAATCAAAATACTTAACACTAACAAGAAAGAACAAAAAATGGGAAGATTAACAGGAAAAATAGCAGTAGTAACTGGGGGAGCGAGAGACATAGGTCGTTCAATTTGTGTAAAATTAGCAAAAGAAGGTGCCAAGGTAGTTGTAAACTATTTAAATAGTGAAAAGGATAGAGATGCAACATTAGAAGCTATTAAAGCTATAGGAGGAGAAGCCATTGCAGTTTATGGAGATGTTACAAAACAAACTGATATTGATGCCATGGTAGCTAAAACAAAAGAAGCTTTTGGAGATAAAATTGATATTCTTGTTAATAATGCAGGTGGATTATTCGGCAGAAGAACAGCAGAAGAGCTAGATGAAGATTTTTACAACCTAGTAATGGGAGTTAATTTTAAAGGTGTTGTTTTTGTAACCCAAGCATTTAAAGCCATGATGGAAGAAGGCGCATCAATAGTAAATTTAGCTTCACAAGCTGGTCGAGATGGCGGCGGTGGCGGTTCTGTATTATATGCTGCATCAAAAGGTGCTATTATGACATTAACTCGTAACTGGGCTAAAGAGTTTGGCCCACAAGGTATTCGCATAAATGCAGTTTGCCCAGGTTTAATAGGAACTAAGTTTCACGACGATTTTACTCAAGATGAGGTTAGAGTAAAAGTAGCAGCATCAACTCCCTTAAGAAGAGAAGGACACCCAGATGAGGTGGCAGATTTGGTTGCTTATTTAGCCAGTGATGAAGCGTCATTTATAACAGGAAATAATGTAGATATTAATGGTGGTTTAGCATTTAGTTAATTTCTGGTATTACCTTATTTTATAAGCCCAATAATTTCATCATTATTGGGCTTTATATTTATCGATAATATGACAGAGCATGTCTACCGTTGTCAGTTGTGTTTAATTAATTTTTTAGTGTATTGATATAAAAAAATGATAAATAAATTGTTTGTTTAACTCAAGTTTACACTATTAGTTTTAAGGTTTTATTTAATAACAGTTTGTCAATGAATATAGTCCATGTAATGTTATAATCTTTATTTGGTTCTAAAAGTTGTAAGCCTATTTGATTGTTAAAACTGTTAGAAACGCCTGTGGTAGGCTCAATCGCAATAGTATTAGGTGTTGGCGGGGTGTAAATCTGTAAAAAATTTTGTTCGGCGGTGCTGTTAAATTGTAGTTTGTAGGAAGGTGTTTTAAATATAATTTCATCGGAATTTAAAATCCAACAATCATCTAACGTTTTATTTTTAATATTGAAATCAGTTTCAATAGCAGGTGTTACACCAGAGGTGATATTGCGATCGTCCAGTTCAATTTTTTCTAAACTGTTAAACGAAATATTGCTTTGGTATAAATTTTTGCTTGAAAAATAAGGATGCCAACCTAAAGTAAACGGAAAAGTGTTGCTACTGGTATTTTTAATAGTTACGTTTAAACTTACTGTTGTACTTGTAAAAGTATAGGCAATAATAATATTATAAGTATAAGGAAAAGCCGGGTGTTTTTCGTTTTCAGAATAAAGAAGTACAATATTGGCTTCGTTTTCTGTAGCCTTTGTACTCACAACATTAAAGGTTTTATTAAAAACTAACCCGTGTAATGCATTGTTATTTGCAGGTTCGTTAATGTCGAATTTATATGTTTTACCTTCAAATTTATATTCACCATCTTTAATTCGGTTAGCGAATGGAAATAAAATTGAAGAAGCATAGGTGTTTTTGTATTTAAGTGGTGCTAAATCCTTTATTATTTGGTTTGCGTTTAAGGTGAGTTCTTGTAGGCTTGCGCCATCTTTTAAATTTATTTTAGCACACAGTTTTTTATTAGAATGCTTTACTTCTAAAGTGTTTTGGGTTTTATTATGTGAAATTTGAAACATTATAAAGAGCTCCTTAAAATTAGTTGGTTTGGGTTTTCTATTTGTTTTTGCTCTTTATTTAAAATCATTTCGGCTAAACGTTTTCCCATTTCATTAAAATCTGTAGATATGGTAGTTATTCCTCCTTCTACGAGCTCTTTTAATAAAGTGTCGTTATACGAAATGATGCCAACATCTTTTGCAAGAGTGAGGTTATTCGATTTTAGTTTCTTTAAAATTCGTAATAAATTTTTATCGTCGGGAATAATGTACAATTCACCTTTTTCTGGCGTTTTTTCTAACAAGGTGGTTTCAATTGAATAATTAAAGTTGTGCGCTTCACAAAAATTAGTGAAACCCTTAAGCATGCCTTCTGGCTGTTTAGATTTAGTGTTTACTAAAATAAAGTGGTTATATTTTGATAGTAGTGCTTTGGTTTCATTTAAATTATTAAAAATCGCTTTTTCAAAATTTTGATAGATAGACGGGTAACTAGACAAATCGTCGTGAAGCTGATCGAGGATATAAACCTTGTCGCTTGGTAAGTTTTTAATCTCCTTGTTGGTGTTGTTAAAATTTGCAGGCATAATCACGTAATAATTGTAATCGCCTTTGTTGTCTTTTATTAATTTCTTGAAAATCGATCGGTTAAAGTGATGAAAATATATTTCAACTTCAATACTGTCATCGAGGTGCTTTAAAAAAGAGTTATATAAATCTTCTTTAAATGAATTAAGCTCATCAAACAATAAAAATATTTTTTGAGTTACAGTAACTTGATCACTAGAAACGTAATACCCTTTACCAACAACAGACTGTATAATACCTCTACTTTTTAGTTCATTAAAGGCCATTAAAACGGTATCTCTTGAGAGTTTGTTGTCGTTTTTAATTTTGTTAATTGATGGTATTTGGTCACCTTTTTTTAGTGTGCCTGAAACTATTAATGCTTCAATTGTATTAATAATTTGCTTGTATTTAGGCGTCCCTATTTTCTGTTTAATTTTAATCATAACTGAGGTTGCAAATCTATAAAATATTTTCAACTTAACCAACTAGCCCCTACTAGTTTGATGTTATGTTTCTATATTATTTTTCTTTCATGATTTTCTTGACTAACAACAACTAGTTGGTACTGGTTGGTTTTTTCAATTTATTTATTATATTTGCACTAGTGATGTCTTCAATATAATTTTAAGTATTCTAATTTATTTAGGGTAAATTTTATTATTAATTAATTTATAAGATCTTAAAAATAAAAAATTCTAAAAACAGATGTTTGAGTTTTAATGACTACAACCGATAAAAATATTATTTCACGATTAAAAAAAGGCGACTTTGCTGCGTACAAAGAAATGTTCGATAAGTACTACAAAGCATTATGTATTTATGCTTTTAAGTATACAGATTCTTACGCGTTGTCTGAAGATATTGTGCAAGATTTTTTTGTAAAATTTTGGGATGATAAATTGTATTTAAAATTAAATAATGCGATTGGACCTTACTTGTATACTTCTGTAAAAAATAACGCTTTACAAGTTTTAAAAAAGCAAAGAAAATTTCACTTTCAAAATATCGAAAACGAGGTTGATAAATTAATCGCTGTTGAAAATTTTGAAATAAATAATCTTGTTTCAGAATACGATAAACTTCATAAGGAGGTCGAGGCTTTACCAATAAGATGCCGCGAGGTTTTTAAAGCAATTGTTTTAGATAACCAAAAATATAAAGACGTTGCTTTAAAATTGGGTATCACTGTAAATACTGTGAAAACCCAGCATTCAAGGGCATTAAAGCAGCTAAGAAACTCACTAGGATAAAGCTAAAATAAAACTTTTTAAAAAAAGTTTAAATTCTTGTCACCCATTTTCATTGTTTAGAAGTTATATTAATATAAAATAGTTTAAAGTTAATATAGTATAGTTTCGTGCAAGAGTTTCCTCCACATATTTTTAAGTTAGTTTCATCTTACATCAATAATAGTATTAGTAATGTAGAGTTTGATGAATTAACGGAGTGGATTAATCACAATCGAGAAAATAGGCAGCTTTTTAAAGATTATTTATACTTATACAAAAAGACGCAAAGTTTAAAATTTGCCGAATCTTTAGATACAGATAAAGCTTGGAGTAAAACTATAGAAAAGTTAAATACACCAAATGCTTTAAAGGTGGAGCCAACAAAAAAGAATAAAAAGACGAAATCCAATTTTAAGTTTTTTCAAATTTTTAAATATGCTTCAATTTTGGTGGTGTTTTTCACAGTTGGCTTCTATGTTTACAATAATAATTTTAGAGCGCAATCTGATACAGTAAAAGAAATAAACCAAATTACGCTTCAATTAGAAAATGGAGATATTCAAGTGCTTACAGAAGTAAAAGAAGATTATTTATTAAATTCTAAAGGTGAAATAGTAGGTGAGCAAAAAGGGAATCAGTTAACCTATTCTAAAATAAAAAATCAACAGGAGTTAATTTATAATACGCTAACCATTCCATATGGTAAACACTTCGAGATTTCGTTGTCCGATGGAACAAAAGTCTATTTAAACGCAGGATCATCTTTAAAGTATCCAGTGCATTTTATTCACGGCCACGAGCGAAAAGTATTTTTAAATGGAGAGGCTTATTTTGATGTAGAGAAAGATGCTAAACATCCTTTTATAGTTAATTCTGGAGAAATGAATGTTAGAGTTTTAGGTACAGAATTTAATTTATCGTCCTATCCAGAAGATAAAAACATAAAAACCGTATTGGTAGAAGGAGCAGTAAGTGTTTATAATGCAAAAGATACTTATACACCAAGATCGTCTACTAAATTAAACCCTGGTTTTAAAGCTTCATTTAATAAAGGGAGTAAAACGGTTTCGATAAAAAAAGCCGATTTAGATATGGAAACCGCCTGGGTAAAGGGTAAAATAATTTTTCGAAGAACCTTATTTAGCGACATAATAAAAAAATTAGAGCGACAGTATAACGTCTCTATAGAAAATAATAATCCTGAAATTGGTAATCAGCGATTTGCAGCGTCATTCGATAACGAAACTATTGAAGAAGTCTTAGAGTCGTTTAATGCCAATTTCAATATTGATTATACCATAAATGAAAACAAAATAATAATCCATTAAAATTTTAATTGCCTATGACGTAATTAGTAAACAAATTAATTTCAATTAATTAATAACTATCTCCTTGGAATACGCAAACGTAGTCCCAAAAAAAACGGAAGATACTACCAATATCTCCCGAATTTTAAGCGTGTAGTTATTAAAGTAATTAACCACACTAAACCGACAACTAAATTATGAAAAAAGTATTTAAGCATGAAAGGCTTTACCCTTTTATGTTAAAAATTGATTTAAAAATGAAACTTACCGTACTTCTTGTGTTTGTTACCTTGTTTCAACTTCAAGCGAAAGAAACATATGGTCAAAAAACTAAGATTTCTTTAAATTTAACAGAAGTAAGTATTGAACAAGTATTTAACGAAATTGAAAAACAGACAGAATTTAAGTTTTTATATAACTATAATGACGCGAATTATGACAAAACAATTTCTGTTAAAGCAAAAAAAGAACAGGTTAACGCTATTTTAAAGCGTGTTTTAAAAGGAACAAACGTTACGTTTAAAGTTCTTGGAAAACAAATTGTTTTAAAAAAGGACGAAAAAAAATCTTTAGAAGCTTTAAAAAACACTAAAGCTAAAGTGCACTCGCCAACAAAAATTATTCAAGACTTAACCATTTCTGGGGCCATTGTCGATGAAGCTGGCGTGCCTTTACCTGGAGTCAATATTATTGTAGAAGGTACAACCACAGGAACCCAATCCGATTTCGATGGTGAATATGCCATCAAGGTGAAAAAAGGAGCTGTGTTGTTGTTTTCTTATGTTGGCTATCAGTCACAAAAAGTAACTGTAGCAAATTCCAGCACCATAAATATAATCATGAAAGAAGAAGCCGGTGTTTTAGATGAGGTTGTTGTAATTGGGTACGGTACACAAAAAAAAGTAAATTTAACTTCTGCCGTTCAAATGGTAGATATGAAAGATTTGGAAAATAGGCCTGTTAAATCGTTAACAGAAATGCTAACAGCATCAGTACCGGGGTTAAATGTAACAATAAATTCTGGTGCACCTAATGCAGAACCGAGCTTAAATATTCGTGGGTTTACAGGTATTAATGCTTCAGCAGCTCCATTAGTATTAGTTGATGGGGTGCCGCAGGACATTAGATTTGTTAATCCTAACGACGTAGAAAGCATATCGGTGTTAAAAGATGCAGCAGCTTCAGCCATTTATGGGTCTCGTGCACCAAATGGGGTAATATTGATTTCTACAAAATCTGGTAAAAAAGGTCAAGGCATGCAAGTTAATTTCAGTACAACTTTAATTACAAGTTCTCCTATCGGACTACCAGATCCTCAAGATAGTAATATAGATGCTATACATAGAAATAATAGAAGGTATAATTCGCAACAGGCGCCACTATTTACCGATGAGGCTATAGAACGCATGAGGCAGTATATAGCAGGTGAAATAACGACTACAAATATTATTTTGCCTAACGGAAAATACGGAAGTGTTTACGAATATAATGCCAATAATAACCATTACGAGACGGGTTATAGGCAAAATGTATTTAATAGGCAAAACAATTTAAGTCTTAGTGGGGGAAGTGAAAAAACCACCTATTTTGCAAGTCTAGGAGCAATAAATAATCAAGGGGTATACAATGGACCCAACGATTGGTTAAAAAGATATTCTTCTTTAATTAAAGTAAACACAGATGTTACAGATTGGCTCAACATAGGAGCGAGTTCAAAATATGGTAGGCAGATAGTGAATAGACCAAATATTTGGAATCAAGGGCAAAATGATGGTTCTGTGTTTAATTTGTTGGGGTTTATTGGGAGCTTACCGGATTATGACGATAATGGATCTCCTAACGAGTTTTCTATTGTACCTAATTTAAACGGGCTTTCAGGTGGCGTACATAACACTATTGATGATTTATGGCTAACAGGTCAGTTTACTTTAAAACTGGTTAAGGGGCTTAGCATAAAAGGAGATTATAGCTGGAATGTAAATAATCAGCTTACTACAGATACAGAAACGGTTTTTGGAAGCTATGATGCCGATGGAACACCAAAAAATAGTAGACGTAGCCCGCCTGTTGATAAAATAGAAAAGACCGCTAGAAACCGAACTTATCATAATTTAAATTTAGTTGCTACATATAAACTGAATTTAAAAAATCACGATTTTACTGCATTGGCAGGATATAACGAGGAATTATTTCAAAACAATACGCTTTCAGCAGGTAACTCTTTGTTTTATACCCAAACTACACAATCTATAAGTACCACTTATGGCGATAGCCCATTTGCCGATGATACTATTTATGCATGGGCAACTAGAGGGTATTTTGGACGATTAACCTATAATTATAAGGAAAAATATTTACTCGATTTTAACGCGCGTTACGATGCGTCATCAAAGTATTCACCAGAAACTCGTTGGGCATTTTTTCCATCCGTATCGGCAGGGTATAATATAGCGAAAGAAAATTTTTGGCCATTAAAAGATGCGGTAAGTATGTTTAAGATAAAAGGTTCTTGGGGTAAGTTGGGTAATAATTCTGCTGGAGGTAATTATACGTATTTACCAACTTTGGGGACTAATAGTCAAACACCAGTACTGCTAGATGGTGGTAAATTACCATACGTTACTATGCCTGGTATTTTGTCTTCCGATCTTACTTGGACAAAACCCAGAACAATAGGTTTTGGTTTAGAAATAGCTGCGTTTAATAATAGGTTTACAGCAGAATACGATTGGTATCAAAAAACGATTTATGATCAAATTGGTATAGCAGAGCAATATTCGGAAGTACTAGGAACTAATCCTCCTAATAGAAACAATGCGGTTTCTGAGACACGTGGTTGGGAATTTAGTACAACATGGAGAGATAAAGCGTTTAATATTAAAGAATCTCCACTTAACTACAGTATACGCGCAGGAATTTCAGATTATATAGGTTATGTGGTTAAATATGAAGGAAGCGACTCTGGTTTAAGAAACCAATGGACACCAGGACAGGTATTTGGTGAGTTGTATGGATGGACAAGCTCAGGAATTGCTCAAAATTCTGAGACCTTCCAATCGCAAGCACTTTGGAGAAGTGGGTGGTTTTACGCAGGTGATATCCTGTATGCAGATACCAATGGTGATGGCTTGGTAAATAATGGCCAAGGTAGTTACTGGTATGCTCAAGGCGACCGTAAATTTTTGGGGCATAATTATGCGCGTTACCGTTATAACATAGCCTTAAATGCTAGCTGGAAAGGTTTTAGTATTTCAGCTTTGTTTGAAGGGGTGGGGAAACATACGAAGTATTCTCGTCAGAAGTTTTCCTATGGGGACAGAAACTTTTCCTCGGTACAAAACCAAGAGCGTGGTTATTGGAGTTTAAATAATCAAGATGCTTATTATCCGCGTGCTTACCATACAAATATAAATAATGACTACTTAAGGCTATCTAATGATCAATACGCTCTCAACTTGGCACACTTAAGAATAAAAAATGTTAATTTGAGCTATAGCTTACCTAGTGAGGTGCTTTCAAGAATTGGACTTCGAAACTTGTCAATTAATGTTAGTGGAGAGAATTTGGGTATGGTTTTTAATAAATCCAGAATAAAAGAATATGATCCTATTCAAATTGCCAACGATTTCCTAACCTATCCTCCATCGCGTATATTTTCTTTAGGTGTAAACGTAGGAATTTAATAATAAAAAACAAAAACAATGAAACTAAAAATTTTATATACATTAGTAATTACAGGTTTGTTTTTTTCAATAACGGCCTGCGACGAAGAATTTCTAGACAGATACCCAGAAGATTCTATGAGTGATGCTACATTCTTTACAAAATCTAGCGATTTCAAAACATATGTAAATGGGTTGTATAGTAGTGTTTTAGGAGCTAGACATGTTACAAGCGCTGGCGAAAATGGTACCGATAATTTTTTAATGGAAACAACAGGCGGTAACGAAATGAAGCATTCTGAAAGTGGTGCTGCCGATGAAACCAATAACACATGGAATAACAACTACGACAATATTCGTAAAGTTAACTATGTGTTAAATAGTATAGATAAATTGGAAGCCAGAGACGAGGAAGCGGATCAATATATAGGGGAAGCCTATTTTATTAGAGCATGGCACTATTTTACTTTACTTCAAACTTTTGGTGGTGTACCATATATTGATGAGGTATTAGGGACTGATAGCGAAGCGCTTTTTAAAACAAGGGACAGCCGCGATTTTATTGCCAGCAAAATTATAGAAGATTTAGACATGGCAATAGAACTTATGAATTGGAAAAATGAAGGTTTTGCAGTTGCGCCTCGTATAAACAAAGAAAGTGCTTTAGCTTTTAAAACAAGGGTAGCTTTGTACGAAGGTAGCTGGGAATATTACCACGGAAGAAAAAATACACTATTTAAAGTAGAAGGTAATGACGGTCTAGACTTTTTGCGTGAAGTTGTAGATGCCGGAGATTTATTAATTGCCCACCAAGGAGACAATATTGATAAAGGTAGTGCAGGCTTTGAGTATTGGGATCTCTTCAATCAACAAGATTATAGCAGCCACGAAGGTGTATTTTTGTACAAACATTTTGATATTCTTTTGGAGGTGTCTACCCAACATAACGGAGGTATTGTTTCGTATTACGGAGGGTTAACTAAAGATGCCGTGTATAATTATTTAATGGCAGATGGTAAGCCAGAAGCTGTTTCTAGTGAAACTTACGATTATACCCAATTGAGTAGCCTTATTGCGGCTAGAGACCCTAGATTGGACCAAACTATTTATTCACCAGCAAGGGGTGATTTTTATGATATAATGAGTCAATATTTTGTACCGGCCGAAAATACTACGAAAGGACCGTATCAAGATTTAACTAATTCCTTTACTGGTAGAGGAGGATACAAAGTCTGGAAAGGTATGCTTGCCCACCAAGGTAACCGATCTGGAGATCAACAAGATGAAATAATGATTCGCTACGCAGAAGCATTATTGAATTATGCAGAAGCTAAAGCTATTTTGGGAACCATTTCCCAAACCGATATTGATAAGACAGTTAATGTGCTTCGAGACAGAGTAGGTATGGTTGATTTAAATATGGGTGAAGCCAATAGTTGGAGTGTTACTTATGATGTTTCGGACGGGTACGATCCTGCAGCTGATAACATTTTGAATGAAATACGCCGCGAACGTCGTGTAGAATTAATATTGGAGAATTTTAGAAGAATGGACTTAAGACGTTGGGCTATTTATGAAGATGTTGTAAACGGGAATAAACCAGTAGGAGCTTATTACCAAGAATTTGAAGATTTTTGGAATGATGATACACGTGTACTTGCAGCGGGATATGATCAATCTCAGTTGGCTAGTCTTAGGTTAACCTTAGGAACAAACATTGACATTACTGGTGAAGATATTAATCCGCTTTGGAGAAATGCAGATTTTACCCCAGCGGGAAGAGGTTACTATATCGACCCAGATAGAGATTACTTGTTATCTATTCCTAGAAATGAAATTAATTTTTATGAAACCGAAGGCGGTGTAACCTTAGAGCAGAACCCAGGTTGGTTCTAAGCTTTTGTATTAACTCAAAAAATTTAAAAAAATGGAAAATATAAAAATTCAATTCGGATTTCTATTTGTTATCTTGGTTTCACTTTATTCTTGTGAGCCACGTATTGAAATGGATATGTCTCAATGGGGAGATAACTCATTGATCACTAATGTTCAAATAATGAAACTGGAAACACAGGACGGTGTTAAATTAGAAGAGTATTATGTAGATGAAACGACCTTAACAGGTACAAGAAGGGTAGTAGTGTCTTCAGGTGCAGCTGTAGTAGATGAGACAGCCCAAACAGTTATTGTCAATCTAATGGCTGGAGAGACTATTACTGGGTTAGCATTTTTAATCTATCACTACGGAACCAAGGTAGAACCTCTAAATGATGCTCCAACAGCAGGTATTATTGGTGATTTATCCACAGGGCCGTATACATACCGCGTACATTCAGCAGACGGTAGTCATACAGATTGGACAATAACTGTTAATCAATTATAATTAATTGTAATACAGTAGTTAAGTCTTAATCTTTTAATATTGAGTTTAGTTAGTAATTAGTTTTAAGGCGGAGATTTGTAAGCTTCATGCTTACAGTCTCTTCCTTTATAATTAATCTGATTGAAGTTATAATTACAAATATTTATTTATGATTATAATGACTCGATAAAGTAGTATTTCAAATTTTTTAAAAACAGAACTTTAACGATACACTATGTTGATTAATTTAATTCACAAAAGTTTGAAAATATTGCTGTGCAAAGCATTAGTTTTAGCCGGTTTGTTTTTGTTGTATGGTTGCTCGAAGGTATCAAAAGATATAGAAAAAACACCTAATTTCATTATCATTTTTACAGACGATCAAGGTTACGGCGATTTAGGATGTTTTGGAGGAACCCATGTAAAAACACCGCAAATTGATAAAATGGCTTTAGAAGGGACAAAGCTAACTAGTTTTTATGTAGCGGCACCAATATGTACACCGTCTAGAGCGGCATTAATGACGGGTAGCTATCCTAAAAGAGTAGGTATTGCTAAACGCGTGTTACTTGCGGCAGATTCATTGGGGTTAAATCCAAATGAAATTACTATTGCAGAGGTTTTAAAATCTGTGGGTTACAAAACTGGAATGTTTGGTAAATGGCATTTAGGAGATCAGCCAGAGTTTTTGCCAACAAAACAAGGTTTCGATACCTTTTTTGGTATTCCATATAGTCATGATATACATCCGTTTCATCCAAATAAAAAGAAGTACAATTTTCCTTCGTTGCCTTTGTTAAATGGCGACGTTGTAATTGAAAAAGATCCGGAGGCAGATTATTTAAATAAACGAATCACCGAAAAAGCAATTAGTTTTATAGAAGAAAACAAAGACAATCCGTTTTTTGTTTACCTGCCACACACTAGTCCGCACAGACCATTATTGGCCTCTCCAAAATTTATGAAAGATGCTCCAAATGATATTAAAGAAATTTTAAAAAATGAAGAAGGAGTAGATTATAAAACTAGAGACAAAATTTATCCGCAAACCATAGCTGAAATCGACTGGTCTGTAGGACAAATTTTAGAAACCTTAAAAAAGCACGGTCTAGATAAAAATACCTTTGTGATTTTTACATCAGATAATGGGCCAAGTGTTGGTAGTGCTTTGCCTTTAAAAGGAAGGAAAGGACAAACATTCGAGGGCGGAATGCGCATGCCAACTGTAGTTTGGTGGCCTGGTGTTATTCCTGCAAAAGCATCAAACGATGAGGTTGTTACAGCAATGGATTTGTTGCCCACATTTGCGAAGCTTAGCGGTGCACAAATTCCGGACGATAGAGTAATAGATGGAAAGGATGTTTTTCATACAATACAAGGTAAAAGTAAAACACCTAATCAATACTTTTTTTATCATAGCAAGGGTAATTTGGAAGCTGTTAGGTCTGGAAAATGGAAGCTTCGTATTTCTGGAAAGCAGTCACCATCACTTTATAACCTTGAAAATGATATTGGAGAAACAACAAATGTTATTAAATCTCATCCAGATATTGAAAGCAAATTACGTCTAGCGATTCAAGATTTCGAAAGTGAAATTAAAAATAATATAAGGCCAGCTGGTTTTGTTAAAAACCCACAAGCACTTATGTTAAAAACCTACTAGACCCTACTAGTTTGAGTTGTTTTTTTATATTTGTGAAGCTTTGTGTAAACCAAGCCAAAAAGTTATAAAAATAAAATAAATTTAAATGAAGAAAATTTTATTTTCTCTAATGTTTGTAATAGCATTAGTTAGTTGCAAACAGTCTGAATTATTGGAAATAACTGCGCCAAATGGTGAGCTTAAAGTTGTATTTAATAATGAAAATAACCAATTAAAATACAACCTTTTCGAGGGTAGTAAGAATATTATTTTAAATTCTGAAATCTCATTATTTCAAAATGTAAACGTTGAGGTAACTAACGTTACGATTAAAGAAGTTAATAACACTTGGAATCCGGTTTGGGGACAATTCAGCGAAATACAAAATCATTATAACGAGCTGGAAGTTTCTTTAAATTATCAAGGCACGCCAGCAACTCTTTTTGCTAGAGTTTATAATAAAGGAATCGCTTTTCGATTTAAAACCGCAAACAATTCAACCGCAAATAACCCGGTTTTATTTATGGAATACAACATGCCAGAAACAAGCGGCGTGTATTCACCTGCTGGCGAAGGGCAGCCTTACGGGCCAATTGCTATTTCAAAATTAGGAGACCCGAAAGAAAATGGTAAAAAAAATAAAATCAAAATGCCATTGGTTATCGAGCATCCAACACATAAATATCTATCACTTTTAGAATCCGATTTAATAAGTGCTCCGGGGTTCGATGTTATTAAATTTAATTTAGATAAGCAAACCAATACGCTGGTTTCCAAAAATAATTTTAATGCTGATGGAAGCCAAATTACAACTCCTTGGCGAATTATTCTTGTTGAAGATAAGGTAGGAGATTTGCTCACTAACACCATCCCGTTAAATGTGGCAGAACCAAATAAACTAGACGATACGTCATGGATAAAGCCAGGAAAAACATTATGGGATTGGAGAGTTCATGGTTTTACAGCAAAGGATGGTTTTACCTATGGAATTGATAACGAAAGCTACTTCCGTTTTATCGATTTTGCTGCCAAAAACGGTATCGAATATTTCTTAATCGACGATGCTTGGTACACAAAAGTTGAGCCTGGTAAAATGAACATGTCAAACAAGTTAGATTTAGAAAAAGTAGCAAATTATGCTCAAGAAAAAGGTGTGGAATTAATTCTGTATTACGATCGCCGACAAGGAAATTACGGAGATGAAGCCTTGTTTCCTTATTACCAATCTTTAGGAATGAAAGGTATAAAATATGGCTTTATGGGAACAGATGTGCCATTTACCAAAAATGCTATCGAAATGAGTGCTAAGAGTAATTTGTTAATAGATTTTCACGATGGTCCTGTGCCATTTACAGGAGTTACTAGAACATATCCTAATGCCATTACCCGAGAGTTTTGCCATGCGCAACAAGATTCCAGACGTGCTTTTACGCCTAAAACATTTATTAGAATGGCTTTAATAAATGCGCTTCAAGGCCCTTTAGATATGAACAATGGTATTTTCGATATTTCAAGTGTTAATGCTGGCGAAAGAGAAAAAGGACCAAAAAAACTAAATTCATTACAAACTACAGCAGTTGCCGAAGCTGCCAGAACGTTAATAATTTTTAGCGGACTGGTGTGTATTCCAGATGCACCCGAAGCCTATACAGAAAAACAAGATCTGTTTGAGTTTATAAAAGAAATGCCTGTTGGTAAATGGGACGAAACCAAAATTTTACATGCTAAAATGGATGGGTATATTTCTACGGCAAGACGACAAGGCGACGCATGGTTTATTGGCACTGTGCATAACAATGGTGGAACGCTCGATATTGATTTTGATTTTTTAGATGAAAACAAAAACTATAAAATAACCTATTACGAAGACACC
Organism: Neotamlana sedimentorum; assembly: GCF_000943565.1. Taxonomy (GTDB): domain Bacteria; phylum Bacteroidota; class Bacteroidia; order Flavobacteriales; family Flavobacteriaceae; genus Neotamlana; species Neotamlana sedimentorum. Next base: position 422,803 of record NZ_JTDW01000001.1, read on the forward strand.
AAAGAAACCAATAGCAAAACAAATCCTGAAGCATACCAAATAAGAACCGAAACAATAAAAAAAGGAGACACTATTAAAGTAACTATGGTTGCGGGTGGCGGACATTGCATGTGGATAAGACCAGAATTAAACTAAAAATTTTTTTAATGAAGAACCAATTATTATTTGTGATGCTAATCACTATAATTTTAACAGCTTGTAAAAACGAAAGTCCGCAAGAAACCAAAGTGTCTAAACCCAATATATTATTTATTGTGGTAGACGATTTAGGTTATGCCGATTTAAGCGTAATGGGGAGCAATTTCTACGAAACACCAAACATTGATGCCTTGGCAAAAGCAGGACATATTTTTACCAATGGCTATGCCACTTGTGCTGTTTGTAGTCCGTCGCGTGCTAGTTTGTTAAATGGCCAATTTACGGCAAGACATGGTCTTACCCAATTTGAAGGTGCACCTTACGGTTTAGAATGGAAAAAGAAAAACAGACATACAAAATTGCTACCACCAAATTACAAACACCATTTAAGTCATAGCGATATTACCTTACCAGAAGCCTTAAAAGAACAAGGTTATGCTACTTTTTTTGCTGGAAAATGGCATTTAGGAAGCGAACAACAACACTCGTTACCTACAGATCATGGTTTCGATATAAATAAAGGCGGTTACGAAAGAGGCGGACCTTATAGTGGTGGTTATTTTTCTCCTTTTAATAATCCGTATTTAGAAGATTATGAAGACGAAAAAGGCATGTCGTTTTCTATGAAGCTAGCCAAAGAAACTTCAAAATTTATAGAAAAAAATAAGGACACCACCTTTTTAGCATATTTATCGTTTTATGCAGTGCATTCACCAATTCAAACCACAAAAGAAAAATGGAGCAAATACAGAAATAAAGCCGAAAAAATAGGCATTGCCGAAAAAGGTTTTGAAATGGAGCGCATTTTGCCTGCAAGAAAATATCAGGATAATCCTGTTTATGCCGGATTAATTGAACAAGTTGATGATGCGATAGGAGTTGTTCTAAAAACCTTAAAAGAAAATAATTTAGATAAAAATACCATCGTGGTATTTACTTCCGATAATGGCGGAGTAACTTCTGGCGATGCCTTTGCAACTAATCAATTAATATTGCGAGGTGGTAAAGGTTACCAGTGGGAAGGCGGTTTGCGTGTGCCTTATTTTATTTATGTGCCTTGGCTTGAACAAAACGGAACACTAATAGAAACACCTGTTTCTGGTGCCGATTTGTATCCAACTTTGTTAGATCTGGCAAACATTCCTTTAAAACCCGAACAACATGCCGATGGTTTGAGTTTAAAGCCATTATTAAACGGGAAAGATATAGAAAATAGACCTTTGTTTTGGCATTATCCGCATTATGGAAATCAAGGTGGCGAGCCTGTTTCAATAATTAGAAAAGATAACTGGAAATTAATTCATTATTGGGAAGATAATCATGTAGAATTATATGATTTAAATTCAGATTTAAAAGAAAACAGCGATGTTTCGACGCAAAATGAAGAAAAAACACAAGCGATGCACCACGAATTAATAGCTTGGTTAAAATCTATGAATACCCAATATGCAAATCAGGACCCAGAATGGGACGCCCTTGCACGAAAAAAGCGTTTAGAAAACAACCGAACTACATTGATGCCAAAGTTAGAGAAATCTCGAATGCAAATGTTAAGTCCAGAATGGCAACCTAATGCCGATTGGTGGGGTAGCAAAATTACAAACAATTAATAGTTATGAAACTTAATAAGGTATTCGTTTTACTGTTTTTATTGGTTAGTGTTTTTGCAAAGGCACAACCTAATGAACAACCCAATATTATTTTAATTTATGCTGATGATTTGGGTAAGGGCTTACTAAGTCATTATGGTCAAAAAATAATTAGCACACCACACATCGATCACTTGGCACAGGAAGGCGTTACTTTCGAAAATGCCTATTCTGGAATGGTATGTGCTGCTTCAAGAGCATCTTTAATTACAGGTTTAAGAGATTGTCGTCCAGATAACTTTCAAGTTACCCAAGCTGGTATTTATAAAAAAATTAGTCAAGGTGTGTATACCAATAATGATATTCAGAATATGTTGAATACCGTTTTAACACCACCAAATAGTGATGCCGTTTTTTTAGGTGAAGTAGCTCAAAAACAAGGTTATGTAACAGGGCAATTTGGTAAGTTAGAATGGGGGTTTTCTGCCTCACATAGGCAAATGGAAAGACATGGTTGGGATGAGTATTATGGATATTTAGATCATGTTAGAGCACATGGGTTTTACCCACCTTTTTTGTTTAGAAATGGAGAAGTAGAATATATTCAAGGAAACACCCGTGCAGATTGTGGTAAAACTAAAGAAAACGAAACCCAAGAAAAATATAAAGAACGTTGGAATATGGAAGGTAAAACCGTGTATTCTCAAGATTTATTTATGAGTAATGCGCTGCGTTTTATTAGCGAAAATAAGGAAAAACCCTTCTTTTTATATTTTCCAACGCAGTTGCCTCATGGCCCAGCTTCGGTGCCTGCTGTTCATCCAGATTTTGCTAATAACCCAGAACTTACAGCCGTCGAAAAAGAATACGCGTCCATGGTTAAAATGCTCGATGATAACGTGGGACAAATAATGGCACATTTAAAAAAATTAAAAATTGACGATAATACTTTAGTCATTTTTACTTCAGATAATGGACATGAAATTTATTATACCAAAGAAGGGCGCACTTACAAACCTTATAAAAATGTAAATACTGGTGTTAAGTTTGATGATTTAGAGCATAAGTTTTATAGCGATTTAGGAGGCGATGTGTTTAATGGAAATGGCGGTCGAGCCGGATTAAAACGAAGTAATTTACAGGGCGGAATTCAAGCGCCGTTAATTGCGCGTTGGCCAGCTAAAATTAAAGCGGGTCGTAAAAGCGATTTACTGGTTGCTAATTACGATTTTCTGTCCACTTTAGCCGATGTTACCGGATTTCAAGATGTGTCTGAAACCGACGGTATTTCATTTTATAACGAACTTATAGGTCGGGAAAATAGCAAACAACACAATCACGTAGTGTATGCCTCATTTATTGGGCCAACAATAATTACCAACGACGGTTGGAAATTAAGAACTCATGTGCCAAAAGAGGCCTTCGAATTATACTATTTGCCAGAGGATTTCAAGGAAGAAAATAATTTGGCCGAAAAATTTCCAAAAAAGGTAAAAGACTTGAAAAAAGAAATGTTGAAGGCTTGCAACGGCGATTTAGAAAATGGCGTATTTACCTTCAGGAAAAACTCAATAAATATTGAAAAAATGGTAAAGAATAAGAATTAATTAAATAATTACAGAATTTAAACTAAATAATGACACCACCACTACAATCCTTTCTTAAATATACAAGCTTAATATTAAGTTTAAATTGCTTTTTGATGTCTTGCAATACGCAACAAGAAAACAAAGCTTCTCATTTAAAATTATGGTATCAACAGCCAGCAAAATCTGGAACCTTATCGAATGCTGCCATAGTTAAACGAAACGATCTGGAATGGTTAAAAGCCCTACCTATTGGGAATGGCTCGTTAGGAGCAATGGTTTACGGCGATGTAAATAATGAACACATTCAGCTAAACGAAGAAACCATGTGGTCTGGTGGTCCTAGTGATAACGATAATCTCGAAGCATTTAGTGCATTAAGCGATATTAGAAATCTTCTTTTTGAAGGTAAGTACAAAGAGGCAACTACCTTAACTAAACAAACTCAAATTTGCAAAGGTGCAGGTACTGGGCTAGGTAAAGGTGCTAACGTGCCTTTTGGGTGTTTTCAAACCTTAGGCGATTTGTGGTTAGATTTTGATTCTACTGGTAGTTTTGAAAATTATCATCGCGAATTAGATTTAGATGAAGCTGTAGTTCGAGTAAGTTATTCTCAAAATGGAGTCAATTATAAACGTGAATATTTTGTGAGTTACCCCGACCAAGCACTTGTTGTTAAGTTAACAGCCAATAAACCACAAAGTATTTCTTTTAAAAGTACTTTAACACGGCCAGAACTTTATCAAACAAAATCTACAGAAAATGAATTGGTTATGCAAGGAGCGCTTTCTAATGGAAGTGGAGGAAAAGGACTAGAATATATAGCCAGATTATCAGCCAAAAATAAAAATGGGACACTCAATTTTAATAATGGATTTCTTGAAGTTAAAAAAGCCGATGAAGTGGTGTTGTACCTAACGGCTTCAACAAATTATAAATTAAGTTACCCAGATTTTACGGGAAGATTATACGAGGAAATATCAGCAAAAAATCTTGAAGATGTTCAGCAAAAAGCATACGAATCTGTTTTAGTTTCACATGTTAACGACTATCAAAAGTATTATAAAAGAGTGCAATTAAAATTGACATCAAGTTTAGATACGATTCCAACCGATTTACGTTTAAAAACATTTAAATCTAACAATAAAAAATCAGATTTACATCTAGTAGAATTATTGTACCAATACGGTCGATATTTACTAATATCTTCGTCCAGACCAGGAACTTTACCTGCCAATTTACAAGGTATTTGGGCTAACGAATTACAAACGCCTTGGAATGGCGACTACCATACCGATGTTAATGTTCAAATGAATTATTGGCCTAGTGAAGTTGCTAATTTAGGAGAAATGCATTTGCCGCTTTTTAGTTTAATGGAAATGCTTCAAAAACCGGGAGCTAAAACCGCTAAAGTGCATTATAATGCAAACGGTTGGGTGGTGCATCCTGTAACAAATGTTTGGGGGTTTACAGCGCCCGGTGAAAGATCTGATTGGGGAATGCATGTAGGCGCAGGAGCGTGGTTAACTACGCATATCATGGAGCATTATTATTTTACTTTAAATGAAGATTTTCTTAAAAGTAAATTCCCTGTTTTAAAGGGCGCTACGCAGTTTTATTTAGATTGGTTAATACCCGATCCAAAAACTAAAAAATTAATTTCAGGGCCATCGGTTTCGCCAGAAAACAAATTTATAGCACCTGATGGTAGCATGAGTAAAATTTGTATGGCACCCGCACACGACCAACAAGTTATTTGGCAATTGTTTCAAAATTATATTGATGCTTGCAATGCATTGGGAATTCAAGATGATTTTTTAAACGAAGTACAACAGGCTCAACAACAATTACAAGGTCCTCAAATTGGCGCCGACGGCAGGTTGTTGGAATGGAATGAAGCCTTCGAAGAAATTGAAAAAGGTCACAGACACATTTCCCATTTGTATGCATTACATCCAGGTTTTCAAATCGATTTAAAAGAAACACCAGAACTAGCTAATGCCGCTAGAAATTCTTTAGATTATAGAATAAAACATGGCGGTGGCCATACGGGTTGGAGTTCTGCTTGGTTAATTAATCAGTACGCGCGTTTAGGTGAAGGTGGTCTAGCCGAAAATAGTTTAAAAACGCTGCTATCAAAAAAAATTAGTCCAAATTTATTTGGACAACATCCACCGTTTCAAATCGATGCTAATTTTGGTGCTACAGCTGGCATTTCAGAAATGCTCTTACAAAGCCATACCAATGAAATTAGATTGTTGCCAGCTTTACCAGTGAGTTGGAAAAGCGGCGAAGTAAAAGGGCTTTGTACAAAAGGTGGTTTTGTAGTCGATTTAAAATGGGAAGCTGGAGAGTTAATTCAGGCACAAGTCCATTCAAAAAAAGGAGGCGTAGCCGCGTTAAGTTATAAAGACAATGTAATAAATTTGGAGACAAAGGCTGGAGAAACCATTCAGGTTCCTCTTTAAAAATAAGGTTAATAATTTTTCATAAAATGAAATCAATTTTAACATTAATAACATGTTTAACTGCGATACTGGTTAGTATGTCGTGTAAAGCGAAAATTGACAAAATTGAGGAGTCAAAATTGCCTAATGTTGTTATTATTTTTACCGACGATCAAGGTTATGCCGATTTAAGTTGTTTTGGAGGCAAACATGTGTACACGCCAAATATTGATAAAATGGCCTCCGAAGGTGCAAAATTAACTAGTTTTTATGTTGCTGCCCCTTTATGTACACCATCTCGTGCAGCACTTATGACGGGTTGTTACCCGCGACGCATTAGTATGGAGCCGCCATCTAGTTTGGTTATTGATTTACCTAACGTTCCACAAAATAAGCGGTTTCCTGTGTGTTTAGCAGGCGATGGTAATGGCTTAAACCCAGATGAAATCACGATAGCCGAAATAGCTAAAGCAGCAGGATATAAAACAGGAATTTTTGGTAAGTGGCATTTAGGCGATCAACCAGAATTTTTGCCAACAAAACAAGGGTTCGATGAGTTTTATGGGTTGCCTTATAGTCATGATATTACACCAACACATCGTCGACAAGAATTTTTTAAATTTCCTTCACTTCCTTTTTTAAATGGTGAAAAGGTGATTGAAATGGATCCTGATGCCGATTATTTAACTAGAAGAATTACAGAGCGAGCGGTAAAGTTTATTAAAGAAAATAAAGATGAAAATTTCTTTTTGTACGTGCCTCATCCCATGCCTCACGGTCCCGTTGCTGCATCTCAAGAAATTAAAAAGGAATATGCTCAGGTTTTAGAAAATGGCGTAAATGCTTCTTCAAAAATTTATGAAACAGCAATTTATGAAATTGATTGGTCGGTTGGTCAAATTCTTAATACTTTAAAAACGCTAGGAATCGATGAAAATACGTTGGTTTTGTTTACCAGCGATAATGGAGCTGTAAAAAATAGAAAAAATTCTATGCAACCTTTGTCTGGAGGAAAAGGCAGTACTTTAGAAGGTGGTATGCGAATGCCTACTGTTATACGTTGGCCAGAAAAAATTAAACCAGGAATCGAAATTGACGAATTACTAACAACCATGGATATGCTGCCAACTTTTGCCAACTTAGTAGGCGTTAGCTTAACTAAAGATCGTAAAATAGATGGTAAAGATATTTTACCGGTGCTTACAGAAGGAGCCAAAAGCCCTCATGAATATTTTTTCTATTCGCACTGGGGTACTTTGGAAGCTGTTAGATGGAAAGATTGGAAACTTAGAGTTGTTAACGATAAAATCGCTTTGTATAACCTAAAAAATGATATTTCAGAGCAACATAATATTAAAAATCAATATCCAGAAATAGTAGCCCAACTAAAAGAAGTGATGAAAAATTTTGAAACAGAAATCGATGCAAACGCAAGACCTGTTGGTCATGTAAATAACCCTAAACCTTTAAGTGTAAATTAAATTATGATGATTGAAATGAAGCAAATTCATTGTTTTTTGTTGTTAGGATGCTTTGTAGTAGTTCTACATAGTGTGCATTCGCAACATAAAATAAAGCTGCTCAATGTTCAATCAGGAGTGTTTTGGGCTTCTGACAAAGAGAATAAAAAAAAGCTTCCTATTACAAAAGGTTTAATGGTTGATTTGAATGCAGATTTCGGAATAACCGTCGATAGTAGTAATAGAATTAGTTCATGGGAAAATCAAGTTGTCGAGAATGAAATTGATGCCTTTGTTAAACAGGATGAAGGTAGAACTCTTAAAGGCTCTGGTATGCCAAGACTTAAAAAAAACGTTCCAGAATTAAATGGCCATAATGCGGTAATTTTTCATCGTCAGGAATTAGTGAATCACAATGAAGATGCTTTCGATCATTTAACAAAAGGCAGCGGATTTACTTGGTTTGCAATAATTTCAATTTATGATCAAGTTATCGGGAAACCAGGTGTAAATGCGTTTTTTGGAAATCTAAGAAATACAAACATTGATAAAAAAGGTGAATACGAAGGTGTTTGGGCTGGAGTAAGTGATGAAAATCAAATTTGGATTGGTGCCAGAAATGCATTAGAAAAAGGCTTGTGGCATAAAAATAGTCCACACGTTTTAGCTCCCGAACCATTAAAAAGTGAACAGTATTATTTGATTATTGGTAAAATGGAATCAGGACAAGGAAATGTGCCTTTGGAGCTGTTTATTAATTCAGATAAACCCATAGCAAGTGCTAAATTTCCTGTGAGTGAAAAAGTAAATCCTTCTAAAATGGTAATAGGGCAAGAACGCGATGCAACTAACTATCCAGGATTCGAATCGTTTGATGGGGCAATTGCTCGATTTTTGATTTACGACAGACCATTAGCGAATAATGACTTAAATAAAGTAATAAAATATTTAAATAAAACGTATAACATAAAATGAGCAATAAAACCCAAATAACAATTTTCTTTACCCTATTTTTATTAGGGGTTGGAGTTATAATAGCTCAGGAAAAAAACGCTTGGCCCGTATTAAAAACTTACAACCAAAACCATTCCGACCGAATTGCTATGCCAGTTGGAGGCATTGGTACAGGAACTATTTCTTTAACAGGAAGAGGCGCTTTAGAAGATTGGGAAGTTATGAGTCGTCCAGCTAAAGGCTTTAATCCGTTGTACACAGGCGTCGAAGTTATAAATCGAGCGCCGTTTTTCTCAATTTATTTAAAAGAAGAAAATAAAGAAGCCCAAGCTTTACTTTTAGAAGGCCCTATTCCCGTAAAATACGACGAAGGTTTTTACGGTTCTAAAGCTCCTAATCATGGTTTGCCGCGTTTTTCAGAATCTAAATTTCAAACGGCTTATCCTTTTGGTGAAGTGTTGTTAAGTGACGAAAATTTACCAATTGAAGTTACCGTTGGGGCATTTAATCCGTTAATTCCGGGAAACACAGAAGACAGTAGTTTGCCAATAGCGATATTAAGTTATAAGGTTAAGAATAGGAGTAGCAAGCCAATTACAATTTCATTAGCAGGAAACATTCCAAATTTTATTGGTTACGATGGAAAAGAGGGAAAGCCATACCAAAATATTAATACTTACAAAGAAGAAAATGGAATAAAAGGAATCCATTTTACCGCAGGAGAAGCGGTTGATAAGGAAAGTTATCAATATGGAACTTTTAGCTTAACAACTGCAAATAAAGGCGATGTGTCTTACAGAACGGCATGGCAAGTTGGAGATTGGGGTAATAGTACTTTAGAGTTTTGGGACGATTATACCGACGATGGTAACTTAGAGGAACGAAGCTCCCAGCAAAAAAATAACATGGGCTCTTTAGCCGTAAAAACGACTCTGGCTCCTAACGAAGAAAAAGATATTCGATTTTTTATTACTTGGCATTTCCCAAATCGTCCGGCTTGGAGTAACCAAAAAGCAAATGTGGGTAATTTTTACGCTACGAAATATATCGATTCATGGGAAGTTGCTGTAAAAAACGTTCATAGAATTCCAAACCTAGAAAAGCAAACAAAAACCTTTGTACAAGCTTTTATAGGTAGTGATTTTCCAGAAATTGTAAAAGAAGCCGCATTGTTTAATTTGGCGCATTTTAGAACGCAGTTGGCTTTTAAAACCAAATCGGGTTATTATTTAGGTTGGGAAGGTATAAAAGATAACGAAGGCAGTGGTACAGGAACCTGTACTCATGTTTGGAACTACGAACAAACCATACCGTTTTTATTTGGTGATATCGCCAAAAATATGCGCGACGTAGAATTTGGATTTGCTACAGACGAAAACGGAATGATGAGTTATCGCATTCACTTGCCGTTAAAAGAAAAAGCAACAAGTTTTGGTTTGGCAGCTGCCGACGGTCAAATGGGAAGTATTATGAAATATTACAGAGAATGGCAACTCTCTGGCGATGATAATTTCCTTAAAAAGAACTGGGTAAATGTTAAAAAAGCTATGGAATTCTGTTGGATTCCTAAAGGTTGGGATCCCAATAAAGATGGTGTTATGGAAGGAAGTCAACATAACACTATGGATGTAGAGTATTTTGGTCCAAATCCGCAAATGGGCTTATGGTATCTTGGTGCATTGCGAGTAACCGAAGAAATGGCAAACTATTTAGGCGATAAAAAATTCGCTAAAACATGTCGTTCATTATACGAAAATGGTTCAAAGTGGATGGATGAAAATTTGTTTAATGGCGAATATTACATCCAAAAAATTGTGCCGCCAAAACATCTTGATAGTATTGCAAAAGGATTAATTCGTGTAAAAAGAAGACTCGTTCCTAACGACCCGCAATATCAGTTAGGAGAAGGCGTGCTTGTAGACCAGTTGGTAGGACAGGTAATGGCTCATATTCTCGATTTAGGGTATTTAGTAAATAAAGAAAATATAAAAAAGACAAACGAGTCTATCATAAAATATAACTACCGCGAAAACTTAATGAAGCATCCTAATTTTATGCGTTCTTATGCTTACGGAAACGAATCGGCTTTGTTAATGGCCGATTACCCTAAAGCCAGACCTAAGCAGCCATTTCCTTATTTTACTGAAGTAATGACTGGTTTTGAGCACACAGCGGCTGTAGCGATGATGTATGAAGGACAAACGGAAACAGCTTTAAAAACCATACAAGATATTAGAAATAGATACGACGGAAAAAAACGAAATCCTTTTAACGAAGCAGAATATGGACATCATTATGCTAGAAGTATGATGGCATGGGCCGGTGTTTTAGCAACTTCAGGATTTCATTATTCTGGAGTTCAAAAATCGATAACTTTTACCTCAAAACCCGGGACTTATTTTTGGAGTAATGGTTACAGTTGGGGAACCTGTGAAGTTAAAAATGAATTGGCAAAAATTAATGTGCTTCACGGTGCATTAGAGTTAAAAAGTTTTACGCTTCAAGGTGTTGCTAAAAAGAAACTAAAACAACAAACCATTTCAAAAGGAGAAAATTTAACAGTTAAGTTTTAATGGTATGAAAAGCTTTAAAGTAGTTTTTGTGGTATTGGTTTTAGCGGTTGTTTCGTTAAGTTTTAAGCAGCCAAAAACTAATGTGTTAATTATTGGAGATTCTATTTCACTGGGTTATACACCTTTTGTTAAGGCTAATTTAATTGATATTGCTGAGGTGCAGCATAACTCTGGGAATGCAAAACATACAGGTAATGGGTTAAAACATATTAAATCTTGGTTGGCAGCTGGAAACTGGGATATTATACATTTTAATTGGGGACTTTGGGATTTGTGTTATCGACATCCAGATTCGAAAGAACAAGGGAAAAGAGATAAGAAAAACGGAACGATTACATTCAAGCCAGAGGAATATGAAAAAAACCTTGATAGCTTGGTTAAATTCATAAAGCACAATTCTGAGGCAGAGTTAATTTTTGCTACGACAACTTATGTGCCCGAAAACGAAGCTGGTCGATTTAAAGAAGATGCTTTGATTTATAATGAAATAGCTAAAAAAGTAATGAAAAATAACGGTGTAAAAATCAACGATATTTATGAAGTTTCAAAAACCATTCATAAAAATTATGGAAAAGGAAACAACGATGTGCATTACACTAATAAAGGTTATGAATTACTTGGTGAACATATTTCAGACTATATAAAACGAATCATAAATTAATTAGGTGGAAATCTGATTAATTATAAAAATTATTAAACAAACTCATTAAGATGAAACAACTCATATTTTTCTTATTGTCCATGTCAATAATAACAGTACAAGCCCAAAAAGCTGATAAAAGTCCAAATATCATCTATATTTTGGCAGACGATTTAGGCTATGGAGATGTCAAGTGTTTTAATCCGGAAGGGAAAATTCCAACGCCAAATTTAGACGATATGGCAACTAATGGCATTAAGTTTACCGATGCGCACACTTCGTCGGCAGTTTGTACACCAACGCGATATGGTATTTTAACGGGACGTTATAATTGGCGTTCAACATTAAAAAAATCGGTACTAGGTGGGTTTTCTAAGTCGTTAATTAAGCAGGAACGAACCACAGTTGCCGAAATGTTAAAAGCACAAGGTTACACAACCGCTTTTATTGGTAAATGGCACTTAGGTTGGGATTGGGCTACTAAACAGGGTGCCGATGAAGCTGATAGAAATAATTGGAATGCTCAATTGGCGGTGGACTATACTAAGGCTATTAAAAACGGGCCATCAACTCATGGTTTCGATTATTCATTTGGTTTTTGTGGCTCGCTTGATATGGCTCCTTATGTGTATGTTGAAAACGATATACCTACTATGGTGCCAACTAAAACAACTATTAACGTAGACGAAAAAGGGTTTTGGAGAGAAGGTCCAACTTCCGATGATTTCGACCATACCAATGTGCTTCAAGATTTAACCAATAAAGCCGTTAGTTATATTAGTAAAGCATCAAAAAACAAGTCACCTTTCTTTTTGTATTTCCCTTTACCTGCACCACATACACCTATTTTACCAACCACTGAATTTCTTGGGAAGAGTAATACCAATATGTATGGCGATTTTGTAATGCAGGTAGACGATGTGGTACGACAAATTAGAGATGCGCTTAAAAAACAAGGTATTTCGGAAAATACATTATTGGTTTTTACTAGCGATAATGGTTGCTCTCCAAGAGCTAATTTCGATGAACTTAAAAAAGTGAAGCACAACCCAAGTTCGGAGTTTAGAGGTGCTAAAGCCGATATTTTTGAAGGCGGACATCGCGTGCCTTTTATAGTGGAATGGCCAAAAGAAGGCTTAAAGAATACCTATTCTGATAAAACTATTTGTACTACCGATTTCTTCGCTACTTGTGCTGATATTTCTAAATTTAAATTAAACGATTATGAAGCTGAAGATAGCTTTAGTATGCTACCATTAATCACTGGAGCAAGCGATAAAAATATTCGTGAGTATACTGTTCATCATTCCATTAATGGGTCGTTTGCAATTAGAAAAGATAGTTGGAAGCTCATTGTTTGTCCGGGTTCTGGTGGATGGAGCTATCCAAGACCACAGGATATAAAAAGCGAAGCCCTTGTGTTGCCAGAGATGCAATTATATAATTTGAAAGCCGATAAAGGCGAAACCAATAATTTAATTGGTGCCTTTCCCGAAAAAGCAGCTGTTTTAAAAGCAGCACTCAAGAAAATTATTTTAGATGGCAGAAGTACCAAAGGTAAAGTTCAAAAAAATGAAGGAATGGATGGCTGGAAACAGATAGAACCTATTATTAACTAAGCACGCTTTTAACGAATAAATAATCAGATGAAAAATATAATACTTATTGTTTTAGGCCTATTCTGCTTACTATCTTGTAAGGAGCAAAGCGATGCAAAAAAGCAAAATTCAAATTTAGATGTATTTCCCGAAATATTAAATCTATCAGCCTTAAACAAAAAAGGAGTTATAACGGTTGCTAAACAAGAATTAACACCAGATTCTACAGGAGTTATTGCAGAAATACCATTGGGTTTTCCAGAATATAATCGTGGTATTTATTACCGTCCGTTTTCAAAAAAACTAGCGGCCGGAAATAGAGTAGAACCACTTTGGTTTAATGATGTTTCAGAATTAGATGGTTACAAACACCAAAAACCAAGAATGGATAGCCATATTAATTTAGGTGCGTTTATGATGCTTCAAAAGGCAAATGGTGACTATTTAGCGCTTTTGCCTTTAGTTTCAAACCGAATTGGCAATACGTTTTCCATTCACGATAATAAAGCATTTTTAACGGTGGCAACCTATGGTAAGGCATCCGAAAATGTCGCCGTTCCACTAATAAGTTACGGACAATCAAATAATCCTTACGAAGCAGCTAGAATGGCTTGGGAAGGTGCTATGAATACTGAAAATGTAAAAGAAAATATTAATTGGCGCTCTAAAAAAGAGTATCCTGAAGCCTACAAATATTTAGGTTGGTGTTCTTGGGAGCATTATAAACATAAAATTAATGAGGAAGTTATTTTAGGAGCCCTAAAAGGGATGAAAGAAAGTACAATTCCGTTTAGATGGATGTTGATTGATGACGGATATTTAGACCATAAAAACGGGGCGTTATTATCTTTTGGAGTTGATAAAAAGAAGTTTCCAAACGGCTGGGAACCTATCACCAGTCAAAAGGACGAAAAAATAAAATGGATGGGTATTTGGCGAAATTTTAACGGCTATTTTGGAGCTGTATCGCCAGAGCATAACATGCCTAGTTTAAACGAACATTTGGCAGCGCGTAGTCCAAATGGTAAAAGAAAACTTTTAACACCAAAAATTTCGGAAGCATCGGCCAATGCATTTTTTCATGAAATGACAAAAAACACCAAAGACAATGGTTTTGATATTATTAAAGTCGATTTTCAATCGGATAATTTCAGAAATAACCAAGGAGCTAGCAACGCTATTTTAGGTGTGCATTATAACAATATTGCCTTAGAAGAAAATTGCAAAGACAAAGATTTAATGTTGCTAAACTGCATTGCACAACAAAATTTTAATGTGTTTAATCATAAGTATAGTGCACTTATCCGCGGAAGCGTAGATTATAAAACAACAAAAGACAGGTTAGGTGTTACTTTGGTTCAAAATTTTGCCAATGCGTTTTGGTTGGGGCATACACATTGGCTAGACCAAGACATGTTTTATGCTAATTTCGAAGAAACCGCGCAATTAATGGCAGTAGCTAGAGCCATGTCTGGAGGACCTATTTATCTTTCTGATGTGCCAGAACATATCGATGATACCGTTTTAAAACCTTTAACTTACAGTGATGGACGAATTTTAGGCACCTTAGCACCAGCTGTTCCTTTGCCGGAAAGTTTAATGCAGGACCCTTATTTCGATGGAAAAGCGTTTCGAGTAATTGCGCCGTTAAAAAACCAAACTGCAGCTATTATGGCTGTCAATTTAAATCAAGATGATAAGGAAGTTTACACGCAAGTTTCCTTAAAAGATTATGCTTTTGCTGGAGGCATGATACAACCTTACAATGGGCTTTGGAATTTACCTAATGAAGGCGTGTTGCTTTACGATTCTTATAAAAAATCAGCTCAAGTTTTAAATGCTGATTACGTGTTTAGTTTAGAATCTAGAAAAGAACGTTTGCTATTGCTAAACCCTATTAAAAAAGGTTGGGCTATTATTGGTCGTCCAGATAAATATTTATCTGCTGCAACTTTTGATTTGTTAGAAGTTGAAGAAAATAAAATAGAGATAAATATGGTTGAAGATGGCGATTTGTTATTGTGGACAAACGGCAAAACACCACATTCTGAAAACTTTGAATTTATAGCACAGCAGGATGGTTTGTGGTTAGGTAAATTAACTACAGCAAAAGCCGATAAAAATTATACGATTAGCACAAAAGTTGACTAGATAAAACCTAATGAAATATTTAATAACCATAACCATTTTACTGTTTTCTGTGCTTCAAGTTCAGGCGCAATTTTTACTGACTTACGATGAGCCAGCGACTGCTTTTTCGGAAGCGCAGCGCAATGATTACCGAAAACCAGGATACATGCAAGAAGCTTTGCCTTTGGGTAACGGACGACTAGGCGCTATGTTTTCTGGCGGAATTGCCGAAGAGCATATCATGCTTAACGATATTACATTGTGGATGAACGCTAAAAGAGGTTTAAACGAGGTTGAACAATCTGGAACAAGAATAGGCGCTTATAAAAACTTCGATAAAGTTCGTGAAGCTTATAGAAATGAAAAATATGGCACTGCCGAAGGCAGTATGGAAGCCACGTCTACCAAATATCTTAGTAGCGAGCAACCTTTGGGTAATTATGCGCCATTTACCGATGTATTTATTACAACAAATCACAATCCAAATGAGGTTTCAAATTACACACGCTCGTTAAATGCCTTTACAGGAATTGGCTCTGTAAATTATAGCATTGGGAAAGCTAATTTTAAGCGCGAATATTTTTGTAGCTATCCAAATGATGTGCTTGCCATTCGCTACAGCGCTCAAAATGCAACTATAAACCTAAGTATTAAAGCAAGCTCATTACATAAAATTACCAGTTTAAAGGCAGATGGGAATCTGTTAGTTTTAAATGGTGAAGCTGCTATGGAAAATGACCCTATTCAGTTTCAAAAAAGAGTTTATATTGATGCTGGCAAAGCTAAAATAACAGCCAATAATAATGGTGAGTTACAAGTTGAAAACGCCAAAGATGTAAAAATTTATATTTCGGCTTACACCGATTATTTGCCAGATTATCCAACCTTTAAAGGACGAAATTTTGAAGCTGATGCTGAAAAAACTTTAGAAACAGCAGTAAACTTAGGCTATAAAGTGCTTAAAAATGCGCATGTAAAAGATGTGTCTAGTTTAATGGATAACTGCGAGTTAAACCTAGAGTACAAACCGCTAAATCTTACAACCGACGAATTAATTAAAAACGGACCAAGTTTAGAGCTTGAGAATCTGTATTTTAATTATGCGCGTTATTTGCAGTTAAGTTGCTCTAGAAATGCGCCAGTACCATCGAATTTACAAGGTTTATGGAACGGACATTTAAAACCTGCTTGGAATGCCGACTACCATACCGATATTAATTTAGCTATGAACTATTGGATGGTAGAAACCGCCAATTTACCAAGCTCTTTTGCGCCTTATGTGTCTTATTTAAAAATGATAGCAGAATCTGGTAAGTACACAGCAAGAGAATCTTTTGGAATAGAACAAGGTTGGAGTATGGGACTTAACGGAAATGTATTTGGGTTTACAGCTCCTAATGTTCATGGTCGCAGAATGCAACAATCGGGCGCTTGGTTGTGTCAAAATTTGTTCGAGCATTATGCTTTTAGTAAAGACAAAAAATACCTTGAAGAAATTTATCCAATATTAAAAGGAGCCGCCGAGTTTTATATGGAATTTTTAGCGCCTTGGAAAGATGGCTCATTAATTGTGTATCCAACATGGTCGCCAGAAAACGCCTATTTGGTAAAAGAGTTTGGGAAATTAAATAAGCAAGCTTACGGCGCTTCTTTCGAGCAACAATTGGCACTTAATTTATTTACCGATTGTATTGAAGCTTCTATTGTATTAAATAAAGATGAAGCGTTTCGAGCAAAACTTAAAACCATAATCCCGAAGTTAACACCTCAAAAAATTGGGCAGTACGGTCAAATTCAAGAATGGCCAGAAGATTGGGATCGCCCAACAGATCAACATCGTCATATTTCACATTTAATGGCCTTGCATCCAGGACGTGATTTTTCGCCCTTAACCACACCCGAATTAACTACCGCGGCTTTAGTTACAATGAAGCATCGTGGCGATATTTCAACCGGTTGGAGTACAGCGTGGAAAACTAATTTTTGGGCACGATTGCATAATGGCGATAAAGCGCATCAATTCTATCAATTTTTAACGTCAAAACGCGCATATCCAAATTTGTTCGATTTTCATCCTCCGTTTCAAATCGACGGTAATTTTGGTGGTGTAGCCGGTGTGTGTGAAATGTTATTGCAAAGTCATTTAAGAAGCATTAATAATTCAGCAAAACAAATAGAACAGGCTGCTTTTGTAGGGTATCAAAATAAATCAAATTCGAATCATTTTATTCCTAAAACACCTCATGATATTATCGCAAATGCGCCATACATTTTACATCTATTACCCGCTTTACCTAGTGTTTGGCCTAACGGAAGTGTAAAAGGTTTAAGAGCACGCGGAGGATTGGAAGTTGACATAATTTGGAAAGACGGAAAATTAATTGAAGCTAAAATAACTGCGAAAACCAACACTAGTTTTAGAGTTTATTCAGAAGGAAATTTATCTCAAGTTTTTAGTTTGAATAAGGATGAAGTTAAAGTTTGGAAATCTAAATAAAAAAATAAATTTATGAAGAAAGCATTTTTATTAATGGGTACACTTTTAATGTTTTGGTCCTGTACTACCAAACCAAAAATTATAGCTTGTGTTGGCGACAGTATTACTGCTGGTGCAAGACATAAAAAGCAAAGTGTAACAGCATACCCGAAGGTTTTAAGTGATTTATTAGGTGATGATTATTCGGTTGTTAATTTAGGTAGAAGTGGGGCAACGGCTTTAATTAATGGTAATTTGCCATATTGGAATTGTAAAGAATTTTCGAATGTATTTGCCGTAAAACCAGATGTTATTACTATTAAATTAGGCACAAACGATTCTAAACCTCAAAACTGGAACGCCCAAGATTTTAAAGAAAGCTACCAAAGTTTAATCGATACCTTTCAAACCATTTCATCATCTCCAAAAATATACTTGTGTTTGCCTGTTCCGGTTTATGCACACAGTAAATTTAAAATCGATGGGACTGTTGTTAACCAGGGAGTTATTCCAATTATTAAATCTTTAGCAACAGAAAATAACTTATCCGTAATAGATTTATATGAGCCTTTTCTTGATAAAGAAAAATTGGTGCCAGATGGTGTTCATCCCGAAGAAGAAGGCGCTGCGCTAATGGCCAAAATAATGGCGCAAAAACTACAATAATCATGACTAAACTAAACAAACTAAAGATATTATTTTTATTAACGATTGGCTCTGTTACCGCTCAAAGTCAACAATTAAATTGGCCGGTTTTAAAAACGTACGACCAAGATCATATTCAAAAAATAAAAATGCCAATTGGCGGTATAGGAACGGGCACGATTTCATTTACAGGGCGCGGTAGTTTAGAAGATTGGGAAATTATGAATCGTCCTGCTAAGGGATTTAATCCAACTTTAGAAAATCGCGGACCAGTAAAACAAAAAGGACCATTTTTTGCAATTTATGTTGAAGATGGGCAAGGTAAAAAACAAACACGATTATTGGAAGGGCCACCAGACGAATCGAGCTACGAAGGGCCTTGGGGCGCATATTCTAACCAGCATGGTTTACCTCGATTTAGTAAGGCAATTTTTAAAACGGCCTATCCATTTGGGCAAGTGTTTTTAAGTGACGAAAGTCTTCCTGTTGAGGTGGTTGTTGGTGCTTTTAATCCGCTAATTCCTGGAAATATCGACGATAGTAGTATTCCAATGGCTATTGTTAATTACAAAGTGAAAAATACAAGCGATAAATCTGTCACTATATCTATTGCCGGAAGTATTCAAAATTTTATAGGATTCGACGGTACGCGCGGAAAAACCATAAAAAATGTAAATAATATTCGTGAGTTAAATGGTGTAAAAGGGATTCATTATACAACGGAAGGCGTTGATCCAGAAAGCGAACAATGGGGCACAATGAGTTTTGTGTCTTTAAACAATGGCGAAACAAGCTATCGAACAGCATGGCAAGAAATGAAAAGCCGTTGGGATAAAAAACGACTAGATTTTTGGGACGATTTTAGTGCCGATGGCATTCTAGAAAAAAGAGAAAATAAATCCGCTAATGCTCCAATGGGGTCTATTGCGGTAAAAAACACGTTAAAGCCTGGTGAAGAAAGAAACTTTCAATTTTTAATTAGTTGGCATTTTCCAAACAGACAAACTTGGGATAAACCAGGGTTTCAAAAACATATAAAAGCTACGGTTGGAAATTATTACACTACAAAATATACCGATTCTTGGGATGTTATTTTAAAAACCTTGCCGCGTTTAAATACGCTTGAAGATAACACGAAAACCTTTGTAAACGCTTTAATAAAAAGTGATTTTCCAAAGGAAATTAAAGAATCGGCACTATTTAATTTAGCGCATTTACGCACGCAATTAGCCTTTAGAATAAAAAGTGGCCACCTATTAGGTTGGGAAGGGCTTTTTGATACTTACGGGTCTTGTTTTGGTTCGTGTACACACGTATGGAATTATGAGCAAACAACGCCTTTTTTATTTGGTGAACTAGCTAAAACCATGCGCGATGTAGAATTTGGTTATGCCACAGATGATGAAGGCTTAATGAGTTTTCGTGTGTATTTACCTTTGGAAGAAGGTCAAAAATGGGGGAAAGCCGCTGCCGACGGACAAATGGGAAGTATTATGAAGTTTTACCGCGATTGGCAACTTTCGGGTGACGATGATTTCCTTAAAAAGCATTGGCCAAAAGTAAAAAAATCGCTTGAGTTTTGTTGGATTGATGGCGGATGGGATGCTAATAAAGATGGTGTCATGGAAGGCTCGCAACACAACACCATGGATGTGGAATATTTTGGGCCAAATCCGCAAATGGGTTTTTGGTATTTGGGAGCACTTAAAGCTACAGCAGAAATGGCTGATTATTTGGGAGAAAATAAATTCGCTAAAACCTGCAGGAATCTTTATAAATCGGGTTCAAAATGGATGGACGACAATTTATTTAATGGCGAATACTACGAGCAGCATATTCAACCACCAATGTCGGTTAATAATGTAGCTGAAGCACTTATTGGAGCAACAGGCCCTACTAAAGGTGTCGATTATACGTCGCCAGATTACCAATTAGGAAAAGGCGTTTTGGTCGATCAGTTGGTAGGGCAAGTGTTTTCCCATATCGTTGGGTTGGGGTATTTAGCAAAAGAGGAACATATTAAAAAATCGCTGGAATCTATTTTAAAGTATAATTATGTTGAAAATATGGCTTCACATGCCAATTTTCATCGATCGTATGCTCTCGGCGACGAGTCGGCCTTATTAATGGCGGCTTACCCAGGAGAACGACCAGAAAAACCATTTCCGTATTTCACCGAAGTAATGACAGGTTTTGAATATACAGCAGCCGTTGGAATGCTTCAAGAAGGATTAACAGACGATGGTTTGTTGTGCATTCAAAATATCCGAGATCGTTATGACGGTAAAAAAAGAAGTCCGTTTAACGAAGCCGAAGCGGGACATCATTATGCCAGAAGCATGATGGCTTGGGCAGGTATTTTAGCTGTTACAGAGTTTCAATATTCTGCCGTAGAAAAATCAATGAAATTTACATCAAAACCTGGTACTTATTTTTGGAGTAACGGCTTTAGCTATGGTACTATTAAGGTAGAAAACAAATTGGCAGAACTAATGGTGCTTTCAGGAGAATTGAGATTAGAAAGCTTCACTTTAAACGGAGTTGGCACCAAGAAACTAAATAGTTTACTTATAAAAACAGAAGAAACCATTCAAATTAAAATATAAAACCAATGACAATTAAATTTAAAACGTATTTGTATTTACCATTAGCAGGAATACTATTCATTTTTATTACGGCTTGTGGAAATAAAAAATCGAAGGCAGACACGATGTCTCAAGAAGAAGTTGTAGATAAGGAGCAACAAAAAGAACCTATAAGTTTTGAGTATTCCGAGGTTACAGGAATTGGAAAAGACTCAGTATATAACAGAAGAGACCCAAGTGATATTATTAAAGTTAACGATACATATTACGTGTATTACACCAGAATGGATAAGCCTATAAGATCTGGATATTGGGGCACTATTTGGTATGCAACTTCAACCGATGAAGGTCACACTTGGCAAGAGCAAGGCATGGCTTTAAATGTTGGTGAAAAAGGAACGTTCGATAATCATTCGGTATTTACACCAAATATTTTAGTGTTTAAAGGGAAATATTATCTGTATTATACCGGAGTTCAACCAACACCTGGAAATGCAGAAAGAAAGTTTGAAGGTAATAGCACTACCGATTTTACCGGAATTGGAGTTGCCGTTTCTAATAGTCCAGAGGGACCATTTAAACGTGTTCATTCAGAACCAGTGATTGCACATAGTGAAGTGTCTTCAGATTTTGATAGTTATCGCGTTGACGATGCCAGTATGTTGGTACGTGATGGAAAAATTTGGTTGTATTATAAAGGACGCTGTATTGAGCATGGAAAAGTAGGTGCAAGACATACGCAAATGGGTGTGGCTATGGCAGACACGCCTGAAGGACCTTTTAAAAAATACGATCATCCTTTAATAGAAAAAGGACATGAAGTGTTAATTTGGAATCAAAACGGAGGTATTGCATCGCTTGCGTCTTTAAGTAAATCCATTCATTGGGCTGAAGATGGCTTAGACTTTAATCCGCTTCAAGAAAATTTGGAACATATTCCTATGGCTCCAGGTTTATACCGACCACATTTAGAAAATGGAAATACAGCAAGCGAAGTACCTGGTTGGGGAATTTGCATGCGCCAAAGTAAAGGCGAAGCGCATTTGTTTAGATATGAAATTAAGAATTTAGACTAGAAACATTTAAAACCATGCTAAACATACGTTCATCACTACTAGTTATTTTAATGATTCTGTTACATTTTAATTGTTCAAATAAAAAAAAGCCGGTTACTCATTTAAACAAAACTTCAGTGAAAACTAAAATTATTCCTTTAACCATTGGAACTTATACCAAAGAATCGAGAGAAGGTATTTATCAAGCTGATTTTAATGTTGAAACAGGAGAGATATCAAATTTAAAATTACTGGCAAAGGTTCAGCAACCGTCGTTTTTGGCATTAACTAAGGATAGAGAAAAACTTTATGCTGTAAGTGAAATAGATGAAGGTAAGCTTAGTGTTTATATAAAGAACGAAGATGGAAGCTATGGGTTGAATCAAGAAATTTCAACCGAAGGCTCTACCACTTGTCATGTCACACTTAATAAAGATGAATCGTTGGTTTCGGTTGCGAATTACAGAAAGGGTAGTATTACAGTTTATAAAAATAGTAGTGATAAATTAGAAACTTTAGCATCATTTAAACACGAAGGTTCTAGTGTACACCGCAGACAGCAGGAGCCGCATCCGCATAGTACTTATTTTTCAAAAGACGAAAAATATATTTACGTGCCAGATTTGGGTACCGATGAAATAATGGCGTATCCAATTGAAAACAAAAACGTATCGCAAGGTAAAGTAGCTTTAAAAATGGCTCCAGGTGATGGTCCTAGGCATATGGCAATGCACCCAACTAAAAACATGTGGTTTGTGGTTGGCGAACTTAGTAACGTAGTTTGGAGTTTGGTACCTAATTCCGATGGAACATTTCAAGTTTTAGATAAGCAAAATTTGTTGCCTGAAGGTGTTAAAGGACGAAGCTCTGCCGCCGATATTCATGTGTCGCCAAATGGCAAATATTTGTATACTTCTAATCGAGGGCATAAAGACAGTTTTCATTGTATTTCGGTATTCGAAATATTAGAATCGGGTAAATTAAAAGCTATCGAACATGTTTCCAACGGTATCAATCAGCCAAGGAATTTTAGTTTGTCTCCCGATGGTAAGTTTTTGTTGGTTGCCAATCAGTACGGAGAAAATATTATTGTATTCAAAGTAAAGGAAAACGGAACACTAGAGCTTACAAAGCATGCGATAAAAATAAGTATGCCAGCTTGTTTAAAGTTTTAAGAAGATGAAGAAAATTGTTTTTATAGCATACTTGATTTTGTTGAGTTCGTGTGCTTTTAGTCAAAAAAATAAAAGCCAGAAGCCAAATTTCATCATCATTTTTACCGACGACCAAGGGTATCAAGATTTGGGTTGTTTTGGTTCGCCCAATATAAAAACCCCGAACATCGATAAAATGGCTTCCGAAGGTATGAAATTCACGAACTTTTACGCTCAAACCGTTTGTGGTCCTTCAAGAGCAGCATTAATGACAGGTTGTTACCCAATGCGAAATGCGCGCAATGATAATGGCGATAATCCGCATCCTAAATTAGCATTAAGTGAAGTTACCATTGCCGAAGTTTTAAAACCTGTTGGTTATAAAACAGGAATGATTGGAAAGTGGGATTTGGCAGGACATAATCCAGAAAAATTTAATCCAGATTTACTGCCTATGCATCAAGGTTTCGATGAATCTTTCTTAACTCCAGGAAGTAACGATGCCAGGGTGCATTTAATTAGAAATAATAAGTTGATAGAAAAGAATGCCGATATGTCTACGTTAACTAAGCGTTATACCGATGAAGCTTTAGGTTTTATTGAAAGGAATAAAGAGGATTCGTTTTTTCTATATCTAGCACATACCATGCCGCACACCAAATTAGCAGTTTCTGATACGTTTAAAGGAAAATCTGAAGGTGGTTTGTATGGCGATGTTATTGAAGAAATCGATTATAATGTAGGACGAATCATGGCTAAATTGAAAGTGTTAGGTTTAGATAATAATACCTACGTTATTTTTACTAGCGATAACGGGCCATGGTGGATTAAAAAAGATCACGGAGGGCATGCCGAACCTTTAAGAGGCGCAAAAACATCGGCTTGGGAAGGCGGGTTCAGAGTGCCTGCAATTATACGCGCACCAGGAAAAGTGCCTGCTGGAAAAACTTCAGAAAATATGGTGGCTACTATCGATTTATTACCAACTATTGCAAAAATAGCTGGAGCAGAAGTGCCAAAAGATAGAGTGATTGATGGTGTCGATGTTTCAGAGATTATCCACGGGAAATCAAAGGAATTGGGTAGACCATTTTTTTACTACCAACATCATATTTTACGTGCCGTTAGAAAAGGAAAATGGAAGTTGCATTTACCGCATCAACCTAAAACCAATTCTATTGTTCATAGAAAATGGCCAATACACAGTGCTCCAAAAGACAGGGTTGAATTTACCAAACCAGTGCTTTATAATTTGGAAGATGATATAGCCGAAACTATCGATGTTTCTAGCGAAAACCCGCAAGTAGTTTCAGAATTACTGAAACTTTTAAATTGGGCAAAAAAAGACATAGGATATATAAATAAACGCGGTGAAAACGCAAGACCCGTTGGAAATGAGCCTTATCACACACCTAATGATTTGATACCTCTTAACTAAAAACTAATAATTATGAATTATAAAAAATTAAGCATCATATTATTGTGTTTGTCCGGTGTAATATTTAAAGCTTTTACACAAGAAAAACCAAACATCATTATTTTGTTTGCTGATGATTTAGGCTATGGAGACTTAAGTTGTTATGGGGCGCAAGATGTAAACACACCTAATATTGATCAGTTGGCTAAAGAAGGCTTGCGATTTACCGATTTTCAGGTAGCATCATCCGTTTGTAGCCCATCACGAGCAGCATTGCTTACAGGTCGTTACCCGATGCGAAACGGATTTCCTGTGGCTCAAGGAAAAATAGAGAAACACAAAGATTATGGCTTACATCCTGACGAAATAACCATTGGCGATATACTTTTAAAAGAAAAGTATGCAACATTGGCTATTGGGAAATGGCATTTAGGCTTTAATAAAGGACATCAACCTATAGATCACGGATTTCAGCATTTTTATGGATTACAGTCCAATTGGCATACCAGTCATCCAGATTTAGATGATGTTTATAGTGACAATAAAGTAGTAAAAGAAAATGTAGCTTTTGAAACTTTAATAGGAGATTATACCAATAAAGCTATCGAATATATGGAAGAAAATAAAGAAAATCCATTTTTTCTGTATTTAGCTTATCATTCGGTGCATTCACCTATCAAACCTAGCAAGGAATTTATAGGAACTTCAAAAGGAAGTTTGTACGGCGATTATGTTCAGGAGTTAGATTACCATGTTGGTCGATTTATACAAGCACTTGCAGATAAAAAATTAGATAAAAATACCATTGTTATTTTCTTGTCAGATAACGGTCCAGCTATTTGTCACTTTGGAGGTTCTGCAGGAGCTTTAAACGGAGGAAAATATACGACTATGGAAGGTGGCTTCCGCATTCCGGCCATCATTAAATGGAAAGGAAAATTTGCAACAGGAGTAAATGATACGTTTTTATCATCTATGGATTTATTGCCAACATTGGCTTCTTTGGCTGGAGCAAAGCTTCCAAAACATAGAGTTATTGATGGAAAAAATATTACTTCAGTTTTAAAAACGGGAAAAGGCGAGTCTCCACACAAATATGTGTATTATTATAATGGAATTAATTTACAAGCCATTAGAAAAGGAAAATGGAAATTGCATTTACCAAGAACCTCAGATGATCAACCTTTTTGGTCTAAAAACAAAAACGAAAAGCCATTTAACGGAAGTAACTTAAAAAATATTGGGTGTAGAGGATTGATTGCTTTAGGTCGCCCGTTATTATTTAATTTGGATTTGGATATGGGCGAACTCACAGACATTTCTAAAAAACATCCAGAGGTTTTAAAAGAGTTGTTAAACGAAGCAGATAAAATAAGAAAAGAACTAGGAGATATAGATGTTATAGGAACAGACCAACGTGTGCCACCGTTTGAAAATATTCAAGAAAAAATTTAAATCGAAAACCATGAAAATAAAATTAGGAATATCACTAACAATAAGTGTTTGTTTGTTTTTTATAAGTAGTATTAAAAACATTCAAGCTCAAGAAAAACCAAATGTTGTTTATATTTTGGTAGACGATTTAGGTTATGGCGATTTAGGTTGCTACGGCGCTACCAAAGTAAAAACACCTAATATTGATAAACTAGCCAACGAAGGAAAAATGTTTACCGATGCACACTCGGCTTCTGCTGTTTGTACACCGTCTCGTTATGCTTTATTAACAGGGCAATATCCTGTTCGTGGTAATAACGGAAAAGGCATTTGGGGGCCTGCTGCAGTACCATCGGAATTATTAATCGATACGGAACAAATGACCATTGCAGATGTATTTAGAAATAGTGGTTATGCTACGGCAGCTTTAGGGAAATGGCATTTAGGATTTAAAAAAGGAAAAAATGATTGGCAAGAACCTTTAAGTCCAGGACCAAACGATTTAGGTTTCGATTATTATTACGGAGTACCCTTGGTAAATAGTGCACCACCTTATGTATATGTTGAAAATACTAGTGTGGTTGGAAGTGATCCAAATGATCCGTTGGTTTTTGTAGGTAGAGGAAAAGACGAAGAAGTTACTCCAATAACACCAATTCCGCCTGAAGCATCTCAAAGAACACAAAATATGTTTAATGGTGCTGTTGAAGCACATAAACTGTACAATGATTATACCGTAGGCCAAGTGTTGGCTGGTAAAGCTGTGGATTGGATCACAGAAAAAACTTCAGTAGAAAATAATAATCCTTTCTTTTTATATTTTGCAACGACGCATATTCATCATCCTTTTACTCCAGGAACTAATTTTCAAGGAAAAAGCGATGCCGAACTTTATGGGGATTTTATTCAAGAACTAGATTGGATGGTAGGTCAAGTAACGTCTACCTTAGAAAAACAAGGTGTTGCAGACAATACTTTAATCATCTTAACGAGCGATAACGGTGCCATGTTAAATTTAGGAGGTCGAAACGCTGTAAAAGCAGGACATAAAATTAATGGCGATTTATTAGGATTTAAATTTGGTGTTTGGGAAGGCGGACACAGAATTCCATTTATAGCCAAATGGCCAGGGAAAATAAAACCAGGAACAGTATCCAATCAATTAATTTGTAATGTAGATATGTTGGCAACATTTATGGCTGTTACAGGGCAAAACCCGAACAGTTTAGAAAATTCAGATAGTATAAATGTATTACCTGCATTTATCGATAATCCTAGTGAACCTATTCGAAATGAGTTACTTCTTGCACCGCATAAGTCTACACATTTATCGCTTCGTAAAGGAAAGTGGATGTACATTCCAGCAAAAGGAAGTGGTGGTTTTGGTGGGTCAAAGCCACACCATCACGCATGGGGTGGAGCACCAGCAGTAAATTTTGTAGGAGGAAAAAATAGCGACATAGAAAACGGAAAGCTAAAAGAAACGGCTCAAGTGGCCCAGTTGTATAATTTAGAAAATGATAAATATCAAACTACAAATGTGTACAATCAATTTCCTGAAGTAGTGAAAGAAATGGAAAGCATTTTAGATACTTATAGACCTAAAGAATAGTGAATAAATAGTATAAACATCAATTGAAAATGAGTACATATTTAAAAAGTATTTATAGTTTTTTATTAATTGCTTGGATAAGCAGTCTTCAAGCTCAAGATATTTACGTGAGCCCTAATGGTTCAGATAGTAATAGTGGGGATAAAGAACATCCTTTGGCAACTTTTAGTGCAGCTCAAAAAAAGGTAAAAAACTATGCGGGTAAGCAAACCATCACAATCAATTTTACAGATGGTTTGTATTATCTTCCTGAAACTATCGTGTTCACTGCTGAAGATTCAGGTTCAGAAAAACATCCTATCGTTTACCGTGCTCAAAATGAAGGAGGTGCTATTTTAAGTGGTGGTGCTGCGTTGGATTTGAAATGGGAGTTTTATCGCGATGGAATTTTTATGGCAAAAACGCCTAAAGGTTTAAAAATAGATCAGGTGTTTATTAATGGTGAAAACCAAAGAATGGCGCGTTACCCTAATTACGATGCCGCTAAAAAAGCAGAACCTTACCAAGGTTATGCAGCAGATGCATTTTCGAATGAGCGTGTAGCGCAATGGGAAAACCCTGAAGGTGGTTATATTCATGCCATGCATCGTGCCAGATGGGGAGGTTACCATTATCGCATCACTGGAAAAGAAGGAGACAAATTAAAATATGAAGGTGGTTGGCAAAACAACCGTCAAATGGGGATGCATAAAGAATACCGCATGGTAGAAAATATTTTTGAAGAATTAGATGCCGAAGCAGAATGGTACCATAATGCTAAAAAAAATACCCTTTATTACAAACCTAAATCTGGTGTAGATTTAAACAAAGCAAAAGTTGAGGTGGTACGTTTAAGACATTTGATTGAATTTAAAGGCACTGAAAAAAATCCTGTAAAAAACATCACCTTACAAGGTTTTGTAGTTCGCCATGCAGCTAGAACTTTTATGGATTCTAAAGAACCTCTTTTACGTTCCGATTGGGCAATTTATCGCGGAGGCGCTTTCTTTTTAACAGGCACAGAAGCGATTAAAATTCTAGCTACAGAGTTCGATCAAGTAGGAGGGAATGCCATTTTTGTAAACAATTACAATCGTAATACTTTAATCAAAGGATGTCATATTCATGATACCGGAGCAAGTGGAGTTTGTTTTGTAGGCGACCCAAATGCGGTTAGAGATCCATTGTTTGAATATCACGAAACCAACGACTTGTCAAAAATAGATCGTACTCCAGGACCTAAAACAAACAATTATCCTGCAAAAGCTGTGGTAAAAGATTGTTTAATTCATGGTATTGGTCGTACAGAACGTCAGCCAGCAGGCGTACAAATTTCTATGGCGCAATTTATTACCGTACGCGATGTTTCTATTTACGATTGTGCCCGTGCAGGAATTAATATTAGCGAAGGAACTTGGGGAGGTCATTTAATAGAAGGGTGCGATGTTTTTGATACTGTTTTAGAAACCCACGATCATGGATCGTTCAATTCTTGGGGACGAGATCGTTTTTGGCATAAAGACCGTCAGCTTTCACAAAAATTTATAGATGAAGAACCTAATTTACCTTATTTAGATGCTGTAGAAACCACCACTATCCGAAATAGCAGATGGCGTTGTGACCATGGATGGGATATTGATTTAGATGACGGTTCTAGCAATTATGATATTTATAATAATGTCATGCTGAATCATGGTTTAAAATTACGTGAAGGCTTCCGTCGCCATGTATGGAATAATATTACGGTAAATAATGGTTTTCACCCGCATGTTTGGTACAACGGGAGCAAAGATCAAGTGTATAGCAATATCTTTATGTCTGCCCACAAACCTGCACGCATGAAAGAACCTTATGTAAATGAAACCAGTGTAGATCGTAATTTTTACGTAGCTGATAAAGCTCAAGTGATGAAAATTTCCAATACTTTAGGTTGGGATCAAAATTCAACGTTTGGAGATCCTATGTTTATTAATCCTGAAAAAGGTGATTTTAGAGTAAAAGAAAATTCGCCAGCTTTAAAAATAGGCTTCAAAAATTTTCCTATGGATCAGTTTGGTGTTAAAAAGCCATCTTTAAAAGCTATTGCGCGTATTCCAGAAATGCCAACTTTAATATCATCTAAAGAGAAGAATGAAAGTGAAGTTGATAAAAGCATAACATGGCAAGGCGCTACGTTTAGCAATTTATCAGGTCAAGAATTTTCAGCTTTTGGAGTGAGTAAAGAAGAAGGCGGCGTTGTGCTTTCAGCTATTTTAAATACAAGTCCTTTGGTAAAAGGAGGTCTTTTAGAAGGCGATTTAATTCAAGCTGTAAACGGAGTAAAAACGACTAACGTAGCTCAATTTAATCAAGTAACTAAAAAGCTAAAAGGAAAAGTAAATTTAAAAGTAGTTCGCAATCAGCAGGTAAAGCAAATCAAACTAAAAATATAGGAATGCTATGATGCAGAAGGTAAAGACGTTTAGAGGTATTTTAAGACTTATGTTTTCAATTTTCTTATTGGTGACTTTTAAAATCGAAGCTCAAAATATAGAAAATGTTACGGTAACTTATTCGGTAGTTACAGGCATTGGTGAAGAAGAAGGTGTAATGCGTAGAGACCCAAGTGATGTTATTAAAGTGAATGATTTGTATTACGTTTGGTATTCCAAAGGACCAATAAAAACAGGGTACGATGCTACGGTTTGGTATGCAACGTCTCCCGATGGATATCAATGGACAGAAAAAGGGATGGCTTTAGCAAAAGGAAAACCAGGTTCTTGGGAAGCAGGTAGTGTTTTTACGCCTAATATTATGGTGGCAGAAGGAAAATATTGGCTTTTTTATACAGGAACATCAAAAAAATACGGAAAAGGATTTAATCCAGATTCCAAAATTGGATTAGCCGTTTCCAATTCTCCTGATGGGCCATGGGAACGATTGTTCACAAATCCAATTTTATCAAATAGTAATCATCCAGAAGATTTTGATAGTCATTTGATTGATGATGCTTGTTTGATTGCGAGAAATAATCAATATTGGTTGTACTATAAAGGAAGAAAATTAGGGGAAAGTCCGCATTACACAAAAATGGGTGTAGCCATTGCAAATAAGCCCGAAGGACCTTATGTAAAATATAACGGAAATCCTGTGATAAAAGGAGGTCATGCCGTTTTAGCGTGGCCAAAAGGAAAAGGTGTGGCAGCCGTAATTGGTAAAACAGGTCCCGATGAATTGCTACGGGCGGTATTGTATTCCGATGATGGGTTTCATTTTAAAAAAACGCATCATGTTGAAAATGGGCCAGATGCAGGAGGTGCTTATAGATCCAATAATTTTTTAGATGCTGGAGATGCAGCACCTATTAATTGGGGTGTTGAAATTGAAAGTACCGATACGTCTTTGCCGTTTTTACATCGTTATGATTTAAATTGGGGCAACTAACTGACATTAATTTAAAAACAACTAAACCAAAATAATAAGATATTAAACAAATAATGTTATTGATGAAAAAAACAAATGTGCTATCCGCTCGAAAAATTGGGTTTTTAATACTGTTGGCAGGAATACTGCTTTCTTGTAACCAAAAAAAGAAATCAAAAGCAAATCAAGATAAAGCGGTTGACCTTCATGTAGAGCAGGTTACGGGTTCTTATAATGATGATGTGCGTTTTATGAAAAATTACATCGAATTAATAGAACTTAGCGATGCTAGCAATCAATCTAAAGTAGCAGTTTCGGCTGCATTGCAAGGTCGTGTTATGACGAGTTCTGCCGATGGAAAATCCGGTAGAAGTTACGGTTGGATTAATCGTGAGTTGTTTGAGTCTGAAGAGATTCAAGAACACATCAACGTTTACGGAGGAGAAGAACGTTTTTGGTTAGGGCCAGAAGGCGGACAATACTCTATCTTTTTTGAAAAAGGAGCTGAGTTTACTCTAGATGATTGGTACACTCCAAAATTAATAGATTTAGAACCTTTTGATGTAAAAAACGTATCGGCAACTTCGGCTACGTTTACCAAAAAAGCATCTTTAAAAAATTATTCAGGGTTCCAGTTCGATATGGAAATTGAAAGAGAAGTAGCTATTCTTTCTAAGGATGATATTCAAAAGCAATTAAACCTTTCAGAATTATCTAATCAATTAAAAACTGTAGCGTATCAAACTAAAAATACACTTACCAATATCGGCACAAAAGATTGGAAAAAAGATAGCGGTTTATTGTCTATTTGGTTGTTAGGCATGTTTAATCACTCGCCAAATACCACTATTTTAATTCCTTATGTTCAAGGAGATGATGCTGCATTAGGAAAGGTAGTAAACGACACGTATTTTGGAAAAGTGCCCGCAGATAGATTGGTGGTAAAAGGAAATGCCATTTTTTTTAAAGGCGATGGAGAATACAGAAGTAAAATAGGTTTAACGCCAATGCGAGCAAAAGATATTGCAGGTTCTTACGATTCAGCAAACGGAATTTTAACTATTGTAAAATACAACAAGCCTAAAAATGTTACAGATTACGTAAACTCGATGTGGGAAATTCAAGAAGAACCTTTTAGTGGAGATGTTATTAATGCTTATAACGATGGCGCACCAGAACCTGGAGCTAAACCTTTAGGGCCTTTTTATGAGTTAGAAACCTCTTCTCCTGCATTAGCTTTAAA
Organism: Neotamlana sedimentorum; assembly: GCF_000943565.1. Taxonomy (GTDB): domain Bacteria; phylum Bacteroidota; class Bacteroidia; order Flavobacteriales; family Flavobacteriaceae; genus Neotamlana; species Neotamlana sedimentorum. The sequence goes on from NZ_JTDW01000001.1 coordinate 454,920, forward strand.
GGCTGGAGAAAGTGGCACACATATTCAAACTACTTATCATATTGAAGGGGATGAAATAACATTGAATCCTTTGGTAAAAGAACTTTTTGGAGTATCAATTAACGACATAAAAACAGCTTTTAATTAATATGAAAACTAAATTTTTATTTTTAACAGTAATAATGTCTTTAATATTGCTGGCTTGTAAATCAGAAGTAAAGAAAGAAGAAATTGTTCAATTACCATATGATGGTAGCTGGGAATCACTCCAAAAAATGCCAGTACCCAATTGGTTTAACGATGGTAAAATAGGAATTTTTATCCATTGGGGACCTTATAGTGTTATTGGTCACCGCAAAGGAGGAAGAGGTTATGCGGAGCATACTCCTAAATTAATTTATAAAGATTCATCCTACTATTATCCTTATTTAAGAGAACGTTGGGGAATAGCACCACCAGAATTTGGTTATAAAGACATCATCCCAGAGTTTAAAGCAGAAAAATGGAATCCAGAGGAATGGGCAGAATTGTTTGCTGAGGTTGGAGCAAAATATGTCGTGTTAACAGCCGAACATCATGATGGTTGGGCCAATTGGGATTCCGATTTAACACCTTGGAATGCCATGGATAAAGGACCTAAACGAGATTTGGTAGGCGATTTAGGAAAAGCGGTTAAAGCCCAAGGTTTAAAATACGCGCCATCATATCACAGAGAACGTCATACCAGTTTTTTTACCAAGCAACAATATAAAGTACATGCCAAAGCTCAAGATGATATTTTAGAAGAAATTAAAAGAAACCCTGAAGCGGAATCGTTATACGGATCTTTTGGTTTTAGTAAAGAAGCTGTTGATGAATATGTGGCAAGATGGAAAGAAATTCAAGATAAATATCAACCTGACTTTTTATGGATTGACGACATTCCAATTTTTACAAGAGATGGAAACAATACACAAGTAGAACCTAAAGTATTTAAGCCAGAAATTCAATACTATTACGACCAATGTAGATTGATGATTACGGATTTTATGAACAATGGAGCCCAAAATAATCAAGAGGTTTATGTAAATAACAAAGGAAAGAATAGAAACTGGCCCGATGGCATTGGTTGTTTAGAAAAGGACAACTTAAAATTAAAAGTGATTGGTCCTAAATGGCAAAGCTGTACTACGTTTGGAACCTCGTTTGGATATTTAGAAAACGATACTTACAAAACGGTTGAAAGTGTTATTCATGAAATGGTAGAAGTAATTTCTAGAAATGGAAATTTCTTAATTAACATAGGGCCAAAGGCCGATGGTACTATTGTTCCAGAGCAAGAGGAACGATTAAGAGCTATGGGAAAATGGTTGGCTACCAACGGAGCTGCTATTTATGGAACGCGTTATTGGAAAGAAAATCATCAAAAAAATGGTAATCTAGCTTTTACTACCAAAGGAACAAAATTATATGCCATTGCTTTGGATAAGCCTTTGGCTCCAATTTTAATAGAAGCGACTAAAGGTTGGACAAATATGGACGTAAAATCGGTAAAGCTTTTAGGAACAGATGCCGAGGTTTCTTGGAATGTCACCGCTAATGGTTTAGAAATTATTCCGCCATCAGATTTAGGAAAAAGCGAATATGCTTGGTCTTTTGAGATAGAAACAAACACCAATCAGCATACACCAAACGCGATTCAAAACGATGCAAGTAAAGCACTAGAAGGAACCAAAAAAGTAGATTTAGATGGTAACCACTAAAACAGATAATAATTTTAAAATGAGGTATAAGTTTTTAAAAATAATATTATTCGCATTTACTCTAATTATTATTTTTTCAAACAATGCTTTTGCTCAATTTAAAGATAAAATAACTTTAGTTGGTTGGGTTACAGATGTAAATAATAATCCTTTAGATGGTGTTTCTATTCATGCCAATGGAGAAGGAACTAAAACAAAATCTGATGGAAAATTTGAATTGATACTGCATAAATCACATTCAAAAAAAATAGAATTACGTATTTCAAAACTAGGATTCAAAGAGCAGAAAATAAAAGTAAATACATCAAAATTAGCTAAAGATTTAAAAATTCAGTTGATTTCTGATGGGAATAAACTGGCTAAATATCAAATAGAAAAAGTCAGTATAGAACCCGAAGTGCTTTCGGTAATGAAAGAAAAATGGAACGACAATTTTATACATGCTCAATATCCTAAACAATATTTAAATAATATTATTATGCTAACTCCTGGAGATGATGTGCAAACAGCTATTGATAAAGCTCACGAAAGCGGTGGCGGAATTGTGTACTTAACAGAAGGAATACATACTACAGATAACTTAAAAATTAAAAGTAAAGTAACGCTTTGTGGAGCTGGAAGAAGTAAAACAATTTTAAAACACACGGGTAAAGGCCATTTTATGGATCAGGCAGAACAAAAACTTACCGATATTGTGTTTAAAGACATCACTCTTCAAGGCGGAGAGCATACAAAAAGTGGACTGAATTTACGCGGACAAAACGACGATAGACACGAACGTTTTATGTGGCAAAATGTTAACATTACCGGCATTAATTCTCATGGAATTGGTATTAGTCGTGTGAATCATATTATTATGGATAATAGCCATTTTCAAAACAATGGACTTAAAGGTAGTTTACACCATAATGTGTACTTTTTGTTTGTGAGCTATGTGTTGCAGTCGGATTGCGACATGTCTAATCCTGCTGAGGGTAAATCGAATAAATATACTTCTACATCACATTTGTTAACACAACGTTGTGTGATGAAAAACGGAAAAGGAAATGGTATTCAAGCCGATAATGATCAAGGTGGTTATTTGTTTTTTCACAAACATCATTTGTCAGGATTTAAAAGAGTAGCTATGTGGTTTCCTTGCGAAGAATATTATAACAAATTTCAATATACCGAAGATCCAAAATGGGTGCCTCAAAATGTTATTTTAAATCGTTGTGAAGTTATCAATAACGGCTATGGCGCCATGTGGAGAATTGTAGGAGGCAAATCTAACGTTATCAATAGTTATTTTGATAATGAAAAAATAGACATGGGTTTGCTAAAAGGGAAGGTCAAAATGGATAAAAATAGTGTATTTAAAAAAGGCAACGAATTTTATGAAGATGTAAAAGAGTGGCCAAAAGATTTAAAATTACTCGGGTAACCATAATGAAAATTAAAGACATATATATTGTTTTATTAGTAGCAGGGTTAAACATTGCTTGCGCACAAGAAAAAAAGCCCAACATCATTTTTATTATGGCCGACGATTTGGGTTGGCAAGATGTAGGATTTATGGGAAGCCAATGGTTTGAAACGCCAAATTTAGATGCTTTAGCTAAAGAAAGTCTTGTGTTTACAGATGCTTACATGTACCCAACTTGTTCACCTTCTAGAACAGCTTTGTTAACAGGAAAGCAGTCTTTTAGAACGGGTGTTTACAATGTGCCCGTATTAGAAAAAGGAGATGCAGAACACAACATTTTTTCACGTTGGACAGTAGGTTTAGAACACATCATGTATGCACAACCACTTAAAGAAGCAGGTTATAAATCCATTCACTTGGGAAAATGGCATGTGGTAGGTCCAAATCCAAAGGAAGAAACAAATTACCCGTTTAAAAAGCCTTTAAAACAACCTGCTAACGGAAGTCTAAAATGGTTACAAGAACATCAATCTGCAGAAATTCAACAATACTATTCAATTGGAAAAGGTTTTGATGAAAATGTTGGAGGTACGTGGTGGGGCGATCCTGCGCGTGGCTATGAAAAAGGGTATAAAGCAGAGAGTGGTGGTTACAAAGCACCGTTTAAAAATCCGTTTATAAAAGATAAAAAAGAAGATGAATGGTTAACTGATAGATTAACAGATGATGCTATCGATTTTATCAAAAGAAATAAAAACGAAGCCTTTTTCGTGAATTTACATTACTATGCACCACATCGGCCAACGGTACCAAGAAACAACGAGCAATATCAAAAGTTTTTAAACAAAACACCAGATGCAGTTACAGGACAAGGAGAAAAACGTTTGGAAGAAATTGCTGGTTACGCTACGATGATTGCTTCGATTGATGAAAACGTAAAACGTATTTTCGATTATTTAGATGAACAAGGTTTACGAGAAAATACCATGGTTATTTTTACTTCCGATAACGGGTTTAACGGTTTACAAAGTAATACAAATAGTTTAAGAGGAGCTAAAGGAACTATTTACGAAGGTGGCATTCGAGTGCCTGCTTTTGTGAATTGGACAGGTAAAATAAAGGCTGGAATTTCAGAAACCCCTATTTGCGGAATGGATTATTTTCCAACATTTCTGGACTTAGCAAACATAAAAGATTACAACGGCGTGTTAGATGGAACTTCTATTGTTCCGTTGTTAAATAACGATTCCTTTAAAGAAAGAGCTTTGTTCTGGCATTTGGCAAGCACTTATAAAAATCCGCCTTGTTCTATTGTTAGAAAAGGAAAATGGAAACTTATTCAGTTTTTAAACGATGGAAAATTGGAGTTGTATAATCTTAAAGACGATTTAAAAGAAACTGAAAATTTAGTTTCGGAAGAAAAAGAAGTCATAAAAGAGTTGTTGTCAGAATTAACATCTTGGAGAAAAGATAACAAGGTGCCGCTTCCGCCAGCATCGGTATTAAATTTTTAAAAATAAAAACATGAAAATAAGAATAACATATTTATTGGGAATAGCATTTTTTGCAATCATAGTGTCTTGTAAAGAGAAACAACAGGAATCAACTTCTACAAACTGGATAATCGATTCGCAACAAGACTGGCAAAATAGTATTAATCAACTTAATAACGTCGAAATTAAAAATGGCAATTTAGAGCCTACGTCTAAAACAGCAAGTTTTAAAACCATTTTTAAAAAGTTTAGTAAAAAACAAACTTTAAAAGCTGTTACGTTTTCACAATCAAACGAATGGCTTAATTGGCAGCCAGTACAAAATATTGGACCTACTAATTTAGCCGACGCGCCAGTAGCCTTACAATTGGGTTCGGGTAATTATTGGATGTTTGGCAGGTATAATAAAAGTAAAAAACAAAATGGTTTTCAGTCGAAAGATACTGTTTTAGAAGGGTTTGATGTTAAATTGAAAACCACACCGTTTAAAAATCAGTTTGATGCTCCTGGAGGATTAAAACCAAGTTTAGGAGGTTATCATGCGTGGCAAAGTACCGATATGGTAAATTGGGTGCATCACGGGCCGGTTTCAGAAGAATTTTCAAAATGGGTTACTACTGCAGAATATGTCGATGGGAAACTGTATTTGTATTACGATTTTCCAAACGATCAGGATCCACATCTTTATATCGATGATAATTTAACCGATGGCATTCCTGGAAAAAATATGGGCATGGTGTTTAACGATGTTACACATGGTTCCGATTGTGCGGTAATTCGCGATTTAGAAGGGAATTTTCATTTAATAGTTGAAGATTGGTCGCCTATAAATGCATCTACCCATGCCTGGGATTCGCCTTTAGCAGTTCATGCGGTAAGTAAAACTGGTACTGGCGATTTTAAAGTTTTAAATCCGCCGGTTGATGAGCGAACAAACCCTACAGGAAAAATGGCAAAATATGTCCATCCGCATTGGCATAAAGAAGCTCCAGAGCGCTTTCCTGCAAAAGTAGCCGATGAAGATGTGCCACAGCATCGCGTAAAAAAAGGACAAAAGAGGGCTTATGGTAAATATGAAATTCATTCACCAGAGCAAAATGCCTATGGAGATTGGGCTTCTATTTCCATTGGCGGCCAATATTATTTATTCGCAGATTTCGATCCGGCAAACGGCCATGGAAGAAAAGATATGAGTGTAGCTTGGTTTACTTCAAGTGATATTAATAAACCCTTTGAGTTTTGTGGAAACATTGGTCAAGGGCATCCAGATCCTGATATTATGTTTGCCGAAGGAAAATTTTATTTGGTAACTCAAATGAATACCGATTACATAAGCAACGGGCCCTGGGTAGAAACTGTTGAGGTTCGGGTAGGAGTAGACACCAACAATAATGGTGAAGTTGATACTTGGAGCGAATGGCAACAGGTTAAAGAGCAATACAATTATATTAAAGATTTTGCGAAACAGGTAGAGCGCATTCCGGCGTCTTTTAATGTTTCAAATTTGCCAGAAGGTTATGGGTTTCAGTTGGAAGTGAAAATCTCTAATGCTTCGAAAAATAAGTCAAAACCAGTGTTAGATGAAATTGCGATTACTTATTAATAGTAATCTTTTCTGTAAAAAATGAAATTCAAAATAAAATGAAAAATAGTTTTCAAATTATGTTCTTCGCTGTTTTCATGTTTAGTATGTTGTTATACGGAAACACAAGCACAACCCAAAAAACATTTGCAGATACCACAAATACAAAGGAGAAACCGCCAAATATTATTTTAATAATGGCCGATGACCTCGGTTTTGGTGATGTTGGTTTTAACGAAAACAAAGAGGTTCTCACACCTCAAATGGATTATATGGCTAAAAAAGGTATCACATTCACCAACTTTTATGCTGCAGCACCCTTATGTTCTCCAACAAGAGCTAGTGTGCTTACAGGAAGAGATCCGTTTAGACAAGGTATTTTTGCAGCGCATACCGAAGGCATGCGACCAGCTGAGAAAACTATTCCTGAACTTTTAAAAGTAGAAGGATATTCTACTGGGTTTTTTGGTAAATGGCATTTAGGATGGTTGGAGCCAGATAAAGTGGAGTCCCGAGGTAAATATTCACCACCATGGCATCATGGATACGATGAAACTTTTGCCACTAAAAGTGCTGTGCCAACTTGGGATCCGACAAAAACACCGAAGGGTTGGACAAGTTGGGGCTCTCAAGAAGATGGTTCTTGGGGAGGTTCTATCTATATAAGAAATGGTGAACCTGTAACCGATAACTTAGAAGGTGATGATAGCCGTATTATTATGGATCGTGCCATTCCTTTTATCGAAAATTCTATAAATAAGCAACAATCATTTTTTGCTACCATTTGGTTTCATACACCACATGAACCTGTTGTAGCTGGTCCAGAATATTTGGCAAAATACCCTAATTTACCTTTAGGTAAACAACATTATTATGGTAGTATTACCGCAATGGACGACCAAATAGGCCGGTTAAAAGATTTTTTAAAAGCGCAAGACGTTCTTGAAAACACTATAATTTTCTTTTGTAGCGATAATGGTCCTGCAGATCCACAGGTTAGAAAAGGTAACGCTTCGGCAAAACCTTTTAAAGGGCACAAGCATCAAATGTGGGAAGGTGGATTGCGTGTGCCATCATTCGTGTATTGGCCAGGAAAAATCACAGATGGAAAAATTTCCCATTATCAATCTTCAACAAACGATTATTTGCCGACCATTTTAGATATTCTTGGTGTTACGCTAAATAAAAAACATGTGTTAGATGGGGTAAGTCTAAAACCAATCATTTTTAGCGATCAAAATTTAGAAAGATTAATTCCAATAGCATCAGGTTATAAGCGATTGTATAACGGCACCGAATTGTATGCCTTTGTAAAAGGGCGATACAAAATTTGTATTCCAGAAAAAGGTGATAAGATGATGCTTTTCGATTTAAAGAATGATCCTGGAGAAACCAATAATTTAGCTGCAGAAAAAACAGAATTATTAAATAGCATGATAGCCGAATTAGAGGAACTTAAAATATCTTGGAAACAAAGTAGAGAGGGTAAAGATTATAAGTGGTAGTTAACATTGATTGTCCTTTTGTAATTTTAGTTAGTACTTTTTTTAAAAACATTATGCAGTGAAATACTAAAACTTTTTTGAATAATGAAAATGATAAAAAATATACTTAGTATCATAGTTTTGTCCAGTGCATTTCTGTCTGCTCAAACCACCTATTTTGTTGATGATGTTATTGGAGATGATGTTAATAATGGAATTCAAAAAAATACCCCGTTTAAAAGTATTACTAGAATAAATCAACTAATTCTAAAACCAGGAGATTCTGTTCTTTTTAGGCGTGGCGGTAAATGGGTTGGTAATTTATCCCCAAAAGGTAGTGGTTCCAAAAATAAGCACATTGTTTTAGGTGCCTACGGTAATGGGGCTGCACCAGTTTTAAATGCAAACGGTATAATTTCAGAAGGTGAAAATACGTCGTACACCATCAAGCTTTTTAATCAAGAATATATTGAAATAAGAGATTTACAAATTCGGAATTTTAATTCGCATGAATCACCACGAAAATTAGTTTTAAAATATAATGATGCTTATGTAAATACACCTAAAATGGGTATTTATATTCAAGGTGAAGATTGCGGAACACTAAATGATATATACTTAACCAATCTAGAAATTTGTTTTGTAAATGGAGATATGAGTACCAAAAATAATGGAGGTGTTTTTGTGGAAATCACATGGAATAAAGAGGTTTCAAAACGTGTAAAATCAAATTTTAATGGCTTGTATACCGAAGGTTGTTATATACACGATGTAGACAGAACTGGTTGGTCTAATAGATCGGTTTGGGACCGTCGTTCTTTACATAGCACGTGGGGCGAAACTTTAGCCAATGGAGAAAAACACAATTGGTATCCAAGTGAAAATATTTTTTTCAGAAATAATAAATTTGAAAAAGCAGGTGCCAATGCGCTTATTGTTCGTGTTGCAAAAGCACCATTAATAGAATATAATTTGTTTACTCATAACGGTATTAAAGGAAGCGGCAATGCCTCTTTCCCATTTAATTGTGATGGGGCTCGTTTTCAGTATAACGAGGCATGTTATACCTATTATAACACAGCGGACGATAGTTGGGACGGAAAAAAAGATGTAGATGCTGGAGGTTTTGATAGCGATTGGAATTGCAAAAACACCGTAATTCAATACAATTACAGTCATCACAATGGTCATGGTGGAGTTTTAATTTGTTGTAATGGTGCTAATAAAACCAGTTTTAATGATGGTACACTTATTCGTTATAATGTTTTTGAAAACAATTCACATCATATTATCAGGAACTCCGGAACAACAACGAATACGCAAATTTATAACAACACTTTTTTTGCAGGAAAGGAACAAGATTCTGTGCAATTAGTGTATCATAAAAACTGGAATGGCTATCCAAAAAACACCTTTTATGCAAACAATATTTTTTATTCTTTAGGCGAAGGCAATCATTTTGAGTTCACCAAGAGTAAAGACTTTACATTTATAGCCAATACTTATTTTGGAGATATAAAGTATTCACCAAGCGATTCTAAAAAGCAAATAGGTAATCCGCTTTTTAAAAATGCGATGCCTAGTCGATTACATTGGAAATCGTATTTAAGATTTCTTTTAAAAAAACATTCACCAGAAATAAATACAGGTATTTGGTTAGAAAACCATGTAAAGGAAGATTTTTTAGGTAGTCCAATACATGGAAAACCAGACCGCGGTGCTTTCGAAAGTGATTTTGCCAATTAAAAATTGGACTAGGAAATTGTCTTATCGAAATAAAGTATGTCTTGAATTGATAAAAAATGACGCAATAATAACTTGATTACAACTAGTAGGTACTAGTAGGTTATTGTTTATTTATTTATATTTGAAGAATATTTTTTATTACGTAAACAAGGTGAAGAAATTGTATAAATGCAACCTAGTAATTAAATTTTAATAAACTATGAAACCAGTAGGGAAAATTTTATTAATTAATATTTTGATTTTCTGTGTGTTATCTTGCGGAAAAGGAGCAGGTAAAGCAGGTGCTTTGATTGCTGCTAACAACGAAAATAGTACCAAACCCAACATCATTTACATCTTGGCAGACGATTTGGGTTACGGCGATTTAAGCTGCTATGGGCAAGATAAATTCAATACCCCAAATATCGATAAGTTAGCATCACAAGGCATGTTGTTTACGCAGCATTATTCTGGTAGCACCGTTTGTGCACCATCACGTTCGGCATTGCTTACGGGTATGCACACGGGGCACACGGCTATTCGTGGTAACCGCGAAATTAAACCCGAAGGTCAGCATCCTATTCCAGATAGCACTTTTACATTAGCCGAACAACTAAAATTAGCAGGTTATGTTACTGGGGCATTTGGTAAATGGGGCTTAGGTTTTCCTGGTTCAGAGGGCGATCCAACCAAACAGGGTTTCGATGTGTTTTATGGATATAATTGCCAACGCTTAGGTCACCATTATTATCCTTACCATTTATGGAGTAATAACGATTCTATTGTTTTAACAGGGAATGCAGGACATAAAAAACAGCAGTATGGACCACAATTAGTGCATGAAAAATCTATGGAATTTTTAGAAAAGCATAAAGACACCACCTTTTTTATGTACGTGCCAACTATAATTCCTCATGCCGAATTAATTGCTCCAGATTCCATAATGGATAAATACCGAGGAAAATATCTTCCTGAAAAAGAATTTAAAGGTACCGACGGAGGCCCTAAATACAGAAAAGGTGGCTACGAATCGCAAAAAGAATCGCATGCTGCATTTGCTGCTATGATTGAAGTTATGGATAACCACGTTGGAGAAATCATGACAAAATTGGAGGAACTTGGTATTGATGATAACACTATCGTGGTGTTTACTTCAGATAATGGTCCGCACAAAGAAGGTGGCGCCGACCCAGAATATTTTAATAGTAATGGCCCGCTAAAAGGTTTTAAGCGTGACTTGTACGAGGGTGGTATTCGTGTACCTATGATTGCAAAATGGCCTGGTAAAATAAAACCTGGTAGTAAAACCGATTTAGTTTCGGCTTTTTGGGATGTTTTTCCAACTTTTTCGGAAGTCGCAGGAATGCCAGTTGCCGAAAATTTAGATGGAATTTCATTTTTACCCACATTATTAAATGAAAACGAAAATCAAAAACAACACGATTATTTGTATTGGGAATTTCACGAACGAGGTGGCCGACAAGCCATAAGACAAGGGAATTGGAAAGCTGTAAAATACAACGTATTAAAAAATCCAAATGCAGCTATTCAATTGTACGATTTGTCAAAAGATGTTGAGGAAGTTAACAATGTGGCCAAACAATATCCCGAAATTGTTAAAAAAATGGAAGCGATTTTTAAGGAAGCCAGAACACCTTCAAAAGTGTTTGCCTTTAATCAAGTGTCATTTTAATTAGGGTTAATTAATAATAAAAATGATCAAGTTTTTTTATTCTTTATTTATCATTATTAGTGTTTTTTCATTGGGAATCGCACAGGAAAACGCGACCAATTTATGGGATGGTAATAATGATGAATTTGGGAAAAAAAATCTGGTTCAAGTTAAAATTGATACTTCTAAAACTTATCAAACCATTTATGATTTTGGAGCATCCGATGCTTGGTCTACTCAGTTTGTTGGGAAAAATTGGCCAGAAACTTCTAAAAAACAGATTGTGGATTTACTTTTTAGTAAAGCATTAAAAAAAGACGGTAGTCCAAAAGGAATAGCTCTTAGCGCTTGGCGATTTAATATTGGTGCAGGCAGTTTAGAGCAAGGAAAGGCCAGTGGTATTAAAAACCAATGGCGACGTACGGAGGGTTTTTTAGATTTGGTTGGTAATTACAATTGGAATGCGCAATCCGGACAAGTTTGGTTTTTAAAACAGGTGCAAAAAATGGGAGTAAATAGCTTTGTAGGGTTTGTAAATAGTCCGCCTGTGTATTTAACGCGAAACCATAAAGCTTTTTCAGCAGATGGGTTATCAGCTAATATTAGTAGTGAAAATTATTCAAAATACGCTCATTTTCTTATCAAGGTTATTCAAGGCATAAAAGAATATGCAGGTGTTAACCTAAATTATATTAGTCCGTTTAACGAACCGCAATGGAAATGGCAATGCTGCAATCAAGAAGGATCGCCGTGGAATAATGATGAAATAGCGGCAATGACCAAAATATTAAACGATTCATTAAATAAAAATGATTTGGAAACTAAAATAGAGCTTACCGAAGCAGGACAAATCAATTATTTATATAATAATTTTAAGGATGAAAATAGAGGAGACCAAATCCATAATTTTTTTAATCCGTCATCAATAAATTATCTAGGCAATTTAAGTCATGTAGCCAAAAAAGTGGTAGGGCATAGTTATTTTAGTACTTGGCCTACCGAGCGGTTAATAAAAACTAGAAAATTATTGGCTCAAAAAATTCAAGAAACCAATACAGCGCTCGAATACGGGATGAGTGAATATACCTTGCTTGAAAATAATGAAGAAATTAAAGGCAAAGGTCGTGATTTAGGAATTACTCCGGCGTTGTATATGGCTAGAGTATTGCATGCCGATTTAACTATTGCTAATGCAACGTTTTGGCATTGGTGGTTAGCGGTTAGCCCGTACAACTATAAAGATGGTTTAATTTACATCGATAAGAATAAAAATGGAGGTGAGATTTTCGAATCTAAATTGTTATGGGCATTGGGGCATTATTCAAGATTTATTGAATCTGGAATGATTAGGATTGGTGCAGATTACGCTTCAGAAGTGCCAGAACAGGAAAAAATTAATGGTTTGTTGTGTTCTGCTTATCAATCTAAATCTAGAGATAAAATGGTTTTGGTATTTACTAATCAGTTAAATGAAGACAAAGTAGTTGCCCTTTCAGGAATGCCCAAGTCGTTTAAAAAAATGAAGCTGTATTTAACAACAAAATCGCCACAAGATAATTTAAGATTTATAAAAGAAATCTCAACTAAAAACACCTTTTTAATGCCCAGGAAATCATTGATAACCTGTGTTATAGAAAGTGATTAAAACCTAAATAAGAAGCCAATATATTAAACTAAATAAACATAAAATGAATAAATTAATCTTTTCGCTGTTGTTTGTTAATCTGGTTGTATTTGCCGGAATAGCCCAAGAAAAACCAACCTATTTAGCCGAAAAATGGGAAAATCCCGAATGGGAAAACCCTGAAATTTTTCAAATTAATAGGGAAGCACCTACGGCATCGTTTTACCGATATACCAATGTTGGCGATGCTTTAAAAAACGATTCTTGGAACCAATCAGAATTGTACAAATCATTAAACGGTATTTGGCATTTTTATTATGCAGATAGTATGTCTGCACGTCCAACAGATTTTTATAAAAACGAATTTAGCCTAAAAGGATGGGATAAAATAGACGTGCCATCGAACTGGGAAATGCAAGGTTTTGGTATGCCGGTGTATACCAATAGGCATTATATGTTTCCTGCAAATCCGCCATTTATACCACATAATATTAACAATGTAGGAAGTTATAAAAGAGATTTCGAAATACCAGAAAACTGGAGTGCTAAGGATATTTATTTGCATTTTGCAGGAGTAAGCGGCGCCACTTACGTTTGGGTAAACGGTGAGTTTATTGGTTATAACGAAGGCAGTAAAACACCAGCCGAATTTAAAATAACAGATGTTGTAAAACCAGGAAAAAATACGGTTGCATTGCAAGTATTGCGTTGGTCGGACTCTAGTTATATGGAAGATCAGGATTTTTGGCGATTAAGCGGTATAGAGCGTGATGTGTACGTGTATGCTGCAAATAAAGTTACGCTTCGTGATTTTAGAGTAGTTTCCGATTTACAAAACGATTACTCCGATGGTGTTTTTAATGCCAAATTGCAAATTGATAACAATTCAAAAAGAACGACAGGCAGAACGATTGAATTGAAATTAATGGATGGTGAAAATGAGGTGTATACAGTCGCGAAAGATATCAAATTAAACAAAGGTAAAAATGAAGTTGAATTTTCTAAAGTAGTTGAAAATGTAAAAACCTGGAACGCAGAACAGCCCAATTTGTACACTTTGTTAATCGATTTAAAGGATAGTAAAGGAACAACTATTGAAGCGACCTCTATAAAAGTAGGATTTAGAAATATTAAAATTGAAAACAATCAGTTTTTAATTAACGGTAAACCGGTTTTGTTAAAAGGAGCTAACCTGCACGATCATAGCGATACGGAAGGGCACACAGTTTCTGAAGCTTTAACTCTACTCGATTTGCAAGTTATGAAGCAAAACAATCTCAATGCTATTCGTTGCAGTCACTACCCGAAAGATCCCCATTTTTATAGAATGTGCGATAAATATGGGTTTTATGTTATAGACGAAGCGAACATTGAAACCCACGGTTTAGGTACCACGAACCAAGGTTTAGATAAAAATTTTAAAGCGCAAAAAATTCATCCGGCGTATTTGCCAGAATGGAAAGAAATGCACCTCGACCGAACGGTGAGAATGTACGAACGCGATAAAAACTTTCCGTGTATTGTAACTTGGTCTTTAGGAAATGAGGCCGGAAATGGCGAAAATTTCTTTGCAACTTATAAATGGTTAAAGGCGCAAGATGCCACTCGACCAACACAGTACGAAGGCGCAACTAATTACGCGAATACAGATATTCAAGCACCTATGTATTGGACAATAGAGCGCATGATAAAATATGCCGAAAATAATCCAACAAGACCACTTATTCAATGCGAATACGCTCATGCCATGGGGAATAGTGTCGGTAATTTACAAAAGTACTGGGATGTTATAGAGCAGTACGACATTATGCAAGGTGGCTTTATTTGGGATTGGGTAGACCAAGGTGTTTTAACAAAAAACGATAAGGGCGAAGCATATTGGGCTTATGGTGGCGATTTAGGCGGATACGATTTACAAAACGATAAAAACTTTTGCTTAAATGGTATTGTAAATCCAGACAGAACGCCGCATCCTGCATTGTTTGAAGTTAAAAAAGTATATCAGTATATTAAATTTAAGGCTTCAGATTTAAGCAAAGGTGAAATTGAAATTACCAATAAATATGATTTTACAAATTTAAAAACGTATCAATTTACTTGGTCGTTATTGAAAAATGGCGAGGAAATATCTAATGGTAAATTACCAAGCATAAACCTTGAACCTTATCAATCGACAAAAGTAAATATCGATTTACCTGAGTTATTAAATCAAAATGCCGAATATCATTTAAATATTTATGCGCTAAATCAAATTGAAACCAATTTAATGCCAAAAAATCACGTGGTAGCATTCGAGCAGTTTCAGTTAAAGCCATCAATTTTTAATGCTGAAGTCCTTCCGTCTAAGGATAAAATAGAAGTGTCTTTTAGTGGTGAAATTGCAACTATTTCAAATGAAAATTTTCAACTTAAATTAAATAAATCAACCGGAAAAATAACAGCCTTAAATTATGGCAACGGTAATGTGTTAGTTGAAGGTGTTGCGCCTAATTTTTGGCGACCAGTAACCGATAATGATTTTGGTGCGAAATCACCAGAAAAATTAGCAGCTTGGAAAAAAGCAACCGATAATCATCCTTTGGCTCAAGTAAAAATAATTAATGGAACAAAAGAAATTTCAAAATCTAAAAAAGTTAAGGTCGCTGTTCAAGTTGAAACTATTTTCGATTTATCGTCTGTTAACGGGCAAGTAGCGATACTTTATAATATTCAGCCTTCAGGTGAAATTATTGTAACCAATAAGTTGAAAGGCATAAATGCCGATTTACCACATTTACCAAGGTTTGGAGATAATTTTATTATTAAAAACGATTACGATAACGTAACGTGGTTTGGTCGTGGCCCATTTGAAAATTATAATGATAGAAATACCGCAGCCTTAGTTGGGCATTACGAAGCTAAAGTCGAAGATTTGTATTTTCCGTATATCCGTCCGCAAGAAAACGGTTATAAAACCGATGTGCGTTGGGTGAGTTTTACAAACAATCAAGGTTATGGTATTAAAATTGAAGGGTTGCAGTTGCTTGGGTTTAGTGCACACCATCAATACAACAGTGATTTTGATGCCGGTAAAGAAAAACAGCAACGCCACACAACCGATATTGTAAAACGCGATTTTGTAAACATAAATATCGATTACGAACAAACAGGAATTGGTGGTGACAACAGTTGGAGCGTTAAAGCTTTGGCTCATGAAGAATTTCGAGTGAAGGCTAAAGAGATGTCTTACGCTTATAAAATAAAGCCTGTTAAAAACTAAAGAGAGGTTTAGGGGAAAACTAAAATATGGTCGAAAAAACAGCACACTAATTTTAAACGGATTCACTTCAATGCCTTATAAATTACTAATTGCACTTTGCGTACTAGTTAGCGCTGTACCGAAGTATGCCTTTTCGCAAAGAGAAACTATTAATTTTGATTCAGATTGGAAATTTATTCAAGAAGATATTTCTGGTGCTCAAGCGAGCGGTTTTAATGATGATTCTTGGCGAACTTTAAATTTACCTCACGACTGGAGTATTGAGGGCGAATATAGCGAAAACCATCCCATGGGTGCGCAATGTGGATATTTACCCGCTGGCATTGGGTGGTACCGAAAAACCATAAAAGTGCCCGAAACCTGGAAAGGAAAACACATTGAATTAGCTTTTGATGGTGTTTTTATGAATAGTATCGTTTGGGCCAATGGTGAAAAATTAGGTTTTCGACCTTATGGTTGGATATCTTTTGGTTATGATATTAGCGAAATTGCTCAAAAATCAGAAACTATAACTTTTGCAGTTCGGGTAGATAATGAAAAACAACCATCGGCACGTTGGTATACTGGCAGTGGTATTTATGCACATACTTGGATACAGGTTAAAAACAAAACTCATATTGCAAAAAACAGCACTTTTATAAAAACAAAAGGCAATCAGGTTTTTGTAAATGGTGAGTTGTACGATAAAACTAAAAAGCTCAAAAATGCTGTTTTAAAAATTTCTGTTATCGATAAAAATGGGGAAACTGTAGCTAGCACTAAAACTAAAGTACAACTTAAAAAGTCCACCAAATATCAACAAGAATTAATTATTAAAAACCCAAATAAATGGTCGCCGCAAACACCATATTTGTATACTTTAAAAACCGAATGGGTTAGTAAAAAAAGTGTGCTGGATGTTGAACAAATTAAATTTGGAGTTCGAGATATAGAGTGGAAACCAGAAACGGGCATGTGGTTAAACGGTGAAAACGTAAAACTTCAAGGCGTTTGTAATCATCAAGATGCTGGGGCTTTAGGAGCAGCGGTTCCCGATAAAATTATTCGTTTTAGAATTCAGCAGTTAAAAAATATGGGAGTAAATGCTATTCGAACAGCACATAACCCACAAACACCACAATTTTACAATATTTGTGATGAATTGGGAATGCTGGTGATGGATGAAATTTTCGATGGCTGGAAGAAAAAAGCTAAAAATGATTATGGCGCACATTACTTTAATACCTGGTGGAAACAAGATTTAACTGACTGGATTAAACGCGACAGGAATCATCCATCAATAGTAATTTACAGTGTAGGCAACGAAACTGGAGGAGCAATAGGAAAACAGTTAGTTGAAACATGTCATTTATTAGATCCGACAAGACCAGTAACCTCGGGGCATTCTGGTTCTGAGTTTATGGATGTTTTGGGTGTTAATGGAAGTAGTGAAAAACAAGGTTTTTTAGAAAAACTTGAAGAGAAACAACAAGGAAAGGTGTTTATTGGAACCGAAAACACGCATACATGGCAAGTGCGTGGGTATTATAGAACAAAAACATGGTTTCGAGATGGGTTTCCTAACAAAAATCAAAGACCTTACGAGTTGCCAGATTTAACTAAAAACGAAGTGTTTACTCACGATTGGGTTGATGCTTCAAAAAGAAAAAACCGAAAGCAAATTTTTAATTCTAGTTACGATAATGCCACAGTTAGGGTGTCTTCTCGATTAAATATTGCGCAACTTAGAGACATTCCTGCCTATGCGGGCTCATTCCGATGGACAGGTTATGACTATATTGGAGAAGCTGGCTACGTTCACGGCGGTTGGCCATTCAAAGCCTTTATGGGTGGCGCGATAGATTTGGCAAATTTCGAAAAAGATTTGTATTATCTCTATCAAAGTCAATGGACTTCAAAGCCAATGGTTCATGTACTACCGCACTGGACACATCCAAAAGTGCCGCTAGGTACAGAAATTCCGGTTTGGGTTTATTCCAACTGCGATGAAGTCGAGCTGTTTTTTAATGAAACGTCTCTCGGAAAGCTTAAACCAGGTAAAACATGGAATAGCATGCAATGCCAATGGATGGTAAAATGGCAACCAGGAACCTTAAAGGCGGTTGGGTATAAAAATGGGAAGGCTGTTAGTGAATCTATTGTAAAAACTGCCAATCGGCCATCAAAAATTAAGTTATCCGTTGATGGAGAACCGTTTCAGAATAAAGCAAATGATATGGTTCAAGTGCGTGTAACTACTACAGATGAAGATGGCACCATGTATCCTTACGGAGAAAACAGAACATATTTTAATGTTTTAGGACATGGAAAAATTAAAGCTTTAGACAATGGAAGCCCTATTGATGTTGAATCTCATGTTGGTCCAAATCACCGTAAGGCTTTTTATGGTTTAACTCGCGCTTATATTGAAAGTACAGATGCTTACGGTAGTATTAATATTTTGGCTAGTTGTATTCTTGGTGAAAAAAAACTAATCACCTCAAATTTGATAAGTATCAATTCGCAAATTTTAAATTTAAGAGGAGAACCAATCCAACCGAAAATCGAAATTTTCTATACTTTAAATGGAGAAACGCCAACAACTAACGCGATTCCGTATACAGGAAGTTTTAAAATAGATTTAGAAACTACAGTTAAAGCTTTAATTGTTTTAAACGGTAAACCTATTCAGGTTTTAGAAGAAAAATTTGGACGAAATGAAGGTTTTACTTGGAATGCATCAACCGTCAACGAAAGTTCAACAGGCGAGCAGGCAGAAAACGCTACCATTGTTAAAGGCATAATTCAAAATAAAATTAAGGGTTTTAATGGCTCTGGTTATGTTACTTTAAACGAAAAAGGAGCAGCAATTTCTTGGTATCTAGAAAACGATGGCGCAGAAGGTGTAGTTGATTTATCGATTAGGTATAAGGCTTCAAAAAATGATACTACGTTTATAAAAGTAACGGCAAATAATAAAATTGTTGAGGAAAAATTACAGCTAGGAAATCATTTAAATAAAGCTGATGATTGGTATATTATTACTATCCCTATACAACTAAATCGAGGAGCGAATAATGTTGAGTTGAAAGTGCTTTCTGACAAAATGATTCTAATTGATGAAATTGAAATAAAATAGGTGAATTCAATCTTTTTATTCTATTCAGCAAAAGATAAAAAGATAATATGGTTATTATAATCGGCCTTGTTGTAAGTGTTGTAAGCAAATAAAGTATTATATTTTGTAAAATTTGTAGTTGATTGGCATCATATTTTATAACATATTTGTTACAAACCATTTTACCACCATTTCGAAAATAATTTCGAATAAAACCAACAAACTAAACCAATGGAAAATCAAACTATTCCCTGCAAGACTTAATTGCTCAAGTTAATACTTTAAAAATATATTTTTTTATTAGATAGAGTAATCTAAAGTTTCCAAAAAAATCACCTTTATAGCAATAGCATGAGGTGCATTATATATTGAAACTTTTAGTTTACCTGTAAAAGGAAGTATGAAAGTAATTTGGTAATGAATTATATGTCCATGTTTCTGAGTAATAAAACCATATGAATTAGGTTTTTCTTTAATAAAATTGTTTTCACTATAAGCCGAATAAAACTAAATGAAAAAAACATTAAAAATAGCAGTTATTATCACAGTCATTTTACTGGTATTGGTACTTGTGCCTTTGTCTGGAAATGGCGATAATAATTTTCTTTTCTTTTTAGGACGATTTCATCCTTTAATATTGCATTTGCCTATAGGCGCACTAGTCGTTTTGTTTTTCATGGAAATTATTAATGCCAAACAACCAGAATTACATTTAGATGCAGCATGTAATATTCTACTTTGGTTTTCGGTTTTAAGTTTTATTCCAACAGTAATATTTGGTTTGCTTTTAGCTTCTAGCGGGAATTATAATGATGATGCGCTTAGCAAGCATCAATGGTTAGGTTGGTTTACGGCCGTAATTTGCGTTTGGTTGTTGGTTTTACGTCGTAAAAAGTCGACTAAAAACGTCAGTAAAATTTATAAAGTGGCATTGTTTGTAAATGTTGTACTGTTGTCGCTTGCGGGACATTTTGGAGGTAATTTAACACATGGTTCTAATTATTTAACCAAGTACATGCCACAGCCCTTAAAATCGGTTTTAGGTGTTAATGATGCAGAAAATTATTTAGCCATAAAAGGCATAGATTCAACTTCCGAAGATGCTATTTATTTTAAAAACAATGTAAAACCAGTCATGGAAAAACATTGTTATAGTTGCCATGGCGAAGAAAAGGAAAAAGGCGGTGTGCGTATAGATGTGTTACATTGGGACATGGTAAATGGACCTGATGCCGAAGGGTGGCATTCTGCCTTAGATATGATAAATTCTGGAGAAATGCCTCCAGAAGATAAGCCGCAATTAACCACCGAAGAACGCCGTTTGGTAGTCGATTGGATGACCGAAAATTTAGAACACGCGGCTATTGCAAAACAAACCGAGAATAAAGGTGTAATGCGTCGTTTAACCAAAAAACAATACACCAATTCATTAAATGAATTATTGGGTGTGCATGTTAATTTTGGTGATGTATTGCCAGACGATGGAAAATCGAAAATGGGTTTTACCAACAACGGTAATATTTTACAAACCTCAGCATTGCACATCGATTATTATCAAAAAATTGCAAGAGAAGCACTAGATAAAGCCATTTTTTTTGGCGAAAAGCCAGAAGCTAAACGTTATAAAGTTACTATTGGTAAAAATAGTAGCGCTGGTAAAGTTGGTGCCGAGTATGGCGGCTATCAAACAGCATCTGTAAATAACACCGATTTTTTAATTGATATTTTAGATGAATACGGCAAACCTATTCAAGGTAATTCTAAAGCTGAAAAAGATTCAATAAAAGCAACCAAAAACAAAATAGGATTAGGAATGCGCGGTTCGGCAAGTAACCGTTACAGTGTTGTAAAAGAAGGGATGCTTTTAAACGCTGCGTTACCTGCTACAGAAAAAGCTCCAAAATCGTGGCAAGGGCCATCTCCAAATTTAAAATTGTTGGTAAAAGAAGATTTTCCAAGAACGGGCGATTTTGTGTTTAGGGTAGAAGCTTCTCGTGGTTATTTTTTAGCTTCCACCGAAAAATTAATCGATTTACGTGAAAATAAACCAGCAAAAGCCTCGACGGAAGCTATTCATATTTCAGCTAAAAAAATTAAAAGACCAAAAGGATTAATAAAAAATAAAACCTATTTAATGCCAGATAATGTAGCCGATAATGTGCGAGCAAACTTCTCGTACGTTATTCCAAAATCTGGGTTTTATCAAATAGATTTAGTGCATCCGTATGCTTCAGATGATGCTATGCCGTCTTATCAAATTAGTTTGTTGGGTAAAAAGAAGGCTGGCCGCATTAGTAAACGTTTGTACATGGATGAAGCTTTAGCTAGCGAAAAACAAGTGGTAACACCAGTAACTTTGGCGTATTTATCCGAAGGAAAACATACCGGATATATTGGTGGTAAGTTTTTTGTAGGTTTTAGCGATATTGTAATTACGCCTTTACAAGAAAACGATCCATTGCCTAAAATGCTAGCGGCAGAAGCGAAACAAAACAGCTTAAAATATGAAGCTGTAAATCCATCAATTCAAGCCTTTGCAGGTACAAGAACAGACGATGGGATGGATTATAAAATTTTTGATAAATGTGTTGATGTTACTGCACCTTTTGGTAAAACCCAAACTTTTGAATTTAAAGGCCGATTAGAAAATTTACCAATTCCATTGGCAGGAAACCAAGTAAGTGGCGATTTAGCAAACATGCTTACGGTAGGTCTTTGGAATAATCATTTAGTTAAAGAAAATAGCCAAACAGGACCGCCGTTACTCATAAAATCTATTGAGTTTGAAGCGCCTTATCATCCGGTTTGGCCACCAGAAAGTCATACTAATATATTTTTCGATTCACCAAATAAAGAAAATAAAGCAGTTTACACGAAGGAAGTGCTAAATCGTTTTATGGAAAAAGCGTTTAGGCGATCGGTAAAGCCTGAAGAATTAAAGCGTTACTTCGATTTTTGGAATAGTATAAAAAATGATTTCGATCGTTATGAAGATGGCGTAAAGGAAGTTTTAGTAGCCGTGTTATGTTCACCAAACTTTATTTATTTGTTCGAACCAGAGCCAAAGGAAGATGAAGATCCGGTTGAAGATGAGTTTTATTTGGCGTCTCAACTATCGTATTTTCTTTGGAATTCTCCACCAGACGAAACTTTAACACGTTTAGCTGCAGAAGGCGATTTACACGACGACATTGGCGAGCAAATTGAGCGTATGGTAAACGACTCGAAAATCACTAAAATGATAGAGGCTTTTACTTACGAATGGTTACGTTTAGATAGGCATCAAGCCATGGATACCGACATTAAAAAATATGACGATTATACGCGATTTGTTAAGCAGGATATGGCAAACGAAACTTATGAGTTTATGCATCATGTTTTAAAAAACAACATGAGTATTTTAAATTTTATAGATTCCGACTTTGCTATGCTAAACCAAAATTTAGCCGAATTTTATGGTATCGAAGGCGTAAAAGGTCATGAATTTAGACCCGTAATGTTAGCCGATAGCTTAAATCGTGGTGGTTTGTTGTCGCAGGGTGCTTTTTTAAACGGGCATTCCGATGGTGTGCAAGCGCACCCCATAAAACGTGCCGTTTGGCTTAAAGAAAAAATACTTGGCGATACACCGCCACCGCCACCACCAAATGTGCCGGAGCTTGATCCTGAAACGCCTGGTTTCGAAAATTTAACCTTAAAAGAGCAATTGTTTTTACATCGTAACAAAGCAGCTTGTTTAGATTGCCACAGAAAAATTGATCCGTATGGTGTGGTTTTCGAAAATTACGATGCTGTGGGTAGGTTTAATCTAACTGCAAAAGAAAAACCTATTGATTCGAAATCGACATTACCCGATGGCACAGAGGTAGAAGGCGTTCAAGGTATTAAAGATTATATTTTAAAATTAAAAACAGAAGATTTCACAAGGTCGTTAGTTGAGCATTTGTACGCTTATGCTTTAGGGCGCGATGTTAGTTTTGCCGACCAACAAGAAATCGATAGAATAGTGGTAGAAGTAGTTGAAGACGATTTTCGTTTTCAAACGGTAATAGAACAAATTGTTTTAAGTCCGGCCTTTTATAAAAAAGAACAAAATTGGTTTAATAAAATTTTTGGATAATGAGTAAAAAACCTTGGCATTTAGATCGACGAACCTTTTTAAAAGGTTTAGGCGTAGCATGTATGTTACCTTATTTTGAAGGTATGGCAATGAGTGGTGTTTCTAAATTTTTTGAACCAGAAAAACCTAAGCGACTTTGTTTTTTATATTTTCCTAATGGGGTTGGTTTACCTCCAGAAAATAGTGCGTATCATAAACAATGGAATTGGTTTCCGTTAGGTGGTGAAGGTAGCGACTATAAACTCACAAAATCGCTATCACCTTTAGAAAATCACCGAAGCGATATTTCAATTATGGGTGGTTTGAGTCACCCTTATAGCCGACAAGTTTTAGGCCATATTGCAGGCGATACTTGGCTTACTGGAGGCGATTTACGAGGCGAATATAAAAACAGTATTTCGGTCGATCAGGTTGCGGCAAAAAAGTTAAGTAGATACACTAGGTTTCCATCTTTATCATTATCAACCGATGGAGGCGTTGGGTATAAATCTAGAGTTTCAACCTTGTCGTTTAACGATTCTGGACGACCAATTCCTTCAGAACATCGCCAGCGCGAAATTTTCGAACGTTATTTTTCTCCAAATGGTGGAGGTTCTTCACAAGAACGAAGAAAAAGTCTGCATCAAGGCAAAAAAATAGTCGATTTGGTTTTAGAAGATAGTAAAAATCTTCAAAAGCGATTAGGTGCAAACGATAAGCAAAAGTTAGATGAATATTTAACATCTTTAAACCAAGTTGAAGCACAGGTTAAACGAAATGAAAAATGGTTAGATATTCCTTTAAAAGAATTTGATGCGAGTTTAATAAATTTAGATGTAGATCCAACGTCAGCGCCCGAAGATTATGTGCGTTCTATGATGGATTTAATGGTGTTAGGTTTTCAAACCGATGCGACTCGTGTTATTACTTATATGATGGCACGTGAAGACGGTATGGGCTTTGGTGATAATTTCCCTAAGATTGCTTTAAAACTTAAAGGGCATCATAGCATTTCACACGATAAAACTACAGGACATTGGGAAGATTGGGGGCGTTTAGACCAATGGTACGCCAAACAATTTGCTTATTTTATTGATAAAATGAAAAACACCAAAGATGAACACGGTTCTTTGTTAGATAATACGTTAATTCTTTACGGAAGCGCATGTAGTTCTACGCATAATGCGCGTAATTGTCCATTAATTTTAGCAGGTGGAAATAATTTGGGCGTAAAACATGGCGCTTATACTAAGTTTAAAGAAAAAGAAGTGCCATTATCTAACCTGTATGTTAGCATGCTTAATAAAGTAGGCGTAGCTACCGAAACGTTCTCTGATAGTACAGGGCCGTTGCCTTCAATAATATAAATATCATCCAATTAAAATATTAAACTAAATGACCAACCAAACTAAAACACCAATAGTTAGTAAAGAATTATTGTTTCCATTTATTGTAATTACTTCGTTATTTGCGCTTTGGGGAATTGCTAACGATTTAACCAACCCAATGGTTTCTGCATTTAAAAAAGTAATGCCAGAATTGTCTAATATTCAGGCATCATTGGTGCAGTTTGCTTTTTACTTCGGATATTTTTTTATGGCCTTACCGGCAGCTTTATTCATTAGGAAATTTAGTTACAAATCAGGAATTTTATTAGGTTTAACCTTGTACGCAATTGGCGCCTTTTTATTTTATCCGGCAGCCAAATATGAAGAATATAATTATTTTTTAGTGTCGCTTTGGGTTATTACTTGTGGTTTAGCTTTTTTAGAAACCACGGCTAACCCTTTAATTTTAGCTTTAGGCAACAAAAAAACAGCAACGCAGCGGTTAAATTTAGCTCAGGCATTTAATCCAGTTGGTTCTTTAACAGGGATGATAATTGCGCAGGTTTTTGTGTTAGGAGCACTTCAATCGGATGATTATACTACCGATGCTTACAATGCTTTGTCTTCGCAAGAATTGGCAGCTATTAGGGAAAACGATTTAGGTGTAATTAGTGTGCCTTATTTAAGTTTAGGTGTTTTGGTGTTAATAATAATGGCTATAATATTTTTTACAAAAATCCCAAAAACACCAGAGGCCGATAAAATGAGTTTGAAGGCTTCATTTTCAAAATTATTTGCCAATAAAAATTATTTAATGGGGGTTTTGGCTCAAGCTGCATGTGTTGGCTCTCAAATTATGTGTTGGACGTACATTTTTCAGTATGTCGATAATTTAAATGCAGAAATGGGATGGAATATTACCGCGACAAATTATAACATTGCTGCGATGATTTTGTTTTTGTCTGGTCGATGGATTGGCACAGGATTAATGAAAAAGGTTAATCCGCCAAAAGTTTTGGCTTTGTTTGGTACTTGTGGAGCTCTAGCCAGTATAGGTGCTATTGCTTTGCCAGGAATGGCAGGATTAATTTCGTTGGTCGCTATTTCAATATTTATGTCTATAATGTTTCCAACAATTTATGGTATTGCTTTAAAAGATATGGGCGATGAAGCCAAAATAGGTTCTGCTGGTTTAGTTATGGCTATTGTTGGTGGTGCTTTAATGCCGATAGCTCAAGCTGCCATTTTAGATTTAGGTGGGGACGGATTTAACGATTTAAATATAATGGGTTACATTCCAGAAGTTAATGCTTCGTTTATTTTACCAGCGCTATGTTTAGCGTTTGTTGGCTATTATGGGTATACTAGTAGAAAATTTTGATAAATATTTTAATACGTTGTAAAAATTTATGTACATTTGGGATATAAAATAAAAAAACGGCTACAATTTTATTTGTAGCCGTTTTTCTTCAAGAATTTTAAAGGTTAATACCCCGGATTTTGTAATAAAGCATCGTTTAAACCAGTTTGAGAGGTTGGTAAAGGAAATAAGTAATTTTCTCTTGTGAAATTTCTTATTGATGCAGGCTGTACAACAATACATCTTTTTAATCCTTTTCCAGTCATAGCACTTTCTTCTGGGTATCCGTATTTAGATGGGTCGTACAGAGCTGTATCGGTTTCCCAAACAGAATCTTCAATTACGGCGCCATAAATAGCTTGTCCTAGCTCTTGTTCGGCAATTCCCCAACGTTTTAAATCGTTGAATCTAGTAGCGCCTTCAGCATAAAGTTCTATGGTTCGTTCTCTTCTAATTTCTGTAAGTAAGTCTAAATTGTTAGCCGTAATAAAAGCATTGGTTAAAGGTGGTAAACCTGCTTTTTCTTTTATTAAGTTAATAGATTCGTTTAACTCGGCGTCAGATAAGCTTCCGTTTAATTCGTATAAAGCTTCTGCGTACATTAAATAAACTTCTGCTAATCGAATAAATGGAATATCATAACTTTCGGTTTCTGTAGCCCTGTAAGCTTCGGTTGTTCCCCATTTCCAGCTCATAAATTTAGCATTAAAGTATCCAAAGTTATTTGTTCCACTTAATCTTAAATCGCTATTACCCGCTATTGTAGGGATCGTTCCCAAATCTCTATGGTCTGTAAAATAAGCTCTCATTCTTAAGTCTCTATTTTGAAACTCATCTTCTGGGTTGGCGTACCCTTGAAAGCGTGATGATTTATCGATTGGTAAGCCGTCGTCGCATAAAAATAAATCGATCATTTTTCTGCTTGGTTTTACACGGCCATTGTAAACATGGCTTACTAAAGTCCCGGCTTGTCTAAAGGTAAAATCGTATTTTCCGTAGAAAATAAATTCTTTATTGCTTGATTTGTCTAAGCCTGCAGGGTTTGATCCTCCATCTTCTAAATTAAATAAAAAGTTAGAGCTTAAATTATCTAAGCTATCGTTGTAATTCCATAGCTCGAAGGTGTTAGAATCCATGATTTGCTTAGTTAAGCTAACCACTTCTTGTAAGTAAGGCGTTATTTTAGAATCGTCGAAGCCGGCACTACCAGCACCTACTGTAATACCATCGCCATCGGTTGATGTGCCAACATATTTCATCCAAGTAGCTTCATGTAATAATACATCGGCTTTAAAAGCCATAGCGGCTTCTTTGCTAATTTTTCCCTTATCGTTGCCTCCTATATTTGCTTCGTTAGGTAAATCTGCAATGGCATCATCTAAATCTAATAATATTTGATCTACAACTTCGTATCTGCTATTTCGAGCAGCGTAAAGTTCTTCAGAATCTACATCTAACGAACGTGTTACAAGTGTTACGCCTCCAAAACGTTGTACTAATAAAAAGTATTGATAAGCACGGTGAAATTTTGTAGCCGCTACATATTCTGAAATGTCACCGTCACCGTTATATGACTCAGATCTTTCAATTAATAAATTCATGTCTCTAATGGCAGCATATGGATTAGAGTAGTATGAATCGTTTTCAACAGCTTGGGTATTTCCTCGGCTGTATTCTTGCATGTCACTAGATTCGTCGTATCCAACTAAATCCGATCCGTGGTCTGAATAAATACCTTGATCGCTCCAGCCTAATAAATTTGTGTAAAATCTGTTAGAACCAGTTAAAAAGTGTTCGGCTTCTGTGTAATAAACATCGTCGGTTATTGAAGCTGGCGGTGTTAGGTCTATAAATTCATCTTCGCAAGCAGTGAAAAATACTGCTATAAATGGTAATATGAGATATACTATTTTTTTCATTTGTATATTTTTTTAAATTATTTTATATCAGTAACAATTATAATGACACTTTTAAGCCTAAAGCCCAAGTACGCATAAACGGATAGGCGCTATTGTTAGAACTTTCTTGAAATTCTGGATCATATCCATCTTTTACGCTTGTAAATTCGAATAAATCATTTCCTGAAAAATAAATACGACAGGTGTTGATTGCTGTGTTTCCTATTTTAAGATCTTTTATGTTGTATCCTACAATTAGTGACTTTAACCTTATGTATCTGTTATTTTGTAAAATATGATCTTTAAATTGGTAGTTCCATCTAGATAAACCACGTTGTGTAGTTAACCTTGGGAATTCTGCATTTCTGTTATCCTCGGTCCAAGTACGGCCTAACCAGGCATTCGATTGGTTTTGCCATTCGGCTTGAAAGGGTTGTGCAAAATAACCGGTTCTATAAATTTGATGATCTAGAGTTCCTTGAAAGAAGGCGCTTAAATCCCAGTTTTTGTATTTTAAATCTAGATTAATACCATAAACATAATGGGGGGGCATTGTCGCCGTGGTAAACTAGATCGTCAGTATCTAAGTCACCATCTCCATTTACGTCTACAACTTTAATGTCGCCAGGTCTTAAAGCGTCGTTCGATGTTTGTGAAGGTAAAATACCTCCAGCATTATGAGATGCGTAATATTGATCTACTTCGGCTTGTGAGTCAAAATATCCATCGGTTTTATATAAATAGAAAGAGTTAATTGGCTTTCCTAATATGTTTTCACTACTGTCAGCATCATTTAATCCAGCTACAATAGATTGAGCACCGTCGTATCTTGTAATTTCGTTACGAGTATCACTCATATTCGCACTAATTGTGAAGTCAAAATCATTAATTTGTCCTCTCCAGCCAAGCATTACTTCCCAACCATCGGTTTGTAACGTACCAATGTTTGTAAACGGCGTTGTAGTACCTAAAACTTGTGTTGTAATACCTCGTACAAGCATGCCTTTGTTGTTTTTTCTAAATAAATCAACCGAACCAAAAACGGAGCTGTTAAATAATCTAAAGTCTAAGCCAATTTCGCTAGTTGCAATACGTTCCCAAGTCGTTGTATCGCTAAATAGGCTACTAGCTCTAGATGTTGCTTGTTGTGTAGCGCTTGTTTGACCAAAAACTGTGGTTCCAAATTGCACGGTAGAAAGGTACCCAAAGTTACCAATTCCGGCAGTACTACCAAGTTCACCATAACCACCACGAAGTTTTAAGAATGATATAATTTTGCTGTCTGATAAGAAATCTTCAGAACTAAGTACCCAACCACCAGAAATACTGCCGTAGTTAGACCATTTTTGTCCTTCAGCGAATCTAGAAGAACCATCGCGTCTTCCTTGTAATTCTAATAAATATTTATTTTTATAGTCGTAGTTTATTCTACCAATATATCCAAAGAATCCCCAAGTATCTCCACCTCCAGAAGTTGTGATTTGCTGGTCGGTTGCACCTAAATGAATATCGTAAACGCCATAGTCAACAAAACCATTTCTTCTTATAAAATATTCGTTGCTTTCATTTTTTTCTGCTTCAACAGCAACTAATCCAGAAATATTATGGTCTCCAAAAGAGTTATTATAGTTTAAAGTGGCTTTGTAATTTTTATAAGTTACGTTGCCATCTGAATTATCTGGGCCTGTACCTTCTGAAATAGAAGAGGTGTTATTAATATTGTTAGAAAAACCACCATCCCAACTATAAAGTGGTACCGATACTAAATATTGTTGCCATTCGGAATGTTGCTTATTAAATGCATACGATCCTGAAAGGTCTAAGTGGTCGGTTAATTTGTAAGTTGCTTGTGCAAATACTTTTAATTGCTCGGTAGTTTTATTTTCACGACCAGCATCTTTTACCTGAGCTATTGCGTTTCTATCTCCAGTAATGTTTACACCACCAAAGTTTGCATAATATTGTCCATCTGGGTTATAAGTTGGAAATAAAGGTGCGTCCCAAGTGGCAGCTTCTCTTGCTAAACCAGCAGCAGGACCAGAAAATTTATTACTAAAATACGACACATTTGTAGTTAAACGTAAACGGTCGCTAATATCTGTTGCGTAATTAATAGAAAAGTTATAACGATCTGCACTGTCTTCTGCAACTTTTAAACCACCAACATTTTGGTCGTAGCCAGCAGAAATACGGAACTACTTTTTTCGGTTCCACCAGAAACACTTAAGTTGTGTTGGCTAGAGTAAGAG
Source organism: Neotamlana sedimentorum (assembly GCF_000943565.1). Taxonomy (GTDB): domain Bacteria; phylum Bacteroidota; class Bacteroidia; order Flavobacteriales; family Flavobacteriaceae; genus Neotamlana; species Neotamlana sedimentorum. Next base: position 484,916 of record NZ_JTDW01000001.1, read on the forward strand.
TTTCCAAACATTTCATCGAAACGGTTACCTTCGCCTAACCAAATTCTACCATTAATAGGCAGGTCGTAATAGCCTTCTTCTCCATTTGCTATACGTTGTACAGTTTCGCGGTCGCTCCAGAAAAAATAACGAGGTGGTTTGCCCGAAGCAATATCTTCATCTACTGCAGCTAAATATAACTGTCCATATTCCGTCATAGTAGGAGAAGGAGGTCTAATACCAATAGTTCCCATTCTTAAAATCGTACTAGCTTCAACCTTTATATTTCCTTTTCCTTTTTTTGTGGTAACTAAAATAACACCACCAGCGGCTCTAGAACCATAAACCGATGCCGATCCACCTTTTAAAACACTAATACTTTCAATATCGTTAGGGTTCATGTCGTTAAACGACTGCGAGTTAATTGCTGGAACACCATCAATTACAACAAGTGGAGCAATACCATTAATAGATGAAGCACCGCGAATTAAGAAGTTAATGTTCTCGTCACCTGGTCTAGATGATGTACGCGTAACTACTAACCCTGGTGTTCTTCCTTGTAATGCAAGAGCAGGACTACCAACAGCTAAGTCTTCAAAAGCTTCAGCTTTAACTTGTTCTACAGATCCGGTTAAGGTTTCTTTTTTCTGAGTACCATAACCTACAACTACTACTTCATCTAAAGCCGCAATGTCTGCATTCAAGCTTATATTAATGGTTGATTGGTTGCCCACAACAACCTCCTTTGTTTCATATCCAATATAAGAAAACACTAAAACAGCTTGGTTTGAATTTACGGTAATACTATAATTACCGTCAAAATCTGTAACAACACCATTTGAGGTGCCTTTAACCAAAACATTAACACCAGGAATGCCGAGTGAATCGTCTGCACTAACTACGGTTCCTGTAATTGTTTTGTTTTGTGTGCTTGTAGGGTCTGGGTTTGCATAGGCTTTATTTGAAAGCGCGCAAACAATGAGGCTTAAAATACCAAAAAGCACGATTGGATTTTTGCAAAAAGCCCAAATTTGAATTTTTTTAGTCATAGAATTATTTGTTTTATTAGTTTCTTTTAATCTTACTTTTTAAGTTAGAAGTTAGGTCATGTTTTATTTATAACAATATTAGCTAGATTTTATGAGGTTAATTTTCAATTATAGCCTAACTAGTATAAATTATGATGCATTTACGTGTAAATTGGTGTACTAATTTGTTTTTGTATTTATAAAAATTACGGTTCCGAATTGTGATTATAATAATTTACACTACTAGTATTTAGGAATTATTCAAAATGATGAATTTTTTAAGAAAATTGAGTAGATGTGGTAAAGTTGTATTAAAAACACACGGATTACGATAAATGAACCATAATTTATAGCTTATGGATAATAATTTAACACTAATAATAAGGCTTATTTATAACATTGTATTATCGAAAACCGAAGTAAATATGAATATAATTAAGTCATCCTTAGTATTAGCATTTTTAATGATGCTGTCTTGTAATTCTACAAAAAAAGAAGCTGTAACCACAACGGAAGAAACTACCTTTAAACTTGAAGATGTTTTGCAAAAAAATGTTGCAAAGCTAGAAGAGGTTTCAAAAGGATTGGCTCATGCAGATAGTTTACCAAGAAACATTAAAGGAGAAAATACGAATTGGGGATTTGTTAGTTATACAGATTGGTGTAGTGGATTTTGGCCTGGTACATTATGGTATGCTTACGAAGCATCGAATAACGAAGAAATAAAAAAGCAAGCAGAACGATTTACAGATCCATTAAAACCAATTGCATTTACTCCAGCCGATAACCATGATATTGGATTTATGATGTACTGTAGTTATGGTAATGGTTATAGGTTAACGAAAAATGAGGCTTATAAAGATATTTTATTGGCAGCTGCCGATACTTTGGCGACTTTATATAATCCAAAGGTTGGTACTATTTTATCTTGGCCTAGCCAAAAGCATAAATTTAAATACAATACAATTATTGATAATATGATGAATTTAGAGCTTTTATTTTGGGCTGCTAAAAATGGTGAAAACAAAGGGCTTTATGATATTGCAAAAAGTCATGCCGAAAAAACCATGAATCATATTGTTAGAAAAGATAGCGCGGTTTATCATGTGGGATCTTTTGATGAAGAAACAGGTAAGTTTTTAAGAGGTTATACACACCAAGGTTATGCACACGAGTCGATGTGGGCTAGAGGTCAAGGTTGGGGTATTTATGGGTTTTCTGTAGCTTTTAGAGAAACTGGAGAACAAGCCTTTTTAGATACTGCTGAAAAATTGGCTAATCATTATATGAATCGTTTACCAGAAGATAAAATTCCTTATTGGGATTTCGATGATCCAAATATCCCTAAGTCACCAAAAGATGCTTCTGCAGCAGCTGTAGCAGCTTGTGGTATGTTTGAATTATCACAATTAATACAAGATGAAAACAAAAAGGAAAAATATTTTAATGCGGCTAAAGGTTATGTTGAAGAATTGTCGTCTTCAAACTATTTAAGTGGAGATAAAAATCAGGCTTTACTATTACATTCAACCGGACATTACCCTAAAAATTCCGAAATAGACGTGCCAATTATTTATGCCGACTATTATTATATGGAAGCCTTGTTAAGATTAAAAAAAATAAACGCTAATAACTTAAGCGAATTAGCATTAAAATAAGTATTTGAGTTAGTTAGTTAAAAAGCACTTATAAAACAGGATTGTTTTTAAGTGCTTTTTTTTGTTAAACTCTTTTTTTAATTTTTTAAACTTACTTCTAGAGGTGTATTTATTTGTTGTGAAAATTTATCTAAGTAATCTTCCCAATCCTTACTATTTGTAAATTGTCCTGATTCTTTCCAGCCAAACCCAGCATAGTAAACAACTTTATTATTGTGTACTTTTAGGTGGGCATAAGCATTACTTAAGTCTTTTGCTTCTGTATCATAAGTTTCGAAATCTATAAAAGTATGTTCTGGTGCTACAATAGCTAATCCAATTTCAGAATCACCATGAGGTTCCCAATAGCTTAGCCATCCACGTTCTGTATTACCTGTTACTTCACCATCTTTTTCATGTAATGTAAGGCCTGCTGAGATTAAATCTGTTCCTTCAATAAATGTGGTGAATTTAGATAAGTTATTCCCTAAATCTAAACTAATTATTTTAGACTCTTTGATACTTTTATTTCCAGCTTGCCAAGTTTCATATTCTAAATAAAAACTGGTTCTAATAGGTCCTGTGGTTATTGTTTTCCACTTCGTATAGTTTTTTGAAATATGATATATAGTATCCTCTTTTACAGCAATACCACCTACACCTCTGCTGCTTCCTACATGGAAATTATCCAAACCTTCTGGAGATGGTTCGTGATATGCACCAGGTCTTTCAGAATTTTTTTTGTACCAATTGTTAATTATTGGGTATTCTACTTTTTTTAACCAAGCATCAACACCGCTAGATAATGTGCCTCCTGGTACCCCATCTTCTACCATTTTTTGAGCAACCGGTCCGTAAACACGAAATGCTACTTTGTTGTTTTCCCAAGTATAATCGTCGGTACGTTCCGGAACAAATCTAGAATAACAAAGGACTTCTGCCTTAGGTTTTTCGGCTTCAGTTATAGTTACAATTTGGTATGTAGTTTCACTATTAGCTCCAATTTTAGGTTGAAATAAAATTTCGTCCATGTTACCATCGCCATCGGTATCTACAGTTTGTGTTACTTGTAACGTTCCAGTTTCGGCATTTTTAATTCCAACCGTGTTTAGGTCTTCTACGTTTAAAAGCGATTTTGTTAGTTCTACAGTTTCGTGCGATCGCTCAAAATCTAAATTATTTTTAACGATAATTGATTTGATATTTTCTTTTTGATTACAAGAAGAAAAAATAGTGGCGCAAAATGCGCCAGCTATAATTAAGTGTTTATTCATAATATGTTTAGTTTTTGTTTAGTCTTCGTTTGAAGGTTTTCCAATAGTAGCTAAAATTCCGCCATCAACATAAATTACTTGTCCGTTTACAAAATCGCTAGCTTTAGAACTTAAAAAGATAGCAGCACCTTGTAAATCGTCTGGGTCACCCCAACGCGCTGCAGGCGTTCGATTAACAATAAATTCGTTAAATGGGTGGCCATCTACACGAATTGGTGCCGTTTGGCTTGTAGCAAAATAGCCTGGACCAATACCGTTAGTTTGTATATTATGTTTAGCCCATTCTGTAGCCATGTTTTGGGTAAGCATTTTAAGACCACCTTTTGCAGCAGCATAAGCCCCAACAGTATTTCTGCCTAATTCACTCATCATAGAGCAAATATTAATAATTTTACCTTCTTTACGCTTTATCATGCCTTTTACAACATGTTTAGACATTATAAAAGGGCTTACTAAGTCTACTTTTATTACGGCTTCAAAATCTTCAACTTCCATATCTTCAAGCGGTGTTCTTTTAATAATTCCCGCATTGTTTACTAAAATATCGATGTTTCCAACTTCTTTTTCAATGGCGGCAATATTTTTAATAACCAATTCTTCATTAGTAACATCAAATAAATAGCCATATGTTTTAATACCTAAAGATTTGTAATAATCAACCGCTTTGTCTAGTTTTTCTTGAGAAGATGCGCCGTTAATAACTAATGTTGCACCGGCATTTCCTAAGCCTGTAGCCATAGCTTGACCTAAGCCATGTGTGCCACCAGTTACAAGGGCAACTTTTCCTGTTAAATCGAATAAGTTTACAGACATATTTGTTTATTTTAATTCGTTAACCTTACAGTGATCCATATCTCCATAGTCTAGGTTCTCTCCAGCCATTCCCCAAATAAAAGTGTAGTTACTTGTTCCTGAGCCAGAGTGAATTGACCATGCTGGAGAAATTACAGCTTGATTGTTTTGCATCCAAATGTGTCTTGTCTCTTGTGGTTGTCCCATAAAGTGGCATACAGCTTGGTCTTCTGGAACGTCGAAATAAAAGTAAACTTCCATTCTGCGATCATGTACGTGTGCCGGCATAGTATTCCAAACACTTCCAGATTTTAGTTCGGTCATTCCCATTTGTAATTGACAAACATCTACAACGCTGTTTACAATGTATTTACGTAATGTTCTAGCATTACAAGTTTCAGGTGCACCAAGTTCCACAACTTCAACATCGCTAATGCCTATTTTTTTAATTGGATAAGCTTTGTGAGCCGGTGTAGAGTTAATGTAAAACATAGCAGGTTCACTACTAGATTTACTTGAAAAAACAATGTTTTTATTGCCTTGGCCAACATAAAGTGCTTCACGATTGTCTAAATCGTAGGCTTCGCCATCGACAGTAATGGTGCCAGCACCTCCAATATTTATAACACCTAGCTCGCGTCTTTCTAAAAAGAATTCAGCTTTTAAAGGATCAATAGCTTCAAGCGTTAATTCTTCTTTTACAGGAACAGCACTTCCAGAAATAAAGCGGTCAAAATGAGAATATACTAAGTTTAATTCATCTGCACGCATTAAGTTATCTATTAAAAACTCGTCTCTTAAACGGGTGGTGTCATACGATTTTACGTCTTGTGGTGAAGCAGCATATCTTACTTCATAATTGTTTTTCATTTTTATTTAGTTTTAATGATTTATATAGAATTATTTTAATAAAAAATTAATTATGTAAATATAAGAAAATTTATCAAAATACAATCGATTGTATTTTTACTATATTTGTTGTTCGCTAAACGAAATTATAATTGAATTTTGAGTAATAAACCAACCATACACGATATAGCAAAAGCTTTAAATATAGACAGTTCTACGGTGTCTAGAGCTCTCAATAATAGCCCGAGGGTTACCTTAAAAACTAAAACTAAAATATTAGAAAAAGCTCAAGAATTAGGATATAAACGTAACGTTTTGGCTTCAAATTTACGTAAAAATGTAACGAATACTTTAGGTGTAATTGTTCCACGAATATCGCGATATTTTTTTTCTTCGGCAATTCAAGGTATAGAAGAGACGGCATATTTAGCAGGGTATAATGTGATTATTTGTCAGTCGTTAGAACAACTTGAACGAGAACAAAGTATAGTTAATGGTTTGGTAGAAAAGCGTGTAGACGGGATGTTAATTTCAATTTCAATGGAAACTCTAAATTATCAGCATTTAGACATTGTAAAGAATAATGGTATTCCATTAGTTTTTTTTGATAGACATTGTAATGTTGAAGGAAATAGTAATGTATTAATTGATGATTTTAAAGGCGGATTTGATGCAACAGAGCATTTAATTTTTCAGGGTAATAAAGATATTGTTCATTTTTCTGGACCAAATGAGTTAGAAATTTATAAAAACAGGTTAGCTGGTTATAAAGCGGCATTAAAAAAGCATAACTTGCCATTTAAAAAAGATAATATAATTGTTACACGATTGATGGAAGAAGATGGTTTTAAAAGCATGCAAAGTATTTTGAATAAGAATGATAAGGTAGATGCTGTGTTTTCTGCAAATGATATGGCTGCTATTGGAGCCATAAAATGTATAAAGGAATGTCAATTAAAGATTCCAGAAGATATTGCTATCGTTGGATTTAGTAACGAACCAATATCTACGGTTATTGAGCCAGCGCTATCAACTATCGACCAATCAGGTATGCAAATAGGAAAAACAGCAGCGAAGTTAATTTTAAGTTATATTGAAAACAAACAAATTCCTGAAACAGGTGAAACCATAGTGCTTAAAGCTAATTTAATTGAAAGAAACTCTTCAAAACGTAATTAAATCTTTTTTGTGAGTTTAATCTCTCTTATTTTGTAGAATATTAAACCAAATTTCATGGTTTTTTATTCAAAATTGTTAAACCTTTAAAAAGTAATATTTTTTTTATTAATTTAATATTTTAAATCTTGTTAAGGCAATTTATTTTGTTTGATAAGAATACTACTAAACTAAACTACTTCAATAAATGCGTATTAATATATTCATAATATTTTTATTATGGGCTAATTTAAGTGTTGCCCAATTTAATAACCTAAGATTTGAAAATTTAGACACCTACGATGGTTTGTCTAGTAGTACCTGTGTCGAAATTTATCAAGATTTAGATGGCTTTATGTGGTTTGGAACTATTGACGGACTTAATAAATATAACGGTTACGAATTCGAGGTATTTAGAAATATTGTAGACGATAACACCTCTATAAGCAATAACAGAATAAATACTATTGAAGAAGATAACCAAGGTAATTTATGGGTAGGTACCAACAATGGATTAAACTTGTTTAATAAGCAAACCAATAAATTTACTAGAATAGGTTTATACGATAACCTTTCCTTAGCAAGTAGTAAAAAAAAGATAATTAACGATTTACTTTATGATGGCATTAATAATACCCTATGGATAGCGACTGATATTGGGGTAATAAAAATGGAGTTGAGTGATTATATAATAAATAGCGAAGACTCTAAATTTTCTTATTATATACATAACCAGTTGGATAGTAATTCTATAGATAATAATAATGTCAACGTCATCTTACAAGATAGCGAAGGTGAAATCTGGGTAAGTACTAATGGTAATCATTTAAATAAATATAATAAAAAGAACAATAATTTTGATAGAGTTTACATTAATAGTGAGGTACCTTATGAACTTAATCACATTCGAAAAAAGGTGTTTATTGATTCCGACGGAGACTTCTGGATAGGTAACGATATTTCTCGATTAATTTTATGGAACCGAAAAGAAAACACTTTTAAATATGTTTCTTTAAGTGATAAAAGTATTCCTATTTACGATATATATCAGGATAAAAAGGGTATGTTTTGGATTTCTACCGATGTTTATGGTTTATTCCTGTTCGAGAAAAAAAATGGTGAAGTAAAATTTAAGCAAAACATTTTAAATAATTATGCAGATCCGTTTTCATTACCAAATAATAAACCAACTAAAATTATTGAAGATAATAATGGTATGTTCTGGATTGGTAGTTACGATGTTGGTGTAAGTATGCTCGATTTATCTAGTTCTTTTGGTTACTATTACTATACACCAAATAACAAGCAAGGTTTAAGTGAAAAAACGGTGCAATCTGTTTTGCAAGACTCTAAAGGTCGAATCTGGATTAGCGCATATAATGGAGGCTTAGATTTGTTTAATGAAAATTCGCAAACTTTCGCTCATTATTCTAGTCAAGAAAATAAATTAAGCTCCAACAAAATTATGTACACCTTCGAGAGTAAGGATGGGTTAATTTGGTTGTGTACATTAGATAAAGGATTAAATAAGTTTAACCCAGAAACAGGTGATTTTGAGGTTTTTATACATGATGATAATAACCCTAATTCTATTGGGCAAAGTTCTGTTTGGACAGGGGTAGAAGACTACAGGAATAGAATTTGGCTAGGTTTAAGAGACGAAGGAATTAGTTTGTATAACCCAAAAACAGGGTTGTTTAAAAATTATAAAAACGAGTTTGGTAACAACAATAACCTGCTTAGTAATAATGTGATTTGTACGTTTGTAGACTCCAAAAATAGATTGTTTGTAGGTACCTCTTTAGGGTTAAATGTAGTAAATCTTGAAACTTTAGATTTTATTCCTGATGATATCGTTTTTAATCAAGTTGATAAAAAAGGAATTGAAGGTGTTGGTATAACCTATATTACTGAAGATCATGTTGGTAATATTTGGATTGGCGCAGATAGTGGCGTGCATAAGTTAGATGAACAATTAAATTTAATTAAATCCTATTCTTCAATAAATGGTTTACCTAATAATTTAGTTGTAGGAATTCAAGAAGACAATAATAAAAATATTTGGATAGCAACTAAAGGCGGACTGTCTTTACTAAATCCAGAAACAAATGAGTTTAAAAATTTTAACACTCACGATGGTTTGCAGGGGCCAGAGTTTCAAAGTAAAGCTATTACTAAAACTCATGATGGTCGTATAATTGTAGGCGGGATTAATGGATTTAATATATTTCATCCTAATGAAATTTTATATCCTGCTTCGGTAAGCTTAAAGCCACAATTAACAAACTTTAAATTAAATAATAAAACGGTTATAGCAGGCGATTCTATTAATGGGCGAATTTTATTAAATAAAGGAATTTCTGAAGTTAACGATGTTGCCTTAAAGTATGATGAAAACTATATTTCATTTGAGTTCTTGGCGTTGCATTTAGAAAACCCAGAAAGGGTTAGATATGCTTATCGCATGAAAGGTTTAGATGATGAATTTATTAATATAGGAACTAATCGTTTAGTGAACTTATCTAATTTAGAAAATGGAGATTATACTTTTGAAGTAAAAGCTTCTATTAATAACGATTGGGAAAGCGCCCAAACGGCTTCAGTAAATATAAAAATATTACCGCCTATTTGGCGCACCTGGTGGGCCTATGCTATTTATTTTATTCTAGGAGCTTTAATATTTTGGCTCATTATGCATTATTACACATTAAAAGTGCAAGAAGGACAGCTTCGAGAGTTAGACCAAATGAAGCTTCAGTTTTTTGTTAATGTATCTCATGAATTTAGAACACCTCTAACTCTTATATTAAACCCGGTTGATAAAATATTGTCTAATTTTAATAATGATCCAGAAGTTATTAAAAATTCAGCCTTATCTATACAGCGTAGTGCTCGTAGATTACTGCATTTAGTAAACCAATTACTCGATTATAGAAAAATGGATGCTGGTATGTCGCCAGTTCAACTCGAAAAAGGAGATATGCTCGTGTTTGTCCAAGATATTTTTTCTTTATTTAAAGGTTTGGCCTTTAAAAAAGAAATAGAGTATAAGTTTAAAAGCTCTTCCGATAAAATAATAGCTATTTTCGATTTTGATAAAGTTGAAAAAATTGTAACGAATTTAATATCTAATGCTTTAAAATTTACAACTAGCGGAGGGCGCATAACTGTATCAATTAATCAGGTAAAAAGTAATGCTAATAAGCCTAAATCGCTGTTTTTCTCTAATAAAAAATTAAGTGATTATGTAGAAATTATTGTGAAAGATACGGGTGTTGGACTTGATAAAGAGCAGTTGAAAAATATATTCTCACGTTTTCATAATGCCGACCCAACAAAAACAGGAACCGGAATTGGACTTAATTTTACAAAAGCTTTAGTTGAAGCGCAAGGCGGTGAAATTCAAGTAGAAAGTAAGTATAAGAGTGGGGCAAAGTTTATTGTAAGGCTACCATTAAATTTAGACGCTAAATCAGAAACCGTTGAGAATGTTAAAGACGAATTCTTAATCAATTCAATTAAAACAGTAGAGTATGATATGCTAATTACTGACGAGGTTAACGTTGCTGTAAAAGATGAAGAAATCACAAAAAACAACTCCAATAATTCCAAAATGCCTGTCGTGCTTATTGTGGAAGATAATAAAGAATTACGAACTCATTTAAGTAACGATTTAGGGCAGTTTTACCATGTAAAACAGGCCGCCAATGGTGTGGAAGGGCTAAAAAAGGTTAAAAAAGTACTTCCAGACCTTGTAATAAGCGATGTTATGATGCCAAAAATGAATGGGTTTGAGTTGTGTGAAAAAATAAAATCTGAATTTGAAACGTCTCATATTCCAGTGCTACTTTTAACGGCAAAGACCTTAGAAGAAGATAGAATTCATGGGTATCAGCACGGTGCCGATGGTTATTTATCTAAACCCTTTGTTACTAGCGTGCTTATGGCTCGTGTAAAAAACTTGTTAGAAACAAAAAACCGATTGCGTAAACGTTATTCTGAAATTGGCGGGGTATTTCCATCTAGCGAGGTAACTACAAATAATTTAGACGAAGTTTTCCTAGATAAAGTCACTAAAGTTATTTTAGATAATGTTAGCGATTTAGATTTTAAACAAGAACAACTTTTAAAGGAAATAGGGATAGGTCGTTCTCAATTTTATAGAAAAATTAATTCTCTTACTGGGAGTAACCCAAGTAACTTTATTCGAACTATACGTTTGCGATATGCATCAGAATTGTTGCTAAAGGACCTGTATTCTATAAAGGAAGTTACACATATGTCTGGGTTTAATTCTACGGCTTATTTTAGTAAAACCTTCAAGGAACTTTTCGATCTTACACCAAGCCAATTTATAGATGAAAACGCAGTAACCAAAGCTTAACTTGATATTATTATTTTTAATATTTTTTTTAGTTAAGTGTCGGTTTTACAACCAATCTTAGTTTTTTTTTTCTGTTAACCCTTTTAAAATTGACTAAAAGAGCAATAAGTTATAAATATTGAACTATAATTTATGTGTAGTAAAGGCTCTTTTTTTGTTAATTGTGTTAACATTTAATAAGTTTTTTTAAATAAAGTTAACCAATTATTTAAGTTAAAATAACAAACTAAACTAATGAAAATTATTACTAATTACCAAGGCCTTATTTTTAGGCGAATTAGTGCCATGCAAAAAAAAATATTATTCCTCTTTTTATTGGTGCTTACTATCTTTAGTTGTAGACCAGATGACGCAGAATACGCTCGACCTGATAATCTAGTTGGTACCATTTATTCTCAACTCGAAGATATGGGGATGTTTAATTATTATTTGCAGGCATTAGATAAAACAGAATATGTTGAACCTTTAAGTAGAGGGGGATCCTGGACTGTATTTGCACCAACCGATGAAGCCTTCGAAAATTTTATGAGTGAAAATGGCTTTGCTTCTTTTGATGCAATTCCGGATGAAAGGATTATTGATTTTGTTGATAATACAATAATTATAGACGGCTGGAATACAACTACGTTAACATATTTTAGAAATCGTTTTTATTTAGGTCAAAGCTTTAGACGACGAACTCAATACCAAAGGCCAAATAGAGTTTTTAATACAGATACCTTGCAGCATTTAATGAATTGGGACGATTTAGATCCGGGAGAATATATCGTTAATTACAGTAACGGTAGGTTAAAAACGGTAAATTATTTCCTCGATTCCTACATGGAAACTTGGGGTGTTGAGTATAGCGATTACGAATTTATGTTTCCTGGAGAAACTTTTAACGAAGGCGGCATGAAAGTATTTGATGCCAACGTATCTCAGGCGAATATTGTTGCAGAAAATGGAATTATCTATGCTTTAGATAAAGTTATTGAACCGCAAAAAAACTTGTATGAGAATTTAGATGCGCCAGAATATAATGATAAGTACTCTATGTTTAAAAAAATAGTAGAGCGATTTGCATCCTTAGTATTAATAGGAGATCAAGAAAACGAAGAAACTGGAGAAATAGAAACAGTATATCAATATAGATTTTCTACAGGTATAGAAAATGATTTATTGCCTTTTAATCCTTTTGATGAGAACTATGCAACCAATATAGATGGTACATTGGCTCAAGCTTGGGGACTATTAGTGCCAACTAACGAGGCATTAACTAATTATTTAAATGGTAACAGTATTCTTGGTCAATTTTACGATTCTTACGACGATATGCCTTTGGATGTGTTAGGTAAATTTATTAAACCTAATTTCTTTAGAGACTATTATAATATTGTTCCCAGTAGTTTTGGACAAAGCTACGATTATGGTTTAGGTTTTGTTGATTTTCAAGAAGCGCATGTTGTAGATAAAAAGTTTTGTAGTAATGGTTTATTTATAGGTGTAAACACCGTGTATACTAACGATAGTTTTGGTACTATTATGGGACCATTACTTTTAGACTCAGAATATTCAATAATGCTAAAATCTATTCAAGATTTAGGTATCGATACAGCGCTGCAAAGTAAAGGCGTAAGGTTTTCAATTTTAGGAATTAAAAACGATCAATTTATTGACGTTGCCGATCCTAATAGTGCAACCCGACGTATAACCGTGCTTACTGATCCAGATTTGTTCGATCCTACAGATTTATCGGTTATTTATATGGAAGTAACAGGTGATCCTGTTGCTGCAAATAATAGAATTTATCCAGATCCTGCAGCTTCAAGTCCTAGTTCTGCCGATATAGCTTATGTGCAAACTACGTTAAACGATATTGTTCTTAATCAAATTATCGACGATGAAATAGATTTTAACGCAAATACATATTATCAAACAAGAAGTGGTGAATATGTTTATACTTTTAATGGTAACTCTGCCGCAGGTGGCGAAGATATTTTCTTAGGAGAATCTGCTCAAATTGATGTAGATGGAATTCAAGAAACATCGAATGGTTACTTTTATAAAATGACGAGCGCAATAAACAGACCAATGCATTTTACTTATGGCGCGCTTCTAAATAGCACAACTGATTTCTCAATGTTTCTTCAAGTATTAGAAAGTGCCGAGGCGCTTATAACTATTGTTGGATCGGATGATAAATTAGTAAATTTCTTAAACCTTACACGTACGTTTACATTATTTGCTCCTAATAATGCAGCAGTACAACAGGCAATTGCCGATGGTGTAATTCCAGACCCAGACCCAACTTACCTAGCAGGATTAGATGAGCTAGGTTTAGCAACTGCGCAAAAAGAACTTTTAGATTTTGCAAGCAAGCACTTTTTACAGCAGTCGGTTCCAACAGATGGGAATACAGCAGGTAGTTTTTCGTCTATGTATTACAGTGAAATTGTTGATTTCGCACCAGTTTACGATGTGTTTTCTGTACAAAGTACAACATCTTCTGTTACTATAACAAACGAAGAAACAGGGGATACAGTAACTACCAACGGAATCACCAACTTATTATCTAAACGAGTTGTAATTCACGAAATAAGCGATTACATAAAATAATTTAAAAACATAAAGTTTACTAAATATGAAGTATAAATATAGGTCATATACGTATGCCTTAGTGGTGCTTTGCACATTAATGTCAATGTGTAATATTACTGCTCAATCAAGGACTATCGTTTCAGGTAGTATTACTGGGGTTGCAGATGGATTACCTTTAGGCGGGGCTACTATTGCAGAAAAAGATAAAGATAATCGTGTTATTAATGGTGTCGTGGCAGATTTTAATGGGAATTACTCCATAGCAATTAAAGATCCCAATAACACCTTAACTTTTTCGTTTGTTGGTTTTGTTACAAAAGAAGTTGTTCCAGGGGCTAAAACAACTATTAATGTTCAGCTTGAGGAAGATATTTCTCAACTAGATGCGGTTTTACTTCGAGGAACAAAAAAAGTGTTTACCGGCGAATTCGAAATGGATAAACGACGTATAGCCACGGCCATGGAAACTATAGATGTAAAAGAAATTAGCGAAACAGTGTCCTCTGGAATTGTCGATCAGTTACAAGGGCGTTTAAGTGGTGTAGATATTGTTGCCAATTCTGGAGAACCAGGCGCAGGAATGTCTATTCGAATTCGTGGTACGTCTTCATTAAATGCATCGTCAGAACCATTAATTGTTATAAATGGTGTGCCTTTTGAAACGGAAATAGATGATTTATTCGATTTTAGTTCGGCCGACGAAGAACAATATGCAGCCATGATTGGTGTGTCTCCAGACGATATTGAAGAAATTTCGGTTTTAAAAGATGCGGCTGCTACAGCACAATTTGGTTCGCGTGCAGCTAACGGTGTTTTACTTATAAAAACGAAACGTGGTACAAAAGGTCCTGCAAGATTTTCATATAGTTATAAAGGTACTGTAGGTTGGCAGCCGGATGGTATTCCAATGTTAAATGGAGATCAATACTCTACTTTAATTAAGGATGAGTTAATTGCAACAAACAATCAAACCGAATATCCGCAAATTGAGTATAATCCAGATTACGAGCTTTATAATTTATATAACAAGAATATAGATTGGATAGACGAAATTACCAGAAGAGGCTCAACTCAAGAACACTTTATTGGTGTTTCTGGTGGTGGTGAAAAATCGTCTTACCGTGTGTCTGCAAGTTATAAAGACCAAGTAGGAACAACATTAGGTAGTGCATTTAAACTGTTTACCGCAAGAGCCATTTTAGATTATAATATATCAGATAAAATAACAATTTCATCGGAGTTATCGTATAGTCATGGTGATTTAGACCGCTCATATGCAAAAGATAATAGTTTAGGTCAACAAGCTCTACGTGCTTTGGCTTTAATAAAAATGCCAAACCAATCTATTTACCAAGTAGATGAAAACGGTAATTATACAGACCAATATTTTACACCAACAGATGCTTTTCAAGGTAATGGTGTAGTTTATTATAACCCTGTGGCAATGGCTAATTTATCTCGAAATAATACCGAGAATAACAGAATAACGCCAATATTTAGATTCAATTATAAACCTATAAAAGCTTTAGATTTTCGTTCTATTATATCGTTCGATATTAATGTAGATAAAACATCTCGTTTTGTACCAGAAGCTGCTATTGGAGCTGCCTGGACAAATTCTGGGGCTAATCGTTCTACCTTTGCAGATGCCGAGTTTTACGTGGTTCGTACAGATAATAGGTTAATTTGGAATCCAGGATTAGGCGATAACCATTCTTTATTTACAAGTGCAGCTATTCAAACTTACGAAAAAACAAGTCAAGGTTATGCTGCAGTAGCAAGTAACTCGCCAAGTAACTATATTCAAACTCCAATTGCTTTAACGAGAATTGAAGGAAGTGGAAACGATTTAACTTCTACATTCACTCAAAATAGAACCGTAGCTTATAATTTTATGTTTAACTATCAATATCTTGATCGTTATATTTTAAGTGGAGGTATTCGATCTGAAGGTAACTCAAAATTTGGTAGTAGTTATCGTTATGGTGTATTTCCTAGTATTGCAGGTAAATGGATAATTTCTAATGAGCCATTTTTAGTTGATTACGATTTTATTGATGAGCTAGGACTTCGTGCTAGTTACGGTGTTAATGGTAATTCGCCTAGTTTCAACTATGGTCAGTATAACACCTATACCACTTATAACTATAACTATTTAGATGAACGACCTGTTTACCCTAACAATATGGAATTAACAGATTTACGTTGGGAAACCGTAGTTCAAAGCAATATAGGGTTAACTTACTCTTTTTTTAATAATAGACTTAGTGGTGATTTAGAGTTTTACCAGAAAAAAACTATAGATATGTTAACTAAAAACACATCTATACCAACAACCTCAGGGTTTTCTACAGTACCTTTTTTAAATTTAGGTGATGTAAATAATGAAGGTTTCGAACTTAGTGTTAGAACTAAAATAATAGATAATGAAGATTTTGGTTTAGACTTCAATTTTAACGTTGCACGAAACAGAAACTTAATAACGAGAATTACAGATGCTCAGGATGTAGAAGATGGTAACCCGTTAGCTACAGGACCAGATGGTTATTTAAAACGTATACAAGAAGGTAACCCAATTGGTTCGTTTTATGGTTACCGCTACTTAGGTGTTTTTAGTAGTTCAGACGATTTAATAGCTAGAGATGCAAACGGAGATATTATTTATGATATCGATGGAGAACCTAAAAACTTAGTTTTTAATAACGGTTATGAGTTTAGAGCTGGAGATGCAATGTACGAAGATATTAATAAAGATGGTAATATTAACCGACTTGATGTTGTGTATATTGGTAATGCAAACCCGTTATTATATGGTGGTTTTGGTCCAACTATTCGATATAAAAACTTCCAAGTAAATGCGTTTTTTAATTACAGATACAATCAGAAAATTATTAATATCGCTCGCATGCAAACAGAAAGCATGGATAGTTTCGATAACCAAAGTACAGCTGTTTTAAGACGTTGGAGATTTGAAGGCGACCAAACCGATATTCCAAGAGCGGTATTAAATAGTCCTGTAAATACATTAGGATCAGATCGTTTTCTTGAAGATGCCTCTTTTATGAGATTAAAATATGTAACCTTAAGATATAATTTACCAAAGCCATTTATTAAGAAAATTAACTTTACCAATGCATCGGTTTATGTTACAGGAACCAACTTGTTAACATTTACAAAGTATTCGGGAGCCGATCCAGAAACAGGTAACAGTAGTAACTGGCAGAATTTGGGTTACGATACAAACCAAACGCCACGGTCGCAACAAGTTACTGTAGGTTTAAATCTTACATTTTAATTGGTAATAACTTATTAGCATTATGAAAAAGTACATATTAAATAAATTAATTATTGTTCCAATAGTATTGGTTACATTATTTTCATGTAGCGATTATTTAGAGTTGGAACCGCAAGACAGCCTTATTCAACAAGAGTTTTGGCAAAATAAAGAACAAGTTTCTGCAGCTGTAGCAGGATGTTATGCCTCAATGAATGAGTCTGGATTTACAGATAGAGTATTTAAGTGGGGGGAGCTTAGAGCAGAAATGTTATTATCGCTTAGAGCTGGTAACGACGATAACAATATGTTAAGCAATTATATGATTCCAACCAGTAGCTTAGTAAACTGGAGTAATTTTTATAAAACAATAAACTATTGTAATCTAGTTTTAGAGTTTGCCGATGGTGCACAGGCTAACGACTTATCGTTTACAGAGCAAGAACTAGCAACATTTAAAGCAGAAGTTTTGACCATTCGCTCATTAGTTTACTTTATTCTTGTTAAGAATTTTAAAGAAGTACCTCTAGTTTTAACAGGAACTTCAACGAGTCAAGTAGATTTTTATCCTCCCAAAAGTACAGAAGCTGAAGTTCTTACTCAAATAATTTCCGATTTACAAATAGCAGTAGACGATTTAAATTTAGGATATTCAGAGTCTGCCGCTTACGATAAAGGCAGAATGACTAAAGGTGCTGCACTGGCAATTTTAGCCGATGTATATTTATGGAACGAGCAATACGATGAGTGTATAGCTGCAACACAAGAAATTATTGATTCTGGCAGATATGCCTTAGTAGATGGATCGGACTGGTTAAACGATATTTTTGTTGAAGGAAACTCAGTTGAAGGTATTTTCGAACTTCAATTTAGCGATTTAAACAGTACGTATCAAAATGCATTTTATGTTGAAAGTCCTTTATACGCACCGTATAATCCAATTAGAGAATTATATGAAGATTACCCAGACGATATTCGAGCAGATTTGGGAACCTACGATAGGGAAACAAATGCTATTTTTAAATTTTCAGGTGTCGATGTTACAGGTAATTACCGTGGGCAACAAGAGTTTTTTAACACCTTTATATTTTATCGCTATGCCGAAATTCTTTTAATGCAAGCCGAAGCACTTACATTATCTACTACAAATAAAGATTTACAACGTGCTGCTAATTTAATTGAGCTTGTGCATCAACGAGCCACTGGAGCACCGCTAGATGTGTCTTTAGATGAAGCTACACTTTTAAATACAGTGTTACTTGAGAGACAAAAAGAATTGGCTTATGAAAGTAAACGATGGTATGATTTATTACGATTTGCTAGAAGAAATAATTTTCAAGATCAATATTTAATTCTGAATCTTGTCGATATAAAAGCAGGCCCTGATAATTATGAGCAACTTTTAAGTTATTATTCTAATTCAGAGGCATATTTCCTCCCAATTTTTCAAAATGAATTAAATTTAAATGAGAACTTGGTTCAAAATCCTTATTACGATAACAATTAAAACTAAATAAGATGGAAACAAATAAATTAATAACCTGGATTGGATGTTTGTGTGCCTTCCTTTTTATGTTAAACAGCTGTAACGATAGTCTCGACGGTACCACCTTTTTTACTACCGATGAGATGACAATTGCCGAAACCTTAGAGGCTAACCCCGATAAGTTTTCTATGTATGTTGAAATTCTGGAAAAAACAGATTTCTATAATGCTTTTAAAAGTTATGGAACCTATACTTGTTTTGCACCAACAAATTTAGCCATTTCAAACTACATCAAGGAAAGATGGAATGCTACTAGCATTAGCGAGTTAAGTTCTCCCGAACATTTAGAGTTTTTAAAAATAATAGTAAAATTCCATACATTACCAACCAGAAGAGCTGCCAGTAGTTTTGTAGAGGGGCGTATTCCCGAACTAACCTATACTGGTGATTATCTTACAACCTCATACGTTGGTGGTGGTGGTATTGCTAATGTTCAAATTAATCGCGAAGCAACTTTAGATCAATATGATATTGAAGCGAACAACGGAATTATTCATGCTATCGATGCCGTTTTACCACCTTTTATAGATCCTGTGCCAAAAATTATGGAAGATTCTGGGAACTATACCATTTTTGTTGAAGCCTTAAAACAAACAGGATATTACGACGAATTCTCTGAAATTTATAACGAAGATGGAGTTAGAATTAATTTTACCATTTTGGCAGAGTCTGATGCTATTTATGCAGAAAACGGTATTAACTCTTTCGCAGATTTAGCTAACTTTATATCACCAGATAATTCTGATTATACAGATGCTACAAACGATTTAAATCGTTTCATTGCGTATCACGCAGCGCAAGATTTTTATTACTCGTCCGATTTTCCTGATGATGGATTCATATCTACAGTATTAGTAAATAATGCAATTAAGTCGTTAAAAACAGATAAAGAACTTAAAATTAACGAAACTGAAACAGGGGTAGATGATACTTGGATTTCACTACTTTCAGAATCTAGTAATTTACCAGCAAAAAATGGTGTTTATCATACAGTAGATAAGTTACTAACCATTTTTACGCCAGAGCCTAAATATCAAATTTTCGATTTTACTTTAACACCAAGTGTTGGTAAACTTGCTTACGGTACTTGGTATGGCGACGACCAAAATGCAGGGCCATTTACTAACCCTAGAGTATTTCCTGCTACTAGAGTTAGAATTTTAAGACAAAGCAGTAACCCGTCTTACGGTACACCGCAAGATGGTGGTAATACTGTTTTTAATTGTGGTTCGGTAACTTGGTTAGAGTTTGATACGCCTGTGCTTCCTAAGGGTAAATACGAGGTAAGAGTTTGTGGTAACCAAGGGAATAATGGTCGTCCAGTTTTTCAAATTTATTGGGACGGACAACCTATTGGTTCGCAATGGGATATGAGAGATAATCTTGTGGATGTTTTTGGTTCTAATTGGGCCGAAGTAGATTCACTTGAAATGCGATCTAAAGGTTATGTAAGAGGACTAAAAGACCGATTTAACGGTAGTGGTGTCTCGGCTTACGATAACTCTAACTGGGGTCGATTTATTGTAACTAGCGATTTATTATGCCCTGTACAACAATCGCATGTACTTCGATTAGAAACTATAAGGTCTGGAGGTATTCCAATTGATTATGTAGAGTTTGTGCCAGTAGACTAATTTTTATAATTATAAAGAATTTAAAATGAAAAATAAAATTAATGCCATAATTAACTTTAGTCGTTTATTAGCTTTACTAAGCTTGCTAATCGTTTTTGGTTGTAAAGATGAGGCCTGGGATGATCACTATGAAGCACTCGATCCTCTACTTGAAAATAATATCTTAACGGTACTTTCTCAAGACTCAGATTTTTCAACGTTTCTTAATTATGTGTATCAAACAGGGTATAATGAGCAGCTTGAAACAGCTCAGGCCTATACTGTTTGGGCACCAACTAACGATGCGTTTAATCAGGTTCCAAGCAATATTTTAAACGATCCAGATTTGTTAAAGGAACTCATAGGAAATCATATAAGCCTATTTAGCTATAATGCTTCAAGCGAAGATGAAGTTTTAGTGAAAATGTTTAACAATAAATATGTTGAATTTTTAAACACAACTGGAGGCTCAACTTTTGGTGGTGTAAATGTTGTTGAAAGCGATATTTTGGCTTCAAATGGTATTGTACATGCTATTGATAGTGTTTTAGAAGTTAACCCAAATATTTGGGGGTATTTAAACGAAAATAGCGACCAGTTTCCAACGTTAATGACGTTTTTAGAACAATTTAATGAAACGGCTTTCGATGAAGATAATAGTGTTGAAATAGGTACAAACACACTAGGACAAACCGTGTACGATTCCATTTTTAGTACAACCAATAGTTATTTTAAAACAATTGGAGATTTAAGCTTAGAAGAATCACGATATACTTTTATTGGTTTAACCGAAGATGTTTATGCCGACGTATTCGATATTTTTGATGATTATTACTATTACCCAATTGAAGACACCATAAAAAATAATACCGATAAGGCTATTTTTAAGAATCTAACTTATGATTTGGTTGATGTAAGCGAATTAAACGGTAGTAAAATAACCTCTACAACAGGTGGCGAACTTTTATTAAACGCTTCAGATGTCGATGAAGAAATCGAGTTAAGTAACGGTAATGTGCTTATCGTTAATCAATTAAATTTCGATCCTAAAGATGTTATTTACAAACCTATTCGTTACGAAGTTGAAAATACCGAAAGACGAACCATTGGGTCATTAACAGACTTTTCAATTCAAAAAAATTACGATGCCTTTGCGTCTGAAGAGTTTACTAATACTATAACATTGTTAAGAAACCCAGATGGAAATGATGGTAACAATTATTTTGAAGTTGCATTTACCAATGTGTTATCTGCAAGTTATAAAATTAACGCCAAATTTACACCAGTAGGTGCTGCTCAAAGCACTAAGTTAAAATTTGAATTAAGATATATTGGTTCTAATTTTTTACCTGTTGTTGAAGAAATAGGGCCTGTAGTAGTAAGCAATTTAGAAGACGGTGTAATTAGTATTGGAGATGAGTACGATTTTACATTTTTTGTTAACGAAGATATTGATAACTACTTTCATGTAAACCTACGAGTAATTGTAGATGTAAGCGAACCAGAGCTTTTATTGTACGATCGTAGTTTTGGTCTTGACTATGTAGAATTGGTGCCAACTGAATAACAATTACATCCAAAAATTAAATTTGAATTATCTAATTATGATAAAAATTAATAAATATTTCTTGCTCTTTATTCTGTTTTTCGGAATAACTTCGATGCTACAAGCGCAGGAAAACACACGTTTAACCGTATCAGGAACGGTATTAAGTGCTAGTAGCAAAAAGCCTTTACAAGGTATTAATGTACGCATTGGTAAATTTGCTTCAGTATTAACTAATGAGTCAGGTGAGTTTACCATTAAAGTGCCCGATACTAGAGCAACACTTATTGTAAGTAATCCCGATTATCAAACTAAAGAAGTACCATTAAAAGATAGAACTACTGTTGAGGTTTTAATTTATGGTAACGATTTTAATTCATATTATAACCAAGATGTAGATATGCTTTTAAACAAGCAATCTAACAGTTCTGTGGTTAATGCTATTTCTGTAAAAAAGGGAAATATTGCTACACCTAGACAAACGGTGGCTAATATGCTAAATGGTGAAGCTAGTGGTTTACGAACTATTATGCGCTCCGGTGTTCCTGGTATTGGTGCCAACATGTTTTTACGTGGTTATAATACAATAAATGGTTCTACACAGCCATTAATTATTGTTGATGGAATGATGCTTGAAACAAACACCTTTACCAATAATAATTTAATAGGTGGTTATAGTTACGATCCGCTTTCAGATATTAACCCAAAGGACATTGCAAGTATAACAGTTATTAAAGATGCCGCATCTATTTATGGATCAAGAGCAGCCAATGGCGTTATTTTAATTGAAACGAATAAAGCTGAAAGTATTTCAACTAAAATTGATTTTTATGTGCAAGGTGGTTTAAATGTTGCGCCTCAAAATATACCAATGATGGATAGCGGGCAATACAAAACATTTTTGTCTAATCAATTAAATAATTCTGGACTTTATACAAATGAAGAAATTAGTAGAATGCCATTCTTTAATGAAAATCCGGCTTTTTCCGATTATCAAAAATATCATAACGAAACCAATTGGCAAGACGAAATATTTAGCAACGATTATGTTAACGATTATTATTTAAAAGTAACTGGTGGCGACGAAATTTCAAAATACGGTATTTCGGTGGGTTACTCAACCAATAGAGGGGTTGTTAAAAACTCTAATTTTAATCGATTTACCACACGTTTTAACGCAGAAACGAGTGTTACCGAAAAATTATTTTTAAATACTAACTTAAGTGTAAGTTACACTAATAGAAATGTGTTCGATGATGGTTTATTAAGTACATCGCCTATTTTTTCAGCATTACAAAAATCACCATTTTTATCGCCTTTTGTGCCTAACGCCGATGGTGTTGTAACAGGGATTTACGAAGATATAGATGACATAGGAGCATTTAGTAACCCGCTAGCAATTACAGATAATACAACCTTTGTTGCTAAAGATTATAACCTTTATGGTCATTTAAAACTTACTTATAAACT
Source organism: Neotamlana sedimentorum (assembly GCF_000943565.1). Classification (GTDB taxonomy): domain Bacteria; phylum Bacteroidota; class Bacteroidia; order Flavobacteriales; family Flavobacteriaceae; genus Neotamlana; species Neotamlana sedimentorum. Next base: position 508,043 of record NZ_JTDW01000001.1, read on the forward strand.
GTCCGATAAACTAGCCATTAGTTCGTTAGTTGGAGTTTATTATATTAAAAACAGACAAAATGTGTTTTTACCAGACTTAGGTTTATCTACCGAGTTTAACGAGTATGGCGACGAACTTGTGCGTACATCAAAAGTAAGTGCCGAAAGTTTATTTGCGGTATATAATGACACCAGGTTAAATTATAAATTCAACTATAGAAATAAACACGATTTCTCTTTAAACTTAGGGTTTAGATATAACCAAAATAATTACGATAACTCATATTCAATAAGTGGTAACTCTGGCGACGACCAATTCACATCGTTAGATGGTGGAGATCCATTAACTTTTGTAACTTCTGGTAGTATAGGAAACTGGAAATATGCATCGGTTTATGCTAACGCCGATTATGCATTTTTAAATAAGTATTTCGTGAGCTATAATATCGCTGGCGATGCTTCGTCTCGATTTGGCGACGATAAATCGGTTGGTATTTTTCCTGCTTTGGGAGCAGGATGGTTAGTGTCTTCTGAAAAGTTTATGGCAGATTCTAAATTAATCGATCAATTAAAACTTCGTGCAAGTTATGGTTTAACTGGTAACGACGGTGTCGGTAACTATAATGCCGAGTCTTACTTTGTGCCAAATAGGTTTTTAGAAGGTGGTGGTTTAGTAAACGGGAACATAGCAAATAGTTCTATCCGTTGGGAAGAAACTGCTAAAGCTAACTTAGGTATAGATTTAGGTTTGTTTAACGAGCGTTTAGCCGTTAGTTTCGATTATTTTAATAACAAAACCTCAGGATTATTAAACCTTAACGAAATAAGCCCTATTTACGGAAGCAATGGCTTTTTAAATAACGATGGCGAGTTAAAAAATACAGGTTTTGAATTTAGTGTAAATGCAAGAGTATTTAATACTAGTTCTTTTTCTTGGGATATTGGTGGGAATATTTCTAAATACAAAAACGAAATTATTTCCTTACCAGGACAGCAGCAGTTAAATACTATTGATGGTGTTAATGCTACTATACTTAATCAAGAAGGAAGTGCTTTAGGTCTATTTTATGGTTACAAAACCAATGGCATTTATAACAATGCAACCGAAGCTTCTGCCGATGGTTTAAGTTGGACCGATTATCAAGGGTTTTTACAGCCTTTTGAAGCAGGAGATGTGCGTTTTGTTAATGCAAATGCATCAGATAATGTAATAAATGAAGACGATAGAGTTGTAATTGGGGATCCAAATCCAGATTTTACAGGAATGTTTTACAATACGTTTACCTACAAAAAGTTGAGTCTGTCTGCAGTATTTACTTTTAGTCAAGGTAACGATATTTATAATGCATTGCGATGGAATAACGAATCGATGTCTGGACTTGCTAATCAAAGTTTAGCAACGGTAAATCGTTGGACAGTAGAAAACCAAAATACTTCAGTGCCAAGAGCTGTTTATGGTGATGCGATGGGGAATTCGAGATTTTCAGATCGATGGATTGAAGACGGATCGTATATTCGTTTAAAAACAATCACACTATCCTATACTCCAGATGTGTTTAATACCACATTTTATATAACAGCAAACAATATTTTAACTATAACAGATTATTTAGGTTACGATCCAGAGGTGAGCTCGTCGCAACTAAGTTATTTACAAGGTATCGATGCTGGATTTACGCCACAATACAGTTCTGTGTTAATTGGAGTTAGAGTAGGACTATAAAATATTCAAAATATAAAAACATATCTAATGAGAAAATATATAAAAATAACATTTGGTTTACTTGTAGGCCTAACATGGTTTACTTCTTGCGAAGACTTTTTAGAAGTGTCGCCAGAGGAAGTTGTATTGTCCGATGATTATTTAGGAGATAACGAACTCGACGCGCGTTCAGCATTATTTGGTGTGCTTGCCGAAATGCAGGATGTTGCTGGTCAATACGTTATTCTAGGTGAGGTTCGAGGCGATTTAGTAAACGTAAATAGCAGTACTGTCGACGAAATAAGACAAATTAATAACCATGAAGTAACCGAAGAAAATAGTATTGCAGATCCTACGACATTGTTCTCAATAATTAACAATTGTAATTTTGCTTTAGAAGGAATAGATACAGAAGCTTACGAAAATCAATTGCTAGACGATTATGCTTCTATATTAAGAATTCGTACATGGGCACAAATGCAAATTTTAATTAATTATGGGAAACTGCCATACATTACAGAACCTATTAAAACAAATCACGATTTAGATAAAACCTATCCTGTACTTTCAATGACGGAAGCTATCGATACTTTAATAGCAAATTTAATGACGGTTGCCGATGTTGAAAACGTTACAAAATATGAAAACTCTTTAGGGTTTAATATTTTTAAAATGATTCCAGATCAAAATATTTTATTAGGCGATTTGTATTTATGGAAAGGAAGTTTTGTTGAAGCTGCTACACACTACAAATTGTTTTTAGATGAAAACGTTTCAGGAAACGTTTATAATATTTCTTCGTATGCAGCCATTGTAAACGAAAGTGGAACTGGATATACAATTGCAACCTCTTGGGAGAATATTTTTGGTGAAAGTATAGCAGGAAATGCCGTAATTAATTACGTTGCCTTTAATGAGCAATTTCGTCAAGAAAATGAAAGTTACGATATATTAACTACGCAATTAAAGCCATCAGAATTCGCCATATTAAAATGGAGTGAACAATTTGTTGGTTACGAAGGCGAACCCGTTTTTCAAGGAGATACACGTGTTCTAGATGATTTGTCTTATACAGGTGAAGGTGATGCGGCCATGATAACGAAGTACCAACCAGAGTATTTTACATGGAACAGAGCTGCTAAAATTTATTTAAGATATGCCGAGGCTATTAATTATGCCGGTTATCCAGATCATGCCTTGGCTATTGTAAATGGTATTTTTAATAACCCAGATGTAGAGCCAGTTGATGCGCCTATATTTGGTAATGCCGAAGGGTTTTTAAATTTCGATATGGATCAATACTATACGGTTAATAACAGCGACGAACCAACTTCTGGTAATTTAGGAATTCGAGGACGCGCTGGTATGGCGCCTGTAAGTGTTCCTGAAGAGTTGGAAGGTATTGAAAGAATTGAAGCGGTTGATGCTTTAATTTTAGAAGAAGCTGCGCTTGAACTAGCTTTTGAAGGCAACCGTTGGGAAGATTTACTGCGTTTTGCAATACGAGCTAATAACCCAAGTATACTTGCCGATGCTGTTGCTAATAAAATTGAAAATTCAGGAGATGTTGGAGGAGCTGCGGCGGTTCAACAAAAGTTAATGAATCCAGAAAATTGGTTTTTACCATTAACCATTCCAGATAATTTTGTATCCGAGTAAGCTTAGCTATTAACCAGTGATACGAAAAGAGGTGTAGTTCAAATTTTATTTGAATTCACCTCTTCTTTTTCTTTTTTAATTACTTCGTTTTGAAAGGATAGGCTGGTAAGTTAGCTTCATTTACTAAGTTAACACTTGGTTTTCCAGCAAAAGCATATCTAACATAAAGCGGTGTTTCAATTTCAGTATGACTTAAAACAACGGTTTCTCCTTCAATTTTAGCTTCAGCTAATTTCCAGTGTTTTGTTTTGTCGGCAATCCAAAAACCTTTTGGATTTTCGCCATCCATTGTTTTTAGTCCGTTGCTATTTTTAAAGTGAACGATTAAACGATTATCAATCACTTCTACAGATTTTAACATGGGGCCTTCTGCAACAATGGGTTTACTAAGTGTGTTTTTTGCGGCTAATAAAGCCAAACGTTCGCCAATGGGTAATTTATCTTTTGGGTGTATATTATTAACATCACCTAAATCAATTGTATTAACAACACTTGTGTTTTGTAAATTAAGTGCTTGCAATTGAGAGGCGCGCATCCAAGCAAAAGATTCTTCGGTTGGGTTTTCAGGATCTATATCCCGCTTTTTAACCGTACCCTTTCCGTATCCAGGTAACATAACAATAGCAAAATGCATGCTTGGGTTTTGCCACTTTGTACGATAATTTAAAATCCATTGTTGTAACACATCGCTATATTCTTGCATGCCTATAACTCTATGGAACCGATTACTTTCGCTTACGGTTGGGACTCCAGAAATGTATCGAGTGTTTTGTTCACCTTGGTACCAAACTAGACCTTTAGAAGCAAAGGGTATTAATGGATGCATCATAGCGTTGTACAGAATATTAGGTTGTTGTCGCATAAAAATATCTTCTTTTTGAGACCACCCATTAGGTGCGTTTAACGATTTTTTTATGATGTTTTTGGTAATTGTATCTTTATCAAAATCGAACATGATGTCTTTAAAGTACATAAAGTCGTTTTCCATATCACGAGGCATCCAAGCTTCAATAGATGAACTTCCCCAAGAAGCATGAATAATTCCAACAGGAATATCGCCTAATTGCTCTAAATAATACGAAAAAGCAGAAGCTACAGCACTAGAAGAATTACCTATTTTCCATTTTCCGGTTATCTGGTCTTCTTCTTTAAAAGAAACGGTTCGTTTTACATCAAAACTACGAATATTTTCAGATAAAGGTGTAAGGGCTTTAACATCAGGAACATTATCAACATGCATTTGCATGTTGGACTGTCCAGAACAAATCCATACCTCTCCAACTAGAATATTTGTTATTTTTATTTCAGACGATTTTGATTTAATAATCATTTCGGCAGCAGTTTTATTAGCCTGTAGGGGTTCTAACTTAAGCATCCATTTACCGTTGCTATCTGCTAATGTAGATTTGTATTGGTTAGAAAAAATGACTGTAATACTATCGTTAGGTAAAGATAACCCCCAAACAGGAACTGGTATACCTTGTTGTAAAACCATATTATCACCAAAAAGATTAGAGGGTTTTAAGTCCTGTGAAAAACTAAAAACCGATGTAGTTAGTAGTAAAAGTAACGTTAATGTGTTAAGAACCTGATTATTCATTTTTTTATTTATATATAAATTTTATTGTGTTTAGTTTACTAATTTAATAATACTCTCACCAGACTTTAATGTAACTGAATTTACTTTGCGCTTTACTTTTTTATTGTTTAAGTAAGCTTTTTTAAAAGGTTTAGGTGGTGAAAATTCGGCAGTCATTCTGTCTGGAATTGTTATTGTAAATGTAGAGGTTTGTGCCGAGGTTTTTTCATAATTTCCTAAAATAATACCATGTTGCGTTGGTGTTTTTATTTTAGAATGAGTTAAGTCGCCCATTTTAGGTGTTATCTGTGCAATTTTAAAACCTGGGGTTTTAGGTTGTATACCCCATAAATAACGCGTGATAGCGTTTAGCGGAGCGGTTCCCCAAGCATGATTCCAATCGGTGTTGGGTTTGTATTTTACAGCCCAAGCTTCCATAGCCATAGTGGAACCAACTTTAATCATGTTCCACCAGTTTCTATCTCCAATGGTATCGGAAATTAGTTGATTTGCATATCGTTCTTCATCATATTTATATAAACCTTCTAGTAAATATTGAGCACCATATACACTACAAGCCATTCCTCTTGATTTTATAAACTTAGTCACCGAAGCAATGTGTTCTTCTGGAACTAAATCGAATGCTAAAGGTAACATATTGCCGTGTAAAGAGGCATGTTTTGAGCCCTCGCCATCAATATAAATGCCTTTTTCAGAATCTAAAAACGTATTATTTATGGCTTGTTTTACTTGTTTTGCTTTTTCATTAAAGATTTTAGCATCATCTGTTTTATTTAAAGCTTCAGCAATTTCGCTCATTAAAACCATGTTTTTGTAATAAAAGGCGTTTATGGCGGTGTTAACATCAACAATTTCGTAACCATCTCTTTCGCCTTCGGCAGTAGCTAGTTTCCAACCGGTATCTTTTTGCGCTGGAGGCCAATCTATAATATCTTTAATTTTAGTATTCGGATTTTTAAACCCTAATTTTTTAATTAAATCTTTAGTTAAGTTTGGCGATTTCGAGCTTATTAAGCCATCAGGTCGTTCTAAATCCATCAATGTTTTAAGCTTTAAATTGTCGTAATGGTCTTCTAAAGGTTGTAGGTCGCCAGTGTACATATAATCGGCATAAAACATTAGCACAGTATGCAGCAGCCATTCGGTTGGCCATGTTGGGTGGTCAATAAAATAGGCATTGGTACGGCGTGCCATGGCGTAAAGACTATCAACGCTATAATGACTAAGTTGATTTATATAAGCATCGGCTTCGTAAGGAATGCGCTCACGATCGCCATCTACATAATATCCGGTAAATGTAGTTGCTTTTATAGTGTGTTTACATAGCGCCCAAATAGAATCCATAATTGGGTTGGAAGATGAAAAATAACTGGCATCATCGTTAAATTTTGCGTGTAGCACCTTTTGTTTAAATGTAATTTTATCTATTGGGATTTTTAGGTTTTCAACTTCGGCGTAACGAAATGGAATTATTGCTCCAACCGAATCTGGTAACATTATGGCTGCTCCTGTGGTGTTTCTTTTAAAGGCTTTCATGCTTACGCTTGTTGGCGTATGGGATAATAAATTTGGTAAAACAGATTTTCTGTACCTAATAGTTGCACCAGGTTTTCTGTCAATTTTATATGTTTCAATTAGTTTTTCTCCTAAATGAACTATTAATGTATCGTTTTGATTTTGAGTTGCTGTTAGTTCAACAGTGCCAAAAAAGGCTTTTCCGAAGTCTATAAAATAATGGCCGTCTTTAATTTTAACTACTTTTTTAGGTTTAAAAAAAGAGTTTTCTAATTGTATCTTATCGTTGGTTTGGCTAAACGAATTTAAAGTTAGCACTAAACTGGCTATTAAAAGTATGGTGTTTTTCATTAGAATAGTTTTTATTGAAATTAATAAAGAGATAATTTTGGGGCAATTTTCTTAGACGGACAGCATGTTTAAAGCGACAGATGTCATTTAAAATAAAAAAAGCCTCAAGTGTTTTAACTTAAGGCTTGATATAAAAAATAATTAAACAGGTTTAATTTCCCATCCTGGTTCGTAAGTTCTAGACCATAATTTCATGGCTTCTCGGTTAAAAATTCTTCCAGAAACCTCATCGACCTCAAAAGATTCATCAATTCTTGAAGCAATGTTGGCATAATGGGTTAACATTTGACTAATGGCGCCTTGTTCTATAGGTGAAGTTAATTCTGATTTTCCTCGAATGGCATCAAAAAAGTTTAAGGTATGGGCGACGGTTAAACCGCCACCACCGCCAAGTGTATTGCCGTTTTCCAACCCTGGAACAATGTTGTCTTTCACTAACTTTCCTTTAATGTCGTAAAGTTTATACCCATCTCTGTCGATAAATACAGAGCCATTCGATCCAAATATTATAGTACCTCTACCAGCACCATATTTGTCGTATCCATTTCTACTGCGGCCATCCCATTGAATGGTTCTATTACCAGAAAATGTAAAGGTCGCTTCCATAGTGTCGTACATTTCCCAACCATCATCTTTGTAATGAAATTTTCCAGATTTAACTTCAACATGTTCAGGAATTTTAACACCTAAAGCCCAACGTGCAATATCTAGTTCGTGTGTAGCATTATTACCCATTTCTGCAGTTCCGTAATCCCATCCATACCAATGCCAATTGTAATTCCAAGTATTATCGGTATAAGCACGACGTGGAGCTGGACCTTGAAATAATTCCCAATCTAAGCCTTCTGGCGGTGCTGTTTGTACTTGGTTAGGAACGCGCCCTCGTTTACTGGTGTAAAAGGCAATGGCGTTGTAAACATCACCAATAACGCCGTTATGTATTTCTTTAATAATTTCTTGCGATTGTTGCGACGAACGTTGCTGGTTTCCCATTTGTATATGTTTACCATATTTTTTTTGATAGGCAATAAGTAAATCGCCTTCTGCTAGGTTGTGGCTACATGGTTTTTCTAAATATACATGTTTACCAGCAGTTACAGCCATACAAGCTCCAGGCGCGTGCCAATGGTCTGGTGTGGCCATAAAAATGGCATCAACATGTTTGTCGTTTAAAATGTTTCTTATATCATTTTCTAGTTTAGGTTTGTGGTTGCTGTTTTTATCGACCTCTTTAGCCGCTTTATCGCGTTGGCTTTTCATAACATCGCATAAATAGCTTAATTCAATGTTGTTGCTTTTGTCGTAAATAGGACGCATATACGAGCCATAACGTCTTCCTAAACCTTGAATAGCAACATTTATTCTGTCGTTGGAGCCAATAATTTTATTGTAGCTTTTTGCCGACATAGCATTTATGCTGTTTGAAATTAATGTTGTGCCAGCGGCACCTAATGCTGCTTTTTTTATAAAATCTCTTCTGTTTGAACTCATTGTGGTGTTTAGTTTAGTTGTTAATAGGACGAATTTTAATATTTTTAAAAGACACAAAATCGCCATGATCTTGAAGCAAAATTTGACCTTTATCTAATTCGCCAAAATTTGGCCATTTTACATATTTACTTTCCGAAACTAGTTTTCTGTAGTTGTCGCTTTTGCGCTCGTATTCTAAAACTTTCATACCGTTTAACCAATGTTCTATATGGTTGTTTTTAGATATGATGTGTGCTGTATTCCATTCGCCAATTGGTTTTACAGGTTTGTTCGGATCGGCTTTTATTAAATCGTATAAAGAACTAACAGTACGGCTTCCTTCGTGGTTACCTTTTTTCGCATCAGGGTGTAAATCGTCGTCTAGAATTTGGTATTCTAATCCAATAGACGATCCTGGGCCTTTATTAATTTCAGTATCTACATAATATTTTATTCCACTGTTGGCTCCTGGAGTAAGTTTAAAATCAACTTTTAGCTCAAAATCGCTAAATTGTTCAGTTGTTACAATATCGCCACCAGCTCTAGATTCGGCTCCACCCGAAGATAAAACGCTTAAAATACCGTCTTCAATTACCCAGCCTTTTTCTGGGAAATGATCGAGCTTAGCACCGCGCCATCCATTTGTGGTTTTACCATCCCAAAGTAGTTTCCAACCTTTTTTTTCTTCATCTATGGTTAAATGGTTTTTGGTGATTATTGGTTTGATAGGCGTTTTTTTGCTGTATTTTGAAAGACTATCGGTTAAAATATTGATGTTTTTCCAAATTATTTCTGTGCCTTCTTTTTTATCCTTTTTAATACTATGTACTTGTAAGCAAATAAATCCGCTAGCTGTTTTATCATCAATTAAATGAGAAGCCGGCACACCGTTAATCCACGTTTTAATAGTGTCTCCAATAGCTTCAATACGATAGTGGTTCCAATCATTTTGTTTAAAAGCTTTTTGTGCTTCTGGGTTTTGCTCTAAAGTATTAAGCCAACCACGTCTTGCTTCATCGTAAATTCCTGCACTCCAAGCTCTTTTTGAGGGATCAATTTCTATTTGATAGCCATGAACACGACCGTTTTTGTAATGCGGAAAACTATTGCTTCGTATTTGTATGCCGCTATTCATTGTAGAATCAACTTTATAATCTAATTCAAGAATAAAATCATCGTACATTTTATTGGTAGTTAAAAACGAATTTGGAGTATCGTACACCGTACTTCCAACAATGGTTCCGTTTTTAACCGTGTAATTGGCTTTGCCGCCTTTTTGAGACCAACCGTTTAAGTTTTCGCCGTTAAAAAGTGGAATCCATGGGGTTGTATCTGTTGGCACTTGTTTGCAGTTATAAAATATTATTAAAATAGCAACAAGAAGTATTTTGCTATAAAATACAGGTTTTTTCATGTTTAGTGGTTTTAAGAAAATTAATTCACAAGATAGAATTAAGTAACAGTAGATTAATGGAGGGATCACTCAAATATATGGATTATTCGTTCTTTTCAAAAGGGTTTTGTTGTAATAAATTATATAGCTTTTTTAACTATTGCAGGTTTTCTTACAGATTTGTTTAAAAGTATGAATTGACCGATGAGTCCATGAATGTGAATTGATAGTCCATTTAAGATTTAAGGAATACATCTAATTTGGCAACAACAACTAAACAAATAAGTATTTATGAAAACAATTAAACTAATGATGACAGTCATGGTTTTATGCCTAACCAGCATATCATGGGCTCAGACTAAAGTGTCTGGAACCGTAACCGATGACCAAGGTTTATCCTTACCTGGGGTAAACGTAATTGTAAAAGGTAGTAATACTGGAGCTGCAACAGATTTTGACGGTAATTTCCAGATTGCCGTTAATAATGGAGACGTTCTTGTGTTTACCTATTTAGGGTATGTTCGTAAGGAAGTTACTTTTACAGGACAAACATTTTTAAATGTGAAAATGCAAGAAGATGCCTCCGAACTCGATGAAGTAGTAGTAATTGGTTATGGCTCTGTTAAGCGAACCGATTTAACTGGTGCCGTCGCTTCAATAGGAACAAAAGAAATTACCCAGCAAAAGAAAACCGATTTAGGGCAAGCCTTACAAGGTCGTATTGCTGGTGTAGATGTAAGAACCACTAACAACAAACCAGGAGCACCTCTTTCTTTTGATATTAGAGGTAATACGGTTATTCAAAATAATGACGAAACCAGAGATGGTTTAAATTTTGATGGCGACTTGTCCAAACCGCTATTTGTTGTAGATGGTGTGTTTTTCGATGATATTAATATTTTAAATCCGTCCGATATTCAGCAGGTCGATATATTAAAGGATGCTTCTGCAACTGCAATTTATGGGTCGCGAGGAGCTAATGGTGTTGTAATAATAACAACAAAAAACGGAGTTGAAGGTATTACACGGTTTACTTACGAAGCTACTTTAGGTATAAACTCTGTAGCTAATAAACCAGATATGTTTACTGGTGATGAGTATGTCGCTTTTGTTGAAGATGTTTTACGAAGCAGCGCTTGGCAAGGACTTTTCGATTACGATACGCCTTATTACCCAACGGTTAGCGATTATAATAATGTTCCTATAGATTTTTCAGGAGAATTTAGATCTTCAAATGAAGAGGCCGATAACGTTGCCAACCGTCGTTATACCGATTGGCAAAACGATTATTTAAAAACCGGTATTCAAACCAGCCATACTATTGCCATGTCTGGTGGTAGCAATGGTCTAACCTATAACGGTTCTATCGGGTATTTAAGTAATGAAGGTGTTATGGGAATTGAAAAATTTGAACGTTACAACTTAAGCACTGCTATTACAAAAAAAGTGTCAGATAAGTTTACGGCAGGTTTAAAAGCCTATTTATCATTATCTGAAAGAGAAACCGGAAGTAACGAGCTATTTAGAAGTACACTTCGGTTAGCACCAACGGTTAATCCAAGAGATCCAGATGGAAACTTAATTTTATTTCCAGACGATCAAGATGGTAGGTTTACAAACCCATACTACGAAGCATATGAAGATGCTTGGTTAAATAATACCAGAGCTTTAGATGTTATAGCAAACGTATTTTTAAATTATACCCCTACAAAGTGGTTGAGTTTTAAAACGCAATTTGCACCAAATTTACGAACTACACGTCATGGGCAACAATTTGGTTTATTAACAAAATCTGCAAGAAATGACGAAACCCGAACACGTGCGTATTACGATGCTTTTTTCGATACCTCTTATACATGGGATAATATTGTAGATATGAATTTTGATGTTGCTGAGGGACACAATTTAAAAACCACTTTAATATCCTCTGTTTATTACAGACAGGATGAATACAGTAATATTGAAACCAGGAATTTCGACACCGATATTTATCAATATTACAATACTGCTGCTGGTTTAGATGTTAGAACATACGCAACAGACTACGAAAAAGAAACCTTGTCTTCTTTTGCAGGTAGATTAAACTATAGCTTAAACGATAAATATCTGTTCACTTTTACAGGTAGATACGACGGCTCTTCTAAATTAGCTGTTGGTCACGAATGGGCATTTTTCCCTTCGGCAGCATTTGCTTGGAAAGCCAGTGATGAAACATTTTTAAAAAATGTAGATTGGTTAAGTAACTTAAAATTACGTGTTAGTTATGGTGAGTCTGGTAACGATAATGTTATTGGACCATATCAATCTTTTGCATTTTTAAACGGAGCCGATTATGTTTTTGGAGAAGACCACTTAAATGGGGTGCAAGTAGCAGGATTAGCAAACCAAGAATTAACTTGGGAACGCTCTAAAGAAGTTAACGTAGGTATAGATTTAGCCGTAATTCAAAATAGAGTACGTTTAGGATTAGAAGTTTATAATAAGAAAACAGTCGATGCTATTTTAGGTAAAACGCTATCAGCTATTTCGGGTTATGGAACTGCAATTGGTAACTATGGTTCGGTAAGAAACAAAGGTGTTGAAATTACATTAAACACAACTAACGTTCAAACCGAAAATTTTAAATGGACAACCAGCTTAAACTACGCCCGTAATAAAAACGAAATTATTGAATTGGATGGCGATTTAGATAGTTATCCTTACGGAAATCACGGTGTTCGCGAAATAGGGCAACCAGTAGATGCTATTTATAGTTACCAGTTTGATGGTATATGGCAGCTCGATGAGGCTGCAGAAGCACACACCTATGGAGCCTTCCCAGGACAATGGAAATATGTAGACCAAAATGACGATGGTCTGCTTAATCAAGATGATAATGTTGTAATTGGTTCTATATCTCCCGATTGGATTGGAGGTATGACGAATACCTTCTCCTACAAAAACCTCGATTTAACAGTGCAAATGCATGCAAGATTTGGAGCTTATGGGCATTCGGAGTTCTATAACAACTTTGCGCCTTGGCAAAACGATAGAGCTAAGTTTAATAAAGTAGATTTAGATTATTGGTCGCCTAATAATCAAGGTGCCAAATATCCAGCAGCACAGTATGCATCAACAGGAAACGATTATTACGTAGATGTAGATTTTATTAAAATTGGTAATATAGGGTTAGGGTATAATTTTAATCAACCTATGCTAGATAAACTAAAAATGTCAAGTTTAAGGTTAACCTTAGATCTTCAAAATCCATTTACGTTTACAGATTATGCGGGGCCAGATCCAGAAACTGCACTAGGAAATACCTATAACGCAGGTTATATGATGAAAACGGTTTTATTCGGACTTAAGTTAGCTTACTAATTTTTAATTCTTAAACACATGAAAACAAATAAAAATATAAAATCAATAGTTATCATTCTTGCTGTAGCGTTTTGCTTTATTGCTTGCGACGATTTTATTCAAGAAGATGCATATTCAGATATTACGAGTGAAACTTTTATTAACGAAGATAATGCCGACCAACTTGTAATTGGGGTTTATACGGCTACACGAGCGGTTTACAGAAATCATGGCTATAAATTTGCTGGAACAGATATTTTTACCACAAAAAGCGAATTGTTTGCTTTTAGCAGTGCGAACGATTACAATAATTTTATAGCTCCAGAAACCAACGGCGTTTGGAGTGTAAATTATAACGTAATTGCAAAAGCAAATACAGCTATTAACCGTTACGAAAACCAAGTTAATTGGAGCGATACCAATTTAGAAGCAAAAGCCTATGGTATAGCTCAAGCACGAGCTTTAAGAGCATTGGCGTTTTTTAATTTAGTAGTACAATATGGTGGTGTAGTATTAGATCTGGAAGAACCTTTAAGTATTCGAAATGATTACACGCGTTCTACGGAAGAAGAAACGTTTAGCTTAATTATTAGCGAGTTGGAAGCTGCGATTCCAGATTTGGAGGCCGATCCTGAAATTGGTCGCTTATCAATTCGTGCAGCAAAACACTTACTATCTGAGGTGTATTTAACCAGAGCGTATAAAACTTTTGCCGGAACTAACGATTTTCAAACAGCTGCAGATTTAGCTGTAGAAGCTATTGATGGTTATGATATTAGAAACCAAACATTTGCTGAGGTGTTCGATTATGGTAATCAAATAAACGATGAAATTTTATTCGCAGCCCATTGGGAAAATAATGGTTTTGATGAAGATAGAAACAATAACAAGCATTCCTTATTTATGTATAATTTATTTGATTTGCCAGGTGTTAGCAGGTCAAATCAATACGGCGTACAAGGTGATGGCTTAATGATGACGCCATATTTCTATTCTTTATTTGCAGATAACGATACACGAGAAGATGCAACGATTCATCGCGTAATTTATGCCGACGAAGATTCGGCTTGGGAAGACGATATTATTATTCCTGGTGATACGGTTGTTTATTTCCCGAAAGAACCCATAGATATTGCAGAACTCACCGATAAGTTAGACAGATATTGGGTGTTCCAACCCGATGAATACTTGTGGGGAAAACCAGATGATATTCCAGATGTAAATTATACCTATTCTTCAAATCCGTATTTTATAAATTTTCCAATCATGAAAAAGTTTGATGACGAAATTTATAACGATCAAAATGGAGGTGCGAGAGATACTTTTATTTTTAGAATTGCAGAAACACATTTATTGGCTGCTGAAGCCTATTTAGGAGCAGGTAACACCACACAAGCGTTGTTTCATATAAATAGAGTTCGTGAACGCGCCACAGGCGATGTCGATTTTTATTCAACAATAAATTTAGATGTAATTTTAGAAGAACGCGCGCTAGAATTAGCAGGAGAAACCAATAGGTGGGCTTCGCTAAAGCGAATGGGGAAATTAGAAGAACGCATAGAGTTATACAACCCACATGTGGTAGATCATGGTGCTTTTGATGCTTCAAAGCATTTATTAAGACCAATACCAACAAGAGAAATTGCGTTGTCTCCTAATACTATGGATCAAAATCCTAATTATTAATAAAATAGAATTCAAATTTTGATTTTTGAGTTAGTTTTTTTAGTTTTTACAGGCAGACTTATTTGTCTGCCTGTTTTAAAAAAAATTAAGTTGCAATAAAATCAAGTTTCAATAATAAAAGAGTAATACGTTTATGAAGAACCTGTTTATATTTAAAAAAGTTATTCCTGTAATGTGCTTGATTTTTGCTTGGTTTTTGTCTTGCCAAAATACAAAGACAGAACAGGTTCAAAAAACAATCGAAACCGTAGATTATACGGCAAAAGTTTACCCGTGGTTAGACACCGAAAATTCCCGGTGGTTTTTCTTTTCTTCGGCATCCAGACCCTTTGGTATGGTAAATTTAAGCCCAGACACGCAAATTGGTGGTGCTTGGGGTAGTGGTTATCGATATAAAACTGATACTATAAAAGGCTTTAGCCATATTCATGCGTGGCAAATGGCGGGTGTGTCAGTTATGCCTGTTACAATTTCACAAACAGAAAAAAGTAAAATATATCAGGACTTTTATTCAAAATTTAGCCACGAAACCGAAACTGTAAACCCTGGCTTTCATCAAGTGCAATTAAATCGTTATAATATTTCTGCAAAACTAACCAGTACAACTCGGGTTGGTTTGCATGAATATAGTTTTCCAAATACCCAACAATCGGCGATATTATTCAATTTAAATACAAAACTTGGGCCTTGTAAAAACGAAAATGGTGATTTAAAACAAGATTCTGTTCGTGAGCTTTCGGGAAGTGTTACCATGACAAAAACAGGACGAAGGCCTAAACCTATTACTGTATTTTTTAAGGTTAAATTGAATACCGATATTGATGCTATTGAAAAAGATAAAAAAACGGGAAATTATTTAATTACACTCAACGATGTTAGTAAACCAGTGCTTATGAAGCTTGGTATATCTTACACGTCTACAAAAAATGCCGAATTAAACATAAACGAAGAACTTCCAGATTGGGATTTTAATAAGGTTGTTGAGGCCTCTAAAAAACAATGGAACGATTTATTAGGTAGAATTGAAATTCAAGGCGGAACAGATGAAAGCCAATCCCGATTTTATACCGATTTGTGGCATGCGTTACAAGGGCGTCGCATTATTAGCGATGTAAATGGTGCTTATCCGGATTTAACTGGAGAAGATTTTAAAATAGGACAATTACCATTAAACGCCCATGGAAAACCTAAATTTAATCATTATAATTCCGATTCTTTTTGGGGAGCTCAATGGACTTTAAACACGCTTTGGGGCTTAGTTTATCCAGAAATTATGGAAGAATTTGTGCATTCCTTAATGCAATATTATAACGATGGTGGTTTGGTGCCTCGTGGTCCCTCAGGTGGTAATTATACTAATGTTATGACGGGAGCTTCGTCGACACCATTTATAGTTTCAGCCATCCAGAAAGGCATTATAAAAAACGATTTAGAGTTTATTTATCAGGCTTTAAAAAAGAACCATATGTTAGATGGAATTATGGCAAAATCGGGCTATGAACACCATACTTTTGAGGGTGGCGGATTAAAATATTATATAAATCAAGGTTACGTGCCTTACCCGTTGCCCGATGGTAAATTTGGTATACATGAAGATGGTGCTAGCATGACTTTAGAGTATGCATACCAAGACTATACTTTGGCTCAATTAGCTAAAAAGTTGAATCATGAAAGTGATTATAATTATTTTATAAATCGGTCTAAAAATTATAAAAATGTTTTTGATGTTGAAACCGGTTGGGTACGTCCAAAAAATGTAAAAGGCCAATGGAAAAAACATTTCGATCCGTTTCAAGTAGAACATGGCTTTATAGAGTCTAACGCAGCGCAAGCAAGTTGGTTTGTGCCACACGATATTAATGGTTTGGCAGAATTAATGGGAGGTGTTTTTAATGCTTCAGAGAAACTAAACGAACAATTTAAAACGGCCGAAAAACAAAATTTTGCAGCTGGAAATTCGCATGCTCAAGAGTCGCATCCCGAGTATAGTCGTGTGCCCATAAATTTTGGAAATCAGCCATCAATACAAACATCTT
This sequence comes from Neotamlana sedimentorum, assembly GCF_000943565.1. Taxonomy (GTDB): domain Bacteria; phylum Bacteroidota; class Bacteroidia; order Flavobacteriales; family Flavobacteriaceae; genus Neotamlana; species Neotamlana sedimentorum. The sequence goes on from NZ_JTDW01000001.1 coordinate 524,773, forward strand.
TTATATTTAATAAATTAAATCGTCCAGATTTAACGCAGTTCTGGACACGACAGGTTGCTACTAAAACTTTTGGAGGTTTAAGCCCGAAAGTTGGGTATTTTGGCGACGAAGATCAAGGTTTAATGGGAAGTTTAAGTGTGTTGCTTAAAATGGGACTATTTCAGTTAAATGGTGGCACCGAAGAAAACCCAGAGTATCAAATAGGAAGCCCAGTTTTTAACCAAGTTACTATTCATTTAAATTCAAATTACTATAAAGGTGATAAGTTTGTTATTACAAGTGAAAATAACAGTGAGTCAAATGTATATGTAGCTAAAGTAGCGTTAAATGGCACAGAAATAAAAGATTTTTCAATAAAACATAATGATATTGTTAAAGGCGGAAATCTGCATTTAGAAATGACTAACCAATCTAAAAATTTAAGCGAATGAATCGTTCCGGGAAAATTTCAATTTTACTAATAGTTTTAATTGTGTTTTCATCATTTGCACAGCTAAAAAACAAGCCAGAACTCAATGAGAAGTTTATGGACATGGGCTTTGGTATTTTTATTCATTGGAGTATGGATTCCCAGTTAGGAAGTGTTATTAGTCACTCCATGGTTGGTGCTTCCGAAGATTATGTAAATCGGTATATGAACGAATTACCAAAAACATTCTATCCAAATAAATTCGATCCTGATGAATGGGCGCGACTTTTTAAACTCACAGGTGCCGAATATGTAATGTTTACAACTAAGCATCATAACGGATTTTGCATGTGGGATACCAAAACCACCAGTTTTAATATAATGAATACACCTTACGGGAAAGATATTACTGGTATGTTGGTGAAATCGTTACGCAAATTTGGTTTAAAAGTAGGGTTTTACTTTTCTCCAGAAGATTTTAGTTTTATTCATAAACAAGGGCATTTAATTTCAAGAAAAGGCGAGATGACCCAAACCACAGAAAATGAAGCCTTATTTGAATATGATAAAAAACAACTAGACGAATTATTTACAAAATATGGTAAAATAGATTTAGCATTTTTCGATTCGTTTTCAAAGAAAAATATAGTGCAATATGTTCATGAAAAATATCCTGATATTGTTGTAACTCGTGGCGAAATGCAAACGCCTGAGCAAAAAATACCAGATGGCGCTATGGAAGGGCCCTGGGAAACCTGCATGACAATGGGAACCCAATGGCAGTACAAACCAACAAACGAAACCTATAAATCGGGCACCGAATTAATTGAAAAACTAATTGAAATTAGAGCCAAAGGCGGTAACTTTTTACTAAATATTGGACCGAAGCCAAACGGCGAAATTCCTATTGAACAAGAAGAACGATTACGCGAAGTAGCCTTATGGATGTTTGTTAATAACGAAGGCATAAAAAACATTAGGCCAGCGCCACACAAAATTAAAGACGGCGACCTTTGGTTTACACAAAACGAAAAAGAAAATGCGGTTTATGTTTTTATTACCGACCAAAAAGGCGAATGGTTTAAAGGGTTTAGACGAAATTTTTTAATTAAATACTTAAAGGCAACTCCTAAAACTACAATCTCCGTTTTAGGACAAAACGATAAAGTAGTAGAGTATTGGCCAGAAAACAACCCAGAATCGCGGTTTATTCAGCATAATAAAGGTTTAGAAATTTCTATAAGTAGAGCACATCGGGTGTATAATAATAAAATTTGGCCCAATCCAGTTGTTGTAAAACTTACTAATGTGGAATTTACAGAATAATGAAACTGCAAAGTTTGAAGAATATTAAGATCTTAAATTGTAATTATTGAATAAAGTTCTATTTTTAAGTCCACTATTTTAATATTTCATGAAAATTTTACAAAAATGTACCTTTTGGTTAGCCTTAAGTTTAACCGGAATTTTAGTTGCGCAACAAAATAATAAAACGGTAATCGATTTATGGCCAGAATCTGTGCCAGGACAAATCGAAGCAAAACAGCAGTCTGTTGTAAGTGAAAATACATCTGGTAATGTTATGCGATTGGCTAAAGTAACACAGCCAACTTTAACCGTTTTTAAACCCGAAAAACCAAATCAGTCTGGTGCTGCAGTTATTGTTTGTCCTGGAGGTGGTTATGGTATTTTAGCCATAGATAAAGAAGGTTGCGAAATTGCTGAATGGTTAAATCAATTGGGGTATACGGCCTTTGTTTTGCAATATCGAGTGCCAAAAAATAGAGCAGGTGCTATTCAAGATGTGCAACGGGCAATAAAAGTTGTAAGAAGTAAGGCTGAATTATATAAATTAAATACCAATAAAATTGGAGTCTTAGGGTTTTCGGCCGGAGGGCATTTAGCCGCAAGAGCGTCAATTAATTATAATATTGAAACTTACTCTAAAATAGATGAAGTCGATGATTTTTCGCCACGCCCAAACTTTACTATGCTTATTTATCCAGCGTATTTAGATAGCGGAGAGGACAGAACTATTAGTCCTGAATTTCAATTTAACGACTTTACGCCACCTTGTTTTGTATTTGGTACAGTAGATGATCCTTACGGAAATAGCGCATTAGAAATTACCAAAGCACTTCGAGATAAAAAAGTGCCTGTCGAGCTTCATATGTTGGCTAAAGGCGGTCATGGTTACGGATTACGAAAAGGAAATAATGCAGCAAAAACTTGGCCTAAATTGGCTGAGTCTTGGCTTGATAAGCTGGTTAATTCGATGCAAATTGCAAAATACGAGCGGAAATTAAATTTCCCAAAAACCGAAGTAAAAGCAGCTAATTTACCCGAAAAGAAAGATGTTTGGGTGTTTTTTTTAGCAGGACAATCAAACATGGCGGGGCGTGGTTTTATCGAACCAAACGATACCATCCCTAATTCTAGAATTTTAACCATTAATAAATCAAATACCATTGTTTTGGCTAAAGAACCATTACATTTTTATGAGCCAAAAATGGCTGGGTTAGATTGTGGTGTTTCGTTTGCAAGAACTCTTTTAAAAGAAATTCCGGAGCATGTTTCAATATTACTAATACCAACAGCAGTAGGAGGAAGCAGCATATCAAAATGGATAAATGATGAGGAACATAGAACAGTAAAACTCTTCACTAATTTTAAAGCAAACATGGACTTCGCCAAAACATACGGAACGGTAAAAGGTGTATTATGGCATCAAGGTGAAAGCGATGCTAATAAAAATGGTATTAAAAATTATGATAAAAATTTAAATAGACTTTTTAAATCCTTTCGGAAGGCGGCCGGTAATAAAAACCTACCAATTATTTTGGGAGAATTAGGAGGTTTTAGGACAGATAGTGAAACTTGGAAAGCTATGAATATGATAATTCATAATTATGCCGAAAAGCATAAATATACCGAAGCGGTTTCAACGGAAGACCTTACAGATCGAGGCGATAATTTACATTTTAACTCCATAAGTGAGCGTAAATTAGGAGAACGATTCGCAAAAACATTTTTAAATATGCAGCCTAAATGATTTGAAAATTATTACCAACTATGCTAAACCGTTTTCTATTTTATATTTTTTTACTAATTACTTGTTCAATTAATGCTCAGGATATTAAATTCGAGCATTATAACGATAAAGGTGGGCTGTCTCAAAACTCCGTACGCCACATTGTTCAAGATAAACAAGGGTTTTTGTGGATTGGTACTTTCTCTGGATTAAACAGGTTCGATGGCTACGAATTTAAAACCTATTTAAGTAATTCGGGAGACAAAAATAGCATCAATAATAACGATATTACCGCTTTAAAATATGATGAAAACAATAATTGGTTGTGGATTGGAACAAGAAACGGCTTAACACAACTTAATTTAAATACCTATAAATTTACCACATATTTAAATCAACCTGAAGCAGCAAATAGTTTGCCCGATAATGAAATTAGGTCGGTTTATATCGACCGTTTTAATAGAGTTTGGGTTGGAACAAAAGATCATGGTTTATATTGGTTTTATGTTGAAGAAAACCGATTTGAAAAGGTAAACTTGCCGAATTTTAACTATATAAAAGAAATTTTTGAAGACAACGAAGGTAATATTTGGATTGGTAGTTACGGTACAGCTTCTGTTGCTAAAATAGTATTAAATAACAATGGTGAAATTCAGAAAACAGCAACTTATACCATTCAAAACAAAAACACTTCAGAAAACAACCCATATTTAAATTTTATATATCAAGATGAAGCAGCCAATTTATTTGTAGGCACGCGTAACGGGGTTTATAAATTAAGTAAGTCTGAAAATAAATTTGAACATTTAGAAGTTCGAAATAAAGAATTAAGCGAAGCTCTCGGCTCTTATTTTATATCTGTATCGCAAGCCCCAGATGGCAAATATTGGGTTGGTACAATTGGTGGATTATTGGTTTGTGATAAGTTAGAAGATATTCAAGAAGGCCACTTTAAACACTATTTTGCCGATTTAACTAATTACACATCATTGGTAGATAATTTGGTGACCTCATTGTTTTTTGATGCTTCGGGCGTGCTTTGGATTGGTACAGAAAACGGACTCGATAAATACGATCCATTTCAAAACCAGTTTTATTTAAATAAAGATATTTCAAAATACATTGGCAATCAAGTGCCATGGATTCGTGGTTTTTCAAAAACATATAACAACAACTTAATTGTTGCTACAAGGCATAACGGTTTGTTTGTTTTTAGCGATTTCGGGTTTAAACCTTTATATCATGGTAATTATGATATTGCAAGTATTTACACCATTAATGGAACCGTGTTTTTTTGTGGGTTATGGAATGGTAAACTTTTAGTTTATAATTATTTAAATAGTACGGCAAAAGTAGTTGATGTAGGTTTTAATGACACCCCAATTGTGGCGTTCGAACGTTTAGGAAACAACCAACTTATTGTAGGTTCTTTTGGCGAAGGGGCTATTAAAATAAATACTAACAATTTAAAACCTGTTATTAGCGGAGACCACTTGTTGCAAACGGGAGATATTAACGAAATTCTTCTTGGGAAAAACAATGAAGTTTGGTTTGCTACCGAAGGTGGATTAATAAAGTACAATCTAAAAACAAAAACTCAAGAGCATTTTTTGGCTGCAACAGATCAAAAATCAGGGTTGCCACACGTTAATGTAAGTGATATTATTTTCGATAAAAACGATGTGCTTTGGGTGGCAACTAGGCAAGGACTTTGTTATTTCGATAAAACTAAAAACAAGTTTGTTCAACCAGAAGAACCTGCTGCTTTAACCGAAAATTGGATTACAGATTTATTAGTCGATTCTAATAATAATTTATGGTTAAATGTTAACAATAATAGTGTAGCGCGTTATAATTTTAAAGCAAATAGTTACAATGCATATCGGGTTGATAGTGGTAATCGATTAGATTATTATAGTCCCAAAGGTTTTTTTAGTAAAGGTGCTTCAAATATTTATTTGGGTGGTAAAAACGGCGTTATTCATTTTTCTCCAGAAGCCTTAAATATTAATAAACTGGCACCTAAACCAATAATAACCGAAATAAAAGTACAAAACGAAATTGTAATTCCTGGTAAAGAAATAAACGGTAAAATTCCATTAGAAAAAGATTTTAACGAAACTCAAATTTTGGAGTTAGATTATAATATTCGAAACTTTTCTTTTCAATTTTCTACACCGTCATACACTAACCAATTACTAAATCAATTTCAATACAAATTAAATGGTTTCGATAAAGATTGGGTAACCACAACCAGTAATTCGCGTACTATTCAATACACCAATTTATTTCCTGGTGAGTATCAATTTCAGTTAAAAGCAAGTAATAGCGATGGTGTTTGGAGCGCGATAAAATCATATCAAATAAAAATTAATAAGCCCTTTTGGTTAACATATAAAGCCTTAGTGTTGTTTTTATTATTAATTGGGCTAATTACTTATTTTATTAGGCGCGAGGTTAAAAATAGAATGCGACTAAAACAGGAGTTAGTAACCGAAAAAGTAAATCGGGAGCGCGACGTTAAATTAAACAACGAAAAATTAAGGTTTTTCACTAATATTTCGCACGAGTTACGCACACCATTAACCTTAATTTTAGGGCCGGCTAAACAGCTGTTAGAAGATAAAGAAATTAATAGCACAAGCTACCAAAAAAGTCGTTTCCAACTTATACATCAAAATGCAAGCAGATTGTTAAATTTGGTTAATCAAGTGCTCGATTTTAGAAAAGCACAAACTGGAGAACTAAAATTGAAAGTAACAAAAACCAATGTTATTCAATTTACTCAAAACACCTTCGATTCCTTTAAAGAATTCGCATATAATAAAAATATTCATTTTAATTTTAATACCGAAATTGATGCGATTTCGGGTTGGTTAGATAAAGATAAGTGCGATAAAATTCTATATAATTTATTATCGAATGCCATAAAGTTTACTCAAAAATATGGCCATGTCGATTTGTTTGTAGGTTTTAAAAATAACGATAAAACGCATTTAATTATAGAAGTTTCCGATGATGGTATCGGAATACCCAAAAAAAGCCAAGAAAAAATATTTAATCGTTTTTATCAAGCTACAAATAGTAAAGAAAATAATACAGGTTCAGGTATTGGTTTGTCTCTTGTAAAGGCGCTAGTTGATTTGCATAAAGGAGAAATTTCTGTTAAAAGTAAACCTAAAACAGGTAGTGTTTTTACAGTTTTATTGCCAATAACGCGCGATTTTTATAGTGAAGATGAAGTGTTCGAAATAGAAAAAAATGAAGAAAATTTTGTCCCTTTTAATGATAAAACACCAAAAAATCTATCAACTAATACGGAGATAAAACAAAAGATTTTAGTAATAGAAGATAATTTAGAACTCCGAAATTATTTAATCGATTACCTCTCGGATTACTATCAGGTTTTTGAAGCCGAAAACGGAGAAGAAGGTTTGCAGTTATGCCGAAAAATAAAACCTATTTTATGTGTTGCAGATGTTATGATGCCTGTAAAAGATGGTTTAGAGTTCTGCAAAGAACTAAAAAACGACGAATCTATAAGTCACATTCCAGTAATATTATTAACGGCGCTTTCCGAAAACGAAGATAAAGTGCGTGGTTTCGATTTAGGAGCCGATGGCTATTTGGTAAAACCATTCGATCCAGCCTTATTAAAATCTAGAATTTCAAATATTGTAAAAACAAGGTTCGACTTAAAAGCCAAATTTTCTGGAGATACCGATAGCGAAATTAGTTTACTAGTTAATTCTCCTATCGATGAAGCCTTCATGGAAAAATTGGCAAATATTATAGATAATAATATTGAAAATCCCGATTTAACCACAAGCTATTTATGCGATAAACTTGGGGTAAGTTCATCGAAATTATATCGGAAAATAAAAGCATTAACCGATTTGTCACCAAATGAATTTATTCGAACCGTTCGATTAAAAAAATCGGCTCAATTATTAAAAACAAAAAAATACAACGTATCAGAGGTTACTAACCTAGTTGGGTTTAACGATCCCTTATATTTTAGCAGGCGTTTTAAACAGCAATTTGGTTTTCCACCAAGCCAGTTGTTAAAGTAATTAAAAACTATAAATTTTTTAAAGCTAAAAATCCTTAAACTAATACAAAATCAACGATTAGCCGTGGTTATTAGTGTTGTTCGGTTAAATGAGCAATAGTTTATACGCTATGGTTCATATTTTATATCAATAACATGCCATAGTTTATATCATTGTATCTAAACTAAATCAAGACATATTTTAATGACAAATGTGAAATATTTAATTTTATTTTTCTTCGGAATTTTTGCCTGTAACGCGCAAAATATAATCTATGATAATTTAAATGAAGCACCTGTTGATGGCGGTTTGCAAATGGACGATTATTGGGTTTGGGGAAGCTCGGTTATAAAAGGAGACGATGGTTTATATCACATGTATGCGTCGCGTTGGCCACATTATTTGCCATTTCACCCCGGTTGGATGGTTGCTTCAGAAATTGTTCATGCCACATCAAAAACACCAGAAGGGCCATATAAATTTCAAGATGTTGCTTTAGGTAGTCGTGGTGCTCAATTTTGGGATGGTCGCTCATGCCACAATCCTAAAATTGTAAAACATAACGATACTTATATTTTGTATTACATGGGCTCTACACATCCTTTCGAAGAAGTTAATCACGACAATTTAGAGGAATTCGATTTAAAAAGTAAATGGTGTATTGCTGCACGTTGGGGTAAACGTGTTGGTGTCGCAACATCTAAGAGTCCGTTTGGACCTTGGGAACGACTCGATGCACCTATTCTAGAAGTAGAACCTAATAGTTATTACAGCTTTTTAACCTCAAATCCATCACCATTAATTAAAGATGATGGCTCTGTGGTGCTTTTATTTAAAGGTAGAAGTTATCAAGAGGATGGGATTACACATAGCGACATGAGTATAGGTGTTGCAACAGCGCCTTCGTTTGATGGTGAATATACTGTTGTAGGAACAAAGCCTTTGTTTTCTATGGAACATTTGGGCGAGGTTGAAGATCCGCATTTATGGAGCGATAATAACGGATTTCATTTAGTTGCAAAAGATCAACGCGGATTAATAACAGGAGGTAAAGGCGATGGTTTATTAGCACATTCAAAAGATGGCATTCATTGGGAAGTAGATAAATCGGCAAGAGCCTATACTAAAACCGTAAAATGGAATAACGGAAAAACAATAAAACAAGGTCAATTAGAACGCCCGTTTGTATTTACAGAAAACGGCGTGCCAACGCATATTTTCTTTGCCACTATGGATGGTCCTGGTGGTTTTAGCAACGGTACAAAAACTTGGAATATGGTTATTCCTTTAAAACAGTAATTAAAAATCAACTAAAATATATTATAAATGGATAGAAAAATATTAATCTGGTCAATTACAGCAGCACTTGCTGGTTTTTTATTCGGTTTCGATGTAGTCGTTATTTCGGGAGCCGATAAAAAATTACAAGCCTTATGGGGGTCGTCTGAAGCTTTTCACGGTATTGTAGTTATGGGAATGGCACTTTGGGGAACTGTTATTGGTGCTATTTTTGGCGGTTGGCCAACTAATAAATACGGACGAAAAAACACGCTTATCGTAATTGGTGTGTTGTTTGCAGTTTCGGCAATTGCTTCGGCTTTGGCTAACGATCCGTATGTATTTGCTTTTGCACGTTTTATTGGCGGGTTAGGAGTAGGAGCTTCAACCATTGCGGCGCCTGCTTATATTTCAGAAATTGCACCGGCTAAAGATCGTGGACGCTTGGTAGCTATGTACCAATTCAATATTGTTTTTGGTATCATGATTGCTTATGCTTCAAATTATTTATTAAGTGATATTGGTGAAAACGATTGGCGTTGGATGCTAGGTGTAGAAGCTATTCCTGCGGTATTGTATATTTTATTTGCGTTGCAAGTGCCTAAAAGTCCACGTTGGTTACTTTCAAAAAATAGAGAAGCCGAAGCTAGAGAAGTTTTTGAAATGATAGAACCTTCTGCAAACATCGATGAACTTATTAACGAACATCATGTACATGCAGCAAAAAGCGATAAAACCGAAACTATTTTTATAAAAAAATACAGGTTTCCTTTAATGTTGGCTTTCTTAATTGCGTTTTTTAATCAATTTTCAGGAATAAATGCTGTGTTGTATTATGCGCCACGTATTTTTGAAGCTGCCGGATTGGGCGAAAACTCGGCTTTATTAAATAGTATTGGTTTAGGGGTTACAAATTTATTATTCACGTTGTTAGGTGTGTTTTTAATAGATAAACTAGGCCGTAAAACACTTATGTACATTGGTTCTTTGGCCTATATTGTATCGTTAAGTTTATTATCTGCTGCTTTTTTCCTTGAATGGACAGGAATGGTGGTGCCATTTTTCTTGTTTCTATTTATTGCGGCCCATGCCGTTGGTCAAGGAGCCGTTATTTGGGTGTTTATTTCAGAAATTTTCCCAAATCATTTAAGAGCTTCGGGGCAGGCCTTTGGTAGTTCAACGCATTGGGTGTTGGCTGCATTAATTCCATCGTTATTCCCGTTATTATTAAAAGTTGCTGGTGGTGGCTTGGTGTTTTTAGTTTTTGCAGCTATGATGATTTTACAATTGCTTTTTGTTGCCTTTATGATGCCAGAAACCAAAGGGAAAACCTTAGAGGAATTGGAAGACTTGATGCTAAAAAAATAAGCAATTTTTATGAAGAAGTATTTGCTAATTACAATATTGATTTGTTTTTCGTTTAAGTTATTTGCTTCAAATGTCGATACACTTTCGGTATATAGTAAATCAATGGATAAAACCATAAAAAATGTTGTAATAACGCCAGACGCATATCCAGAAAAAGGGAAGAAATATCCGGTAATTTACTTGCTTCATGGAGCCGGAGGAAATTATAAAGATTGGTTAAAAAAGGCTCCACAAATTAAAAACTATGTAGAAACATATAATGTGTTAATAGTTTGTCCTGATGGAGGGAAAACAAGTTGGTATTTCGATAGCCCTGTAGATGCTGCTATGCGTTACGAAACTTATGTTGCAAAAGAATTAGTTGCTCAAGTAGATGCTAAATACCAAACGGCGGCTAGTCGAGAAAAAAGAGCCATTACCGGTTTAAGTATGGGTGGACACGGCGCGTTGTATTTGGCATTTAAACATCAAGATATTTGGGGTGTTGCGGCGAGTATGAGTGGTGGAGTAGATGTTAGAGGTTTTCCATTAAGATGGCATTTGGCAGAAAGATTAGGAACTTATGCAGAACACCCAGAAAACTGGGAAACCCATATGGTTATTAATTTAACTCATCTGTTAGATGGTGAAAAGTTAAAATTTATGTTCGATTGTGGTACTGACGATTTTTTTTACAATGCCAATGTAAGGCTTCATAAAAAACTTTTAGAGCGTAATATTCCACACGATTATATCGAGCGCCCAGGAGGACATACCGTTGCGTATTGGCGAAATTCCATAAAATATCACATGCTTTATTTCAATGAATTTTTTAATCAATCAAATTAAAATTTATGCCTTTTAAAAAAGTAAACATATTTTCAATTTTCATTATTCTGTTTTGTTTTGTGGCTTGTAAAAACAACGTCGAGTCCAAAACAAAAACGGAGGAAACTAATACGCCTACAAGTAGTTTAATAAATAGCAAACCGAATATTGTAGTGCTTTTATGCGATGATTTAGGCTACGGCGATTTATCGTCTTTCGGGCATCCAATTATTAAAACACCTAATCTTGATAAGTTAGCCGAAACCGGAATAAAGCTCACTAATTTTTATTCTACAGCACCAGTATGTTCGCCATCGCGAGCAGGATTGTTAACTGGAAGAAGTCCAAATAAAGCAGGTATTTACGATTTTATTCCAGGCTTAAAAAAGAGTCCAGACAACCGCGATCTAGTGCATTTACAATCGCACGAAAAAACCATTCCAGCCATGTTAAAATCGGCTGGTTATGCAACCTGTTTAGTGGGGAAATGGCATTGTAGTTCTCGATTTAATTCAAATGAACAACCACAACCCGACGATTTTGGTTTCGATCATTGGATGGCAACGCACAATAACGCCGCACCTAGCCATAAAAACCCTAAAAACTTTATTAGAAATAGAGAAAAGGTAGGCGAAATTGAAGGATTTAGTAGTCAAATTATAATATCTGAAGCAATCGATTGGTTAAATGCTAAAAAAGACGATAAGCCTTTCTTTTTGGAAGTTACATTTCATGAGCCACACGAGCCTATTGCTTCACCTGAAGACTTAGTAGAAAAATATTTACCACAGGCTAAAACCAGAGAAGAAGCAGAGTATTTTGCAAATGTTGAAAATGTAGATATCGCTGTTGGTCGCTTAGTTGAATACTTTAAAGTAAACAATATGGACAACACTTTAATTGTGTTTAGTTCAGATAACGGACCAGAAACCTTAATGCGTTACAGCAGAGCAAAACATTCTTATGGTTCTCCAGGAGCACTAAGAGGAATGAAATTGTGGACTAACGAAGCTGGTTTTCGTGTGCCTGGAATCATCAATTGGTTGGGTAAAGAAACCTTTACTGGAACAACAAATAATGTAGTTTCTGCTTTAGATTATTTTCCAACCTTCGCTGTATTGGCTGGTGCAGAAACACCAAGTAATTTAGATGGAGAATCCTTTACATCACTTTTACAAACAGGTGAATTTAATAGAGAAAAACCACTTATTTGGGCCTTTTACGATGCTATTAACGAGCGTCGTGTTGCGATGCGAAAAGGCAAATACAAAATTATGGCGCGTATTGAAGCTAACGGGGAAACCTTAGGGAAAATCCATAACCTTTACGATGGTAACGAAGCTTTAGTTAAAAACGCAGAGTTAGTCGATTTTGTGATGTTTAATTTAGAACAAGATATTAACGAATCGGAAGATTTAAAAGATACAGAACCAGAGGTTTTCAATACAATGAAAATAGCGTTTCAAAAGGAATACAAAAAACTATTAGACGAAAGCCATATTTGGGTAAGAGCAGAATAATTACATGATTAAAAAAGTTGTCATATTAATTTTCGTATTTACCGTCTTTTTTACTGAAGATGCTACGGCTCAATTTATTTTTCCAGATGAAATTAGCAGAGCGCATCCACGTTTAATTTCATCGGCGGTAGATCGTGAAGCTATTCTAAAAGCGATAGACACTTCGCAGGCAATTAAGGCATCTTTTGAAGCTATTAAAAATGATGTTTCAAAATACGTAAATCAGTTTAAAACAGATAAAGATTGGTTGTCGTCTCGTCTGCAAATGTATTGGGAAAGTCATGCAACAAACGTATTTGTAAAAGGCGCAATATTTCATCATGCTTCGGGAAAAGCTCCGGTGCCAACCGTTCGGTTTACAGGGCAACGCGATTATGTTACAGATTATAAAACACCAAAAATTGAAGATGTAAAACCGTATTTTGAAGATAAACGCGGCCTATTTCTTCAAAATAAAAATACAGATAAATGGGAATGGGTAAGCCCTGAAAAAACAGGACGTGTTATTGAAAATACCAACGAAAATATTATGAAAATTGCCCGAAATGCGGCATTAGTTTATTTTGTTGAAGGCGATGAAGCCTATGCAAAATTAGCACAACATGTTTTCGATGTATACATGCAAGGTTTGTATTATAGAAATGAACCTGTTGATTTAGAACACGGCAATGTGCAAAACGTAATTGGCTTAACTTCTTTTCAAGTGATAAAAGAAAATATTGTTGATGAGTTAGCTGAAACGTATGATTTTATTTATGATTACATACAAGAAAATCATAAAAGTAGAAACGATATTTACACAGCTTCGTTAAAAAAACTTGCCGAAATTATTATTAAAAATGGCGTACCAGATAATAACTGGAATTTACACCAAGCCAATAAAGTGATTGAAATTGCTTTGGTTTTAGATAATAACGAGGCTTATAAAGATGGAAAAGGCTGTCAATATTATTTAAATCGTGTGTTTAACGAATCGGAAGCGCGCCAATGGTCGGTTAACGATGTCTTAAATTATGGCTACGATCAAGACAATGGTGTTTGGAACGAAAGTGCCGGTTATGCCTTAAGCGTTGCCGAAGGATTTACACATTTAGCAGGCGTTATTGAGGAAGCTTTAGGTGTAGATATTATGCCAAATATGCCAGTAATTCCAAAGGCAGTAAAAGTAATGCCACAATATTTATATCCTAATAAAAGTATTGTAGCTTTTGGCGATTCGCATTATGGCGAATTAAAAAGTCAGCCTTTTTTAGATGTGATAAGTAACGCCCAAAAATTCAATAAAAAAACAGAAGAAGCTACTTTTACTAGCATGCTTTTTATGCTGAAGAATAAACAGGAACTACTCACTAAAAAAGCACCAAAAAACGCCTTTAATGCTTTTGTTTACAATACTAACGTAACATTAAATAAAACCATTGAAGCTGCCGAATTAACGGATTATGCAACGGCGTCGTTTTACGCGCCAAATGTAAGTTGGTTGGCTATGCGAAATGGTATGGATAAGCACAACGGATTAATGATTTCGCAAGCGGCATCTTTAGGAAACCATGCGCATTCTAACGGAATTGCCATGGAATTGTATGGTAAAGGCTATATTTTGGCTCCCGAAGGAGGTCGTGGTTCTAGTTATTTTAGAAATGATTATCGTCAATATTATTCGCAATTTCCTGCGCACAATACCGTATCAGTTAACGGGAAATCGCAATACAATAAAATGCGTAGTTATTATGCCTTCGAAGTGAATGCTATGTATCCGGCTTCCGAAAGAAAATCTGGCTACTACCCAAATATTAATTTCTCCGATTTGTACTTTAACGAGCCAAGTACCAATGCCGACCAAAATAGAGTGATGAGTATTGTGCGAACAGGTGAAAATACGGGGTATTACATCGATATTTTTAGGTCGAAAACTAAAGCGGGCACTGCAAAATATCACGATTATTTTTATCATAATTTAGGGCAAGAGTTAGCTTTTTCAACCTTAAATAATCAAACGATTTCGCTTAAATCATCTTCAAAATTAAATTCTAAATCAGGAAATATTAAAGCTTACGATTTTTTATTTGATGAAATGTCAACACGTATAGAAACAGCATTTAAGGCCATTTATGATTTGTCAGTTAATAATGAGCAAGTTCAAATGAATATGTGGATGAATGCTGATGAAAATAGAGAACTTTTTAAAGTAAAGTCGCCACATTCTGAAGCCTTTCGTAAAATACTTCCAAAAGCAATTGAAGAAGCGCCACTGCTTACAACGGTAGTTCGACAATATGGTGAAGCCTGGAATAACCCTTTTGTAGCCGTTTACGAGCCTTCAACCAATAAAGAACCTGCCACAATTAAAACGGTAGAAACCTTTAAAATAGATTCAAAACCTAGTTTTATTGGGGTAAAAATAGCGAGCAAAACAAACCGGGTAGATTATGTGTTTTCTTCCACTAGTCAAGAAGTTTGTCAACATCAATCCATTGATTTTACAGGTACGTTTGGTATGTTAACGCAAGAAGGTAATGTAACGATATTGTTTATTGGCGCTGGTAAAAAAATAAGTTTTAACGGCTATACCGTTGAAATTCTTGGTAAAAAATCGAGTTCGGCCACATTGGTTACGGGCGAGCAGTTTAAATTAACAAACAATGATGCTATTTTACTAACCGTTCCAGACACTTTTAAAAAAGGCGCCATGGTTTTAAACATTGGATTTAAACAATTAAACGGAAGCAGAAAAACAATAGATGGAAAGAAAGTGGTTCAATTTAAAGTGCCACCTACAAATTATCAAAATATATCAATTAAACTAAAAGCATAAACTAATGAACCTAATTATGAAAAAAGTGTTGCTAGTCATTTGTGTATTGTCAATTTTTAGTAGTTGCAAAACACAGGAAACTATAGAATTATTATCACCCGATGCATCAAAAAAAATGGTGTTTTTAAATGGTGAAAATAAAAATGACATTACCTTTTCGGTGTTTTATGGTACCCAACAAGTGGTTGAAACTTCGGTATTGGAGTTAGTTGCAGATGCGCTTGATTTTAAAGGTGAAGTTGTAGTTGAAAACATTGAGAAAACATCAGTTAACACCACTTGGGATTCAAACTTTTCAGAATTAAGCAGTATTCCAGACCATTACAATCAAATAAAAATTTATTTAAAACAAGGCAAAGCAAAATTAAATGTTATTGCCAGAGCTTATAACGAAGGTGTTGCGTTTGCTTACGAAATTCCGAAGCAGAATAATGTAGAAGACATAAAATTAAGCGAAAACATCAATTATAATTTCACTGAAGATTATCCGGTATGGTCAACGCCTAAACGAGAAAAAGGGAAATTGACGGCACAAGGCGAATACAAAAAAATACCGTTAAGCCAATTGAAAGAAGGTTGCGAAAGACCATTGTTAGTTGAAGTTGCCGATAGTATAAAAATAGCCTTAGCCGAAGCTCGATTGGTAGATTATGCACGCTTGAGTTATAACAAAGGCACAGCATCAAAATTTAGTATTCAATCGTCTTTAGATGGAAAAATACAAGACACCAAACAAGACCTTGTAACAGGTGCTATTATTTCAGAACGCAATGATAAGGGCTTCAAAATTCATCAAAAATTACCAATTATGTCGCCATGGCGCGTGGTAATGATGGGGAATAGTTATGCCGATTTATTAGAGAAAAATTACATCATTCAAAATTTAAATCCACCATCAGCCATCGATGATTCTTGGGTAGAACCCGGGAAAGTTTTACGTGAAACAACACTAACAACCAAAGGCGGTTTTGCGGCAATTGATTTTGTGGCAAGCCATAATATGCAATATGTACATTTTGATGCCGGTTGGTATGGCAATGAAATGGATAACAAATCAGATGCTACAACCGTAACGCTCGACCCAAAACGTTCTAAAGGCCCTTTTGATATTGAAGCCATTTGTAAATATGCCAAAGAAAAAGGCGTAAAAGTAATGCTATACATAAACCGTAGAGCTTTAGAAGGAAAGGTTGATGAGGTTTTTCCTGTACTTAAAAAATGGGGCGTTTCTGGTGTAAAATATGGTTTTGTTCGTGTGGGCGATCAAGATGCAACAGCTTGGATGCACGAAGCGGTTAAAAAAGCAGCAAAGTATAAATTGGTTATAGATATTCATGATGAATACAGACCAACAGGGTTTTCAAGAACCTATCCAAATTTATTAACACAAGAAGGTATTCGAGGCGATGAAGAAACCGTACCAAACGAACATACATTAATTACCATGTTTACAAGAATGTTGGCTGGTGCTGCCGATAATACCGTGTGTTACTATAATAAGCGTGTAGATAAAATGGGATCGCATGCCTCACAAATGGCAAAAACAGTATGTGTTTTTAGTCCGTTACAATTTTTATACTGGTACGATAAAGCACCTGCGGCACCTGTAAAAGACGACGGACTTTGGGGCGATACTAAAACCATTGGTAACGAGCCAGAACTAGAGTTTTTTAACAACGTACCAACCACTTGGGACGAAACTAAAGTACTGCAAGCCGAAATTGGCGAAATAGGTGTTATTGCCAGAAGAAAAGGAAACGATTGGTTTGTGGGTTGTATAAACGGAACAAAAGCGCAACAAGTTGTGGTAGACTTTTCATTTTTAGAGGCAAACGAATCTTACAATGCCAAGTTATATACAGATGACGAAACGGTAAATACAAGAACCAAAGTAAAAATTACAGAATCAGAATTAAACAATCAATCAAAATTAAATTTATCGGTTAAAGCCAATAATGGTTTTGTAATGCATATCAAAAAACAATAATCAAACTAAAATACTATGAAACTAATATTAAAATGTGTTACTGTAATGCTCTGTTTTGCGGTAATAGCTTGTAAAAACAAAGAAACCAAACAAGAACCCGTTGTAAAAAAAGAACTTCCGGCTAAGCGACCAAACATCATTTTTATGATGTCTGATGATCATGCGTATCAAGCGATTAGCGCCTACAGCAATCATTTAATCGAAACACCAAATATAGATCGTATTGCAGACGAGGGTATTAAGTTTACTAACGCCTGTGTGTCTAACTCTATTTGTGCACCATCAAGAGCAACTATTTTAACGGGTAAACATTGCCACATTCATGGTAAAGTAGATAATGTTTTTCCTTTTGATGAATCGCAAACTACCTTTCCGCAACTTATGCAACAAGCGGGTTATAAAACCGCTATGTTTGGTAAATTACACTTTGGAAACAACCCTAAAGGCGTTGATGAATTTAAAATTTTACCAGGACAAGGCCGCTATTACAACCCTATTTTTAATACAAATGATGGTCAAATTACAGTTGAAGGTTATGTAACCGATATTATTATGGACATGACCTTGGAGTGGTTAGAAGAAAATAAAGAAGACGACCAACCATTTATGTTATTCTCTATGCAAAAAGCACCGCACAGAGAGTGGTTGCCTGCACCGCGTCATTTTAAAGAATATACCAAGAAAACATTTGTAGAGCCAGAAACGTTGTTCGACGATTATGAAGGTAGAGGAAGTGCTGCTAAGACAGCAGAAATGAATTTACTAAAACATATGAATTGGGCTGGAGATGCTAAAATTTACCCAGAACTTATGAAAGAACTCGGTTTAAAAGATGAGTCTGGTTGGGATTTAGAAGCTTTTGAGCGTGAAGTTGGAGCTATGAACGAAACACAACGTGCCGTTTGGGATTCTACTTACGGACCGGTAATGGCAGATTTTAAAGCAAAATATCCAGAAATGGACGATAAAGCTTTAATGAAATGGCGCTACCAACGTTACATGCAAGATTATTTAGGTTGCATTGCTTCGGTTGATGAAAATGTGGGGCGTTTACTAGATTATTTAGATGAATCTGGTTTGGATGAAAATACCATGATTATTTATACGTCCGATCAAGGATTTTACCTTGGTGAACACGGTTGGTTCGATAAGCGTTTCGTGTACGATGAGTCGTTTAAAACACCATTATTAATTAAATGGCCAAATGTTATCGAACCAGGAATTACAAACACCGAAATGGTGCAGAATTTAGATTTTGCACAAACCATTTTAGAAGCAGCTAAAATTGAAGCGCCTAGCGACATGCAAGGCGAAAGTTTAATACCGTTGCTTTTAGGGAATCAAGAAGAATGGACGCGCGATGCAGTATATTATCATTATTACGAATATCCTGGTATTCATATGGTAAAAAGGCATTACGCCATAATTACACAAGAATATAAATTGGCGCATTTTTATTACGATGTGGATGAGTGGGAACTTTACGACCGTAAAAAAGATCCGCAAGAAATGAAAAACGTTATTAACGATCCGGCCTATGCCGATGTGGTTGTGAAATTAAAAGAACAATTAAAAGAGATGCGTGCGCATTATGGTGATAGCTCGGAGTTAGACCAAGAGATTCTGAGAAAGTATTTAGAAGCTAAAGACAACCCAGATATTGAAACTGTGCCGTTGCACTAAAACGCAATTTTATTTATGAAGTTTAAAAACATTGTAGTTGTTATTTTAACCTGTTGTTTAAATGTGGTTGTTGCCCAAAAAGCAGAACACCCAAGAATTTATACAAAGACAAGTGAGCGCACTAATATTATTAATAAAATTGAAACTGAAGCTTGGGCAAAAACGGCGTGGGAAGCTTTGTTACAAGATATCGATGTGCATGTTAATCGTCACGCTACCAATCCGGAATGGATGGTGTCTCGATTAGCCATGTATTGGAAAGATGGCGAGCGTTACACACAATGTTATATTAAAAACCAAGATTGGAATTATGGCGAGGGTAATGCGCCACTTCCAACGGTTCGCTTACCCGGAATGCGTCGCTGGAACGATTTTGTAAATGTGCCTCTAGAAGACAGAACACCTTACAACGAAACAGGTGACATGCTAGGAATTAGCCGTTCAAGTGCCGATAAAACACCAGTTTTAGTGCCTTATAAGGAAACCGGCCACATGATTCGCCAGAATAATTCTGAAATTTTAAAATTAGCCGAAAAATCAGCTTTTGCCTATTTCATAACTCAAGAAGAAAAATACGCTAAATTTTCGGCTGATATTTTCTGGACGTGGATGCTTGGTACGTATTACATGCAACCACCTTTAGATCCTGAAAAATCTAGTAAAGGCCCTGGCGGTTACGCACCTGGTGGTATTTTAGGCTATTACGATTACGAAGTAATTCACGACGATCGTCAAGATTTTGCAGCGGCCATTTACGATTTTCTGTACAATTACTTAAATGCAAATCCGCATAAACATTTAAAAACCATTGATAAATCGGTTACCGATGTGTCTAGCGAAGTTTTTAAACGCTTCATTGAAATTGGTTTAGTTCGCGGTGGCAAAAAAGGGAATTGGAATGTAAATCGCTACCGCCACATTATGAATAGTATTTTGGTTTTAGAGCCAAATGAATTTTACGACGATAAAAAAGGACGCGACTATTACATTCCGTTTTACACTGAAAAATCGGGCGATCATTACGCTGGTTTACCCGAAATTGTTGCCAATTATAACAAGGTCACTGGTTTATGGCCAGAGTCTCCTGGTTATGCCTCTGGCATGATTCCTTTTGTGTTAGAAATGGGATTAAAACTGTATAATTCTGGCGTAAATACTTTGGCAGGAAACCCCATAATAGAAAAAGCTGCTTTAGCCAATTTAGGTTGGTTAGATGCCCGCGGAAACTTGGTGTTATTTGGCGATATGCGCGGTGGTCCAGCAAATATGTCGGCCTTTGAATCGTTGTTAACTTATGCCATTTGGGAAGGGAATACAGAAACAGCGAAAAGTATGGCAACTGCCATTCGAAAAAATATAGCTTCGGGTCAATATAAACGTGAAAATTCAGGATGGCAAGGCATTATTTTTAATCAACCCTTACCAGAGTCTGGAAGCGAATTGCCGTTTCATAAAGCGGCCTATTCGCCATTTCACAGACATATAATCATGAAAAACGGTAACGATGAAGCCAACGGATTAATGTTTACGCTCTACGGCGGAAGATACCAATCGCACTTAGCCGAAAACGGATTAGCTATGCAGTTTTATAGCAACGGTTGGGTCATGTCTCCAGATGCTTCGGCTTACGAATCGTATTGGTCTAAAGATGCTGGTTATCATCGCGGAATTACAGGCTCAAATACCATCGTTCCAGGCTATAAAAAAGGAGTCATTTCCATTAATGCTATGGAGCCATCGGTAGACACAACAAATAGTTTTTATAATACAGCTTCGGTTTCAGACAATGTATCCTTTGCTGATGTTTCAGCTGAAGAAAAACGCCGATTAGTAGCCATGATTCGTACTTCGGAAACCACAGGGTATTATGTTGATGTTTTTAGATCAAATCAAAACAATAACGATTATATTCATCATAATTTAGGGCATTCAGTGTCATTAAAAAACACATCAAATACAACCTTAAAATTGAATGATGTAAATGATTTAGGAACTCAATACGATAAAAATTATAGCTTCTTCAAAAATCAGAAAAAAATAAAATTTAATGAAGATTTTAATGCGACTTGGGATGTTGAAGATTTAACGGTAAATATGTGGATGATGGGACAAAATAACCGCGAACTTTATACGGTTACAGCGCCGCCAACCACACTTAGAAGCGATATTACACCAAACCAGATTAATAAAAGCCCAGAAACTACGCCAACGTTAATTGTGAGGCAAAACGGTATAAATGGCGCAGAACATCCTTTTGTATCGGTTTTTGAAACTTTTAAAACGGGTGAAAAAGCCATTAAAAATATTTCAAAAATTGAAGCCAACGAAAGTGTTGTAGGTATAAAGGTTGAAGGTGAACATAGTACACAAATTATATTAAGTTCTACAGATCAAAAATTATTTAAACCCTTAAAAGGAATTGCTTTTGAAGGTATTTTTGGAGTTATTTCAGAAAAAAACAACGCGTTTGAATATTTGTATTTAGGAACAGGCAAATCGCTTCAACACGGAAACTTTAAAATTGAAGCTATTAACGAAACGGTTTCGGCCGAATTACGATATAAAGATGGACGTTATTTTTATTCATCAGATAAACCAGTTTCAATTAAATTAAATAAAGGAAAAGCAAAAACCTATCCTGCTGGATACCATATTGAAATTAAATAAAATGAGTAAAACCAAAATACATATTTATTTAAGTTTCGCTTTAATTTTTGGCGTTGGTATGTTGTTTGCGCAACAATTACAACATCCAAGAGTTTTTGTAACCAACAGCGAAAAAGCTGATTTTTTACAAACTTTAAAATCGGTATCTTGGAAAAACGATTTAATTGAAAAAAAGACCAAAAACCTTGAAAAGTACCTAGCGTATTGTGAAAAAGATCCCAAATGGTTGGTGTCTCGTTTACAAATGAACTGGAAAACAAAGCACAATAAGGTGTTTTTAAAAGGAGGTGACTTTTCACATTCTGAAGGAACTGCGCCTGTACCAACAGTGCGTTATTCGGGAACTCGTGATTGGGCTACCGATTACAATAGGCCGAAGCTAGAAGATGTTGAACCTTATTTTGACGACCCTCGCGGACTTTTTCTTGAGCATAAAAAAACAGGAAAAAAAGAATGGATTCATCCATCGGAAGCTGGATTTGCTGTCGAGAAAATTAACGAGCAAATTATGAGTTTAGCTGCCGATGCAGCGCTTTTATATTGGCTAACTAACGATAAAAAATATGCCGAATTTGCGGCGCCTGTTTTTTTAACTTACATCGATGGGATGCACTATCGAGACGCGCCTATAGATTTAAATAAATCGAACCAACAATTTATTTCTGGTTTGGCAACTTTCGAGGTTATTCACGAAGGTATTGTGGTGTCTTTAGTTACGGTTTACGATTTTTTATATAATTATTTTCAATCAGAAAAGGTCGATTTGTCACATTCGGCGGCAGTGTTTCAAAAGTGGGGCGATCAAATCATAAAATATGGTATTCCAGATAATAATTGGAATCTGTTTCAAGCACGTTTTTTAACATACATTGCTTTAGTTTTAGAGCCAAATGCGGCTTATAAAAATGGAAAAGGGCGCGAGTATTACTTAGATTATACGTTTAATATTTCAACCGACAGACAAATTGCCGTAAGCGAATCGCTAAACGTGTACGATCAAGAAACTGGAATATGGCCAGAAAGTCCTAATTATTCGGTGCATGTTATTACAACGCTGTTAAAAATATTTACGCTACTCGACCATAATACCAATGCTAACGAAATAGCTAAATACCCTATTTTAGAAAAGGCGGTTTTAGCGTCATTTCAATATTTATTTCCGTCGGGTTATATGGTTGGTTTTGGCGATGGCGGCCATAAAATTTTGCCTCCAGAGAATTTCGAACTTTTAATTTCAAATTACAGAAAGTACGAACAGAAAGATAAAGAAGCTTTAATTTCCGGATTCTTATCGGAGTTTATTTCTAATAATTTATATAAAAGGCAGGCAAAAGATTTATTTAATTTATTCTTTTATGTTGATGATATTGTTGACAGTAAAGCCAATTTAAAAGCACTAACCACGCCAACATTTTATGCGCCAAATGTAAGCATGTTTAATCAGCGATTAGGAGTAGGAGATGATGCTGTTATGTTATCGACTGTGGCGTCGTTTGGTAATCATGCACACGCCAATGGTATTTCTTTAGAGTTGTTTGCTAACAATTATGTATTGGCCCCAGATTCAGGTAAAGGTCCGAGTTACTGGCATCCAACCTTTAGAAATTATTATGCGCGAATGCCAGCACATAATACGGTTATTGTCGACGGAAAATCGAATTATAATAACATGCGAACTTATCATCCGTTTAAGTTAAATTATTGTTTTCCAGCATCGGCACAAACTACAAGTTTCAACGAGCTAACCTTTTCGCAAGTGTCTTTTTTAGAGCCCGAAACCGTATCTAACCAACAGCGTTTTTCGGCTATAATAAATACGCCAACCAAAAAACCGTATGTAATTGATGTGTTTCGCTCCAAAAAACAAAAAGAGGATAAACAAAAGCACGAATATATTTACCGAAATTTAGGACAAGAATTGGCGTTTTTCGATGAAAACTCTAAGCCTTTAAAGTTTGAAAAAACCGAAGATTTAAGTTCGAAAAACGGACAATTAAAAGCCTACGATTTCTTTTCAAGCAAACAAAAAACAACAACGTCAAATCCAGTAAATGCTTTATTCACATTGAATGAAATAGGGAAACCGAGTAACTTGATGAAACTTTGGATAAAGCCTAACGAAAACCAAACCATTTATAAGTTTAAATCGCCAAACTCAAACGCTTTAAGTGAAGGTACAGCGCCAAAAGCTATTCTTAAAGATTCTTTGCATACATTAATTTTAAAGCGGGAAGAAGCCGCATGGAATAATCCTTTTGCTGTGGTTTTTAATCCGTATAATCAAGGTGAAGAAAATCCAATTAACAATGTTAAATTTTCTACTCTCCAAGATTACCCAAGCACTCAAATTATTGATGTGAGTTTGAATGATAACGTAAACGAAGACAGAATTGTTTTAAACGAAAGTGCAACGGGCATCGCTAAAACTAAAAATTTATATCAAAAGGGTTTGTTGTCTGTAATTCGAACTTCAAAAAATAAAGAAGCTTTCGATTTTATGTTTCTATCGGCTGTAAGTCGAGTAGATTATAATAATTGGACTATTATAGCTTCAACCGAACCTTTAACTTTATCAGTAAAGAAAACTGAAACAGGTTTTGTATTAGAAAACGATAAGCCATTTACAATTAATTTACCATATAAAACTGGAAATAAACGTGCCGAATTAACTGTTTTTGAAAACGGAAAAGCTATGTTTAGTAGAACTGCAGTTTTAAATAGAAATAACCCAAGCCAACAATATTTTAAACTAGAAAAATCATATAAAAAAGCAACCATAACTTTAAACTAAACTAATAATGAGGAAACAAATATCAAGTTTATTATTTCTTTTTGTTCTTGTTTTGTCCTGCCATATTAAAGCAGAAACTATTCAGCTTTATGTGTCTCCAACAGGTGATGAAGCTAATTCAGGAAGTCAGTCTGAACCTTTTTCAACTTTAGGACAAGCCATAGCTAAAGCCACAGCAATTAAAGTAAATCAAGCCAATGCCGAAATTGTTATTAATGTATTGCCAGGAGATTATTACTTGTCTGAAGCTATTAAAATTCCAGCAACTTTAAGCGGAATAACCATTACAGGAACAAGTGCCGATGAGGTAGCCATAAAAGGTTCGAAATTATTAGCTCCAAAATGGGAAAAATATAACGACAATATTTATGTAACTACGGTTGATGCTGGTTTAAACTTCGATCAGCTCGTTGTAAATGGTGAAGCCCAAATTTTAGCACGCTATCCCAATTACGATGAAAACGGACATTATTGGCAAGGTTATGCTGCCGATGCTATTTCGAAGGAACGTGTAGCAACATGGAACAATCCTGAAGGTGCCTTTTTTCATGCCTTACACAAAGGGCGTTGGGGCGGATTTCATTATGTAATTACCGGAGTAGATACTGACGGAAATGCCATTTTAGAAGGCGGGCACCAAAATAATCGAGGTAGTCGATACCATGAAGAATATCAAATGGTTGAAAATGTGTTTGAAGAACTAGATAGCCCAGGCGAATGGTTTTTTAACAAAGCAACAAACCAATTGTATTACTGGCCTGCAAATAATGTAAATTTAAACAATGATGCTTTTGAAGTAGCTGTTTTAAAAGATTTAATTCAAGTTGAAGGCACATTAGAAAATCCAGTTGAAAACGTAACAATTAGCAACATTACTTTCGAAAATACCACAAGAACGTTCATGGAAGAGTTCGAACCCTTACTACGAAGCGATTGGACCATTTACCGTGGTGCAGTGCTGTTTTTTGAAGGGACAGAAGGTTGTAAATTGGAAAATAGTGTATTTACCAATTTAGGGGGCAATGTTATTATGGCGAGTAAATACAATAAAAATTTGGTGGTTGAAGGTAATCATATAGTAAATTGTGGTGGTAGCGCGGTGTCGTTTATTGGCGATCCTTCGGCGGTACGTTCGCCATCGTTTAATTATGGGAAATACGTCGATTTAAAAGACATGGACACCGTTCATGGGCCAAAAAATAAATTGTATCCGCAAGCATGTTTGGTAGTTAATAATTTAATTCACCGCATTGGTAGAATTGAAAAACAAACGGCTGGAGTACAAATTTCTATGGCTATGGATATTACGGTGCGACACAATAGTATTTACGATGTGCCAAGAGCCGGAATTAATATTGGCGATGGGACTTGGGGTGGCCACATTCTGGAGTTTAACGATGTGTTTAATACGGTTTTAGAAACCAGCGATCATGGCTCGTTTAATTCTTGGGGTCGCGATCGTTTTTGGCATCCTAACCGAAGTAAAATGAATGAAATAACAACCGAAATGCCAGATATGTATTTGTGGGATGCGGTTAAAACTACAATAATTAGAAATAACCGTTTTCGTTGCGACCACGGTTGGGATATCGATTTAGACGATGGTTCATCAAACTACCATATATACAATAATTTGATGTTGAATAGCGGCCTTAAATTACGTGAAGGTTTTAATCGTGTGGCAGAAAATAACATAATGGTTAATAATTCGTTGCATCCACATGTGTGGTTTGCTAATAGCGAAGATGTTTTTAAATACAATATTGTTGGCGATACCTACCAAGATGTTGGTTTGTTAGGTTGGGGGAAAGAATTAGATTATAATTTATTTCCAACCGAAGCCGCCATGTTAAAACCTCAAATTTACGATCGCGACAAACACAGTGCTTTTGGAAATCCAAAGTTTAAAGATCCAGCAAATTTAGATTTTACAGTTGCTGAAGATTCACCAGCTTTAAAGTTAGGTTTTAAAAACTTTCCAATGGATAAATTTGGTGTACAAAAACCAGAGTTAAAACAGTTAGCAAAAACACCAGAAGTTCCAGAAATAAAAGACCCAAGTAAAAGTAAAACAAGTCCGGTGGTAGCATGGTTACGTAACCAATTAAAAAATGTAGAATCGGAGCAAGAACAATCGGCTTACGGGCTAAATACTGCCGAAGGTGTTATTGTGCTTCGTATCTGGAAACCAAGTCCTGCTGTACAAAATAATGGTATTAAAAAAGGCGATGTTATTCTTGAAGCCGATGGGGAACCTGTTAAAACCATCACCGATTTCTTCAAAATATCATCAGAAAACAAAACAGATAAAATGAATTTGGTTATTATGCGTAACCAAACCGAACAAAAATTAACTATAAACACTAAATAATTTTATATGAAAACAATAAAAAATATAGCAATAATTGCTCTGGTAGCTGTAATGAGTGCCAACTTGGGGTTCGCACAAAGCTCGAGTACTAAAAAATTATCAGACGACGAGCGTATGCAATGGTGGCGCGACTCTAAATTCGGAATGTTTATTCACTGGGGAGCTTACTCTATTATAGGTGGTGAACGTGGCTCTAAAATTGCTGGTGGTGGCGCAGAATGGGCCATGGATAAGTTAGATTATACCGTTGAAGAGTACGAAAAATTCCCAGCAATGTTTAACCCGGTAATGTTCGATGCCGATGCATGGGTTAAAATGGCTAAAGATGCCGGAATGAAATATATTGTAATTACAAGTAAACACCACGAGGGTTTTGGTTTGTGGGATTCTAAAGTGTCCGATTACGATATTATGGATGTTTCACCATTTAAACGCGATATTATTAAGGAATTAGCCGAAGCTTGTAAAAAACAAGGTATTAAATTTTGTTTTTATTACTCTATTGTCGATTGGCATCATCCGCATGCACAAGGTAATTTATATCCAAATTATAACATTGCGCAACACGACGACCCATCGGTGGTTAATCCAAAATTTCCAAAGTATTTTAAAAATTATATGAAGCCACAGGTTAAAGAATTATTAACTAATTATGGCGATGTTGGTGTGGTTTGGTTTGATGGCGATTGGATTTCTGATTATACCACAGAAATGGGTAAAGAGCTTTACGATTTTATTCGCGATATTCAACCAAATACCATTGTAAATAATCGTGTAGATAAAGGAAGAACGGGAATGGATGGTATGAACAATAAACCTGGTGAATTTGCAGGAGATTTTGGTACGCCTGAACAAGAAATTCCAGATACAGGAATCGATTCCGACTGGGAAGCATGTATGACCATGAACGGCACTTGGGGTTATAAACCAGATGACACAAAATGGAAAAGCAGTGAAGATTTAATTCAGAAATTAGTCGATATCGTATCAAAGGGCGGAAACTTTTTATTAAATATTGGTCCTGATGGTTACGGTAGATTTCCTGCACAAAGTATTCGTCGTTTAAGTGCTATGGGGCAATGGACAAAAGCTAACGGAGAAGCTATTTATGGCGCATCGGCAAGTCCTTTTGAAAAACCAAAATGGGGACGTTATACAACAAAAGATGGCGTTTTATATGCACATGTATTTAACTGGCCAAAAGATGGTGTTTTAAAATTACATAAGGATGTTAAGGTTAAAAAAGCAACGCTTTTAACCAATCCAGATGTGGAATTAACGGCTTTAGCAACATCAAAAGAAGTTTTAGTAGATGTACCTATGTTGGCTCCAGATAGTATAGTTTCTGTAGTTAAAATAGAGTTAGCAAATTAATTGCTTGTTTTTTTAAAATTTTAGACAAGCACCTACTTGGTGTTTGTCTTTTTTTTATATTATTTGAATGTATAAACAACTTTATAAAATGAAAAAATATAAAAAGGTAAGTGTATTTGTTACAGCGATATTGTTTGTAAGTTTAGTGTTTGCACAAGATGATGCCTATTTTGATCCCCAATGGGGGAAATACACTTCAGAAAATGGGTTTTTATACGCTCACGTATCGAAATGGCCAGCAAGTAATAAGTTGGTTATAGATAGAAGAATTAAGCCTAGAAAAGCATCATTTCTGTCTGATCCTTCAACTAAAATTAAAATAAAGCTTGTTAATGATGAATTAACCCTTTTTCTTCCAGAGAAAAAAACCGATTCTATTATAAAAATTCAACTCATGCCAAATGAAGATTGGGCCAATTTAAAAAAATATAGGAATGCCAATAAAGTCTTATTAGAAGCCTCGAAAAAAGAAAATATGGTGGTTTTTATGGGTAATTCTATAACCGAAAAATGGGTGCAGTTTCACCCAGAATTTTTTCAGGAAAATAATTTTATTGGTCGTGGCATAAGTGGGCAAACTACATCGCAAATGCTATTAAGGTTTAAACAAGATGTTATTAATTTAAAACCAAAGATTGTTGTAATACATGCAGGAACCAACGATATTGCTGGTAATAAAGGCCCTATAAGTATTGAGCAAATTGCCGATAATATTTTTTCTATGGCAGAATTGGCTAAAGTTTATAACATAAAAGTTGTGTTAGCATCAGTTTTACCAGTAAGCAGTTATTCGTGGAGTCCGTCTATTAAACCTGTAGAAAAAATAAATAATTTAAACCGTTTAATTCAAACTTATGCCAAAGCGAATAATTTGGTGTATTTAGATTATTATACTAAAATGGTAAATAATGAAAATGGTTTAATTGAAGTCTATGGAAGAGACACGGTACATCCTAATGTAAAGGGGTATGCTGTTATGGAAACATTGGTTTTACAGGCATTAAATAATATAAATTAAAACGTTAATCAGGGAGTAAAGTGAGACTTAAATTATTACTATTAATAATTCTATTATCTTCATGTAAGCAGCAGTTTGAAAGCGATAAAAATCAAGCTTCAAAAAATGTGCTCCTTATTTGTATTGACGATTTACGACCAGAGTTAAACTGCTTTGGGGCATCATATATAAAATCGCCAAATATTGACGCTTTAGCTTCAAAAGGCGTCGCTTTTACCAATCATTTTGTTAATGCTCCAAGTTGTGGTCCTTCTAGATATTCGTTACTTACTGGACAATTTGGGCTTCAGTACAGAAAAAATAATAATCAAGCATTGTTTCTTAGAGCAAAAGCTTACGCCGAAAATCCGCTTAGTTTACCGCCTACAATGCCAGAATATTTTAAAACCAATGGGTATACAACGGTTTCTGTGGGGAAAATTTCACATCATCCAGGAGGAAGAGGTGGTGCTAATTGGGATAACGATTCCATTATAGAAATTCCAAATGCATGGACAAAATATATAATGCCGGTTGGCGATTGGCAAACACCTAGAGGCGCTATGCATGGTTTGGCAAACGGACAAGCAAGAACGCCTGATCATCGCGAGGTTATGGAAGCTTTTAATGGTGTAGATTCGAGTTATCCCGATGGTTTAATTGTAGAAGAAGGCTTAAAGCAATTAGAAAAATTAGCAAAAAATGAAGCGCCTTTTTTCCTAGCCATTGGCTTAATAAAACCACATTTGCCTTTTGGAATGCCAAAAAAATATCTCGATTTATACGAAGGTGTTTCCATACCAAAAATTAATCATCCTGAAAAGCCAAAGGGAAAAACTACATGGCATAAATCGGGAGAATTCATGGCTTATAACCATCACGGAAAAGACCCAAGGACAGATTTTGATTATGCTATGAAACTTAAAAAATACTACGCCGCTTGTGTAAGTTATGCAGATAAGCATGTGGGCGATATTTTAAATAAACTAAAAGAAACCGGTGCCGATAAAAACACCATTGTTGTGCTTTGGGGCGATCATGGTTGGCATTTAGGCGAACATGGTATTTGGGGTAAACATAGCTTGTTCGAAGAATCTTTAAAATCGCCATTAATAATTTATGATCCTTCATTAAAAACAAGTATTACTAAAGCTAATACTATTGTTGAAACGGTAGACATTTTTCCAACACTTACTGAATTATGCACATTGCCAAACCCAGAGCTCTCTAACGGTGAATCGTTAGTGCTATTAATAAATGCTAAAACCCGACAAAAAAAAGCTGCCGTAGCTTATAACGGGAATGCAATTACATTAAGAACAAAAGACTACAGGTTTGTAGAACATACAGATGGGGAGGTAGAGCTGTACAATCATTCCATTGATGCTAGTGAAACTTTAAATGTGGCACGTAATAACCCAGAAAAAGTAGTTGAACTTAAAAGTCTGCTTCAAGAACTTATAGAAGAATAAAATAAAGTTTTATTATAAGGGTAAAATGAGCGATAGTTTTTAAGGATTGGGCTATAATTATTAGAGTTTTAGTTTCATTTTGGCGTTATTTATTTCATAAAAATTAAAAATGAAATATTTAATTAACCATTTCTCACTTTTACTATTCTTATTTAGTACGACTTTATTTAGTCAAATTAAATCCCAAATTAACTGGCCGGAATTTATGGGGCAGCACGATTTGGTTTGGGAAGATATTCCACAACAATGGGCAGAAGGTGCCTTTATTGGTAATGGTCAATTAGGAATGATGCTTTATGCAAAATTAGACGAAAATCGTTTTAATTTTCATGTGGGAAGACAAGACGTAACCGATCATAGAAAAGCCCCAAGTAAAAAAACATCGCGAGGCGTAGATGGGGCAAACTTATTAGATTTTTCGCGATTAGATATCGGTAAAATGGTATTAAGACCTGTTGGAAAAATTAAAATAGCAAAACTACGTCAAGATTTATGGAATGCCGAAATTCGAGGTACCATAATTACAGATTTGGGAGAAATTACTTTTAGAGCTTTTACACCATATAATGATAATGTTCAAGTTATCGAAACGGTTTCAACCGAATTAAAAAATGGTGAAAATGTTAATTTTGTTTGGGAATGGATGCCCGGTAACGCCTCATGCCCAAGAGTCCTTCAAATGTTCGAAAGGTATAAAGATGAATATAAAATGAATCCTTTCGAACCCGAAATTAAAACAGAAAATGGGTATCAGTATTGTATTCAAAAATTAGAAGCAGGAGGCGATTATGCCACTGTTTGGACTAATCAAATTTCAAAAAAAGGCAGAAAAAACACACTTTACATTTCCACAGAAAATAAAATTCCTACCGAAAATGCTTCAGCAGAAACTGCTCTAAACCATGTTAAGAAGGCCCAAAATTTAGGAATTAAAAATTTAGAAAAATCGCATAGAAATTGGTGGCATAATTATTTTCAAAAATCATTTTTAAGTTTTCCAGATACACGTATGGAATCGTTTTACTGGATTCAGTTGTATAAAATGGCAGCATGCTCTCGCGCCGATGGTCCTGCGCTAGATTTAATGGGGCCATTCTTTAAAAATACCTCATGGCCAGGGTTATGGTGGAATTTAAATGTACAGCTTACATATTGGCCGTTTAATACTAGTAACCATCAAGATATTGCTATTAATTACATTAAACTAATTGATGATAATTTTGAATGGATTATGCGAAATAAAACAGGTAAAAGTCTTGGCGATTATGGTTGGGCATTGCATAATTATTGGTTGTATTTCGATTATCAGGGCGATCAAGCATCAATAGTTAAAAAATGGATACCCAAAGCTATAAGGATTGCCGAAGCTTACGAAAAGAAATTAGAGCGTAATGCCGAAGGGAAATTAGAGCTAAAACCAATGGGGTCGCCAGAATACAAAGGCTTTAAAAGTTTTAAAAACACCAATTACAATTTAGCTATTTTACGTTGGTTACTTAACGCATTGGTGGATTCAAGTAAAAAAAGTAATCAGAATCAAGATAAAATACAACATTGGCAACAAATATTAAACGATTTAATACCATACCCAGTTGATGAAAACGGATTAATGATTGGTAGCGACCAACCTGTCGATTTATCGCACAGGCATTATTCGCATTTATTGGCATTATATCCGTTATTTCAATTAGATCCCGACAATCCAAAAGACAAAGAATTGGTCGTAAAATCTGTATTACATTGGCATAATATAGAAAATGGTAAAGCTTTAGCTGGGTATTCTTTTACAGGTGCATCCTCGTTGTATGCTGCTATGGGCATGGGAAATGAGGCGGTAAATGTTATGCAAGATTTTTTATCGGCCAATATTGGTCGTGCTCATTTTTTAACCAATACGTTTTATATGGAAGGCTCTAACCCTGTAATAGAAACTCCATTAAGTGGAGCCGCAGCTATTATGGAGTATAGCTTACAAAGTTGGGGCGATAAGATTAGAATTTTTCCAGCCATTCCTAACCAATGGAAAGAGGTGGCTTTTAACGATTTATTAGCACAAGGAGGGTTTGAGGTGAGCGCCTCAATGACAGCCGGAAATGTAGATTGGGTGAAAATAAAAAGTTTGGCAGGAAAACCTTGTGTAGTAAAAGTACCCAACTGGGAACATGCGTTTTCTAAAAATAATATTTCGGTTAAAAAAATTGCAAATGGCGAGTTTAAAGTTGATTTAAAACAAGGAGAAACAATAATACTTACACCTTCAAAAAACAATAAGAAATTTGTGTTGAATTCGGTTGAACACCCAAAAAACGAAGTTAATTATTTTGGAGTGAAATTAGGAAAACCTCGTAAACCATTATTAGAAGCACCTATTTTAGAATATG
The DNA here is from genome assembly GCF_000943565.1 of Neotamlana sedimentorum. GTDB lineage: Bacteria > Bacteroidota > Bacteroidia > Flavobacteriales > Flavobacteriaceae > Neotamlana > Neotamlana sedimentorum. Next base: position 557,776 of record NZ_JTDW01000001.1, read on the forward strand.
CTAAAACAGAAAAACAAAATGAATAAATTGTATAGCTGTCTGTTTTTTATAACTGTTTTGCTTTTATCTTTTAAAACTCAATCGCAAGAATCCTTACAGTTAAATTATAATAAACCAGCTGGTATCTGGACCGAGGCTTTACCTGTTGGTAACGGGCGATTAGGAGCTATGGTGTATGGCAACCCCTTGAAGGAACATTTACAGCTAAATGAAAATACCTTGTATTCGGGCGAACCAACATCTACTTATAAAGGTGTCGATATTAAACCAACCTACAAAAAAGTAAAACAGCTTATAAATGACGGAAAATATGCCGAAGCCGAAAAAATAATGACAAAAAATTGGTTGGGAAGATTGCACCAAAGTTATCAGCCTTTTGGTGATTTACGTTTACAGTTTCAAGCCGACACAATTTTAAATTATAAAAGAAGCTTAGATATTAAAAATGCATTATTAACAGTAAATTACGAAACTTCTAAAGCTGTTTTTAAGCGGGAAATTTTGGCTAGTTATCTAGATGATGTTATTGCTATTCGCATCACTTCAAATAAAAAAGAAGCTATTTCATTTACAGCTTTTTTAGAGTCTGTTCACCCTGTAGAAATCAATACGGTGTCAGGTGATCTTGTAATGAAAGGGCAAGCTCCTGGATTTGTATTACGCAGAACTTTAGAAAATGTTGAACGCAATGGCGATCAATATAAATACCCCGAAATTTTTAATGAAGATGGAAGTAGAAAACCCTTTGCTAAACAAATTTTATATGGTGATGAAGTAGATGGTAAAGGTATGTTTTTTGAAGGCCGATTGAAAGTTAAGACTATAAATGGGAAAGTTTCAGTTTCAAAAAAAGGAATTACAATCACAAACGCCAACGAAGTCGTATTGCTGTTATCTCTGGCAACCAGTTTTAATGGCTTTGATAAAAGCCCTAGCAAAGAAGGGAAAAACCCTGCCAAAATAAATGAGGCGATTGTTTCTAAGCTTAAAAATAAAAGTTTCGAAGCCATTAAAACAGCCCATCAAAACGATTACCAGTCGTTATTTAACCGTGTTCAATTCAACTTAAAAAACAAAAAAGGAGAGCATATTAAAACCTTGTATACTAACCAGCGTTTAAAACAATACCATACCAATACCGATGTAGATTTAAACGCCTTGTTGTTTCAATACGGTAGGTATTTAATGATTTCGGGGTCTCGCAAAGGTGGTCAACCTTTAAATTTACAAGGAATTTGGAATTACCAACGTATTCCATCGTGGAACTCGGCCTATACCATGAATATTAACGCGCAAATGAATTATTGGCCTGCAGAAGTTACCAACCTACCAGAATGTCACGAGCCCTTTTTTAGATTGGTAAAAGAATTAGCAATTACAGGTAAAGAAACGGCTAAAAACATGTATGGTAAGTTGGGTTGGGTAGTACACCATAATACCGATATTTGGCGACCTAGCTATCCTACAGATAATGCTGTAATGTACTCGTATTGGCCTGTTGGAGCAGGTTGGTTAACAGATCATTTATGGGAGCATTATTTGTTTACCCAAGATCAAGATTTTTTAAAGCATGAAGCATATCTAGTTTTAAAAGGTGCTGCGCAGTTTTTTGTAGATTGGTTAGTTAAAAACAAGGATGGTTATTGGGTTACTCCGGTAGGAACATCTCCAGAAAATAGTTTTAAATATAATACCAATAAAACAACGGTAATAAGCGAGGGGCCAACGATGGATATGGCTATTATTAAAGAGTGTTTTAATAATGTGATTCAGGCTTCGAAAATTTTAAACTTAGATGCCGATTTTAGAAAAATAATAGAAGACATATACGCTAATTTATTGCCCTATAAAATAGGAAGTCGAGGTAAACTTCAAGAATGGCAACAAGATTATAATGAAGTAGATGTAAACCATAGGCATTTATCGCATTTGTATGGCTTTCATCCGGGAAATCAAATTACCGATAAGGATAAAGACTTGTTTAATGCCGTAAATAAAACCTTGAATTTGAGAGGCGATTTAGCCACAGGTTGGAGTATGGGCTGGAAAATTAATTTTTGGGCTAGAATGCAAGATGGTAATCATGCCTATAAAATAATTAATAACCTATTTACTTTTGTTAGTGAAAACGACAAACATGGTGGTTTATATGCCAATTTATTCGATGCACATCCGCCATTTCAAATCGATGGTAATTTTGGTTATACAGCTGGAGTTGCAGAAATGTTATTACAAAGTCAAAATAACGAAATTCACTTATTACCTGCCTTACCCGATGCTTGGGAATCGGGAAACATTAATGGAATAAAAGCGAGAGGGAATGTTACTGTCGAAATTATTTGGGAAAATAATAAGCTAGTTAAGGCGAGTTTAATTTCAAAAAACACTCAAAATGTAATTATAAGATATAATGACTCTAGGATAAAGTTGAGTTTAAAAGCAAACAAAACATTTTACTTAAATGAAGCCTTTTTTAATCTAAATTAATTAATTAATCAATGTATAAAATAATTTATTGCATCATATTTTTTTGCCTTGCGGTTACAGTAGAAGCAAAAAACATGAAGCCGCAGGACACCATCTATATTAATTCAATTGAAAAACTTGCCAAATTCGCCATGAAAAGTAATGTGTTGGTGAAAATGAAACCTGGCGAATACATAATTAATTCTATTAAAATAGGGCAATTAAGTGTCTTTAAATATGGTGAAAATAGCAAAAAGAAAGACGAATTTAAAATAGGTTCACTTATTCATTTTTCAGGAAATAATAGTAAGTACTTTTTAACGGGCGTTACTATAAATATTGATGGGAAATTACATGAAAACTATGGTAAAAGTGAGTTTAGCGAGTTTTTAGTTAGCGGAAATAATAATTACATTGAAGGATTAAAAGGAAAAGATTTCGACGATGTTGTACCTGCAAATCGCGTGCAAATGTTACGCATAATGGGCGACGATAATGTTATAAAAAATGCCGATTTGTTTGTGCGAGGTTCTTATCCTTATGGTTATGGGCATTTATTGGGTAAAGGCGGAACGGCTTTAGTTAAAACCCAAAAACATTCGGTGTTATTAGTGGAAGGTATAAATACAAAGTTGTTAGGGTGTAAAGTAGTTTCACATGCTTTTGGACATGGTATTTTTATGCAAGGCGCTGTAAATACGCTGTTGAAAGATTGTTATGTGGAAGGTAAAATGCGACCAACAAACGAAATGTTAGCCGAAACCTCTGGTCCAGCATTTAATGTAGGGTTTAAAAGCGATTATCCACCAGGAAAAATTTTGCCTAACGAAATTAAATCATTGTCCGAGGATGGCATAAGAACTTATCCTTATGGAGGTTTAAATCATAGGAGAACACAAGGCGTTACAGTAATTAATTGCACCGTTAAAAATATGCGTTCTGGCTTCGATTTAAGTGCCAATTTACCACCAACTAAAGTTATTGGTTCCACTGCTATTGGATGTCAGGAAAAAGGGTTTTCTGTGGGCACAAATGGCGTTATAAAAAATTCAAAAGGAGATGCTTTGTATGGGCCACTAATTACTTTTGTTGGTAATAATGTGCAAAATTGTGAAGTTGATTTAGAATTAATGGATACTGTAAGTAATTATAAAGTACATCGATTGGCAGAAATTAATGGCTCGGGACATCAAATCACCATTCGTAATTATCAAAACAAAAAACGAAGTATTAAATCACCAATTGTTTTTGGTGAGTCGTTTTGGGACGATGTTCACAAATGGCGAAAACCAGAAGCGCCACAAGGAGCTTTTGCAGGCGCAAAAAATATTACATTATTTAATTATACGGGAATGCCAGTAAAAATGAACGATTTAACTCTTAATTGTACGGTTACCAATTCCGAAGCACAAAGTAGCGTAATAAATGCAGGGGTTGGCGGTAATAATACAATCGATTTATTAAACCGAATTGATAATGATGTTTTAGCAAACAAACCAGATTTAGTGCTTTTAATGGTTGGCACAAACGATATGTTAAACTCTAAAAAAATGGTAGATTATAAAGTCTATCAAAATAATTTAAATACGATAATCGAAAAAATAAAATCCACTGGAAGTCAAATAGTTCTTATAAACCCAATACCAGCAGATAACGACTATCTTTTTATGCGTCATGAAAAAAGTTTGTTTAGTGAGAAGCCTAATACTAAATTAAATAAAGCAGGAGAAATTGTGAAAAACTTAGCAAAAAAGCATCAGGTGTTTTTTTACGATTTAAATGCTGAATTTAAGGCATTAAACTTACCAAAACATAATCAAGATGTTTTTATAAAAAACGAGAAAAATAGTGGTAAAAAAGATGGCGTCCATCCAACCGCTTTTGGGTATCAATTTATAGCGCAAAACGTGTTTCAGTTTTTAAGTGAGCATAACTTAATAGATGGCAATAATAAAATAATTTGTTTTGGAGATTCTATCACCAGAGGCAATGCTAAGGGAAAAAATTATCCGAGCTTTTTAAATAAGCTTCTAAAAGAATAATTAGAAGATATCTTTTATAATCAAGTTGTTCTGGTTTCGAACATGATTTATATTTAATGAGTTATAGTTTATAATGTTTTTTAAAAAATAGCTTTACTATTGGGGTAATAAGAATTTATTTTATCAAAACTATGTCTACCACCTTAAAACACATCAGTAAAATTGTTTTTTTTCAATTATTAATTTTAGTAACAGGATGCCAAAATACAGAACCAGAGTATGATGCTGACGTGGTGATTTATGGCGGTACTTCGGCTGCTATAACTACAGCAGTTCAGCTAAAACGCATGAATAAGTCGGTTATAATTGTTTGTCCAGAAACACATATTGGTGGGTTGTCGTCCAGTGGATTAGGGTTTACCGATTTAGGAAATAAAGAAGTAATTGGTGGCATTTCAAAAGAATTTTATCAAGCTGTTTATAAGCATTATCAAAACAATGAAGCTTGGAATTGGCAACCTAGAGCAGAGTATGGTAACGAAGGGCAAGGAACAACAGCGATAGATGATAAACTAAAAACCATGTGGACTTTTGAGCCTCATGTAGCCGAAGAAATCTTCGAAAGCATGGTAAAAGATAACCAAATTAAAGTAATTCGCGATAAATGGCTCGATAGAGAAAATGGTGTACAAGTAGTAAATGGAAGCATAGTTTCTATTACTATGTTAAGTCGCGAAACATATAAAGCTAAAATTTTTGTCGATGGCACTTACGAAGGTGATTTAATGGCTGCAGCAGGTGTAAATTATCATGTTGGTCGAGAAGCAAATAGTGTTTATGGCGAACAATGGAATGGGGTACAAAAAGGAATATTTCACCACAGTCATAATTTTGGAGAGTTAAATATTAGTCCGTATATCATTCCGGGTGACTCCACAAGTGGTGTGCTTCCAAGAATTTCTACAAAACCACCTGGAGCGCAAGGCGCAGGCGATAAAGGAGTACAGGCTTATAATTACCGATTATGCACTACTAATGCCGAAGGTAATGTGGTGCCTTTCGAAAAACCTAAAAACTACGATCCTGCCCAATACGAATTGTTAAGACGTGTATTTAAAGCAGGAAGACATGCTATGTTTGGTGGTGGTAAAATACCAAACAAAAAAAGAGATGTAAACAATGTGGGGCCGTTTAGCTCGGATAATATTGGAATGAATTACGACTACTCAGAAGCTTCGTACGAAAAACGTAAACAAATTTTAGAAGAACATATTAACTACCATAAAGGACTTTTATGGTTTTGGGGTAACGACGAAAGTGTGCCAGAACATTTAAGAAAAAAGATTAAAAAATGGGGATTGGCGAAAGATGAGTTTGTAGATAATAACCATTGGCCATATCAAATTTATGTACGCGAAGCCAGACGCATGTTGGGCGAATATGTTATGACAGATAACGAAATTCTTGGCCGTAAAAAAGTAGATAAACCCATAGGAATGGGATCTTACGCAATGGATTCCCATAACGTTCAGCGTTATATTACTAAAGAAGGGTTTGTACAAAACGAAGGCGATTTAGGAATAGAGCCAGAGCATCCATATCAAATTCATTTAGGAACTATTTTACCAAAAAAGGAAGAATGTAAAAATCTTATTGTGCCGTTGGCCGTGTCGAGTTCTCACATCGCTTTTGGCTCTATTAGAATGGAACCGGTATTTATGATTTTAGGGCAAAGCACAGGTACATTAGCTGCTTTAGCGCTTAACAAAAACGTTAATATTCATGATGTCGATTACCAAGTTTTAAAAGAACAGTTATTAAAAGATGATCAAGTTTTATCCTATTAATAAAAGGGAATAGTTGTAATAATAATTATATTGCAAACAACTTAATTTGATTAATTATGAAATTAAAAAAAGGCTTCTTTTTAATGTTAGGATGTGTTTTGATGTTTGCTAAAATGCAATCGCAAGAGTATCAGCCAACAAAAAAAATATTATATAAGGTTGTAAATAACGATAGTCTTTATTTACATGTTTTTGAGTCGAAAATCACAAAAACGCCAACCGCAGCCATTGTGTTTTTCTTTGGTGGAGGTTGGGCAGGCGGAAATCCGAAGCAGTTTTATCAACAAAGTGACTATTTAGCCTCAAGAGGTATGTTAGCTATTTCGGCCGAGTATCGAGTAAAAAATGTACACGGCACCACACCATTTGATGCGGTTGAAGATGCAAAATCTGCCATTCGTAAAGTGCGCGAGTTTGCACCTATTTTAGAAATTGATCCCAATAAAGTTGTAGCGGCAGGTGGTTCTGCAGGAGGGCATTTGGCTATTTGTACTGCGTTAATTGAGGGACTCGATAATCCAGATGAAAATCTTAACATTAGTTCTATCCCAAATGCGGTAATTGGTTATAATCCGGTCTTCGATACTACCGAAAATGGCTACGGAGCTAAAAAAGTAGCGGGCAGAGAAACCGAAATTTCACCTTGCCATCAAGTTAAAAAAAACGCGCCTCCCATGTTGTTGTTTCATGGTAAAGAAGATAAAACAGTGCCCTTTGAAAATGCAAAACGTTTTAATAAGTTAATGAAAAAGGCTAAAAACGATTCAAAATTACTCGCTTATAAAAATCAAGGCCACGGCTTTTTTAATGGTAGTTTCTTTAGAAAAAATAGCAACGATACTTTTTTTAACGAAACCATGTATCAAACCGATTTATTTTTAATTAGACTTGGCTATATAAGCGGACAACCTCTGCTAAATAAATAAGTTTATAATATTTTATTCGTGGCCTTACAGATTCGTTTTTGTGAGGCTTTTTTTTGTTTTTTAACTAGATGTAATCATGCATATCCAGACAAAAGAGCTATAATTTATAAATGAAGGTTAATGATTTATTATTGAAAACTACAAATTGCTTTAATATTGTTCCAATAGTAATTCCAGTAATATATGTTAAAACAAATTAAATTTACAACGTATAAACAGGCGTTTTTAGCCATATTTTGCATGCTTGTTGTAGGTTCGATAGGTTTTGCTCAATCTATTCCTTATTCTAATGGTAGAATTGTTATTAGTTCAGATGGGAACGAACACGATCACGACGATTGGGCTGCAACACCGTTATCTTTAGCGTTACTGGCCGCAAAAAACTTACAAGAAAACCTAACGGTTTATACTTTTAGCGATCATATTTGGGGCAGTAATCATGACAAAAGTGATGGGGCAAAGCAAATGCGAATTAGTGCTTTAAAGGGAAAAAAAATCTATAAATTTAAATCTACAAAGTTTATCGAGGCCGTTAAAAAACCCGAAGAGGCAGTGCAGGCTATTAGTCAGCAAATAAACATCTCTCATAAAGGGAATCCGTTAACAATAATCGCAGCTGGTCCAATGGAAGTTGTAGGTAGAGCAATTAATGCATCAAATCCTGAAGCCTTAAAATTTGTTAGAATAATATCGCATTCTAATTGGAATAATCAACATTCCGATAAACCGTATAATTGGGAAGAACATTCGGGTTGGACATGGAATAAAATACGAACAAAATTTGAGCCTTATGGGTTAATTTGCGATAGAATCCTAGATCAAAATGGAGGAAAGGATTATGAAGGTTTAAAAGCAGCAAAAGAAAAATACGATTGGATTAAAACCTCTACTCTAAATAAAAAATCGAAACAGCATAAAAAACAATTAAATTGGTTGTACCAACGTCAATTAACCTGTGTAAAAAAAGGCGAATTCGATCCATCTGATGCAGGTATGATAGTGTATTTACTTACCGGAAAACAAAAAACTGCTCCAACAGATGTGAGAAATATTATAGAAAATCAATAAACTAAATAAAAGGTTTAATTGTTCAGCAATTTTAACCTAATACCAACTAATTATGAAAAAAAACTACACCACAACTAAAATAGTTTTTATAGCTATTTTAACCATGTTTATAACAAAAATACAAGCACAGACAGTAACAGTAAGTTCTCTAGAAGATTTATTGCCATATTTAAATCAAGATAATGTTGATGTTAAGTTAGCTCCTGGAACTTATAATATTGAAACTTCCGATGTGACTGCAGGAACTTTTTCCAATCCACTATTTCTCTTTGAAGGTTCTAATAATGTTTTCGATTTTACAGATGTTACTATTAACATAAATACGGATGTTTTAACAGCATTTGGAAAAGTAGATGTAAACGAAATACAAATTTTAGGAAATAATAATACACTAAAAAATCTTACGCTCGAAGATATAGGTACTACCGCTCCATCAAGTAGAGCGCAATCTATCGTTATGGATGGACGTGATAATAAAATTGAAGGATTTAATTTAACTATTCGAGGTTCTTACCCTTACGGTTATGGTGATGCTTTTGGTAAAGGCGGCGGTTCGGTAATAGGGCATCGTAAACATTCAGGTGTTTTAATTCGAGGATTAAGAAATCATTTAAAAGATTGTAATATTATTTCCCGATCGTATGGGCATATTGTATTTATGCAAGCCGCAAGTTATCCTACTATTGAAGGCTGCTATATAGAAGGAGAAATGCGAAGTACAGACGATATGTTGTTAGAAGAAGGTACGGGTTCACCTGCCGATAATGTAGATTTTCAAACGGTTTGGGGTTACAGGCTTCCTGCTGGATATATGATGAGCCTGCAAGAAGGAGGAATAAGAGCCTATAATGCAGGAACAACCTATATTGACGGCGTAGAAATTGAGCGCGGCACAGATAATCCAACAATTTTAAATTGTACAGTTAAAAATGCAAGAACAGGAGTAACCCTCGCACACGCTACAGGAACTAAAAGGGTAGATGGTGTAACGCTCTTAGGGTGCGAACAAGGGTTTTCAATAGGAAGTGGAACCATTTCTAATAGTAGTGGCGATGCTCAATATGGGCCACTTTTAACTTTTGCATATTCTAGCGATTCTAATACAACAGCGCATATTACCGTTTTGCCAACAACCAATCATTATAATGGTAGCGGAACTTTAGCCTATATAGGAGGCAGCGGGCATAATATAACGCTTGAAGGCGGAGATCCAGATTCTAATTTAAGAATTCAAGTTGGTGGTGAAAAAAATAATGTGCGTTTATTAGGCGTTACATCGAGTCAAAACCCGTTAACGGCATCTAATTTAACCTTTAATAATTTAACAGATATCCCCGTAAGTTTAAGTGATATGAGTACTCATGTGTCGGGAGAATCTTGTGGTGAAATTACAGATGATGGCTCTGGTAATACTATGGTAAACTGTGGTGAGGCTGTACCATTTCCAAACCCAAGTGCCATTTATTTAATTAATAACCCACGATGGAATGCACGATTAGGAGCAAATGGCGGTCACGAACTTATAATGTTAGCCGAAACAGAAACAAACGTAACTGCACAATGGAAATTTACTCCTGTTCAAGGTGAATCTGGTTATTATTATATCGATTGTATAGGAGGCGACACTAAGCCCAGAATTTCTGCAGATAATACTGCGGTTACAATTATGCAACCTGATACTTATACCGACGATTCGGCAAAATGGCGTTTAGATTTATATGAAGGTGTGCTATTTCATATTACAAATAAAAACAATAGGCGTTTAAGAGGCTTTGATACCCTTGTCGATGTGGTGTCTACCAGTAGTTCTGGTTCTTATACTAGGTTTTCTTTTACCGAAACCACTTTAAGTTCTAAAACTATTTTATTTAATAATTTCATTTCGCTTTATCCTAATCCAGCAAAAGATGTTGTAAACATAAAAACAAGCCATAAAACGCTTACAGAAGTTTCTGTTTATAATATGCAGGGGCAACAAATTATTAATCAACGTTTTTATAATAATTTTAAAATTAACTTAAGTGAATTTACCTCTGGTATTTATGTTGTAAAACTAAAATCGGGTAATAACGAGTTTGTTCAAAAAATAATTAAACAGTAATTTTTAATCCCTTTATTACTTTTAAGACTTCAGTTTTTAAATAAAACTGAAGTTTTTTTATGAAATAACCTAGCCGTATAAATGGGTTATAATTTATAAGGCGCGACACATGGTTTATATAAAACTAATTTCATAATTTCTAATATTGTTTCAATTATAATATCCTAACCTAACACAATGAATTATAAAAATAAGGTGAAATATTTTACACCAATAGGAGCCATTTTATTATTAGTAATTTCCTGTAAAGATTCAAAAAATCAAACCACAAAAGTTGTTACTGAATCTATAAAACCTAACATCATTTTAATTATGGCCGACGATTTGGGTTACGGCGAATTATCCTGCTACGGTAGCCCAAAGGTTAAAACACCTAATCTAGATAAATTAGCATCACAAGGTGTTAAGTTTTTAGATTTTCATGCTAACGGACCCGTTTGTAGCCCAACAAGAGCTGCGTTAATGACAGGCAAATACCAGCAACGAACCGGTGTTGAAGGCGTTATTACAGCGGCCGATCATCGCGAAGTTGGCTTGAGTTTAAACGAGCTTACCATGGCAGAAGCTTTAAAAAACCAAGGATACACCACGGCCATGTATGGAAAATGGCATTTAGGTTATGCCGAACCTTATAATCCTATTTATCAAGGTTTCGATGATTTTCGAGGATTTGTTAGCGGAAACATCGATTACCATTCGCATATCGATCAAGCGGGTTATCTCGATTGGTGGGTTAACAATAAAGTTGAAGACGAGCCAGGTTACACCACAGATTTAATTACAAAATATGCTTCAAAATTTATAAAAGAAAATAACTCTAAAAAAACAGGAAAACCTTTCTTTTTATACTTAGCACAAGAAGCGCCACATTATCCTATTCAAGGTAGAAATGATAAGCCATTACGAAAAGAAGGCAGTGGTAAATTTATTAGAAAAGTACCTAAAGATAGCGTGCCAATTATTTATACTGAAATGATTGAACTTATGGACGAAGGTATTGGCAATATAATGAAAACCCTTGATGCCGAAGGATTAAACGAAAACACAATTGTCGTTTTTTGTTCAGATAATGGTCCTGCTGGAAAACGTGGTGATAGCGGTGGCTTAAGAGCTGCAAAAACATCCATTTACGAAGGTGGACATCGTGTGCCCGCAATTGTTCGCTATCCTAAAAAAATAAAAGCCGGTTCTGTAAGTAATGAAACTGTTTTAACTATGGATTTACTTCCAACTTTTGTCGATTTCTCAGAGGCATCAACTACTATCGGAAATTTAGACGGTATAAGTATTAAAAATCATTTATTAAAAGCTGAAAGTTTGCCAAATCGCGATGTGTTTTGGAGTTTTAAAGGACGCTCTACAATTAGAAACGGCGCTTGGAAACTTCTTGAAATTCCGAATGATGATGGCATAGTTTATGAACTATATAATCTTGAAACAGATTTATCTGAAACCAAAAATGTCGCCTCCGAAAATCCAGATAAAGTGGAAGCTTTAAAGCAAAGATTAAGTGATTGGAAAACCAATGTAAGGCAAGGTGTAACTTCTGTTGCGCTGTAAATTTTAATTCAATAAAACATGTTAAGTAAACTAAATTTTGGTATCCTATTTATAACTTTTACTTGTCTTTTGTCAAATTCAATTTGGGCTCAAGACAAAGCACAAAAAAGACCACCAAACATCGTATTTGTTATTACCGACGATCAAGGTAAAGGCGATTTAGGCTGTGAAGGAAATCCATTTATAAAAACACCTAATATCGATAAGTTTTATTCGGATGCAGTTCGATTTAATAATTATCATGTATCCACTACCTGTGCGCCTACGCGAGGTTCCATAATGACAGGTCGGCACACCAACAGAGTTAACGTGTTTCATACCATAACTGGGCGTTCCCTATTATTTGAAGATGAGGTTATATTACCACAAATATTGGCTCAAAACGGTTATGTTAACGGGATGTTTGGGAAGTGGCATTTAGGCGATAATTATCCGTACAGGCCAGAAGATCGCGGGTTTTCCGAAGTTGTTCGTCATGGTGGAGGTGGTATTACTCAAGGGCCAGATTATTGGGGTAACGACTATTTTGATGATACTTATTGGCACAACGGTAAAACCGAAAAATATAAAGGCTATTGCACAGATGTGTTTTTTAATGAAGCTATAAAATTTATCGGAACTAATAAGGATAGACCATTTTTCTGCTATATATCAACCAATGCGCCGCATGCACCTTATAATGTCGATGAAAAATATATAGATCTGTATAAAAAAAATAAAAACATACCCGAACGTACCAAGCGTTTTTATGGCATGATAACCAATATTGATGAAAATTTTAAAGCTTTAGAAAACAAGTTGAAAGAATTAAATATTGATGATAATACCATTGTAATTTTTACAACCGATAATGGAACTGCTGCAGGTAGAAAAGTATATAATGCAGGATTAAAAGGGGGTAAAGGTAGTGTTTACGATGGTGGTCATCGTGTGCCACTTTATGTGCGTTGGCCAAATGGAAAGCTTACTGGCGGTAAGGATATTGATAATTTGGTAGCGCATTACGATTTGCTTCCAACCTTTGTAGATTTACTCGATTTAAATTTCAATCCGGTAAAACCACTAGACGGGAAAAGCTTAAAGCCGCTTTTATATAACGAAAATCAAGATTGGGAGAATCGTATTTTATATATGGACACCCAAAGAAAGCAAAATCTAATAAAATATAAAGCCTACACCGTAATGGATAATAACTGGCGATTAGTTAACGGTACAGAGTTGTATGATATCAATACCGATTTGGGTCAAGAACATAACGTTATAAATAAACATCCCGAAGTAACAATGCGCTTAAAAGAAGGCTACGAAAAATGGTGGCAATCTATCATGTCTGAAAATCCAAATGAAAGATACGCTTATATAAAAGTTGGATCGCCTAAAGAAAACCCAAGTCGTATTTCTTCTCACGATATGCTAACTGGTAAATTTGGCCACATGTGGCATCAATATGGCGCAGTTACAGCAGCCCAAGCAACCGGACGCTGGAAAATAGAATTTGTTGAAGATGGCGAATATAAAATAGCATTAAGACGTTTTCCTAGAGAAAGCAAATTACCAATTAATGCAGTATTTCCAGCGGTTGAGAAAAGCATTGAGTTTGATAGAACCATGCCTGCGAGCAAGAAAAATGATTTTACCGAAGCCTTTTTATATGTCGCGAACATACAAGGTGAACATAAAATTGAAAAAAATCAAGAAGAGGTTACTTTTACTGGTTATGTTCCTGCAGGAAAATACGATATGGAAGCACAACTTATCGATGCACAAAATCGTGTGCATCCAGCCTATTACATTTATGTCGAAAAAATTTAACCAACATTTATAAATAAACTACTAATGATTAAACGAATTGTAATAATATTGGTTGTTGCTACAGCTCATGTTTTAGGAGCGCAGCAAAAAACTATTCCATTACCTACAGATTTAGAACCAGGTTACCCAAGAATGTATATCTCGCAATCGGAAAAAGAGGGATTACAAAAAACCATAAAAAAAGAAGCATGGGCAAGCGATGTGCTCAAAGGCATTCATAATAAAATTGATGCTTATGTAAAACGTCATGAAACCGATCCAGAATGGATGCCATCTAGGTTAATGATGTACTGGAAAACTAAAGCAACCAATGTGTACGTTAACGGTATTTATTATTCGCATGCCGATGGTGAAGCTCCGGTGCCTACCGTTAGGTTTACAGGCTCGCGAGATTATACCACAAATCACGCCATGCCAAGTTTAGAAGATATTATGCCGTATATGGACGACGATCGCGGGCTATATTTACGCAATAAAACCAAGCCTGGTAAGCCTTTAGAATGGGTAGAGCAATCTAAAACTGGAGGAATTATTCACAGGCATAACCAAAAACTTATGGGGTATGCGCGCGATGCTGCTTTTTTATCGTGGTTAGAAAACGATGAGAAATTTGCAAAATTCGCTTTCGATATTTTCGATACTTATATGTTGGGAATGTATTATCGAAATGCACCTAAAGATTTGCTAAACGGCCATATTCAAACCTTGGTTGGTATGGAGTGTTTTCAAGTAATACATGAAAGTACTTTAATTTCTGCTTCAGAAGTTTACGATTTTTTGCATCAATACATTGAAAAAAATCATCCTGAAAAAATTGAAATTTATGATGCTACCATAAAAAAATGGAACGATCAAATTATAAAAAACGGCGTACCTCAAAATAACTGGAATTTGCATCAGGCTAAAATCATTTTAAAAGCCGCTATGGTTTTACAGGATAATAATAATTACGAAGATAAAAAAGGACGTGAATATTACATCAACTATATCTTGAACGAAACTTCGGCACGACAATGGTCGTTAACCAAGTTTATGGATTATGGTTACGATTATAACAACGGCGTATGGGCCGAATGTCCAGGCTATTCCTTTGGTGTTACTAAAGATTTAACGCATTTTATAAACGATTTCGATAACACGTTTAATCATAATTTATTACCATACATGCCGGTTATGGAAAAAGCGGTTAAAGTTTTACCACAATATGTATTTCCAAATGGGCAAACCATTGCTTTTGGCGATAGTAATTATACCGATTTAAAAACGGAAGCTATAAGCGATATGATTCGTACAGCGCAAAAAAACGGAGATAAAGATTTAGAAAAAGAATTCACCGAAATGTATCTTTTGTTCGCGAAACACAATGAGGTTAAAAAAGCATCAAAACCCAAATCAGACATCAGTTCGTTTTTTGCTAGTAAACCAGTGGTTTTAAATCCTAAATTTAAAACAGGAAATGTGTCTGATTATATGACGCAAACCTTTTACGCGCCAAATGTGAGTTGGCATGTACAACGAAATGGTACGGGTAAACATGGCATGATGGTTTCGCTCAATGCTTCGTTAGGAAATCACATGCACGCCAATGGTATTAATATGGAATTATACGGAAAAGGTTTCGTGCAAGGTGCCGATCCTGGTAAAGGTGCAGGTTATTTACAACCCATTTATTTAGAATATTATTCGCAGTTTCCGGCACATAATACGGTTATGGTCGATGGCGTTTCATCGTACACCGAAATGTTAAGTTATCATGCTTTCGATTTAATGGGTGAATATCCAAAATCTGAGCAGAAAGCAGGCTATTTTGGAGATATTTCGTATTCCAATGTTTATTTTTTAGAGCCTGAAACGCGAAGCGATCAAACCCGATTAGTTAGTATTGTAAAAACTGGTGAAGAAACTGGTTATTATATCGATGTTTTTAGGTCGAAAAAACAGCGGGAAGGCGATAAGTTTCACGATTACTACTATCATAATTTAGGGCAAACCATGCAAGTAATGAATGCTAAAGGCGATAATTTGAAGCTTGAACCAACAGACGAAATGGGGTTCGCTGGAGGCCATTTATATGCCTTAGATTATATGTGGGACAAAAAATCTGCAAAAGTTAACGAGGATTACCAAGCACAATGGCAAATAGATATGCCAGAAGGCGAAGACGATGTATTTATGAATTTATGGATGAAAGGTTACGAAGGTCGTGAGGTGTTTTCAATAAAGTCGCCGCCAAATAAGGCCTTTAAAGGAAATCATGGTTTGCCATACGATGTTAGCAATCAGCCTTATTTAACATTTACCGCCAGACAACACGGTGCTGCATGGGAAGCGCCATTTGTGTCGGTTTTCGAGCCATTTACAGCATCGAAAGGAAAAAGCATAAAAGCTATTTCTAGTTTTAATGATGAGCATGGAAATACCGAGTTTGTAGGTTTAAATATTAGTCATAAATCGGGTCGCGAAGATTTGGTTTTTTCTTCTGCAAATCATAAAAAAAATAAATATAAATCTATTGAAACCGATGCAACCTATACTTTAGTTGCTAACGAAACAAATGGCGATTGGGTAGTTTTTGTTGGCAATGGTAAAGCAGTTAAAGCTAAAGATTATTCAATTTTTGCACAAAAAACAGGAAATGTTGTTTTAAAATTTACTGAAGGTAAGCTGTGGTTACATAACGAAATCCCGGTTAAAATTAAATTCAATAATAAGACTGTAAATTTTGAAGCAGGAGATTTAAGATATATTCAAATTCAATAAAAAGCATCATGAAGTTTAATATCATTTTAATTATAATATTTAGTTTTTCGTTGGTAACTAACGCGCAAAAACCAGACGAGCAGGACCTTTTAAATACATTTCCAAACAAAGAGGTTGTAACCTATAAAACCGTTGATGGAAAAACGTTAAAAATGACCATTTTTTACCCAGAAAACGATAAGTTACAAAAGAAAAACCCTTGGATGCTGCATGTTCACGGTGGTGGTTGGGCAGGAGGAAGCCAATACAATATATTAAAAAAGGCCTTTTTAGGAACACTTCGTGGTTTGCTAGATAATGGCGTTGTTTGTGCAACCATAGAATACCGATTAGCAAAAGGAAAAACTACTGCTTACGATGCGGTTGTCGACGCCAAAGATGCCGCCCGTTTTTTAATAAAACATGCAAAGCAATATAAATTAAGCAAAAAACATTATGGTGTTTGGGGCGGTTCTGCTGGTGGGCATTTAAGTTTGCTAACAGCTTTAGGACATGATTCCGATTTTTTAGGCGATACAGAATTGCAAGGAATTAAACCGAAATTTAAGTGTATTGCGTCTTATTTTCCGTTTACCTCTTGCGTAAATCCAGATATTAGACCGGGTTCTATTTTCGAAGATGGTAAATTATTTGTTCGCCTTTTAGGTGCACCAATTGAAGAAAAACCAGAGTTAGCGAAATTGTTAAGTCCAACAGAGTATTTAAGTAAAAAAACACCACCAATTTTACTATTACATGGCGACCAAGACGATGTGTTGCCAATAAAAAACTCAACCTACATGCTTGAAGTTGCTAAGCAAAAACAAGCCAATGTAGAGCTGCTTACCATAAAAGGAGCAGCGCATAGTTTTCATGGTAAAAACCTTTCGCCATCTATTGATGAATTAAACAATTACGCTACAGATTTTATCTTGTCTCATTTATAATTTGCTCGTTAGTCGGTATTTATAAAATTGATTAATGAAATATTTTGAACCTGTTTTCCATAATTTAAAAATATATTGGGATTTAATTCGAAGGTTTAATGGGTTTTCTTGCTGCCCAAAAACAAGTAAGATATAATTTAACTAAACTTAATAGAGCATGCAAAGCGCTTTTAAAATACTGATTGTTTTTTCGGTAATGATTACAACAACCAGTTATTCACAATCTAAAAATTTAAAACTTTGGTACGATGCTCCAGCCGCCAACTGGAACGAAGCCTTACCTATAGGAAACGGCCGTTTAGGAGCCATGGTTTTTGGTAATCCGGTAAACGAAAATATTCAGTTAAACGAGTTAACGCTTTGGGCTGGAGGACCGCATAGAAACGATAATCCAGATGCAAAAGATGCGTTAAAAGACGTTCAAAGCTTGCTCTTTCAAGAAAAGTACGACGAGGCACATCGATTAGCAAACGACAAATTCTTATCGAAAACCTCTCACGGTATGCCTTACGAAACGGTAGGGAATTTACGCCTTAACTTTAAAAATCAAGACAATTACACTAACTATTACCGCGAATTAAATATAGAAAACGCCGTTAATAAAACCACTTATACGGCTAATGGTGTCGATTATTCGAGAGAAATTTTCACCTCGTTTACCGATAATGTTATCGTTATTAAACTAACAGCAAACAAAAAGAAAAGTATCAGTTTTACAGCTTCAATGGATAGACCTGAACCTGCGAAAGTTGAACATTTTACAGAAAACAACAATGTTTTGGTAATGACCGGTTTTGGAAGCAATAATAAAAACAAACGTTTACCAAAAGAAACAGAAGCTATAAAAGGCGAAGTAGAATTCGATTCTCGCATTAAAATAGTAACTAAAGGCGGGCGTGTCGAGGCTAAAAACAACACGCTTGAAGTTTCAAAAGCTAATAGCGTACTTATTTATTTGTCTATTGCAACCAATTTTATAAACTATCAAGACGTAAGCGGCGATGCACATAAAAAGGCTTCAGATTATATCGCTTTTGCGGAAAAGAAATCGTACGAAAACCTGCTAGAATCACACACAAATTTCTATCAAGAATACTTCAATCGTGTGTCTTTAAATTTAGGTACTTCTGAAGCTGCTAAACTTCCAACCGATGTTAGGATAAAAGAATTTAAAGACGGATTCGATCCAGAATTGGCAGCCTTATATTTTCAATATGGAAGATACTTATTAATTTCTTCGTCGCAACCAGGAGGGCAGCCTGCAAACCTTCAAGGGTTATGGAATAAAGATTTAACACCACCTTGGAAAAGTGCCTACACGGTAAATATTAATACCGAAATGAATTATTGGCCAGCCGAAGTCACCAATTTAACCGAAATGCATGAGCCATTAATTGAAATGGTAAAAGATTTATCGGTAGCCGGACAAGAAACGGCAAAAGTAATGTACGGCGCCGAAGGTTGGGTTACACACCACAACACCGATTTATGGCGTATTTGTGGTCCTGTAGATGGTGCTACTTGGGGCATGTGGCCAACCGGAGGTACTTGGTTAACTCAACATGCTTGGGAAAAATTTATGTTTAATGGCGATTTAGAATATTTAAAATCGGTTTATCCAGCCATGAAAGGCGCTTCACAATTTTGCTTAAGCGTATTAACACCAGAACCAACAAATGGTTGGTTAATTGTTACGCCTTCAATTTCGCCAGAACATGGTCCAAAAGGTAGAAGTAAAGGTGTTAATATTGAAGCCGGAACCACTATGGATAATCAATTGGTGTTCGATATGCTTACTAAAACCATTTTAGCAGCCCAATTATTAAATGTTGATGCCGGTTTAATAAAAGAAATGGAAGCAGCTTTAGCAAAATTACCACCCATGCAAGTTGGTAAATACAACCAATTGCAAGAGTGGTTAAAAGATTTAGACGATCCTGAAGATAAACACCGTCACGTTTCGCATTTGTATGGTTTGTATCCATCAAATCAAATTTCACCTTATAGAAATCCAGAATTGTTTAAAGCGGCCGAAAACACTTTAATTCAACGAGGCGATCCATCAACAGGATGGTCTATGAACTGGAAAATTAATCTTTGGGCACGTTTGTTAGATGGCAATCATGCGTATAAACTTATGGGCGATCAAATAAAATTAGTAGGCCGTCCAGGTTCTCCAAAAGGAGGTGGTACTTATGCTAATATGCTCGATGCGCATCCACCATTTCAAATTGATGGGAATTTTGGTTTTACTTCAGGTTTAACCGAAATGTTGGTGCAAAGTCATAATGGGGCAGTGCATTTAATTCCGGCCTTACCAGATGTTTGGAAAGATGGTAAAGTAACTGGTTTACGAGCTAGAGGTGGTTTTGAAGTTTCGGAATTAGTTTGGGAAAATGGAAAAGTTGTAAAAGCGGTAATCAAGTCTACATTGGGAGGGAAGTTGCGTATTCGTTCTTATAACGAATTACAACTTGAAAGAAGTAACCTATTAGTTGAGGCAACAGGTGTAAATACAAACTCATTTTATCAAGTTCCTAAAATTAAAAATCCGTTATTAACAAATGCTACTAATATTGAACAAATAGCGTTAAAGCCTTCTTATTTATATGACGTTGATACAAAGAAAGGAGAGGAAATAACTTTAATTCAGAAATAATAAAAGCTTTAAATTTCGATTATAAATAATTAAAAAGCGCATTAAAATTTATTTTAATGCGCTTTTTATATAACCTGATTTAAACTTATTTGTCTCTAACGTTTAATAAGTTTTTTAACAATACTTCTTTGATTATTGCTAAACTTCAAGAAGTGAATACCAGAACTCAAAGACTGTAATGAAATAATATTTTGACCAGCTGATACGTTAACAGTTTTTTCTAATACACCTTGAACATTATAAATTTCTAGAGTCGAGTTTTCTGCATTTTTAATGTTTAGTAAATTACTGGCCGGATTTGGATAAAGTTGTAAATCATTAAATGATGTTTTATTTACGCTAAGGGTACTACTGCCATATACCTCTACTTCGGCAAGTGAAATAGCTCTATTGGAGGTTTTAGATATTTTTACAATTTTACCAACTTTTGTTCCAACATCAATAGTTAATGGGCGGCTACTTGGGTAAGTGGCATAAAATTGAGAAAAAGTAACATCGCCGTTAGCTTTGATAATTTCTACAGTAAAATTATTTAAATCATCAATATAATTACTTCCTGTTCTGCCATATACTTTAATTTCATTAATGGTTTTATCTGATCCCAAATCTACTTGCCACCATTTAAGGACACCGTCGGCACCATGTTCTGTGTGAGTAACAGAGTTTCCGCCATAATTTCCATCGGTAATTCCATCGTTTGCTCTGCTTGCTTCACCTTCGTAAGCTGTACTCGATTGAGATGCAATACCACCATTTGAAGCCAATGCTAAATTAATTGACTCTTGGGTTTCTGCATGAAATTCAAACCAATCAATATTAAATTCGTTATTGCCAAAATAAATATAAACATCATGAATACCTGTTACTTCTTGGTTTAAAGGCACGGTTACTTCTTGCCAAACTTCCCAGCCACCAGTTTGTGGTACTGTAGCTGTGGCAATCATGGTGCCATCGTACGGGTGACTTAACATAACGTTTACGTAGCCTGTAGTGGTACTAAGTCCTGCAAGGTTTAATGTGATTTCTGCCGGACTTGTTGACGTAAAATCGACGTTGCTATAGCGAATCCAATCACCATCATGAATACCACCAAGATATTCGTCGTTTATTGGTATAACACCAAGCATACCGCAATAGCTTAATGCGTCTATTTGAGTATAAGCATCGTATGAAACACCAAAGCATTCATCATTTTGAAAGTAAAAATTATCGAACTTTAACCATGTTCCTGTACCTTCAGTAAATACAAAATAGATGTCGTGAATTCCTGTTAGTTCACTACTTGTATAGCTTTTAAATACATCGTATGTGTTCCAGTCGCCGGTGCTTTCTACAGATATTGTTGCAAGCAAAGTACCGTCTACAGCACCGCTTCTAACTTCTACTTTTCCATTTGAAGTTGCTGATGCCAAAATTTCTATAGCATTATAAACATCGTCATACCCAAAATCGACATTCGAGAATTTTATGTAATCGGTGTTTTCTATATCGCTAACTACATCGTTAAAAATAGAAAGGTTTTCAATTGTAACACCACTACCATCACAGTAATCTTCGGCGCTTAAACGGAAAAACGGATTATAACTTGTTGTACAAGGGTCTTCAACAAACTTAATGACATCAATATTAAAAAGCCATCCAGTATCTGAGGGCGAATTTGCAACAAAATATAAATCGGTTGTACCAGAAATAGTTTGGCTTAAATTAGCAGAATACTCTTGGTAAGTTAAATAATTACCAGTGCTTGAAATAGGAATTGTAGCCAAAAGCGTACCCGTTGCACTGCCTTGTCTAACCTGTAACGACACATTGTCTTTTGTTCCAGAAGCTTTAACTGTTACCGACGCCATGTTTGTTAAATCGATGGCGTTAAAACTTATCCAATCGCCTGAATTTATACCATATACTTCACGTTCGTTGGTGTCGCCTGCTATATCTTGAGTGCCAATACCTAGCATGTTGTCGTAACATTCGGCCTGCAAATTGTCTGCACGGTTATCGCAAGATCTAATATAATCACAGGTTGTTAAGGTTGTAATTGTGTTTCCAGAACCATTATCGGTAACAGGGCCACAAGAATAAATATCGCAATTTGTAGCAGCTTCTAAAATAACAGGATATTTTGTGTTATTAGTAAATGTAATATTTTCGGCACTTCGAGATGGTGGCGGTTCAACAGATCCTGTTAAAAATCTATTCGCATATCTATGACCTCCTAACACAATTTGGATATCCGGATTATAGTATGTTGTGCCATCGTGTATAGTAATATTGTGATTTGTTCCACCTGCAAAAAAGTAGGGAGTATTTCCAATTTTAGGTATGTAGTTGTCTAAAATAGTAACCTCGTAAGTGGCGTTCGAGCGATGAATGTCTTCCGATAAAATAGGTCCAACAGAGGCATCTGCAAAACAATTAATTACATCGCCGTCGTTACCAAGCCAGAAACCACCTTCGCAAGCTAGAGCGGTACAGTTTTCTATACGTTTATTATCGCCACCTTCTGCACCGGTATTAACACCAACACGCATTTTTACGATGGTACAATCTATAACCGTAGTATTTAAGGTTTGTCTTGCAGTTTCATCGGTTGGGTTTCCTTCACTATCGTAAACCACACCGTTTGAATATGCTCTAATTCCAGCTTCTTGTAAGCTAAAAGTATAATCGCTTGTATGATCTTTTAAATTGAAGCCCCAAACGGTTTCAAAATCAACATTATCGGCCGGCGAATCTGTGCCTATTTCTTGAAGCATTTCGCCTACGGTTCTTAATTCACCCTCAACATAACAGCCTTCAATAATAGCGTCGTGAGAGCCTTGAACAAAAATACCATGGCCATAAGCACGCATAATAACCGTACAGTTTTTTAAATGATTTCTATCGCCTCGAACTAAAATGCCGGCATGTTTGTTATGAGCAATTACAGAGCCACCGCCTTTACCAAAAGTATCTCCGTAGCCATAAGGAAAAGAACCTCTTGTGGTTGTTTTAAAGCCTTCAATTAAGTTGTCTGCTCCATCTAAGTGTACGGTTCCTGCGCCTTTTGTGGGAACAGTCATGCCAATATCTTCAAGGGTTAAGTTTTTGTATGTATTGTTGCTACCAACTGGCCAAAATTCTATAATATCTACATTGCCATATAAAGTGAAAATTTCGGTGTCAATTTCAAATTTAACGTCTGTAAAATCAAACGTTGAGTTATTTCCAGTAAATAATAACAATCTAGGATCATCAAAAAGTTTGCCCTCACCACAGTTACTGGTATTAAAATAATAGGTTCCTGGCGTCATAACAAAATTGCCATTATCGTCGTCTAGTCTGTCTTTTAATTCCGCTAGTGAAGTAATTGTAGTTTGAGCTCCAGATTTGGCTGCAATAAGCAGAATCAAACACAAAATTAATTGAGTAATGTTTTTCATAGTAACTAGTTTTATTTGGTCTTTTTTAGTTTTTATAAAAGAACAAATAAACCTTATGTATGTTTTTTATTTATTACTCAATGACTGTAAAATATAACCCATTTGGTAAACTTGAAATTGAAACTAGATTGAATTATGTAGGGTTTAACTGTATATAAAAACCAAAACCAACATATTTTATAGTTTATGAGTCATAGTTTAAAGTGGTAATAGATTTAAACAATTATTATTGTTTAAAAATATAGAGGCTGCAGGAATGTAGATAATTTTATTATACTTAAACCAAACTAAATATTATTTATGCCACATTTAAATAAAATATCCATTTTAAGTTTATTGTTAACAGTAGTTGTTTTAGCAAGTTGTCAATCAAAATTTAAGCATCAATATACAAAAACGGCTCATGGCGTAAGTATTGAAAAAGATAGTATAAAAATTGATGTAGAAATTATAAATGATGCTATAATTCATGTTAACAAAATGAAGTTGGGGAGCGAGCCAACGTCAATTCCCGATTATGTAACAGTTTTAAAACCGCAAAATGTGGAATGGAGCATTACTGAGTCTGCAGATGATTTAAGTATTGAAACTGAAGCATTAAAAGTAGAAATTAATACTGAGGGAGAAATAGTTTATAAAACTAAAAATAGCCAGAGTTTAGTTTCAGAAACAAACGAAAAAACGTTCATTAACTTAAATCCAGAAGTTTCTCATCCGGTTTCACAAGCATTTACAGCAGGCGATGAAGCCTTGTATGGTTTAGGGCAGTTTCAAAGTGGTATCATGAACTGGAAAAACGTGCCCATTCGTTTACAACAATACAATCAAGAAATTGCTATTCCGTTTTTGGTTTCAACAAAAGGTTACGGTATTTATTGGCATAATTATAGTTTAACAGATTTTAATATGCCGGAAAATGAAATTGAGTTCGCTTCCGCGGAAGTGTTGCCAGATGCTTCAAAAAATAAGGAAACAACAATAGAAGGCGAGAAGGAAGATGTAGCATCGCATATATCAAAACAAAATATATCTAAAAATATTCGTGAAACCACCTTTACACCAACGCAAACGGGTGAATATACCTTTTTAGCATTAAGTGATAATAGTGGCAGAATGCGAGGTGAAATAAAAGTTGCTATCGATGGCGACGACATCATCAACTACGAAACCATTTGGATGCCGCGTCGTTATTCTGGAAAAAAATATTTAGAAGCTGGTAAAACATATAACGTAGTTTTTCAAAATACTGGTGCTAAAATACCTGGTAAATTGTTTTATAACATGCCCGATTTTAACAAAACTGTATTTAGCAGCACGCAAGGTAACGCCATCGATTATTATTTAATTCAAGGAGACAACCCAGAAAAAGTAATTTCAGAATATCAAAACCTTACAGGAAAAGCACCATTATTTCCTAAAACAGCTTATGGTTTTTGGCAATGTCGAGAGCGCTATCATAACCAAGAAGAATTGTTAGAAAATGCAAACGAAATGCGCGAGCGCCAAATTCCATTCGATAATATTGTGCAAGATTGGTTTTATTGGCCAAAAGGAACTAAGGGACCGGAGTGGGATCCTTCTAAATATCCAAACCCAGATGCTATGGTCGATGAGTTAAAAAAATTAAACTTAAAATTAATGGTTTCGGTTTGGCCGGAAGTAAAAAATAAAGCACTAGAAGAAAAGTATAATCTTAAAAAAATAGAGAGTTCTAATTATGTAGATATTTATGATACAGGCGTAAGCGAGCGTTTTTATAAAATGATTAGCGACTCTATGTTTCAAAAAGGTGTAAGTTCTATTTGGTTAGACGGCACAGAGCCAGAAGGTGTTACCGATGCAACTAAAATGACTGCTGTTGGTCGCTTTAATGAGGTTCAAAATCCATATTCGTTAGAGGTAACTAGAGCAATGTACGAAGGTCGCAGAAACGAATTTCCTAACGAGCGTGTGTTTAACTTAACACGTTCGGCTTATGCAGGACAGCAACGCTATGGTGCTACATCTTGGTCGGGCGATGTTGAAGCTTCATGGGAACAATTGGTAGAACAAATTTCTGCAGGTCTTAATTTCACCATGGCAGGTATTCCATATTGGACGCACGATATTGGTGGCTTTTTTAGAGATTCAAAATCCATCAATCCACGTTTCGATAATCAATATACCAACCCAGAATTTATCGAGTTGTTAACCCGTTGGTTTCAATTTGGGGCCTTTAGTCCTATTTTTAGAATTCATGGTTATAAATCGGAAACTGAAATCTGGCGATACAATCAAGAGTTTGAAGACATGGCTCGAAAATTTATCGATATTCGTTACCAACTCATGCCATACATTTATTCTGAGGCTTGGAAAGCCACAACTACCGGAAAATTAATAATGGCACCATTGGCATATCAATATCCAAACGATAAAAATGTTTGGGGTTTAAAAGATCAGTTTTTATTTGGAGAATCTATTATGGTAGGCATTGTTACAGAATACAAACAACGTCAAAAAGCAATGTATTTGCCAGAAGGGAATTGGTACAACTTCTGGAACGATGAACAAGTTGAAGGAAACCAAAAAATAACGGTTAATGCCGAACTTGATGAAACACCAATTTTTGTAAAAGCTGGAAGTATTTTACCTATTGGGCCTAAAGTGCAAAATGTAACCGATAGTACTGAGAAACCAATTAATATAATGGTTTATCCTGGTGAAGATGCTAAATATACCCTGTATTTAGATGATGGCGAATCTTATAATTACGAGGATGGTACCTATTCTGAAATTGAATTTTCTTACTCAGAATCAACCAAAACCCTAACCGTAAAAAAAGGTAAAGGTGATTATCACGATTTTGAAAATACGCCAATAGAATTTACGTTTCAAATGATGGGAGAAAATAGTAGCGACCAAAAGAATTTTGTTGGAGAAGCACTTACAATTCAGTTTTAAAAATGAAAAAAATAATCTTAATTATTTGTTGGGTTTTTACATGTTTTGGGATAAACTTTAATATTGAAGCCCAAAAATCCAAACAACCCAATATTATTTTTTTAATGACCGACGACCAGCGTTGGGATAATATGGGGTGCTACGGAAGGCCTGAATTTTACACACCAAACCTCGATAGTTTGGCTGCAAAAAGTGTGGTTTTCGATAATGCTTATTACGCGGTAGCCATTTGTATGCCCAGTCGCGTTACCATCATGACTGGGCGATATAATTCCAATCATCGCGTAGGTTTTGTGGCACCAGACAATTACACTTTGTCTCAAACCGATTTAGCTAAAACTTATCCTGCCATGCTAAAAAATGCAGGTTATAGAACTGGTTTTGTTGGTAAAGTAGGTTTTACAGTTACCGAAAATGGACAACGACCTAGTATTCCGAAAGCACATTTTTACAAAGAAAATTTAGGGCAAACTTTCGATTTTTTTGCTGGTAGCGAAACACGACCGACTAAAGGTTTAGTGTTATGGCCAGAAAGCGATGAAGCGCTTAAAGAAATTTACAAACCAGGAAGAACAAATACAGGCAGAACCTTAAAAACTGGTGAAGCCATGTTAAGATTTTTAGATACGCAGCCAGAAGATCAGCCGTTTTGCTTATCGGTGAGTTTTTATGCGGTAAAGCATGACTCCGATAAACATATGTACATGCCACATTTCGAGCAATTTAAAAATGAAGAATTTTCGATTCCGGAAAACTACGTCGAAGGCGATAACGAAAAACTGCCACAAGTTGTAAAAGAAAATGCTCGTGGTGTTTACTTGCATCGAAACAGGTCTTCAAAACCCGAGCAATATCAACGATTAGTACGCCGATTTGCTACACAAGGTTACTCGGTAGACGACCAAGTGGGAAAACTAATTAAAAAACTAAAAGAGAAAAATTTACTCGATAACACTATAATAATTTATACCAGCGATAACGGGCGTTTTCAAGGTTCGCATGGGCTTTTCGATAAATGTTTGCTTTACGACGAGTCGGTTAAAGCACCACTTATTATTTACGATGGTCGTAAAACAGTTTCAGAGCAAAGTAGACGAGAAGATGCGTTGATTTCTTCAGTAGATATGGCGCCAACAATAGTTTCAATGGCTGGTTTAAAGCCAGCAAATACCATGCAAGGTCGAGACATTACAAAGGTTTTAAACCAAACTCAAGATTTGTCGCAATGGCGCGACGCTGTGTTTATGGAAGATTTGTTTTTAGTAGATATGTTTAAAGCCAAAAACAGTAATAATCCGGATGCGTTGAATCAGGAATTAATTAAAAATAATAAATCGTATCGAGCAAGAGGTGTGCGCACTAAAAAGTGGAAATATTTTGTGTATTACGAGCACGAACCTAAAATAGAAGAATTGTACGATATAGAAAACGATCCTTTAGAACAAAATAATTTAGCCAATAAATCTCGGTATACTTCTGTTCTAAAAAAGCTTAGAGAGAAAACTGAAACGTATTATACCGACATCAAAGAATTTTAACAATTTCAATTTGAAAAGCCGTAATTAACTTTTTATCAGCATTTATATAATCAACTTAAACTAGACATAACAAAATGATTAAACAAACTATTACTTTACTCTCACTCTTTTTAATATTTTTTTCATGTCGGGCGCAATTAGCAGACAAGTCATCAGCAATTATAGAAATTAGCTCGATAGCAGAATTCAAAAAATATATAAATCAGGACAATGTACATGTAAAACTTAAGCCAGGAAACTATCAAATCGATGCTGCTGAAAAAATCCGATTTATCGAAATCACAGGAAACAATTCTTATTTCGATTTAACAGGTGCCAGATTTATGGTAGATACGAAGTTGTTTAACCGCCCAGATTTAATAAAAAGTAACGATGGAAACAGCATGTATTGTGCCATCGAAATATCGGGTAATCACACCACGCTTGAAGGTTTGTATATTGAAACTTATGGCGATACTCCTGGAAGACAAAGCAAAAACAAAGTTTTTAATTTAGTTGGTGAGCATGTTATTTTAAAAAACGTTGAGGTGCGAACTGCTGGCTCTAGCCCGTGGGGATATGGTTATTTGTACGGATTAGGCGGTGGAGATGTTCGAAAAATGAACGGCATTCGTATAGGTTATCCTGCTAAAAACGTAAAGTTACTTGAATGCAAGGTGCATATGCGAGCCATGGGACACGCTATCTTTTTGCAAGGTGCAGAAAATACTTTAATTGAAGGTTGCGAGGTAGATGGATTACTGCGAACTACCGATGCGATGCTTGCTGAAACTTCAGGTTATGGTTTCGATAAGAATTTTTATGCGGCAAAAGGCAATTATATTGAAGGCACCATTGTGGCAGCAGACGGTAAAATACTACCAGGTGAAATTATTTCACTAAGCGAAGATGGTATTCGTATATATCCAGAATATAATGGCTTTAAAACTAAAAATACAACCGTTAAAAATTGTACAGTTACCCAAATGAGACGCGGTATTTGTACTGGGTTAGGTGCTGCAAGCGATACCGTAATAGATTGTATAGTACGTGATTGCGTAGCAACAGGATTTAACGTTGGGAATGGTGATACACTAATAAATTGTAGTGCCAACGCTAAATATGGTGAGGCGTTTTGCATTCCGTATACCAATGCTAAAAACGCTAAAGTAGATATAACAATTTTAGATAGTAGAAACGGATTAGCCAATAATCTGTTAGCGAAAATAAACGGAACGGGTCATTCTGTATTAATTAAAACAGATAATAATGAGTATATCCCAGAAACTATGGCAATAAAGTTATCGGTGTGGGAAGGTTATGGCAATTTTAACGAAAATGCAACCATGCATGCTACCGATATTACATTGGATAATCAAACCTCCACAGAAGTTATCAAGTTTAACGGCACAAAGCATTTAAAAGTGAAGAGTGTTGGGAAAGTTCGTGAAGCTACCAATTCGGAAAACTTTATAAATGAAGGTAATCGCACAAAGCGTTAAGAACCTACAAATAGCATAGTTATGAGAATGAAATTTAGTTTACTCTTAATTGCGTTAGTGTTGGTGTCATTTGTACAAGCACAAACAATAAACGACGCCAAAGTTAAAAGCGCTGCAAAACAAACAGAGCAGACTAAAAGTAATGATTGGCCTGTATTAACTACTTATAACCAAAGCCACATTGCTAAAATAGCCATGCCTATTGGTGGTATTGGTACGGGTACAGTTGCTCTTGGTGGTAGAGGAGATTTACGCGATTGGGAAATTATGAATACAGCTGCCAAAGGTTACATTCCCACAAGTGAAAAATTAAGATACATCGGACCATTTTTTGCGTTGTACACTAAAACTGCCGATGGTAAAAAAGATACAAGAGTGTTGGAAGGCCCTTTAGATTATTCATTGTACGAAGGTGCTTTTGGGAGTCCTAATGTAAATCATGGTTTTCCTCGGTTTGAATCTTGTACTTTTAAGGCTGCTTATCCTTTCGGGCAAGTATTACTTTCTGATAAAAAAGTGCCGCTTGATGTTCGTATCAAAGCATTCAACCCTTTAATACCCGGTGATGTCAACGCAAGTGGAATTCCTATTGCTGTTATTACTTATGAATTAACAAATACTACAGATAAAGCAGTGTTTGCCTCTGTCTGTGGTAATATGCCCAATTTTATAGGAGAAGATGGATCTGTAAGAGAACCTATAGGGAGAGGTAATGCTTTAATTCCTGTGGGAGCTAAAGAGAATAAAAATGTTTTTAGAAAAGATAAAAATGCGCAAGGTATTTATATGAGTTCTGAGGGTGTAGAAAAGGATTCTGAAGCTTGGGGAACCATGGCTTTATCAACTTCAAGTAACGAAAATGTTACCTGCCGTACGTCTTGGGGAAAAGAAGTTTGGGGAAATTCACGTTTAGATTTTTGGGACGATTATAGTGTTGATGGCCGTATAGATAATAGAGAACATAATGGAGAAGATAGACCTATGGCTTCTATTGCTGTAGAAGTATCGGTGCCAGCAAATTCAAGTCGTGAAGTCACTTTTTATCTCACTTGGCATTTTCCTAATAGAGAAACTTGGACTCCTGCCGATGATGGTTTGGATAACATGTTAACCAATTATTACACTACTCAATACCAAGATGCTTGGGAGGTGGTTGAAAAAACAATTCCACAACTACCAAACCTTGAAAGTAAAACAAAAGAATTTGTGAATGCTTTTGTAAATAGTGATTTGCCAAAGGTTGTAAAAGAAGCGGCTTTGTACAACACATCAACGTTACGTACCCAAACTTGTTTTAGAACTGCCGATGAACATTTTTACGGATGGGAAGGGACTAGCAATACCAAAGGAGTTTGCCATGGAAATTGTACACATGTGTGGAATTACGATCAGGCAACACCTTTTTTGTTTGGAGAATTAGCGCGTTCTATGCGTGAAATAGAATTTGCTCATGCTACAGATGATAAAGGCATGATGAGTTTTCGTGTGAATTTACCTCTAGAGCGTGCCAATGAATTTGGTAGACCTGCTGCTGATGGTCAGTTGGGAGCTATCATGAAAATATATAGAGATTGGCAGTTAAGTGGAGATGATGCGTTGCTTAAGAAGCTTTGGCCAAAAGTTAAACAAGCTATGGAGTTCTGTTGGATTGAAGGTGGTTGGGATGCAAATAAAGATGGTGTGATGGATGGTTGCCAGCACAACACCATGGACGTACAATACTTTGGCCCCAATCCTCAAATGGGATTTTGGTATTTAGGAGCTTTAAAAGCAGCCTCAAAAATGGCAGACTTTTCTGGTGATAAAAAATTTGCAAAAACGTGTAATACGCTTTTTATAAAAGGAAGCCAATGGATGGATGAAAATCTGTTTAATGGAGAATATTACGTGCATCATATAGAACCTCCAAAAAGCAGAGACGATATTGCATCTTCATTATTAAAAGGTTTGGAATCTAAAGATTTAGAAAATCCTGCTTATCAGTTAGGAAAAGGCTGTTTGGTAGATCAGTTGGTAGGTCAATTTATGGCTCATATTTGTGATTTGGGTTATTTAACCAATGAAGAAAACATAAAAACAACCTTAAATAGCATTATGAAATACAACTATAGAGACGATAGTAGTTCTGGGTTTAACAATATGCGGTCGTTTGTGTTGGGTGATGAAAAATCATTGGTGATGGCAAGCTATCCTGGAGAAAGACCTTTGTATCCGTTTCCTTATTTTACAGAAGCCATGACCGGCTTTGAATATACTGCAGCTATTGGTATGCTATACGAAGGGCAAACAGAAAATGGGTTAACAAATATCAAAAATATTAGAGACCGTTACGATGGGTTAAAACGTAATCCGTTTAACGAGGCCGAATGTGGAAACAATTATGCGAGAGCTATGGCAAGTTGGGGAGCAGTTATTGCGCTTTCAGGGTTTCATTATTCAGCTGTCGAAAAATCCATTCAGTTTACTTCAGAATCTGGGAACTATTTTTGGTCAAATGGAAATCAGTATGGAACTTTAGAAATAAAAAATAAAGGAAACGAAAAACTAGTGAAATTTAATGTGTTAAAAGGAGAAGTTTCTTTAAAATCAATAAAACTGAAAGGATTTGGAAGTACATCATTTAAACATGAAAAAGTGCTAAAAGAAGGAGCGTCACAGGAATTTATAATTCAATAAGTTCAAAAAAAATATAAAAAATGAAAATCATTTTAAAAGTTATGGTTTTAATCATGTTGTTTTTTAGCAATGTTATTAATGCTAAAGACATCAAAATAAATTCCCTAAAAGAGCTAGCCAAATATGCTGCTGAAAGTGGTAACACGATTACCATGAAACCAGGGGTTTATAAATTAACAGATTATTTAACTAAAGATATTACAAAAGCTCGTAGTATTCGTAAAGAATATCAGTACATCACTTTTAGTGGAAGTAACAATGTTTTTAACTTAGATGGCGTAGAAATAGAGTTAGATACAGAAATTAGAACTTGGTTAAAACCACCTATTCATTCTGATGAGGTTTTAGTTACAGGTTTGCATAACACTTTTATTGGGTTGACTATTAGATGTGTTGGAAATGGAACATCACCAGGAGGTACAGTGTTACAAGTAGCAGGGAAATCTAATGTTTTAAGAGATATTACTTTACACGTAGCGGGGTCTTATCCTTATGGATATGGAGATTTATTTGGAAAAGGAAAACAAAAAGAAACCACTGTAAAACATAGAAAACACAGCGGACTTTTAGTAACGGGAGACGAAACTAAATTGTATGGTTGTAAAGTGCTAAGCCGTTCTTTTGGACACTGTTTTTTCATTCAGCAACATCCTAAAAATGTATATTTTGAAAACTGTTATGCCGAAGGAGAAGTACGCTCAACGGATGAAGTTTTGGCAGAAACATCTGGACCTGCTTTTGATGTGAACTTTAAAACATGGACTCAAAATCGTGATGGCGAATATGTAGTAACTCCGGGTTATATGAAATCACTTTGCGAGGATGGATTTAGAACCTATGGAACATGTGAAAACATCACTTTTAAAAATTGTACGGCTAAAAATACACGTGGCGGATTTGAACTTCGTTTTAACAAAGCACATGTAGAAAATTGTACAACTATAGGAACGGAACGTGCTTATTGGATTGGAGATAACACCACAATGATCAACTGTAAAGGAGATGCTAATTACGGACCTTTATTATTTGTTGAGGGAAGCAATGTAAATGTTGAGTTGATGGTTGATTCAGCAGAATCTGATAGAAAAGTACATTCATTAATCACTGTTTTAGGAACTGATAATAAAGTAGTGTTAAAAGCTGCTGATGGAAAAAAGAGAACACAAGAATTGCCAATTTTGGTAGGGTATACACCTCCAATGCACGGTGAATCTATGTCACCATATAGTCAAGCAGAAGTAAATAAACTTCATTTAATAAACCAAACAGCAATGCCTGTGTCTATTGGAGAAATGGCATCAAATTGTACCATTGAAACCAATGGTAAGGTTATAGAAAACAAGGGTCAGAATAATCAAATACTAGAAAAATAATTTATGAAGAAGCGTCAAGCAGTTATCGTTTTTGGTTTTTTGTTGCTGTGTAATTTTATTCATGCTTCAGAAATTAAAATCAGCTCCCTAAAAGAATTAGCAACCTATGCTGCCAAAAGTGGTAATACCATTGTAATGGAACCTGGAGTTTATCAAATGGAAGATTATTTAACTTCAGAAGTTGTTAAAAACACCAAACCAGATAAAGTGGGGAGGTATGCCATGATAGAGTTTTCTGGAAGCAATAATGTTTTTGATTTTACAGGAGTAACCATTGAAGTTGATACAAAATTGTTAAGTGTTTTTAAAGCACGAGTAAGTGAGTTTTATGTAGAAGGAAGTCATGTACATATTAAAGGATTGACTGTTACTGATATCGGAAATCACCCTACGGCAAAAGGCGGACATTCGTTTACAGTGGCTGGAGATGATGCGGTGATAGAAAAAGTAACCTTAAATATGAGCGGATCTTTTCCTTATGGATATGGAGATTTATTAGGAAAAGGAAAAGGAGCTTTGGTGTCTTTAAAAAAGCACAGTGGTATGTGTATAGAAGGTTTAAATGATAAAATTATTGATTGTTCTATTTATTCTAAATCTTACGGACATTGCTTTTTTGTACAAGGCGGTAGAAATGTGCTTTTTGAAAATTGTTATGCAGAAGGTGTAACTCGAACCACAGACGATATGCTATCAGAAATTTCAGAGCCAGCATTCGATGTAAATTTTGAATCGGTTTATAAAAATTACGCAGGTGAAAATAAAATTACACCTGGGTACACAAAATCTTTAAATGAATGTGGTTTTCGTATGTACGGAAAAGGTAGTGTAAACGCTATTAAAACAGGTGCGGTAACTGCTATTAATTGTACTGCCAAAAATACACGTATTGGTTTTGCTTTTGCTAAAATTTCAGGAGATGTTTTGATTAAGAATAGTAAAGCTATAGGATGTGAATTAGGATATAATGTGGAAGGATTAACGGTTGAAAATGGTATAGGAGATGCAGCAAACGGACCATTATTATATGTAAATAAAGGAGAAAAGACAACAGTAGAATTGGCATTGTTGCCTACAACATCTAAAACTAAAGTGCACGTACTAGCAGCGATTGCAGGAGATAATCACAATATCACCTTAACTAATTGGAGAAATTTGAAAGGAGGACAACAGCTTCCTATAAAAATAGGGGTAACGCGTCCGCCAGCAAATAATGGTTTTTCTCCATTAGGAATTGCAAAAACGACTGCGGTGGTTTTAAAAAACACAACAGGAATGCCAGTAGAACTAAATTCGGAAACTAGTTTATGTGAAGTTTTTAGTAATGCTGCTGTTGAAGATAAAGGCACTAATAATTTGATAAATAAAAAATAAATTAAATCAGGAA
The DNA here is from genome assembly GCF_000943565.1 of Neotamlana sedimentorum. Lineage (GTDB taxonomy): Bacteria > Bacteroidota > Bacteroidia > Flavobacteriales > Flavobacteriaceae > Neotamlana > Neotamlana sedimentorum. The sequence goes on from NZ_JTDW01000001.1 coordinate 592,700, forward strand.
AAATGATAAATAAGCTATTAACAATCAGTATTGTATTTTTAAGTATGTATTCATGTAAACACACTGAGGTGCGTACATTAAAACTAACAAAAGATTTAACAGTAAATGCCGAACTAATTTTAAGTGACGACTTTACAGAAGGTATAGATAACTGGAAGGTTGAGCAAATGCCAGGTGGAAGTTATTATCATAAAGATGGTAAATTAGAAATTAATGATGCTGCCGGATGTACCGCTTGGTATAAAGAAAAATTTGAAGGCCCGATTATGATCGAGTACGATGCTCATGTAATTAAAAAGGGCGGAGAATTTGATAGAGCTTCAGACTTAAATTGCTTCTGGATGGCAACCGATAGCGAAAATCCAGATAACCTATTTGCAAATTCTGAGGCAAGATCGGGACGTTTTCCAAATTATAATTCGCTGAGTTTGTATTATGTTGGTATGGGCGGACATTACAATACCAAAACACGTTTTAGACGCTATTCTGGTAACGGCGAAAAGCCACTTTTACCAGAACACGATTTAAGCGATTCTATTTATCTTATTAAACCAAATACTACGAAACAAATTCGCTTAATTGCTTATAACGATGTTATGCAATATTACCGAAACGATACTTTAATTTATGATTATAGAGATCCAAAACCTTACACAAGTGGTCATTTTGGTTTACGAACGGTACATAATCATATGACGTTAGATAATTTTAAAGTGTACCAATTATCGAAGGTAGAATAATGAAATTGTGATAAGATAGAAGTTATTAAAAAAATAAATAAACTTAGTTTGAATACCTTAATAAAAAAATGCCTATTTCTTTTTAGTATCGTCGTCTCCTTAATTTCGAGTGCTCAAAATCCGGTGTTCACGCATGTGTTTACAGCAGACCCATCACCACATGTTTGGCTAGATAATCCAGATAAATTATGGGTATATACCAGTCATGATGAGCCAGGATCTAACAACCATTATGGAATGACAGGATATCATGCATTTTCTACTACAGATCTGGTGAACTGGACAGATCATGGTCGTATTTTACATCTAGAAAATGTAGATTGGGCAGAAAGTCATGCCTGGGCGATGGATGCAGCTTATTACAGGGGGAAGTATTATTTAATTTACTGTATGAAAGAAACTGGAATTGGTTTATTTAGAACTGGAATTGCGCGTAGTGATAAACCAGGAGGACCTTTTACAGATTTAGGGTATGTAAAAGGAGTGGAGTTTGGTCAAGATCCAGCCTTGTTTATTGATGATGATGGAACGCCTTATTTATATTGGGGACATGATAGAAAATGTTTTGCAGCTGAGTTAAATAACGATTTAATGTCCATAAAACCAGAAACCTATGTGGATTTAACCAAGCAATTAACTCATGTGTTTGAAGGGCCTTGGGTACACAAACGTAGTGGGAAATATTATTTGACTTATCCTGGGTTAACACCAAGACGATGGCCTGAAAAAATGTTTTATGCGGTAGCAGATAAACCTTTAGGGCCTTTCGAGTTTAAAGGCGTTTTTATAGATGATTTTGATGGGCAAAGTGGAACCAATCATGGAGGAATTGTAAATTATAAAGGAAAAGATATTATGTTTTACCACAGTGCTTGGTTGTCTAGCGGTTTAAGTGAAACTCGTTCGGTAATGGCCGATTATATAAAATATGATAAAGAAGGAAATATTATTCCTATAATTCCATCAAAAAAAGGTTTAGGACTTGCAGAACGAACCAAAACTACTTTTTTAATTGAAGCTGAAAACGGTGATGCTTCAGGAGGAAAATTGTACAACGTATTTGTAGATACTTTTATAAAAGGGTATAGCGGAAAAGGATATGTGACTAATTTTGACAATCCATACGATCATGTGTCTATGTTGGCACAAGTAGCGAAACCATCAAAATTTAGGTTTAAAGTAGGGTACGCTTCTCCAGATGGAGAATCAAATCACAATATATTAATCAATAGTCATTTATATAGAGAATTTAAGTTTCCGCAATCCAAAGAATTTACAGAAATAGATTTTGGTATTGTGGAATTAAAGGAAGCCGATAATATCATCAGAATTTTTAAAAGGGATTGGAAGCCATCCAAAGGTCAATTGGCTGTAGATTATATAAAACTTGAACAGGTTTTTGAAGGTAAATAACCTCCTGTTTAATGAAATAATATAACTAAAAATAGATTTTATGATTGGTAAATTAAAAAGAATAATATTAGTTGGTTTTAGTGTATTACTGATGCCTATTTCATGTTCTCAAAAGAAAATTGAAGTAGTGAGAGTGTATCCAGCACCAAATAATATTGATCTCTCTGCCGTTTTTAAAGTCACCGTAGAAAATCAAAATGTGCCAGTTTATAACACTAGAATTCCACCTTCAAAACCTATTCCGCGCTTAAACCCGATTCGTGGTGAGTTTGGGTTAGCTTCAATTGCATCTTTCGATATGGATGAATCGGTTACTATTTCGGTTGAATCTCCAGAACAAGTGGAGTCGGTTAAAATTTTACCAACCTCGTATAATATAAAACCAACCATTTCGGGAAATAAAATCACTTTTCAGCTAGAGCATCCTGGACATGTTACGGTCGAAATTAATGGTGAATGGCACGAGTCGTTACATATTTTAGCAAATCTGTTTGAGGTAGACCGACCAGACCCAAAAAATCCAGATGTCATATATTTTGGACCTGGTATTCACGAGGTTTCTCAAATAACGGTAAAAGATAACCAAACGGTTTATTTGGCTGGCGGCGCTTATATTCGATGTGTTCTACCAGAGCAGGAAGAAGAAATAGAAGTGCGTGGGCATTTAAGAAAAAAACCAACTTTTATTTTAGATGGAACCAATGTGGCCATTAAAGGGCGTGGTATAATAGACCAAAGTGCCATACCTAAAAAGGAGAGACGTTATACTATTTTAGCGCATAAAGCTAAAAACGTAACCATTGAAGGTGTTACAATTTTCGATCCGAGCCATTGGACCATTCCTATTCAAAGTTCAGACAACGTGCATGTCGATAATATTAAAATTATTGGTTGGCGCGGAAATGCCGATGGTGTTGATATTACAAGTAGTCGCGATGTGCTAGTCGAGAATTGTTTTATGCGCACTTTTGATGATGCGGTGGTAATTAAATCTTTTGGTGGTTATGGCGAGGTAAACAATGTTCACACCAGAAAATGTGTGGTTTGGAACGAATTAGCGCACTCGTTAAGCATAGGTGCCGAAGTTCACGAAAATATTAGCAACGTTCTTTTTGAAGATTGCGATGTAATTCATGATGTTGGTAGAGAAACCGCATTAAGAGTATATCACTGCGACGATGCTGTTATAAGTAATGTAACTTTTGATAATATTAGAATTGAAGAAGCACGCCGTTTAATTTCCTGTTGGATTGGTAAAACCCGATGGACAGAAACCGAAGAACGTGGCCACATAAAAAATGTAATGTTTAAAAATATCACAGCTACTTCGGCGCCCATCGATACAACGCTTACTGGTTTTCAAGATGGAACCGATTGGAAACCATACATTATAAAAAATCACGCAAGTATTAATTTAATAGGCTTCGATGACGACCATTTGGTTGAAGATATTGTATTCGAAAATGTTGTTTTAGATGGAAAAGCAATTGATTCTACACAAATTACCTCAAATGCGTTTGTTAAAAATATAACGGTGAATAAATAATTAGACTAAACTAAATAAGATAAAATGAAAAAAATAGCGGTTACACTTGTAGCCATTTTAGCGGTATTGACTGTTAATGCACAAGACATTAAAATAGACGGAAAAAAAACAGGTGAAAAATTTGAACACTTTTGGAGTAAAAGTGTAGGTGCTGGTCGAGCCAACGAAGGTCTGCGAGCAGGTTGGCTAGAGCAATTGCAAAAAGTGCAAGAAAATTGTGGTTTCGAGTTTGTGCGTTTTCATGGTATTTTTCATGACGATATGTTTCCTGTTTTCGAAAAAGATGGGAAGTACACCTATAATTGGCAATACATTGACGATTTGTTCGATAGAATGCTCGATTTAAACGTGCGTCCGTTTGTTGAATTAGCGTTTTTTCCAACGCCGTTAGCAGCCAAAAATAGCAAGACTCAATTTTGGTGGAAAGCCAATATTACGCCCGACGAATCTAAATACAACGAGTGGCATAACTTAGTAAAAGCGTTTACGCAGCATTGTGTAGATCGTTATGGTATCGATGAGGTGCTAACCTGGTATTTCGAGGTTTGGAACGAGCCTAATTTACATTATGGTTTTTTCGATGGAACCAAATCGCAGTATTTCGAGCTGTATAAGCAATCGGTTTTAGCAGTACGTTCTGTAGACGACCGATTAAAAGTAGGCGGGCCATCAAGTAGTAATTTTGTAGCCGACGGGCGTTACAATGGTGAAGTTGAAAGTAGAGATGGAGACTTAATTACTTTTACTGCCGATAATATTAACGAATTAGAATGGAAGGGCTCTTGGATCGTAGATTTTTTAGAATACTGCGAAAAAGAGAAGCTTCCAGTAGATTTTGTGTCAACGCATCCATATCCAACCGATTATCCATTCAATCCAACTACAGGAAAAGGAAAAGATTTTTCTAGATATGTTAATTCAACAAAAGACGATATCGAATGGTTAAATAAAACCATAAAAAACAGTGCATTTCCAAATGCGGAAATTCATCTAACAGAATGGAATACAAGCCCAAATAGTAGAGATGCTATGCACGATTTTTTACCGCCAGCTGCTTATATTACTAAGGTGAATTTAGACTGTATAGGTTTAACCAACTCTTTGGCATTTTGGACCTTTACCGATATTTTTGAAGAAAAAGGCGGTGGAGAAAGTATTTTTCATGGTGGTTTTGGTATGATAAACTACCAAGGTTTAGTAAAGCCATCCTATCATGCCTACAGAATGTTACATCAATTAGGTGATGAAAAACTGTTTAAAAACGATTATTTGTTTGTGAGTAAAAAATCAGAAAACGGTAAAATTGTGGCTTTAGCTTATAACTATCCAGAAGATCATTATAATGCTGTGCCTTCCAGTATTAAAAAGATTGATAAATATGAAAACGGTAAAACAAGACCATTAAATTTTACAGTACATAATTTAAAACCAGGAGCCCAGTTTAAACTAGAAATTCTCGATAAAAACCACGGGAATATTTATAATTTCTGGGAGGAAATGGGAAAACCAGAACCACCAACACGAGAGCAAATAAAAGTGATGAAACAATACGCCGATAATTTAAAAACAGAGTTGGTTACAGCAGGAAAAAATGGCGCGTTAAAAATAAATAGAGAACTAGCGCCTTGGAGCTTGGTGTTAATTGAGCAAGTTAATTAACGATAACAATAATTTTCACGATAAAATGAATCTTAATAAAATTTACTATTAAGATTCATTTTTTTTGTGCTAAACATCAAATTTGAACTTTGTTTTACATGGCTTGCATCATAATTTATATAAAAAAAGCAGTAAGCTATTTAGTTTTACCTTAAACTATAACCAACTAAAACCAATGGCATTTCTTGCAATTCTAAATTTTATAATTTCTGCATTAAGCTCTTTAATTTCGGTAATAACAGGTGTGTTGCTTATTAGACATCGTCAAGTTATATTTTACTTTAAAAGTGCATTTTCATTTATTAAAGACGATTATGTGTCTGAAGAAGAAATAAACTACAATGGGTTTTTTAAGGAAGCTATTCAGGTGCTTAAATTTGGTGTTAAATCTTTAGGGAAAAGCAGTTCTAAAACCGTTTATGGCGACAATCAAATTTTTGAAATTTCAATACTCGTTGTGTTATTAGGGAAGGTTTTGGTGTTTATTGGGTTTGTAGGTATTGTATTAAAATTTATTGGTACTATTTGGATGCTTTCAACCTCACATATTAATATCGATATTTTTAATTAAAACACTTTAAAAAGTGATGACTAATTCAATAAAACAAACGCTCTATTAAAATACTTTATGACGACTTTCAAATCAACAAAAAATAAAATTAAAATTAGCATCGTTTTTTTAATGTTACCTGTTACAAGTTTTTATGCGCAAACCGAAGTAGGTTCATTAAAAGAATTATTGCCTTATTTAAGTGAAAACAATGTAAAGGTAAAACTTAAACCAGGTGCGTATGTTGTGTCTGCAAACGATATTAATAACGGCGATTTTACCACTGTCACTAAAGTGAAAAACCATGCCAATGTTTTATTCCTGTTTTCAGGAAATAACAGTGAATACGATTTTTCTGGGGTAACTATAAATGTAAAAACCGATGTTTTAACTGCATTTCCAAGTAAAAGTGAAGAGTTATATGAAATTCAAATTATTGGGAATAAAAATGTTTTAAAAAATTTAACCCTAGTTGATGATGGCTCGGTTTACGATGCGCCAACGCGACGTGCAACAAACATTGTTATGGATGGTGCTAGTAACAGAATTGAAGGTTTCCATATTACAACAAGAGGTGCTTATCCATATGGTTATGGCGAGGCCTTTGGTAAAGGCGGTAAAAGTGTAATAAACCACAGGAAGCATTCCTCGTTTTTAGTTCGTGGTTATAAAAATCATGCTAAAAATTGTACCATAATACACCGTTCTTACGGGCACGCCATGTTTATGCAAGCTGCCGATTGGCCTATTATTGAAGGTTGTTACGTTGAAGGTGCTATGCGTTCCACAGACGATATGTGGAAAGAAAAAGGCACAGGAACCGATGCCGATAAAGTGAATTTTAAAACCGTTTGGGGTTATAAATTACCAAAAGGGTATATGATGTGTTTGGGCGAAGAAGGTATTCGTGCCTACAATGGAGGCGAAACCATTATTGATGGAAAAGAGTATCGACGAGGAACATCTAACCCAACAATTATTAATTGCACGGTTAAAAATATGAGAGCCGGAGTAACCTTAACACATGCAACGGGTAAAAAATACGTAGAAGGTACAACGGTTATAGGTTGCGAAAGAGGGTTTTGTATTGGTTCGGGCGATATTGTAGATTGTTATGCCGATACACAACATGGTCCAGCCTTAGGTGTCGATTACGAAAGCGATCAAGGCACAAAAGCCGATATTACATTGTTGCCTTACGAAGGGAAATCTTATAACGGAAGCGGTCATGCAGCGATAATAATTGGGAGTAATCACAAAATTATTTTTAGAAGCGCTGTTGAAAAAGTCGATCAAAACTTAAAAATTAATATTGGTGGTGATAATAAAACCATTGGTTTGTTGTCTAAAGATGAGAACTACAGGGCATCAAATATTATTTTACACAATTTTACCAATTACCCGGTGGTTTTAGATGATAACGCAAAAAATAGCACAGGAGTTTCGTTTGGCGAGGTTATTGACCAAGGAAATAATAACCATATTTTTAAAATAAATCATTCTAAAAAATAAATCAATTCAAACTATATCAACTTTAAAGTTCTTAAATAAATCAACACATGACAATTAATTCTATCGCCTCTCATTTTAAATATTATTTTCTTTTTGTTGGTATTCTATTATCAGCAAATGTTAAGTCTCATGCACAAATTACAGTGAGCTCCTTAAGTGAGTTAATGCCTTATTTAGATGACGACAATGTAGAGGTAAAACTAAAACCCGGAACATATTCAATTACGGCCAACGATGTGGCTAATGGTTTGTATACTAGAGAGGTTAAAATGAAAAACACAAGTAAAATATTGTTGCTTTTTGAAGGTAATAATAGTACTTACGATTTTTCGGGTGTCACGTTAAATATCGACACAAAAGTGTTACAAGCTTTTGGAAAATATCAAATACATGAATTACGAATTATTGGGAACAATAACATTCTTAAAAATTTAACCATGGTCGATGTTGGTTCGGTACATGATGCGCCAACCAGACGAGCTGTTAATATTGTTATGGATGGAAAACATAATTTAGTTGAAGGCTTTAATGTTACTACAAAAGGTTCGTTTCCTTATGGTTATGGCGATGCATTTGGTAAAGGAGGGAAAGTGGTTATTCCACACAGAAAACACAGTGCATGTTTAATAAGAGGAGAATCTAATCACTTAAAAAACTCTAATTTTATTCATAAAAGTTACGGACATTGTATTTTTATGCAAGGCGCTAACAATCCTAAAATTGAAGGTTGTAATGTAGTTGGAGAAGTTCGTAAAACCGACGATATGTTAGCTGAAACTTCAGGGCCTGCTTTCGATGCCAATTTCATGACAGTTTGGGGGTATAAACTTCCAAAAGGCTATATGTTAAGTACTGGCGAAGCAGGAATTAGAGCATATAACGCTGGAGAAACAATTATTGATGGTAAAGAAATTAAAAGAGGAACATCCAACCCAACTATAATTAATAATACGATAAAATTCATGCGAACCGGTGTTACAATTGCACACGCTACTGGAAAAAAATATGTCGAGGGTTGTAAAGCTATTGCTTGCGAAAACGGATTTTCATTAGGTTCTGGAACAGCTATTAATTGTAGTGCAGACTGTGCATATGGTCCTGTATATTCAACCACCTACGAAAAGGATAAAAATTATAATGCTAACATAACTATTATTCCTCCTACCGTGCCGTATTGCAATGGTTCTGGTAGTGTCGCGTACATTGGAGGAAGCGAACATAATATTACGTTTACAGCTTCAAAGGAGGTTTTACACGAAGGATTAGCTATTAAAGTTGGTGGCGATAAAAATAATATCAGACTTAAAAATGGGAATTTCCCACATCAAAACGATTTTAAAGCGCATAATTTTGAGTTGAATAATCAAACTCCTTTTCCTGTGGTTTTATCTAATAAAAGTCAAGGTGTAAAAGTGAAATCTCTTGGACAGGTAACCGATTTGGGAACTGGAAATAAAATTGAAAAATTAACGAAATAATATGAGAATTATATCCTTAACGTTTTTGTCGGTTTTCTTATTGATTTGTAGTTGCAAATCGGCTCCGACTGAAGTACCACAAAAACAAACCAATGTCGTAATTATTTATACCGACGATTTGGGTTACGGCGATTTATCATGTTACGGCGCACAAGGATACAGCACACCAAATTTAGATAAAATGGCTAGCGAAGGTATGCGTTTTACAGATTTTTCGGTGTCTAGTTCAATTTGTTCACCATCGCGTGCTGGCCTGTTAACAGGGCGATATGCCGAACGCTGGGGGTATGAGAACGGTGTGTTTTGGCCATACAGTCAAGATGGTATGCCAGCTGCCGAAGTTACTATTGCCGATATGCTTAAAAAACAAGGATATACTACGGGAATGGTTGGTAAGTGGCATTTAGGTCATAAACCAAAATTTGCACCAACGGCACAAGGATTTAATATGTATTACGGCATTCCGTTTAGTAACGATATGTGGCAAGATCCAGAAATGCCTGTGGCAAGTCATGTAGTTTTTAACGAAGGTTATAATTTAGATGATTTTAAAACTAAAAATCCGAAGAAAAAATTCAGAAATAAAGTGCCTTTAGTAGAAGGTAATGAAGTGGTCGAGTGGCCAGTAGATCAAGTTTTATTAACTAAAAAATATACCAATAAGGCTAAGGAGTTTATTCAGGCTAATAAAAATGAACCATTCTTTCTTTACATGGCGCATAGCATGCCGCATATTCCGTTGTATGCATCACAAGATTTTAATGGAACAACAGAACGCGGATTGTTTGGTGATGTTATCTCGGAAATCGATTGGTCGGTTGGCGAAATTTTAAACACGTTAAAAGCGAATGGTTTAGCCGAAAATACCTTGGTGATTTTTGCTTCAGATAACGGGCCATGGATAAGTAAACAGCCAAATGCTGGAACTGCTGGCGGATTGCGTGATGGTAAATTTTCGCCTTACGAGGGTGGTAGTCGAGTGCCCTGTATAGTTTGGCAACCTGGTTTTGTGCCACAAGGTGTGATTTCTAATGTGCAGACATCAACTTTAGATATTTTTCCAACCATTGCTAATTTAGTCCAAGCGGAATTGCCAAATAATGTCAAAATAGATGGTTTAAATATCGCTTCGGTTATTTCGGGTGATAAAATCAATCAAAATCGAGATTACTTTTTATATCGTGGAAATGCCATAAGAGTTGGAAATTGGAAATACGTAAAAACTAAAAAAGAAGAACAACTTTTTAATCTTTTAACAGATAAAGAAGAAACTAAAAATGTAATTACAAATTATCCAGAGAAAGCAAACCTTTTAAAATCTAAACTAGATTCAATATCAGCATCATTAAAATAAAATATTTTATGGTGTATTATTTATAAAGAATGCATCATAATTTATAAAGTTTTTTTATATGGTAAATACATTTGTAAAACATCATTAAAAATTAAATTAGAATAATTCAATTTCATGAAGAATAGTATAAAAAAATATTTATTTCCTAGGTTAATTATAGTAGCGATTTTCCTTGTTGTAAGCTGCAAACCCAACAAAAAAGAATCAACCGAAATACTTAAAACAGATAAACCAAATGTTATTGTGCTTATGGTCGATGATGTTGGTTATGGCGATATTGCGGCTCAAGGAAACGAATGGATTAAAACACCTAATATCGATAAGTTACACGATCAAAGCACGCGGTTAACTAACTTTCATGTTAGCCCAACGTGTGCACCAACTCGTGCCGCATTTATGACAGGGCATCATAATTACAGAACAGGTGTATTTTTTACCATAAAAGGGCGTTCCCTTATTCTTGAAAAAGAAAAAACAATGGCTCAAGTGTTTAAAGATAATGGCTATAATACCGCTATGTTTGGTAAATGGCATTTGGGTGATAATTATCCGTTTCGTCCGCAAGACAAAGGTTTCGATGAGGTGTTAATGAATAACGGCGGGGGCGTAGGACAAACTATGGATTACTGGAATAACGATTATTTTGATGATACCTATGTGCATAACGGAAAGCTAGAAAAATTTGAAGGCTATTGTACCGATGTTTGGTTCGAAAATGCTAAGAAATATATTGGTGAACATAAGGACGAACCGTTTTTCTGCTATTTAGCAACAAATGCAGCGCATTCACCGTATTGGGTCGATAATAAATATTTAGATCCGTATAAGGATAACGAAAACATACCAAACGCTGCTTTTTATGGTATGATTGCGAATATCGATGAAAATCTTGGTAAGTTAGTCGATTATTTAAAGTCGATTGATTTAATGGATAATACCATTTTAGTTTTTACTTCAGATAATGGTTCTGCTGCCGGAAACAAAATGGGCGAAGGGCAAGATCGTTTAGATGGTTTTATTGCCAAAGGAAATAACGCCGGTATGCGAGGTGTAAAAGCAAGTATGTACGAAGGTGGTCACCGTGTGCCATTTTACATTCATTGGAAAAATGGTGGGATAAACGTAGGTAAAGATATTAACGATTTAACGGCGCATTACGACATATTTCCAACATTGGTAGAGCTTTGTGATTTAGAATTAAAAGAAGATTTAAAATTTGATGGTTCAAGTTTAGTGCCTTTAATGAATGGCGATAATTCTAATTTCGACGATCGTATAGTTTACGTAAACACACAATTTTCTACAGATCCTGTGCCTTGGAAACGAACCGCATTAATGCATAAAAATTGGAGGCTTGTTGAAGGAACAGAATTATACGATTTAAATACAGACCCAGAGCAGCGCACCAATTTAGCCGATAAATATCCTGAAAAAGTTGAATTATATAAAGCAGAATATGATAAATGGTGGGCAGAAATAGAACCCACTTTTGTAGAAAAACCATTTTTTATTGTAGGTAACGAAGCCGAAAACCCAACCACGTTGTTTTGTCACGATTGGCATAGCGAAACCTTTACACCTTGGAAACAAGACCACATTCGCACGGGGCAAATAAATAATGGTTTTTGGCGAGTAAAGGTTGAAGAAGCCGGAACTTACACTATAAAATTACGTCGTTGGCCAGAAGAAACACATTTGCCATTGGGCGCAAAAGCACCGCTTCGTCCAGCACTTGAAGGAACAAGTGTAACGGCCAGTAAAAAAAGCAAGGCTTTAAATATTGAAAATTCAAGAATCGAAATTCAAGATATAAAAATGTCTAAACCAGTAAATCTTGATGATGAATATGTTGAGTATAAAGTAGACTTAGAAAAAGGTGAAACACATTTATATACCTGGTTTACTTTAAACGATGGTGTAGAAATTGGAGCTTATTATGCCACTATTGAAAAACAACTTTAATTTAAAATTTGAATGAAAAATTATAACATTATACAATTAGTTTTCTTAGGAATACTTTTAAGTTTATTTAATTGTAAGGATAAATCGGAAGCAAATAATAAAATTACTAAGGAAAAGAAACGTCCTAATTTTTTGTTTGTTTTAGTTGATGATCAATCACCTTTCGATTTACAAACCTATAATCCATCGTCAATACTAGAAACCCCAACAATTAGTAAATTGGCCGAAGAAGGTATCGTGTTCGAAGAAGCTCGACATATGGGCTCAATGAATGGTGCTGTTTGTACACCGTCGCGCCATATGATTATGTCTGGGCGCACACTCTGGCATTTGCCACCAAGCGCAGAATTTCAAAAGCAAACCGATCCGCATGAAATCGATGAGCAAACCATTGGTGCCATTTTTAATCGTGCAGGTTACAAAACCATGCGTACTTGTAAAAAAGGTAACTCGTATCCAGGAGCAAACAAGCAATTTACTGTAGTTCACGATGCTACAAAACGCGGTGGAACCGACGAAACTGGAAGCCCTTGGCACGCCAAACAAGTATTAACTTACTTAAACGAAAGAGAACAAACCAAAGAAGACGATCCGTTTTTTATTTACTTTGGGTTTTCACATCCACACGATAGGAGAGATGGGACACCAGAATTACTAGAAAAATATGGTGCTGTAAATCATAGCGATAAAAATGTGTTACCAGCACTAAACGAAAAGCAACCACAATTACCAGAAAATTATTTAGAAAAACACCCGTTTCATCATGGGCATCCTAATTTACGAGACGAAACGCGTGTAAGTGGCGTTTGGGAAAACCGAGACGAAAATACCATTAGAAACGAATTGGGTAGAGAGTTTGCGTGTTCAGAAAATATAGATATTCAACTTAATAAAGTTTTAGCCAAATTAGAAGCCATGGGCGAGTTGGATAATACTTATATTATTTACACTGCCGATCATGGAATGGCTATTGGTCGTCACGGACTTCAAGGAAAACAAAACTTATACGAGCATACTTGGCGCGTACCGTTTATTGTAAAAGGACCTAATTTGCCTAAAGGAAAACGTGTAAAAGGAAGCGTTTATTTATTAGATGTGTTACCAACGTTATGCGATTTGGCAAATATTGAAATTCCAGAAACGGTTGAAGGTGAAAGTTTTACCTCAGTGTTAAATGGTGAAACAGAATCTATGCGCGAGGTTATGTACGGCGTATATTGTGGTGGTACCAAACCAGGTATGCGAACCGTTAAAAAAGGAGATTGGAAATTAATTAAATACGATGTGTTAGAAGGGCAAGTGAAAGAAACACAGTTATTTAATTTAGCTGAAAATCCGCTTGAATATTTACCTGAGCATGGTAAAGACGGTGAATTACTAACCAATTTAGCGAACAATCCTAAATATGCCGATAAGCTTGCAGAAATGGAAGCTTTGTTGCTAGAACAAATGGTACAGCATGACGACCCTTATCGCTTGTGGAATCAACCGTCAATAAATTAAACGATTTTTTTATTTTTTTGAATTTTAAAATGCCGTATCGCAAAAATTGTGAGCGGCATTTTTTTTTAAAACTAAAATTAGGCTAATAGAATCATAGTTTAAACAGAATGAGCTATGGTTTAAAGTCTATGGTTCTATTGTTTCATAATATTACATCACCAAACTAAACTAAATAATTTTTATGACAACTAATTTTACTAAGAAGCTTTTTAGCTTTCTCTTTTTGGCTTTGTGTATAACTAATTATGCAGAAGCTCAACTTGTTCATCCAGGAATTTCGCATAAATTATCAGACCTCGACCGTATGAAAGCCATGGTTGAAGCAGGTGTAGAACCTTGGGCAACTACCTATCAAAATTTAAGTAGTAATGCAAAAGCGCAATATACTTATGCTATAAATGTGGACCCTGCCATAACAACAGAATATAATAGTACCAGCGATGGGTGGTTTATTAACGATGGTACCGCGGCGTACTACAATGCTTTAATGTGGTATATAACTGGAGACTCTAGACATGCCGAAAAAGCCATAGAAATTTTTAACACCTGGAAAGGTATAAAAAGAAACACAATGACGGTGCCGCTAAGTTCAGGACGTATTTGGCGTATTATTGAGGCGGCCGAAATTATTCAACATACCTACAATGGTTGGGCAGAATCCGATATTCAAGAGTTTAAAGATATGTTGGTGTATCCTGGTTACTCAAATACTACGGTGCCTACGGCTGCCATAGCAAGTAACGATATTTCATTTTACTGGCGTGTTTATCAAGGTGATCCAGCAAGACACGGTAACCAAGGATTGTTTTGTATGAGAACCATGATGGCAATGGCTATATTTTTAGATAATGAAATAATGTACGATAGAGCTTTACGTTACCTGCAAGGCTACACACATAGGGTTGACGATGTAGCATATCCATCAGGACCGCCTATTAATAACAGCCCGAAAACATCATGTGAGTATTTCGATGAATTTACACAAAACGGATTTGAAAACACAATTGCAGATTATGGTTACAACGAAGTAATTAGTAATTATATTTATGAAAACGGCCAATGCCAAGAATCTTCAAGAGATCAAGCTCACGGGCTTGCAGGAGTTTCAACTATAGCAGTTATGGCAGAAATGGCTTGGAGTCAAGGCGATGATTTATATGGTCATTTAAACAATCGTCCGCTTCTAGGTTTAGAATTTTATTATCGATATAATTTAAGTTACGATAATTCATATCCAGATCAAACTACACCCTGGGAGCCAACAGTAGCTTCAGGAGAATATATTGAGAGAAGCGATCGTTCTGGTCGTTGGAAATCATTAAAAATAAACCCTTATTTAGTTTGTAGTATTGGCGAAGAATATAGGGAACGTGCAAAGCATAATCTTCAGCCTGTTTACGAAATGAATTTAGGACATTATCGTGATCGATTACAAACCTTACCAAGCGACGATTATAAATGGTTGCAACGAGGATTCGATTACTTAACGACTCAAATTGGTGTTGAAGGAGAAGGTACAGTTACAGATCATCCTGGATTTGGAGGTTTAAAATTTAGAAGAGTAAGTCCGGGAGATCCAATTAGTGGGTTTGATGGTAATGGCTTACCAGAATACAAAATACATGATTTGTCGGCGCTAATTGAAGCTGAAAATTTTGATTATTTTGTTTTAGATGGGCAAAATAGAACGTATAGTGATAATTCTTCAGCTAATGAAGGTGGCGAATACAGAACCGATGAAGGCGTTGATTTAAAAGTATGTAGCGAAGGTGGTTACAATATAACCAATATTGAAGATGGTGAGTGGTTAACATATACTATAAAAGTACCTGCCAACGGGACTTATAATATTGGAATTCGTTATGCATCAGCTAACGCAAATGGAAAGATAAAATTTAATTTAGATGGTGATGATATAACAGGGGAAGTGGCTGTGCCACATGGTGGTTCAAATTCAACTAGTTTAACTAATTGGAAAGATTTTGAAGTGGTTAACGAAGTCCATTTAACTAAAGGCGCCAAGGCTTTAAAAATTATGTTTAGTGGAGCTGATAACGCTTTCGAATTAAATAATATTAGTATTTCTTTAGTTGAACCAGATTCAGATCCAGTAAATTTAGCGGTGTTACATGGTGTAGCCTCTCAATCTATCGATTCCGATCCTTGTCCTTATGGCGGTTGTGCGGAAAATGCAATTGACGGCAATACAAACGGAAATTTTGGAGGTGGTTCGGTAACGCATTCGGCACATGGCACTAGTGGTTCGTTAAAGTGGTGGAAAGTAGACTTACAAAACAACTATAACATTGAAACTATAAATATTTATAACCGCACAGGTGGTTACCAAAGCCGATTATCAGATTTAACAGTAGAAATTAAAGACAGTAATGGCAATACGGTTTACAGCGAATTTTTTGCAGGATATCCAGACCCATCTTGGACTTTAGATATTGGAGGTATTGTTGGTCAGGAAGTAATCATATCGAAAACTACAGATACAGGTATAACATTAGCCGAAGTTGAGGTGTTTGGTGTAGATAATGCAGTAACATTATCTAATCAAGATTTTAAACTTCAAAATACGGTAAAATTATACCCAAACCCAGTTGGTAATTCAATTAACATTATAAATGCACAAGGGGCAAGCGTATCTATGTTTAATGTTTTAGGAAAACAAGTTCTTCAAAAAAATATACAATCGAACAGTGATTTAATTAATATGTCCGGTTTAAAAAGTGGGATATATTTTGCTAAAATTAGTGGAGGAAAAACAACTATTATAAAAAAGCTAGTAAAGCATTAATCTCTTGATTGGAGATAAGAAACAACTATAGGTTTAAAGGTAAATAGGGTTAAGTGTGTTTTATCTTACGTTTTCAGCTTTAATACTAGTGAGTCAAGTAAAAAAAACACCATAATTAATACAATTTGAATTTTAATTTATAACTGTGGGCTTCTTAATTAATGATATTTGAACAAATCTTGTTAATAGTTTGTTAAATATTGACAAGTGAAAATTCTCAAACAAAATTTATCTCATTAAAAAATTAAACTTATGTAAATAGAAAAAACGAAAAAACTGAAAAATTTAACAAAGACCAATTAAACTAATTTATTAAACTAAAAAGTATGAATAAAATTTATTCTTTAAATTATTCTATGTGTATAAATTATAAATTATACACTAAAATAATTAAGTCTGTTATTGTATGCTCGTTTATTATTTGTAGCGCATATGCAAATGCAGAAACATCACTCGACGTTTCTGTAAACTTAATGACAGAGGAAGGCGAAAAAAGTAAGTCTGAAAAATCTCAATCTCAAGTAACAGGAACAGTACTCGACGAAAATGGTATTCCGCTTCCAGGAGTAAACATTTTGGTGCAAGGAACAAATAGAGGTGTTCAAACCGATTTTGATGGTAACTTTACCTTGCAAGCTGCAAAAGGTGATGTTTTAGTGTTTTCCTATATCGGATATAAATCACAGGAGGTTAAGATAGGAAACTTCTTAACTATTAATGTTACCATGATTGAAGATTTAACAGGGTTAGACGAAGTTGTTGTAGTGGGATTCTCTACTCAAACTAAAGAAGCTGTTGTAGGAGCCATTACTCAAGTAAAACCTGAAGATTTAAAAATTCCTTCAAGTAACTTAACTACCTCTTTTGCCGGTCGTGTTCCTGGTGTAATTGCGTTTCAAAGCTCTGGTGAACCTGGTCAAGGATCGGATAACGCCCAGTTCTTTATTCGTGGTGCAACTACCTTTGGAAATTATTCTTCGCCGTTAATTTTAGTAGATAATATTGAATTAACTGCCGATGATTTAGCAAGAATTTCTCCAGATGATATCGAAAGCTTTTCGGTGTTTAAAGATGCAACGGCTACTGCAATTTATGGTGCAAGAGGTGCCAACGGTGTAATTGCTGTAAAAACTAAGTCGGGAGAGCTAGGTAAACCTAGAGTGTCAATAAGATACGAAACTACTTATTCTCAAGCAACGCAAGATTTGGAGTTTGCAGATCCGTTAACGTATATGCGTCTGCATATGCAAGCGGTTAATACACGTAATGCATCACCAAACATAAATATTCCCTTACCGTATTTACAAAATAAAATAGATAACACTATTGCAGGAACAAATCCTTATGTGTATCCTGTTACAAACTGGCAAGACGAGTTGTTGCAAGACTTTACTAAAAACCAACGATTAAATTTTAGTGTTTCTGGTGGAGGTAAAATAGCAAGATATTATGTTTCTGGTTCTATTGCTCAAGATAACGGTATTTTAAAAGTAGATAATCAAGCAAACTTTAATAATAACATAGACAATAAGGTATATAACTTAAGATCGAATGTAAATATCGATTTAACTCCAAGTACAGAACTTATTGTACAATTAAATCAAACGGTTGATGATTACCGTGGGCCAGTGCCTACAGGAAACCAGGTTTACAACATGATTACAAGAACCAACCCGGTTCGCTTTCCGGCCTATTACGCGCCAGATGAAGCTCACGCAACTAGAGAGCATTTATTATTTGGTAATGTAGATACTGGTGAAGGTACCTTAGCCTCTTACTTAAACCCATATGCAGAATTAGTGCGTGGTTACAGAGACTATAGTAGAAATGTAAGTTTATTAAGTTTACAAATAAAACAAGATTTATCTGGTATTACAGAAGGTTTACGTTGGAGAGCATTAGGTAACATGACAAGTACTTCTTCTTATAATATTAGAAGACAATACAACCCGTATTACTATGCTATTTCAGATAATAATTATGATAGAGCTACAGATACTTATCAATTAACACCATTAAATCCAGATAGTGGTACAGAATATTTAGATTTTGTGCAGTTTCCAAACGATAGAGTGGTAGGAAGAAATATTTATTTTGAAACAGCATTAAATTACGACCGAACATTTAAAGATAAACACACTGTTAGTGGTTTATTAGTTGGTATTGCACGAGAATCGGTTGATGGTAATGCAGATAATTTACAAGAATCATTACCAAGTAGAAACATTGGAGTTTCTGGTAGATTTACTTACGATTATGATCGTCGTTATTTTATTGAAGGTAACTTTGGCTATAACGGGTCAGAACGTTTTGCCGAGAAAAACAGATTTGGTTTTTTCCCTTCAGTAGGTGGAGCGTGGGTGGTTTCAAACGAAAATTTTTGGAATATAGATTTAATAAGCCGATTAAAATTTAGAGGATCGTATGGTGTTGTAGGTAATGCTCAAATTGGTGATAGAAACGATCGTTTCTTCTACTTATCCGAAATCAATTTTAACGGTACAGGAGCTACTTTTGGAACTTTTGGTGGCGATTCTGAAACAGGAGTTTCAATTAACAGATACGAAAACCCATATATTTCTTGGGAACGAGCTTATAAACAAAATTATGGTGTCGAAATTTATTTACTTAAAGACGCCATTCAATTACAAGCCGAGTATTTTAAACAAAAAACAACGGATATCTTACAAACACGTGCCGATATTCCAACATTCTTAGGATTACAATCTACACCTGTTGCAAATTTAGGTGAAGGTCAATCTGGAGGATTCGAATTAACATTACTTGTAAATCATAATTTTAATAAAGATTGGTGGTTACAAGCAACAGCAAATTTTGTGAAAACGCATAGTGAATTTACCGTTTACGAAGAACCAGATTTATCGGCAACGCCTTGGTTGTCTAAATTAGGTAACCCGTTTAATCAAACTTACGGTTTGGTAGCGGAGCGATTATTTATTGATGAGGCCGATGTAGCAAACTCTCCAGAACAACAATTTGGTGAGGTTATGCCAGGTGATATTAAATATACCGATATTAATGGTGATGGAATCGTTTCAACATTAGATGTTGTGCCAATTGGAGAGCCAACTCAAGCTGAAATAAGTTATGGTTTTGGTTTTTCTTTAGGGTATAAAAACTTTGATATTTCTGCATTTTTTGCAGGTTTAGATAATGTTTCATTTTTCATAGACTCTGAGGGTATAACGCCATTTGCAGATACAGATGGTACGGGCGATTATTTGTCTGGCTCAATTGCCGAAAACCAAATATTACAAGCGTTTGCAGATAGTCATTGGTCTGAAGAAAATCAAGATATCTATGCATTATGGCCACGACTTTCTAGTTATGCGGTGCAAAACAATAACCAAACAAGTACTTGGTGGATGCGTGACGGTGCTTTTATGAGACTTAAATCGGTTGAAATTGGATATAACTTCACACCAGATCAAGGTAATATTTTTGGTCAAGCTAATGTACGTTTATACCTAAGTGGAACAAACTTAGTGCATTGGAGTAAATTTAAACTATGGGATCCAGAGTTAAGAGGTAATGGTTTAAACTATCCGTTACAAAGAACTTTGAACATAGGAGCTAGAGTTAACCTATAAAAAAAGAATTATGAAAAAAATACATAAATTAATATTTTCTATAGTGTTTTTGTTTGTGTTTTCATGCGAAGACTATATAGATATTGTGCCAGATAACGTGGCAACTTTCGATTTGGTTTTTAATAATCGTACCAATGCTAAAAAGTTCTTTTTTACATTGTATGGTTATTTACCAGGTTTTTCAGATTATAATGATAATGTAGCTTTAGTTGGTGGAGACGAAATTTGGACACACCAAACCTGGACTGCAATGACCTTTTCTCAAGGAGAGCAATCTAAGGCGTCGCCTTTATTCGATCATTGGGGCGATGGTAATCGTATTACACCACATATTGCTTTAAGAGATTGTAACATTTTCTTAAACAGGATAAACGATGTGCCAGACATGACACAGGAAGAAAAGGACCGATGGACTGCAGAAGCAAAGTTTTTAAAAGCTTATTTCCATTTTCACCTATTAAGAATGTATGGACCTATACCTATTATTGATGAAAACATCGAAGTAAGCGAAGATATTATTTCGGTTCGTATTGGCAGAGACCCTGTTGATGAAGTCGTAGATTATGTAGTAACATTATTAGACGAAGCCATTGCAGGATTGCCTTCACAAATATTTTTAGAAGGTGACGAATTAGGTAGAGCAACTCAACCTATTGCAGCTATGTTAAAGGCAAAAGTTTTAGCTTTAAGCGCAAGTCCTCAGTTTAATGGGAATTCAGTTTATGCTTCATGGACAGATGATGAAGGAACACCGTACATTAACCAAACCTATGATGAAAATAAATGGCAATTAGCTGCCGATGCTTGTAAAGAAGCTATCGATTATGCTCATGCTGGTGGCCATAGTTTATTCACATTTAATTCATCTTACGCTTTATCTGATGAAACCCTGTATAAAATGAATCTTAGAGGAGCTATTACAGATAGATGGAATGACGAAATTATTTGGGGGCAAGCTTATAACCCAACAACCAGTAATATTCAAAATGTATCGTTTCCAAGAATTGATCCTGCTTGGGTTGGGCAAACCGCTGGTCAAGTAAACTCATATTATTCTGCACCCTTGCATATCGCCGAACAGTTTTATTCAATAAATGGTGTGCCTATTGAAGAAGATACCACTTATGATTATGCAGGTCGATATAATTTAACAACAGGAGATGAAGCCAATCAATTTTATGTAAAACAAGGTTATGAAACTATAGGTTTACATTTAAATAGAGAACCAAGGTTTTATGCGTCCTTAGCGGCTGATGGTGTTTTGTCGTACGATGTTAATAATGAGGCCGATGATACAAATTTGTTTCACGTAGATGCTAAAAATGGAGGAGTTTCAGGGTATATTAACGAAAGACAATATAACCAAACGGGTTACTGGCCAAAAAAGTTAGTACATTACAAGTCATTTATTGCAAACGATAGTTATACAGCTGAGAATTATTCATGGCCAGTATACCGTTTAGCAGATTTATATTTATTATATGCAGAGTGTTTAAATGAAGCACAAGGCCCTTCAACAGAAGTATATCAATATATTGACGAAGTTAGAGAGCGCTCTGGCTTAGAAGGTGTAGTAAATGCATGGGCGTCATATTCATCAAACCCATCGAAACCAACAACTAAAGAAGGGTTAAGAGATATTATTCATGATGAGCGCTTAATAGAACTTGCTTTCGAAGGACATCGCTTTTGGGATTTAAGAAGGTGGTACAAAGCACATGTTGTATTAAACAGTACACCAATGGAGGGTTGGAGTTTTTCTAGAGCCACTCCAGAGACATATTATACCATCGATAATTATGGTTTTACCGAGTTCTCAATACGAGATTATTTCTGGCCAATTTCAGAAGCAGATATTTTAGCAAACCCTAATTTAGATCAGGCGTTTGGTTGGTAATATTAACTAATAAGAATACTAAATTAATTAAGATGAAAAATTTAAAAACATTTATCGTAATTGCTTGTCTTGCAGTTTTATTTGGCTGTGAGGAAGATACGGTTACCTCTTTGGTAGCTGATGATGGAGTAGCTCCAGGACCTGTTTCTGTGGCGGCTAATGCTGTCGAGAATTTTTCAGGGGGTTCAAAAATTACGTATAACCTACCTGATGATGATGATTTACTTTATGTAGTAGCCGAATATCAAAGAACAGATGGTTCGGAGCTAGTGAGTGTAAAATCTTCAGTATTTAATAACACCTTAACCGTAGAGGGGTTTGCAAACGCGCAAGAGTATACCGTGAATTTATATGCTGTAGATCAGTCTGAAAATCGCTCAGAGCCTACAATAGTTACAATTAGTCCAGAAGAACCACCATATACTTATGTTTGTGAAACGGTTCAAGCCGAAGCTACTTATGGAGGTATTCAATTGTATTGGGAAAATCCGAAAACGGGTCTTGTAACTATTGAAGTTTATATAGAAGAAGAAGGTGGGAATTTAATTTTCAAGGATGCTATTTATACCGAAGGACCAACCGGTGAACGTCTTGTTTTAGGTCTTGATGCTGTTGAAACAAAGTTTGTGTTTATAGTTAGAGATAGATATAATAACAGATGTGGATATATTAGAGAAACATTAACACCCCTTTATATCCAGTTGTTCGATAGAGCTAATTATCAAGCTGTTTATCAAAAGCACGACACACCTGATGCCTATGGTTGGATTTTACCAAACACATTCGATGGAGTTATTAGTGGAAATAACGGGTTTCACTCACCACCAGGATGGGTTGATCCAGATGGAGAATTACCAGAATATGCAGATTGGTCGTACGATGGAATAGATCTCTACCCAGCTATTGTTACTTGGGATATTGGAGAGTTAGTGCAGTTGTACCGTTTTAAATATTGGCCAAGACTTGGTAATTACATGTGGCGTCACGGTAACCCTCATTTATTCGATTTATGGGGTACAGATAAATTGAATGCTGATGGTACGTTTGATGGATGGACACTTCTATTAGAAAACGTTGGGCCAGTAAAGCCTTCTGGTCAACCAGATAATGATAATACAACGGAAGACGAAGAAGCTGCGACTGCTGGGTTTAATTTCGAAATCTCACCAGATATGCCAAAAGTAAGATACATAAGATTTGTTCAAAAATTAGCTCAAAATAGAACAAATACACTATTTCATATTAGTGAAGTGGAATTTTATGGAGATAATAGATAAAATTTAAAAATTAAAATTTATGATAAATAATATAAAGAATAAACTTATAAATCCATTTACGTTTGGTGTGGTTTGTGTTTTGCTTGCGTTTTCATGCGATACCGAATTAACTGAAACATTTGATGAGTTTATCCCAGAAAATGTAGTAAGTTTGGGTAAGCCGGATTCGGTTGCCGTGGTTCCAACTGGAGTTAACAAGGTTGTTTTTGAGGTATTTGTAAATTCTGACCCAAAAATTAAGAAAGCAGTTATAGCTCTTTTTGATGATGATGTTACCGATGACGATGATAAAATAGTTGCAACAATTGACATTGATAGAACTGTATTTGCACCAGAAACTTATATGGTAGAAACACAACTTCCAGAAGGTGGTTCAGAATATTTTATACATATGGAAGATGAATACGGTAATAAATCTATTAAATATGACGTATTTGGGACAGTATTAGGAGACTCATATGTTGAAACATTAGAAGCAAGATCATATGTAGATGTAAGATTGTATTCTGAAACCGAAGCTATAATTACATGGGATTCTAATAGAACCACTAATGACGATGATGAAGAAATTGTTGTAAACCCTTTACTAGTTAAAAGTGTTATAACCTATACAAGCAGTGTAGACGGATCGGGGTTAACTGTGGAAGTCGACGAATCTGAAGATTTAACTATTATTCCAGATTTTATATCTGAAGGTACTTTTACTTATACCACATTTTATAAGGTGTCTGAGGATTCTGAATATACTTTTGAAAGTAATCCAACCGAAGGTACTTTTCCAGCCAAAATTTAAGTTTTATAAAAACTTAAATAATTTAAATCTCTCAAAAAATGTTTTTTTTGGGAGATTTTTTTATTTCATTGATTTTTATTGTTTTATGTATTTAAATGGGTGTTGCTTCATAGGTTTTGGATAATAATTTATACTCAAAACAAACATTCTACACCATATTTATACTAACTAAACCATTTAAACTATTTAAAATGAAAAAAACATTACAATTTATTTTTGCCTTAATGGTCACCACTACATTATGCGCTCAATCGGTAGGAGATACTTTTGCAAGTGGCGATTTAAACTATGAAGTAACTAATTTAACACCTTACGAAGTTAAATTAACTGGTACTTCTGGAACTGAAGCTATGATAACTGTTCCGGCATCTGTAACAAATGGGGCAGATTCTTACAGCGTAGTTACAGTAAACAATGCAGCTTTTATAGATAATGCGAACCTTACTCATATTACATTGCCTAGTACGGTAAAGACATTAAAAAATGGAGCATTTAGAAATTGTGATAATTTGGTAACAACAGATTACTCTAGTGTTTTATTAACAGAGTCAAATTCGTTAAGTAGAAATGCAAGTTTTACTGGTTTGTCAATAGATTTATCATCTGCAACAGAAATACAAGGGTATACCTTTTGGGAAAGCTATATTGCCGAAGTCGATATTTCATCTGCTGTAATTATACACGATAATGCTTTTAGAAGAACGTCGCTTACGTATATAAAAATACCAGAAACGGTAACCAGCATTGGTACTGTAGCTTTTAGTGATACAAATATTGCTGCTGTTGAAGTTTACTGGATCGATTCTGGAAGTTTACCAACTGTAGCTGCCGATGCTTTTTCTGGTTTGTCAGTAACGTTATATGTGCCAACAGGTACAGCAAGTATTTATGAAAATGCAGATGTATGGCAAGACTTTACAATTGTAGAAGGAGAGATTCCAGTAAATTTAGGCGTTACATTTACAGATGGTGATTATAATTATGTTATAACAGGAACAGATACGGCAACGTTAACAGGAATTAATAATCCTACGGAAACATTACATCTTATACCAGGTAGTGCCACGTATTCTGGCGACCCATATACTGTAACCGCTATTGCCGATAAAGCATTTTATAAAAACGAAAGTGTAACCGCGGTATCATTACCTCCTTCAATTAAAACTATCGGGAACGAGGTGTTTTTTCAATGTTATAATTTAGCAACTATTAATACAGAAAATATCGAATTTATTGGGTCTAATGCTTTTAGAGAAAGTGTTATTATAACTTTAGATTTAAGTGAAGTTAAAAATATTGCTTCAAACGGGCTTGGTAGAATGGCTAAACTAACAGGGATTTTAGATTTACCTAAAATTGAAACCTTAGGACCTTACGCCTTTGTTGGACCAGATGCAGCCGATGGAACACATATTACAGGTTTGAATTTAGGAGGATCGCTTACAGAAGTAGATACTAATACCTTTTATAGATTAAGAGATTTGTCTTTACTAACTGTTGGTACAGATGCACCTCCTACATTAGCGGCGGGAGCAACTGTTTTCGATTTAAATACTACACCAAGTAGTGGTTTGGTTGGAGATATTTCTTTTGAAGTGCCAACACCTACAGGAGTTTCAAATTTTAGTATGGTAGATGGATGGTCTCAGTTTACTAATATTTCGGATAATGCTTCTTTAAGCAGCGAAACTATTGATGCAAAAAGCTTAGGTTTTGCTATATACCCAAATCCTGCAACAGAATCTATTTCAATTAAAAACGCACAATCTTTAAATGCAAAAATTGAGGTTAGTGACTTAAACGGAAGAATTTTAATAAATAAAAACATCAATAATAATTTATCTACAATAAATATTTCAAGCTTAAATGCTGGATTGTATTTATTCAAAATTACAACTCAAGATAGTGAGTTTGTTAAGCGAGTAGTAAAACAAT
>NZ_JTDW01000009.1 GCF_000943565.1 Neotamlana sedimentorum
ATTTTCGATATTGCTATAGAAGGAAACACAGTACAATCTAACTTAGATCTTGTCGCTCAATATGGACACCGCGTTGGCGTTATGCTTAGCTTTCCGGTTACCGTTGCCGATAACGTTCTTAATATTGAATTCCTTCACTCGGTTATTGAAAACCCACTAGTGAATGCTATTGAAATTAGAACTATTGGTAATAACAATAACTCCAATGCTATAATTGTTAACACTATTGAAGACCAAATTAACACAGTTAACGATACCCTTGATGGTAGCTTTGCTGTAGTTGCTTCTGGTGGCGATGGTAATTTAGTGTACAGTGCCTCTGGCCTACCTAATGGTATTACTCTTGATAGTGCTGCTGGTACTTTTAACGGAACTATTGCTTCTGATGCAGACACTAACAGTCCTTACACGGTTACCGTTACAGTTGATGATAGCGATACTAACACAAACGATAGTGTTTCAACAACATTTTCATGGGTTATTAATGCTACTGAAACGCCTATTTCAATAGATACTATTGCAGATCAAACCAATA
>NZ_JTDW01000010.1 GCF_000943565.1 Neotamlana sedimentorum
TACAAACAGCCCGTACTCCGTAACCGTTACTGTTGACGATAGTGATGCTGACACAAATGATATTACTACTACAAGCTTCCAATGGGTTATTAATGCTACTGAAACGCCTATTTCAATAGATACTATTGCAGATCAAACCAATAACACTGGTGACATTCTTGATGGTAGCTTTGCTGTAGTTGCTTCTGGTGGTGATGGTAATTTAGTGTACAGTGCTGATGGTTTACCTAATGGCATTACTCTTGATAGTGCTTCTGGTAGCTTCAGCGGAACTATTGCTACTAATGCCGACACTAACAGTCCGTACACAATTACTGTTACTGTTGACGATAGTGATACCAACACAAACGATAGTGTTTCAACAGCATTTTCATGGGTTGTTAATAGTTCTAATACGGTAACTTGGACCGATTTAAATGAAAATGAAAATTACACACCTCGACACGATTGTTCATTTGTACAAGCGGGTGATAAGTTCTACTTAATGGGAGGTCGCGAAAGCGCTCAAGATGTAGACATCTATGATTATACTACAGATAGTTGGACTAAACTAGCAAATTCTGCTCCAGTTGAATTCAACCATTATCAAGCAACCGAATATGAAGGGCTAATTTGGATCATTGGGGCTTTTAAAACAAATTCTTATCCAAATGAAGAGCCTGCTGAATATATATGGATATTCGACCCTGTTGAAAATGAATGGGTTCAAGGTGCCGAAATTCCAAGCAATAGAAAAAGAGGTTCTGCTGGTTTAGTAGTTTATAATAACAAATTTTATTTAGTTGGAGGTAATACTATTGGCCATAATGGTGGATATGTGCCTTGGTTTGATGAGTTTGATCCACATACTGGAACTTGGACTACATTACCAGATGCTCCAAGACCTAGGGATCATTTCCATGCCGAAGTTATTAATGGCAAACTATATGCTGCAGGAGGAAGACTATCTGACGCTTCAAGTGGCGATGTTTTTGTTCCAGTAATCCCAGAAGTTGATGTTTATGATTTCGCAACAGGCCAATGGATTTCACTTCCTGAAAGTCAAAACTTACCAACCCCTAGAGCTGGTGCATCCGTTGCCAATTATAATGGTAGTTTATTAGTAATAGGTGGAGAAGTTCATGAAGATGTAGTTGATGATGCTTTAAGCGTTACCGAAGCCTATAACCCTAACACTGGAACATGGACACAACTTCCTGACCTAAATCATGAACGTCATGGTACGCAAACTATTAAGTCGGGAGATGGTATTTTTATTATTGCTGGCTCTCCAGCAAGAGGCGCAGGAAACCAAAAAAACATGGAGGTTCTTGGTACAAACAACCCTACTGGAACACCTAGTGTTGCTAGTGTTTTAAATATTCCAACAAATATTGATATTAATGGTTCTGTTGGTACCGAAATTAATATAAGTAATTCCAATGGAAATATGGGAACACTAGTTCATTCCATAGCTTTATCTGGAACCAATTCAGAAGATTTTGAGATTGTTTCTGGAAGCATAACCGAAGGATTAATTCCATCTAATTCGTCTCATCAAATCATTGTAGCTTATCATGGAACTAGCAATAATGTAACAGCCGATTTAGATATAAATTATGGTGTAAACAATTCTTCGTCGATAACTTTAAATGGTTTGACCTCAACTGCTTTTAATAAAACAACAACCACTGATAAAACACTTAGCGTGAATTCTAATGAAACTATTGATAATTTTTCTATTAATATATTCCCGAATCCAGCTAATTCAAAAGTGTATATTAAAGCAAACTCTAACGATTCGTTAGATGTAATAAACCTATATGATTTAAGAGGACGCTTAGTAAAAAGTTACAACGCCAAACTAACACAAGGTAATATATCGGAACTAGATATTACCGACATCCAGGAAGGCACGTATTTAATTAGAATTAAAACTCGTAAAGGACAAATTCTTAATCATAAATTAATAGTAATTAAATAAAATAACTTTAACAATAATCAAAAAAAGCTATCATCAGTATGATAGCTTTTTTTTGTTATGTCATCAACCAATCAAACAAACACTTTTTTATAAAATAAATATTCAATAAAAAATTAAGTTTGTTATTACATCTATAATTATTTTATTTGATCACTATCATTTTTTTAAATCTTATCAGAAATACTTTATAATAAAATATATTATTCTAATTTAGTAGTTAGTAATTCAGACACTTAAATTAAGTTATTTCTCTAATTACTATTAGCTTCAATTTAAAATAAACTAAAATTACATATATGAAAGTTGCATTAATTACAGGAATTACGGGGCAAGATGGCTCCTATTTAGCCGAATTACTATTAGAAAAAGGCTACATGGTACATGGTATAAAAAGGAGAGCTTCTCTGTTTAACACAGATAGAATTGACCATTTGTATCAAGATCCGCACGATCCTGACCAAAGATTAAAACTACATTACGGAGATCTTACCGACTCAATGAATCTAACTCGAATTATTCAAGAATGTCAACCAGATGAAATTTATAACCTTGGGGCTATGTCTCATGTAAAAGTTTCCTTTGATTCTCCAGAGTACGTTGGTAATGTAGATGGTTTAGGAACACTGCGAATTTTGGAAGCTATTCGCATTTTAGGCTTAGAAAACAAAACTAGAATATACCAAGCCTCTACCTCCGAACTCTATGGCGGTTTACCTGAAAATAAAAATGAAAAAGGGTTTTATGATGAAAATTCTCCCTTTTACCCGCGATCGCCTTATGGTGTTGCTAAAATATATGGTTTTTGGATTACCAAAAATTACCGCGAAGCCTATAATATGTTTGCTTGTAATGGTATTTTGTTTAACCATGAATCGCCACGTCGTGGAGAAACTTTTGTAACACGTAAAATTACGCGAGCTGTTGCCAAAATAGCATTAGGATTACAAGAAAAAGTATATTTAGGGAACTTAGAAGCAAAACGTGATTGGGGGCATGCAAAAGACTATGTAAGAATGATGTGGATGATTCTTCAAGCCGATGTTGCTGAAGATTGGGTTATTGCAACTGGAGTAACAACAACAGTACGTGACTTTGTGAGAATGGCTTTTTTAGAAGTAGGAATAGAATTAGAATTTAAAGGTACGGGAGTAGATGAAAAAGCATTTGTAACAGCTTGTAACAATAAGGATTTTCAATTAAAAATTGGCAAGGAAGTACTGTCTGTCGATCCTACATATTTTAGACCAACCGAAGTTGATTTATTAATTGGCGACCCTAGTAAAGCGAAAGAAAAATTAGGTTGGGTACCAGAATACGACCTTAAAGACTTAGTTAAGGATATGATGGAATCTGATGTTAAACTCATGAAAAAAGATGTAGATTTATTAAAAGCTGGTCATGAAATTTTAAAGCAAGCCGAATAAATTTATTAAAGCGAATAGTAACATTTTAAACTATTTATTAATTAGTACATCTTAATTATGGAAAAACATTCCAAAATTTATATAGCTGGCCATCGTGGTTTGGTAGGAAGCGCTATATTAAAAAATTTAAAAGCCAAAGGCTATACCAATTTTATAACACGAACACATAAAGAGCTAGATTTAACAGATAGCATAGCTGTATCAAATTTCTTTTCAACCGAAAAGCCAGAATATGTTTTTCTAGCTGCAGCAAAGGTTGGTGGCATTGTTGCTAATAATGTGTATAGAGCCGATTTTATTTACGAGAATTTAAGTATCCAAAATAATGTAATTCACCAAAGTTATCTTAATGGGGTAAAAAAACTCATGTTTTTAGGAAGCACTTGTATTTACCCTAAAAATAGTCCGCAACCCATGAAAGAAGACTATTTATTAACAGATACCCTGGAATACACAAACGAACCTTATGCCATAGCCAAAATAGCAGGTATAAAAATGTGTGAAAGTTATAATATTCAATATAACACCAATTTTATTTCTGTAATGCCTACCAATTTATATGGTCCAAACGATAATTTTGATTTAGAGAAATCGCACGTATTACCGGCACTAATAAGAAAAACACACTTAGGAAAGGCGCTTCATAACAACAATTGGGAGACACTAAGAAAAGACCTAAATAAAATGCCGATTGAAGGTATTAACGGGACTTCTTCAGAATTAGAAATTCTAAATATTTTAGAAAAATATGGAATCAAAAAAGAAAATGAATCTGTAAAATTAGAAGTTTGGGGAACCGGTAAACCCATGCGCGAATTTTTGTGGAGTGAGGATATGGCAGATGCCTGTATATACCTAATGGAACACCGTAATTTCAAAGATTGTTTTAATGGCGACAACAAAGAAATTAGAAATACGCACATTAATATTGGAACAGGAAAAGACATCAGCATAAAAGATTTAGCTATACTTATAAAAAATCTTATCGGATTTGAAGGCGAGCTTCATTTTAATACTGAAAAACCAGATGGTACCATGAAAAAACTCACCGATCCATCAAAACTTCATGCCTTAGGTTGGAAGCATAAAATTGAACTCGAAGAAGGAATTAAAATAGCGTATAACTGGTTTATTGATTAATTGAGCGTGAAACGCAATTAACACCTGTGAAACACTAGTATTTTTCCTACATCTAGTGATGTTGTATTTTTAGTAAAATGCTATATAAAATGAGAAATTTCATTTTATATAGCATTTTTTTTAATGACTATATAAAAATATATTTTTTCTTAAAATTTCCTTAATTATATCAGTATTATAATTATTTTTATCAAAATTACACAAAAACATAAGTGGTTAGCATATAGATAATTAGACATTTTTTTTATGTAAATTCTCTCTTTAAAAAATAATCAGTTAAAAAAAACGTTAATGTTCGAAATCCAATTTTTAAAAACAAACGTAGCTTTAATTAATCATAAGAAAAAAACGCTAGCAAATGCACTTTGTCGAATTAATTCATTGTATTTCATCGAAAAAAACAAAACTTTTAACGATTTTATTTTTTTATTACATAATATTGCCTCAGCGATTTTAAATAATAAAAAAATAGAACTGTGAAGCATACCTACCTAATAAATAGCTTACTTTCTACATTCGTATTCCTTTTAGTTTTGTTTGCTTCTTCCAAATCGAGCGCTCAAGACAATTTGCACTCTATAAATGCCTCTGGAAACGATGTTATTGTAGATTCTGGGTCTATAACCTACTCTATTGGACAAGTCTTTTATGGTTCAATAAACAACAGTGATTATCAAATAAGTGAAG
Source organism: Neotamlana sedimentorum (assembly GCF_000943565.1). GTDB lineage: Bacteria > Bacteroidota > Bacteroidia > Flavobacteriales > Flavobacteriaceae > Neotamlana > Neotamlana sedimentorum. Next base: position 5,215 of record NZ_JTDW01000010.1, read on the forward strand.
GAGTTCAACAATCCAACGTTGATACTAATACCGCAAATGAAGATATTGATGATATTTCTACTGAAATTGATATGCTTATCTATCCCAATCCAACAACCGATTTTGTTACTTTAAAATCAACTGGTTTAAATTTTAATAACGAAAATTCGCTTAGAGTATTTGATTATCAAGGTAAACTTATTAGTAAACAAGCCATAACTCAAAACAAAACCCAAATAAACTTAAATTACTTAAACACCGGCTTATACATAATTCAAGTTTTTGTAAATGAACAATTATGGAACACCTACAAAATTTTAAAACAATAAAACCATGAAATATACACTTTCTTTTCTTCTGTTTTTGTCATTGTCATTGACAGTTTTTGCCCAAACTCCTGAAAAAATGAGTTATCAAGCTATCTTAAGAGCAAGTGATAATTCATTGGTTGCCGACTCTAATGTTAGTATAAAAATTATTATTCATCAAAACGATCCGAGTGGTGAAATCATCTTTGAAGAAAACCACGCAGTCTCAACAAACAGTAATGGTTTAGTCTCTTTAGAAATAGGAACTGGATCATCTGTATTAGGTTCATTTAACACAATTCCCTGGCAGCAAGGGTCTTATTTTGTAGAAACTCAAGCCGATATTAATGGTGGGACAAATTACAATGTTACAGGTGTTAGCCAATTATTAAGTGTCCCTTATGCGTTGCATGCAAAAACTGCTGAGAGCATTACAGGAACAATTACGGCTGTTAGAGCAAACGTTATTGCTTTTACAGACTCTAGATCAATAATAAATTCAGACATTAATAATACCATTGCCTGTACTCGAAATGCTACTCTTACTTTATCTTCAAATTTTTCAGAAATGGCTATTGGTGATACTATTAATTTAGAAGCTCATAACGGCGCAACTTTAACTGTTTCAGCGGCCACTGGTGTATCACTAAATTATACAGCTTCAGGAAGTGCAGTATTTGCTAGTGAAGTAGGAAATGTTCGTTTTGGTTTATTAAGAAAATCTGGTGAAAATGCATACATAATATCAGGACAATAATGAAAAAATATATAATATACTTCTTACTACTGTTTTCAACAACTGTATTTTCGCAAAACTATTTTTATGCTCTTGATAAAGCGAAAGAAGCAGGTGCTGATTCAGAAAGCCCTACAACTCCCCAAAATTTAGTAGCAAGTAATATTACGGAGCATGCAGCTGATTTAACATGGACAGAAGCAACCGATAATGTTGCTGTAGTAGGTTATAATATTTATATTAACAACAATTTAATTGCAACAACCAATAATACAAGCTATAATTTATCTGGATTAACATCTGGAACTACTTATACCGTAAGAGTTACTGCTTTTGATGCTCTTAATAACGAATCGGAATATAGCAATAGCGTTACTTTTACTACATCGGACAACAATGCGCCTACGGCACCTCAAAACCTAGTAGCTAGTAATATTACCGAAAATTCAGCTCAATTAACATGGAATGCTTCAACAGATAATGTTTCAGTACTTGGATATAATATTTATAATAATGGTGATTTTGTGGCTACCGTAAGAGGCGCTACAAATTATGCGTTAGTAGAATTAAATCAAGGTACAGAATACAATATCACTGTTAGAGCTTACGACGAAGCTGGAAACGAGTCTAACGAAAGTAATATTGCTACATTTATAACCTTAGATATCATAGCGCCTACTACGCCGCTTAATTTAGTAGCAAGTAATATTACCGAAAATTCTGCTGATTTAACTTGGTCTCCAGCTTCCGATAACGTCGCTGTTATTGGTTATAACATCTATAATCAATTTACTCTTATACAAGTCGTAGATAATATAACCTCTTTTACACTTACTAATTTAACAGAAAGTACTACTTATAACCTTATAATAAGGGCAATTGACGCTGCTGGCAATGAATCTGAAGATAGTAATATCGAGATTTTTACAACAAACACTCCAGAAGATACACAAGCACCAACAGTGCCTAGAAATTTAATTGCAACAAATATTACAGAAACCACTGCCGAAATAACTTGGACAGCATCTACAGATAATATTGGTGTTACAGGTTATAATATTTTTAATAATGGTACTTTATTAACTTCTGTTGGAAACATTACGAACTATACTTTAACAGGACTAAATACAAGCTCATTATACAATTTAACCATAACAGCTTTTGATGCTGCTGGAAATGAGTCGGCGGCAAGTAATAATGAAGACTTTACCACAGTAACACCAACAGATACTGAATCACCTACAGATCCTAGTAATCTTGTGGCATTCAATATTACAGAAACTACTGTAGATTTAACTTGGACAGTATCAACAGATAATGTTGGTATTGCAGGCTACCTTATTTATAAAACCAATAATGGTGTATCACTTTTACAAGATGTTGGTAACATAAATAGTTTTACTCTAACAGGTTTAACTGAAGGCTCCGATTATAGTATAATAGTTCGTGCTTACGACACTTCTGGAAATCAATCGGGAAACACTAATACCGTTGACTTTACAACCTTAGTACCTATAGATACGCAAGCTCCTACTGCTCCACTTAATCTTATTGCTTCAAATATTGGAGCAACATCGGTTAATTTAATCTGGTCAGCTTCAACTGATAATGTTGCCGTAACAGGTTACAATATTTATAACGACGATACACTTTTAGTTACGGTTGGTAATATCACGAACTTTGCATTAACAGGTTTAGATCAAGGTACCATTTACAACCTAACACTAAGAGCAATTGACGCTTCTGGTAACGAGTCAACCAATAGTAATACAGCTCGTTTTACCACGTTAGATAGTGAAAACCCTTCAATTCCAATAAACTTAACGGCTACTAATATTACTGAAAATTCGGTAAGTTTAAATTGGACAGCTGCCACCGATAATGTTGCTGTAACAGGTTATAACATTTATAATAACGTTACCCTTATTCATGTTATAGGTAATGAAACCAACTATGAACTTACTGGATTAGTTGAAAACACCGAGTACAATATTTTTGTTCGTGCTTTTGATGCAGCAGGTAACGAATCGGAAGACAGTAATGTAGAAACTTTTACAACCACTACGAATGCCGAAGTCTATTTCACTTTAGAACAAATTGATGCCAGTACTAACACAGTTTTAAACACAATAACAAGCGGTTATAGTGCTCCTGTAGAACATTTTACAGACTTTAATGTAAATGCTATACCTTCATCAAATAATAATGTTGCTAGTGTATCTTTTAATTTAACAGGAGGCGACACCCATAACCAATCAGAGAATGTCGCTCCATATGCACTTTATGGTGATGATGGCCAAGGCAACTATACTGCTGGAAAAAACTTAACCGAAGGCGACTACACATTACTTGTAACTGCATGGTCGGCCACTTATGCTTCTGGAACTAAGCTAGGAGAAAGTAGCTTTAACTTTACCGTTTTACCAGCTGCACCAGATAGCGAAGCTCCTACCATTCCTACAAATTTTGTTGCGACAAATGTAACTAATAGTTCTGCCGATTTAAGTTGGAGCGCTGCTACCGATAACGTAGCTATTTCTGGTTATAACATATATAATAACGGAGAACTTATAGCAACTACCGGGTACACCACCAATTTTAATTTAACTGGTTTAACGGAAGACACCATCTATAATTTAACTTTAAAGGCTATTGATGTCTCTGGTAACGCATCTGAAGATAGTAATACTGTAACCATCACAACATTAGGTCCAGATACAGAAGCACCTACTACCCCTTTAAACTTAACAGTTTCAAATATTACTGATAATTCTGCTGACTTAAGTTGGACAGCTGCTACAGATAATGTAGCTATTTCCGGATACAATATCTATAATAACGGTGATTTAATTGCAACAACCGACAATATTACTAATTTTATTTTAACAGATTTATCTGAAGATACGACGTATAGTATTACATTAAAAGCTTTTGATATTGCTAATAATGAATCTCAAGAAAGTAATTTAATTAGCTTTACAACCCTTGGTCCAGATACTGAAACACCAACGGTTCCTTTAAATTTAACTGTTACTAACATTACCGAAACTACCGCCGATTTAAATTGGACTGCTGCAACAGATAATATCGCTGTAACTGGATATAATATTTATAATAACGGAACTCTATTAACAACAGTAGATAAGGTTACATCCTACACAATATCTGGATTAACCCAAAACACATTTTACAATTTAACTGTTAGAGCGCTTGATGATGCCGAAAATGAATCTGAAGATAGTAATGCCGTTGAATTTACAACTTTAGCCAATACAAATAATAGTAAAACTTACTCGCTCACCGCAAATAGCAAAGTAAGTATAGGCGTTTATGATGAGAATGATGTTTTATTGAGAACATTAACACAATATGAAGACAAAGCCGCTGGAACTTACAATTTACCATCTTGGGATGGTTTAGATAATGATGGTAATAACGTGTCTTCTCAAGGCGACCATTACAAAGTAGTATCAAACAATTTACAAGCGGAATGGGAGGGAGTTATTGGTAATACTTCTGATAGTTTTACAGGTCAAAGCGTTTGGGCTAGGTTTAATTCTGTAAAAGATATTTTAATAATAGGAAATGATGTTTATTGTGCTTTTGATTATTCGGAAGGTCACGCCTCGATTGCTAAATTTGACAAAACCGATAAACATAAATTGGTTGAATTACAGAAACAACGGATAGTAAGCCCTAGTTTTACTTATTTAGCTTACGATGGTACATATATGTACATGGCAGGACATAGTACTACAGTTGCTACAGCAGGCTACACTTTTTTTTCAAAATCTACTTTAAGTAATATTGGAAATCATAACAATTGGGAAAATCTAAATGGAGAAAAATATCAAATTTATAGCAACAATTTTAAGGTTGGTAATTTACTTTACACCCCAGAAGAAGACACACCTTTACCTACTGGTATTGCCGTTCAACAAAACAATGAAAATCTATATTTAGCTAGAGAATTTAATAACACGTTAACCGTAATCAATAAAAACACAGGAGTTGTAAAACAAACTATCACCACTTTTAACAATCCTAAACATTGTAAAATAGACACGAATGGTAATTTATGGATAGTACATGGTTCTGGTTCAGAAACTTTAGAAAAATTCACAATAGACGATACAACTGGAAATATAACTACTACAGGTTTTACAATTACAGGCTTTACAAACATACAAGGTATAGATATTTCACCAGATGGAAATACTATTGCTGTTAACGAAGCTGCAACCTACGACCAAGTCTTTGGTTATAACACTTCAACAAGTAATTTAGAATGGACCTTAGGTAGAACTGAAAGCTACGCAGATAATTCTCGTGTATATAAAGATAAATTTCTATTCACAGATATTGACGAAGTTATTGATGAATATGCCTATGTACACTATGATAGTGATAACTCTCTTTGGGTTAATGACAAAGGTAATCAACGCCAAATACTATTTGATAGCTCTAGAAATTATGTGGACCAAATTTCTTATCTACAAGGCTTTTACCAAACAAACGTAGACAACAAAAATAATTCAAGAGTATTTGCTGATTGGCTCGAATATAAAGTTGATTATTCAAAAGCTTTATTACCTGATGGCGGTCAAAACGGCGCTTGGGAATTAACTCATAACTGGGGAATATCTAACAACTTAAAAAACATGCACTGGGCAGGTACAACAAGCACTATGGGGCAAGTAGTTACCCTATCCAATAATCGTACTTACACCATGATGAGAGATTTAACTGGACCACATGGAGAAGCAACAAGAATTTGGGAGCTTGTTGATGGCGGAGGTTTAAGAGATACAGGAACTGTATTTGACACCAGAAACCTAGGTGTCAAAATGTTACCTAATGACACTATGGCTTATATTTTTAGACAAGGTGGTATTCAGTATTTTTATGAAGCGAAAATTAGCTTTGACTCCAATAACAACGTATTAATAGGTAATAGAGCTCTAATTGGTACAATAAACGAATCTAATGGTTTATTTCAAAACACACCAAAAGGAGGAGGAATCGCTCAATATACTTCAAATGGAGATTTAATAGTTTTTCAATCTGGTTTAAATGACGCTAACAACTATCATTTGGGAGCTTATGATTTAGAAAATAATCAATTTAAATTTAAATCTTTTCCAGGAATTACTTATAATTCAAATGATGAATACCCATTAGAAACAGGAACCTATGATGCACGAGAATCAGTTACTTATGCCGCTAATGGTGCCTGGGTAATGGATAATATTATCATGTTTGTTTATCACGGTGAGTTCTGGCGTAATATACAAACTAATTACATGCATTTAGTACACGAAACAGGATTACCTTTAATTGATTTTGGGGTTGATGGTTTTGGCGCTCCATTCAGTGACTCTATATATGGAATGGCAGGTAATTCTTTCGGTTCTTCAATTACTAAAGTAGGTAATACCATTTACATTTATCAAAATGATGAAAGTTGGCATGCTGGACTACATCGCTGGAAAATTGAAAATATTGATAGCATTAAATCAATTTCAATAAAGCTTTAACTATTACTCAATTATAATAATAACTCTTAATTAATAAGACGTATTATAAAACTAACATAAGCTTATATATTATACACATTTTAAATTCTTTTAATGTAATTTAAAATGTGTATAATATTTAAAATAGCCCACATTTATTAAATCATTGATTGTTTGGAATAATTTACTAACCTAATTAAACATTTCAGATAAATCCTTCTACATAATATTTTAACGTTATTAAGAAATATTGAAATCGTTTACTATATTTCCAAATACTTTTTTTAAAGAAATAAAAAAATATCGGAATATAAAAATTAGCTTATTTTTCTTATAAACATTGTCGTTCTATAACAAAAAAATACGTTTCTAAAAATTTTAAACTATTTGCTATTTATTTTTCTTTTGATTACTTTATTTAAAGGTTTTTCATAAAATCTATAACTTAAATGGCTTAATAATACCGTTACTACAAATAAAACTAATATTTTAGCATATATATTGTCAATTTTATTTTCATAAAACAAAGGGAAATAATATTTTATAATGAGTTGGTGAATCATATAAAACCCAAAACTAATTTCACCAAGATACAGCAAAGTACTGTTAGATAAAATTTTTGATATTTTTCCTCCCTGAAAAGAAAAAGCAAAAATTAATAAGCTCATTGGCAACCAATAATAATATGAATATCTATAAACATCGGGTATACCCTTGTGTAAACCAAAAAATAAAATTAACAATAAAATTGAAAATAATTCCAAACGGAAATAATTGAATTTTCTTTGTTTAACCTTTTCAAAAACAAAATAAAGCAATATCCCAATAATAAAATCTAAGACTCTAAACAAAGGGTTAATATAGAAAAAACTAAAATAAAACTCTTCTGGCATTATAGCTACAGAAAGTGGAATTATCATTATCAAAATAATGGCAGTTATAACTTTATAATTTCTACATTTATAAATCAAAACTATTAAAAATGGAAATAATAAATAAAAAAATAACTCATTAGATATGCTCCATGAAACTCCGTTAAAACTAAAATAAATGCTTGACTTAGGTAAAAAACTTTGAGTTAATGTTAAATTGAAAAAAGATTGTGCTATCCATAATAATTTATTCATTTTAAAGATATGAATTGTAAATGGGAGCGCAGCAAAAAACATTATTAAATGCAAAGGATAAATTCTGGCCAATCTTGCTAAATAAAAACGCTTTATTGACAGTGTTTTAGTTAAAAATTTTTCTCTATAATTATATGATAAAATAAAACCACTTAAAATAAAGAAAAAAACTTACACCTACATAGCCTTCTTTAAAAATATTTAAATATATCCATTTTAAAAAAACAGAATTACTTTTTTGTAAAAAATCTAAATGATGTAAAAAAACCATTAGAGCAAAAAAAAATCGAAGAGAAGTAAGCGGTTTTATCATACTTTACATTTTAAAATTAGTTTTTTTATTATAGTCTATTGACAAATTCTTTTAAAATATTATTTACATCCAAATATCGTTCTGTATATTTACGAGCATTTTTCTTAATTGTTAAACGATCGCCAGTATTTAAGGCATATTGTATCCCTTTATTTAATGCTAATTGATCTTCCGCATCAACCAATACACCCATATTATATTTTTGAGTTAAAGCATGTAACCCTGAATCATTATTAGCTGTAATTAAGGCCAATCCACCAACCGATAAAATGGTTGTTAATTTGGAGGGCATTACCAAATCACTAGCTTTTGCTTTTTGTATAACCAAATGTACATCGGCCATGTTTAAAAACTGGTTAAATTTTTCAAATGGTTGCAACGGAAAAAAGCTTATATTTTTTAAGCCCAATTGGTGAGTTAAATCTTGTAAACGTTCTTTATAAGGGCCAGTACCACAAATCACAAATTTCACGTCAATTTGTTCTTTTATAGTATCTGCAGCATAAATAATAGACTCTAAACCTTGTTTTTCACCTATGGCTCCAGAATATAACACAACCTTATCGTTGGCCTCAAAACCAAATTCTAATTTTAATTGTTCTTGATTAGTCAAGGGTTTAAAAAACTCGGTATCGGACCAATTTGGAAATAAAACCACTTCTTTTTTGGCCTTGGCCTCCACTTTGGATACCATTTTTTCGGAAATCGTACTTATAACGTCTGTCTTTTTAAAAATAAAACGTTCTACTCGATACAAAAGATTTATTACCTTTTTTGAAGAAATCATATTTAAATCCTGAGCCGCTTCAATTTGCATATCTTGGATATGATAAATAGATTTTCCTCCTTTTACCCATTTGTAAAAGCAGCCCAAAAGTCCAAACTGAAACGAAGGTACTACTGTAATTACAGCATCGCATTTTTTGGAAAACAACAACTTTAAAAGTTGTAAAAAGGCGGAAAACATAAAGGATAAATCTAGCAGCATGCGCTTTTTTCCTGTAGGCTCTTCTGGCACATACATAGGGCATCTATAAGTGGTAATTTGACCACCTGAGCTAAAAGACTCGACTTCCTTGGTATACCAAAATCGTTTTTTATAATATGGCTCTTGTACTTTCCAATACGGGTAATATGGGTAAGTTGTTAACACCACGCAATCGTATCCGTGGTTTGCTAACCAATACATCATTTCTCCGCTATATTTACCAATACCTGTAGGTTCTGGCGAAAAGTTATACCCAATTAATAAAATCCGTTTTTTCGTATTCGACATATTATTTTATTTTTAAAAATAAAGGCTTTATAATAAACATAACCCCTAGACCTAGACCAGCTCCTAATGCACCCCAGAACACATCTTTAAAATCGGGCGATCGTAATGGCAAAAACAGTTGTCCTAATTCTGCAACAACAACTAAGGCACTTAAACCTAGCCAACATATTAGCCATTTATTTTTTCCTAACTTACGGTAAATTAAATAGCTTCCTGTAACCAAACCTAAAAACACTAAAGGCACCGCAGTTCTTACATTATCATTTTCATGCTTATCTGCCCATTTAGCCATAAACGAAGGTACCCATTGGTTGTATTCAAATCTTGGGCTTTTAATCCAACTAAAATACAGCACGACTACTATTCCGAAAATTAAAATACCCCACCAAAAAAGAAACCGCATAAGCAAAAATTATTTTTCGTTATTACTTAACTCTTTAATTTTACAATAGATTTGTGTAAAATATGACATTTTTAAAATGGCGAAAGCAAAACCTGTGGCCCCATCTTTCCAACCGCCATAAAATACAAAACTTCCTATAAAATAAATTGGCCCAATTAATGAACTTCGCATTAATTTATATTTTATTTTTTGCTTCCATGTCCATTTTGCTTTTGCTTCTTCATCGTTTATAGTTTTTATATAACGATATGCTTCCCACGAAGCATATTCATTATGTTTATTCATATAATGCGAAACGCCTCGAAAATCTCTATGGTCTATTTTACTTTTAATATAACCAATTTCGCCATTGAGAATGGGGTGTTCATGAATTTCCATATCCAAGTTACTCCACTTGTCTTCATTAATTCTTTCGTATTCGCCAGCACCAACTTGAAATAAAGCTAACTTGTTTAAGGGATAGCCTCCTTTTAGCTTTTTCCCCATAAAATAAATGGTATAGTTTAACCAAAACCCTATTTTATCTGTATTGATTTTTTGTTGAATTTCTGTTTTAAAAGCATCTGTTAAATACTCATCGGCATCGAGAAATAATACCCATTTTGTTGTTAGGTTGTAATTACGCAAAAACCAATTTCGTTTTTTAGGAAATTTGCCATCCCAATTAAAATTAACCACATCAACACCTTGAGATTCAGCAATTGAAATGGTATTATCTGTACTTCCAGAATCAATTATTACTACCTGTTTTGCAAAGTCCTTACCAATGGCATTAATACACCCTAATAAATTCTTTTCCTCATTTTTTACAGGAATAGCTATGGTTAAATCTAAAATTATACTCATAAATAATTTATTAAAATTTATTTTGGTTCGTTAACACCTTCTAAAACACGTTCTTTTATTGGTTTACATGGGTGACCAGAACAAACCATCCAATCTGGCATATTTTTAGTAACAACAGATCGCGCACCAATAACAGCTCCATTACCAATAGTTACCCCTGGATGAATAAAGCTATCGGCCGCAACCCAAGCAAAATCTCCAATATTAATGGGTTTAGTAAATAGAGGAAACCCAAGTTTTGTATAATCATGAGTTCCAGCAACCAAATGCGCCCCTTGCGATATCACTGCCCGTTTACCAATGGTAATTTTACCTTGACAATATAAAGTAACCCCGTTGGCTATACCACATTCATCATGTAATATTAAATTCCAAGGTGCCCAAATACTTACTTTAGGGTAAACATGAACGCCTTTACCAATTTTAGCACCAAACAAACGTAATACAAAAGCACGCCAACCATGTAAAGGTTTAGGCGTATATTTAAATATAAAAATCGACAGCATATTCCAAAGTAATCTTGTTAATCTATTTTTTAAACTAAATGAAGCTCCTGTTACAGTATCGGTATTTGTCATGTATTAAAATTTAGTTTATATAAGCACTTAAGGTGTCCTTTAATTTTAGGGCTGTCGGTTTTATAGCGTATAATTTCTCGAATGTTTGTCGCGCTTGTTTACTTTTTATTTGCTTATCTTCAAGCGATAAGGCCTGCCATGATTTTAAAAGTTTTATGGTACCTTCTAATGTATCAGTTTCTACAAAACCGGCCGACTCATTAACAATTTCTCGCCATATATTCACCTTATCTGATATTAAAACCGGCTTATTACACGCTAAAGCTTCTACTATTGAAATACCAAAGTTTTCTTGGTGACTATTTAAAATAAAAGCTTCACTCCCATGGTATGCGCCCCATTTACTATCTCCAGACAACATTCCTGTGAAAAACACATGCGATTTTAATACCGGATGTTTATTTATAAAATCTAAAAGCGACTTACCATAATCGGTTTCTAAACCAGGTCCCGCAATTACCAACTTAATGGGCTGACTTATATTTTCTGTAGTGATCCAATTATAATAAGCCTCAAGTAAAATATCGACCCCCTTTTTTTGATGAATTCTACTTAAAAACAACAAATATGGGGCTTCCTTTAACTCTGGGCAAACCGCCTTAAAAGCATTAATTAAATGAGGTGCTGTTTGAGGTGGTTCCACGATGCCGTAGCCCACATTTAACTCGTTTTTTGGCTTGTATGGTGTAAAGGTTTGTCGTGCTAACAACAACTCTTCTTGGCAGGTAAACAAAACTCCAGTCGCATTATTAACCACTTTATGTTCTATAAACTTCCAAAAAAACCAGTTTCTTAAGGCTTTTACACGACGCTCTGGTGCTTTTTGAAAATAAGGATCGAGCATACCATGCGGCATAACAAAATATGGTATTTGTAACTGCTGCTCTTTTAACACTTGTTTTATGGCTTTATAAACCGCGTAACTATTGTATTGCCATAAACCATGAATAATTATAGCATGATATTTTGAAGCGTTATTAACCAACCACGGAATTAAGTTTTTATTATAAGCCCATGGTCCTTTTGGCGCACCAAGTGTATGTATTTTAAATAAATCTTTTCCTAGATAATCTGAATCTTCAGCATCTAAACATACCACCTCGTTTTCCACGCCAATATTTTGTAAGGCAGGAATGGTGTTTCTAATGCCTTGGCAAGGTCCACCTCCTTTAGGATTCATGCTAGATATGACTCTGAGTATCTTCATATTAACTCCCACCTAATTAATTTCTATATTCGAATCAATTAATTTAATATACTTTTCAATCATATTGTCCATTTTAAATCTTTTAATATTGTTTAAACCTAAGTTGATTAAATTTTGTTTTATATCCGGGTTTTGTAAAACTAAAATCTGCTGCCCAAAAGCTTTGGAATCGGTAGGATTTGCATGAAGCGCAGATTTACCACTTACCTCTGGCATAGGTTCAAAATCACTTGCTACAACTGGGGTTTCACAAGCTTGAGCTTCTATAACTGGCCAACCAAAACCTTCAGACAGTGATGGAAAAGCGAAACAATAAGCTGAACTATAAAGGGCTACTAGTTGTTGGTGACTAGGCTTTACAGTTGATATAATGCGGTCTTGTAAATTTAATATTTTTGCTTTTTTTATAAAAGCATCATCTAAAGGCATACCGGCTAAACAAAGTTTACCTTGCCAGCGGTCTCTTATTTCGTTCAATACATCTAATAAGAAAATTCTATTCTTTCTAGGATGTGCAGTACCAACATGTAATATAAATTGTTCATCTTCACTTATTCCCAATTCTTTTAAATGGCTATGTCTTTCTAGTTTATTCATAGGGTAAAATTTAGCATTAAATGCATTATGAATAACTGTCCAATTTTTAGGCATAACCGAATATTCGCTTAATCCTAATAATTGATTTGAAGTGAAATGAGAAACACTAGCAACCTTTTTAACTTGTAATAAATATTTAAGAATCCATGACTGAAGAATTTTACCTGACTTTGAAGCTTGAGCATAAGCATCTTTATATCCCATAGCCCCTCGAATTGCTAAAACATCGTGACATGTAATACTCGTTCTATCTTTCGGTAAATATTTTAAATAAGGAGCGTTAGAATGATCACATATATGAAATTTAACCTCGTCTCTATAAAACTTGTTTAATAACTTAATTTTAAGAAAAATTGGAAATACAACAAATTTATCTAGGTAGCCTATCCACTTAGATTTACCTGTTTTTGTAGACTTAAGAATAACACCAAAAAAAACAGTTGGATTCCAAAGTTCAACACCAACACCAGCTTCAATAAAACCTTCCTTCATTAAATTAGAAAAACGAATCATACTTTCCTGCTTATCTAAAGGATAATTACCTATTAAAATAATTTTATCACTCATTTTTCAACTTTCTATCATTCTCTACATTATTTGCAGCAAGAATTAAACCTCCTAAAAGCGTACTAAAGCCTAAAACTGTGGGTTGTGCCCATTGTCCTTGAATTATTACTAACAATCCTACACTTAATAATAACCATGGCAACAAGTTACCTTCTTTCATACTAACGTAACTCCTCAAACTAATATCTGCACAAAATATTACACGTAATAAAATTACTGCCATACCAACAACAAATCCCATTTCTCCAACCAAACGTGACCATTCTCCTTCTGCAATAATAAACATTCTGCTCCCAGTTAGCATAACCGCCCCCGCATTAGTTCCTATTCCTATTCCTAAACCCCAAAAAGATATTTTATTACTTTCGCTTACTGCCTCTATCATTCCTCCAAAAAAACGGTCTATTAAAGAGGTAGAAACCCCCCCTTCAATTTCACTTGCATTATCAAACCTATATGTAAAAGCTTCTGTTGCTGTTTCAAAAAATGGAATGTTTCCTAAAATCAATAAAACTAGAACTCCTAGCACCATAAAGCCTATCATCCTCAATAAAAATTTAGGCTTACTTGCTACAGATAGCATCATAAAAACACTTGTTACTCCCACCGAAAACATTAAGGTTCGGCTTATTGACAATGGAATTGAAATAATTAAACCGGCAGTTGCTGCAATTAGTACCATTTTATTTAAACTCATTTGAACTAGCCAAAAGTAAAAAATATAACATGCAACAAAACTAAAAAAGAGTACATTACCCGTAGTAAACGAAAAAGTACCTGGAGGTCTGAAAAATCCCATAGCTCCACTAAACCCAGCTCCTTCTACATTACCACCAACACCCCTATTTACCCAAGCCGACTGTGGGCTGTAGAATTGCAACACAATTAAAATTGCCATTGGAATTGAAATGTATAAAAGTATTTTTCCTAATTCTTCAACATCACTTAATGTAAACACCTTTCCAATAATAAACATTACGGGGAAGTGAAATAATAAAATTCTAGCTCCATAAATCGCTACAGGTAAACTCCCATGTCCAAATACCAAAGCAGTAATCATGCTTAACAAGCATAAAAAAGACATAAAAATAACGTAACCATTTGCCGTAACAATGTTATGTTTCCAAGCTTTATAAATTAGCCAAATAGCTATAGGATCTCGAACTATTAACAAAGGAGCTGCTAAAAAAGGCAAAAACCACTTACGCAGAGCACCTTCGAAAATAAGTAATAAAAAATACAACCAAATCCCCCGTTTAAGCGATTTAATAACCTGTTCCGCTTCGGTAAGGGCAATTGTATTTTTTTTAAATACTGAAATCATTCTTAAAGGTTTAGGCTTTTAATTTTTTCGGCTAACTGAACTCCATAAGTATCCCAAGGTCTATTCCTTGCTGTTTCCATGGCTAATTTTCCTGCCTCTATTATTTTATTTGGAGAATTTATAAGGTTCTCTATACATCCTTGTAAAGCTGTTGTTGAACCAGCTTCAACAATCCAACCATTCTTATCATGAGTTATTAAGTCTGGGCCTGCCGTTCTATCTGTTGTTATAACAGGGGTCCCCTGAGACATGGCCTCCGTAATTACTAAACCAAAGCCTTCAAATAAAGAAGGAAACAGTAATACATCATGCTCTTGCATGGTTTTTAAAACTTGATCATGTGGCATACTGGTAATCCATTTATGATTTTGTAAAGCTTTATTTAACGCTTCACAGTTTTCTGTACTTTTTCGACCTACTACGGTAAGTTCAACTTTCTCTTTTAAATTACCTACAGCTTCGAACATATTAGCAATGCCTTTGCGTTGAGACAAACCACCAACAAACAATAATTTTATTGGTCTATTTTCTATTGCATATACTCTGTTTTTAATAACTTCAGGAAAACCATAAGGAATAACGTGTATAGGAGCTAATTTACCATGGTAACTTTCTAAAGTTTTTTTTGTAAAACTACTAGCTACAAAAATATGATCTGCAAGGGCAAGTTCTTTATCTTTTCGTTTTAACTTAATTTCAGAATCTCTAAAACCATGCAAAGTTGCTTTCCATTCTGGCCACTTTTCCATTTCCTCACCCAATAATTTTCTTGCCGTTTTCCAATACCCGATTGGCAAATCATACAAGCAAGAAATATTATGCTTTTTTGCCTCTTCAAACGAATAACACGCACCATCCTCATAAGCATAAACAGCTTTAACTCCATGAGATACAGCTTTTTTTAATTTGAAAGCAACAGATTTATCGACATCTTTATATACGGCATCTACTGAAAAAGCACCTACTTCGTGTTTTGTTAAATCAAAAAAGCCTAATCTATTAAATAACAACCTTGAAAATTCCTTAACTGGTCTAGTACTGGTAAATGGAAATAAATCTTCATTAAAAAGTCGACGATTCAACTCTTTAAACGGGCCGAAAAGGCTTAGTTTAAATAAAAAAGTATTTGGAAATATTGCAATAGCAGTTTTAAACTGATAAATCAATTTTGCCTTTAAAAAGCCATTCAATACAGCTCTATTATTTTGATTACTGGTTGGATGTGAAATAATAATTTTCATTTTTTAACTCTCAATTACGTCTAAATATTTCCGAGCAACTACATTAGGTAAATGCTCCTTTAAATGCACTTTAGCTCTAATTTTTAATTGGGATTGTAATTCTAAATCATCAATTACAGATTCTATTATGGAAATTAAATCATTTAAATCACCACGTTTAAAAACTAACCCCGCTTTACCAACGGCATCTGGTAAACCTCCACCATTTGAGACTATAGGAATACAACCACAAGCCATCCCTTCAAGAGCAACATTTCCGAAAGGTTCAGCCCAAATAGATGGTACTAAAATAAATTTATGTTTATTTAAACATTCCACTAAAGCCTCTCCTCTAAGAATTCCTGTAAACGTTACAAAATCATTTAATTTTAATTTATCAACAAGTTCCTCTAATATAACTTTGTCTTCTCCATCTCCAATAATAGTTAATTTATATTTTTTGTTTTCTTCGTTTAAGTTATTTAAAGCTTCTATAGCCAAATTAGCACCTTTATCAGATACTAATCGTCCTAAAAAAACAAATTCCTTTAACCGTTTTTCATGATTTGTTACTCTAAATAAATCACTACGATATGGGTTTCCAATAACCACCGCTTTAGGCCAACATTTATCTCTAACAGCAGAACTTACGGCTATTACCGATTTAGAAAATTTCAAATAACTTAATTTCAGTTTGTCCTGAATAGCCATACTACCATCTAATCTCGACACCCAAGTCCTTAATGCTACAACATTAGGTCTACGGAAAATTATTGATGGCCAAGATAACCTTAAACAAGGGTTATTCTCATAAATAAATTCTGCCCAAAAATGTTGTTTTAACAATTCTACAATTGATGGGTTTCTAATAATTGTAAAAGGAAATACTCTATCTCCTTTATCTTTCGTCCAAGTTATTAAACGAATATCATGTCCTTCATTTTTAAAATGCTTCGCTAATACTTCTGAATTAACTTCAATACCACCAACATCAGGATAAAATTTATTTGTTATAAATAATATTTTCATTTCTTAAAACTAAACTGCTTCAATATATTAAGAAGCGTTAATAAAACTCAAAAACCTTTCGGCAACAAACGTAACACCTCTATTATAATTTAAACCGTCTTTTTTTACTGAATTTAAAAAAGTTTCGAAATTTCCCGTTTTATATTCCATAATACCATTTGGTATTTGCATATTAAAGTTAAATATTGGTTTCCATTGTTTTGCTACAACTAAAATTGGAAGATTATGCTCTAACATTGCTGCAACAGTTCCACTTTTTTCAATTAAGTATAAAGGTGTTGTTGCAATTCCATAATCAGATTCATTTAAAATCCTTGAAACCTCAAATTCACTCGCTTCTCCAATTACATATACCTCTATATTTTTAGATTTAAACGTATCCGCCCAATTTTGTTGTTCTTTTCCAGATTTACCAACAAGAGTTAAAGAAACAATATTATTAGGGTGATTATTAATAAAATTAACAATTTCATTAGCCAACTCTTCTTTAGGAGCTCCTTCTCTTACACCTCCAAAAACAACTAGCCTAGTATTATTATTTTTAGTTTGAGTTTTAGTTTCTACATTAGGAATGTTACTAAACAATGGTAATAACTTTGGGTTATTACCATTGTTTTGTAACATATAATTATAAAGCTGACTTTGAGTATTTACAATTTTAACATTTAAAGATGTAATTAAATTTGTAATTATTTTTTTTTGAATAACACCAATAATTTTCTGTTTGAAAGAATCTTGTTTATTCATTCCGAGCCATAATTCATGAAACATCACTTGAAATTTCCTTGTTCCACAAATCATTTTTAATTGACTTGCTAATCTAAAAGGTATGCCTTTATCATGATATGAATATGGCACGAACTGTAAACTTACCCAATCAGGATTAAAATCGTCGACCCATAATTTTGCTGCTTCACATCTTAATTTGGACGAGTAAGTATGCGGTAACCTCAAGCAAGGTATTTTAGTATTTTCACTTATTCGATGCTTATCAACAGTTTCTGTTAAATGCTTGTCGTTATAAGCCAACATACTAACCAAAACACCCTGCTTAGCTAATTCAGCACAAAGTCTACGCGTATAATCTCCTACCCCATCTTTACCAGGTTCTAAGGAGCCACAAATAAACATAATCTTCATGCTAAATTTTGTATTTATATTAAGGGTAACTTAGGCCTTTAAAGGTTGTTTACCAATTTGGAAATATTCAAAACCATTTTTTAGCATCATTTTATCGTTAAACTGATTACGACCATCAAAAACAATTGGTGATTTTAGTTGGGTTTTTAATTCTTCGAAATCTGGAATTCTAAATTCTTTCCAATCGGTTAATAATAACATAGCATCTGCATCAACAATGGCTTCATATTTAGAGTTACAATAAGTAATGTTTTGTACTCCTTTTAAATAACATTCTTGTGCTTCGTGCATCGCTTTAGGGTCATAAGCTTTTATTTTTGCCCCACGACTCACTAATTCTTTTATGATATAAATGGCAGGTGCTTCACGCATATCGTCTGTATCTGGTTTAAACGATAAGCCCCAAATAGCAAAAGTTTTTCCTGTTAAGTCTTCACCAAAACGTTTTACAACCTTTTGAGCTACAACCAATTTCTGCTTGTCGTTAACAGACTCTACTGAACCTATTAACTCGGCATCAAAACCATATTCCTTAGCAGTACGGTGCAGTGCTTTAACGTCTTTAGGAAAACATGAGCCACCATAACCAGCACCAGGATAAATAAAACTATAACCTATTCGGCTATCTGAACCTATACCGATACGTACATCATTTACATCGGCTCCTACTAATTCACATATATTTGAAATTTCATTCATAAATGAAATTTTTGTTGCTAACATTGCATTTGCTACGTATTTAGTCATTTCTGCAGAACGTACATCCATAACTATTAATCGCGCTGATCCGCTTCTAAAAAAAGGTGAATATAGTGTACGCATGGTTTCAGCTGTTTCTTCAGAATCAGCACCAACCACCACACGGTCTGGTTTCATAAAATCACTAATAGCATCACCTTCTTTTAAGAATTCTGGGTTAGAAACCACATCAAAGTGAATATCTGCACCTCGTTTTTCTAATTCTTCATTAATTTGTGCTCTAACCTTATCGGCTGTTCCTACAGGTACAGTAGACTTATCAACAACAACTAAAGGTGTTGTCATGTGTTGACCAATTTCTTTTGCTACTTGTAATACATATTTTAAATCGGCAGAACCATCGTCTCCCATTGGTGTACCTACAGCAATAAATGCAATATCACAACCATCAAGATGTTCAGCTAACTTAGTGCTAAAGTTTAAGGTTTTACGTTCGTAATTTCTGGTAACCATAGCTTCCAAACCAGGTTCGTAAATAGGAATAACTCCCTCTTTTAATTTGTTAATTTTGGTTTCGTCAACATCTATACACGTTACTTTATTACCCATTTCGGCAAAACAAGTACCACTTACAAGGCCAACATAGCCAGTTCCGATTACTGTTATTTTCATAATTATTGCTTTTAATTGTTTTTTTGTAATTATTTTTTATAAAACCTATTAATCAATTTCGCTATATAAATACTGATTATTTTTCTTTTAAAAGTCATATTACTATGTGCTTTAAAAGGAAAGTTTTTTAATTGCCAATATGCAACATCAGTTGCTCGAGGTGTAATCCCATTAAGAGCTCGTGATAACAATTTAGCCTTCCATGGCTTAGGACTACCTAAGGCATGAGACATCAAACTGTATCCCTCTTTGAACCCCATACTTTCAGAACCAATAATACTAACATCTCCATTAAACACTTCTATAGAAACATTTAATGCATCCTGATCAGACTTATCAAATATTTGAAATCCTTTCCTTTCCGGTATAGTTGATTTATATTGTAAATTAGCAAAAATAGAATTTTCTAATCCTCCAATAGCTTCTCCCATGCATTCTTGTATATCCTTCCAAATATTTAAAAATGAAAAATCACTCCTTTTTACACCTATAAAACCTCCATTAACATACATATTAGATTTAAATTGCAATTTAAAATCATAATCTTTATAATAGGAACGCCAACCTACTCTACGAGGATGAAACTCTGGAATAGGAGAATTTACATCTTCACATACAGCAACTCCACAATTCACCCAATCTTCAAATTTATCCCATGACTTATTTACAACTATATCTGGATCAAAATAAAAAATAGACTCTATATCTTGAGCTGGACCATTTAGTAAATCTAGCATAAAATCTGGTTTATAATTGGTTAAACTGTACTTGGTATTTAATGGTATAAAAAACAGAATAATATCCCGGTGTAGACTAGGTTTGAAAGTCGTTATTTCACCAAATGGTTCTAAATCTATTTTTTCAGCATTTATTACCCATGGAGGTAAATCACCTCTATAACCAACATATATGTTCCCTCTATACCCATTCTGATATAATGAATTTGAAAGTGTTGCTACTCCAAAATGGTAATGACCTTCAAATAAGGTACAGACTCCTGTTTTATTAATCATACTAATATATTAATTTATCTATTCTTTAATTGAAATATTTTATAATATCCAAATATGCCATGAGTTAACAGCTGACTTGTACCAACCAAAATATTTAATTTTAAAACCCCAACTAAATTTGAAATATCTATTAGTGAAATACCTAATATAAGTGTAATTAAACTCATTGATATAGCTAATATAGGATGTTGAATCCAGCCTCTGCTAGAATACATATTATATACTAACCCTGCAATAAGAGATAAGCTCGACCCCAATATCAACAAAACGATTTCTCGTTCCAAATTAGCATATTTACTCCCTAAAATAAATAAGATTTGAGTTGAAAATACATAAGTTGTAAAAACAATAATTATTAATAAAATAATCAAGCCAAATAGTACGGTTGAATAACGCTTAATTAATAATTGAAAACTATCAATTAACCTTGCAAACCTAGGGGCGATAACTATATTAAAAACCATAGTTATCAAAGTTAATAAAACGGCTATTCTATTTAAAGCACCTATTTGTGCGATTGAAGTGGTTGTTCCAAATATTGATAAAAGCCAAATTGTAATTTGACTAGAAAAAGAATAATAAACCGCCTCAGGAAAAATTCTCTTTACCGTTTTTAATATTTTTTTGCTTATTTCTTTTGAAGGTGAATGATTTAAATTAACATGCATTGACACTATTTTTCTTAGCCTTAAATTACCTATTATTTGAGGTATTCCAGCAGAAAACACGGCAACAAACGCCAATGGAAAAAAGAAAATTAAAACTCCTAGCATTAACAACCGTCCTAAGTTTACTCCTATTTGATTTTTTTGCAAAGGTATTATATCCTGATGCAATTGAGGGACTATCACTATTAAAGAATTTGAAAGAGAAGAAATAAAAGCAGGAATAAGCGCTATAATTATTAGGATAGTTACGAGAATACTTGCGTTATTTTTTAATAATAAAAAAGCCAAAATTGGCACTCCAACAATTAAACTTGCAACAATAAATTTTTTTCTTAAATCAAAACCTGTAACCATGACTTCTCCAAGTTTTTCTTTATCTTTCCATACTTTACTCCCTTGAGCCATGACCCCTTTAGAAATACCTCCATTTGCTAATAAAACCATAGAGCCTAACATAGTATTAGCCAAAGTGTAAAGTGCATATTCTTCTGTTGGTAAAACTCGAATAACTAAAATACCTGATATTAATCCTAACCCCTGCACTAAAGCTTGCGCCAGACCAGTTGTTCCCAATAACATAAACCATGCTTTAATCTTCATAAAGAGAATTACTTTGTAAATTGTTTATTGTATTATTCATAAGAATCAAGTTCAATGGTAACTTATTTTTTTGGGGGTGTTATTTTCTTTTTAGCGAAACAATAAAACAAACAATCTTAAAAAGTCCGCGCCTAAAAAATAATAATAATTTTGGCGGTTGTTTTATGTTATTAATTTTATAATTAAAGTAGTCTGCTACTTTATTCCAATTGATATCCCATACATCTTCTTTCCAAAACTTATAAGGTGAACTCGCATTATCTATACGTTTTAAAGCTTCAAAATCGTACCAATAATAAGGCTCTTCTTTTTCTGGCACAATGGCAATGCCTTGATTTTCCCAACCTTCAACCCATTGTTTATCTGCTGTATCTAGCCCATTGCCTTCTTTGGCATAATCATAATCTTTATTATACTGCCAAACGCGTTGATACCATTTTTTTGTATTCGCTTCGGCTTCAATTAAACAGTAATACCTAATTTTTGAGCGCTGCCTTTTTAAAGACAGTAAATTACAATGCAAAAATTTAATATCCTTTAAAAACAACTTAGGCGAGTCTTTTTTTACAGGTATCCGGGTACTATGAATATGCTTTGCGTTATGCTCACTATTATCATCAACAAAACCTAAGGGCCATCCGCCACTTGAATTGTAGCGTATCACCGTATCTGTATTTTCCAAATATGTTGGTTTTTCGAAATACAAAACGGTTCCTGGCTCTGAATTTTTAATTGTTTCCCATTCCGACGATTTTAAAGCATCAAAATTAAGTAACTCATCGGAGTCGATTGCCAAAATAACATTTCCCTCTCCATAACGCTCCCTAGCCGTATTTATTAATAATTTTTGGCGATATGCCTCATCATATTCCTTAGAGTCATTAATTATTACATCAACATTTTTGAATGTTTCTGCAATAGCCACAGAATTATCAGTAGAGTATTGATCGGCTAGCAATACATGATCGGCAAACTGCAATGTTATTTTTAGAAAGGTATCTAAAATCCATTCTTCATTCTTAATTGGGGTTACAACTATTATTTTTCGTTTGGTTAGCATTTATACTATGTTTTGGTTAATCAAATTGAAGTTGCTATCTTAATTTGTTCTAGGGATATTTTTGGTTGTATTCTTGCTATAATCATGTTATTTTTTAATTAAAAATCTTACACGTTGTCTCCACTCGAAAAAGGTATGGTCAATTGAAAACAAGCTTGTAAAACTTTTAAGGTATTTATTTCTTGATTTAGAAAATTTAAATGCTGTTGATTTTTTCACTTTAGGAACCTCGGTAGTTAATAATGATTGCCACATTTTGGTTATTTGCTGTGGTTTAAAAACCTCTCCTCTATTAAAGCCATTTTCAATCATATTTTTATACATTTCGGGATCTTCTAATAATCTTTTTATGGCATCGATTACTTCATCAATGGTTTCTGCTTGTAAATAATCTAAATCTGTTTTTCGTTGTTCGGTAAACGCATACTCGTTTCCTAAAATAGCAGGCACTCCGGCTAACCAGCAATTTACAAGTTTTAATGCGGGTTTATCACTTCTATCATGATTACTAAAAGAAGGGCGCACAGCAACTATAATGTCTGCATCTGAATAATCGTGCCAATGGTATGTTTCCTTATTTTTTTCTTCGGTATCTAGAACAAAATTTAATTGATTAGCTTCTAAAAATTCTAACCATTTTTTTGAATAAAACATTTGATCTAAATTACCACGTCCGCCTTTATAAACAATATTTTTAATTGTTGTTCCTCTACTTGTATCGCGTTGTACTATACCTGGATGTGGCCAATGAGGAATAAAAAAGCAGTTGTTATTATTAGCATATTTTCCGTTTTGAACAATTTCTATATCCGCTAACAAAAAACGAAACTCAATTTCATCGGCTCTTACTACAATTATAAAAGCATCTTTACTTAACTTACTATAATTATCACTTACAGCTTTTCTTGAAACCTCATCGGCTAATATTACAATGATACCGTCTAAGGGTAATGTCGCGCTTACTTCAACATTAAAGTTTATTTTTTTTAATTGAATATAAGTATAATATAACCAAGCCTTATAGGTAATAATATTGGTATAACTCGCATCAGTTTTCCAAAATTCTGGATTTTCAACATCTAAAGTTTGATTTACTTCTGATAGTTCTGGAAAGAAAAATTTAACTGTACTTAATTCCATTTTATCCTTTTTAGGCCAATTAATAGTTTAACTTGTTATTTTAAGTTATTTCCATAGCCATAACTGTAAACTCCCGCCTTATCCATTTTTATATCGTTTAACACGATCATTAAAGGATCTAACTTTTTGTTATCGCTAATGTCATTAATTATATTTAAATCTTCTTTATTAGTATAGTTATGTCTTACCACATAAAGGGTGGTATCTACAAGATTACTTAACGAATATGCATCGGCAACTTTACCTATTGGAGGTGTATCTAATACGATGTAATCGTATTCGTTTTTAAGTGTTGTAACTAACTCTTCTATACGCTCGCTTAGCATTAACTCTCCTGGATTTGGTGGTATTGAACCAGAACCAATTAAGAACATGTTTTTTTGATTTTGATATGGCGTAATAATATCTTGTATGCTTAAGCTCTTATCAATAATGTAATCGGATACTCCTATTTCATTAGGTGAACTAAGTTCTTTCATTAATTTAGGCGCTCTTAAATCGAATCCAATAACAACCGCTTTTTTGCCTGTTATAGCCAAACTTGCCGCTAGGTTTATGGCTATAAACGTTTTTCCTTCGCCTTGTTTACTTGAAGTGACCATAAAAACCTTTTTCTCTTTGCCTTGAGATAAGAATTTTAGATTATGCCTCATTAAGCGAAATAGCTCTGCTACTGGAGCCACATTATTTTCTTTTACTACAACCACATCTTTTTCGTTGCTTGCTGCAATAGCACCCAAAATTGGAGTATCAGTAAGCGCTTCAATATCTTCTCTAGATGTGATTTTTGTATTGAGCTTATCTTTTACAAAAATCCAAACAAAAGGTACAAATAGACCAAATAACAACGCGCCTAAATAAATAGGAGTTTTCGCCCCATTTATTGGGTAATTAGTGGATTTTGGGTATTCAATTATACGAGTATCAGAAAAAGGTACACTTACCGATAATGCTTCTTCTTCTCTTTTTTGCAATAAAAATAAATAGAGGTTTTGCTTTAAACCTTGATCCCTGTTTATTTCTTGAAGTGCTCTTTCTGCTGTTGGCACAGAGGATATTTTAGAGCGATATTGAGAAGATTTATTCATTAAATCTCTTTGGTTTCTGGTAAGTTGAAGTTTTATACCTCTAACATTTTCTGCAATAATGCTTCTATTCTCATTTAATTCCCTATCAATTTCAATTAATTGTGGGTTTCCTGTACCCGAAGATTGAACTAATGCATTGCGCTTTTGTAAAGCTAAATTATAATTGACAATTGAATTAGACAAAACTGCATTATTAATGTTGTACGCCATTATTGGATTTGAATTAGAACTCTGTCTTAAACTCACCTCTAATGCTTCAAGAGCACTAATTTCTGTACGTAATTGAGCTAATTGTCTATCTGTTTCATCGGCTAATTGAATAAAACGAGAGGCATCAGAACTTACATCGGTTAAAGCGTTACTTTGCTTATACGATTCCACTCCTTTTTCTGCGCTATCTAAATCGGTTATTAGTAGCTCTAACCTTTCATCTATTAACTTTAAAGTAGCTCGTGATAATACATTTTTATGTTCTGCGGAATTTCTAGCATAAACATCTATTAATTTATTTATTAAATCGACACCACGCTCTGGAATAGCATCGGTTAAACCAATCTCTAATAATCCACCACCATTTTCATAAACAGGATAAATTTGCAATTTATTGTTGTAGTTTGAAGCAATATTGTCTGGATTTCTAAATCTAATAACTACTGGACTTTGAGATTTAAAATTTAAATTACCTGATTTCAATTCTACAGAAAACGTACCAAAATCTGTACTTAATGTTTCTCCAAAATCATAGGTCTTTTTTACAACAGTATCATCGTCATTAACAGTTTCAATATTAAATGAGTATTCATCCACAATTGTTAAAGTCCCAAAAGTCCCATAATTAGTCAGTGGTAAACTATCATTTAACACCACTTTAAACGGTAACGTACTTTCATAAACTTCAATTTCACTAAACCTGCCTTCCATATAATATCCAACAGCAAACCCAAGTTCATCAATCGTAGACTTCATTAAATCGTAAGATTGCAACACGCCTATTTCGTCTTGAATATTTTGCGACATTTTTATAAGCCCCAAACTATTAAACGACTCCATTCCGCCTGCACCACCACCTTGCTCTTTATCGTTTAACAAAATTTTACCACCAATATAGTATTCTGGTGTAACATTATAACGTAAGTAAAAAAAAGCTATAGCTAAACAAATTACTGCGCCTATTAAAAATAAATACCAATAACGTAAATAACTGGCTAAAATTTTAATGATGTCTTTTTCCATAGTTTGACAAAACGATAAAAGGTTAAGTTTTAATTGTTAATATTTTTAAGCATTGCTTAATTCCAAAAAACATGCTTTAATTTTCTCTTAAACAAAGAAAACATTATTTTTTAGAATAACCGATAAAACACTTAATTGAATAAATTTTGAAGCAATGATTTTAATAATTCTTGATTTTATTATGAAAATAGCGTGCAATTCTAAATTTTCAACTTTAAAAATCATTTTTATTTATTGATAAATGAGAGCTTTTTTTTAAGTTAACTACTTAAATTATACCACTTTTCTTAATTTATTTTTTACAATAATGTCCATATCTTTAATTAAGGTATTAACATTTTGCTGACCAATCCATTTTACACCTGCATTATTTTTACTTAGCCACTTTTTTATGTTAATTTCTCTTCTTGCAATTAATTTTGAAAGCAATACTAAATCATGCGATCCATTTTCAATCCAACTTTGTATTGTTTCTATTTCTTCATTATAAACTTTTGCAGGTTTACCATTGATAACCAAATAACCTTGTACTTCTGGCAATGCAAAAACCACACCTCTATATTGTTCTGGAATATTTACAAAAATATGTGATTTAAACAATGGTGTTTCTACATTTTTTTGTCTGTTACTCCAGAACTTAGTTTCTTTTACTATAGGATTGAATACTTGAAAATTCATCTTTTCAAGCTTTTTAGAAACTTTATCTTCTTGTTTTTCCTTAACTGATAATACAAACCAACTCATAGTAATAATTTTTTTAGTAAGCTTTTTCTTCACCACTAATGGCGTTGAAAACGGTTAAAACAATAATTTTAAAATCTAACAAAAACGACCATTTTTCTACGTATAAAATATCTAATCGAATTCTGTTTAATATATCTGATGGATTAATTATTTCTCCTCTATAGCCCTTGATTTGAGCTAACCCTGTTATACCAGGTTTTACAAAATGACGCACCAAATATTTATCTACAGAAATTTCGTAATCCGATGTATGCTGTTCCATGTGAGGACGTGGCCCAACTACACTCATATCTCCCATAAACACATTGAAAAACTGTGGTAATTCATCAATACTTGTTTTGCGTATTATTTTACCTATTTTGGTTACACGTTTATCATTTTTTGTTGCCATTTTTGAATTGGCGTCCGAATTAGTGGCCATAGACCTAAACTTGATGCATTTAAATGTTTTTCGCTTTAACCCATGACGATTTTGAGTGAAAAATAATGGTCCAGGAGATTCTAACTTTATTAAAACATACAATAAAGGCACTAACCATGACAACAAAAATAATATAACCATAGATGAAAAAGCAATATCAAAAGCACGTTTAGCTATTCTACCTAAGTCAGCATCTAAAGGCACTGTTCTTAAATCTAAAACCGGTATTTGATCATACTTTTGAACCGTCATAGCAGTCGTGAAAATATCTTTATTATCAGGTATAATTTTTAATTTTATAAGATTGTTATCAGCAAAATTGATCAAATTTTGTAAGTCAGATTTTGTTAATTTTGCAGCAGTACAATACACTTCATCTACCCTATTATCAATAATATATTTAAAACAATCTAATATTTCACCTAAATAAGTTGGACTTTGTGAAGTTTCATCGTCAAAAAAGCCACAATATCTATATCCATAATAAGGATTATCAAAAACTTTTCTGATTTTTTTTAGATTTTTATCTCGCCCAATAACTACTACATTTAAATAATTACCTCCTTTTGATCTATAGTGTCTAATAAAAACATAAAAAAGCCATCTATACAACGTGAGCAATACACATATAATAAGATAGATTAGTAGTTGATATTGAATAAAATCGGGTTGAATTCCAGTTACACCAAACCAAGAAAAATATGTTAAACCATATATTATATATAGGTAAAACATTTTTTTAATGTTTGTCATAAAGGTCTCTTTACGAGCCGTAGGATAATAATTTAAATTATAAGTAATTAGAAACCATGAAACATTATAAAAAATAATGCTCGTAATATTTAAATAAGTACTTGGAGTCATTAAATACAAGACTCCATTTATAATACTTAAATGAACAAGTACTGAAAAAGGGATAATTAAGTGAGAGTAACTCCTAGTTTTCATATAGCAATTTACATTAAATTTATTTCCAATTATTTGGACAATAAACAAAATATTAAAGGTTCACAATATTCTTTAACATTTTATGATGAAATATGACGATTTAAAAACGCCTTTTCATTTTTGACTTATTTTGCTATTAATCAAATTTTGGTGTCTTATTAAGAATCTAATTATACACACAAAAGAACATAGAATAAAATAACTAAGAATATATTTTCTACACACAGCTATTATTTTCGACAAAATACGTTTTTAGAGTTTTTAACGATTTTTAACATTTTCGATTTTGTAATTTCACACTAGGAAATCATTAAAATAAAAACCGTAAAACTGTTTTTTTTTACATTTTATCTAAACATTACTTAAATCTCTTATATTTAATGCAAAATTCACATTTGTGTTTTATATTTTTTTATACATTTGATGAGCTATTAACAACATAACTTAATCACATGAAAGTTTTAATTCTTGCTGGTGGATTTGGCACCAGGTTAAACGAAGAAACCAGACTAAAACCTAAACCGATGGTGGAAATTGGAGGCATTCCAGTTTTAGAGCATATTATGAATATTTACTCTGCCAACGGTTTTAACGAATTTGTAATCCTACTTGGTTACAAGGGGCACATAATTAAGGAGCATTTTGCAAATTATTATTTAAGACACAGTAGTGTTACTATTGATTTAAAATCAAATAAAGTAGAAACACACAACAACCTTTCTGAAAATTGGAAAGTTACGCTTCTTGACACTGGATTACATACAATGACTGGAGGACGTATAAAAAGAGCAAAAGAATTTATTGGAAACGAACCGTTTTTATGTACTTACGGTGATGGTGTTGGAGACATTAACATTAAAGAGGTTGTTGAGTTCCATAAATCGAATAATAAATTAATGACGCTTACCGCCATACAACCTTTAGGACGTTATGGAATTTTAAATATTCAGGATGATTTATCTGTTGCTGGTTTTAACGAAAAACCTAAAGATGATAATCGCTGGGTAAACGGCGGATTCTTTGTATGCGAACCGGAAGTACTAGATTATATAGATGGTGACCACCAAATGCTTGAACGAGAGCCCATGGAAAAAATTGCAAAAGACAACCAAATGCAAGCGTTTAAACATACAGGTTTCTGGCATGCCATGGATACTTTAAGAGACAACCAAGATTTAAACAAACTTTGGGATTCTGGTAACGCACCTTGGAAAATATGGTAAACAGTAAAACAAAGGTATTAATTACTGGTGGTTTAGGGAACCTTGGTTCTTGGTTAACTCATCACTATTGTAATTTAGGATATGATGTTACTGTGCTCACCTATAGACACAGAACTTTAGAATTTGAGTTACCATTTAAAATTATTACTTGCGACATTAGTACACTAAGTAATTGCAAAGCTGCAATTACAGAGTACTACGACATTATTATACATACCGCAAGTATGAATGACAACTTTGTTGAAGGCTACGCAGAAAATGCTATAATAGTTAATGCCTTAGGAACTAGAAATATATTAGAAACAATAAAAGATAATCCGCCTAAGCATTTTATCTACTTTTCTACCTTTCATGTGTACGGTAAGTACTCAGGTAACATTTCAGAAGAAACCGAGCTTTTACCTAATAATGATTATGGAACAACCCATTTGTTTGCAGAGTATTATGTGAAACAATTCCATAAAAATTTTAACATCCCATACTCGATAATTAGATTATCAAATAGTTACGGTTGCCCTAAAGACTACGACTCCTCGAAGTGGTATTTAATTTTAAACGATTTAAGTAAATCCGCATTTAAAAACGATAAAATTAAATTAAATGGAAATGGTTTGGCTGTTCGCGATTTTATTTGGATGGGTGATGTCTGCAATATTATTCATAAACTAACACAACTTGAGTCTACTAACGACACATACAATATTAGTGGTGAAAAAAGTTATACCTTGCTGGATGTTGCTGAAGCGGTAAAAGAAGCTTATCAAGAATATTTCAACAAACCTATAGAAGTTGAAATTAATACTGAAGATAAATCTCCCCCTAGAGAACCTATAATTATTAGTTCAAGTAAAATTAAACAACTTGTTAATTATAATGCAGAAAGTCACTTTAAAGACGAAGCATTACAAATTTTCAACTTTTTAAAAGAAGAGAAATAATGTCAGAAAAATTATTCGATCAATTTAAAGGAAAAAAAGTTTTTGTTACAGGAAACACAGGCTTTAAAGGTTCTTGGCTTTCAATTTGGTTACACGAATTAGGTGCCGATGTTTATGGTTATGCGTTAAAACCAAAAAATAAATTAGACAATTTTATTGTTTGTGATTTAGAGGATAAAATTAATCAAACATACGGCGACGTTACAAATATGCCTCTGTTAGAAAAAACCCTTAATGCTGTAAATCCAGATTATATTTTTCATTTAGCAGCTCAAGCGTTAGTTATAGATTCTTATAACGATCCTATTTCAACGTATAGCACCAATGTAATGGGTACCGTAAACCTTATGCAAGCTGCAAGAAATTGCGACAACTTAAAGTCGCTTGTTCTTATTACTAGTGATAAATGTTATGAAAACAAAGAACAAGTTTGGGGTTATAAAGAAAATGATGAACTTGGTGGAGCCGATCCATATTCTTCATCAAAAGCTTGTGCCGAAATCGCTATTCAATCGTTACGTAAATCATTTTTTAAAGATTCACCTGTGTCTGTTATTAGTACACGTGCAGGTAATGTAATAGGTGGTGGCGATTGGTCTGACAACCGATTAATCCCAGATATTTTTAAAACCAAACGTGCCGACGAAGTTTTAGAAATTAGAAGCCCTTACGCAACTAGACCATGGGAACATGTTTTAGAACCACTTTCAGGATACATGCAATTAGCCATATTAGGCGAGAACAATAAAAAGTACGACGGGGGCTGGAATTTTGGTCCGAGTACTTATAAACATTACAATGTATTAGCTGTTCTACAAGAAATTGAAAAAAGCACAGCTTTAAAACATAAAATTCTAAATCAAGAAAACAAATTACATGAAGCTAATTTGTTAAAGCTAGATATTACAAAAGCTGCCAACGAACTTAACTGGGTGCCTCAGTTAAGTTTTGAAGAAACTATTCGTTACACTGTTGAAGGTTATCTTGTTCAAGACGATAAAGATGTTTACAATCATCGCGTAAAACAAATTCAAGATTACACCAATCTAGCTGCTGCTAATAAAACCTCTTGGGCATTATGATTTTTACCGAATTAAAATTAAAAGGCGCATATGTGCTGGATTTAGAAAAAAGAGGAGATAATCGTGGATTTTTCGCAAGAACATTTTGTGCAAACGAATTTGCTGAATTAAAGCTAAATACCCAATTCGTTCAAGGGAACATGTCTCACAATGCTTTTAAAAATACATTAAGAGGCATGCATTACCAAACTGATGGTGCCGAAGAAGTAAAACTTGTGCGCTGTACCAAAGGTGCTCTGCTTGATGTTATTTTAGATATTAGAAAAGATTCACCTACTTTTGGACAGTATGAAGCTATTGAAATCTCAGAAGATAACGGACGTCAAATTTATATTCCAAAGGGATTTGCCCATGGCTTTTTAACTTTACAGAACAATTCAGAAATTGCTTATTTAGTTTCGGAATTTTATACACCAGGAAAAGAAGCAGGCATTCGTTGGGATGATCCAGCATTTAAAATAGATTGGCCAATAAAGGATCCTATTTTATCTGATAAGGACAAAGTCTATCCGGACTACAAATAAAAAAACATAGCATTAAAAATACAAAGAGTGATGATATAAAAAATCATCGCTCTTTTTTTTTGATCAATATTTATTTAATCAATTTTATAATTAACCGACAAAAGCTTTAAAATGTATTTATTAGTATTTGTCGATGAAATTAATCTATTTTCAAAATTAAACCTTATTTTTGTTGAACAAAAGTCTTGTTTAAATGAACAATATAAAAACTAAATTTAGCATAAAGGATTTAGAAAATTTATCTGGAATAAAAGCTCATACTGTAAGAATATGGGAAAAACGCTATAATTTACTTTCACCAAACAGAACCGATACAAATATTAGGTATTACAGTTTAGAAAGCTTACAAAAGCTTTTAAACATTTCTTTTTTAAATAAAAACGGTGTAAAAGTTTCAAAAATTGCAAAATTATCAAATCAAGAAATTATTGCCAATGTTAGAGAAATTGCATCAAGAGCAAAATTAGAAGATCACGCTATTAACACATTTAAAATAGCCATGATAAATTTTGATCAAATTTTATTTTATAATACATACAACAGTTTAATTGAAACTAGGTCGTTTAGCGATATCTTTTATCAGGTATTTCTTCCAGTATTAAACGATATTGGTTTATTATGGCAAACCCAAACTATAACACCTGCGCATGAACACTTTTTATCAATACACATAAAACAAAAAATTCTTTTAAACATTGAGCGCCTGCAACTACTCGATCCAAAACCAAACTCGCGAACTTATGTTCTATTCTTACCTGAAAGCGAAATTCATGATATTGGTCTATTATTTATTAACTATCAACTTCGTAGTAAAGGCTACCATTCTATATTTTTAGGCGAGAGTGTGCCCATGGAAAGCTTAAATCACTTATTAGATTTCTTTAGCAACATAACATTTATAACTTATTTCACAGTAGCACCAGAAGATGACAAAATATTAGGCTATCTCAACGATTTTAATGATGCTCTTTTAAAAGAACAAAATCAACTTTATATTTTAGGAAAAAAAACCAGTACTATTAATACAGAAAATTTACCAGAAAACATATCTATATTTAATTCCATTAAAAATTTAGTAAAACAATTATAAATTTATCTAAATTTTGTTTATCTTTTTTTTATATTTGTTAAACAATGAAAAAGATAAATATAATCGGTTCTGGATTTTCATCACTTGCAGCAGCTTGTTACTTAGCAAAAAAGGGCTATAATGTCACTCTTTTTGAAAAAAACAAAACTATTGGTGGTAGAGCTAGACAGCTTGAAAAAGACGGTTTTACTTTTGATATAGGACCAACTTGGTATTGGATGCCAGATGTATTTGAACGATTCTTTGCAGACTTTAATAAAAAACCATCCGACTATTATTTATTAGAAAAGCTTAATCCCGCTTATAGTGTTTATTTTGGTAAAAATGATTTTATCACTATTGAAGATACTTTAGATAAAATTAAGAAAGCTTTTGAAAATGAAGAAAAAGGAAGTGCTTCGAAACTCCAAAGATTTATTGATAAAGCACAAAGTAATTACGACATCGCTATTAAAAACTTAGTTTACAATCCGGGTGAATCACCATTTGAATTGATAACTCCGATAACCATAAAAAAATTAAATCAGTTTTTTAGCAATATAAAAAGTGATGTCCGTAAGAATTTTAAAAATAAAAAACTCATTCAAATCTTAGAGTTTCCAGTATTATTTCTTGGAGCGAAGCCTAGCGACACACCTTCATTTTATAATTTTATGAACTATGCCGATTTCGGTCTTGGTACATTTCATCCAAAAAAAGGTATGTATCAAGTTATTTTAGGTATAAAATCACTTGCCGAAGAATTAGGTGTAACTATAAAAACCGAAAATGCAGTTGAAAAAATTATAGTAGAAAAAGGAAAAGCTACAGGCATTGTGTGTAATGGAGAAAAACATTTCGCAGATATTACAATTAGTGGTGCTGACTACCACCACACCGAAACTCTTTTAGATAAGGGCTATAGACAATACTCCGAAACTTATTGGGAAAAAAAAACCTTCGCACCATCATCCTTACTGTTTTATATAGGATTTAATAAAAAATTAAAAAATGTAAATCATCACACTTTATTTTTCGATGTAGATTTTGATATTCACGCTGAAGCTATTTACGACACTCCTAAATGGCCAGAAAACCCATTATTTTATGCTAGTTTTCCGAGTGTAACAGACATTAATGCTGCACCAAATGGAAAAGAAGCTGGTATATTTTTAATTCCATTGGCACCAGGCTTAAAAGATACAAAAGATCTTCGGGAACACTATTTTAACAAAATAATCACTCGTTTTGAAGCACTTACGTCTCAAGAGGTAAAAAAAAGTATTATATTAAAGGAAAGTTTCTGTGTTAACGATTTTATCAAAGATTATAATTCGTACAAAGGTAATGCTTACGGTATGGCAAACACCCTTTTACAAACAGCTTTTTTAAGACCAAAGCTAAAAAGTAAACGTGTGAAAAATTTATTCTTTACAGGACAATTAACCGTTCCTGGACCAGGTGTACCTCCTTCGTTAATCTCGGGAAAATTGGTTGCAGATTTAGTCACTAAATATCATAAATTATGAAAACATTATTCGACACTGTGTCTTACAGCTCTAGTAAATTGGTAACTCAAACTTACAGCACATCGTTTTCTATGGCCACAAAAATGTTATACAAGACAATAAGAAGGGATATTTATAATATCTATGGCTTTGTTCGTTTTGCAGATGAAATAGTAGATTCTTTTCATGACTACGAGCAGGAACATCTTTTTAATAAATTTCATGAAGATTTAAAATTAGCATTAAAACATAAAATAAGCTTAAACCCTATATTAAATTCTTTCCAATATACATTTCACAAATATAATATAGACATAAGTTTAGTTGATGCCTTTATGCATAGCATGAAAACCGATTTACATAAAAACGTTTATTTAACACAAGAAGAATTTAAAACTTACATTTATGGTTCTGCAGACGTGGTTGGGCTTATGTGTTTAAAAGTATTTGTAAAAGGTGATAATGCAAAATATGAAGCTTTGAAGGACAGTGCTATGGCTTTAGGATCTGCATTTCAAAAGGTGAATTTTTTAAGAGATTTAAAGGCTGATTTTGATACTTTAAACAGAAGTTATTTTCCTAATACAGATCTACAGAATTTAAACGAGTTCGATAAAACAGAAATTATAAGAGATATTGAAAATGATTTTAAAAACGGCTTAAACGGCATTAAAAAATTACCAATTGAAGCAAAATTTGGAGTTTTTACTGCTTACCGTTATTATAAACAACTTCTCGATAAATTAAAAAAAACACCTGCTTTAAAAATTAAAGAATCCAGAATTAGAGTTTCAAACACTAAAAAAGTAGAACTATTAATGCGTAGTTATGTAAAATATCAATTAAATTTATTGTGAGTTATACGTTATGAAAATTTTACTTTGGCTTTTAATATTTCTTAGTACCTTTTGCTTTATGGAATTTATGGCATGGTTTACCCATAAATATATAATGCATGGTATCTTGTGGAGTTTACATAAAGATCATCACAAAAAAGACCACGATAGCTGGTTTGAACGTAATGATGCATTCTTTTTATTTTATGCAGTTGTAAGTATTGGTTTTTTCTTACTATGGAAATATACCAGTTTCTGGGCAGGACTTCCTATTGGTTTAGGGATTTTCGCTTACGGTTTGTGTTATTTTATTGTACACGATATTTTTATACACCAAAGATTTAAATTATTTCGTAAAGCTAATAGTAGATATGCTAAAGGCGTTAGAAGAGCTCACAAAATGCATCATAAACACATAGAAAAAGAAGATGGTGAGTGTTTCGGCATGCTTTTTGTGCCTTTTAAATACTTCAAAATCAAGTAAATGACCTATTTATATCTATTATTAAATGTAGGTTCGATATTAGTCCCTTTTCTTTATAGTTTTCATCCAAAATTAAAATTTTATAAACTCTGGAAACCTCTTTTTATAGGTATTTTAATAAATATGATAATTTTTATCCCTTGGGACATTATTTTTACACAAAATAAAATATGGGGTTTTAATCCTAAATATTACCTAGGAATTAAAATTTTTAATTTACCTCTAGAAGAATGGTTGTTTTTCATTTGTATTCCCTATGCTTGTACATTTACTCATTTTGCACTTTTATACTACTTCCCTAAATTAAAAATACAAAAAAAGTTAAGTACAATAGTAGGATATTCTCTACTAATATGCTTTTTATTAGTTGCTATTTTCAACTGGGATAAATGGTATACATTTGTTAATTTTTCATTAGGCTCTATATTACTGACTCTTACTCTCCTCAGTTATCCTCAAATTTTGCAACGTTATTTCCTAACATTTTTAGTAATGCTTATTCCATTTTTTATAGTAAATGGCGTTTTAACAGGAAGTTTTATTGAGGGCGAAGTTGTTTGGTATAATAACCAAGAAAATCTTTATATTAGAATGTTTACCATACCAATTGAAGATACTGTTTATGCATTTTCAATGATTTTAATTAACTTATTAGTACTACGATTTAATAAACAAAAAGTGCAGTAAAAATACTGCACTTTTTTTCTCAATTAAACTCAACTTACACTAATAATTAATTATTTCTATTCACCGTAATTGAGTTCGACAAATCGAAATTTCCACTTAAGTTACTAGTACTTTCACCCATGGCTAAGCCCATTAAACCATTTTCGTAACGGATATACCAAATTAAACATACACCTACTCCTGCACCATCAAAATTAACACCTTCAACATCAGCTATAGTTCCTGGCAATCCTAAAATAGTTCCGTTGGCATCTGTAATTATATAAGAGCTGTTTGTTCCGCTCGTAGTTCCAGAAACTGTAATTCCAGAAACATAATCTGCTATACCATCTCCTACTGTAAAGTTAAAAGGCCCGCCTTCTAACATACCCGCGCTTGTATAAGCTTCTCTGTTAACTGTAATGCTATTAGACAAATCGAAAGTACCTGATAAGTTACTTGCGCTTTCCCCCATAGCTAATCCCATTAAATCATCTTCATATCTGATATACCAAATTAAACATACT
Source organism: Neotamlana sedimentorum (assembly GCF_000943565.1). Classification (GTDB taxonomy): domain Bacteria; phylum Bacteroidota; class Bacteroidia; order Flavobacteriales; family Flavobacteriaceae; genus Neotamlana; species Neotamlana sedimentorum. The sequence goes on from NZ_JTDW01000010.1 coordinate 42,524, forward strand.
CCTGCTCCTGCTCCATCAAAATCTACACCTTCAACATCGGTTATTGTTCCTGGTAAACCTAAAATTGTTCCAGCTTCATCTGTAATTATATAAGAGGCGTTAGTACCTGCAGTCGTTTCAGAATTTGTAATTCCAGAAACCATATCGGCTACTCCATCTCCTACAGTAAATGTAAACGGACCACCTTCTAACATACCTGCATTAGTATAAGCTTCTCTATTTACTGTTAAACTATTAGATAGATCGAAAATACCAGATAAATCGTTAGCGTTTTGTCCTGCTTCTAGTCCAGATAAACCATCTTCGTAACGAACGTACCAAATTAAGCACACTCCAACTCCTGCACCATCAAAATTAACACCTTCTAAATCGCTTAAAGTTCCTGGTAATCCTAAAATATTTCCAGACTCATCTGTAATTACATAAGAAAAATTAGTTCCGTTTACTGTACCCGAATTGGTAATTCCAGATACCATATCTTCCATACCATCACCAACTGTAAAGGTAAAAGGTCCTCCAACTAAGGTTCCTGCATCAGGGCCACCTAAACGATTTACAGTTAAACTGTTTGACAAATCGAAGTTTCCAGATAAATCTGCTGTAGAGTTTCCTGCCTCTAAACCAGATAAGCCATTTTCGTAAGCCAAGTGCCATATTAAACATACACCTACTCCAGCACCATCAAAATCTACACCTTGAAGATCGGTTAAAGTAGTTGGCAAACCAAGAATGGTACCAGCATCGTCCGTAATTACATAAGTTGAATTTGCACCTTCTACATCGCTAGATAAAGAAATTCCAGAAACGTAATCTGATGTTCCGTCTACGTAAAATGTAAAAGGTCCTCCAGATAAAGTTCCTCCATTTGTAGCAACTAAATTTGTATCGTCGTCCTCGCAAGACACAAATAAAAATGTCGAGGCTATTAAGCCTAATAATACTTTTTTAATCATAGTGTTTTTTGTTTTTTGTTTTCTTAAATCAAAATTACACTATGCTTAAAGTATTAAATGTTAGCTAGCTAACATTAGGCGATTTTTTGGTAAATAATTATTTCTTTTCTATTGAATTCAATGAGTTTTTTTTCTTTTAATTCGTTTAAAAGAATATTTAATGTTGGTCGTGAAGTTCCTATAAGTGAAGCAATGTCTTTTTGAGTATATGGATGCTGAATAACTTTATGCCCTGTTTTTTCACAATCGTACCCGTAGTCTGTACATAAATCTTCTAAAAACTCCTTTAAGCGTGTTTTGGCATCTTTAAACATTAATAACTTAAGGCGTCTTTCTAGTTTTTGAAATTTAAAACCTATAAACTTGTAGACTTTAAAACTAAAGGTTTGGTTGTCTCTCATTAAATCGTGCATAGTGTCTACACTTATGGGACAAATACTAGTAGTATTATCTAAAGATTGTGCGAACTCATCGCGATTATTTTCGCCTAATATGGCTTTTTCACCAAAAAGCTGTCCTTTAGTTAAAATTGATTTAATAACCTCAGATCCATCTTCGTTATAGTATCCTATTTTAACTTTCCCTTTTTCTATTAAAAAAACTTTGTTGGAAGAATCGGCTTCAAAATAAATATAATCTTCTTTTTTATAATTATTAAAGCGATGTGTTTGTTTGTATTTTTTAAACTTGTGTGGACATAAAACTTTAAAAAGGTTTACATCTTCGAAAAACCAAAGTGCAGTCATTTTGAAAATAATTTGTTAGTTGAGTTCTTATATTGTCGTATTTCTTTAACAAAACTTTCAGAAAAAGGCATAAAAAAACCCCTTAAAAAAAGGGGTTTTTATATCTAGGTTTTATTTACTATTCTTCTTCGTCGGTGATTTCTGCATTCGCTTCTACTTCCAACAAATCTAACATACTATGCTTTTGTAATAAATTATACCATTGTATTACCTTTTTAATATCGCTGGCATACACTCTATCTTCATCATAATTAGGTAAAATATCGAAAAAATATTCTTCTAATTTATCTTTGCTATCTTTTGGTTTAACAGATGCGATTTCACCATTCTCCTTATCTTTTATTTTCTTTAAAACAGCGTGTAATGGCACTTCTTCTTCTAAAGTATAAATGGCGATTTCACTTAAAACACTTACGTTGTTTTGCATGGTTACCGATATACGTTTATTATCGATTAATGATTCGGCAACAAAACCACCACGTGTTTGCGCTACTAATTTGTATAAACCTGGTTTACCAGAAATGGCTAAAACTTTTTCTAAACTCATTAAGTTATTTTTTGGACAGCAAATTTAATTGTTTACTTAAAATTTGCAAGTTATCTTTTCTTTTTTTCGGCCGGAAAACGCATTCTGTAATCTACTCTTATTTTTCCTTTTGAGATATTGGCCAGTCTTCCTTTTATAATTCGTTTTTTGAAGCTGGATAGTTTATCAGTAAATAAAACACCTTCAATATGGTCATATTCATGCTGAATAACTCTAGCTACTAAACCATCATAAGTTTCAATATGTTTATTGAACTTTTCATCAAAATATTCTATAGTTACTTTTGGTTTTCTAGATACATCTTCTCTTACATCTGGAATACTTAAACACCCCTCATTAAACACCCATTCTTCACCTTCTTCTTTTGTTATTTTAGCATTAATGAATACTTTTTTAAATACTTTTAAGGCAGCTTGTTCCTCTTTAGACAAATCTTCATCTTCAGAGAAAGGCGTTGTATCTACAAGAAACATCCTAATTGGTAAACCTATTTGTGGTGCTGCCAAACCAACACCATAAGCATTGTACATAGTTTCAAACATATTATCTATCAAATCATTCAATTTTGGATAATCTTTAGCTATGTCTGTCGCTTTTTTTCTTAATACAGGATCGCCGTATGCTACAATGGGTAATATCATGCTTTATTTTTTGTTGGCGCAAAAATACTAACTTATAACGTATTGTTACAAAAAGTTAATATTTTATTTTGAATACAGATAATTCTGTAAAATTAAGGTAGCGCTTATTTCATCTATTAATGCTTTGTTTTGTCGCTGTTTCTTTTTTAATCCGCTGTCAATCATGGTTTGAAATGCCATTTTTGAGGTGAAACGTTCGTCTACGCGTTCAATTTTAATATTAGGCATATTCTTTTGTAACTTAGATATAAACTCTTTTATATACTTTTCGCTTTGTGAAGCCGTATTATCCATTTGTTTAGGTTCTCCAATAACAAATAATTCTACTACTTCTTTGTTAATATATTCCTGTAAAAAGTTTAATAAATCTTTAGTATCTATCGTAGTTAACCCCGATGCAATTATTTGTAATTCATCTGTTACAGCTATACCTGTACGCTTTGTTCCAAAGTCTAATGCCAAAATTCTCCCCATAAAACAAAGGTAATAAAAATAGGAAAAGCTGTTTTTACAAACAGCCTTAGTTAAATGTTAACCTTAAATTAATAATATTTGAACGTTGTTATTAAGCCTTAACAGCTTTATTTGATTTAGGAAATACAACAGTAATATTTCCTGCATTTCTTTCTCTAATTAAGTATTTTCTAATATCGCTAGCTCCACGAGCAATAGTTTTCTTTAACTCGTCGGCATCAATTAATAAAGTTTCGTTTTCAATTTTAACTTGTGTAGCGATAATTTCGTTATCATTTTCAACAGTAACAGTATTTACAGTTTCAGTAACTTCAGAAGTATTTTGAGCAGAAGCAAAAGAAACACTTAATAAAAAAACTAATAATATGTATAAATTTGTTTTCATGTGACTGTTGTTGTTTTACACTTCAAATATATACCGACGGCGGGTTTCAAACGCAAAAAAATAGTTGTAAACACTAGTATTTTCGTTTATAAGACCAGTGGCATATTTTGCTCGTTAAACCGATTAAAAGCAGCATTTTACGGGTTAAATACACGAAATTTGTAATTAAACGAACGAAACCTGCCATTCAAAGACAAACATACCGTTCATCGAGTAAAAAAATGAGTCTTTTTTTCTATAAACTGAACATTTAAGAACGACTTAATCATGTTTTTTTGAGTATACCTATTATATTTGCCAAAAAATTAAATCATACAATGACTGAGTTACAACAAATCATAGAAAAGGCGTGGGATGACCGCTCGCTTTTAAAAGATGAAGCTACTACCAATGCGATTAGAGCTGTAATTGAAAAATTAGACAAAGGCGAATTACGAGTAGCTGAACCAACTGCAGATGGATGGCAAGTGAATGAATGGGTAAAGAAAGCTGTTGTGCTTTATTTCCCAATTCAAAAAATGGAAACTTTAGAAGCCGGTGTATTTGAATACCATGACAAAATGCCTTTAAAAACAGACTATGCTGGGCAAGGTGTTCGCGTTGTTCCTGGTGCTTCTGCACGTCAAGGCTCTTACCTATCTCCTGGTACTATTTTAATGCCTAGTTATGTAAATATTGGTGCTTATGTAGATGAAGGTACAATGGTTGACACATGGGCTACTGTTGGTAGTTGTGCACAAATTGGAAAGCATGTCCACCTTTCTGGTGGTGTTGGTATTGGTGGTGTTTTAGAGCCATTACAAGCTGCTCCGGTTATTATTGAAGACAATGTATTTGTAGGATCTCGCTGTATTGTTGTTGAAGGTGTACACGTTGAAAAAGAAGCTGTTTTAGGAGCTAACGTTGTATTAACCATGAGTACAAAAATTATTGACGTTACTGGAGATGAACCTTTAGAAATGAAAGGTCGCGTACCGGCTCGTTCGGTTGTAATTCCTGGAAGTTATACTAAAACATTCCCTGCTGGAGAATATCAAGTACCATGTGCTTTAATTATTGGTAAGCGTAAAGAAAGTACAGATAAGAAAACGTCTTTAAACGATGCGCTTCGTGAAAATGATGTTGCGGTTTAAAACAAACACTATATTCACTCCCAAATTCTTAAATTATCAATTCGGAATTTGGGAGTTTTTTTATACTTACTTTTAGATGAAAATATTAATTATTCAACAAAAAATGATTGGTGATGTGCTTACCAGTAGCATTTTATTTGAAGCCTTGAACGTTGAATTTCCTGAAGCCCAGTTAGACTATTTAATAAACGAGCACACCTCTCCGGTTATAAAACACCATCCGTTTATTAACAATGTTATTTACTACACCAAAAAGGAAGCTAAAAGTAAAAAAGCCTTATTTAGGTTTGCACAACGCATTAAAAAGGAAAAATACGATATTGTTATTGATGTTTACTCCAAATTCTCCAGTAATGTGATAAGTTACATATCTTCTGCAAATATTAGAATCTCAAAGTACAAATGGTACAGTGCGTTTATTTATACCCATACCTTTGCAGATGCTACAACCCCTAAAACACCTGCAGGTTTAGCCATAGAAAATAGATTACAACTTTTAAAACCTATTTTAAACTATAAGCCTAAAAACCAAACTCCTAAAATTTATTTAACACCAGAAGAGCTTAAACATTCCAAAGCATTTTTACTGAATCATGGCTTGGACTTGTTAAAGCCTATTTATATGATAAGTGTTTTAGGAAGCAGCCAAAAGAAAACTTATCCTTTTAATTACATGGCCGAACTCCTTGATGCCCTTGTTATTGCAACCCAAGGTCAAATTCTTTTTAATTATATTCCAAATCAAGAAGAAGACGCCAAAGCCATTTACAATACGTGTAAACCAGAAACACAAAAACACATTAAATTTGATGTTTTTGGTAAAACCCTACGCGAATTTATTGCCATAACCAAACACTGTACCGCCCTAATAGGTAACGAAGGTGGGGCTGTAAATATGGCCAAAGCTATTGATGTACCAACGTTTACCATTTTTTCTCCTTGGATTACAAAAGCCGCCTGGAATATGTTTGAGGATGGAAAAACTCACGTTTCTATACATTTAAACGACGTAAAACCCGAACTTTACACTAATACATCGAAAAAATACTTAAAAGCGAATTATAAAAGCCTCTATAAAGCTTTTACACCTAATTTAATTGTAGACCAATTAAAACTCTTTTTAGAAGAAAACTAGTTTTTTAATAAGAACCTGAAACACGTTCAGGTTGACAAACACTACATAAATTGTTGATTTATCAAACATAAATCTCAATCCTTTTTAACAATACCGTAATCGGTCCAAGCAAGTTTTTCCTTTTTTGTAGTGGCCCTAATTGCTAAATTTTTGTTTATAGATTCTTGAGTTTTATAACCTCTAGGGTGGTCCAGATGCACGCAAATAGCACTATACCTAATTTGCTTCGATTTTATACCATAATTAAACAACCGCTCGCCCAATTCACGATCTTGCCCACCGTACTGCATGCGCTCATCAAAGCCATTTATCGCTAAAATATCTTTTTTCCAGCCCGATGCGTTATGTCCATTCCAACTTGGTGTTGTAGGCGTCACCGCATTTAAAAACTTGGCTTTAAAACCCTTAGCTGTTAGTTTGTTATTTTTAAAAGATGCTTTTAAACCTTTTAACTTTAACCAAGCCGCGTTAAATGGATTTTGATTAAAAATATCGTCTTTGGTTATAGCTTTGGATATATCCATGGGTAGCATAAAATAACCTCCAGACAAAAAATAACCTGGTTCTTTTTTATCAACATGTACTTGTACAAAATCTTCTCGTGCCATACAATCGCCATCACTCATTAAAATGTAATCGGCATTACATTTTAAAACCGCCTTGTTTAATATTTGCGACTTTTGAAATCCGTTATCCTCATGCCAAACGTGAATAATAGGATAATCGACAAGCTTTTGCATTTTTTCAATTAAACTAAAGGTTGGTTGTTTCGAGCCATCGTCGGCAATTACCATTTCAAAGTTTTTAAAGCTTTGTTTGTGGTAACTCCACATTACTTTTTCTAACCAAGCTTCAGCATTGTAAGTACTTATTATTACAGATATTTCAGGTTGCTTCATTCGTATTTTGTTATACCAAATTTGGTAACTACAGTTTTGTTCTTTTTATTGTTTTGCCTTATTTTCTTGTTCAACTTTAGGGTTTCTTCATTTTTATAAGGTCTATGGTGGTGCAAATGTACACAAATGGCACTATATCTAATTTGTAAAAATGTTACTCCTTTATTCATCATGCGCTCACCAACTTCACGATCTAACCCGCCGTATTGCATTTGCTCGTTAAAGCCATTTACTGCCAACATATCTTTTTTCCAACAAGATACATTCATGCCATCAAAGGTTGCTTTGGTGGGCGTTACTGTGTTTAAAAACTTAGCTTTAAACTTATGCTTAGTTAATTTATTTAATTTGAAAGACTTAGGCTGACCGTGACTTAACAACCAATTTTTATTAAAACATTCCTGATTTTCAACTACTTTATTCGTTATTTTTTCTGAAACTTCTTGAGTTAATTTAAAATATCCTCCAGAAAGTGCCGAATTTTCTTTTTGAAGACTTAGATGTGTTTCCACAAAATCTTTTCTAGCTATACAATCGCCATCTGTAAAAATTAAATAATCTGCATTAGTTTTACGTATGGCTTTATTTAAAATTTCGGTTTTTCTGAAGCCTTTATCTTCGTGCCAAACATAATTAATTACCAAGTTTGTATTCTCCTTAAAATCTTCAATAACTTGTTTTGTTTCATCTCCAGAACCATCATCGGCAATAATAAGTTCAAAATTTTTAACAGTTTGTAGGCTGTAACTTAACAATACCAATTTTAAAAATTCTGGCTTATTATAGGTTGTAATTATAACTGATGCAAGCGGCTTGTCCATACCGTAAAATTAAGTATTTTTACCCTAAATTATATGCATTAATGCTTAAACTATCTGGTGTTATTATTACCTACAACGAAGAAGACAAGATTGAAACCTGCCTGCAATCTTTAGTTGGTATTGTTGATGAAATTGTTGTAGTCGATTCCCTTTCAACAGACCACACCAAAGCCATTTGCCAGAAATATAACGTCACTTTTATTGAACAAGCTTTTTTAGGTTACGTCGAGCAGAAAAACTTTGCTTTAAGTAAAGCAACCTACAACCATGTGGTATGTTTAGATGCCGATGAGTATTTATCGGAAACCTTAAAACAATCGATTTTAAATTTGAAATCGAATTGGGTTTACGATGGTTATATCGCAAAGCGATTAAATTATTTTTGCGGACAGTGGATTAAGCACACCACCTGGTATCCTGATAAAAAACTCCGTGTTTTTGATAAAACTAAAGCAAAATGGGGCGGTTTAAACCCACACGACTCGGTAAAGTTTTTTAATAAAGATAGTAAAGCTGCACTGCTAAAAGGTGATATTTTACACCACACTTACCAAAGTTATTCCGAATTTAACCAGCGTGTAGAGAAGTTTTCAAGCATATCGGCCGAATCAAATTTTAAACTTGGAAAGAAAGCACCTGTTTATAAAATCATTTTAAACCCTACTTGGGCTTTTATACAATCGTATATTGTAAAACTTGGTTTTTTAGATGGCTTAAACGGATTTATAATATCTGTACAAACTGCCAATATTCGGTTTTTAAAGTATATAAAATTGCGTGAATTAATTAAGAAGAATAGTTAAAAACAACAATATGTTTGATCATTATATAGTGACCCGATTTAATTTAAGACGAGAAGACTGGACTCATAACAAGCGCCAGCAAGTGGTTTTAACTGATCTTTGGTTAAAAAACAGGTTTGAGTTATTTACAAACTTTTGCTTTTCGAGTGTTGCGGCACAAACTAATAAAAATTTTACTTGGCTAGTATATTTTGATGTTAATACACCTGAAACATATAAAGAAAAAATAAAAGATTTAGAAAACGCGTCTGCTCAATTTAGACCTGTTTTTGTTGATGGCATGACGCAGTTTTTACCAGATTTACAAAGTAAATTAGCTGCCAGCCCTAAAGAGTACGTTATAACAAGTGGTTTAGATAATGACGACTGTTTAAGTATTCATTTTGTAAACGAAGTACAAAAACAGTTTAATAAACAAGATTATTTAGCATTAGATTTTATTGATGGCTACACTTTACAAATCACACCACAGGTTAGAGTTGGATACAAACTTCAAAAATTTAATCCGTTTATATCGCTAATAGAGAAAAACGAAAACCCAAAAGGCATGTATTACAGAAAACACATGCACTGGAAATATGAAACCAAGCTAAAAACCATTGGAGATTGCCGTATTTGGTCTTCTATAATTCATGAAGAAAATATGATTAATGAATTTACAGGTTTTAGTAAAGTTGATATCAATTACTTTTTAACTCACTTTAAGCTATCTAAACAAAAACAAGAATTTATATTAGCTAACAATGTTCCGCAAAACAAATGGTTTATTACCAGTTTTAGAAACTATTTAGATTCGTATTTTAAATACTACAATAAAATTCTAAAACGTAAATTGGGATTGTATAAAGAAAAGTAAGTGCTATTTTCTTTTTTTTCTCCAGAAAAAGTACTTTTTCTTAAAACGCTCTCTGGCCTTAAATTTATGTGAAAATTGTTTTGAAAAATACAACATACGCTCTTTAACTTGAGCTTCTGTTTTATCATCTAAAAGTGTGGCATATTCGCTTGACATTACCGAAAGCATTTTTCCGCGCGGCGATAAACGTGCAAAATTATTCATTCTTGCATCAAAATCCATTTCTTCAAAATTCATTCGGTTTAAATCTACCAAATAAAATTCGTAACCGGTTTCGGTTTTCTTTATTAATGTATTTCCTGGTGAATGATCTAGAAAATTAATTTTGTTTTCGTGTAACTTAAATGTAAACCGCGTAAAGGCTCTTAAAATCTGATCGTAATTTGGGTAATTATCATCATCAACTAATGCTCTTATGGTAAAATCATAATTAAAATGCTTACTCAAATAATAGCTTTTTTTAAACAATCCGAATTGTTTATATTCAAAATAACCAATAGGTTCTGGCGTTTTAATTCCTAGAGCTAATAATTTTTTAGCGTACTCAAAAGAGCGTCTGGCTTTGCTTTTCCTAAAAAAACTATATGCCAGCTGATTAACTAAATTTGGTATTTTAAATGATTTTATAACTACTTTAAAATCATTTAAATCGAAAATTTTAAGTTTATTTCGATTTTGATTCGTGAATTTTTCTCCGCGCGCATCAAACTTCTCTACAAATTCGTTTAGCGCAGCTTCATTTATTTTATAATTGCTATCTATTCGTACATTCTTCATTAACTGACTTCTCTATTGTTTTCAGCTATTAAAACTTCATTTAATTCTTCAAACATTTTATTTGCAATCACTTCTTTAGTAAAGTTATTTTTTAAAAACTCGTAACCATTAGTTTTAAACTTTTCTTGAAGCTCTTCATCTTGCAGTAAAAGTTCTACTTTATCAGCAAAATCAATAGGATTTTCCACTTTTGCTAACAACGCTGTTTCTTTATCTATTACCAACTCTGGAACTCCTCCTGCGTTAGCAGCTACAACTGGGATTCTACAAGCATATGACTCTAAAATCACTCCTCCCGCTGGTTCATCTTTAGAGGTGAATAAAAACAAATCAAATTCTGGTAAAATCTCTGGAATATCTGTTCTAAATCCAGTAAATATAATATGCTCTTCAAGATTTAATGCTTTTACTTGAGCTCGCACTTGAGCTTCTAAGGCCCCCTTACCAACAAGAATATATTTGGCTTTAATATTATTTCTAGATACTAGTTCTTTTACTGTATTAACCCAAGTAAAATGATCCTTAAAATCACTAAAGTCGGCAATATTACCAATTATTTTATAATCATCCGGAATATTAAATTCTTTGTGTAAAATTCCCGTTTTTTTAGTTTTTGTAAACTTTTTAATATCTGTTAAAATACCAACAATACGAAGCTTTGACGTATCTTTTACAGCAAACTTTAAAACATCTACAACAGGCTGTGTAATACATAATATCTTTTTTATGCCTTTGTAGTTGTATTTCCATTTTCTAAAGAAGTTTGTATCAACACGCTTCGTTAAGGTACGACAAAGCACTAAAGGTATTTTTAACCCAAATAACAAGGATGAAATTACTGCTAAGGTATGCGCCTTACTGCTATGAATAAAAAGCATATTTGTATTTTTTTCATTGCATATAGCTTTTAATTTTTTTGAAAATTTTAAATCGTACTCCGATTTTAAATCAAATGTTATGACTTGCATTCCTTTACTCTCGGCAACTTTACTTATCTCAGAATCATGCGGACAAATAATCCATTGATCTTCAACTAAGCCATAATCTTTAAAAGCTTCGTATAAATAAATAATTTTCTGTTCGTGTCCTCTCCAAGATGTGCCGGCAGTAAACTGTATTAAACGCATTGTAATTTTTTCTTTTTTAGGCATAACCTCTATTTGAATTGAAAAAGCAACAGTAAAATTAATTACACCTTAAAATATAATGAAACAAAACTAGTATTTTAGCCAACGTAATTACGAATTATAATGCTTTAGATTCGCAAAATAACGAAAACAATAAAATTAGACCTATAAAAACGAATACATTTCATGCAAACCGAAATTAATAACGCTCTTAAAACCCTTAAATCTGGTGGCATTATACTCTACCCCACCGATACTGTTTGGGGCATTGGTTGCGATGCCACAAACCCAGAGGCCGTAAAAAAAATATACCATTTAAAGCAACGCGAAGACAGTAAAGCTTTAATTTGCTTGGTTGCCGACGATAGAATGTTAAAAAACCACGTGGCACAAGTACCTAAAGCGGCTCAAGATATTATTGATGTTAGCGAAAAGCCAACCACAATTATTTACGACCAAGCCAAAAATTTAGCACCTAATTTAATTGCTGAAGATGGTAGTATTGCCATTAGGATTCCAGACGACGATTTTTGCTTTTGGCTTACACGCAGACTTAATGGCGCACTCGTTTCTACGTCTGCAAATATTAGTGGTGCTCCTACGCCTAAATCCTTTAAAGAAATAAGTGTCGATATTTTAAATGGCGTAGATTATGTTGTAAATTTGCAAAAAGAAAAAGTTTGCAACAAACCATCGTCTATTATAAAAATTAGTAATAATGGTGTGTTTAAAATTATACGCTAATAGTCGCCACCTTAATATTCAAAAATTCGTGGCAATTAAAAATGAATTACAAAGAAGCTCTTCAAAATAAAATTTTCAAAATAATTTCGCAATCTGCACAAGAACTTAAGCTAGATGCTTATGTTATTGGCGGTTTTGTTCGCGATTATATTTTACAACGCGGTAATGCTAAAGATATCGATGTTGTTGCTATTGGCAGTGGCATAAATTTAGCAAAACAAGTTGCTAAAAACTTACCAAACCAACCTAAAGTTCAAATTTTTAAAACTTACGGAACAGCCATGTTACGTTATGAAGATGTTGAAATTGAATTTGTTGGAGCCAGAAAAGAATCGTACACCGAAAACAGCCGAAACCCATCGGTTGAAAACGGCACGCTTCAAGACGATCAAAACCGTCGTGATTTCACAATAAATGCATTAGCCTTAAGCCTAAACGCAGCTAATTTTGGTGATTTGCTTGATCCTTTTGGTGGTATTACAGATTTAAATAAAAAAATCATTCGTACCCCGCTCGATCCAGACATTACGTACAGCGACGACCCATTACGTATGATGCGCGCCATTCGTTTTGCCTCTCAATTAAATTTTAAAATTGAAGCAGAATCACTAAAAGCCATTTCTAGAAATAATAAGCGCATTAAAATAATTACTAACGAGCGTATTGTTACCGAACTCAATAAAATTTTAGAAAGCGAAAAACCGTCAATTGGCTTTATGTTACTAGAAAAAACAGGACTTTTACAATATATTTTACCAGAATTAACAGCTTTAAAAGGTATTGATGAAGTTGAAGGCCAGCGCCATAAAGACAACTTTTATCATACCCTAGAAGTCGTAGATAATATTGCCAAAAACACCAATAATTTATGGCTACGATGGGCTGCTTTATTGCACGATATTGGTAAAGCGCCCACAAAACGATTTAGTAAGAAAGTGGGTTGGACCTTTCATGCGCACGAATTTGAAGGCTCAAAAATGGTTTTTCACTTATTTAAACGCCTTAAAATGCCATTAAATGACAAAATGAAATTTGTCCAGAAAATGGTATTTATGAGTTCGCGCCCCATTGTTTTGGCTAACGACGAAGTTACAGATTCTGCTGTGCGACGTCTTGTTTTTGATGCTGGCGATTATGTAGATGATTTAATGACGCTTTGTGAAGCCGATATTACCACCAAAAACCCAAAAAAGTTTAAAAAGTATCACAATAACTTTAAAATAGTTCGTGAAAAAATTGTTGAAGTTGAAGAGCGCGATCACATTCGTAATTTTCAACCTCCAATTTCTGGAGAAGAAATTATGCAAACGTTCAACCTAAAACCTTGCAGGCAAATAGGTGTAATAAAAGAAGCCATCAAAGAAGCTATTCTTGAAGGCGATATACCAAACGAACACGAAGCAGCCTATAAACTCATGCTTAAAAAAGGAGAAAAACTTGGGCTAAAAACAAGCGTTTAACCATGTTAAAAATTGAAAGAACAAACTCTGAAAACCAGAACTTTATTAACTTGGTTAAACAGCTAGACAATTATTTAACTGTTGTTGATGGCGATGAGCACGACTTTTACAATCAATACAATAATATTGATGTTTTAAAACATTGTGTTGTTGCTTTCTTAAATGATAAACCTGTTGGTTGTGGCGCCTTTAAACAATTCGATGACAATTTGGTTGAAATTAAACGCATGTTCACATCGCCAGAAGCTCGTGGTAAAAATATTGCTACAACTGTGTTACATGCTTTAGAAGATTGGGCTGCAGAGCTTAATTACAAAGCTAGTATTCTTGAAACAGGGAAAAGGCAAATTGAAGCTGTTAGTTTTTATAAAAAAAACAAGTATCAAATTGTTCCTAATTTCGGTCCTTATAAAAATGTTGAAAACAGCCTGTGTTTTAAAAAAGTATTTGAAAAATGAAGAAAGACAACAAAAAAGTAATTTACTGGTTATTTACGGGGTGTTTACTCATTTTCATAATGGTAATTGTTGGCGGTATAACACGTTTAACACATTCTGGTTTGTCAATTTCAAATTACAAACTTATTTCGGGAACTATTCCTCCAATGAATGACACCGAATGGCAAGAAGCTTTCAATTTATACAAACAATACCCCGAATATCAAAAATTAAACAATCACTTTAATCTTCAAGATTTTAAAGACATTTATTTCTGGGAATGGCTACACCGTGTTATTGGCAGGTTTATTGGCTTGGTATTTTTTCTGCCTTTTGTTTATTTTTTAATTACAAAGCAACTTAGTAAACCAACAATAAAAAAAGCTATTGTTTTATTGTGTATGGGAGCTTTTCAAGGTTTTTTAGGTTGGTATATGGTAAAAAGCGGATTAATTGATAATCCAGACGTAAGTCACTTTAGGCTCGCTGCCCATTTAACTACCGCTTTTTTAACCTTTGCCTATACGTTTTGGGTCGCTCTAGATTTAATTTATCCAAGCAAAAAAGAAATCAATATTCCGTTTAGAAATCTTTTACGTTTAACCTACTTTATAATAGTTTTACAAATTATTTACGGCGCATTTGTTGCCGGTTTAGACGCTGGTTTTATTCACAACCACTGGCCGTTAATGAATGAAGGTAAATTTATGCACGAAACCGTATATATTGAACAATCACCGCTAATAAAAAACTTTTTCGAAGGTAAAAGCGGCGTACAATTTATACACCGATGCTTAGCGTATATAGTTGTTGCTTGCGTTGTATTAGTTTATATTAAATCGAGAAAACTCATTTTAACTTTACCTCAAAATCGAGCAGTAAATAGCATTTTAATTGTAGTATTTTTTCAATTTGTACTAGGTGTATTAACTATTATGCTTCAGGTTCCAGTTTGGTTAGGCGTTGCACATCAAATAGGTGCATTTTTCTTATTAACAGCCATAACATTTACATTACACAGGTTTACAAAATAACATAAAAAGACTACCTTTGTAGCCTAATTTTTTACAAATGATTTATAGGTTTAGAGTTATACTGGACAACGATACGACAGATGAAGATGTTTTTCGCGATTTAGAAATTCGTGAAACCGATTCTCTTGAAGAATTACACAACATTATTACCCAGTCGTTTGGGTTTGATGGTAGCGAAATGGCATCGTTTTACCTTAGTAATGATGCATGGGAACAAGGTGAAGAAATTTCGTTGTTCGATTTAAGCGATGATGGCTCTGCACGTTTAATGAACGAAACTTCGCTTGATAGCGTGGTTCACGAAGCCCAAACTAAACTTATTTACGTTTACGACTTTTTAAGTATGTGGACTTTTTATGTAGAATTAGCTGAAATTGTTGATGAATCTGAAGGTCACGACTACCCTAACCTAATGTTTGTACAAGGCCAAGTACCAGACAACGCACCAGAGAAACAATTTGAAGCCGATTTAGATGATAGTTTTAACGATGAGTTTGAAGATGGTCTTGATGTAGACGATTACGACAACCTAGACTTCGACGAACATTGGAATTAAGTTGAAAAACTACTTCAATTTATCTAAACTTACATTTTCGTAATTTCTGGTTAAAAACTCCAACGAGTATTTTAATATTTCGCCCATTCCTTTACAGTTTTTAAAATTGATATCTTGGGTGTAATCAAATATTTTCTCGGTTAGTAATTTTATATTGTCATCGTTCGAAATTCTGTCGCCTTCCATACAACTTAACAACTCGCCAATGCGGTTATGGTAACTTTTAAGTCGTTTTACTAAAATAGATCGTTCTTCGGTTTTGTACTGTCCTATGGATAATTTTTGCATGCTGCTTGAAACCAATTCCACCATTTTTAAATTTTCTTTAAAAAACTGTGGTCTGTAAATATTGAACTTACCCTCGTAAGATTGTTGATCGAAATCTATAGCCCTAATTTTATAAACCACATGGTCGAAATCGTGTGTTGGCACAATAACATAATTATACGAACGCATATCGCCTAAAAGTCGTATCATACAACGCTCGTTAAACTTTACAAACTCCTTGGCTATTTGAGATTTTTCAGATTTATCACATTTATCCAAATGGTTTTTTATAAATTCATCACCCGGAATTCCTGCAATGTGTTCTTCAATTAAAGTATTATTGTACACCAAAAAATTCAAATTATAAGGCGATAACATATGCTCTAATTCTAGTCCATAAACACGAGAAGCATCAGCCGTCTTCACATAAAAATAGGTGTAATTATCGTTTAAAATGTTTCTAACTTTTATTCGGAACGGTTTCGAGTTACCAAAGGTGCAATAATCAATAGCATCAACACTTAAAAACGGAATAGTTTCTTCATTTCCATCCGAATGTAAAATGGTATATACCTTTTTTAACGATAAATCAATTTCTTCACGTTCAAATTCGTTATAGTAAACACGAATCCATAAAGTATCGTTATCATCTTTATCGTAAACCACAATCGAACCTTGAAAACGAAGCAAATCATCATAAAAAATAGGAATTTTAATATTACGATTGTATTCGGTTAAATAATTATTTAATTGCGCATTTATAGGAAACGACGGTTTCTTTTTAGAAATTTTTAAGTCTTGCATAGCGTAAAGTTATTTAAAAAATAACAAAGCACTTTATTTTATATGTAACAAAATTAAACTGCTGTCGTCTTACTTCTAACTAACACTTACCAGTTACCTTGGTAATTAAAACCTAAAATAGCTTGGATTCGATTCTTACAATTAATAATCTCACCAAAAAATTTGGCAGTTTAACCGCCGTAAATAACCTCTCGTTCACAATAAACAAAGGCAATGTTTATGGTATTTTGGGACCAAATGGAAGCGGAAAATCTACAACCCTTGGAATTGTTTTAAATGTTGTAAATAAAACCGAAGGAAATTTTCATTGGTTTGATGGCAACATTACTACGCATGATGCTTTAAAAAAAGTAGGCGCCATTATTGAACGCCCGAACTTTTACCCATACATGACTGCTGAACAAAACTTAAAATTGGTTTGCAAAATTAAGGGTGTTAATGAAAGTAAAATTGACGAAAAACTAGAAATTGTTGGTCTTTTAGATCGTAAAGAAAGTAAGTTTAAAACCTATTCGTTAGGAATGAAACAACGTTTAGCCATTGCTTCTGCCCTATTAAACGATCCAGAAATTTTGATTTTAGATGAACCAACAAATGGTTTAGACCCTCAAGGTATTCATCAAATTAGAGAAATTATAAAACAAATTGCAGCCCAAGGCACCACAATTTTATTAGCATCGCACTTGCTTGATGAAGTTGAAAAAGTATGCTCGCACGTTGTTGTACTTCGCAAAGGTGTAAAATTATATTCTGGTCGTGTTGATGAAATGATTTCTAGCCATGGTTTTTTCGAATTAAGGTGCGATAATCAAAACACATTAATTCAATTACTTGAAAACAACTCTAAATTTGGAAAAATAAAAATTGAAGATCAGCTCGTTACGGCATTTTTAAACGAACCTATGAAATCGGACGACCTCAACAAATTATTGTTTGAAAACAATATTATATTAACGCATCTGGTTCAACGCAAAGAAAGTCTAGAAGAACAATTTTTAAAATTAACCGACAATCAAAAAAACTAACCGCAGCATGTTTAGACTTTTAAATCTAGAACTACAAAAACTACTGTTAAATCGCACTAGTAAAATATTAATTTTTGTATCATTTATACTTCCCTTTTTTGTTATTCTTTTGTCCTCGTTAAAAATCAATGTATTTGGGTTTTTCACATTAGAATTAGGAGAATTAGGCGTATTTAACTTTCCAATAATCTGGCATTTAACCACCTTTTTTGCATCGCAATTCAAGTTCTTTTTTGCCATAGTTGTTGTAAGTATGATTGGTAACGAATACAGCAATAAAACCCTAAAACAAAACCTAATAGATGGTTTAAGTAAAAAAGAATTTATACTTTCTAAATTTTATACCATTGTATTCTTTTCATTAATTTCAACCGTTTTAATTGCCTTAATATCGCTTTGTATTGGCTTGTATTATTCCAGTTATAACGAATTTTCAATAATTATACAGCAAACCAATTTTTTGTTGGCCTATTTTGTTAAGCTCATTGGCTTTTTTAGCTTGTGCTTATTTTTTGGCATGCTTGTAAAACGATCGGCATTTGCACTCGCCTTTTTATTTATTCTTTTTATTGTAGAATGGATTACTTTTGGGTTAATTACTTGGCAATCCGACCATCAATTTGCCGAAAAAATTCAAAATTTTTTTCCGCTTAAGGCCATGTATAAACTTATCGATCAGCCTTTTCAACGTATTGCAATGAGTAAGTTTCCCGAAAAAAGTGAATTGGTTTACGACTATGCAGTACATTGGAACGAATTGATTATAGTTTTAGGCTGGTCGGCTTTATTCGTCTTTTTATCATATAGATTATTAAAAAAACGAGATTTGTAATATCTTTGGTAGCAATCGCTATTTAAAAGATGAAAAAATTATACATAGTCTTTATTTTATTTACTGTTGTTTATGGGCACTCTCAAAACCAAGCTGCCAACTGGTACTTCGGAGAAAATGCTGGAATTAATTTTAATACCCTAACCGGTGAAGTTACGCCTTTAACCGACGGTAATTTATATACTCGCGAAGGTTGTACATCAATATCAGACGAAAACGGTAATTTATTATTCTACACCGATGGCTCTACTGTATTTAACAGAAACCATGACGTCATGGTTAATGGTACAGGATTAATTGGTGATTTTTCTAGTACACAATCGGCCATTATTGTTCCAAAACCTCAAAATCCAACTATTTATTACATTTTTACTGTAGATGAACAAATTACCCAAAATAATCCGGTAAACCGCGGTTTAAACTATTCCGAGGTAGATATGAGTTTAGATGGTGGTTTGGGTGCTATTACAAATAAAAATATTAACCTAGTTAATGAGTGCTCCGAAAAGGTTACAGCTGTTTTAAAAGATTGTGTAGACGAAACATTTTGGGTAGTTACTTTTGCAAACCAAAACGGTACAGGCTTCCCGTTTAACACGTTTTATGCTTTCGAGGTGGATATTAATGGCATTAATAACACACCCGTAAAATCAACGTTTACCACCTTAAACACGAATGATGGTCGAGGTTACTTAAAGCTCTCTCCGGATGGTACTAAAATGGCATGTGCTAATGCCTCTGAAAATTTGCATTTGTTCGATTTTGATACGACCACAGGGAAATTTACAAACGATATATTACTAAAAAATTCATCGGGAAATTTTAACCCTTATGGTATAGAATTTTCACCAAATAGTGAGATGCTGTACATAACCTATTCCAATGACTATTTTGGAGCTGGTAGCGAAAACCCTGAAAACCATACCTCAATACTAGCTCAATATTATTTAAAAGCACCTATTATTCGTGATTCGGAAGTTATTTTAGACAACCGACAACTATACCGTGGAGGTTTACAGCTAGGTCCGAACGGAAAAATTTATAGAGCATTAAGTGCAACTTACGATCAAGGCTTACCTTTTTTAGGCGTAATTGAAAACCCTAATGTACAAGGATTATTATGTAACTATATTCATAACGCGATTGATTTATCTCCTGCTAATTCATCGCAAGGATTACCGCCATTCGTTTCATCATTTTTTAACACGCAAATCGATATTATAAAAAATGGTGATTCATCGAGTAGCTTAACACTTTGTGATGGCGAAAATTACAAACTGGAATCGCTAAAAATTCCAGGAGCAACTTACCAATGGTATCAGGATGAAACTCTAATACCAGAGACCGATTTTGATTTAGATATTTCACAACCTGGAAAATACCAAGTGTATATCGAACCTAACAATGGTGAATGTGCTATTGAGGGTCATGCTTTTGTTTCATTTTTACCAAATCCAACGGCAGTAAATACAACACTATTACAATGTGATGAGGACGGCAACCCTGATGGTTTAACAACATTTAATTTAAACGAAGCTTACAATAACTTAGTAAATAACGAGCCAGACCGAAGTGCTATATTTTATAGCGATGCTTCAAGAACTGTAGAAATTACACCAGAATCTTTTAATAACACGTCCAATCCTCAAACTATTTATGTTGAAGTCTTTAATGATGACACGGGCTGTTCAAGTTATTGTGAATTAACCCTTAGTGTAAGCGTTACCGATGTTAATGATGTTAATTTCCCTGCGGCTTGCGACGACGATGGCTCTGAAGACGGTTTTCACCGCTTTAACTTAAATGAAGCCGACAGTCTTGTACTCGTAGGTCATCAACAAAATTTAAATCTTAGTTATTACGAAACTTATGACGATGCGCTTTTAGAGGAAAACGCTCTAAACACAAATTACGTTAATACCACACCTTATTCCCAAGTTATATACGCTCGTGTAGAAAACAATAACAATTGTTATGGCATAAGCGAAGTACAACTTACTGTTCATAAACTTCCCGAAATAGATACCGAAGACATAACAAATTATTGCCTAAATTTTCATCCAGATACCATACCAATTAACGCCGGTATTTTAGAAGGAACACCAAATGAATACACCTATAATTGGTCCACTGGAGAAAATACTTTTGAAATTAATATCAATCAAGCTCAAAATTACACTGTTACGGTAACTAACGCAAATGGCTGCTCGAAATCAAGAACGGTAACTGTGTCACCTTCAAACGTGGCTCAATTTGAAAAAATAGAAGTACAAGATGTCTCAAAAAATAACACTATAACTGTTTTTGTTACAGGAAATGGCGAGTACGAGTATCAATTAATCGATAGTGAAAACAGCCTTATTAAACCTTATCAAGCAAGCCCAGTTTTCGAAAATGTTTCTCCTGGAATATACACCGTTTATGTTCAAGACACTAAAAACAACTGTGGTGAAGTTAGCGATTTGGTTTCGGTAATAGGATTTCCTAAATATTTTACTCCAAACAACGATGGTATTAACGATACCTGGCAAATTGCAGGGGTAAATAACATGTTTCAACCCAATACCAAAATTTTAATTTTTGATAGATATGGAAAACTATTAACAGAGTTAAATCCTACAGGCGAAGGTTGGAATGGAAAATACAAAGGCAAACCATTGCCGGCAGACGATTATTGGTTTGCGGTAACACTACAAGATGGTCGGGTTTTTAAAAACCACTTTTCGTTAAAAAATTAATTACCTTAACAAGATAAATTACCATTCTACTATTTTATTTGGGGGTTTAATTTAAATAATTTATTTTTCAGAAAAATATATTTTGTAATTTACAATTATAAAATACAATCCCTAAAAATCTAGAAATAACCCTACAATAGCTATGCGATATTTTTACTATATCCTATTTTTTCTTTTAAGCTTTAGTAAATTTAGCTTTTCTCAAAAAATAACTATTGACAGTTCCATAGGGTTAGAGCCATTAATACAAAATAACTTAGTAGATGGTTGTGTGGATATATCAAACATAAACTCAAGCGTAAATGGAAGCTCTTATGGTTTTCCGAGTTACGGTTATTTTGAAAGAGGTAGTTCTAATTTTCCGTTTTCGCACGGTATTGTATTATCTACTGGAAGTGCAGAATCGGGTGGTAATTCAGAACGAACTCCAACACTTAGTGAAGGCTCTTCAACATGGGGAACCGACCCAGATATTGAAACTGCTTTAGGTATAACTAATACCGTTAATGCCACTTCAATTGAATTTGATTTTATTTCAATTTCGAATCAATTTAATTTTAATTATTTATTTGCTTCAGAAGAGTATTTTGAATATAACCCCTGTCGATTAACTGAAGGTTTTGTATTCTTAATTAAAGAAGCTGGAACCACAAATCCATATCAAAACATTGCACTAGTTCCATCTACAACTACGCCAGTAAGCACAAACTCTGTTCATCCAGAAATTTTTGGTGTTTGTGCCGCCCAAAACGATCAGTATTTTGATGGTTATAATGTGGGAGACACTAATTACAATGGGCGTACAACTATATTGAATGCTTCTGGAAATATACAACCAAATGTTACTTATCATATTAAATTAATCATTGCTGACATCACCGACGGCACATTCGATTCGGCTGTATTTATAGAGGGTGATAGTTTTAATATACTAGATTTAGGAGATGATATTGAAACCTGTGCAGCCTCAACTTTATTAGATGCTAACATAAACAACCCACTTGCTACATATACCTGGTATTTAGATGGAAATTTAATTTCCGGTGCAATTTCACCAACCTATAATGCTACAGAAAGCGGCACTTATAACGTAGAAGTGACAGTTCCTGTAAATGGTGCCGATTGCATGGAAGAAGATGAAATTATAATTACCCTAAACTCAGAAGAACCTATAGATTCTATTTCTGATTATGAATTATGCGATGACCCGAGTGAAGACGGCATTGAAGTATTCGACTTAACCACAAAAAACGACGAACTCATTGCTAACATTCCGTTTACGAATTATGATTTTTCATACCACTATTCCGATTTAAATGCTAGAAATAATATTAATCCTATTTTAACTCCAATTTCCAATGCATCAAATCCGCAACTAATTTATGTTAGAATTGATGATTTAGATAGCGATTGTTTTGCTTATACAACCTTCAATTTAATTGTAAATCCTTTACCCCAGATTACACCACCTAGCGATTTAAATATTTGTGATGGCGATGATAATGCAGACGGATTTACAATAATATATCTTTCTGAAAAAGATGATGAGATTACAGGAGGAAATACCAATTACAGCGTTAGTTATCATTATAATTCTTTAGATGTTTCTACAGGTGACAATCCAATTTCAATACCATATATAAACAGTTCTACTCCTAACGAAACGGTTTATGTTCGTATTGTCGATACAACCACTGGTTGCGTTAATACAACTACGCTTAATGTAAATATTACAGTAAGCCCGATTGTAAATAGAGACACGCAATATCTTGACGCTTGTGATACCGATTTAGATGGTTCTGCTACCTTCGATTTAACGGAAGTAATTGACGAAATTCTTAATGGATTAACCGGTGTTTCAACTACATTTCATATTTCTAGAGACGATGCAGAAACTGGCGATAATCCTATTGCAGACGAAACAAATTATCAATTTACCAATGCCATCGCTGAACCTGGTTCGGCAAGTATTTATTTAAGAATAGTAGATGATGCCTCAGGATGTCATAGTATTGTTCCTTTTGAAATTCATACCAATCTGCTTTTAACAGGAACAAATACGGGAGATTACGCTCTTTGTGATGATAACGATGATGAAAATGATACCCTAAACTTTAATTTACTTACTGTTGAAGCATACATTTCTAACGATTTACCACTACCAGTTACCGTTACCTTTTATGAAACCGAAGAGGATCGTGATAATAATGTTAACGCCCTTGATAAATCACAACTATACTCGGCTACAAGTCCAGACGTTTTATACATTAGATTAAGTAACGGAGAATGTTCCGAAAAGTCCCAAATTACTTTACTAATAAACCCAATATTACTATTTGAAAACGCGGTTATACCCTATTGTGATGACGACGACGACGGCATTGCTAGTATAGATTTACATTCACTTGATGGTATTATTTCTAGTAATAATCCAAATTTTAGAGTGACCTATTTTGAAAGCGATATCGATGCACAAATTGACATTAATCAACTTCCTCCTTTTTATAATAACACCGGCCCAATTGAAACGCTTTACGCCCGAATTGAAGCTATAAATTCTGGATGTTTTACTGTAAACCCATTTAGAATTGAAGTTTACACCGCCCCAACAACAAATCAACCCGATAATATTGTTGTTTGTGATAACGACCTTGATGGTGAAACACTAGTAAATTTAAACGATAAAATTCCTGAAATTGTAAGTAACACTACTGGTTTAAAAATAGATTTTTTTACTAGTTTTGAAGATGCCGATTTAAACCAAAACACTATACCCGAAACACAACGAAATGCCTACAATACTGGCACCCAAACAATTTATGTTAGAGTTGAGGATATTGTAACGGACACCAACTGCTACTCTATTGTTCCTTTTGAAATAATTGTGAATACGCTTCCTGATTTTCCAACTATTAGTAACTATCAAATATGTGAAGATGATGGCGATGCCTTTGCCGATTTTTTATTAGTGGAAAAAGATGAAGAAATTTTAAATGGACAAACAGGAAAAGAAGTATTATACTTTGAAGATGCCGCATTGACCAATCAGATAGATAAAAATGCGGTATATAGAAATCGTACAAGTCCACAAACCATTTACGTAAAAGTAGAAAATATTACAGATCCATATTGTTACGGTACAAGCTCTTTTATACTGCAAGTTTCTCCCGACCCTATTTACAATCAAATTATTGATTACTTAATTTGTGATGACGACAGTAATGATGGTATTCATAACTTTGATCTAAGTACAAAAGTTACTGAAATATCCCAAGGCTCTCCCGATGTATTAAATATTTCATTTCATTCCAATCGCGTTGATGCTCAAAATAACCAAAATCAGTTACCGCTCGATTTTACGAATACTTCTAATCCACAAAGTTTATATGTGCGAATAGAAAGTGAAGATTCTTTATGTTTTGTGATTGAAGAATTAGGCATCAACATTATTTCAACACCAGATATTACACCTGTTACAGCGCCACTGGTTGCATGTGATGCAGATTACGATGGTGAAACCATATTTGATTTAACCACCGCAGATTACGAAATTTTAGATCGTCTTCAAGACAATCTAATTATAAACTACTTCGAAAATTTTGAAGATATTAATCCAGATGATGGATTAGATAACTCTCAAGAAATTACAAATCCTACGGCTTTTAGTTCGGTTGCTAAAACGGTTTACATAAAAGTAGCTAATGAGGTTACTGGTTGTTATAGTATTAATACAGTAGAATTGTTGGTAAATTTACCACCTGCAACAAATAGCATTTCAACGGTTCAAATTTGCGATAACGACACAAATACTTACGATTTATCCTTAGTAAACAATATGCTTGTTAACGATGCTACTGCGGTAACAATAAGTTATCACGATACTCTTGATGATGCCGAAAATAACCAAAACCCAATTAACAGCACCTACAATTATACAGCTAATAGTCATGACATATTTTATCGAATAACCAATCCGGAGACAGGATGCCATATTTCGATACCAATTACATTACAAATTAATGAAAACCCTATTCCCAACACACCAAACAATTTAATAGCTTGTGATGACGATTTTGATGGCTTGTTAGTCTTCGATTTAACTAGCCAAAACACAAGTATTTTAAACGGTTTAAACTCCTCAGAATATACTATCTCATATTATAGCAATTTAGACGATGCCAATAATGCTACCAATGCCTTAACCAATAATTATGAAGCTTTTAACGACGAAATTATTTATGTTCGTTTAGAAAACAATCAAACTAATTGTTATGGTACAACGCAATTTAACATCTATATTGATGCCTTGCCACAAGTTTCTATAGAAGATATAGAACCTTTATGTGTTAACGATTTACCTTTAATTTTAGATGCTTCAACCGGTAATCCTAACGATACCTTTTTGTGGTCTACTGGTGAAACTACACCACAAATAGAACTGTCCGATGCCAGTCAAGTTGGCGATTATTGGGTTACAGCAACCACAACTCACACAAATTCTAACAGCTGTACTTTTACTAAATCGTTTACTGTAGTTGAATCGCAATCGGCAGATATAGAATTTACCACAAAAGTAGATTTTGAAGATCCAAATAGTATTACGGTAAGTGTAAATGGCATTGGAAATTATGTTTTTATTTTAGATGATGGAGAACCCCAAACGTCTAATGTTTTTCAAAATGTAACTTATGGACTGCATACAATTACAATAAGAGATATTTTTGGTTGCGATGATGTAACTACCGAAGTTATGGTTATTGATATTCCAAAATATTTCACCCCAAACAACGATAGCTATAATGATACTTGGCATATTGTAGGTATAGAAGAAATACCAGGAACCATTGTTTATGTATATAGCCGTTATGGTAAACTTTTAAAAACACTTATGGACACATCGCATGGTTGGGATGGTACATTTAATGGTTATAACATGCCCGCAGACGATTATTGGTATGTGGCAGATATAATTCAAAATGGAGAAACCTTTAAATTAAAAGGCCATTTCACCTTAAAACGTTAACCAATCTTTTGCGTGTTTTTGACCGAATTACACTTCATTGAAAAACGTTACAACTAATAGTTAAACCTTTTAAAGTTAAAAAAGTCTAAAGTAAATTAAAAAACATATTTTCATACATAATTTGTTCCTATAAAGGTTTTAATTAATTCCATTAATGCAGCTTAACCAACATTTATTTTTTCTAGTACTTTTAGTTGTATTTTCCATTAAAGGTTATGCACAATTAAGTACCACACACTATATCCCTCCACTAACAAGTTCGGCATTTGGAAATGCCAATCCAGAAAATCAATATCTTTATATATCTACGCCGTCCAATACACCAGTACCATATACCATTATACCAGTTGGGCAACCCGCTACTAGTTACCTTACAGGGTTTGTAGATAACAACACACCGCTTATTCAATACTTAGGCACAGGTAATGGCCAGTTATTCGTTAACTCTAACACAACCTCAACAATAACCGGAGATAAAGGCTATATTATAGAGGCCGATGCTCCTGTTTATGTATCCATAAGGATGGAAGCCGGCAATAGCGCTCAAGCTGGTGCTTTAGTTAGCAAAGGTTTATCTGCATTAGATACTACTTTTAGAATAGGTATGTTTACAAGTGAAAATCCGCAGGATAATTACTTAAGTTTTGCATCTGCTATGGCAACCGAAGATAATACTGTGGTAACTTTTAGTGATATACCTAACAATCTTATTTTAAAAAATTACGCAGGTGGTTTTCCTTTTTCTGTAACTTTAAATAAAGGAGAAAGTTATACTATTGCCGCAAACCTGGAAGAAAATATATCTAACAATTTAACCGATGGATTAATAGGCTGTTTGGTTTCATCAACAAAGCCAATTGTTGTAAACTGTGGTTCTGCAAACGGGAGTTTTGGTGGTGGCACTGGCAGAGATTATGGGTTAGATCAAATCGCTGGACTATCAAAAATTGGAAGGGAATACATATTTGTTAAAGGCGATGGAAATAATAATTGGGAAAATGCCTTAATTGTTGCTCATACCAATAATACATCCATTAGCATTAATGGAAATGCCCCAATAGCGACAATAAATGCCGGAGAATATTATGTTATAGAAGGTAATAATTATAATACATTTGGAAATATGTATGTAGAAACATCTGAGAATGTTTTTGCGTATCAAGGTATAGGTTCGAGTAGTGAAGCAAATCAAGGTTTATTTTTTGTTCCTCCGTTAAGTTGTGAAACTAAAGGAAATATTGATAACATAGCCGATATCGACAATATTGGAAACACCACTTACAATGGAGGCGTTTCAATTGTAACAAAAGCAGGTGCAAACATTACCATCAATAATTTAGCGCTTTCAAACTATAATGTTATTGGTCCAAGCATCGTTTCTGGTAATAACGATTACGTTACCTACAAAGTTACAGGCTTAACAAATAACGTTTCTGTGCAAGGTGATGACGAACTCTATGTAGCCTATTTTAACGTAAATGGTTCTGCTAGTTCTGGTGGTTATTATTCAGGATTTCCAACAGCTCCAGAAATTGGTTTCGACACCCAATTCTCTTCTTTAGGAAATTGTATTCCAAATATCACTTTAGAAGCTGCAAATGCTAGTAGTTTTGACACCTACGAATGGTATTTCGATGATGGTTCGGGCTACCAATTAATAAGCACAAATGTACCCTCAATAACACCAACAATTCCTGGTAAATACAAGCTAATTGGTACGATTACATGTACAGGGGAAACTTTAGAATCGACCGAAGTACCCGTAAGTTTATGTCCAGACGATATCGATAACGATGGTATAATCGACAATTTAGATGTTGATAACGATAATGATGGTATTTTAAACTGTACAGAATCTAAAGGCGATGTTACTATAAATTTAAGCGACGTTACCAATCCTGAATTAATTTATCAAGACAACTCAACAAATACCTCAATTGTAAATGCTTCTTATACCGAAACCAGTAGTTCAGGTAGTTTAAACACCTTTTTTGGTGATAATTTAGGCGATTTTGTTAGTATTTTAGGAAATGACACTTCAGCAGAAAGTGAATATACTTTAAATTTCACAGAAGCGGTTAATATTAAGTTCACCGAAGCTGCTATTGAGTCTGCAGTAAATAACAATGAATACTTTGTAGTGAACATAACACCATCAAACAAAAATATTACACTCGTAGATCCCGACGATAAACTTTTAGTTGATTCAAATTTTGATGGTGTTTTTGAAACTGGTATTACTCAAATATCAGGTTCCGAAATTCATTTTAAAATAAATACAGCTTCAACAGGAAGCACACCTTATCAATTTTTAGCTAATGCCATAGAAAGCTTTTCGTTTCATCATTATCTCTCAGATCAAGTAACACCATCAACCTTTTCTGGAAATATATCATTAACCTGTTTCAAAAAAGATTTAGATAACGATGGTATAAAAGATGAATTAGATCTTGATAGCGACAACGATGGGATTCCAGATAACATTGAAGGCGCTGGACAAATAATTGCGTTATCCGGAATTGATAATAATTTTGATGGTTTAGATGATGTTTATGATGGCTTTACAATCCCAATTGATACTGACAACGATGGTATTTTCGATTTTTATGATTTAGATAGCGATAACGATGGTATTTTCGATTTAATTGAAACTGGCCAATTAGGAACATTATCCGACACCAATTTAGATGGTATTGAAGACGGTCCAAATTACGGCACAAACGGATGGACAGACGCTGCCGAAACTTCTGCAGACAGCAACACCCTAGGTTATGTTTTAAACGATTTAGATAGCGATCTTGTATTCTCTTACATAGATTACGATAGCGATGGTGATGGCTGTAGCGATGTTATTGAAGCCGGTTTTACCGACAAAAATCTAGATACTTATGTAGGAAACAACAGGGTTACGGTTAATGCTAACGGACTTGTTACAAATGCGGTTGATGGTTATACCCTACCAGACAGTAATTATTTAAACTATGCGCCTATAAGTATAACAACCCAACCTGAAGATTTAACAGTATGTGAGCTAAGTTCTGGAATGTTTAGTGTTAGCTCGCCAGATGCAGAAAACTATCAATGGGAATTGAGTACCGATGGCTCTACTTGGCAAACCCTAACAGACAATATTAATTTTTCTGGATCAACAACCCAAAGTTTAACCGTAAATAACGCACCTAATAGTTTCAACAATTATAAGTTTAGAGTTTTGTTAAATCGGTCGGGTAACACTTGTGGTTTATATTCAAACGAAGCTACTTTATTTATTAATGCTTTACCAACAGCCAATACACCAAACACGTATACGCAATGCGACGACGCTTCAAACGATGGACAAGCATTCTTCAATTTAACATTAAATAGTATAAAAGAAGATATTAATCCTAATTACGTTTCCGAAGGCTTATCCTTTTCATATTTTGAAACCGAAACCGAGGCAAAAGCAAATACAAATGCTATTTCATCACCAGAAAACTATCAAGATTCACCTGGTTTTACTCCTGAAACTATTTGGATACGGGTTGAAAATGCAAACGGCTGTTATCGTGCCGTAGCTTTATCAATAGTTGTTAGTCCATCGAGCGTCGCTTTAAATTCATATAATCCAGACTCCATTTACCAATGCGATGATGGCACAGATAACTACGATGGCATTGCAACTTTTAATTTTTCTTCAGTAAAAGATGATATTGAGAATTCTATTTTCTCCAATTTAAATGTAACAACTCACTTTTACGAATCGGAAGAAGATGCAACTTTAGAAATAAACGAAATTCTAGATATTACAAACCACAGCAACACTAATTCACCTAACACACAAAGTATTTGGGTACGTGTAAAAAGTGATTTAGGAAATAATTGTTTGGGCTTAAAAGAACTCACCAACCTTTTAATTGTAGAGCCATTACCCGATTTTAGCATAGAAACAGAACAAATTGTTTGCAGCTCTAATCCAGAATTTACTATTGTTTTAGATCCGGTTGAAACAAACATTAATAAAACTTACAGTTACGAATGGCATTTTACTAATTTAGATGGCAGTATTGCATATCAACTTTTAAGCGAGACCACTTCAACATTAACCGTATCAGAACCCGGAACGTATTTTGTTACCCTTACAACTACTAATGGAACCAATTGCTCTGAAACTAAAGAAGTTTTTGTAAATGCTTCCGAACTCGCCACACTAACAACCGATGATATTACTATTGTAGATTTTACTAAAAAGAATAATAGCGTAACCGTAAATACTTCAAATTTAGGTTTAGGAGATTACGAATTCGCTTTGGCAGAAACGGGAAGCTTAAATATTTCATACCAAAATAGTCCTGAATTCTACAATGTCACCCCCGGGCTTTATACCCTTTATGTTAATGACAAAAAAGGTTGCGGACTAACAAGTTTAGAACTTTCAGTTATGGGAATTATGAAATTTTTCACCCCAAATAATGATGGTTATAACGATACATGGCAAATTATAGGTTTAAATAACTCTACAGATGTTAAAACCATTTTTATTTTCGATAGATATGGTAAATTACTAAAACAAGCCTCTTCTTTAAACGAGGGGTGGGATGGCACATCTAGAGGGATACTAATGCCTACAGGAGACTATTGGTATAAAATAAGTTTAAACGATGGTAGAACGTTCAATGGCCACTTCACCTTAAAACGCTAAATATAATATTTAAGTGCTTATATTTACCCAAGCGTTTTAAATTAACATGAAACATCTTTTATTTAACATCCTTTTTATAAGCGCTTTTTCTTTTGCGCAAAATGTTCAAGTAGAAAGTGCTACTTACACCGCACAACAACTTATCGAAGATATTTTAATAGACAGCAATTGTATTACAGATGTTGTGGTAACTAATGTTGTGGGCGGAAATTTTGGCGGCACAGACCAAAGCTTTGGCTACTTCGATGCCAACAACTCCTCATTTCCTTTTACAAATGGTATTGTTTTAAGCACTGGAAAATTAACAAACGTTCAAGGTCCTAATACTACGTTAAGCGACGACGATGCTACAAATTGGACTGGAGATAGTGACTTAGAAACTATTTTAAACGAAACCAATACGTTAAACGCTACTATTATTGAGTTCGAATTTAAATCTGTTGCCTCACAAATTAGTTTTAATTACGTTTTTGCTTCAGAAGAATACCAAGAAAATAATAGTAGTACTTGCCAATATTCCGATTTATTTGGGTTTCTAATAAAAGAAAAAAACGCTACCAATTTTACGAATATTGCTTTAGTACCAAACACACAAACTCCTGTAAAAGTAACTACCGTTCATCCAGAAATACCAAACTCTTGCAGCGCAGAAAACGAAAGTTATTTTGGTAGCTGGAACGACGCCTCTGCCCCTATTAATTTTAATGGGCAAACCGCTGTACTTACAGCCATAGCTAATACCATTCCTAACGAAACTTACCATGTTAAACTTGTAATTGCCGATGAACAAAACTACAGGTACGATTCTGCTGTGTTTTTAGAAGCTGGTAGTTTTAAATTAAGTACAGACCTAGGAGAAGATCGATTAATAGATACCAATAACCCACTTTGCGAAAATGACACTTTAACACTAGATGCCTCTCAACTTGGTAATAATACCTATAAATGGTTTAAAGATAGTGCAGAAATTATTGGAGCTATTAATGAAACATTTACCGTTGAAGAAGCTGGCACTTATAATGTTGAAGTTGAATTACAAGGACAATGTACTTCTTACGGCGAAATTACTATAGAATATTTTACACCTTTTACCATAAACAATCTCAACTTAACAGTTTGTGATGATGATTCTGATGGCCATACGATATTTAATTTAGATGATTTAAAAGCAACCATTCTATCTAATTTCCAAGAACCGCCAAATATTAATTTTTATACAGATACCAATGAATCCGATGAAATCTCTGGAAATTATCAAAATACCCAAGCCAACTCACAAACTATTTATGTGAAAATTAAGAATGACATCGATTGTTATGAGCTTTCTCCAATTACGCTACAAGCTTTAGAAGTCCCTCAGTTTCTAAATACGGAAACGTATACCTATTGCATTAATACTTATCCTGACACCATAACTATTGATTCTGGCATTATCAATGCAGATGATAATACGACGAGTTACCAATGGTTTTTAAATAACACTGAAATTTCTCAAAATACCGCTTCAATTCAAATTAATGAAGCCGGAACTTATACAATAATAGCTACTTTTTTAAATGGTTGTTCTGCCAGTAATAGTATTACTGTAAATACATCAAGCACTGCTATAATTAAAGATGTTATTGTTACCGAAGGTTCTACAAACAATACCATTAGTGTTATAGTATCAGGAGCTGGCAATTACGAATACGTTTTAAATAATACTTCGCCACAGCAAAATAATACCTTTACAAATGTACAAGCGGGTTTACATACTATTTCTATTTACGACACCAATGGTTGCGAATCTATAGAAACAGAGGTTTCTGTATTTGGTTTCCCCAATTTTTTCACACCTAATAACGATGGTATTAATGATACTTGGAATGTTATTGGGCTATCAACCGAAATAAACGCTAATATTTATATTCAAATATTTAATCGTTATGGCAAACTTCTAAAACAAATTAATCCCTTATCAGCAGGATGGGATGGTTTATATCAAGGCCAGATTTTACCAAACGACGATTATTGGTTTTACATACAACTTCCAGATGGTAAAACCTATAAAGGACACTTTAGTTTAAAACATTAAACACTTATTTTCCTTAATTTTGCAATATGCAATTTAAGATAGAATCAGAGTTTAGCCCAACAGGAGATCAGCCACAAGCCATAAAGCAATTAGTTAATGGCATAAATCAAGACGAAAAATTTCAAACACTTCTTGGTGTTACAGGTTCTGGTAAAACCTTTACCGTAGCTAACGTTATACAAGACGTACAACGTCCTACTCTAGTTTTAGCGCATAACAAAACCCTTGCAGCACAGTTATATTCTGAGTTTAAGCAGTTTTTTCCAAATAATGCAGTAGAGTATTTCGTATCGTACTACGATTATTATCAACCCGAAGCTTATATTCCTGTTTCTGGCGTTTATATAGAAAAAGATTTATCTATAAACGAAGAAATTGAAAAAATGCGACTTAGCACCACATCCTCACTACTTTCTGGAAGGCGAGATGTGTTGGTTGTAGCCTCGGTATCCTGTTTATATGGTATTGGTAACCCCATTGAATTTCAAAAAAACGTTATTACCCTTAAACGAGATCAAGAAATCTCTAGAACTAAATTGTTACATAAACTTGTACAAAGTTTATATTCTAGAACCGAAGCAGAGTTTAACCACGGAAACTTCAGAATAAAAGGTGACACTGTAGATATTTTCCCGAGTTATGCTGATGATGCTTTTCGTATTCATTTTTTTGGTGATGAAATTGAAGACATTGAAGCCTTTAACATACAAACTAACGAGGTTATTGAAAAATACGATCGTTTAAACATATATCCTGCCAACATGTTTGTAACCTCACCCGATGTGTTACAAAATGCTATTAAAGATATACAAGACGATTTAGTTAAGCAACATGATTATTTTAAAGATATTGGTAAACACCTTGAAGCAAAACGCCTAAAAGAACGCACTGAATTTGACTTAGAAATGATTCGTGAACTCGGGTATTGCTCTGGTATAGAAAATTATTCGCGCTACCTTGATGGCAGACAACCAGGAACACGCCCTTTCTGCTTACTAGATTATTTTCCAGACGATTATTTAATGGTTGTAGACGAAAGTCACGTTACTATTTCGCAAGTACACGCCATGTACGGCGGTGACCGAAGCAGAAAAGAAAACTTAGTAGAATATGGTTTTAGGTTACCTGCCGCCATGGATAACCGTCCATTAAAATTTGAAGAGTTTGAAGCTTTACAAAACCAAGTTATTTATGTAAGTGCTACTCCTGCAGATTATGAGTTACAAAAAACCGATGGGGTTTACGTAGAACAAATTATTAGACCAACTGGTTTATTAGATCCCATTATTGAAGTGCGCCCGAGTTTAAATCAAATAGACGATTTAATTGAAGAAATACAAATTCGTGTAGAAAAAGACGAACGTACGTTAGTCACTACACTTACGAAACGCATGGCAGAGGAATTGACCAAGTATTTAGATAGAATTCAAATTCGTTGTCGCTATATTCATAGTGATGTAGACACCTTGGAGCGGGTAGAAATTATGCAAGATTTGCGTAAAGGTTTGTTTGATGTTTTAGTGGGTGTAAACCTACTTCGTGAAGGTTTAGATTTACCCGAAGTATCATTAGTTGCCATTTTAGATGCCGATAAAGAAGGTTTTTTACGTTCTACGCGATCGCTTACTCAAACGGTTGGTCGCGCTGCAAGAAACCTAAATGGTAAAGCTATAATGTATGCCGATAAAATTACTAAAAGCATGCAACAAACCATTGATGAAACTAATTATCGTCGTGAAAAGCAAATAAATTATAACACTAGACATAACTTAAAACCAAAAGCTTTAAATAAAAGTTTAGATAATGCACTTACTAAAAATTCGGTTAGCACTTATCATTATGAATTAGAAGCCGCAAAAGCTGCCGAACCCGAAAGTGAATATTTAAGTAAACCACAACTTGAAAAGAAAATTAAAGAAAAGCGCAAAGCTATGGAAGCAGCAGCAAAAGCACTAGATTTTATGGTAGCTGCCAAATTGCGCGACGAAATAAAAGTATACCAAGATAAAATAGAAAAGCTAAAGGTATAAACCTTTAGCTTTTACATAATGATTATTGCTAAATTTAAAATTAACACTTAAATTCAACCCTATAAGATATATGTGAGAGACAACGCATTATTTGGTTAGTTATATTGCGTTTTAAATATATCTATTAATACATCTGGTGGTACTATTTTATTCGGAAAACTCTCCATTAAGTACAAAACTTTTGTAATAGACTCATGACTTAGTCCCATTCTTAAGCCAAAGTTGTATAATTTTGCTACACTTTTATTATTTTCAATATCACTATGTTCCTGCTCGATATTCATCAATAATACTAATCTATGAAATTGTACAATACGTTCGCTATGTGATTTTAAATGCGTATAAGTAATAGGATATTCAATTAAATAATCGAAATCCTCTCTAGAAATTCCAAGTTGTTTTGCTACTCCTAATAAAAAGTTATATTCGATATTTTGTATATCTTTATCATGTTGTGCAAAGGCTATCATTTCAGATAAAAGACTTAATTTCTCTATTCTATTTACCATAATATGGGGATTCTTTAATTACAATATAAATTTAAGCAGAAAGGCCATAAATTAATCCCGCATAAAAAGCATCTCATCGAAAACCACTTTGTAGTTAATCGTAATTATCATTAAGTTCGTCAATACCTTTAGTAAAATTAACTAAAAAATATGCTTTTCGTCTTATCATCCTATTCAATGAAAATACAAAAAAACATTTTAAATAACTGAATAACAATAAATTACAAAACTAAAAACATCTAAAAACATATTTTTATTATTAACATTAGATTATTAATTTAAAAAAACGCTAATTTGGGCATTCACTAATTACAAAATCGATGAAATGCATGAGCTAAATAGCTCATTAAAAATTATGACGAACAACGATATATTAAAAAAATTAAGAGTTGCTTTAAAGTTAAGAGATGATGATATTGTTAATATTCTCGCTTTAGTAGATTTTAGAATTTCTAAAAGTGAATTAGGCGCCTTTTTTAGACGTGAAGATCACCCAAAATACATGGAATGTGGCGATCAAATATTACGTAATTTTTTAAATGGTTTGGTTATACATTTAAGAGGCCCAATGCCTAAAAAAAGTGATAAACCAAAACCCCAATCTCAAAATAAACCACAAAAAAAGAGCAACAATTAAGTTGCTCTTTTTTTATTATATAACTAAGAAGTATGTTTTACGATAAAACCTCTTGTACTTTATCTGCAGCTTCTTGGAATTCTGTAGCACTTAATACCGCTAATCCAGAATTGTCAATTAATTCTTTTGCGATATCTGCATTTGTACCTTGTAAACGTACAATAATTGGCACTTCAATATTCCCCATGTTTTTATAAGCATCAATAACACCTTGTGCCACACGATCGCAACGTACAATACCACCAAAAATGTTAATTAAAATAGCTTTTACCGCAGGGTCTTTTAATATAATTTTAAAAGCAGCTTCAACACGAGCAGCATCAGCAGTACCACCAACATCTAAAAAGTTTGCTGGCTCTCCACCTGCTTGCTTAATTAAATCCATGGTTCCCATTGCTAAACCAGCTCCGTTTACCATACAACCAACATTTCCATCTAAATCTACGTAGTTTAATCCTACTTCTTTAGCTTCAACTTCAATTGGGTTTTCTTCACGTAAATCTCTTAATGCTTCATAATCTTTATGACGATATAAAGCGTTATCATCTATAGTTACTTTAGCATCAACAGCTAAAATTTTATCATCACTAGTTTTTAAAACTGGGTTAATTTCGAATAAAGAAGAATCAGACTTTACGTAAGCTGTGTATAAAGACATCACGAATTTAGTCATTTCTTTAAATGCTAAACCAGATAAACCTAAGTTAAAGGCTACACGTCTTGCTTGAAATGGTAATAAACCAACAGCAGGATCTACTTCTTCAGTAAAAATTAAATGTGGTGTTTCTTCGGCAACAGTTTCGATGTCCATACCACCTTCTGTAGAATACATAATCATGTTACGACCTGTACCTCGATTTAATAACACAGACATGTAAAATTCGTCTGGTTCGCTATCACCTGGATAATATACATCTTCGGCAACTAATACTTGGTGCACACGCTTACCTTCGGCAGAAGTTTGAGGTGTAACTAAGTCCATTCCTATAATTTGTCCAGCAACTGTTTTAACTTCCTCTAAATTTTTAGCAAGTTTTACACCGCCACCTTTACCACGACCACCAGCATGTACTTGTGCTTTAATTACGTGCCAACCTGTTCCGGTTTCTTCTGTTAATTTTTTTGCAGCTTCTACTGCTTCGTCTGCGTTTTGGGCTACAATACCGCGTTGTACTCTCACGCCAAAACCTGCTAGTATATCTTTTCCTTGATACTCGTGTAAATTCATAATGACATTATATAGTTAAAGTATAGCAAATGTAAATAATAGGCTTTACTTACCCAATTTTAATGTTTAAAAATATTCTATAATTTTAATTTGTTAAATAATTAACTTTTTGTTTAATTTTAAAAATTTTCAATGTTTTTTATTTTAAATACCACTTAAAGGAATATATTTGCGCAAAATTAAAGTTATGACCAATACTCAATTACTAAAAGCTGTTGAAGAATTTGGCAGTCCTGTATATGTTTACGACGCCGAAAAAATTGAATTTCAATACAAAAGACTTACCAATGCCTTTAAAAGTGTAAAACACTTAAAAATAAGTTATGCGGTAAAGGCTTTATCAAACATATCCATTTTAAAGCTTTTAAATAGTTTAGGTTCTGGTATAGATACCGTTTCTATTCAAGAAGTACAATTGGGATTAGCTGCTGGTTTTAAACCAGAACAAATTATTTTTACACCAAACGGCGTTTCGTTAAGCGAAATTGAAGAAGCTGCAAAACTTGGGGTAAAAATTAATATAGATAATCTTGCTATTTTAGAGCAATTTGGTACTAAATATCCGAAAACACCGGTTTGTATTCGTATAAACCCTCATGTTATGGCTGGTGGAAACAGTAAAATTTCTGTAGGTCATATCGATTCTAAATTTGGTATTTCAATACACCAAATACCTCATATTTTACGTATTGTAGAAAATACTAAAATGACCATTAACGGTATACATATGCATACTGGAAGTGATATTTTAGATATTGAAGTATTTTTATACGCTAGCGAAATTCTATTCGAAACCGCAAAACAATTTAAAAATTTAGATTTCATAGATTTTGGTTCTGGATTTAAAGTCCCTTATAAAGCAGGTGATATTGAAACCAATATTGAAGAATTAGGTAAAAAACTATCTAAAAGATTTAACGATTTCTGTAAAGAATATGGTAAAGATTTAACCTTAGCTTTCGAACCTGGTAAATTTTTAGTTAGTGAAGCAGGTCACTTTTTAGTAAAAGCAAATGCTGTAAAACAGACTACATCCACCGTTTTTGCACAGGTAGATTCTGGTTTAAACCATTTAATACGCCCGATGTTTTATGGGTCGCATCACGATATTATTAACATATCAAACCCAGATGGTAAAGAGCGTTTTTATACCGTAGTAGGTTACATTTGTGAAACCGATACTTTTGGTAGCAACCGCAGAATAAACGAAATTAACGAAGGCGACATTTTATGTTTTAAAAACGCAGGTGCTTATTGTTTTTCTATGGCAAGTAACTATAACTCTAGGTTTAGACCAGCCGAGGTACTTTGGTATAACAACCAATTACATTTAATTAGAGAGCGTGAAACTTTTGAAGATTTAACAAGAAATCAAGTAGAAGTAAATTTTACTCCAAAAGCAGAAAAAACATTAGCTAAATAAGCTAGCAAACATATAATCTATTTATTAAAGACCTCTTTTATACGTCCTAACGTTAAAAGCGGTCTTTTTATTTAAAATAAATCTAAATTTAGTCTGTTTAATAATAAAATCATCCTATTTTTGGGCTAAACACAATTTTTAATGGATTTTACAAACCCGCTGGTTTACGGCGTTCCTTGTTTTCTTGGTCTTATTCTTCTAGAGTTATCCTACAGCAAGCACCACAAAGAAAAAAAAGATTTATATAACTATAAAGATTTAGGCGCAAGCTTAACCATGGGTATTGGTTCTGCAATTATTGCTCCTCTAACCAAAACCATTGCAGCTATTGTACTATTTAATTTTATTTACAACATTTTTAACCCTGAAATTAATGGTATCCGTACCAATATAATGGGGTACCAATCCTTCGGCTATGTTTGGTATGTTTGGTTACTTTGTCAATTGGCCGACGACTTTAGCTATTATTGGTTTCATCGCCAAAACCACAATGTTCGAGTACTTTGGGCCGCACATATTGTACACCATTCCTCCGATAATTTTAATTTAGGAACTGCGGTAAGAAACGGCTGGTTTACTGTACTTTACAAACCATTTTTCTATATGTGGATGCCCGCTATTGGTTTCCCTCCAGAAATGGTAGTTGTTTGTTTAGGTATAGAATCTTTATGGCAATTTCAATTACATTCTGTATTTATTCCTAAACTGGGTTTTTTAGAAAAAATATTTAACACCCACACCATGCACCAAGTTCACCATGCCCAAAACTTTGAGTATATGGATAAAAATCATGGCGGATTTTTAAATATTTTCGATAAAATATTTGGTACTTGGAAAGAGCTCGACGAAAATATCGATATAAAATATGGCGTCACACATCCGCCAAATTCCTATAACCCGTTAGTTATTTTAACCCATGAATATAAAGATATCTGGAACGACATGAAAAAGTCTAAAAACTGGTACCATAAGTTCATGTACGCTTTTGCAGCACCAGGTTGGAGTCACGATGGCAGCACACTTACCATTAAACAGCAACGTAAATTGTTAACTAAACAAGTAAACGCGTAATTTTTAATAAACCTTATTATTCGAAATCAATTTAACTAGGATTCCACTGGACTATATTAGCTCGTTTAAAAATTATTTTTAGGATATAATTAAAAGCCTAAATAAAATAGCAAGTATACGTATTGGCTGTTGTAAAACTTGAATAATAAATAAATTTTTTACCATTTCGTTATAAACAGTAATATAATTTGCTAATAATCAATATAATTAGTAATATTATACAATTCCCTGAGTCTTTTTAATAATAGCAATTATTCTAAAAAGACATGTATGACCCTCTCAACATATAACCGTAAAGTGTTTTTGGCATTTACGGTAATTTACAGTTTACTACTTTGTATTTGTAATCCTACTGTTGGCAGTCAAAATCAAAAAATTGATAATTTAAATCAATCCATTCGCTTAGAAAAATCTGAGTCAAAAAAGTATGTTCTTTTTCAAGAGCTTATTACAATAACTTCAAATAGCAACTTACAAAACGCAAAACAACACGCCCGTAAAGCTCTAAATCTAGCCAACCATTATAAAAACAAACAATGGCAACCTATTTTTAACGAGATGAAAGGTAGAATTCATGCAAATTTATTAGAATTAGATTCTGCCTCACATCATTTTAATAAAGCATTAAAAGCCTACAAAACCATAAACAATAAAAAGGGACAAGCTACAACCCTATTTAAAATAGGTTGGGTTTATAAGAAAAAAGGCGATATAGAAAACGCCATGAAATGCGATTTAATGGCTTTAGATTTAATGGAAAAAATAAACGACAAAGCAGGAATTGCAGGTGCCAAAACAAGAATTACAGAAGACTTAAACCGACAAGAACGTTATACCGACGCCCTAATTTATGCCAAAGACAATATTGCGTTTTGCCTAGAAAATAGTATTCATGACGAACTTGTTTATGCCTATACCAATGCCGGAAATTCAAGCATAGCCATACATAAGCCCGATTCTGCATTTTATTATTACGATAAAGCATTAAACTTAGCCAAAGCACTAAATTACTCCAACATGAATTTGTGCGACTTAATTAATAATAAGGCAAATGCACTTAAAAGGCTTGGCAATTACAACGCGGCCCTTAAAAACTATAATCATGCCCTATCTATTGCAAAACAATTAAATTACCGTAATGCCATTGTAGTTTTAATTGCCAATTTAGGAGAAATAAATTTATTAACAGGAAATTATAACGACGCCTTAAAATACCAACTTCAAACCGTTAAATTTCAGGAAGAAGACCAAGATGTCACCAACTTAACCGAAAACTACGAACATGTAAGCACCATTTATGAAAAATTAGGCAATTATCCTTTAGCTTTAAAATATCAAAAAAAAGCAAGGAAAATGAGAGATAGCACAGCCAGTATAGCAAGCGATAAAGCAATGTCTGCCTTGTTAACCCAATACGAAACCGAAAAAAAAGTACACACCATAGCAACACAACAATTACAACTAAAGCAACAAAAATTTTTAACATGGGTAGGTATTGGTTTTGCTATTTTGCTATTAGGGTTTTTATTTTTTGGATACCGAAGTTATAAAGCCAGAACCAAAAGCAACAAACTACTGGCCTTAAAAAATCAACAAAACGAATTACTACTTAAAGAGATTCATCATCGGGTAAAAAACAATTTAGAGTTAGTAAAAAGCTTAATGGCATTACAAACCGCAAGGTTAACCGACTCTAAAACAAAAGATGCCTTACTTGCAAGCCAAAACAGAGTTCAATCTATGGGAATTATTCATCAAAAACTGTATCAAGGTGAAAACTTAAAGTATATAGAAATGAAAGACTATTTTGTAAATTTAAGTGCAGGCATTTTAGACACTTATAACGCAGATTATAAGATTAAAATAATTTGTAACATGGATGCTTTAGAACTCGATATAGACACCGCAATTCCTATTGGACTTATTGTAAACGAACTGCTTACAAATGCCTTAAAATATGCTTTTCCGAACCAAACCAACGGAAAAATTTTAATTAGTTTATTACAACCCACTGCGGCTACTTTAACCCTAGAAGTAAAAGATAACGGCATAGGCAAAGCACCAAACACCACACCAAAAGGCACGGGCTTTGGCTCGCAACTTATTAATTTATTAACCCAACAACTTAACGGCAAAATGGTTGAAACCATTAAAAACGGCACCTCCGTTTTATTCCAATTTAAACTAAACACAATTACTTAAATGCCAAACAAAACCAAAATATTAATTGTAGAAGATGATATGATTATTGCCGCCAATATTTCGTTACAGCTAACAAATTTAGGATACCAGGTTACGGCACTAATATCTAGTGCCAACGATGCACTGTTACAATTTCAAAATAACAAACCCGAAATTGCTATAATAGATATAAATTTAAAAGGAAAGTTAGACGGTATAGACTTGGTAACAAAAATGCAAGAAACCCAAAACATTCCCATAATATATTTAACAGCCAATACAGACGAAGCGCATTTTAATCGTGCAAAATCAACAAACCCATTTGCTTTTATATCAAAACCATATAAAAATTTAGATTTACAACACGCCATAGAATTAACGCTAAATCGCATAAAGGCCAATAAAAGTGAAATAAAACTTGAAACTACAGAAAAAATAACACCCTTTATTTTAAGCGATAGCATTTTTGTAAAGCACCTTGAAAAAATGGTACGTGTTAACATTGAAGATATTTTATACATTGAAGCCGAACGAAATTATTGTAGAATACACTCCAAAACCAAAGAATACTTGCTCGTAATGACCCTAAAAGACCTCGACGAGAAATTACCAAATAGACACTTTATAAGAGTACATCGATCGTTTATAGTTAATTTATCTCAAATTGTTGAAATCGCTACTAGTTACATTGTAATTGCAAAAAAAGCCATTCCGGTAAGTAAAGCTTTAAAAGAAGAGTTGCTAAATCGTTTACAAACAATTTAAACTTACTTCTAAAAATTTAATTCGATAAACCAAACCATTCCTTCGGACAACAAAACCCATACTTCATCCTAACTCACTTTTATTAACCACTCAAAATTAATTACTTAGTTAAAAATTAAAACGCTCCCAAGTTATGTTATTAGAAAAAAATATTAAAACAGGTAATCAATTTTAGTATACAATTGTTTATTTGAGTTAGTCACTTAAAAAAGTGGATTACCTGTTTTTCTAAAATAACAAAAGATGAAAAAACTAGGTATTATAGGCGGTGCTGGTTTTATAGGAAGCCATATAACCAAACTATTTTTAGAACATAAGTTTGAAGTAAAAGTCTCCACTACAAATATTTCAAACCACGAAAAATTTACGCATTTAACTCAGCTTAAGCATTCAAATCATTTACATATTAGTGAACTTGATATTGAAAATAAAAAACAACTGCAAACATTTATTGAAGATTGCGATATTGTAGTTCACTGTGGCACACCGTTTCAATTAGATGTACAAAATGCCGAAAATTCGCTATTGCAGCCAACACTAAACGGTACCCAAAACCTGCTTGAAGTAATAAAACAAACACCTCATCTTGAAAAAGTAGTATTTATGGCTTCGGTGGCTGTTTATAATTTAAATTTTCCGTTACCTGCAACACATAAAAAAGCTAACGACACCTATTCTGAAAACGATATTGCGACCATAAACCCCAACCATCATCCTTATGCACAATCAAAATATTTAGCGAATAAATTGGTTACAGATTTTGTTAAAAGCAACCCCGATTTAGAGGTAGACATTATAAGCCTTTCCCCGGTAATGGTAATGGGAAAATCGTTATCCAATAGAAGCGATTCTACCTCAACCAACATCCAATTTCAAATTAAAAACAAAATAGCCCCAAACGCGTTTATGAAAATGCTTTTTAGCCAAAACATTGATTTGGCAATAGTTAACGTTTTAGATGTTGCACAAAGTGTACTTAACGCTACAAATATTTCGAATTTGCATGGCCAAAACTTTTTAATAAGTAGTGAAAGTTATACAGTTTCTGATGTCTCTCTAATGCTTAATAACAAAGCCCCATTAAAAGCCCCTAAATTAATTTACAAAAACCATCGCGCCATAAAATCTCTTGGAGTATCATTTCAACCTGTAAAAACAACTTTAAATAATTAATAACTATAAATTCTATTACAATGAAAAAACTATCATTATTATTCGTACTGGCAATGGTAAGTATACAACTTACGTTTGCCCAAAAAAAATCGAACGGAACCGTTTATATTAAACATCCTGCTATAAATATAGTGGAAGAAATGACAGCTGCTTTCGTTACAGGAGACACCGCAAAAGTTGCGCGTTATTTGGCAGACGATTTTAAATCGTACAACGGCTTAGACACCTCTACAAATCCAGAAGGTGATGACAAAACAACGTACTTAAAAATGGTTTCGTTTTGGCACAACGCATTAGATTATTTTACAATTACGCGTACAGAAGGAGCCTATCCAGATGCCATTGAATACAAAGAAAACAATAACCAAGACGTTGTATGGGTACAAACTTGGGAAGACTTTCGAGGAATTCACAAAAAAACCGGTGTAAAAATTGATATGTTTACGCATAGGCTATTTGTTGTTAACAAAGACAATAAAATACAAACCGAAATAACTTATTTTAACGAAAGTATATTCGACGAGATTGGATCTAGTTTTGTTAACCGAACTAACGGTAAAATTTACAACCATCATGAAAACATTAATACGGTTAGAAAAATGGTTTATGCATTCGAAAAACTAGACCTCGATAAATCGTTATCGTATTTTACAGATGATGCTAATTTTTACGACATAAATACGGCATACGACAAAAAGTTTACAAAAGCAGAAACCAAAACCAATTGGGAAAATTTTATAGATAAATTTACTGTCGTTGGAATTGATATGGTAGGTTATCCTGATTATTTAGAATACGAAATGGGA
Source organism: Neotamlana sedimentorum (assembly GCF_000943565.1). Lineage (GTDB taxonomy): Bacteria > Bacteroidota > Bacteroidia > Flavobacteriales > Flavobacteriaceae > Neotamlana > Neotamlana sedimentorum. Next base: position 87,319 of record NZ_JTDW01000010.1, read on the forward strand.
GAAGGTCGTGATGTATTGTCATGGTGGAAATTTAACTTAATTCGAAAATCGGACGATAAAAAAATTGAGCTATTCATGCATTTAAGTAATAATTTTGACGCTGATGGTAAAATCACCACCATGAGTTCGTATTACAGTAGTGCTTTGCTTTCAGCAAAATAAAACACATTAAAAAAAACAGCAGTTTTAAAAAAAGCTGCTGTTTTTTATGCTTATATTTTAAAATTAGCCAAATAATTAAAACCCATACCTGTAAAACAAAAAAATTCTTTTTACTACCTTTAATTGATAATAAGCACTAATTAAAACTGCATGAGTATTACAAAACCAAGCCGTATAGAGTCAATAGACATATTAAGAGGAGTCGTTATGGTGATTATGGCATTGGATCATGTTAGAGATTATTTTCATTTTGGTTCGTTTTTTTCCGATCCTACAAATTTAGAAACCACAACTCCTATTCTTTTTTTCACCAGGTTTATTACGCATTATTGCGCTCCTGTATTTATATTTTTAGCCGGCACATCGGCATATTTATACGGCAGTAAAAAAGCAAAACGGAAGCTTTTTAAATTCTTAATTACACGAGGAATATGGTTAATTTTACTCTCGGTAATAATTAATAATTTTCTTTGGAAATTCGATGTTACTTATAGTTTCATCATATTACAAGTTATTTGGGCCATTGGCTTGTGTATGATTTTGTTATCGTTTACCATTTATTTACCAATAAAATACATTTTAGTTTTAGGCTGTATTTTAGTTGCCGGCCATAATGCTTTAGATGGCATTACCGTGCAAGGAAATAGTTTTAAATCTATTTTATGGTACATTTTACATCAACAGCAATTCCTTCAAATAGGCAACACTTATTTTGCATTTGTCTACCCAATTATTCCTTGGTTTGGCGTTATTTGTTTGGGGTATTGTTTTGGTCAATTATATAAAAGAGATTTTAATAAAAGCACTAGAAAAAAGTATTTACTAATACTTGGTTCTGCTTCAATAATTGCGTTTTTTATAATTCGCGGATTAAATATTTATGGTGATTTGGTGCCTTGGGAAGTACAAGATACAACATCAAAAACCATGATGGCATTTTTTAAAGTCACTAAATATCCGCCATCTTTATGCTATTTATTAATAACATTAGGGCCTGCACTTTTATTTTTATATGGTATTGAATCGTTTAAAAATAAAATAACCAACTTCTTTTTAGTTTTTGGACGTGTACCTTTGTTTTATTATTTTTTACATATCCTGTTAATTCATGTTTTGGCCATTTTTGGTATGCTTATTTTTGGTGGAAATTGGCAACACATGATATTAACTTCGGATGTATTTATGAACGCCAAACTTGCCAATTACGGGTATTCCCTTTTTGTAGTGTATTGCGTTTGGGTTGGTGTTATAGCACTACTCTACTTCCCAAGTAAAAAATACATGCTTTATAAAGCGAAAAACAAAGATAAATGGTGGCTAAGCTATTTGTAGAAACTAACTTAATTAGTTAAAACAATTTTCAGCTTTTAACCTTTCCTGAAAATAAATTTACCTTTGTGGTAAACGGATTTCCAGAGGCACGGCGCAAGGTTACCAATTGCCCACAATGCCAAATAGCATCGGCAATTGGCCCATTTATAAGATTCCAAAACGGATACTTATTATTATCGAAAAGAGCAATATCTTTAGTTTTATTTAAAATATCAGACGCCTTTTTTAAGTTTAATAGAGTTTGTTTACGTTTATCATCGAAACTTGCCATTTGTTTTGAATTAACAACCTCCTCGGCAGATAAGTACTTTAAAATAGAGGTAGTTAAACTCAAAATGTGATCTATTGTTTCATCGCTGGTACGTGCACTTTCAGAGGCTTTATAAGCTAAATCCTCAGGGCGTAAACCTTCGCTTGCCCAAAAATATCGAAACCCTAAACCATCTACCATTCGAGCTGCTACACTTCCAGCAGTGTAGATTTTTGAAGGTTCTGGAATTTCGTAATACGGTAATTTTTCTTGAGCCATACTAAACATTGTACACATTAACGTTAAAGAAACCAAAATTTTCTTCATAATAACTATTTAATTATCAGAAAATTAATCTTTAAGCTCTGATGTTTTCGAAATTGGATTTACCCCATATTTATCGAACAAATACACCAAAGCTGTCATGGTAGCAGCACCAAGTTCTAATTCGCGTTTGTTAATAGCATCGAAAGTATCATTACTTGCATGATGATGATCGAAATAACGTTGCGAATCTGGGCGTAAACCACAAAGCACATTGCTATCTGTTTTTAATGGGCCAACATCGGCACCACTTCCACCTTTTTCAAAAAAGTGAATTAAGTATGGTTTAAACAGTTTTTGCCAACTTAATACTTGCTCGAATGCCGCATCGGTACAATCGAAACTAAATCCTCGAGGTGTAAAACCTCCGGCATCGCTTTCTAATGCAAAAATGTGATTTTCTCCTTTTTGTTTAGCTACTTCTGCATATTTTTTACCACCACGTAATCCATTTTCCTCATTCATAAATAAAACTACACGAATGCTACGTTTTGGTTTTATTCCCGATTCTTTTAATAAACGCAACACATCCATTGATTGTACAACGCCTGCACCATCATCGTGAGAACCATCACCTAAATCCCAAGAATCTAAATGCCCACCAACAATCATATATTCGTTAGGAAATTCGCTTCCTGTAATTTGGCCAATAACATTATAAGATTGCACATCGGCCAACTGTTTACAGCTTTGTTTAAAGTAAAATTTAACATCCTTATTAAGTTTAAGCATCGCACTTAATAATTCGGCATCGTTTGTACTAATGGCTGCAGAAGGTATGCGTTTATCTACAGGCAAATCGCCATAAGTCATGCTACCCGTGTGTGGTAAATCGTCTAGCCTTAAATTCATAGAACGTACAATGACACCAATAGCTCCATATTTTGAAGCTTCGAGCGCTCCTTTGTAACGTTGGTTAACACAACCACCGTAGGCTTGAAAGGTTTGTATAAGTTCGGCTTCCATTGGACGATTGTAAAATACAATTTTGCCTTCTACGTTCTTTTTTCCTAAAGCTTTTAATTCTTCAAAATTCTGAACTTCGACTACATTAGCTTTTAACCCCAAGGCTGGTGTTGCTACCGAGCCACCTAGCGCACAAATATTTACATTATTTGTTTTTCCTGGTTCACTTTCTATAAATGCAAATTCTTTTGCACCTCGAATCCAGCGCGGTACCATCACGGGTTGCAACCAAACCTTATCTAAGCCTAATTTTTCTAGTTCTTCTTTTGTATAATCTACTGCTTTTTCTGCTCCTAAAGAACCCGATAAACGACTGCCTATTTGGTTGGATAGATGGTTTAACCAATCGTAACTTTTACCGTTAGTTAACGATTGTGTAAATATAGTTCGTAATGCGGCCTCGTCTGCGGTTTGCGAAAAACCAATAATCGATGCCAATAATGCTGTTAAAAGGGTGATTTTTTTCATTGTAACATGTTAAGACTTTAAAAATAGTATTTCTGTAAAATTTTAAAAACCGCTCTACACATAAAATTGTGTTAACAGTTTATTTCTGTAACGCGAACTTGCGCTAACGATTGCAGCGGCATCCTTTATGTAAAACTGCAATATAACGAACCATAAATTAAACCAAAACGTTCTGCTTCTGATAACCGATTTTTACATTTAGAACCTAAGTTTTACCTAAAGATATAGCGGAAAGCGTGTTTAAGCGCCAAAAAACTACTCGCTACTAAGTTGGTTTTTGTAAGCTTCCAGGTTTTCTTTTATATCGTCGTCTAGTTCTGGCTCAACAATATCGGTATATTTCATGAGCTCGTCGTAAATGGTTTTTGCCACTATGTAACGGGCAGAAGGTTTATCGTCTGCTGGAACAACATACCACGGCGCGTGAGGTTTCGAGGTTTTGTTTATAGCATCTTGATAACAATCTTGATAAGCATTCCAAAGTTTGCGCTCTTTTAAATCGCTTGGTGAAAATTTCCAGTTTTTTTCCTGCTTTTCTAAGCGACGTATAAGTCGGTTTTTTTGCTCTCCTTTTGATAAGTTTAAAAAGAATTTAAAGATGATGGTACCGTTTTGAGTAATATGCTTTTCGAAATTATTTATTTGCTCGAATCGCTTGTCCCAAAAAGCATCGTTAACATCGTCTACCGAATTTACATCGGGTAAATTCTCGCCTAAAATATATTCTCGATGCACTCGTGTTACTAATACATTTTCGTAATGTGTGCGGTTAAATACACCAAACTTACCGCGCGGTGGTAATGCAATATAATGCCTCCACAAGTAATCGTGGTCGCGTTCTAAATCGGTTGGTACTTTAAAACTTTGAACCTCTACACCACGTACATTAAAATCTTTAAAAACTTCACGAATTAAACTATCTTTTCCAGCCGTATCCATACCTTGTAAACATACTAAAACCGCATATTTATTATGAGCATACATGGTATTTTGCCAATCGCCAAGATCTTTACGTACCTTTTTCAGTTCTTTCTTCGCATCTGGAATAACAACTTTTGATGTAAGCTCCTTTAAGTTTATACTTTTAGTAACCTTATAATCATTCTGTTCCATTTTTAAAAATTTTTATTATTTACTAGCAAAAGCCTTTACATCTTGCTCACTTACTTCCGTACCACCTAAAATTATTAATCGTTCTACAACATTTCGTAATTCGCGTATATTTCCTGTCCAATCGTAATCTTGAAGTAATTTAATAGCCTTGTCGGAAAAAGTTTTTTTAGCAGTTCCTTGTTCTAAAGCTATTTTAGCAGAAAAATGATTTACCAATAAAGGAATATCTTCACGTCTATCGTTTAAGGCTGGAACTTTTATTAAAATAACTGCTAAACGGTGGTATAAATCTTCACGAAATTTACCTTCTTCTATTTCCTTTTTAAGATTTTTGTTGGTGGCAGCAACCACACGAACATTAACTTTTATATCTTTATCACTACCAACACGTTGAATACGGCTTTCTTGTAAAGCCCTTAATACTTTAGCTTGAGCCGACAGACTCATATCGCCAATTTCATCTAAAAAAATCGTACCGCCATTGGCTGCTTCAAATTTACCAGCACGATCTTTATTGGCACTTGTAAATGCGCCTTTTACATGCCCAAATAACTCACTTTCAATTAATTCCGAAGGAATTGCAGCACAATTCACCTCAATCATAGCTCCTTTGGCTCGTTCACTTTTTTCGTGCAACCAATGCGCTACTAATTCTTTACCAGTTCCGTTAGGTCCTGTTACTAAAACACGAGCGTCAGTTGGCGCAACTTTATCAATCATGTCCTTAATTTGCACAATAGCAGGACTTTCTCCTATCATCTCGTACTTCTTACTTACTTTTTTCTTTAAGATTTTATTTTCTAAAACCAATTCCTTTTTATCCAAAGCATTGCGAACTGTATTTAATAAACGATTTAAATCTGGTGGTTTCGAAATATAATCGAAAGCTCCTAAGCGCATGGTATTAACAGCTGTATCAAGATCGCCATGACCCGAAATCATGACAAAGGGAATTTCAGGTTTTATTTTTTTTGTAGCTTCGAGCACCTCAACACCATCCATTTTTGGCATTTTTATATCGCATAAAACCAAATCGAAATCGTCATTTTTTATCTTATCGATACCTAAAAGACCATCTTCGGCTTCTTCTACTTTATACGTGTCGTTTTCTTCAGAAAGAATTTTAACCAATACTCTACGTATTGCAGCTTCATCTTCAATTACTAATATTTTTGGCATTTTAAAACTTATATTTTATTCCTGTTCTTAAATAGAATGCATTTCTATCATCTAATTTATAAATTTCATCTCTATTATCGTTTCTTAACACATTATTTAACCTAAACGAATATCCTGAATACATATAACCCATAATATGTTTAGTAAAAAAGTACTGATAACCAGCGCCTCCAACCACAACGGATAGTGAGATATGGTCTACCTCTTGCCCATTAACTACTGTTGGCCTTTGCAAATGTGCCAAATAACCATCGAGACCTATAAATGATAATAAAACATGTTTATCGTTAATATTATATTTTAAACTAGATTTAGGCACTCCTAAATTATATTCCCAATGTTCGTTTATTTTCCTCGTGTAACTTATAAATGGCAACGGAAATGGTAAGCCTGTAGTCGCATTATATGTTAAGCCTAGAACTAAACGATAAGGATGTTTTAAACTTGTATCGTCCATTCTGTCTGTTACAAAATATACACCACCGTTAATAAAAATATCATCTTTTGTAATGCTTCTTGTTAATGTGGAAGCTACTCTAGGATTAACTTTAAAACCAATACGCCATTTTTTATTCCATTTAAATGTATAACCTAAATTAAAATCGATAATATGTATAGTATTTAATCCTGACGTTTCAAACGGATAAGTTTCTTCCAAGTTTAAAATAACACGGTTATACTCTGCTCCAAAAACCAAATAATCGCTGTCCTTTATTTGTATCGGGTAATTAAACAACGCTCGCAACCTAGTGTATTGATCTTGAGATTTAGATTTGGGTATAAATGAATATTCTAGTCTAAATAAATCTGTTAACTGGGCGTTCGCTGAAGCTGTTATTAAATATATGAAAAGTAAAACAATCACTGATTTATTTAGCATATAAAATGAATTATTTTAAGTGAATAAATTTAAGTTTTTATAATTTTTTAATATAAATATCTCTTTGCGGAAATGGTATACTAATATTGTGTTCTCTAAAAAGTCTATCTATTTCGAATCTAATATCACTTTTCGGAAAACTTGCCTTGAAACTATCGTTAATAGTAAAAACAATTTTAAAATCTAAGGAGCTCTCTCCAAAATCGGTAAAAACAACCGTTGGTTCGGGTTCACTTAACACACTAGGATGAGTACTTGCAGCTTGTATCAATAATCTTTTTACTAATTGCACATCGCTACCGTAAGCAACACCAACAGCAACAAACTCGCGAGTAATTGATCCGTTCTGAGTCCAGTTAAATAAGCTATTTTCTAAATATAAATGATTTGGTATAATAAGTACCTTATTATCTATGGTAACCGCTCTCGTTGTTCGTAATTTAATCTCTTCTACACGGCCAATTTTACCATCAATTTCAATAATATCGCCTACATGAACACTTTGATCAATTAATATAAAAATACCCGAAATGATGTCTTGAAATAAGGTTTGCAACGCCAAACCAATACCTATTAGTAAGGCTGCTGACGCTGCAAAAATTGCTGTAACATTAAAGCCTATAGAATCTAAAACTACCAATAATACTATAATGTAAATTATCCAGCGTGCAAACGAGAATACCGTATTAAACTTTACCTTATCTTCATTCGGCATTTTTCGAGTTACAAGCTTTTTAAAAACTCTTAAAAAATAAGTTGTAGCAATAAGAACTAAAGAAACTAGTAAAACATATTTTACCCTTAAGACGATAGCATGCGCATCTTCACCAGATCCATAGGTAAAATCTAAAATTTTAAACTCTAAAAAGCTTACAAATTTTTCCCAAATACTACTTTCGGTTATAGTTTCTTCTATTTTATATAAATCTTGAATCATATTAATATTTAATCCACTTTATAAGTTCTTTATAACTTGGTTTTTTGCCATACATTAAAATGCCTACACGATATATTTTTGCAGCAAACCAAACAGTAAACGTAAACGATGCCAATAATATTACTAAAGAAATTAATTGCTGCCAAATAGGCACACCAAAAGGAATACGCATAAGCATCACTACGGGAGATGTTAAAGGAATATATGAAAAAATTGTGGATACGGTACCATGAGGGTCCTCTATAACTGTAAACACACCAATATATACAGCCAATATTAAAGGCATAATAATTGGCAACATAAACTGTTGCGTATCGGTTTCGTTATCTACGGCAGCACCAATAGCTGCATAAAGTGAACTGTATAGCAAATAACCTCCCACAAAAAATAAAACAAAAGCAACTATTAAATTTGTAATAGGTAAATTATAAAAGGCCTCCATTACGTTTTGCACTTGGGTATTGATCTCTGAAGAGGCCACAGATTGCACTACCATTTGTTGCTGCGGTGTTTGTACCTCAATACCAAACACAAACGATACTACTGTTATCAAAATACTTCCTAAAATAAGCCAAATTACAAATTGGGTTATACCAGCTAATGACGTGCCAATTATCTTTCCCAACATAAGCTGAACAGGTTTTACTGATGATATAATAACCTCTATAATACGGCTTGTTTTCTCTTCAATAACACTTCGCATTATCATGTTACCATAAATTATAATAAACATAAACAGCAAATAGCCTGCAGCACCGCCAAAAATAAGTTTTACAACGCTATCTATTTTTGATGTTTTTTCTCCCTCAAAACTTTCTTGAGCCATATTTATTTTTACCCTAGCCGCATTTATTGTGTCGACATTTACACCCTTATTTTTTAAATTTCTTGAGGTAAAAGCCTTTTCTAATTTTTCTTCTATATCTGAAATCAAACTAAGTGATGGAGACTCTTCAGAATAAAATTTCACATGATTTGAAGCTTCTTCCAAATTACTAAAAGATTCTATATGAAGTAAACCATATGATTTTGCCTCCTTGGTTAAGGTTTGGGCATCAGTTAAATGCATGCCAGACAACACATTATAACTTGTTTTATCTGAATTTTCAAACGCGTTTTCTAAAAAACCAGATTCGTCAAGCACTGTTATAACTCTTACTTTATCATTATTAAGTTGCGATAAATAAGCCACTACAGACACTAATATTATCATAATTACAGGGCTTAACACAGTCATGATAATAAAAGCCTTATTTCGAACTTTATTTAAATATTCGCGTTTTATAATAAGCGGTAAATGGTTCATGTTTTAGTTATTATTCTTTACAGTTTGAATAAAAATATCGTTTACACTAGGAATTAATTCTACAAAATGAGATACTTCAGATTTTGTAGTTAAATAGCTTAATAAATCATTAGGTTTATCCATATCTTTAAGCTTAATATTTAGTTTTAACTCATTATCTAAAGTTTTAAAATAAGCTTTTGAAATAGAAAACTTTTCGGCTAATTCTTGTTCCAATTTAACATTATCTTCTGTTCGTAAACCTACCTCAAACGTATTACTTTTATATTGTCGTTTTACTTCTGTGAGCTTGCCGTCAAGAATTTTATTTGATTTGTTAATTAAGGCAATATCATCGCACAATTCTTCAACTGATTCCATTCTATGGGTAGAAAAAATAACGGTTGCTCCTTTTTCTCTAAGATGTAAAATTTCATCTTTTATTAAATTGGCATTTATAGGATCGAACCCAGAAAAGGGTTCGTCAAAAATCAACAATTTTGGCTCATGTAAAACGGTAACCACGAATTGTACCTTTTGCGCCATTCCTTTTGATAATTCCTGTATTTTCTTGTTCCACCAATCTCCAATTTCTAGTCTATCAAACCAATATTTAAGTCGTTGTCTTGCTTCAGTCTTACTTAATCCCTTTAATTGAGCTAAATATAATGCTTGTTCTCCAACTTTCATAGATTTGTATAAACCACGTTCTTCAGGTAAATAGCCAATATCTCTTATGTGCTTTTCTTGCAGTGTTTCACCATCCAAAAACACCTCGCCAGTATCAGGCATTGTAATTTGATTAATTACACGAATTAAAGTGGTTTTTCCAGCACCATTTGGTCCTAACAAGCCAAAAATACTCCCATTAGGCACCGCCAACGAAACATTATTTAATGCAGTAAACGTTCCAAACTTTTTTGAAACATTATTAACTTCTAATAAGTTAGTCATTTAGTTATTTTATTTACTTAAAAGAATGTAAATATATTAAATGTTAATAGCACATAGCTAAGTAAAACATAAAAGATGTTAGCTATTTGTAATAAAAAAACAAAACCCACCCTTAATAAATTAAGGATGGGAAAAAAATTGCTATGAAAAAGAAAAATTATCACTAAATTAATTAGTGATAGTCAAATATACCTATTTTTTTTGTACGAAAGTTAAAATTTGTATATAACTTTTAACATTGAGAATAAAAAAACCGCAATATTTTTGCGGTTTTTATTAAATAAAAATGTCCTATTTAATTAAGAAAACATATCTTTTACTTTCTCAAAGAAAGACTTGTCTGAACTTTCCGGTTTTGGTTCGAAATGCTCATCTGCCATCATACCTTCAAAAAACTCTTTTTGTTTTTTATTAAGTGTTTTTGGTGTCCATACATTTACATGTACTAGTAAATCACCTGATCCGTAACCATTTATACTTGGAATTCCTTTTCCGCGTAAGCGTAAAATCTTACCCGATTGCACACCTGCATCAATTGGTATACGTACTTTACCTGTTACGGTATTTATTTCTTTTGAAGTTCCTAAAACAGCTTCTGGAAAACTAATATATAAATCGTAGTGTAAATTATCACCTTCACGTTGTAACTTATCATGAGTTTCTTCTTCAATTACTACAATTAAATCTCCAGAAATACCATTTCCTGGTGCTTCATTTCCTTTACCTGAAACTTTAAGCTGCATTCCATCTACTACACCTGCAGGTATTTTAATAGATACTGTTTCTTCGGCTACTTTTAAGCCTTGTGCATCTGCATCGGCTGGTTTTTTATCTATAGTTTGTCCAGAACCACCACAAACATTACAAGGAGATGCGGTTTGCATTCTACCTAAAATAGTATTTGCAATTCTAGTTACCTGTCCAGTTCCATTACAAGTAGAACATGTTTTGTAGCTTACCCCTGGTGCTTGGATTTTGCGTTTTACCTTAATTTTTTTCTCAACACCATTGGCTATTTCTTCTAAAGTAAGCTTAACACGAATGCGTAAATTACTGCCTTTTACACGACGTTGACCACCGCCACCGCCAAAACCAGAAAAACCGCCAAAACCACCGCCGCCAAAAATATCGCCAAATTGACTGAATATGTCATCCATATTCATGCCACCGCCGCCTCCACCGCCGAATCCGCCTTCGAAAGCTTGGTGTCCAAATTGGTCGTAGCGCGCTTTTTTATCGGCATCGCTTAACACTTCATACGCTTCGGCCGCTTCTTTAAATTTAGCTTCTGCTTCTTTATTGTCCGGATTTTTATCGGGATGAAATTCAATTGCTTTTTTACGGTAAGCCTTTTTAATTTCGGCTGCCGATGCACCTTTACTTAATCCTAATATTTCGTAATAATCTCTCTTCGCCATGTTTTTGGTTTATTGTCCTATGACCACTTTTGGGAAACGAATTACTTTTTCACCTAATTTGTAACCCTTTTCAATAACATCTATTATTTTACCTTTTAAATCATCTGTTGGTGCAGGAATTTGTGTAACAGCCTCATGATTATCAGCATTAAAAGTTTCGCCTTTTTCTACTGCAATAGCTTTTAAACCTTTTTGCTCAAGTGTATTTACCATTTTTTGATAAATTAATAACACCCCTTTTCTTAACTCCTCAGCTTCTTTATCTTCTTCAATATGTGTTAAGGCACGCTCGAAATCATCTAAAATTGGCAATAAGGTTTTCATAACCCCTTCACTAGCTGTAGAAAACAACTCGATTCGTTCTTTTGATGTTCGTTTTTTATAATTTTCGAATTCTGCAAACAAGCGTAAAAACTTATTTTTTTCTTCCTGCAATTCTTCTTGCAGTTTTTCTTCGTTTGTTAATTCTTCAACTTGTTGTTCTTCGCTTTCAACAGTTTCGGTTTCAGCAGTATTTACAGCTTCATTTTCTAAATCTTCGTTTATATCTTTTTTGCTCATTGCTAAACTTATTTTTTATACTAAAATAGGTTGGCAAAAGTACTGCCATTATTATTAAAATGCCATAATGTCATCATATTTTTTAACAAAACTTTTATTTTTAAGATTTCTTAATGAATAAACTGTTTGGTAAATTTACTATCTAACAAAAATAAAACTAAAGATGAAAAAAAATCTATTAAGCATTTTATGTATTTCAATTTTAACGCTAAGTGTTTTTTCTTGTAAAGATAAAGCAAAAGAAGCGGTGACTTCTGAAGCTGAAGCAGTTACAATGGTCGAAGCAGCAGCTATTGAATATACCGTAAATACAGATGCCTCGAGTATTGCATGGAAAGGGTTTAAACCTACAGGCGAGCACTTTGGAACGATAAGTTTAAAAAACGGCTCGATTAATTTAAAAGATGGAAAAATTACTGCCGGTAATTTTATAATTGATATGGGATCGATTGTTGTTGATGATATTCCTGCCGAGGAAAAAAGCAATGCTAAATTAGTTGGACATTTATCGAATTCGGATTTTTTTGATGTTGAAAAGTTCCCCACTGCAACTTTTGAAATTACTGGTGTTACAGAAAACGATGGTAAAACGCTTCTTTCTGGAAACTTAACACTGAAGGAAGCTACTAACAATGTAACTTTCCCAATTTCGGTAATAAATGAAGGAGATACAGTTACTTTAGAAAGTGAAACATTTACCATTGATAGAACGAAATGGAATGTACAATATGGTTCAAAATCTATTTTTGATAATTTAGGTGATAAATTTATTAATGATGATATTGAATTAAAAGTATCATTAAAAGCTACGAAATAATTTAGACCTTATTTTTAGTAGAAAGCTAATATCTCGATTAGTGTTTACAGTAAAAATTATAAAGTGTTAGAACTAACGACATTTTTACTGTAAACCTTTTTCGGGATTTTTTTTAAAACTTATCTCTCCTTAATTAGCTTTTTCTGTTTCTACCTCTATTAAATAATTAATAATGGCAGTTTAACTTTTTTAAAATAGTTAACTTAAATCCCATACTAATGGAAGTAAAAAGTACACAAAAACGGATAGTAAAATAATGGAGACTATATTTAACCAAACTCCTTTTTTAACCATATCGCCTATATTTAAATACCCTGAACCAAATACAACAGCATTTGGCGGTGTAGCAACTGGTAACATAAATGCACATGAAGCAGAAATTGTAGCACCAATTATTAAATAATATGGATGCACACCTAAAGTTGAAGCCAAAGAAATAAGAACAGGTAACAACATGGCAGTTGTTGCAATATTTGAAGTGATTTCGGTTAAAAAGTTAACCATAGCAATAACTATAACTACCAAAATAACAAATGGAAATGCTTGTAAGGCGATTAGCTTTTCTCCAAGCCAAATGGCAAGACCACTTTCTTCGAAACCTAAAGCTAAAGATAATCCTCCACCAAAAAGCAACACAATACCCCAAGGTAATTTGACTGCATCTTCCCAATGCATTATTTTTTCATCTTTTTTACTTGATGGTATTAAAAACAGAATAATTGCGAATGATACACTTATTATAGTATCATCGATTGCAGGAATAAGCTTTTGAAGTAAAAATGAACGTGTTATCCAAGCAAAAGCAGTACAACCAAATACAATTAACACCATTTTTTCTTCATAGGTTAATTTACCTAAAGCTTTTAATTGTTTGTTTATTTCTTCGCTTCCACCCGGAAATTCTTTTTGTTTAAATTTAAAAGCTATAGATGTTAAATATTTCCAGCATAAGAAAATTAAAATTACTGCAATTGGAAAACCAAATATAAACCATTGAGAAAATGAAATTTCTTCATTAAATGTTGTTTGTACAACACCAGCCAAAACTAAATTAGTAGGCGAACCCACTAAAGTACCAATACCACCAATGGAAGCACTGTAAGCAATAGCAAGCATAAGCGCCTTTCCAAAAATTTCGTTTTCGTTTTGTATTGTATTAGGATTGTCTTTTAACTGACTAACAATGGCCATACCCATTGGTAAAATCATTACAGAAGCTGCAGTATTAGAAATCCACATAGACAAAAATGCCGTGGCTATCATAAATCCTAAAATGATATTTACCACATTAGTACCCACTATTTTTATAATTGAAAGTGCTATACGTTTATGTAAATTCCATTTTTCAATAGCTATAGCTAAAATAAAACCACCTACATATAGAAAAATATATTTATGCCCATAAGTCGCCGTTGTTTGTGCTAAAGTTAAACCACCCGATAAAGGAAAAAGCACAATAGGTAATAGTGCTGTTACAGAAATAGAAACAGCTTCAGTAATCCACCAAACAGCAACCCAAGCTACAGATGCTAAAACAGCATTTGCTTGTTGGTTTAGACCTTCTGGATGAAAAAAGAGAAGAATTGAAAAGAAAGATAATGGGCCTAAAATTTGCCCGATAAGACGTTTTGAAATCATTATTTTTATTCTTAAGAAAAAATTAATTCAATATATATAAACTTTACCATGGAGACTAATTCATGAAGAAATACACACTAAAATTCAATGGTTTATATATAATTTACAACTATAAAATCTAACTAAAACTCGCATCTTCTCGTTAATTATTTATTCTTTTGGTTTAAAATCTGCTGCTTTCCATAATGGATTGCTATTATAATATCTTCCATCGGAAACAACCGCAGAAACTGTTCTAATATTCGTAATATCCTCCAAAGGGTTTTTATCTAAAATGGCTATATCTGCATCTTTTCCAACTTCTAAACTACCGGTTTGTTCTCCAAGCCCCATAGCTGTTGCTGGATTTATTGTTGCTGTTTTTATCGCTTCAAAAGGAGACATATTGCCATACTTCTGGTAAGTTTCTATTTCTAAATACAAACTGAATACAGGTACAACATTATCTGTTCCTGCTACAATAGGAATTCCTGCTTTATAGAACTTTCCTAAAATTTCCATAGATTTCGAGAAGGTTTCTCTACCTTCTTCAGATTTCTTGGCAGATACTCCTGCTCTAAAACGTTTTCCTTCCCATAATTCTGGTGCAATTCTGTACGCATCTGGCTCAATAGTTTCTAATGGATTTCCTCTTTCAAGGCTTCTAACCACATCTAAAGCTATCGTAGGATCTAGAACGGTTTTATTCTCTAAATAAAAATCAATAGCATCATTAATACGCTCGTCTGTAATGCTATTTAAACTTAACGTTGGATACACGGCACGTTTTAAATTTTTAGTAACCTTATCGGAATATAAAACCGTTAATATTCTTGAGCGATGACTAAGCATGTCCATACCCAACTCTACCGCTTTTTTAGCATGTCGTGCTTGTATTGGAACATGGCCAGTTACCGTCATCCCTTTTTTATGAGCTTCGGTTGCTAATACCTCAACAATTTCTGGTGCTACAGAAGTGTATATTTTTATTTGTTTATAACCATTTGAATGATAAAGCTCTACAACCTCTTTAGCTTCTTCTACAGATCTGGCTCTTATAATACCATTTCCCTTAACTCCTGGACCATCTGTCATTCCTGCCAATAAAATTTCTGGACCAGCAGCACCGTTAACAGCAATTTCGTCTCTAAATGCGGTTGCAAATTCTAACTCATTACCGTTATCTCTAATGGTTGTAACGCCTCCTGCTAAATAAGCCGGTCCCCATTGCACTTGGTTGGAGTGTGCATGCATATCGAATAAACCAGGAATAAGTGTTTTACCAGAAACATCAATTACTTTGGCATTCTCAGGAATTTCTACTTCATCCTTTTTGCCTATGGTTTTTATCTTGCCGTTTTCAATAATAACGGTCATGTTTTTTTGAGTAACATCGGTAACAGCATCAACTAAATCGGCACCTACTAAAGCTTTTACTGCCGATAAATCGCCATTTACTTCTTTGGTGTATTGTTTTAATTGCGCAATTTCTTCTTCTACATTACCATCAATAAATAATTGCTTAGCATCTTCGTAACCCTTTCTAATTAATTCTCTAATTTGAGTATTGGCCTTTACTACGGCTATTAGTTTATTTGACTCGTCTGTCCAAATAGTACGTCCTCCCCAATTTATACCTGTAACAACATAACGATTTAAAGGAATTTTTTCGCCTTTTATAACAGCGGTATCCTTCTTTTTAAATGTTATTGTAACCTCGTTTCTTGGTAAAGTTGGTACGGTTTTTAAGTTTTTTTCAAGACAGTAGTAATACAGCATCATTTCTGCTCCTGCCGAAATATTACTGTGTAACGGGAAAAAATCATCTAACTTTTCATGCTCTACAGTATCGAAAAATTTTTCTTTAACTATAATTTTATCAGCTTTAACATCAACCGTTAAATTACTGATAGTATCTTCTCCGCGAATGCGTTTATTCTCGTAAGATATGGGAGTTAAATTAGTGGTTAAAAGCAAATTGGTTTGCACACCTGAAATACGACCTCTTTCATTTTCACCTTGTAAAGAGCTAAGCGTAATAGTATCTTTGTTTGCTGAAAGCGTGTAACTTTCTTCTCCAATTAAAGATTGCCTTCTATAAACAAGAAAAGTACCTTCGTCTGTATAATTTTCCCATTTTGTACTTGTTTTTGAAGCACAACCGGTTAACATTAATAAAACCGAAAGTTTACTTAATTGCTTTATTTTTTTTGAATACTTAATTATCATATTTTTTTATTGGATATTTTGATGTGTCTTTAAGGAAATTTTGGTGTAAATCTGTTGAAGTAATATTGATTTAACTCATCGGAATTACTTTCAATAATATCTAGCTTACCATCGGCATTTAAATCCGAAGTTAAGATATCGTAAGTACTAAAGGCTTCATTATTTAATTGAACTTTACTCCAAGTTTGTGCATTATTAGTATTTACAAACACATTATTAGGTGCAGCAACATTACCTATTATAATATCGATATTTCCATCTAAATCTAAATCGCCTATAGATAATGAATATGATTTATCGTTACTATCATCGAAAACAACGCTGCGCTTATAATTTCCTTTTTTACTACCAAAATAAATAACGTTTGGCTCGCCAATGTTTGCTGTAATTATATCTAGGTAACCGTCTTTATCTAAATCGACAATTGCAACAGATCGGGTAATATCGTTTCCTGTTCCGTAAGGTATTTTTTTGCTGAAATTTAATTCTCCATCATTTAAATACACATAGTTTGGTTGGTCGTCGCGATTGGCAAGAACCAAATCTAAATGTCCGTCGTTATTCATATCGGCTACTTCAACATCAATTGTAGAATCTTTTTTAGATCCAAAACCTATGCTTTTAGCAAATTTGCCTGTGCCATCGTTTAAGCAAATTTCGTTTTCTTTACCTCTGTTGGTTATTAAAATATCTAAGTCGCCATCGCTATCAATATCTGCAACTACAATATTTCTGGTTGGCGCATAAGTTTCACCAAAGCTTGCTCCTTTTGTGTAATGCCCTGTGCCATCGTTTATAAAAATGTAATTCGGTGCCATATCGTTACCAACAGCAATATCTAAATCGCCATCGTTATCAAAATCTGCTAATTCTGTAGAATAACTGGTTTCCTGTTCGTCTCCTAAAATTTGAGACACTGTAAAAACACCTCGGCCATTGTTGATAAAAATACGGTTTTGTCCAGGCCAATGTCTGCCATTTGCGACTAAAATATCCATATCGCCATCGGCATCAATATCGCCTATTCCCATAGAGGCTGTGCGCTCTTTGTAGGTTCCTAAAATTAAACGACCGCTATTAAAAAATTTTAATGATTGGGCATGCAAATTGCTTACTAATATCGAAAAGCATACAAGTGTTAATATTCTCATTTGTTTAATGTCTTTATTATTTAAAATGTTTAATTCCTAAAGATTCGTAAAGTTCTTTCGCGTAAAAAAGGTTACCATCTTTCATTGTTAATTCTACACGACGTATGTTACTTATATCTTCTAAAGGATTGCCATCAATTAAAATTAAATCGGCTTTTTTACCAACTTTAATCGATCCGTAATCTTTAGATGTCTCTGTTAATTCTGCCGATTTTATAGTTGCTAATAGCAATACCTCGGCATTAGAAATTCCTGCTTTAGCATACATTTCTAATTCTCTGTGATATAAAAATCCTGGTAAACCATCGGTACCCGGAACTATTTGTATGCCTTGTTTATAAAAATCGTTTATTACCTCTAACATTTTATCAAGACTCTGGGCATATCGCTCTATTTGATATCCCGATTTTGGCAAACCTCCACTGTAAAAACCACGTTGATTCATAACCGGTAAACGACTATAGATTGGCTTATAAGTTGGACTAACCTCTCCTACTTTAGAAATATACATGTTTTCGAAAAGTGCCACTGTAGGATCGATTACTATATTTTTGTCTTTTAAAAGATTAACAAAATCAATGTATTCTTTAGATTGTAAATCTAAATGAGCTCCATGTTCTGCAGGCATAATATGGCGCAATGGTGTTCTGGTATCGATAGTGTCTGATAAAAAATTCAAAAACACCATGTTTATATGTTGAATCTCATTATAACCTTGATTTATAGCTTGTGTAGCTGTCATATAAGCAGGAATATGCCCACTAACGCGCATACCTAAATCATGAGATTTATCGGCCAATGGTTTTACCCATTCTGGCTTTATAGAACTGTATAGTTTTATTTGTTGATAGCCTAGGTCTTTATAAACTTGTACTTCTTTTAAGCCTTCTTCTAAAGAACTTACAACATTTCGTTGATTTGCATAAGGCCCAGAACCATCAATAATACCCGCAAATGTTACTATTCTTGGGCCAATAATTTCATTAGTATTAAATTGATTACTTAGGTTTTTAAGTTGTTTATTATTTGCTAAATCTCTTACCGAGGTAATTCCGCCAGCAATATGTAAAAGCCCTCTGGAATTATTGTTATGCGTATGCATATCGTACATGCCTGGTAATAAAGTTTTACCAGAACCATCAATAACTTGGGCTTCTTTATTTAACGTTTTGCTTTTACTAAAAGGATAAATGTTTTTGATAACATTATTTTCAACAACAACATCTTGATTAAATAGTAAACCTCCAGATTCTGTAAATACATTTACATTTTGAATAACTAAGGTTTGACTAATTTTATGTGTTAACCTATTCGCTTCTTGTTTTAAATAATCTATTTCTATACTATCCTGAAGCTTTTTCATGTTTAAACGCTCCGATTTGAAATCGCTTCTAATAACATGCAGGTTTCCATCTATTTTCCCTATCATTTCGTTAGATTGAAGCCAAATATATTTTGGATTCATATCTAAACCTTTAACCGCAATTAATTCTACTGACGCTCCGTTTTTTAAAGTTAAATTGTACTTTTTTAAAAGTGAAGCTTCACCTTCTGGATAAAGTTTTACCTTATGATTATTAGATGCTAGAAGGTTTTGGGCTAATATTTCGTAAATGGCTGGTGTACCATCAAAACGAAAATATAATGAAGAAGCATTGTAACCAGACTCGCCATCTCCTTTGGCATTCGACCAAGAAACTGTGCTAGGGTTTGATGAAAATTTTTCTTCAATATTAACTTTTCTATAATTAACTCCAGAAATAGTTTGAGAAGCTATTACTCCATTTTGAAGGGTTATTTTTTCAGAAAACTTTGGACCTCGACCTCTATCTGTGTATTCGTAAAAATATTCAAAACTATCTTCGCCTGTACTCCATTTTTCGTAAACGCCAGCTGCTTTTTCTCTAAAAACAACTTCGTATGATAATTTTGTATCTGTTTGATTTTCGGAATCAGAACGCTTCTTACAACTCGTAAACAAACATGTAAACACAAAAGCTAATGATAAAATATACTTCATAAAAAATGAAAAAATAAAATTTACTTGTTTTTACTTAAGGTTTTAAAGTTTCTTTATAGAAACGTAACCAATTTAATCCTAATATTTTTTCAATATCACCAGTACTATAACCACGCTTATCTAAAACTTTGGCTACTTGTAAAAATCTGTCTGGTTTATCAAGTTCAGGAATCCATGGTGGCCATTGTACTTTGTACGATGGTTTAAATCGGGTTAATCGTGGTACAAACCAGTTTTCGTAAGTTGAGCCGGTTGCTTGTAAACCTTGAATGGCAAAATCTGAAGATACGCCTACATGGTCTATTCCTCCAACATTTATGGCATGTTCTATATGGTCTACATAAGTTTCTAAAGTAGTTTCTACGCCTAATTTAGGCCCGATCATGTATCCTAAAGAAATAATTCCCATCATTCCTCCTTTATCTGCCATTGCTTTAATTTGCCCATCGGTTTTAGCTCTTGGGTGATTTTTATGCAACGCTTCGCACATAGAATGGTTTATTGAAACTGGCGCACTACTAAACTCAATACCTTCGTAAGTGGTCTGCTCACCACAATGCGATAAATCTATAATAATACCACGCTCGTTCATGTGGTTTACAACCTGAATTCCAAAATCTGATAATCCGCAGTTAGTTCTTTCTGTACTACCATCGCCAATTAAGTTTCTTGAATTATAGGTTAATTGCATCCAACGTAAACCTGCATCATAAAGTTTATCTAGGTTTTTTAAAGATTTCCCAATCATTGCAGCATTTTGAAAACCAAGCATAACCGCTGTTTTCCCTTCTTTTTTTGCTTGAATATAAACTTCGGCACTTGTGCCTAATAAAAGTTTGCCAGAATTTTCTTTTATTCTGTTTTTCCAATTGTTTAGGTTCTCGATGCACTTTGTTAAGTCTCCAGAAGAGACTGAAGCGTTAAAACCAGTATAACCAGATTCGGCTAAAGCTTTAAATGAATCTTCGCTCCAATTTCTAGCGATGATTAAACCATCGTTAACTATTGCATTTTTATAAAGCTTTTCTATTTTATTTTTAGTTAATTCTGAAACTATTGGTGCTTTCGAATTTACGTCTACAGTTTCTAAAATAGAAGTGAGCGCATTAGCTGCAAGTCCAGGAAAAAGGGTTCCAGCAGAAAGAATTTTAACTAAATTTCGTCTATTTTTCTCCAAAATAATGTGGTGTTATAAGAGTTATTTTTTTGCAATAATGGTGCAGAAACCTTAGCCTATTTATAAAATAAGCTTAGTTTATTAAACACACATTAATAGCCACTATTAATGTGTGTTATTTTTAATTTATATTAATTCCAACCTGGGTTTTGAGTGATGTTAGGGTTTACATCGGTTTCATCTTGTGGAATTGGTAAAATATTGGTGTCATCGCCATAAGGTATATAACAAATACTTGCAGTACATTGCGTTCTAACTATATCTTGTTTGTAACGCATTAAATCCCAAAGTCTTTGACCTTCAAAAGCTAATTCTAGTCTTCTTTCGAGTAAAATTTCGTCAATTAAATCTGTGCCAGTTGCTGTAACATCTGGTGCTGTTGGTAAACCTCTTTGGCGCACCATATCTAAATCGTCTTGTGCTCCAGTAATATTTGTACCAATTTGTGCTCTTGCTTCTGCTCTGTTTAAATATACTTCCGCTAGACGAATTATTTTTGTATTATCTGTACCTAGTACATCAGGATATTTATTAATTCTAAATGGTGCATAGTCACCAACCAAGAAAGTGTCTTCTAAAAACACCTGCATTCTTGCATCGTTAGTGTCATATAAGGAAACCACATCGTTCGAAGGTAAATAATCACCAAAACCGTCTATTACATAAATACCTGCTATAAGTCCACTATTATCTACGTCTGTATTTGAAATTTCAAAAATAGACTCAGAACTATTATCAACAGTCCATAAGTTTAAATAATTGTCATTAGAAACTAAAGCATAACTAGAAGAATTAATAACATCGGTAGCCATAGCCTCTGCATTTTCCCAATCTTCCATGTATAAATACACTCTTGATAATAAAGCTTTTACTGCGGTTGGCGATAAGGTGCTAGAGTTACCAGTTCTAGATGTAGTATCCATTAAACTAATTGCCGTAGTCATATCAGAAATAATCTGTTCGTACACTTCGGCAACAGTACTTCTTTCTGGCTCGTAAGTAGGATCGAAAGTTAAAATTAACGGAACTCCTAAATGGCTAGCATCTGAAGTAAATTTATAATGTTGTGCAAAAAAATTGACCAAATTAAAATACACTAACCCTCTTAAAGCATAAGCTTCACCAATAAGATGATCTTTTTCATCTTGGTTGGCAGTAGTAGCAGTTACATCAGAATTAATGACATTATTTAATGCATTATTAGTATAATACATACGAGTCCACATAGCATTTGCATTATCATCAGCAACAGTTTGTACATGTGCTGCAAAATCAATATACCTATTGGCTTGTTCATTTTGTTTTAAATCATCAGCTAGAGCATCGGCAACTAAAAACACATCTCTACCATAAAAATTGGTTCCTTGCAACACATCATATACACCAGTAATAGAAGTTTCTATATCTTCTACATTGGTTATAGCATCAACATCTGAGACAGCGAATTCAGGAGTAATTTCTAAGAATGACTCTGAACATGAAAAGCAAATTCCTATTATAATTAATACTATTATTTTATTATATTTTTTCATAAGTCTTTTATTTTAAATTTACAATTGAATGTCCAGTCCGAACGAAATAGTTTTTATTGCTGGAGTTAATGCTGTGTATAATCCATTTACAGCCTGTTCTGGATCTATATATAAATCTTTTTCTTTTGTAAATGTTAATATATTAGTACCTCTTGCATACATTCTAATAGAATTAACGTATAACATAGACGCTACTTTTTCTGGGAAATCGTAGGCTATTGTTAAATCTTTTAGGCGAACAAAACTACCATCGTAAATCCATCTTGAAACAGCTGCATTATTACTAATTCCTGGATATCCGCCCCAAACAAATTTAGGAAATAAAGCGTCTGTTTTTCCTGGCACCCACCTGTTTTCATACAAATAAGTCGCTGTACTTCTTGGCGTTAACCTTCCATCTCCTAAACTACCACGAGCTCTAGAATCGAAAATTGAATTACCATAAGAATACATGAAATTAGCACTTAAACTAAAGTTTTTATAAGAAAAAGACGTATTAAAACCACCAAAAACATCTGGAGTAGCAGTGTCACCAGTTAAATATTCTACAGCTTCATTAACATCGCTTGTAGTTGTAGTTTCAGTTGCATCAGTATAAAGTAAAGGCGCACCTGTATCGGCGTCTATACCTGCCCAACCATACATGTAAAAAGAATTAAAATCTTGCCCTACTTGTCTTCTAAAATAGGCATTAAGACCAGTATCTGTATAGTCTTCAACTAGCTCTGTTATTTCATTTTTTAGGAATGTAGCATTAAAACCAAGATTCCATATAAAACCATTCTTATTGATTACATCTGCATTTAAACTAATCTCAATACCGGAATTTTGCATGGTACCAAAATTTTGAGTAAATTCTGTAAACCCTGTAGTTGGAGAAATAGGAACATCTAGAATAAGATCGTCTGATACTCTTTTAAAATATTCAACGGTACCATTAATTTTATTAAATAATCCAAAATCTAAACCAATATTGAAATTCTCCTGTGTTTCCCATCCTAGGTCAGGATTTCCTATTTGAGAAGGAGTTCCTCCTGGAGAACCATCATAATCATTAGTATAAGTATAATACCCTTGAGCAGCATAATTACCAATACCTGCATTTCCTGTTACACCAAATGAGCTTCTTAATTTAAGTAAATTTATAAAAGACATATCTTCTAGAAACCCTTCTTTATTAATATTCCAACTAGCTCCTACAGAATAAAAAGTTCCATATCTATTGTCAGCTCCAAATCTTGAAGAACCATCTCGTCTTATACTACCTGATAGATAGTATTTCCCATTATAATTGTAGTTAGCTCTAGAAAACATAGAACTAAATGTGTATTCTGAAGTAGATCCACTAGCATCAATTAAGGCCGCAGCACTTAATGTTGTTACAACATCATTAGGAAAATCTGTTCCTAAAGCCCAAAATGTTTCTCCTTTAGTTTTTTGCGCTTCATAACCTGCTAACACATTAATATTATGGCCGCCATCTAAAGTTAAATTATAATCCAAGGTTTGTGTACCTACCCATGTTTTACTAGTTACACTACCTTGATAAGCCCTTCCATTAACATTATATCCAGCACCATAACGTCTGTTATAATACTGAGAATCTTTAACATTAAGGATATCAAAATTCCATTGGCTTCTAAATGTTAAATTCTCTAATGGCGTTATTGATACTGAAAAGTTATCAATAATTCTATTTGTGTTAGTTCCCCATTCATCGTCTCCACTTAAACTACCTACAATATTAGGTCCTATTGGAAAATAACCAGTCTCAGCATGTAATGCATTAAAGTCTCCGTTTTCGTCATATATAGGAATTAATGGAGATAATTCTAAACTAACTTTAAAAGGGTTATTCCATGATCCACCATCTTCGGCAGTACTTGAATTAGTCTCTGCAATTGAGATGTTATTTGATAAGGTTATATAGTCGTTAACTTTGTATTCTAAATTAGCACGCGTACTAAATCTATCAAAACCGTAGCCTATTATATAACTTTCTTGATCCATATAACCAGCAGACATAAAGTATTTAACTTTATCTGTACCACCTCTTACACTCAAATCATAACTTTGTGTTATTCCTGTTTGCGTTATGGCGTCTAACCAATTTGTATCTGTTGGCTCTCCTGTTAAAGGATCTGTTTGTTGAATAAATCTGGCATCTAATCTTGCTTGTGCCTCTTCTACTGTATCTCCTTGATTTACATAACCCTCAATAAACAACTCTTTATATTGTGCTGCATTTAGTGGTTTTAAAATATTATTTGAGGCTTGAGAATTAAAACCTGTTAGTGTTTTTAACTCAATAACTGCCTTACCAGATTTTCCCTGTTTTGTAGTAATTAATATAACACCATTTGCTCCTCTTGACCCATAAATTGCAGTAGACGCAGCATCTTTTAATATACTTATGTTTTCAATATCATTTGGGTTTATTGATGCCATAACATTAGAACTTGCACCGTCGTTATCAAGTGTAGATTGGCTACCAGCTGCAATCGGAATACCGTCAATAACGTATAATGGCTCACTTGATGCGTTGATAGATCCCGTACCCCTAATTCTAATTTGCGTATTTGCTCCTGGAGCACCATCAACGGCTGATGCCTGTAAACCCGCTACACTTCCTCTAAGCGATTGTTCGAATGTAGAGGTTGGCATTTGTTGTAACTCTTCACTTTTCACTACAGAAACAGCACCTGTTAAAGACTCTTTTGTTTGACTACCGTAACCAACAATTACTACTTCGCTTAATGCGGCAGCGCTTTCTTTCATGATCACATTAATTTCTTTTTGTGCACCAACAACCACACTTTGCGTTCCCATACCTACATAGGTAAATTCTAAAACACTCTCTGTATTTGGTACAGAAATATTATATTTTCCATCAAAATCAGATTGGACACCTGTTTTTGTACCTTTTACAATAATATTTACACCAGGCAATGGCATACCGTATTCATCTGTTACAGTTCCTGTTATTAAAATTTCTTGAACTGCATTAACTTTAGCTTCGTCGTTATTTTCAACCTTACTCTTTTTAACAACAACTTGTTTGCCATCAATATTATAAGTAAGTCCTGTATTTATAAACGCTTGATCTAAAACTCGTGTTATAGGTGCCTTCATAAATTTTAAAGACACTTTTTTATTAGTTTTTACAACATCATCTTTATAAAAAAAGATATACTCACTATTATTTTGAATTTTGTTGAATAGTTCTTCTATTGATATACTTTTTACATCTATATCAATTTTCGACTGGCCTGAAATTGTGTTAGCATAAACCGATGTAAGCCCTATACTAAGAAATAATAAAAATATTCTCATAATAGCTAGAATATCTACACTTGATTTTTTTTTCATACTTTTGAATTGAGTTAATTAATGTTGCTACGTAAGTAGCAATGTTAAATTTTAAATAGCTGGAAAATGTTGCCGCATTTTCTAGCTTTTTTAATTTTTAGAATTTAGTTTTCTTCATTTACTACTTATTTTTGATTAATGATTATTTTATTGTTATTGATAGTATATTCCATATCTGTACTCGCAGCTATATTTTGGAGCACACTTTCTATATTCTCATTTAAATCTAAATACCCCGAAAAGGTTTCGTTTGCTAAGTCGTTACTTAAAATCTCAACATTTATATTATAATATCTTGATAGTCTTTTTGTAATATAGTTTAGACTATTATTTTTGAATATTAAGATACCGTCTCTCCATGAAAAGTAATGGTCTACATTTACCTTTTCGGATACAATGCTTTTGGTACTTTTATTAAAGCTTGCTTTTGTACCCGGTGTAATTTTCATTTTCTCGGTAAAGTCTGTAGCATTAAGGTTGGCTTTATAACTAATTTTTACACTACCGCTTTTTAATACGGTGTTGGTAATTTTCTCGTCTTTATAACTAGTTACACAAAAAACAGTCCCGAGTACTTTAACCTCTTGATTATCTGATAATACTATAAAAGGCTTATCTTTATTATGTGCTACATCAAAAATGGCTTCACCTTCTAAATACACCTCGCGTTGGCTACCATTAAACACTGCGGGATAAACCATTTTCGATCCAGAGTTTAACCATACAACACTACCGTCGGACAGTTTTATTTTACTTCGCTTTCCGTAAGGAATTAAAAGTGTATTGTATAATGTTTTACTATTTTTTTTGGTTTGTTGTTCTACCTCTTTTTTACTACCTAGAGATACTTTTTCACCAGAATTAGAATAATTTATTTCTGAAGACTCTTCATTTAAATTAACAGTTTCGCCATTGGATAAAACTAAAACAACATCGCTTGAGTTATTAACATCGATATTATTAGCTTCACTTACAACGGTTTTTATTGAAGTTTCCGATTTAGAACTCAAAACGTATAAACTTGAACTTATTAATACAACACAAAATGCTAAAACTCCAAACCTAATTCGTTTTTTACGTTTCTGTTTAGGTAAATTATCAACAGCGGTTAATATTTTATTTCTCAACACCACTTTTTCAAGCTCTGTAATAGGTAGTATTTTTATTTTAGATGATTCTCTTTCTTTCATTTTTAATTTAAAAAAATTAACTAATTTTCAGTTAGTTAAATTATTTGATAACATATTTAATAAGTAGGTTTGGGTATTTTTATAGACAAAAATTCTTCGTAATTTTTAAATTAATAATAAAAATTAAGTTTACGCAGTGCTTTTACTGCTCTATAAATTGAAGTACGAGCGGTTTCAACAGAAATATTTAAAATTTCTGAAATTTCCTCATAAGATTTATCTTCATTAAACCTTAAATACAATACTCTTCGTTGTTTTTCTGTTAAGGTTTTTAATGCTTTAGAAAGCGAACTATTTCTATGTGCAGTTTGCTCTTCGCTTATTATTTTCTTTTCGCAAGAATCGGCATGATTTTTAGGAGTTCTATCTAATTTGCTCTGGAATTCGGCAGTTTCTATAGGTTTATCTTTTACCTTATATTTTTTATTGATTTTACGCCTTAAAGACTGCAGTAAATAATATTTAACGTTGCTGGTAATCGATAAATTTTTTCTGTATTTATATAAATCTAAAAACAAATCATGAATACAATCCATAACATAGCCACGATCTTTAGAATGATACATCCCGTAGTTAAACAATACATCAATATACAAATCGTAGAGTTCGCCAAGGGCCAACTTATCGCCTTTTATAAGTCGCTTCCAAATTATTATATCTTCATTGTTTGAAGTTTTCAAGCTACTTAAACTTGTTTCTTTAGTTTTTGCAAAAACATCTTCATTTACATGTAAATTATTTTCCAAAGCTAAAGCCAACGCTAGTTCTCCATATTCTTGCATAAACTTTATTTTTTGAGTTAGTTTTAAAAGCAGTATTACATGCTTTCAATAATATAAGCAAAAATTAGAGTTGACATAGACAAAATTATCAAATTGATAATCAATTTTATGTTATTTTAAAAAAACAGCGTGATTTTAAACTAAATTTTAAATTTTTATTTCAAAAATTACGACATCTCTATTTTTTATACAACGCATTGAAACGTTTTTTTAAAGGTTAAAAATTAATTTTTCATTATTTTTCTGTTAATTTATCATGACCTAAAAGGTCTCAGTTTATAACAAAAACACATACCAAAACCCTTAATTTTTTTTAGAATTTTAATACCCCTATAGAGTAACTAATTTATACAGTAAATAGAGCAAACGTCCAAAAATATTATATGTACTAACGGATTAAAAACTTCTATCTAAAGCTTCTAACCTTGAAACTAGTATTTGGCCTTCGTTTAAAGCATAACCATCGGTATAAACGCCTCCCATTAAACAACCATAGCTACAATCGTTGTGGCTTAGTCCAAGAACATGTCCAATTTCGTGCGATATTGTTCTAGAAAGCGAACCTCTATCGAAACTTGTTTTACTTTCTGTTAGTAATGTTTTTTCTGGTACACCACCGCCATTATGTTTATTGGTCCATGTTCCAACCACCGAATGGTAATTAAAACCACTCATTGCGTTTCCTTGAGAAGTATTACCAATAAATGGAAACATATAAATATGAAACAAATTTTCACCTAACTCTGCTTCTGTACTCATAAATTCTGGCTGCATTAAAGCATATAAATGAGGGAGTCGTTCTGGATCAGAGTTACCATTATCGTCTCTTTGCGTACTTGCTATAAATTTAATTGAAGCTTCATAATTATCTCCTTTTACAACATCTTCTTCTATTATCGATTCTATATTCCAAATAATGTTAGCTTGTTCCCAAATAGCATTCACTTCCGGCATTATTGTTTCGGTTACATCTTCTGGTGTAACCCAACTCTCCATATCTATACCTGTTGAGTGCGGCATAACAATATCTTGCATAAGGTGCACTCTTAAATTTAAGGTAATAACATAAGGTGAATCGTCTTCTGGCTCATCGTCATCGTTACTTTCTATTTTTTCAGGCAAACTTTCTGATGAACTTCCTGAGCAACCTTCTATTAAAAACAGAAATGCAATTAATAAAATACCAAGAATACATGATTTAATTTTAAATGGAAATCTGTTACTGTATAGTTTCATAATAAAAAAAATGGTTACGTTATATAATATTAAGGAAGCAATATGAAATTTATAGACAGTTAAAAACAAAAAAGCCTTAACGTAAACGTTAAGGCTTTAAGTGATCGCACTAGGATTCGAACCTAGGACCGCCTGCTTAGAAGGCAGGTGCTCTATCCAGCTGAGCTATGCGACCAGATATTTATAATTTAATTTTCCAGTGCGCAAATATAGAATTAACTACAAATCTAACCAAAAAAAATTCTTAATAATTTAATTCTATCTATTTTTAACAAATAACACAAACGAAATCAGTATTTTACAAAACACAACACCTATAAAAGCTAGCAAAAATGGGTAATTTAAACTCAGTTTAGAAGAATTTTACCCTGCAAAACACTAAAATTTAAAGTCGAAAGTTATACTTTTATCACATAAAACTCTAACTGTAATGCGTTACATCTATTTTGCCTTAACCTTATGCTTTTTAATGCTTTGGAGCTCTTGCCGAAAAGATTTTGAGTTTTCTGCTAGTACAGGAATACTGCAATTTTCTAAAGACACCGTATATTTAGATACCGTTTTTACAAACATTGGGTCGAGTACTTATAACCTAAAAGTTTATAATAAAAGTGATAACGATATTTTAATTCCTTCGGTTAAATTAGCCTTAGGAGATGCTTCAAACTACAGATTAAATGTTGATGGCATTGCAGGAAAATCGTTTGAAAACGTTGAACTCCTCGCTAAGGATAGCTTATTTATTTTTATTGAAACCACCATAGATTATAACGCTTTTAGCAACACTGAAACCTCTTTTTTATATACCGATAAAATTGAATTCGACTCTGGCGCAAATCTTCAAGAAGTAGAACTGGTTACTTTGGTTCAAGACGCTATTTTTATTTATCCAGATAGAGATAACACCACCAAAGTTATTGAAACATTAACATTAAATATTGGCGGAGAATTAATTGAAACCGAGTTACAAGGACGCGAATTATTGCCAGAAGAACTCACGTTTACAAACCAAAAACCTTATGTTATTTACGGATTTGCCACGGTGCCAGAAAACCAAACTTTAACTATTGAAGCTGGCTCACGCGTACATTTCCATGCCGATTCGGGCATTATTGTTTCTAATAACGCATCTATACAAATTAATGGTGAATTTAGCTCAGATCAAGAAACCCTTGAAAACGAAGTGATTTTTGAAGGCGACCGTTTAGAACCGCTTTTTGCCGATATTCCCGGACAATGGGGAACCATTTGGCTGTTAGATGGCAGCACTAATAACAACATTAATTATTTAACCATAAAAAATGCAACTATTGGTATATTAAGCGATGGCAACCCGAATGCCGTTAATAACAAACTTAATATTAGCAACTCGCAAATTTACAACACCAGCGCATTTGGTATTTTTGGCAGAAACACCTCAATAGCTGCAGAAAATCTGGTTATAAATAATAGCGGACAATCATCTTTCGCTGGAACCATTGGCGGAAAATACAATTTTACACACGCCACATTAGTAAATTATTGGAATAATGGCTTTAGGCAATATCCGGCGGTTTTACTAAATAATTTTATTTTAGATGAAGACAACAACGCTACACTCGCTAGTTTAACCGAAGCCAATTTTAATAATTGCATTATTTATGGCAACGATAATACCGAGTTTCAGCTTGAAGAAATTGAAGACGATGCTATCGATTTCAATTTTAAATTCACCAATTGTTTAATCCGTTTTAACGATACTAGTAATAATTTTACTGGCGATAATTACAATTTTGATAATGATGAATTATACGAAAACATTATTTTTAATCGCGAGCCAGATTTTAAAGATACCGACACCAACCAGTTTATTATTGGCGCAGATTCCGAAGCTATTAATCAAGGTTTCCCCCTATTTGCAAACCAAGTTCCATTCGATATTTTAAATGAAGATAGAACTGCTTCTCCAGATATAGGGGCTTATCAACATACCACATTTACCGACGACGATTAAATTTAGTACATCTACTTATTGTTTTAATACATCATATTTTATAACTTTCTGACTATCAAAACCAAATAAGTCATGTCTACCATAAAATATGTAAAACACAACACCGCAAAAGTTTACAAAAACAGCACAGACAACAGTGTACTACTAGAAGCCTTGTGGGGCGATCGTGTTGAAATTGTTGAAAACACCCCCATAAACGGACGTTATAAAGTACATGTGCGTTGGGCTAATTATGCTTATATAAAACCCGAAGATTTAGGCGACGAACCACTGCTAGAACTCTATTTTATTGATGTTGGCCAAGGCGATGGCGTTTTAATTGTAACTCCAGAACGCAAGCATATTTTAGTAGATGGTGGCTATAAACGCTCCAAACAACCACATGGCAAAAGCGCAGCCGATTTTGTAGACTGGAAATTTAAAAAAGATTACCGCCAAAATACCATCGAGCTCGATGCCATGATTTGCTCGCATTGTGATGCCGACCATTACGGCGGTTTATGGGATTTACTAAATCCTGAAGAACGCGAACAAAAGGAACTCGACACAACAGCTACCCACGTAAATACATTTTATCATGCTGGTGTTTCTTGGTTTAAAACAGAAGAAAAATCGCGATTTCTCGGAAAAGAAGCCGATGGAAAATTACATGATTTACTCACCGGTAAAACATCAATTAAAAATGCCTTACGCCAAAATGCCGATTTAAAACTGCAAGGCGAATGGGCACAATTTTTAGAATGCATTATCGCATCAAATTGTAAAGTAAAACGTTTAGCCTACAACCCAGAACAGCATTTTGATTATTTAGATGATTTTGAAGCCGACAAACCAACATCAATAAAGGTTTTGGGACCAATTGAAACCACATATAATGGCAAACCCACGCTAAAAGATTTAGGATCGTACAGTAAAAACACCAATGGGAATTCGGTATTACTACGTGTTGATTATGGCCGAACGAGAATTTTATTAACCGGCGATTTAAACAAGAAAAGTCAGCGATATATTTTAGAATCCTTATCCGGAAATTTGCTTGAACTCGCAGCCGATGTTGTAAAATCTTGTCATCATGGTAGCGACGATTGCTCTTATGAGTTTCTTCAATATGTAAATGCGGCAGCCACCGTTATTTCGTCGGGCGACGACGAAATCCACGCGCATCCAAGACCAAATATTGTTGCGGCTTCGGGTGCCACAGGTTTTAAAAAAATTGAAAACGACGAAATGATAACTCCGCTTATTTACAGCACCGAAATATCCCGCAGTTATCGTATTGGCGATCCTTACGAAGTAAACTCAAATAATTACGAAACCGCAAATGGTGCTATCGATGTGGTTTTAACCAACGAAGCTAAAACCAATATTCGTTATAAGCACGGTAAATCTGGAGCGTTAAACCCTACCGATAAAGTAAAAACCATGAGCCGTTTAAAAGTGGTTGATGGCATTGTTTATGGTTTAGTAAACGTACGCACCGATGGAGAAAAAATTATTTGTGCCACACTAAATGAAGGCAAAAGTGAATGGGAATATAAAACCTTTGCATCGCGGTTTTAAAATAGCGTTAAATTATTAAAGTTGACAATAATTACTAACCTGATGAAAACAAAACTCTATATAAAATATTTAATATTTATTTTACTGAGCAGTTGTTCGAAACAATCTGAAGATAAATTTAATCATTGTAAAGACTTTCAAAACGAAAAAGCAGAACTAATTGCTCTGGGTTCTTATCCTAATTACTACTACAACCTTGCTAATGAATTAAATAACGCTGGCCGAATCAATTTAGCAATTGAAGCATACATAAATTGTATTAAAACTAGTAATTCTCAAACATTTGTTGAAGATGCCATGTACAATGTTTCAATACTCTATTTTGAAACCAACCAAGATTCAAGGGCATACACACTTATGGATTCGTTAATAATCAGAAAGTACACTTGGTTAAATTGGTATAAAACCGCTAAACATCCGTTTTTTAAGCAACCCAACTATCTTTCTAGATTAGAAAAAATAGACAGCATTAATGCGTTAATAAACAATCCTATAAATTGTAATTTTCACTATCAAGATGTTTCCAACTTTATAACCGCATTTAAAAAAAGCCAAACTAATTGGAATAACGCCCCTTCATATTTTTATAACGATTACTTCTCGAAAGCATCAAAAGCATTATATTTCTATCAAAAATTTAAAATCCAATCATCATCTCATCAATTTGCTTATCGCATTGAAGATAAAGAAGCGTATTTCCAATCTATAATTCCGAATTTAACAAAACTCAACACACAAGAAAAAGTAATTAGAAATCATTTAAACGAATTTAAAAAATTGTACCCAAATGCCATTTTTCCCGACATATATTATGTTGTTGGTTGTTTTAATGCCGGTGGTACATCCAGTCCTTTTGGATTAATAATAGGAGCTGAAATGCACACTAAAACGGAAGCTTCCAATTTAACAAATTTCAATAATTGGGAAAAAAAGGTAGTTCGAGATTTTTCTAATTTGCCATTAATCACTTTACACGAATTAGTTCATATTCAGCAAAATAATAACTATAATAACTTATTAGGCAATGCTATTTATGAAGGAGCTGCAGATTTTATTAGCACTTTAGTATGTGGTTCGCACATTAATGAACATGTACACGATTGGGCAAATAAAAATGAAAACGAAGTCTGGCATGCATTTAAAAAAGAAATGTACGGAGAAAATACACAAAATTGGATTGGAAATGCAGATAGAGCCAAAGGTAAACCAGCCGATTTAGGTTACTATGTTGGTTTTAAAATTTGCGAAAGCTATTACAACAACCAAACAGATAAAAAGAAAGCTATTAAAGAGATATTATCCATCACTAATTGGAATGAATTTTATTTAAAAAGCAGGTATATGAAATAAAGCGTATAAGTGAAATGATCACAAAACTTAAACCAGTTAAACTTTTAAAAGCTAACGACAAGAGATAATTAACAAATATCTCAAGGGAGCAGAAATAAATGTACCTAATATTATGAAAACAATATCTCTAATTTTAATTTTTATTTTAAATACAATCACTTATTCTCAAAATAAAAACTATGTAAATGATTTTGGAAACCCCCTTACAAAAACTGAATTTCTAAAAATAAAAAAAGAAGGTGGTACAGTTATTAGACTGAAAAACAATATATATTATAAAAAAGGTATTATCCCAGTCGAATATAATGGACAAATATCTGATTCTCTTAAGTTTGAAATTATAAAATTTTTGGAATCAAATGCCAACTTTAAAATAAAAAAAACTGATAAAATAATTATAGATTATGCCATTGACCATAAATGCAATATAATTAACAATATTAATTTCAATCACTATATTAAAACTATTGAAGAAAAGAAAGATATATCATTATTTATTATAATAGACAACTACGATGATAACGCGAAAGACCAAATTGTAGACAATTCGGATTTAATAAAAAATAATTTTTTCAAATATATTAACTGGAATTTAGATAATGAATACAGATGTGGCGGAGTTCTTTTAATTTATCCTAACAATTCGTTTTTAAGAATTTATGGTGAATACAACCTGATGGATATATTTGAAAGAATAAAGTAACTTTGCTAAATGAACTAAATGATGCAATTTTCCGCATAAAATCATGTTAAGCACCATAAATTAAATAAACTTAGCTTTTTCACCACCTACCACAATAACACTACCTACTTTTCCAACCGCGATTTTAAATTATTTTTAAAACTACAAAAACTCTAAAAATCAGTACATTTACGTATTGAGTATTCAATATAAAAAACAAAACTTATTAATTGGTTTGTAGAAGTCTTTAATATAGATTTTGTATCGTTAAAGTTGGCAGTAATTTGGGTAAATCATTATCATAAAAAAACTTAAAAAATAAACTTTCATGAAAAAAACATATTTCTTAATTAGCATTTTTATTTTATCGATATGCTTTTTTTCATGTGCAATAAAACAGCCTAATTCTAAATTAATTCTTGAAAAATGTGAATGTACTCTCGATTCTGCTTCTGTTGATTCGGTTTCGTTCGAACAACAAGAACTTGACTATTTTTATTCCTTAATGGCTTATGCCGTAGTTCATAAAGATTGGCAAGTTAACGCTCTTGAAGGTAGAGGATACAACATTGGTTCGGTGTTAGTAGATAGCGATAAATATGTTGTTGACTGGGCGAGAAATTCCGTAAATATTAAAATGAATGCAACCCAACATGGAGAAGTACGAGTAATGCAATCGTATTTAGACAGTGTTCAAACCTATTCTTTAAAAGGCTTTTCAATATATACAACTTTAGAGCCATGTGCCATGTGTTCTGGTATGATGAAATTAACTAGCATAAATAGAACTGTTTATGGTCAAACAGATCCCGACTACGGAAAAGCATTGCAAAGACTCCAATTAAAATCAGACTCATGTTGCAGCGGCGGTTATTCTCCATATCCGCGACCTGTAATTTCAGACAAATCGGCTGACCCGATTTCAGCAGAAATAGATTCAGCTTACGCAAACTACAAAGGAAAATATTTAGTTGATTTTTTAGCAACATCAGAAGCTGAAAAATTATTTAGGAAAGCATCAAGCATGTTTCAACTTTATAAAAAAGCAAAGTACGCAGAAAATCAAAAGTATATAGACAGTGCTCATGAACTTTATAATTTGGTAGATGGATCTATTAAGTAGAAAATAAAATTATTGTAGATTTTCTATTCGGTTGGTATTTTCTAAATGAGGTGTAATACTTACAACTAATCTTATACAAAACCAACATGCACCACAAACCCCCTAAAAATCAGTACATATACGTATTTGTTTTTCAATATAAAAAATAGAACTTACCAATTGTTTGGCAGAAGTCATTAAAACGAACTTATCATAAAATTGTACGTTATACTAAAAACGTCATTTCGCAATAAACGGGATAGCCAAAAAACCGACCAACGTAGGCACTAAACAATTAGAATAATGAAAAAAACAACCAACCAACTTACCTTACTTGTAACAATTTTTACATTATTTTTTGGATTACAGAGTTGTGAACAAAAAGAAGCAACAAAAGAAGTTGAAAAAGAAGTAATTATTGAATCTGAAAAGCCTGAATATTTTCTGCTAAGACCAGAAGTAGAAAAAGCTTACGGATATTCACACGCTGTGAAAATTGGAAATAATATTAAAATTTCTGGTGCTGTTAGTATGGACGATGAAGGCAATCCAACAGCAATTGGAGATTTAGGGCAACAAATGAAAAATTGCTATGCCGATTTGGAAAAAATACTAAAACACTACGGTTGCACATTTGATGATGTTATAAAAGAAGACATTTTTACAACCAATATGCCATTGTTTCTTGAAAACGCCGCTTACAGAGCTGAAATATATAACAAGCAATTTCCTACTGGTTCGTGGCTTGGTGTAAAAGAATTGGCTATACCCGAATTTATGATTGAAATCGAGTTAGAAGTTTATAAACCGGAATAAGCACAAACCCTCAACACCGCATATATTTTATTGCTTGTTCTCGCCAAATTATAATAATCTTAACCGATTTTTAGTTTGGCGTATTCTTGCAAAATTAGTAGCTTAATTGCACACCTAGACACAATAACCTGCAACAAAATAAACTTAGCCTTTTTACTATCTAATACAATACATCCTTTGCCAAACAATATACTAGCTTAATATTATTTTTTTTAATAACAAAAACCTAAATATTGATCTTTGTTTTCAATTAAATAATTTAACTACAATAGTACATTAAATAAAATTTGTTTAATAATCATACCACATATAATGATAATATATGGTATAAAATTCCGTCCATATTTTTTATCTAAAACTATCAACCCCGTAAAGAGTAAATAGATAAATATAAATTTAATATTATTTATAGTTCGTGGATGCAAATCAAATATATAAGGTCCTATTCTACCAAATATTGGGCCAATAAACACCGCAGCTGTTCCAATTATATATCGCATATGTTTAGGTGTATCCTTTTTGTGATAAATAGCTAATACATAAAAAAGAATTAATAAAACAGCATCTGAAATTGGAAGATACGCAAGCATAGCGTGGTCGGCTTGTAGTATTCTAAATATAGGATGAATAAAGGAAAGTATTAGTATCGGGAAAAGAAAATAAGAAACCTTGCCTATAATTTTGTGACTTTTATATTTTCTAAATCGTATTAATAACGGTTGAATGATAAATAACAAAATCCATAATGAAGCGAAAAAAACATGAATATGATCGAATATGGATATTTTACTATGAGATAATGCAGATGTGTTTTCGTTAAAATCTGGAAATTGACCAAAATAAGTTTTGTAAAACGCAAGTATAACTAAAGGAACCAAAATTAACATGATATAGCCAATATTCTTATATGCTTTTTCCATCTGTATTTAAAGTTTAGAGTTTAGCCTAATATTCATTCACACAAATGTATTGTAATTCAATAACTTAAACTTTTCTTAAAAGCTCAATATTTTTTCTCTAAAGAAAATATTAAGAAGACAGACCGTATTTTCTATACTGTTGAGGAGAGACCTTGAATTTTTCTTTAAAAATTCTACTAAAATGAGACAGATTTTTAAACCCAGAATTAAATACAATATCAGAGATGCTTTGCTTAGTTGTAATCAAAAGTTTAGCTGCATAATTAAGACGCTTGTTTGTGAGCCATTTTCCCGGACTGGTATTATAATATTTGACAAAATCTCTTTTAAAAGCAGAAAGACTTCTACTTGAAATTCGGGCAAATTCATTTAAAGTTAAACAATACATATAGTTTTTTTCCATGATCTGCCATATTGGAGGTTTTATTTCATCATTTAGGTGTAAAATATATGCAAGTAATTGCTTGTTTAATGGATTCGATAAAATATTTAAAAACAGCTCTTTAAATTTTAGTTCAAGCAATTGTTCTGTTGGTGGTATTGTTTGTTTAAAATATGGAATTAAACTATAAAAATACGTTTTTGTCACCTCGTTTAATTCTATTTTAATAAGCATATCACTAGTTAATGTAGGGAGATTTTCAATTGGTAAACTATCCATATATTCGTTCGCAAATTGAATTAAAAATTCATCAGGAATATGAAAAGCAAGTACGTTCCAACTCTGGGCATCTGGTAACTCTTGTACATAGGCCGATTTACGCTGAAAATAAGAAGTTTGTGGTGTTACTTTCCAAGACTTTCCGCTCTGATGTAAAATGCGTTCACCCTCCAACGAAAAAGCTATAAGGTTATAATGGTTGTATAAATTCACTAACCTGTCTATTTGTGGGCACTTATAATATACAAAAAGCAAATCTCTTACCGAAAGTTGTTTAAAAATATTAGGGTTTGCTAATCCTTCATCATAAGTGTTAATCATAGGCCGCTTTATAGAATAATTAAGAACAATTCATAAAATTTAATATGAGTTGCAACAAAACACTTAAAAGTAACTCATTTAAAGCAAAAAAACTAACAATTAGACACTTACAGTTTAAATTACAAAAATACCCTAAAAATCAGTACATATACGTATTTGTTATTCAATATAAAAAATAGAACTTACCAATTGTTTGGCATAAGACTTTAAAACGAACTTTATATTACTAAAGTCACCTTTCATTATGCTCTTTATAATTTGATAAAATAATATTCTTATGAAAATTAGTATGCCTATTGACCCCAATAAAAGAATCGAAATTATAGATATTCTTCGCGGATTTGCACTACTAGGTATTATTTTTATGAATATGAGCTTTTTTAGCGGTTATATGTTTATGCCTTTTGATGAGTTGAAGCAAATATCGAACTTTGAGTTAGATAATAAATTATATTCTTTTTTAGGGGTAATAGTTACAGGTAAATTTTACACTATATTTTCAATTTTATTTGCTGTTGGTTTTTATATCCAATTCAACAAAAACAGAGATAGAACTGCCGATTTTTTAAAAACCTATCGCAGAAGACTATTCATTTTATTAATTATAGGTATTCTACATACTTTATTTTGGTATGGCGATATATTACTAACCTACTCTATTTTTGGCTTTATTCTAATTTTATTTCGAAATGTAAAACCCAAAATACTACTTCGGTGGTCATTATTTTTTCTGTTAGTCCCATTTTTATTCGATTTTGCTCTTTTACTTTATATTGAAGCCTTACAACCAAACATCCCTGCAAACACAGATGAAATACCAATGTCGCGCATTTCTTACCCAGATATGTCGAATGTAGACCTTATTAATACATTTAGAGACGGTAGTGTTATCGAAATTTTCAAGTTAAATATTCATAATTTTATTTGGAAGCATTTAGGCTATATACCGTCAGGAGGCTATTTTACATTCCTTGGTATTTTTCTATTAGGCTACTATCTGGCATCAATAGAATTCTTTAAAAAAACACCAAAATCTACTAAACTAATCGTAATTGTTTTAATATGTGGGATAATAATTACTATTGCTAATAAATTTTTAGGGGGCAATGCATACGGAATACCTACGCTGCAAAATATTCGCTATAAATTCTTATCTAAAGTTGGTCAATTGCTAATTAGTCTTTCTTATATCATGGCCATAATTAAAATTGCACAAACTGCAATTGGTAAAAAAGTATTTAAATATTTAATACCTGTAGGCAGAACAGCCTTGAGTAATTACCTTATACAAACCATTTTAATGGTTGTTATTTTTTATAATTTCGGGTTTAGTTTATTCGGGAAAATAGGGTTAATTCCAACCTTCGCTATTTCTATAATTATTGTTATCATTCAAATAATTGCAAGTAATATTTGGTTAAAACACTATCGATTTGGACCATTTGAATGGGTTTGGAGAAGCTTAACTTATAAAAAACGGATAAACATTCGACGTTAAAACATATAATTTAACCAAAGGCAGCAGCGTGGATAAGTCATTAAAACAGACCTGATATCAATAAAGTTGGCAATAATTAAATAAAAATTATGAGACTATTAACCAAATTATTAATTGTAGCAATACTGCTAATAAGCTGTTCTCAAGAACCAATAAATAGAGAACTTAAAATGGTAAGTTTTGAAGGTTCTGGCTATGAATTAGGATATCAACATGGTACACAATTAAAAGAAGAAATTGGCGAAGTAATTAAAGCTTGGAAAACGAATGTTGAAATACTATTAGATGAAGATGCGAATATTATTATAGATAATTTTTTTGATTATGCAGATTTTAGCGAATCTATTATGAAATGGACTCCCGATTTGTATGAAGAAATTAAAGGAATCGCTGAAGGTTCAGGACAACGTTTTAATGATGTTTTTGTTTTGAATTTACTTGATGAATTTTGGGTGTATTTAGATAATAAATTTAATCATCATTGCAGTGGAATTGGTGTTCCTGCTAATAATGGAAATCCAGGTTACCTATCGCAAAACATGGATCTTGAAAACTATACAGATGGTTTTCAGGTTCTCATGCGTTTAAATAGAACAGCTAATCGACCCGAACAGCTCATTTTAACTCATCCAGGTTTAATAGCTTTAAATGGACTTAATGAAAAAGGTATTGGAGTGTGCGTTAATACCATAATGCAATTAAGAGCATCTGCATCCGGTTTACCAGTTGCCTTTGTGATTAGACGAATTATCAACTCAAGTGAGCGGGAGGACGTGTTAAATTTTGTGCAAAATGTAAATCATGCTTCAGGACAAAATTATATTATTGGTATTAAAGGAGATGTTTTTGATTTTGAAGCTTCTGCGAATAAAGTTGTTCGGTTTAATCCAATGAATGCAAATGGAACGGTTTATCATACAAATCATCCTTTAGTAAACGACGATGTAAAACCTTCATATGAAAAATATAACCCTAACTTGCCTGAAGAATCAAAACCATCAAAATTTAATAGCTTATACAGGTTTGAAGCTGTAGAAAAAAGAATAGCAACTAGCACAGAATTGAACGAATCTATTCTGATGGAAACTTTAAAATCTAAAGACAATAAAAATAATCCTGTTTGTGTTACAAATCTCAACAATGGTTATGGATTCACTTTTGCATCAATCGTAATGGAAATATCCGAACAGCCTTATATTACACTAACTGTTGGTCCACCAGACGAATCTGAATATAAAAGATTTGATTTTTCAAGCAATAATTAATAACTATTGCCAACACCGCATATAATTTATTGCTAGTTCTCGTTTACTTACAAAAATCATAGCTAATTAAACTTAGCCTTCTTACTACCTTCGTACATTACATATTTTACCAAACACGATTCTATTTTCGCGTAGTTTGTTTTATTTTAATAACAAATCACTAAAA
This sequence comes from Neotamlana sedimentorum, assembly GCF_000943565.1. Lineage (GTDB taxonomy): Bacteria > Bacteroidota > Bacteroidia > Flavobacteriales > Flavobacteriaceae > Neotamlana > Neotamlana sedimentorum. Next base: position 128,602 of record NZ_JTDW01000010.1, read on the forward strand.
AATACGTAGATATACGTATTTGCTTTTTTACAGAAAAAGTCGAACTTGCTTAGCATTCGGTATAAGTCATTAAAACAGACGTTATATCAATAAAGTCGTAACATTTAAAAATGAGATATCTAATATTAATTTTTGCTCTTTTTTTTGGAATTCAAACGGTTATTTCACAAAACATATTGGAATCTGACAGTTTACAAATTGTAAATAAAATTGACGATTGGAATAGGGCTTGGAAAACCAAAGACGTGGAATTAGCCTGTAAATGGTATTCAGAAAATGCTGATTTTACTAATGCATTCGGATTTAATCGAATAGGTCAATTAGAAATACAAAAATATCTAACTGAAGTTTTTGGATTTGACTTTGTAATGGCTGGAAATACTGAACAGACTTCATTAAAACTCAAAAAAATATCTGACAAAGCAATTTTAGCTATTACAACTGTTGATCGGAAAGGACAAAAAACAGCGAACAACAAAAATTTGGAAACTCGAAAAACTACCCATTATCGATTATTTGAAAAAACTGAACAATGGAAAATTACGGCACACCTTATTTCAGATGCAAGAAGTATTAATACGAAAAAACACTAAAACGTTTTACAAACTTAAGACGTGTATAATTAATTGTTTGGTTCGTGTGTACTCGGAAAATTCCTGTGGAATTTTCCTCTGGTCTGTTTTCTTTTATTAATTTAGACCTAGCCAACACAACGAAATCATACACAACACGTTATGTGCAATTAAAACCAACCAATATGAAAAATTTAAAATTACAATTATGTCTAATGACATTTATGACATGTTTTCTCATCGGATGTAAAAATGACATTAAAGAAGGACTTGCAACAAAAACTTCTGATTCAGAACTGACAACCCTTATAACAAAACAAGTTGACAGTCTTTATTCAGTTTATGAAAAGTTTGATTATGATTGGATAGAATTTTACGCTGATAACTACGATGCAATTTATCCAAATTCAACAATTCAACATTTAACAAAAGATTCTTTAAAAGCACAATGGGAACAGATTTACACTAAATATGATGTACAACTTATTCATCGAGGAAGACCAACTATCATTCCGTCGGAAGATATGGCTATTTCATATAACACCTTTAATGAAATATTTATTAATAAAGAAAGTTCGGATACTATAAAAAATGTTGGTACATACATTATTAATTGGAAAAGACAATCAGATGATTCTTGGAAAATAGTATTTGAAACTTTACAAAATCATTGAAAACTGCACACAACAACGTGCATAATTACTTGCTAGGTCTAGCTTGCTTACGAATATTTCTGCAGAATATTCTATCTGTGTTTTATTTACTAAATTAGTTCCTCAAACACGCAACTAACCATACACAACACGATAAGCACCAAAACCCTAGCTAATTAAACTTAGCCTTCTTACTACCTTCGTACATTACATATTTTACCAAACACGATTCCATTTTTGCGTGGTTTGTTTTATTTTTAAAAATAATAAATCACTAAAAAATACGCGTATTTACGTATTTACTTTTTTACAAAAAAAATGCAACTTGCTTATCGTCTGATATAAATCATTCAAACAGACGTTATATCAATAAAGTTACCCAACATTTGAAAAAAACTTGCTCTATTCAACTATATCTAGTTTTCATTTTTATAGAATTCAATTTCTCTTTCAAAATAAACTTCTTCTTTTTCTTCTGGATGATTATATACATCACAATAGTAGACTTTTCTAGCAAAAATTCTAACTTTTAGAGATTTTGTAGGATTAACTTTTGCACACACTATATCACCTGATTTAAATAAATTACTCATAATTATTGTTTTTATTCTATGGTTCTAAATCATCATAGCCACTTTTTAAAATTATTGAGAGCATCTTAAATCTTTCATTTGCTTCAATTGTGTATAGGATATGACCTGGAATAATCATGGAATCATTCTCTTGTAAGTAAGTAGATATGTCTTCTACCACAATTTCTGCTTTTCCTTCAATGACATTCACAAAAGTTGAAAAAGGTGTTAGTTTGGGCTTATACACTTTACCATAATCCAACGCTAAAGCCTTTATATTGCCTGTTTTTTTATTTAAAATGTGCTTAACAATTATGGTATTGGAAACATACTTTAGTTTATCGCTAATGTTAAATGCCTTAAGGTTTTCAAATTCATAATTATTCATAATGCAAATTGTATTTACTCATCTTTTTTGATTCGTCTCTTTTCTGCTTTAGCTTGTTTCTTTTCTTTAGCTGTCCTAGTTGGTGCTGTTTTACTGTTTTTAGCTTTGCCGCTTTTTTCTTTTGACATGATTATAATTTTTAGACGTTAATTAATAAGGATTTATAGTCTATTTATATGGTTGAAAAAGCTAAGTATATATACCCTATATTTTACCAAAACAAGAAAGCAGACTTTTAAGTCTGCTTTTCTAATCCCAGATAATTTAATTTACCTAGACTTCTCTAACTGATTAATAGCTTTACAAAGTTAACGATGAGATTGTTTATTAAGTTATACACCTTGTAGCCATAGTTACATAAATCACTGATTTAAAATAAAGACCATAAAAAAGAACAGTTTAGTAAAAAACTGTTCTTAATTCATAGACTTAACTTAATATTCTAGATTGCATTTGCAATGCTTTTATAATTTGATTTCAAGATACCTACAACTTCATTTCTGTCCTTCTGTAACTTGTTTTCTAATCTTTTGATTAAATCTAATTCTTTACCACTTTCAAATTTCACATCTTCTGAAGTTAATTTTGGATATTTTACCTTCAAGGCTTGAGATTGTTTGTCCCAATCACCACTAAATTTAAATAGCTCACTTGTTTTTTTCTCGCCTTCTTTGTTCTTGGTTTCCATAATTATGTATTTAAAGTAGTGCTTAATTGTACTACTATCACAAAGATGACGGCAACTACCTTAAATTGTGTTACACAACTGACATTTAACATTACACATGTTACAGATTCTCTAGATTCTGCTTTCTTTTTTGTCCTATTTTTTTATAAAAAGTAGGTGTATGTCCAGTAACTTTTTTGAATTGATTAGACAAATGAGCAACACTACTGTAATTTAATTTATAGGCGATTTCAGTGAGATTAAGTTCGTTGTAAAGAATCAATTCTTTTGCCCTTTCTATTTTGTGTTTAATAATAAAATGCTGAATAGTAATTCCTTTTACTTCTGAAAACAAATTTGATAAATACGTGTAATCATAATTCAATTTTTGTGCTATGTAATCTGAATAATTAACTTTTAGGACTTCATCGGAATAATGAATCATTTCTATAATCACGTTTTTAATTTTATCAATAAGAATACTTCTATTATCATCTATTAATTCTAACCCTGATTTAGCTAAATTTAATTTGAATTCTTGTTTTTGAGATTCAGAAATATCTTCTTTTATTTCAATCATTCCAAGCTCAACACTTATATAGTGCAAACCCAGTTTTTCTAGCTCATTTTTAACGAAAAGCTTGCATCTTAAGCTTACCATGTATTTAATATAAAGCTTCATTAATTTTTAGGAATTAAAATGCGTTTCTTATTTAGTTAAAGATAAACTATATAAGTCATTTTGTATAGAAAGTTGACTGAAAGAAAAAACGTTGGGTAACACCGTATAAAATTAATTGCTTGGTTCTTGCCTACTTGGAAAATCCTCGCGGACTTTCTATATGTGATTTATTTGCTAAATCTAGTGCTTAAACACGCAACTAACCATACACAAAACCGATAACCACCAAAAAACCAACTAACTAAACTTAGCCTTTTTACTACCTTCGTACATTACGTATTCTACCAAACACGATTCTATTTTCGCATGGTTTGCTTTATTCAATAACAAATCACTAAAAAAATAAGTATATATACCTATTTGCTTTTTAACAGAAAAAGGCGAACTTGCTTATCGTCTGATATAAGTCATTAAAACAGACGTTATATCAATAAAGTTATGTGTAATAAAACTATGCTATGGAAGCTGAAGAAATTAAAATACTGATAAGTGCAACTCAACTGATTATTGTGTTAGTGGGAGCAGCTTGGGCATATTTTAGACTTTGGAAAGAAGGAATACACAGACCTAGAATTCAATTCGAAATTGAATTTAACCCTTTCGAACATATTGATAAAGAAAGACCTGTTGAATTTAGAATAATCATAAATAATAAGGGCTTAACAAAACATCAGTTTTACAAAATTAATTTAAGAGTTCGAGGGATTGGCGCAGGTGAAAATTTGGAGTTGTGGAAAGGTAATGAACCTAGATTATTATTTCCTCATAAACTTATTGATACAGAAGTAATTTACAAACAAAAGTATAACTATGTTTTCGTTGAACCTGGAGTGGAACAAATATTGAATTACAATACTAAATTGCCATCATCACTAAGGTTAATACAAGTAAGGGCTGAATTCGAATATGACAGAAGTAAGAATCATAGTGTTGAAAGAATATTTGAACTAAGAACTACACATAACACTGTATATAAAACGATAAGCACCAAAAACCCTAGCTAATTAAACTTAGCCTTCTTACTACCTTCGTACATCACATATTTTACCAAACACGATTCTATTTTCGCATGGTTTGCTTTATTTTAATAACGAATCACTAAAAAATAAGTATATATACCTATTTGCATTTTAACAGAAAAAGACGAACTTGGTTCGCGTTTGGTATAAGTTATTAAAACAGACGTTATATCAATAAAGTTGTAGCCAATACGAGAAAAACACAAAGAAACCTATAAAATGCTAGACCAATCATTCTCATATGAAAATTTCAGAATACTCCTTGATGTTGAGAATAGGAAAGGTCGTTACCTTGAAGATAAAGTATTTTTCAATACAGACATTTTTAAAAAATCAAGAGAGGTTTCCGATTCTATAATTTCAAAAAATAAAGAAATAAGGGAAGAGGCTTACAAAGTAAAGTCGATAACGAAAATCGACGATAGGGATTTCACAAAACTTGATAAGTTAAACTCAGAAAAGGACGAACTTAAAAAAACTAGAGAAAAAGAACTCGAAAACATTTTAATAAAAATAGCAGAAAAAACAGATGTTGAAGATTATGAATTAAAAATCAAAAAAGGACAAATAAAGTGGGGTAGTCAATTATATGAGATTGAACATAATCCTGAAAATTATTTTGTTACTAAGCAGTTACAGAGAAACATCTATAAAACATTTAAAGTTAAACAAGCTAACAGAAAGGTAATTGTTGACCAATTAAAATTATTACTTGACGATGGCTTTCCTAAAATAATCATCAGGACAGACATTAAAAAATTCTACGAGTCTATTCCACATAAGGAGCTTTTAGCCAAAATTGAAGAAAATAGCCTACTTAGCTATCCCTCTAAAAAAATCATAAGACGCGTTTTAAACCAATACTGGAAAATATTAATAACAGACGGGATAAAAACACATGATGATGAACGTGTAGGAATACCAAGAGGTATCGGCTTTAGTGCTTATTTAGCTGAATTATATTTAAGAGGTTTTGATAAAAAAGTTAAATCATTAAATAACGTAACCTATTACTGTAGATATGTAGATGACATTGTTATTATAATAACTCCTAATCATAAAAATGAAAGTAAGTCTATTAAAACTTATAAAAATGAAGTTAAAAATATATTATTAAGTTCAACTAGATTAAAAATAAACACAATCAAAACAAAGGTAATTGACCTGACACCGAATAATCAAGACAGAAAAAGATCTATCAAATATGAATTAACATATTTAGGCTATAAATTTATAATATCTTACAGTAAAAAAGAGAAATCAATTACCAAAGATGATATTCAAATCGTCATGTCTAATGACAAATTTGAAAGGTATAAGAAAAAAATAGACAATTCATTTTCAGATTATTATACTTCGATTGCAAAATATTCAGCAAAGAAAAGCTCAACTGAAAGAATGCTATTAAAACGAATAAAGTTCTTAACTAATAATCATCAACTCCTAAGAAGGAAAAGTAATGTTTTTATTGGTATTTATTTTTCTAATGAGTTTCTAAGTATGCCTTATTCTGATTTAAAAAAACTCGACAATTACTTAAAAGGCAAAATAACTGCCTTACCTTCTTGTACAAATAGTCAACTTATCGATAAACTAAAAAAGATGTCTTTTGAAAATGGTTTTAAAACAAAAAGCCTAGTAAGATTTAATACAAAATCATACAAAAATGGGAAAATGACTCAAATCTGGAAAAACTTATAGAATGAAAAAGAAAATTCCAATATCATATTCCAAAGAACGAGTTGTTTTGTCTGATGTTTTACCATATGAAACACCAGTAACTTTTTCCAATAGATATTTTTATAAATACTTAATAAACAGTCAAAAATTCCATAACAAACTTAACAAATTAAAAAGTAAAGAGAAAGCTGATTATAAATTAAAATGCGGAAAAGCATACTCTGAAATAGAATCAATTCTTTTTGGTGTTAAAGAAAAGACTATACCATTTAGGTTTAATATCACACATAAAAAAAATGACTTTAGGGAATTGTGCGTAATTCATCCTGTTAGCCAACGTAAGATGGTAGAATTTTATGAAAAATATAAAAACATAATAGTCTATTATTCCTCATTAAGTCCTTTTTCAATTAGAAAGCCATCCAAGGTGGCAAATTTTACATTTTACAATGATGTACTTCATAAAAGAAATGAAGATAAAGACTTGCAACACTCCCAAATTGAACAAGATGATAGTGAGTACGAAAACTTAAAATCATTTTTTAGTTACAGAAAATACAGTAACATCCATAAATTTTATGAATCATATCAATTTCATAGAAGTGAAAAAAAGTATAATAAACTACTAAAAATAGATATCACAAAATGTTTCGATAGCATATACACTCATACTCTTCCTTGGGCATTAACAAATAAAAGAATAGTTAAATCAAATATTAATTCATTAGAAGCTACTTTTGGTGGTAAATTTGATTGTTTAATGCAAGACCTAAATGCAAATGAAACAAATGGGATTATTATTGGTCCAGAATTCTCAAGAATATTTGCCGAATTAATTTTACAACAAATAGATGTTAATATCTACGAAAGACTAAAATCAATAGATTCTAAAGAAAGCAATTTAATACATAAGGTCGATTATGAGATTTTTAGATATGTAGATGACTACTTTATTTTTTACAATGAAGAATCACAGATAGATAAAATAACTGAAGCATTTAAGTTGTCATTAAAAGAGTATAAAATGTACTTGAACGATAAAAAGTCATTATTATATTCCAAGCCAATAATTACAGAAATAAGTATTGCTAAACAAAAAATAAATGACCTTTTTAATAATCATTTAGTTTTAAAAGAAAAAGAAATAATAGAAGAAGATAATGAGCAGTCAAATTCAATACTATATTTCAGTTCTAATAATGTAATAACTCGATTTAAATCAATTATTAAAGAATCTGAAGTAGAATACAAGGACATAATGAATTACACATTAGCTGTCCTAGATAATAAAACTAAAAAATTAATCAAAAAGTATAAAAATTTTGAAAATGAAATCACCATTAAAACTCAAAAAGAATTTGAAAAAGGGTTTTTAGAAATTCTTGATGTAACATTCTTTTTATACTCTGTTTCACCCAAAGTTAATTCAACAATCAAAGTTTGTCTAATAATTGACAGAATTAATAGTTTTTTGAAAAAAAACAAAACAAATCAATATAAAGAACCGTTCACTTCTAATAATAAACATAACATTTTCAAAAAAATATCAGATGAAATAAATTTAATTCTTCACAAAAATAAAAGCAAAAAAGAAACTCAAATTGAGACGCTTTATCTCTTAATTGCATTAAGTCAATTAGGAAGGGAATATAGATTAAATATAAATGTTTTATGCTCATACTTTAATGCAACAATTAAACAAAAAGATTCTGTAAATTTTAATAGTGAATTAAACTATTTTTCAATAACTGTTTTGCTCTTTTATATTAAAAACATTAAAGCTTACGCTCCTATTTTGGAAGAGTTGAAAAATGTTATTCTAGAAAAATTTAAAACAGGCAAAGTTTATGGCTGGAAAGATGATACAGAATTAATCTTACTGTTTTTTGATATAATGACTTGCCCATATCTTAATAACGAAGTCAGGTCACATCTTAAATGGAAAGTTAAAGATGCTAAAACAAGAGGTTCAAAAAGTTTAAAAATCTATATTAAAGAGTTAAAAGATGAAAAATATAAGTACAAAAAAGAATTATTATCTTTAGTCGATATTAAGGACAATCAAATTACATTAATTGAGCAAGAAAAATTCTGGTTTACAAAATGGACAGAGTTTGATTTTGGACTAGAACTCCAAGCTAAAAGAAGTCAAGAAGTGTATTAAGGCATACCGTAACTGACAGCTAGCAATAGCGACACACACAAACGGTGTAAGTAAACTCTATAGCTGAGTTCTTACTAAAAAGTAGTCTGAGTCAGGGGCTACTTTTAATTAAACCAATAAAAAGTACTGGCTACAACATTGTATAAAAACAATAGCGGTTCAATCGCTAAAACGAAAGTAAGTAAATATAATAAAGGTCTGTGTTTAACCGAAAAGTTAGTGTATTTTAATCCGGTACTATTCTTATACTAACCGATAAGCAACACAAACTAATCCTAATTAAACTTAGCTTTCTTACTACCTTCGTACATTACATATTTTACTAAACGCGATTCTAATTTAGCGTTGTACAGTTGTATTTTTCGCGAAGGGCGCAAACCAACATGTTTTAAAGCATTTAAATTACTGGTAATAAACCAGGCATCGGTGCCTGGGTAACTTTGTTTAAGGGTATCGCCTATGTTTTTGTAAAACAATTCCATATCAATATTTAAACGTTCGCCGTAGGGCGGGTTAAACACCATGTGCAATTTTTCGTTTCCGCCTTTTTGGGTTTTAAAGAAATCTTCGTGTTTTACGGTAATAAAATCGTCTAATTGGGCATTTTCTGCATTTATTTGTGCCTTTTTTACGGCACTTGGTGCTTTATCGTAACCTATTATTTTATGGTGAAAATCGCGTGTTTTTTTAAGTAACGATTCTTCAATTTTTTCAAATAACTCCACATCCCAATCTGGCCAACGCTCAAAAGCAAACTCTTTGCGCATTAAGTTTGGCGGTATGTTACAGGCAATCATAGCCGCTTCAATTAGCATAGTGCCTGAGCCACACATGGGGTCCATAAAATCGCTTTGTCCATCCCAACCAGATAGCATAATTAATCCTGCTGCCAACACTTCGTTTATAGGCGCAATGTTTGTAGCGGTTTTATAACCACGTTTATGTAGGGAATCGCCAGAGGTATCTAACGAAATATTACAGTGGTTTTTACTAATATGCACGTTTATTTTAACGTCGGGAAACTTTAAATCTACACTTGGGCGCTCGCCGGTAGTTTCACGAAACTTATCTACAATAGCATCTTTTGTTTTTTGTGCTATAAATAAGGAATGCGAAAACAAATCGGAGTGTATGGTAGCATCTACAGCCAAGGTACCGTTGGATTTTAGGTATTTACTCCAATCCATGGCGTAAATGTTTTTATATAAATCGGTTTCGTTTTTTACTTTAAACGAATGTATAGGCTTTAAAATTTTTATAGCCGTACGCAACGCTAAGTTTGCCTTGTACATAAAGCCTTTATCGCCTACAAACGAAACCATTCGCACACCTTTGTTTATGTTTTGCGCACCTAACTGTATAAGTTCGTTTTCTAATATATCTTCGAAGCCAAAAAGGGTTTTGGCTATCATTTTAAAGTTTTCTTCCATAGTTTATATAAAATACATTGCAAAAATAATGTAATTTTGCCCGAAACATAAAGTTTACTGATATTTAGGTTAAGGATTGCAGTGGCATCCTTTTTATTTAGGTTGGTGTAATGCGATAGCAATTACAACGAACTAAATAAAAAGATATAACGGAAAGCCTGACCGCGCCTAAGCGTGGTAACCTCCAAAAAATTATGACAAAACAAACTACCAAATGGTTTACTTCGTGGTTTAACACCCCGTTTTACCACACGCTATACAAAGATAGAGATACTACAGAGGCCGAGGTTTTTATGAATAACCTTACCAATTACCTTAATTTACCCGAAAACGGACAAATTTTAGATTTAGCTTGTGGCAAAGGCAGGCACTCTAAATACTTAAACAGTATTGGTTACAATGTTACGGGTGCCGATTTAAGCGAAAATAGTATTGCTTTTGCTAAACAGTTTGAAAATAGTAGCCTACATTTTAAGGTGCATGATATGTGCCAACCTTTTGGCGAAACTTTTGATGCTGTTTTTAACTTGTTTACTAGTTTTGGGTATTTTGATTTTGATGAAGATAACCTAAATACCCTAAAAGCCATTAAAAGCAACTTAAACGAATCGGGGTTTGGGGTTATCGATTTTATGAATAGCGATTTTGTTATTGATAATTTAGTACCCGAAGAGGTTAAAACCGTAGACGATATTACCTTTTATTTAAAACGTTTTGTTGATAATGGCTATATTGTTAAAGATATTAGTTTTACACACGAAGGCGAAAACTATAATTTTCAAGAGCGTGTGCGTGGGTTTTCGTTAAAAGATTTTGAAGCCTTGTTTGAAGCGGCCGATATATTTTTATTGGATACTTTTGGCGATTATAAATTAAATAAGTTCGATGTAAAACAATCGGAACGTTTAATTATGATATTTAAATAATTTTAAGTTAAATGATTAAGTTTCTCTTACCTGTTATTGCTGTTATTTTAGGTATTGTTTTGGCTTTTTTTACTAAAAAACAAAAGTCTTGGAACAACAAATTATTATTATCGTTTAGTGGTGCTTTTTTATTAGCCTTAACCTTATTTGAATTACTACCAGAAGTTTACCATCACCTGGACACCAAACTTACTGGCCTTTTAATAATGGGCGGTATTTTACTGCAAATTGTTTTAGAGCTTTTCTCTAAAGGTGCAGAGCATGGGCATGTTCATGTAAATAAAAACGACAGTACATTCCCATGGCTATTATTTATTAGTTTATGTATTCATAGTTTTTTAGAAGGCTTCCCTATACACGACCACAACACCATGGTACTTGGTGTTTTGGTGCATAAAATTCCTATTGCTACTATGGTTACATTGTTTTTACTGCAGTCGCATTTTAGTAAAACACAAAGTCTTTTATTTTTAGTAGTTTTTGGGTTAATGACGCCTTTGGGCACTTTAATATCGAACACCGCCAACTTAAATCACGACACGGTAAGCGCCATAAACGCTATTGTTATTGGTATATTTTTTCATATTAGTACTACGATTTTGTTTGAAAGTGGCGACGGACATAAATTTAATTTATCGAAATTTGTGGCTATAATTTTAGGGGTTGCCGTTGCCTATTTTATTTAATTTATCGCTTTCACGGAACGACCAAATAGAAAAATTTTAAATGTTTAGTAAAGAAGAATCGCGCATATTACGACAAGATTTCTGGATTAGCTTTGGAAAATCTTTTCCGAGAAAATGGATTTTGTACGATACAAAACTGAAAGGCTTTAGCTTTAAATTCCATTTTGATACTAAAAAAGCTTTAGTAGCGCTTGATGTTGAAGACGATTTAGAATTTAGAATTAAATACTGGGAAAAATTAGTAGCCTTAAAAAGTATTTTACACGACGATTATTTGCCTAATGCCATTTACGAAGAAGAATATTTTCTTGAAAACCAAAAAGAAATTTCTAGAATTTACGTGCCTTTAGATCAAAAGGTTTCTATACACAACAAAAACACCTGGCAACAAGTAATGGCGTTTTTTAATGAAAACATGAGCTTATTCGAAGCCTTTTTTGAAGAATATAAAGAGGTTATTGAAGGCTAACTAATTACAACAAGCTTCACATTTTCCTTGAATTAATACTTGAGCGCCTACTACTTCCCTATTTGGTAGTTTTGGTATTGTAATATCTACATTTAAACAATCTATTTTTCCGCAATCGGTACATTGAAAATGCGGATGCACATCGGAATGCTTGTGCTCACTACAATCTTTACAGGGCGCATACCATTTTATACCGTTAACTCCTAAAAAGGAATGTAAAACACCATCGTCTTCTAGCCTATCTAAAACACGATACACTGTGGTTTTATTTATTTTATCGTTAAATCTATCAACCAAATCTATTACAGATATAGCTTTACTATCTGCCTTAAAAGCTTCTAAAACTAAACTAACCGACTGTGTTTTACGTACAACTCCCATATCACAAATTTAATACAACTTAGTTGCATTAACAAACAATATAAGTATATTTGCAACTTAGTTGCATTAATAGTTAAAAATGAAAACAACCTTATACAAGCCAGATTCTTGGGGCGCCATGGCAAGCTTTTTATGTTTAATACATTGTTTATTAACGCCTTTTTTGTTTATAGCTCAAACATCGGTTGCTGCATGTTGTGCCACAGAAACCGTACCCGTATGGTGGCAGTCTATAGATTTTGTTTTTATTGTAATATCCTTTTTTGCCGTTTACCAATCTACCAAAAACAGCACTAATAATGCTGTTAAAAAAAGTTTTTGGGTGTGTTGGGGATTCTTGTTTTTTTTAATAGTAAACGAAAAATTAGAATGGCTCAGCATACCTGAACTTGTTATGTATGCAGTGGCTATTACCATGGTGATACTTCATATTTACAACTTAAAATACTGCCAATGTAAAACCGATAATTGCTGTATAAATAATGAATAAAGATTTAATTGAAAACATTGGAGACAACCATATCTCTACAAACATAGAAACGCCTTTACTACCAAATGCTTTTGATAAAAGTGATGACGAAAAAATAGAAAACATAAAACATCACTTTGCAAAAATAATGGAAGAGTTAGGTTTAGATTTAACCGACGATAGTTTATCTGGAACACCATACCGCTTTGCAAAAATGTATGTAAAAGAGTTGTTTTACGGCTTAAACCCAAAAAACAAACCCAAACTTTCGGTTTTTGAAAACAAATACAAGTATAAAAAAATGCTTGTAGAACAAAACATAACTATCGATTCGTCGTGCGAGCATCACTTTTTACCAATCACTGGGCATGCGCATATTGCTTACATCCCTAAAGATAAAGTTATTGGCTTATCTAAAATTAACCGGCTGGTAGATTATTATGCCCATCGTCCGCAAGTACAAGAACGTTTATCGCTTCAAATTTTAAAAGACCTGCAAGCGGTTTTAAACACCAAAGATGTTATTGTTATGATTTCTGCAAAACACCTCTGTGTATCTTCCAGAGGCATTAAAGACAAAGATAGTTTTACCACAACTATTGAATATGATGGTGCGTTTAACAACGAACTACAACGAAACGAGTTTTTCGGTATTGTTAATAATTCATCAACATAAATTAACCAACTTATTTTAACATGATTGCACAACTCAAAAAATGTTTGCTAACCGATAACGAAGTAAACCTTTGGAAAAACAACCTATTTCCTTATGCAGATTCTTGGCCAATTGAAAATTTCGCACCAACAAATACTTAACTTTGTGTATTAAACAGCAATTATGCAATCCATTAAAATAGGAATAATAACCGTAAGCGATAGAGCTAGTAATGGCGTTTATGAAGATTTAAGCGGAAAAGCCATTATTAATACGCTAAACGACTATTTAACTTCAAACTGGCAAGCTATTTATAAAATTATTCCAGATGAACAAGATGTTATTGAGCAAACTATTATTGATATGGTTGATAACGAAAATTGTTGTTTAGTGGTAACCACAGGTGGCACAGGACCCGCAAAACGTGACGTAACCCCAGAAGCCACTGAAGCTGTTTGCAACCGTATGATGCCTGGTTTTGGTGAGCTTATGCGCGCCGAATCTTTAAAATATGTGCCAACGGCCATTTTATCTAGGCAAACTGCTGGACTTAGAGGCAGCAGTTTAATTATAAATTTACCCGGTAAACCAAAATCTATTCGCGAATGTTTAGATGCTGTTTTTCCTGCAGTACCTTATTGTATCGACCTTATTCAAGGGCCTTATTTAGAGTGTAACGAAAATGTTATTAAACCATTCAGACCTAAAAACAAATAAACCATGGAAGCTGTAATTACCATAGTTGGATTTTTAGGAGCTGGTAAAACCACACTTTTAAAGTACTTAATTGAAAATTTTCAAGCTAAAAACTGGCAACCTTTTGTAATTTTAAACGATTACGAAAACGCCAATATGGATGTACAACAGTTTAGAGAACAGCTTAACTTAAACTCCATAAAACCGTTAAGCGGAAGCTGTATTTGTTGCAGTGGTATGGTAGAGCTGCGCGATACTGTAAACCGCATTCCCGAACGCATAAATGGTGTTACATTAATTGAAGCTAACGGCACATCGGATGCGTGTTCGCTTATGGAATTTTTAGGCGTTGGGCTAAACGAGCGCTTTTTACCCCCCATTCAACTCTCTGTGGTCGATGTAAATAACTGGCAAAAACGAGGCGAACATAACGAATTAGAGTCAAATCAAATTCAAGTGTCTTCCCTCCTAGTTTTAACACATTCAGATCAGGTTGATGCACACCGAAAAAACACCGTTATTCAAGATTTAAAACAATTAAATCCATCTGCACAAATTATAGATTTTAATGCCTTAGATGTGTTATTGTTACCTAAATTATTACCATCTAAAAACAATGCCGAAAAACTTGATCATTTAAAAGCACATTGGGCATCTTGTTCTGTAGATTTACCAGATTTGCCTTCGGAGGAAATAATAAAAAACATATGCGACCACTTGCCAAAAAGTATTTTACGTGTTAAAGGTTGTACAAAGCTTGCTAATAACAATAACTACACTTATTTTGAGCGCAAACCCGATGGTTCTGTTAATATTCGGCCGTTTAAAGGTGTTCCAATTACAGGCGCAAAATTACTAACTATTGGTCCTGGCAGTAAGCCAGAAGTTTTAAATGAGGCGATTGCGTCGCAATTAAATGTAATAAAATAATACCTTATTTAGTTTTAAAGATTTTTTTGAATTAACAATGATACAAACCCAAAATCTTACGTTTAAATATAAAAACCAGAAAACCGCTATTGGCTTTCCTGATATTCATTTAAAAGAAAACGAACATCTTTTAATAGTAGGGAAATCTGGTATTGGTAAAACCACGCTTTTGCATCTTTTAGCCGGTTTATTAAAACCAGAAACTGGAAATGTTACTATAAACAACACCAATATTAACACATTATCGAGCAGTAAACTCGATAAATTTAGAGGTGAAAATGTTGGTTTAGTATTTCAGCAAAAACACGCCATACAATCGTTAAGTGTTATAGAGAATTTACAAGCCCGCTTATTCTTCTGCAATAAAAAAGAAAATCAAAACAAACTAAACGACCTTTTAGAGCAACTTAATTTAACGGCTTGTAAAAACAATAAAATAAACCAGATAAGCGAAGGCCAACTACAGCGTTTAGGCATTGCGCTTTCTGTGGTGCATAATCCACAAGTCATTTTAGCCGATGAACCTACATCGAGTTTAGATGATGAAAACTGTGAGGCTGTAATTAACTTGTTAAAACAGCAAGCCGAAAAAAACAAGGCGCATTTAATTGTAATTACACACGACCAGCGCATAAAGTCCTTTTTTGAAAATACCATGACGCTATGAACATCTGGAAAATTAGCATAAAAAACCTAAAATCGAAATCGTTTTATACGGTTTTAAGTATAGTTATTTTAGCATTAAGTATCACTTTATTGTTGGGTATTCAGCAAATAAAATCTTCATTTGAATACCAAATGGAAAACAATTTAGGTGATATAGATTTGGTAATTGGCGCAAAAGGAAGTCCGTTGCAACTCGTTTTGGCGTCCATTCTTCATTTAGATAATCCCACAGGAAATATAAAATACGCTGAAGCTAAAAAATTAGCAAAAAACCGTTTAATTAAAACGGCAGTTCCTATTTCTTACGGCGATAATTACAAAGGCTATCGCATTGTTGGAACAACCGATGAATTCTATAATTTTTATAACGCCGAATTAGAAAACGGACAATTTACAAAAGAAGCTTTTCAAGTTGTTATTGGAGCAACTTTAGCCAAAAACCTAAATTTAAAATTGGGTGACACTTTTAAAAGTTCCCACGGTTTGGTGGATAATACTATTGATGTTCATGACGATGAGTTAATTGTTGTTGGTATTTTAAAACCCACGCAAAAAGTAATAGATCGTTTAATTGTAACCAATTTAGAAACGGTTTGGGATGTTCATGATCATGAAGAAGAAGAACATACAGACTCGCATGAAGTAGAACATAACGACTCCGAAACTCATGAAGCACATGAACATGACAATGAGCATCATGAACACGACGAACACGACGAACACGATCATGAAACTACGGATGAAGCTCATCACGAGCACGAAAATCATCATGACGAAGACAAAGAAATCACTTCATTGTTAGTACAATTTAGAAGCCCAGTAGCACTTTTAAATTTTCCACGAAAAGTAAACGAAAGCAGTAATTTACAAGCAGCAATTCCTAAATATGAGTTAGACAGATTATACGAATTTACAAGCATTGGGTTTAAAACCATTACTTGGATAGCCTATTTAATACTTATTATATCTGGAATTACCATTTTTGTAAATCTGTATAAAATGGTAAAAGAACGCGCTTTCGATTTAGCAATTTTAAGAACTTACGGCGCAAGTAATTTTCAATTAATTAAAATGATTGCTTACGAAGGTTTTACTGTTGCAATAATTGCTTTTTTAGCAGGTTTCTTGTTTGTAAAAGTTGGTTTAACTCTAGTTTTAAAAACAGCTCGATTAGGTTTTAAACAAAATATTATTAAAACTTTAACCTTTGAAGATGGCATGCAAGTTGCAATATTAGTTTTTATAATGGTAACTTTGTCCATTGCTTTGGCGATTTACCCAATTTTAAAAATGAATATTTCAACTATTTTAAGCAATGAAAAATAAAATATTAATAGCCTTATTTTTAATAACCTCTGCGACTTCTTTTGGTCAAAAACTAATTACTTGGGAAGATTTATCGGAAGTAAAATTTGTAGAAAAATTTTTTCCAGTATACGATGATGTGTTTTTAGTTCCAGAATTTTCTGAATCTATAAAGGCTTTAGAAGGAAAACGTATCACAATTACAGGCTACTTTTTACATATTTCTCCAAAGGACAAATTATACATGCTATCCAAAGGCCCAATGTCGTCTTGTTTTTTCTGCGGTGTTGGCGGTCCGGAAACAGCTATTGAAATGCAATTTGAAGACCGACAAGATTTAAAAACCGACGATATTGTTTCTGTAACTGGTAAGTTAACCTTAAATGCAGACGATGTAGAGCACTTTAATTATATTTTAAGCGAATGTGAAGTTAAACTTCTCGATTAAAAATTAAGCAAGCATTTTTACCATTTCGTAATCGTCCATTACAAAACCGTTGCCAATCTCCACAAGTAACTTTTTTGTAGTTATAAATCCTATGCTTTCATAAGCTTTTATTGATTGGCGATTATACTTATTAACTGTAAGTCTAATATTTAAAAGCCCCATTTTTAGAGCTTCTTCTTCAACAAAAGCGATAGCTTGCTTACCAAAACCTTTTCCGCGAAAGCGTTTTAAAACATATAATTTGCTTAAAAAAAGTGAGTCCTGTTCTGGCTTTATGGCCAAATATCCTAAGGGTTCATTAGCCGAATTTATTATAAAATAAATATAACCAGATTCTATCTGCATTTTTACAGCATCAGCAGATTGATACTTCTTCAACATATACGCTACCTGCTCCTCGCCTATTATTGGTGTATAATGTGATTCCCAAATAGTTTTAGCTAATGCTTCTATTTTGAACAAATCACTTTTAGTTTTAGCAATACAAACTTCCATTCCTTAAATCACAAAAAAATAAACCATAATAAAATGAAATACGGCACCTGCCAATACAAACACATGCCAAATTACATGATTGAAGGGTATTTTCTCGATGACATAAAACACAATACCACCTGTATAAGCAACACCTCCGGCGAATAAATACCAAATTCCGTCATCTCCAATTTGTTGAGATAATGCCGTAAAATCGAAAACCACAAGCCAGCCCATTACTAAATACAACAGCGTTGAAAACACTTCGAACTTTCCTGTAAAAAACAGTTTTAAAATTACACCAAAGGCTGCAATAGCCCAAACCAAATAAAATAGTAACCAGCCTTTACTTTCGTCTAAAGCGATTAGGCAAACAGGCGTGTAAGTTCCAGCTATTAAAAAGTATATGCTTATGTGGTCGAGAATTCTAAAATAGTGTTTCCGCGTTTCATTTTTTATAGCGTGATACAAAGTTGATGCTGTAAACAACACAATTATAGAAAACCCGTAAACCACCACACTAAATAAACTCCAAGTTGTTTTTTGCGAATTATTTACAATTAATAGAAAAAGTGCAAACACACCAAGAACGGCCCCAATAGCATGAGAAATAGCGTTTAGTTTTTCTTCAAAAGGCGATTGTATACGCATTATTTTTCTTTAGATTCTTTGGCGTTTAGCCATTTATCGGTGAGATCGTAAAAATCGAAATCTAAGGCCGATTTTTGACGTTCTAATCGACCACTTTGAAAGTTACGCTGTAAAATATCTTCAATTAAATAATCTTCTTTTTCATTTAATGGATCGAACTCCTTTTTTAAAGAAATATCGAACATACTCGCTGTTGTGTTATACCAAAAGGCACGCCAACCGCTTCGTAAATCCTTTACTAAATCGAAAGCAGTAACGCCGGTTTGCCTATGAATTAGTTTAACTAAAATTTGTCCTTCGGTACGCGAAAATTTCTTGAGTTCTTCAGAAAACTCATTTTCAATATATTTTTGAATGTGTTTTGTGTATTTTTTTTTCTGACTCGATTTTTTTAAGGTAGCCAAACGCGAATTCATGGAGTCTAATCGTTCTGCTGCCAACTTTGCATAAGGGTAAACTTTTATCGTTTTTCGACGTAATATTAAATAACGAATACGGTCTTCTCTGCTATTAAACCGTAACTTATGCAAAAGCATGACCTCATCTAAATTTATAGATGTTTGTGGTACCGAATCGCCTTTAATAATCAGGTATTTTTCCGAAGTAGAATCTTGCTTAAATTCATGCATTTGAGCAAAGCTTAAAAACGGAAATATTAATAGTATGTACTTTAAACGGTTCATCTGTAAAATACTGGAGCATTCTCTATGCCAAAATTACTAATTTACATACTGCAAAACATTTTTTTTCTATTTATATTATTATTTTAGTGCAAAACTTTTATATATGTCACAAAACAGTATTCTAAATACAAAATCGATAGAATTCCTTGAAAAATACTTAAATAATGCTGCCCCAACTGGTTACGAATGGGAAGGGCAAAAATTATGGATGGATTACCTAAAACCTTATGTAGATGAATTTATTACAGACACCTACGGAACTGCCGTTGGTGTAATAAATCCTGAAGCTAAATATAAAGTAGTTATTGAAGGACATGCCGATGAAATTTCTTGGTATGTAAATTATATTTCCGACAACGGACTTATTTACGTCATTAGAAATGGCGGAAGCGACCACCAAATTGCACCAAGTAAAGTGGTTAATATCCATACGAAAAACGGTATTGTAAAAGGTGTTTTTGGCTGGCCTGCAATACATACCAGAAACCGTGCTAAAGAAGAAGCACCAAAACCAGACAACATTTTTATAGATTGCGGTTGTAAAAACAAAGAAGAGGTTGAAAAATTAGGTGTACATGTGGGTTGTGTAATTACCTATCCAGATGAATTTCACATTTTAAACGACAACAAATTTGTTTGTAGAGCCATTGATAATCGTATGGGTGGTTTTATGATTGCAGAAGTAGCTCGTTTACTTAAAGAGAACAAAAAAGAATTGCCTTTTGGGTTATACATTACCAATTCGGTGCAAGAAGAAATTGGATTACGTGGTGCAGAAATGATTACGCAAACCATTAAACCGAATGTGGCGATTGTTACCGATGTTACTCACGATACCACAACACCAATGATTGAAATGAAGAAAGAAGGCCATTTAGAACTTGGACTAGGTCCTGTTGTGGCTTATGCGCCTGCGGTACAACAAAAATTACGCGATTTAATTATTGATACTGCTGAAGCTAAGAAAATTCCATTTCAACGTTCGGCTTTATCTAGAGCAACAGGAACCGACACCGATGCCTTTGCTTATAGTAATGGCGGCGTAGCTTCTGCATTAATATCTTTACCATTGCGCTACATGCACACCACAGTAGAAATGGTACATCGCGAAGATGTTGAAAATGTAATTAAACTTATTTACGAATCGTTATTAAAAATTAACGACGGCGATACTTTTAGTTATTTTGAATAGTATTAATTCCCGCGAAAGCGGGAATCTTTTTTTAGTTAAACCGGTCATTTCGATTCAGTAAAAAAGACTTTTCTCAACACGAAAATATTTTCAAATTGCTTTGTGCAATACCAAAAGTATGGACGAATTAATAGACATTGTAGATAAAAACGGTATCCCAACCGGAGAAACAGCATTAAAATCTGTAATACACGCCAAAGGTTTATTGCACAATACGGCGCACTTATGGCTTTACACCAAAAATGGCGACATTTTATTATCGCAACGCTCTGCAAAAAAGCTTATTTGTCCGTTACTATGGGATGTATCTGTTGCAGGCCATATTGATGCTGGAGAAACCGCAGAAGAAGCATGTTTAAGAGAAACGTTTGAAGAAATTGGCTTAGAACTTGATGAAACTGATTTAGAAAAAATTGGTGCTTTCAAGTGTTTTCAATCGTACGATTATGGTGTACACGATAACGAATTTCATAATACATTTATAGCCGAGTTAAAAGTACCATTATCAAAATTAACACCACAAGAAGATGAAGTTGAAGCTTTAAAATTAATAAGTTTAAAAAATTTTGAAGATTTAATAAACACTCTCGAAATTAACAACAACAATCATTTAATCCCTAGTAATAAAGCATACTACGAAATTGTGCTTAAAAAAATAAAAGAATCGTTAAAATAAATGACTTTATTACTTCTTGCCATAGCGCCAATTTTTATCATAATAATTTACATTTACACGCGCGATTTATACGAGAAAGAGCCTAAAAAACTTTTAGCAATTAGTTTTCTGCTTGGTGCCATTGTAAGTATTATTATAACAAGTATACTTTACTATTTTTTCAATATTTATTTACCTTTAACTGACGGATTAAGTATCATTCAGCAATTTATTCAAGCCTTTTTTGTTGTAGGGTTAACCGAAGAATTTAGTAAGTATATTATTGTGCGCTACTACGCTCAAAAAAAAGTAGATTTTAACGAACCTTTCGATGGTATTGTCTATGCAGTAATGGTATCTATGGGTTTCGCCGCAACCGAAAATATATTTTATGTTCTTGAAGGCGGTTACCAAACAGCTATTTTAAGAGCATTTACAGCGGTACCTGCTCACGCCACATTTGGTATTTTAATGGGATATTTTATGGGTACAGCCAAATTCGCAAAAAACAGAATTATTTTAAATCTTATAGGTCTGTTATTGGCTGTTATTTTTCATGGCGCCTACGATTTCTTCTTATTTATAGACTTTATTCCAGGTATATGGATTGGCGCTTTTATATCACTTTTTATAGGTATTGTATTATCGCGAAAAGCAATAAAAAGACATCAAAACAACTCGGTGTTTAAATAAAAACAATTTGCCAATTAGCTTTTATTTATAAATAAGCTATGAATAAAATTAAGCTTTTTAAATACAGGTTGAGGTACAATAAACGGATAAACATCTGGCAAGCCCATAGAGCGATTTAAACTATTTACAGCAGAAGTTAAAGTCGTACTTTCTTTAAATATTATATTAAAGTCACTTATTAAATAAGGATTAGAGCATTTAAAAACAGGCTCTTCATTAAAGTCTGTTTTTTCACGAGTAAATGCAATGCCTGTTTGGTTACCAGTTTCTAACGTGTCCATAATGTGTAAATAGTGCGCCCATGTTTCGGCCCAATCTTCCCAAGGGTGCGACGTGGCATATTTACTTATGTAATTTAAATTCCAATTTTTAGGGGCTCCGTTATTATAATATGTTTGTAATGCCTTACCATAATCTTGTCGTTCATCATTAAAAAAACTTCTAAATGCGTTGAGGCTGCTTGAATTATTATTAAAAAAATACATCCAATAATAATGCCCAATTTCATGTCTAAAATGTCCTAAAAGAGTTCGGTAGCGTTCATTCATTTCAACTCTATTTTGCTCCCGTGCTACAGCATCCGCTTCAGTTAGCAAAATTGTTACAACACCATTACTATGTCCTGTTAATTTATTCTCTTTGTTATCTTTAGACAAAAAATCGAAAGCAATACCTTCATCATCATCTAGTTTTGGAACAAGAGGTAACTTTAATTTAATAAGCTGATAAATTAACCGATGCTTTGCTATTTCTAATTTTTTCCATTTATTAAAATTTTCGATATCATTTGCATGAGGTACTTTTCGGTTTAAGGCACACGCTTTGCAGAATTTAGAATTATCGGTCTTTGGTAGTAACCAATTGCACACAGCATACTTTTTATTTTCGCAAAACTTTAAATTTCTATTTAAACGCGTAGATTCAAACGCATCCGAAATGGCATTGTAACCAACTTTCTCGTGGCATTTAACACAACTTGAATTTTCAAAAAATAAATCGGATTTACATTTTGGACAACTAAAAATTTTCATACTACAACATTTGTTTAACTATATAATTAATCGTCTAGCAATAAATACTAAAAATAGATTAAACTCTCTAAGCGACAAAACTATTATCAATAAACTATTTCTAAATAATAACATTTTGTTAATTAATTATAAAAACCATTTACAGCTCATTAATTAGCTTAATTTTGCCCCATGCAAAAACCTCAAGAATTTAAATTTGAATTTGTTGCACTCATGGCATCGCTTATGTCGATTGTTGCGCTTTCAATAGATGCCTTATTACCTGCAATTCCCGAAATTGGAAAAACACTAAACTCTTTCGACCCAAGTAAAAACCAATTACTAATCACCATGATATTTTTAGGTATTGGTTGCGGGCAATTAGTTTTAGGCCCTTTATCGGATAGTTTTGGGCGTAAACCCATTGTGTATATTGGTTTTTTTATTTTTATTATTGCTAGTATTTTTTGCTTAACGACAGAAAGTTTTACCATTATGATTTTTGGTAGAACTTTACAGGGTTTTGGTTTAGCTTCGGCACGAACAATTAGTATTTCAATGGTTCGCGACCAGTTTGAAGGTGATTACATGGCAAAAATCATATCCATAATAGTTATGTTTTTCTTGCTTGTACCAGTAATTGCACCTACCCTTGGGCAGTTTTTGTTTCACATGTTTAATTGGGAAGCCATTTTCTACTTTAATTTACTTTTTGGGCTTTTAATTATATTATGGTTTTGGTTAAGGCAACCCGAAACTTTAGCAAAATCGAACCGCATTAAATTTTCGCCAAACTTATACGTAAATGGTACTAAAAAATTTTTTAAAAATAGTGATGCCGTTGCTTACACCTTTATTTCTGGCTTTATTACAGGTTCGTTTATGGTGTATTTAAGTACATCGCAACAAATTTTTCAAGAACAATATAAACTGGCCGAAATGTTTCCATACATTTTCGCAAGTTTGGCTATTTCTATAGGTTTAGCCACTTTTTTAAACAGTCGTTTAGTAGAACGTTTTGGCATGTTTAACATTGCTTACAAAGCCTGTATTGCGTATGCCGCAATTTCTTTATTGTTCGTAATTTTATTTTGGGGTGGCAAAAACCCAAGCATCTTTATTTTAGTTCCATTTTTTGCCATGCAATTTTTTGCGGTAGGTTTTCTATTTGGAAATTTACGCGCTTTAGCTATGCAACCACTTGGGCATATCGCTGGTATTGGTGCTGCAATAAACGGGTTTCTGTCTACTGTTTTAGCCGTTCCTATTGCTAATTTTATTGGCACTTATGTAAACACCTCGGTTTTACCATTATTTATTGGTTTTTCATTTTTTGGCATTTTATCGCTAGTTGTTTTCTTAATTTTAAAACGAAAAAGAGCCTTTCAAAATGCATAAATGATGTGTTTATATTTAGTATTTTTATAGCCTAAATTATAAACTAAAAATAAAATGAAACTAATAGGAATAGGTAAAAACTATGTAAACGATAAATCGGAAATAGAAGCTATTAAAACAGGCTTTCAAACCATATTTATTAAAGCAAATTCTACAATAGTTACCAATAATAACGACATTACTTTCCCTGCTATTACAGAACAACTGGCTTACGAAGTAGAATTGGTAGCTAAAATTGGTAAACAAGGAAAAGATATTACTTTAGAAGATGCCGAATCTTACATTTCT
This sequence comes from Neotamlana sedimentorum, assembly GCF_000943565.1. Taxonomy (GTDB): domain Bacteria; phylum Bacteroidota; class Bacteroidia; order Flavobacteriales; family Flavobacteriaceae; genus Neotamlana; species Neotamlana sedimentorum. The sequence goes on from NZ_JTDW01000010.1 coordinate 153,104, forward strand.
GAAATGGCTGTTGGCATCGATTTTACAGCTAAAGATGTTTTGGCTAAAAGCAGAGAAAAGAAAGGCCCATGGGCATTAGCAAAAGGGTTTGATGGTGCTTCGCCAATTTCGAACTTTAAACCAATAAGTGATTTTCCTGATTTAAACAATATTAATTTCGGATTAAAAATTAATGGAGAAGATCGTCAAATTGGAAATACCGATTTAATGATTTACAATTTCAGCGAAATTATTTCATTTGTATCGCAATACATGACTTTAGAACCAGGCGACTTAATTTTTACTGGTACTCCAGCTTCAGGCGTAGGTTTAAATGTAAAAGGCGACCATTTACAAGCTAGTATCGAAGGCGAATTACTTCTAGATTTTAAACTGGTTTAACACCATACAGTTTACCTGCCATTATGAAAAACTCTATTGCAGAACGCGTTGCCGATTTTTTAAATAGGTATCCGCCTTTTAATATGATTAACACATCCGATTTACTAAAAATCGCTTCCGAAGTTAACATTATTTATCTCGAAAAAGGTGATACTGTTTTTAACCAAGGTGATCATTTTAACGACCATTTTTACATGGTAAGAGATGGCGCAATAACGCTGCACTATACGCTTAATGGCCTAGAAAAAAACTTAAACATGAATGATGTGGGCGACATTTTTGGCGTTCGCCCACTTATTGCTAAAGAAAGTTATAAACTTACAGCTACGGCAAACGAAGAATCTATTGTTTATGCAGTACCTATTGCTACATTCCAATCGGTGGCAGATAATAACGCCAAAGTTTATAAATACTTAATTACGGCCTTTGCAACAAACGCCTACGACCCTTTCACCTCCGAAGAAAACGCTGAAGTTTTTGTAGATTATATTCCTACCACATCGAACGATATGGTAAATTTTCAAACTGCTGAATACACAAAAAACCCAGTTACATGTAAGGAAAACACAACAATTCGTGATGCCGCAATTAAAATGAGTACGCTTAAAATTGGCTGTATAATAGTAACCGATAAAAATAAAAATCCTGTTGGTATAATTACAAATAGTGATATAAAAAATAAAATAGGAACTGGTAAATTTCCTATTGAAACTGTTGTTACAGATATAATGAGTGCTCCCGTTATTACAAGTAAACCCGATATTACTGTTGCCGATGGCCAATTACAAATGATAAAAAATGGTATCGGGCATTTGTGCATTACTAAAGATGGCACCACAAATTCTAAAGCTATTGGAGTTTTAACACATCACGATGTTCTCGTTTCGCTCGGAAACAATCCAGCGGTTATTTTAAAAGAAATAAAACGCGCAAACCGCACAAAAAAACTAAGAACGGCACGATTAAAAGCCAACACACTTCTTAAAAGTTACTTAGAGCAAAACATTCCTATTTCTCATATTGTAAAAATTATGGCGCAAATTAATGATGCCGTAACCTACAAAGCTGTTGAGATTGCAGTTAGTAAAATGCCCACAGAACCTCCTGTATCTTTCGCGTGGTTAGCCTTAGGAAGCCAAGGGCGCCGGGAACAATTACTTTTTACAGATCAAGACAATGCATTAATTTTTGAAGATGTTTCGGAAGAAAACTATGATACAACAAAAAGTTATTTTCTAGAATTAGCAAAACGAGTTAGCGAACGGTTAAACAAAATTGGTTTTGAATATTGCGAAGCCGATATGATGGCAAGCAATCCAGAATGGTGTAAATCAGCTAGCGAATGGCGGGATCAATTTAAAAATTGGATTTTAAAGCCAGATGAAAAAGCAGTACTTCTTTCGTCAATCTTTTTCGACTATAGTTATATTTATGGAAATGAAACTTTAGTTGATACTTTAACCGAAACCATTTTTACCACCATTGATAAAACATCATTGTTCTTTAAATTTTTAGGACGTGATGCCATTAAAAGCCCATCTCCTGTAGGTTTTTTCAAAAAGTTTGTCGTGGAACAAAATGGCGAACAAAAAGATCTATTTAATATAAAGAGTCGCGCTTTAATGCCGTTAATTGATTCTGCGAGATTACTCGTTTTAATTAACAAAATTAAAGGCATTAACAATACGGCAGAACGCTATGAAAAAATGGCAGAACTTGAGCCCGAAAACAAAGCGTTGTACAATTCTTGTGCCTATGCTTTTAAAGCCCTTTCAAAATTTAAAGCTAAGCAAGGTATTCTTCATAAAAACTCTGGAAAATTTATTGTTTTAGAGACTTTAACCAAAGAAGAAAAACTAAAATTACGCCGTTGTTTCAAACCTATAAATGAAATACAAGAGACTTTAAAATATAAATTCGATTTATAAACAGGTACTATGCTAAATTGGTTTAAAAACAATAAAAAAGAGTATCCAGATTTTTGGCTAGACTACCTAAATCACTTCAAATCAAAGAAGCGTACCGACATTAAAACAACGCGTTTTGTTGCTTTTGATACTGAAACTACGGGTTTTAACAAAAAAGAAGATAGAATTTTATCTATTGGGGCGGTTAGTATTATAGGTAAAACTATTAAAGTAAACCAAAGCTTAGAAATTTATATTGAACAAGATATTTTTAAACCAGAAACCGTTAAAATTCATGGTATTTTAAAACATGGGTCTTTAGAAAAAATATCGGAACTTGAAGCTATAAAACTATTTTTAGCGTATATAAAAGATTCCGATTTGGTGGCGCATCATGCTGGTTTTGATAAAAATATGATTAACGAAATGTTACTAAGAAACAACTTAGGAAAACTCAAAAATAAGTTTATCGATACTGGACATCTTTACAATAAATCGAAACATATCATTTATCGCGATAATTTAAAAGAACACTATAGTTTAGACGATTTGTGTGAAGAACTAAATGTAGCCAAAACAGATAGGCACACCGCCACTGGCGATGCGCTTATTACTGCTGTTATTTTCTTGAAAATTTTATCGCGCTTAGATAAACGAAAAAATTTGGAGTGGGATTATTTACTTAAATAATTACAAAACCTCATCCATAATACCTTGTACAATTTCAGGATTTAGTAAGGTACTTGTATCTCCAAGATTAGAGGTATCTTTACAAGCAATTTTTCTTAAAATACGACGCATAATTTTTCCACTACGCGTTTTAGGTAAACCAGCGGTAAACTGTATTTTATCAAGTTTTGCAATTGGGCCAACTTGCTCGGTAATTAATTGGTTAATTTCTTTACGTAAATTATCGTGGTTTCTGCTTTCTCCTGTTTCCTTTAAAGTTACATAGCCATACAATGCATTTCCTTTTATATCGTGAGGAAAACCAACAATAGCACTTTCGGCAACTGCTGGGTGTTCGTTAATGGCATCTTCTATTGGCGCAGTTCCTAAATTATGACCAGACACAATAATAACATCGTCTACTCTACCTGTTATTCTGTAATACCCAACCTCATCGCGTAAGGCACCATCTCCGGTAAAATATTTATTTTCGAAAGCCGAAAAATAAGTGTCTTTATACCGCTGATGATTTCCCCAAATAGTTCGCGCCATACTTGGCCAAGGAAACTTAATACATAAACGTCCGTCCACTTGGTTTCCTTTTATTTCTTTGCCGTTTTCGTCCATTAATGCAGGCTGAATACCAATAAACGGCAAGGTCGCATACGTTGGTTTTGTAGGTGTAGCAAAAGCAATTGGCGTAATCATGATGCCTCCTGTTTCGGTTTGCCACCAAGTATCAACAATAGGCGATTTTTTCTTCCCAACATTATCATCATACCAGTGCCATGCTTCTTCATTTATAGGTTCTCCAACGGTTCCAAGAACTTTTAAAGACGATAAATCATGTTTTTCTAAATGCTCTACACCTTCTTTTGCTAAAGCTCGAATGGCTGTTGGTGCGGTATAAAACTGGTTGACTTTATGTTTTTCTACAATTTCCCAAAAACGACCAAAATCTGGATAACTAGGTACGCCTTCAAACATAACCGTTGTGGCTCCATTACATAAAGGCCCGTAAACAATATAACTATGCCCGGTAATCCAACCTATATCGGCAGTACACCAATACACATCTTTTTCTCGGTACTGAAACACATTTTTAAAGGTATATGCGGTATAAACCATATAACCTGCCGTGGTATGAACCATACCTTTAGGTTTTCCTGTAGAACCCGAAGTATAAAGAATAAACAAAGGATCTTCGGCATTCATTATTTCTGGTTCACAATCGTGATAGGCTTCATCTAAAAGCGGTTGCAACCAATGGTCTCGACCGTTCTTCATATTAACATCAGAATCAATTCTTTTAGCAACCAATACACTTTCTATCGTGTCGCAATCTTCTAAAGCTTCATCTACAATGCCTTTTAAATCGATGGTTTTCGATCCTCTAAACGAACCATCACTGGTTATTACCATTTTACATTCAGAATCTTTTATTCTGGTGGCTAAAGCGGATGCTGAAAATCCTGCAAAAACAACCGAGTGTATGGCGCCAATTCTAGCGCAAGCTAAAACCGAAATGGCCAATTCTGGAATCATTGGTAAATAAATACAAACACGATCGCCTTTTTTAATGCCTTTTTCTTTTAAAACATTGGCAAAACGACAAACACGGTCGTGAAGTTGTTTATACGTAATATGTTCGGTTGCTTCTTTTGGATCGTTAGGTTCGAAAATTATAGCGGTTTTATCGCCACGTGTGTACAAATGCCTATCAATACAGTTTTCGGTAATATTTAATTGTGCACCTTCAAACCATTTTACTTCTGGTTTTGTAAAATCCCAACTTAAAACGTTGTCCCATTTTTTACGCCACATAAAATGTTCTTCGGCAATCTCTTCCCAGAACACCTCTGGATTTCTTACAGATTTTCTATAAACTTGATAGTATTCTTCTAAGTGTTTTATGTGGTAATTACTCATGTATTATTTAGTTTTTTAATTTAGCTAAAATTAAGCTTTCTATTTTTTATTAAAAAATGTTTCTTCTTCTGGTGTTAAAAGCCTCGATCTTATAATAAAACGTAATCCTAAAGGAATTTCTAATGAAAAACTCGCGCCTCTACCTTCTGTTATATCTATGGTTAAATGTGTGTGTTTCCAATATTCAAACTGGTCTTGATTCATGTAAAAATTAACGTTATTAACGACGCCTAAAAAAACATCGCTTTCGTCTAAATACATATCATCTTTTTCAAATATCATAGGCGCAGAACCATCGCAACAACCTCCACTTTGATGAAAAATTAATTCACCATGTTTTTGTTTTAATTGTTCTACAATTTTTGCGGCTTCTTGGGTAATAGCAATACGTTCCATTTATTTAAATTAAAGAAGATTTTTTTTAATACAACTCACTTTTTCTGTTTTTAATAAATAATTAAGATTTTACATATTATATTATTCATTGAAATTGAAAACTTTTTGAAAAATCAATAAAAAAGGCTGAAGTTTTTATTCAGCCCTTTTAAGTAAACTTCAATAAAAACGATGTTCTTAAAAGAATCCTAGTTTGTTTTTATCGTAAGAAATAAGCATGTTTTTTGTTTGTCTGTAATGATCCATCATCATTTGATGATTTTCTCTTCCAAATCCAGATTTTTTATAACCGCCAAATGGCGCATGTGCAGGATACGAATGATAACAGTTTACCCAAACACGACCTGCTTTTATTGCTCTAGGAATTTGATAAAGTTGATGCGCATCGCGTGTCCAAACACCAGCGCCTAAACCATATAATGTATCGTTTGCAATTTCTAAAGCTTCAGCTTCATCTTTAAATTTGGTAACACAAACTACCGGACCAAAAATTTCTTCTTGGAACACACGCATTTTATTGTGGCCTTCTAAAATCGTTGGTTTTATAAAATAGCCATTGGCTAAATCGCCTTCTTTATTTGCTTCCCCACCGCACAATACTTTTGCGCCTTCTTCTTCTCCTATTTTTATATAAGATTGAATTTTTTCATATTGATCGTTCGATGCCTGAGCCCCAACCATACAACTTGCGTCGTACGGATTGTTTTGAACAATTGCTTTTGTGCGTTCTATAACACGCTCCATAAACTTATCGTAAATAGCTTCCTCAACTAGAATTCGTGACGGGCATGTACATACTTCACCTTGATTAAAGGCAAATAATACGGCACCTTCTATGGCTTTATCTAAAAACGCATCATCGGCATCCATAACACTACTAAAGAAAATGTTTGGAGATTTACCGCCTAACTCCATAGTTACCGGATTTAAATTTTTCGATGCATATTGCATAATTAATTGTCCTGTTGTGGTTTCTCCTGTAAAAGCCACTTTATCTACTCTGGAGCTTGACGCCAAAGGTTTTCCGGCTTCTGGACCAAAACCATGAATAATATTAATTACTCCTGGAGGAAATACATCGGCAATTTTTTCCATTAATAAGGTCGCCGAAGACGGCGTTTGTTCTGCAGGTTTTAACACCACACAATTACCCGTAGCTAAGGCTGGTGGCAGTTTCCAGGAAAGCATTAATAGCGGGAAATTCCACGGAATAATTTGCCCTACAACACCTAAAGGTTCCTTAATATTCATAGACAAGGTGTTTGCATCGAGCTCGGTTGCGCTACCTTCTTCTGCACGAATACAGGCTGCAAAATAGCGCCAATGGTCTACTGCTAAAGGCACATCGGCATTTAAGGTTTCACGAATTGGTTTTCCGTTATCGCAGGTTTCAACTAAGGCAAATTCTTCTAAATTGGCTTCAATAATATCGGCTACCTTATTTAAAAGTGCTGCACGCTCTGTTACCGAGGTATTTCCCCATGCTTCTTTAGCATTGTTTGCTGCTTCTAAAGCTAATTCAACATCTTCTTTTTGCGATCTTGGGTATTTTGCTATTAGTGATTTATCAATTGGCGACGTATTTTCGAAATACTCACCACCAATAGGATCGACAAACTTTCCGTTTATAAAATTGCCATAGGTGGTTTTAAATTTTGGCTTAGAATAACTCATTTCTCTTATTTATTTTAATTAAACATCATTTATAATTACACATACAAATTGTTAATATTTTTAACATTTAATGATTTTAAATCTAATATTTTAGTTAATATGTAATTTTAATAAAGGTATTATTGTATATCCGTAAACACTAATAATTTAT
>NZ_JTDW01000011.1 GCF_000943565.1 Neotamlana sedimentorum
AGGATTATGACTAATAACGGATATGCAAAAAGGTATTTTATTAAATTGTAAAAAATTTGAACAGAATTATTATTGAATTGAACATATCTATTATTTAAAAATAAGACCATACTAAAACTTGCACATTAGTTATGAACCAATTACTAAACCACCACATTAGCAACCGAAAAATAACCACACTTGTAGAAAATAAAACCACGTACAACGCCGATTATGCGGAGTTAAATATTTACGAAACCCATAAATATGCCGAAAAAATATCGTTAACGTTTGACTTTCCTGTAATTGCTAGTATGTTAACAGGAAAAAAAGTAATGCATTTAGAAAACATGGCTTCGTTTGATTTCTTTCCTGGTGAATCGGTTGTTATGCCAACAAATAAAGAAATAGTAATCGATTTTCCGGTGGCAACCTTAAAAAACCCAACACAATGTTTAGCACTAGGAATAGACAGTACAAAAATTGACGAAGTTGTCGATAAATTTAATAACCACGTTGCCATTGAACGTGAAAACAATAACTGGAAACTTAGTAATAATGCCTCGCATTTAATAAACAACACCGATGTTAATCATCTTGTGGAGCGTTTAGTTTATACGTTTACAAAAAACACAAGTTCTAAAGATGTTTTATTAGACTTAATGATCCAGGAACTTATTGTGCGCTTATTGCAAACCAAAGCGAAAGCGTTTTTACTTAACGACACCGATGGCGTTTTTAACGATACGCGCATTGGATATGTTATTAAATACATAAAACAAAACTTAACCAATAAAGACATAACGGTTGATTTGCTTGCTAAAAAAGCATGTATGAGTGCATCACATTTTCACAAAAAATTTAAAAACACCCTTGGCGTTTCGCCTATAGATTATATAAATTCTGAAAAAATTAAATTTTCGAAAAAGCTTATAAAAGAAACTAAAAATTTACGCATTTCTGAAATTGCATACAAATCTGGTTTTAATAATACAAGTTATTTTAACAGACAGTTTAAAAAAATGGAATTGATGACCCCTCAACAATTTAAAGCATCTGTCTCGAAATAACAGATGCTTTTTAATTTTAAAGTGAAGCTTAATTAATGTTAATGGTTCACTGCCTCTCCTGCTCCACTTGGTATTCGAATATTTTCTACAATCTCTTGAACATCCTCTGGTGGACTTTTGGTAAATTTCATAACAACAAATGAAACCACAAAGTTTAACACCATAGCTACGGTGCCAAAACCTTCAGGCGAAATACCAAACCACCATGCGCTTTTATCTGGTAATTCAGCATCAAACCAACCCAGTTTATATTTTATCATATATAACAACATTGCAGTAATACCTACAATCATTCCTGCTATGGCGCCTTCTTTATTCATTCGTTTATAAAATATTCCTAAAATAATGGCTGGAAAAAACGATGCTGCCGCCAAACCAAAAGCTAGTGCAACAACAGCCGCAACAAACCCAGGCGGATTAATACCAAAATACCCAGAAACACAAACTGCACCAACGGCAGATAAACGTGCAGCTATAAGTTCGCCTTTTTCGCTAATATCTGGTTTTATTATTTTCTTTACTAAATCGTGAGATACCGATGCCGAAATTACCAACAATAAACCGGCAGCTGTAGACAATGCAGCTGCTAAACCTCCAGCGGCAACCAATGCAATAACCCAATTTGGTAATTTAGCAATTTCGGGGTTGGCTAAAACCATAATATCTCGATCTACAATTAATTCGTTTTGAGATTCGTTGGCTACATATTTTATGAGTCCGTCGTTATTTTTATCGGTAAACGAAATTAACCCAGTAGTTTCCCATTTTTTAAACCATTCGGGAGCGTCTGCATAGGGCTGATTTGAAACCGTTTCAATTAAATTTGTTCTTGCAAAAACCGAGACAGCTGGTGCCGTTGTATACAGAATGACAATAAGTAATAAAGCTAATCCTGCCGATTTTCTGGCATCCTTTACCCGTTTCACTGTAAAAAACCTCACAATAACATGAGGTAAGCCTGCGGTTCCAACCATTAAAGCCAAGGTAATTGCAAATACATCGATGGTTGTTTTTGAGCCTTCGGTGTATTCGTTAAAACCAAGCTGAGTACTTAAGCCATCTAATTTATCTAATAAATACGTACCAGAACCATCGGCCAAAGTACTACCAAATCCTAATTGCGGAATAGGATTACCCGTCATTTGAATAGAAATAAAAATAGCGGGAACCATAAAGGCAAAAATGAGCACACAATATTGCGCCACTTGGGTATAAGTAATCCCTTTCATACCACCTAAAACGGCATAAAATAGTACAATAATCATCCCAATGATTACACCTGTATTAATATCGACCTCTAAAAATCTAGAAAAAACAATGCCAACGCCACGCATTTGTCCTGCTACATAGGTAAACGACACTAAAAGTGCACAAAATACAGCAACTAAACGTGCGGTTTTAGAGTAGTAACGATCGCCAATAAAATCGGGTACAGTAAACTTGCCAAATTTGCGCAAATAAGGCGCTAAAAGTAAAGCGAGTAGCACGTAACCACCAGTCCATCCCATTAAATACACAGCGCCATCGTAACCCGAAAAGGAAATAATACCCGCCATTGAAATAAAGGAAGCTGCACTCATCCAATCGGCTGCAGTTGCCATACCATTGGCCAATGGTGAAACACCACCACCAGCAACATAAAACTCTTTTGTAGAACCTGCTCTAGACCAAATGGCAATACCAATGTACAACGCAAAGGTAATGCCTACTAAAATATACGTCCAGTTTTGCACGTCGATGCCTTCTGCAAATAAGAAACTATTCATCATAGCCGTATTTTTTATCAAGCTTGTTCATAAGGCGTACGTATACAAATATCAATATTACAAACACGTACATTGACCCTTGTTGTGCAAACCAAAACCCGAGTTTAAATCCGCCAAGGCGAATTTGGTTGAGTTCATCTTTAAATAAAATTCCGGCGCCATAAGACACAATAAACCATATGGCTAATAAAATAATGAGATACCTAATGTTTTCTTTCCAATAGGCTTTTGCTTTTTGTTTTGTCATGATTATTTAGTTGTTGTTGGTTGATGGTTTTTATGTAGCGTTTAAACTCCTGAACTACTTTTGGAGTAAGTATAATAGTCGCTAACATGGTTGGTATAGCCATGAGCGCAAAAACACCATCGATTAAATTTAACATGGTGGCAAACGGTGTTGTTGCTGCTAAAATGATACTTAAAATATAAATGTAATTATAAAAATGTTTTTTGTTGGCTCCAATTAAAAATGATAAACATTTAGAGCCATAATAAGCGTAGGAAAACAAAGAAGACACACTAAACACCAAAACGCAAATCATTAGCAAATATTTACCATAAACAGGAATCGCATAATCGAAAGCATTGGCTGTTAAACTAACGCCATTACTTTCTGTCGTTTCCCAAACTCCTGTTACTAAAATCGCTAATGCAGTTAAGGTACAAACAATTAAAGTGTCTATTGCTGGTCCAAGCATAGCGACTAAACCTTCGCGAATAGGCTCGCTTGTTTTTGCAGCGCCATGTGCTAACGGTGCAGTACCAATACCGGCTTCGTTAGAAAAAGCTCCACGACGAATACCTAACAGAATTAATCCGCCTAAAACTCCTCCATAAAAAGCATCGCCATTATAATTTTTTCCCGAAAAGGCATTTTCAAAAATCATGAGGAAATATTTTGGTACTTCTTGGTAATTCGATATTAAAATAAAAAGTACAAATGCAAAATAAAGTAGCACCATACTCGGCACCATTTTGGATGCAGCATTACTAATGCGCTGTAAACCACCAAGAATAATTAAAGATGTAAAAACCACCAAAATTATAGCTAAAATTAAATTTGATTTTAAACCTACTTCTACGCCATTAGGAGTTAAAACAATATCGTTTATAGCTTGTGTTAACTGATTTACATTTACAACAGGTAATGCGCCTAACATTCCGAAAAGACAAAACATAACAGCCAAGGGTTTCCAGTTTTTCCCTAAACCTTCTGTAATAAAATACATGGGGCCACCTTGAACAGTTCCGTTAGAATCTTTTCCTCTGTACATTACAGCTAAAGTACAAGTGAAAAACTTGGTAGACATTCCAACAATAGCACTTACCCACATCCAAAACATGGCTCCAGGTCCGCCCACAGAAATAGCGACTGCAACACCTGCAATATTACCCATGCCAATTGTAGAAGCCAAAGCGGTTGTTAATGCTTTAAAATGGCTAATTTCTCCAGCATCTTCAGGGTTATCGTACTTACCTCTTAATACTTGAATCGCATGTCCTAAATATCGAAAAGGTAGAAGCTTTGAACGAATAATTAAATACAAACCACCACCAATAAGTAAAATTATTAGAGGTAATCCCCAAGCATAATTAGAGAATGCTCTTATGATATTATCCATGTAAAAAATCTAAATTCGTAAAAAAAAGCATTTTGTAGTACCAATATAAAGTTTTTAATTTTTAAAAAGTATATTTAGAGTTAATAAACTAACTAACTTTGCAAACTACTCGGTTATATTTTATTGATGCTGTGCGCGCATTCGCAATTATTATGATGTTGCAAGGGCATTTTATAGACACACTGTTAAACCCAATTTATAGAAACGCCAATAACATTTATTATAACACCTGGAGTTATTTTAGAGGTATAACAGCTCCTGTATTTTTTACAATTTCGGGTTTAGTTTTTGCATATTTATTACTTCTAGCTTATCAAAAGGGAGATGACAAGCCTCGAATAAAAAAAGGACTTTTTAGAGGATTACTTTTAATTGTAATTGGTTATAGTTTAAGAATAAATGTTTTAAACTGGCTTAGCGGTAATTTTAATTCATATGTGTTAGTTATTGATGTCTTGCAATGTATAGGCTTGTCTTTAATTATACTTGTACTTTTACACATTCTATTCAAACGGTTTCAATTAATATATGCCTTTGTTTTACTGCTTTTAGGAATATCAATTTTTGTTACAGAACCACTGTACAGAACCTTAGAATTGAACAACGTCCCTCTTATATTTTCAAATTACTTATCAAAATCAAACGGATCGGTTTTTACTATGCTTCCCTGGTTTGGTTATACGGCTTTTGGAGCATTTTTATCGGTAATATTCTTTAATTATGCACATAAAAGAAAGTTTAAAACAATTGCTACTATAGCCTTTTTTATTATTGGTTTTGCCCTTATTTATTTATCGACTTTTGTTCTATTAAAAGTGAGTTATTTTACTGGTATTGAAATTTTTAAAAGAAGTGCTAATTACAACTATTTATTTACGCGTTTAGGCGATGTATTTATACTTTTTGGATTGCTTTATACACTAGAAAAATACCTAAAGCAATCTTTAATTACTAATATTGGAAAAAAAACATTATCCATTTACGTTATTCATTTTATAATATTGTACGGTAGTTTTACTGGCTATGGATTAAAACGTTATTTATATAAAAGTTTAGATCCAGTTGAAGTAGTTTGTGGTGCTTTAATTTTTATAGTTTGTGTATGTTTTATTGCTTTTTACTACGTGAGAACCAATACATTTATTTACACCTTAATAAGAAAATTGGTAGACAAACTAAAAGGTTAATAGTTATTAATAATACTCTTAATTGGTAAGCCATGGTACAAACAATAGATTTATAAGGAAATGTAACCTTAACAAATCAATTAATTTTAAACCATCGGAAAACAGAAACAAAAATATCCCTAAAAAAACCACCATAAAACTGAGTGTTAGCAAAATATTTTCGTAAAAAAACTCTCTCAAATAATTATGAGAGAGTTTTTAATCCCAAAGCTAAATTTGTAATAACTTAAAAAGCTATTAACTAAATAACCTTCTAATTCCCTAATTATTAAAAATTAGTTAATCAAAAAGGTTATGCTGCTATACTGCAAAGGCAATATTATTTTTTTATGAAAATATTTGTAAAATACCAACGACCATCTGCATTAGCTTCGGCCGAAACATCGAAGTCTGTAAAATCTCCTTCTAAATTTTCCTTATGAGATTCGCTATTTAACCAAGCTCTAACAACAGCCGCTGCAGAACTATACCCGTAGGCCACATTTTCGGTTACTTTTGTAGCTCCGGCATGTTGTTTTAAATAGTTACTTCTGGTATAGAAATTAGCGTGAGAAACCACATCGTTAACAATCATATAATCGGTATGGCTATATGCCACCGATTTTACAAGTTCCATTTCATTTAAGGTATTTAGCCCTAAAGAAACGCGATGATCGTTAATTAAATTTAAAATTTCAATTTCAATATCTTTCGCATCAAGAGCGGTTTGGGGTAACTCTAGTGACACGTTTTCGGAATCCATACTATCTGTTGTACAAGACGACAACGTAATAATAGCCATAAACACCAAAACTGGTAGTTTGTTAAACAATTTCATTTCTAGGTTAAGTTTGTAGGTTTGGGATTATAAAACTACAAGCCTTTCGTAAAAGAAAACGTTAACAAAATGTTAAAATCGACAACAAACATGCATTTAAACGATAATTTGTGTTTTTAATCGTTAAAAAGCATTTAAAATACAATTAAAAAAGTGTTTCATCGATGATTTAAGGAGATAATCGATTTTTAACCCAATTATAATCTGGTTGTAGTTTATAGCAAACACGATCGTGTAATCGGTTTGGGCGACCTTGCCAAAATTCAATTTCAACTGGTTTTACAATGTACCCACCCCAATGCTTAGGTCTTGGTATTTCTTTTCCTTCAAAATCTTTTTCCAATGTTTCGAGTTTTCTTTCTATGAAATTTCTACTTTCGATAATTTCACTTTGATTAGACACCACAGCACCTAACTGACTTCCTCTTGGTCTCGACTCGAAATAACCATCGCTTAAGTTTTCTGAAATTTTTTCTGCTTTTCCTTTAATTATAACTTGCCGTTCGGCCCCATGCCAAAAAAAAGACAGACAAACATGAGGATTTTTAGCAATAGATTTTCCTTTTTCACTATTATAATTCGTGTAAAATATAAAACCTTCATAAGTGTATTTTTTTAATAACACGACTCTATTTTTTGGAAAACCATCTAAACCAATAGTTGAAACAGTCATGGCATTAGTTTCATCTTCAGAAAAAAATTTGTCAACCTCATAAAACCACTTTTGAAATAACTCCATAGGGTTTTCTGGAGTATCTGATAATAATAAAGCCCCTTTTTCGTATGATTTTCTGTAATTGCTTAAATCTTTATTCATACTACAAAATAAATAAAATTATAAGATAAAGCGTTTTATTTAATGAACAGAATTTCTATTTTTAACACCCCTAAGAAAATTATATATGAAATTTGAAGATTCCTCCATTTATAAAGAGTTGAATCCAGAAAAACTTGTTTTACCTTTCGGTGAATTTTATTTAACGGATAAATTTATAGTCGCAGAAATTTATGATGGAGAGCATGTAGATTGGAGTAAAATTGAACTTCTTCTTACTAAAATTGAATCATTCTATAAAAAAAACACTAAACTAGCCTACATTTCACATAGAATAAATGACTACTCTGTAAACCCACAAATTTGGTCACATTGGGAAAATACATTTGATTTTATTGTTGCGAGTGCCATTGTTATTTACAAAAGTACAACCTTAATGAATGCATCTATTGAAAAAGTTTTTGCAAACAAAAGCTTGAAGCGTTGCAGAAGTTTAGAAGAAGGTATAAACTGGGTTAATAATTTAAAAGAGTTTGCTTAATATAGATTAAAAGTTAAATACCTTACCGTCTTTGGCTAATTTAACATTGTTAAACACTTCACTTGCTTCATTTTTAAACAAAGATAAATCGTCGTACCTCGTAGAATAATGTCCTAATATTAAAGTTTTAACTTCAGCCTGTCTAGCTATGTTTGCTGCTTGTTTTGCCGTTGCATGTTTTGTTTTTTCGGCATAGTGTGCATGCTTTTCTAAAAAAGTAGACTCATGATATAGCACATTAACATTCTTGATTAAGGGTATAATATCTTCTTTGTATTTAGTATCACTGCAAAAAGCATAGCTTTTTGGGGTTTCGGAAGGAAAAGTTACCGCTTTATTATCTATAAGAACACCATCTTCATTTTCAACATCATACCCTTGCTTTAATTTACGGTAGTAAGCAACATCTATATTTGCTTCATGCGCTGCTTCTATATTTAATTTACGTTCGCCTTCCTTTTCTTTAAACAAGTATCCATTGGTATAAATTCTATGATCCAACGGAATAGTATAAACTTCTACTTTATCATCATGGAAAATTAATTCTGATTTTTTTGAAGTTAATTCATGGAAACATAACTTATAATTAGTCCAAGAATCTGATAATTTAAGTTGCAACGTAATAGCTTCTTTTATGCCTTTTGGACCATAAATATGTAAATCAGCTTCTCGTGTTAACAACCTAAAGGTCGAAATTAAACCAACCAGACCAAAAAAATGATCGCCATGTAAATGTGAAATAAAAATATGTTTAATTCTATTAAACTTTATTTTGTGTTTTCGCAATTGTACTTGTGTACCTTCACCGCAATCTATTAAAAACATATGATTGTTTATTTCTAATACCTGCGAGGTGGTATTATTTAAAGTTCGTGGTGTTGCGCTATAACAGCCTAAAATGGTTAACCTCATAATTGTTTTAGAGGTTTATAGTTAAGAAAATCGCTTACCGAAAATTTATCTTTAAACGTAAAAGCATATGGCGAACTCCCAAATTCGTTTAAATAATCTAGTTTATGTTTTGCTTCTTGTAAGGTTGGTAACGCACTTTCAGGAATATACCAAAATGCCATATGACTTAATTCTATTTTAGAAAACCACTCCTTCTTTCGTTTAAAAATATCGACATGAGCTGATTTGTAGATATAATTGAATAAACTTTCTAGATTTTTCCAAAGCGATATATTTACAATTAAAGATGCATCTTGAAAAATTTGAGCTACTTCATTTTTTTCTTCACCTTCTAAACGCCAAATAAATCCTTCGCTTTGATCGGCAATAGCATTAATTCTATTAACATTATTTACAAAATCTTGCATAATGGGATCGTCCAATGGTGCTTTACATTTAGCTACATTAACTTGCGCCAGATAAAATTGTTGCATGCTTAAAACCCTAAATCACGTTCCATTTCTTCCATATCAATAATATCGTAAGCTTCTTGAAGGGTTGGAACAATAACTATTTCGTCTGGGGTTTTATCGACATCAATCCCTTGATTTACAATTACAAATGAATGTTTAGCTCTACGATGCTTATTAGAAAGCTGTAAAAATTCAATAATTTGTCCTAAAGGAATTGTTTTTAACGTATTTAAATTAACAATTATATTATCGTTTTTAAATTTGGGGTACAAACTTTCTATTTTTTTTACCAATTCTATAACCGACGCATTTTCTTGGGTTATTAAAGTAGTATTTTCATTTTTATCTATAATCATTGTCTTATTGTTTAATTTTTGAAGCTAACAAATAAATAACAGCCATCCTAACTGCTACACCATTTTGTACTTGGTCTAAAATTATAGATTGACTAGAATCAGCCACATCGCTGGTAATTTCCACTCCACGATTTATTGGCCCTGGATGCATAATAGTTATCTCTTTATCTAAACTATCTAGCAACGCTTTATTAACTCCAAATTGTTGGGTATATTCTCTAGTTGTTGGAAAATAACTAATATCCATGCGCTCATTTTGTACACGAAGCATATTCGCTACGTCACACCAATTTAAAGCTTTTCGTAAATTGGTTTCTACTTTTACACCTAATTTATCGATGTATTTTGGTATTAATGTTTTAGGCCCGCAGACCATAACTTCGGCTCCTTGTAATTGTAACGCAAAAATATTTGATAAAGCTACCCGACTATGTAAAATATCGCCTACAATTACTACCTTTTTACCTTTTACGTTTCCTAATTTTTCACGAATAGAATATGAATCGAGTAAGGCTTGAGTTGGATGTTCATGAGCACCATCGCCTGCATTTACAATACTTGCACTAACATGCTTGGATAAAAAAACGCCTGCTCCGGGGTTTGGATGTCTCATTACTACCATATCGACTTTCATTGATAAAATATTGTTTACCGTATCGATTAAAGTTTCTCCTTTTTTAACAGACGATTGCGCAGATGAAAAGTTTATTACATCAGCAGATAACCGTTTCTGTGCCAGCTCAAACGATAATTTTGTTCGGGTAGAATTTTCGAAAAACAAATTAGCAATGGTAATATCGCGAAGCGAAGGGACTTTTTTAATTGGCCGATTTATGACTTCTTTAAAATGATCGGCAGTTTCAAAAATAAGTTTTATATCTTCTTTGTTAAGATATTTTATTCCTAATAAGTGATTTACACTTAATTCGCTCATTTTTATTATTTAAGTTTTAAGTTATTTAATCTCTATATCTTGATTAAATTTTATTTTTCAATTAGGTAAACCGAATCTTCTTTATCACGTTCTTTCCAGTTTACTCGAACTTTTTCATCGTTAATTACATCTACTTGCCTTCCTCTATAATTAGGTTGAATTGGTAAATGCCTACTAAAACGCCTATCGATTAATGTTAACAGTTCTATTTCGTTTGGTCTACCAAAAGATTGAATTGCAGTTAATGCGGCACGAATACTGCGCCCAGTGTATAAAACATCGTCAATAAACACAATATTTTTATCTTCAACAATAAAATTAATTTTAGTTTTATTAGCTTCTAGTGGTTTATCTCCACGGCGAAAATCGTCTCTAAAAAACGTAATATCTAAATAACCTAATTGAATGTTTTTAATTTTATAATGCTCTGATAAAATTTTAGCCAATCTATCGGCTAAAAAAACACCTCTAGGTTGTAAACCTATTAAAACAGTATTCTGAAATTTATGATGTTTTTCAATAAGTTGACAAGCCAATCGATGAAGAATGATGTTTACCTCTTTTTCGTTAAGTAACACTTTTTGACTCATAATATTTCCAAACATATTTGGACAACAAAGGTAATGTAAAAATTAAAAAATTAAAGCATTAAATTAAGTTTCCTAAAACTTCCATCCTCTTATTTATTTTGCTTTAAAATTTTAAATATTTCAAAACTACCATCAAATCCTTCTATTTTTTAAAAAAATAAACAAAATTTAATTTTGAGATATCAAGTTTATTAACTTTTAGATTACTCAGAATTAATTGACTTAATTTAGAATACAAATTTATATGTAATATTGGTTTATCTGTTTTAATATTAATTTCTTTCTTTGCTGGATTAGGATATACAATTAAGTTCCATTTTTATTCTTTGCTGCATCTAATTCTGAATCTAAAATAAAAGTATAAGATGCTCCAACTAAACCCATACCTGAGATTCTTGTAAATCAACACCCCTTGCTCCTACCATTATTTGAGATGAATGAATTGCTGCCGAGTCTCCCCAAAAAACCACTTGAAGTTCTATCAGAAGGAACGATTTTTTGTACCTCACTCCATTGACATTTTCTTTAAATACATAAATTGCCCCAGCACTAGTTAATGTATTACTCCCATTTTCATCATCATCTTGTCCGGTACCAACAACAATCTAATTATTATCCATGTCTATGGTAGAGCCCAAAAAGCCATTTACACTTCTTTGCGATGATACTATCTTTTAATTTTGAGTCCATGCTCCACTAACTTCTTTTTTGGAAATTTAACAGGAACCAGCATTGCTAATAGTATTATCAAGGTTATTACCCTCATCTTCTTGCACAGCACCAATAACGGTATAAGAACCATTAATAGCTACATCTGACCTCAAAAATGATTATTCTCGGATCTATATGTTGCCACTACTTTTTGTTGATTTCGTCAATTCCCTTTAGTATAATGGACAAATCACCACCTAAATCAACTGACCAACCAAATAAATCACCAATATTAAAATCTTGAGCTATAATATTATTTCATTCTATCCAATTTTGAGCATCGGTAGAAATAAGTATATAAAAAACAATAAATGTAAGATAGACTTTTCTCATTTTGAAGTAAACAACTAAAATTCTTGTACAAATGAATATAAAAAAAGCCTCGCAAATTGCGAGGCTTTAAAATTTTACCAAACGCATTTAAGCGCTTAGTGAGACAAAAATTATTTCTTTCCGTCCATTTTATCTTTTAATGCTTGTAAAGCATCGTTAGCATCACCTAAAGTTGGTTTAGCTTCTGCAGCTGCAGCTTCGGCTTTTCTTACCGCTTGCTTAACTATTTTAGCTTCTTCAGCTTTGAATACAGCTGTGTGAGATGCTACAACACGTTTAAATTCTTTGTTAAATTCAATGATTTTAAACTCTGCGCTTTCACCCTTTTTAAGTTTGCTTCCGTCTTCTTTTTCTAAGTGACGAGAAGGAATAAATGCAACAATATCTTCGTTAAACTCAACAGTTGCTCCTTTGTCTACTATTTCAGAGATTTCAGCAGTATGAATCGATTCTAAAGCGAATTCAGTTTCATACTTATCCCAAGGGTTTTCAGTTGTTTGTTTGTGACCTAAACTTAATTTACGTCCTTCAACATCTAACTCAAGTACCACAACGTCTAATTTATCACCTACAGAACAGAATTCTGATGGATGCTTAATTTTCTTAGTCCAAGATAAATCAGAGATGTAAATTAATCCATCAATACCTTCTTCTAATTCAACAAAAACACCAAAGTTTGTAAAGTTACGTACAACACCTGTGTGCTTAGAACCTAGTGGGTATTTAGTTGTAATATCTGTCCATGGGTCTGGGTGTAATTGCTTAATACCTAAAGACATTTTACGATCTTCTCTATCTAAAGTTAAGATTACCGCTTCAACCTCATCACCAACAGCTACGAAATCTTGAGCAGAACGTAAGTGTGTAGACCAAGACATTTCAGAAACGTGAATTAATCCTTCAACACCATCAGCAACTTCAATAAATGCACCGTAATCTGCGATTACAACGACTTTACCTTTTACTTTATCGCCAACAGCAACAGTATCAGCTAAAGCTTCCCAAGGGTGTTTACTTAATTGTTTTAAACCTAACTGGATTCTTGATTTATCTTCATCAAAATCAAGGATTACAACGTTAAGTTTTTGATCTAATTCTACGATTTCGTTAGGGTGGTTAATACGAGACCATGAAAGATCTGTAATATGTACTAAACCATCTACGCCACCAAGGTCGATAAATACACCGTAAGAAGTAATGTTTTTAACAATACCTTCTAATACTTGACCTTTTTCTAACTGACCAATAATTTCTTTCTTTTGCTCTTCAATATCAGCCTCAATAAGTGCTTTATGAGAAACAACAACGTTTTTAAATTCGTGGTTAATTTTAACAACTTTGAATTCCATTGTTTTATTTACGTACTGGTCGTAATCTCTAATTGGTTTAACATCAATTTGAGAACCTGGTAAGAATGCTTCGATACCGAAAACATCTACAATCATACCACCTTTAGTTCTACATTTAACAAAACCATTAACGATTTCGCCAGTTTCGTGTGCTTTATTAACTCTATCCCAAGCCTTAATTACACGAGCCTTACGGTGAGATAATACTAATTGTCCTGTAGCATCTTCACGTACATCTATTAATACTTCTACCTTATCACCAACTGCTAAGCCAGGGTTGTAACGAAATTCGTTTAATGAAATTACACCTTCAGATTTTGCGTTAATATCAATAATAGCATCGCGATCTGTAATGTGAATTACTGTACCTTCAACAACTTCATCATCTAAAGTGTCTACAAAGTTTTCAGCAACTAACTTTTCGAATTCTTTTAATTGTAAATCATCAACCTCATCAATACCTTCTTGGTAATTGTGCCAGTTAAACTCTTTTAAGAATTTTTCTGGGTTTGCTTGAGCTTCAGATACAACAGGAGTTTCTTCTTTTTGAGCTTCAGTAGATTCTACTTGAGCTTCTTGTGCTTTTTCAGCCATTTAATTAAATTTTGCAAGTTTTACTTTTAACTTTAAAATATAACTTACATTTTGTATTCTGCATGCTACGGAAGATTTAAGCGACTGACACACAGAAGTGTTATTACTTATTTTTCATCTAAATTCCTTTTATCTTTTCCGTTGATTCGCTAAAAGGAGTGCAAAAATACAAACATTTAACTTAAATACCTAATTATGAGGCTTTAAATTAAATGTGACTTTTTCTGTCTTTTTGTATCTTAATAATGAAGATATTCTTAATATATATTTTAAGATGTTCTTTTAAAAAATCATTATATTTAAACATAAATTAATTAAAAACTTTCACAATGGCAGTTAAACAAAAATACCAACCTGTACTAGATTTAGGAGAAGAATTAAGCATTAAAAATGGAGACGTTTCTGTTGAAGGAGATGTATTAAAAATTAAAGGTACAGCGAATACGCAATACGAAAAAAACCTACTTTGGGATAAAATTAAAGAAATTGGCGGGCAAGAACCATCCGATATTATGGCTAACATTAGTGTTGCAGATGATAGCATTTACCATAAGCACACTGTAAAAAGCGGTGAGACTTTAGGTAAAATTGCGAAGCATTACTATGGAGATGCCATGAAGTACAAAGCTATTTTTGAAGCTAACACGTCTATTTTAAGCAACCCAGATGTTATTCATCCAGATCAAGAGTTAGTAATTCCTAACTTATAATAAAGTTTTATATTACAAAAAAAGCGAACCTAATTGGTTCGCTTTTTTTATATCTTTTTTACTTAAAACGTTTCATCGTTCTTTCTACTAATTTTAAAATTTCGTCAAACTGTTCGGTTAATGTCATATTAGAGTTATCAAATTCAATGGCTTCGTCTGCTTTTACTAATGGAGAATCTTTTCTATTAGAATCGATATAATCACGGTCTTGCACATTTTTTAACACCTCTACATACTCAATTTTATCCCCACGTTCTATAAGTTCGTCATATCGTCTTTGCGCTCTTGTTTCGGCCGAAGCTGTCATAAACAACTTTAATTCTGCATCTGGAAAAACAACGGTTCCAATATCGCGACCATCCATAACCACGCCTTTATCTTTCCCCATGTTTTGCTGTTGTTCTACTAACTTTTTTCGAACTTGAGACACAGCCGCTACTTGGCTAACAAAACTTGAAACTTGGAGTGTTCTAATTTGCTTTTCAACATTTTCATTATTTAAATAAACCTCTGCAAAACCTTTGCTTTCGCTAAACTTAAAACTAATTGTAATTTTAGGTAAATCGTTTATTAAAGCTTCGGTATCAAAACCTGCTTTATTTATAAACCCCTTTTGCATGGCATAATAAGTTACCGCACGATACATGGCTCCTGTATCTACATACACATAACCTAAATGTTTTGCTAATTGTTTTGCAACTGTACTTTTTCCTGTAGATGAAAACCCGTCGATTGCAATTGTAATTTTTTTCATAATGATTAATAGTAAGACAAAAATACAATAAGATATTTTATTGTAAATCTATTTGAAGTCCAAAAAAGTTAGCATTCGCCTCTCCGGTATATTTGGCATGTGTATAGTTAAAACGCATTCTATTCATTTTCAAACCAAAACCTACAGCAATACCCGAAAAGTTGCGTTGTTCCACAACACGAAGCTCCTCGCCTCTTCTAAAATTATAACCAACACGAATATTAAAACCACCTTCTGGAAAAATTTCGGCTCCTACAATAGTATGACGAATAACCTCGGCTAAAAATCCAACTTTTTCTTTGGTTTCATTTCCATTTAAATCGCTAGATGTTCTAGAAGGATTAGAAAAAGCAATAGGCCATTGTTGCAAATTCTCGAAAGTAACATGCCAACGAATAGGCACATTTTCTAGTTTTTGAGACAGCCCCAAGGCAACCTCAAATGGCAAAGATTCTTGCAAGCCTGCATAAGTTGTAATTTGCGAACCTAAATTTCTAACTACTAGTGCCGCATTAAAATCTAAATTATGGTCAATATAAATTAAACCTAAATCTACCGCGGCCCCAAACGATGTATATTCTTCGAGTTTAGAGGTAATTAATTTTAAATTTCCACCAAAATAAAAATCGGAATAACCAATTTGAGTGGCATAACCTAAAGACAAAGCTGTTTCGCCTCCCGAAAAGGCTCCTGTGGAATTACCATCTTCGTCGTAACCATCAAATTTTCCGTAATTAATATAAGTTACACCGGCATGAAATGTTTGCGTTCGCCTATCTACTGTGTAAGCATAAGCAGCAGTACCGTAACCAATACCGCCTAAATAACTCACGTAGTTTAAAGCTAATTGATTATCCATATCGGCATTAATAGTTGCCGGATTATAAAGCGCTTGGGTAACATCGTAATCTACATTTGTTAAAACCTTACCTCCTAAAGCCGCTTGACGTGGCGCAGAAATTAAATTTAAAAATTCATAGGTATGCTCGCCTCCTATTTGAGAATAAGACACCGCACTAACAACTAACAAACAATGTAGAACTACTTTTTTAAGCATATTAAGGTCGCAAAGTAACTAAAACTATACTAAAACGTTGTTATGCTTTTTTTATTTTTTTTGAAGACTACTAAAACTAATTTAACTTTAACTTTTGACCAACAAAAATATTATTGTCCTTTAAATTATTTAAGCGTTTTAACTCTTTTACACTAACACCAGAGTTAACCGAAATTCGATATAATGTTTCTCCCGGTTTAACTACCCAAACATCACTTTTAATATTTGTTTTAACTGAAGGCTTCGAAGTTTCAACCTGGTTTTGTTGCTCAAAATTACGAACGCGTAGTTTTTGCCCTGGTTGCACAAGTGTTGTTTCTAATTGGTTAGCTACTTTTATTTCTTGTAAGCTTAACCCATATTGGTTTGCAATATCCAACAACTTCTCTCCAGATGCGACAACATGATAATTCAAGCTTTCTAAAGAAAAATCTTTGTTTTTTAATTTCGCATCAACTATTGAATCTTGCCCTTTTGAACCTACTAAAGTAAACTCGCCAGTTGCTAAATTAAGTCGTGCTGGTTTTCCGTTTAGTAGCACATCTTTATACGATGTTCTTGTTTGTGCTTGTAAACAAACACAAGCACAAACAAGAACAATAAAAATTTGAAACCTACAGTTTTTTAGCATTTTTTACTTTTTGATTTGTTAATGCTAATTTAATAACATCGCTCATATCTGTAACATAATGGAAGGTTAAACCTTTTAAATATTCTGGTTTTATTTCTTCTATATCTCTTCGGTTATCTTCACAAAGTAAAATTTCTTTTATTCTGGCACGTTTAGCCGCTAGAATTTTTTCTTTAATTCCTCCAACTGGCAATACCTTTCCGCGAAGCGTAATTTCGCCTGTCATAGCTAAGCTTTTCTTCACCTTTCGCTGTGTATACAACGATACTAGAGATGTTAACATGGTAACTCCTGCGCTTGGTCCGTCTTTTGGGGTAGCTCCTTCTGGCACGTGAATATGCACATTATATTTATCGAAAACTGTTGGATCTATCCCAAACGTTTCGGCATTTGCTTTAATGTATTCCATCGCGATGGTAGACGACTCTTTCATTACCTTACCAAGGTTTCCTGTAATTGTTAAAGCGCCTTTTCCTTTTGATAGAATAGATTCTATAAATAAAATATCGCCACCAACACGTGTCCAAGCTAATCCTGTAACAACACCGGCAACATTATTATTTTCATATTTATCGCGCTCTAATTTTGGTCCGCCTAAAACTTCAATAACGTCTTCGTTTGTAACTTTTACGTTATAATCTTCTTCCATAGCAATATTTTTGGCCGCAAAACGCACCATTTTTGCTATTTGCTTATCTAAACCTCGAACACCAGATTCGCGTGTATATCCTTCAACAATTTTTTCTAATTGCGATTTCCCAATTTTTAAATCTTTAGAAGATAAACCGTGTTCTTTTAACTGCTTTGGTAACAAATGGCGTTTAGCTATTTCCACCTTTTCTTCAATAGTATAACCCGTTACGTTTATAATTTCCATACGGTCTAACAACGCTGGTTGAATGGTTGACAAACTGTTTGAAGTTGCGATAAACATAACTTTAGAAAGGTCGTAACCCATTTCTAAAAAGTTATCGTAAAACTCGCTATTTTGCTCAGGATCTAAAACTTCTAACATAGCAGAAGATGGATCGCCTTGATGTGAATTTGATAATTTATCTATCTCATCTAAAACAAAAACTGGGTTTGATGTTCCTGCCTTTTTTAAACTTTGAATAATACGCCCTGGCATAGCTCCAATATAGGTTTTTCTATGTCCACGAATTTCTGCTTCGTCACGCAAACCGCCAAGCGATATACGTACATACTCACGCCCTAAAGCTTCCGCTATAGATTTTCCTAAAGAGGTTTTACCAACTCCTGGAGGGCCGTAAAGACATAATATTGGCGATTTCATATCGTTTCGCAGTTTTAAAACAGCTAAATATTCAATTATTCTGCGCTTCACATCTTCTAAACCAAAATGATCGCGATCTAGAATTTTCATAGCGCGTTTTAAATCGAATTTATCTTTGCTAAACTCATTCCAAGGTAAATCTAAAAAGAGTTCTAAATAATTTCTTTGAATAGAATATTCGGCAACTTGCGGATTCATACGTTGCATTTTTGCAATTTCTTTTTCGAAATGCTTTTCAATTTTTTCGTCCCATTGCTTTTCTTTAGCCTTTGCCTTCATTTCATCAATTTCTTGATCGTGGCTAACGCCTCCCAATTCTTCTTGAATGGTTTTCATTTGCTGATGCAAGAAATACTCGCGCTGTTGCTGGTTCATATCCATTTGAACCTTAGATTGAATATCGTTTTTCAATTCTAATTTTTGAAACTCAACATTCATATATTTTAAAGTAGCTAATGCACGACGCTTAAGATCGTCCATTTCTAGCAACGACTGTTTTTCCTCGACCGATAAATTCATGTTAGACGATACAAAATTTACTAAAAACGAATTGCTTTCAATATTTTTAATAGCAAATGATGCTTCGCTAGGTATGTTCGGGCTTTCCTTTATAATTTCTAAAGCTAAATCTTTAATAGAATCTATTATTGCCGTAAATTCCTTGTTTTTTACTGCAGGTTTAGCCTCAGGTAAATCGCGAATGGTAGCATTCATGTATGGTTCTTCGGTTAAAACCTCGGCTACTTTAAATCGTTTTTTACCTTGAATAATAACTGTAACGTTACCATCAGGCATTTTTAAAACGCGCAATATTCTGGCAACAGTACCTGTTTCGTGGATTTCTTTTGCTGATGGGTTTTCAACAGCTTCATCTTTTTGAGCTACAACACCAATAACTTTTCCGCCTTTATTGGCATCATTTATTAGTTTTATAGATTTATCGCGTCCTGCAGTAATTGGAATAACCACACCTGGAAATAACACCGTATTTCTTAACGAAAGAATAGGTAAAGTTTCAGGTAATTCCTCATTATTTATTGCTTCCTCATCTTCTGGGGTCATTAAAGGAATTAATTCTGAATTTTCATCGAATTCCTGAAGTGACAAACTGTCAAGGGTTGTAAATTTAGATTTTTTCATATATTCATAGTAGGTCAATCTGTCATTAAAAACTAAATTGATCGTAAATTTTATTTCTTATAAAACAATTAAAATTACTGAATTTCAAGCACTTAAGCAGCGCTATTTGTTCAATATTAGAACTATAAAGTCAATTGCTGTGCCAATTTTAAGAATAGGTAACAAAATTCGCATCTACTACATGTTCCCTGTTTTCTTTAAAAGAAATAAAATAAGAATAGGGATAGCCAAAAGAACAACCATAAATAGATTAGTGCTAAAAAGCCATGGTGATAAAATTAAGGTAATTAAATAACCACCAACAGCGCCACCAAAATGCGCGTCGTGACCAATATTACCTAATTGTTTTTTCATACCGTAAATTGAATACAACAAATACCCAACACCAAAAATGTACGCAGGAATAGGTATAGGAACTAGAAAAAACATCAGCTTCATTCCTGGTTGCAATAAAATTGCAGAATAAATAATACCAGAAACCGCACCACTGGCTCCAACGGCACTATAATTATATTCGTTTTTATGAAAATAAACCGACAGTAAACTACCTAAAACTAAACTCCCGAAATAAATAATTAAAAATTTTATGCTACCTAAATTTCCTAAAACCACATCGGCAAAAAAGTACAACGACAACATATTAAACAATAAATGCTGAGTATTGGCATGTAAAAAACCAGAACTTACTAATCGGAGTTTCTCTCCGCGGTTAATAGGCCCTACTTGAAGTTTATACTTCTCAAAAAAACTATAATCGTTAAAACCTTTATATGATATTAATGCGTTTGCACCTATTAAAATTATCGTGATTAAATCTATATTCCCCATGTTTTGTTATGGTTTTATGTTATAAGTTTTCGTTAGAATAAAGCACAATTCAAATAAAAAAATTGCTGTACTTTTGCATTCACAAATCTAAAACTAATTCATGCACTTTTTAGCATATATTTTTATTTATCCGTTTTTATGGCTAACTTCTATTTTACCATTTAGACTTCTTTATTTATTTTCAGACGGATTATATATTTTACTTTTTCGCGTTTTTGGATATAGAAAAAAGGTAGTTTCTTCTAATTTAAAACTTGTTTTTCCTGAAAAAACCGAAAAAGAAATTAAAAGAATTACCAAGGTGTTTTATCACCATTTGTGTGATATGATTGTAGAATCGATAAAATCTCTAACAATTTCTGAAGCTGAGATGAAAAAGCGATTTAAATTTACAAATGTAGAATTAATTCAAGATATAGAATCTAACAACCGTAGTATAATTTTAATGTGTGCGCATTACGGAAGCTGGGAATGGATTTTTATATTGCAAACCTATATTAAAGCTAGAGGAAATGCCGTTTACAAACAGCTAGCTAATAAGTATTTCGACAAACTAGTAAAACGAATAAGAGCAAAATATAATAGTTATTTAATAACTACAAAAGATATTATACCTACCTTAATTGAACAAAAAAAGCAAGGCATTTTATCTGTTAACGGTTTTGTTTCAGATCAATCTCCAAGACGAAATAAAGCTTACCACTGGCAGGATTTTATGGGTATTCATGTTCCTGTCCATACAGGAGCAGAAATGCTTGCTAAAAAATTAAATATGGCTGTAGTTTTTTTTAAAGTAAAAAAAGTTAAACGCGGTTTTTACGAATGCACTTTTGAAACCATTACAGAAACACCTGCTGATTTTAAGAACTACGAAATTACTGATATCTTCCTAAAACTTGTTGAACAACAAATACATGAAGCTCCAGAATATTATTTATGGACACATAAACGCTGGAAGCACGCGCGTAAACACTAATATCCTTCAATGTAATTACTCTTCTACTTTAATTACAAAATAACATTAAAATACAAATAATCAGATAATTACAAAATTTAGTATGAGCTAAAATTAAACTTAACAAAAGTATTAAGGCTCTATTAAAAAAATATTTTTTTGTTAAATAAACTATTTATGTCTCATATTTAGACAAATTCTATATTTTTGTCGAAAATTAAACACTTTTAAATAAAATGTCGAAAAATCAAAAAGACGAATTTGTAAAAAGTCAAATTATGGAAGCCTCTAAAACTGTGTTTCAAAAACATGGCTTTCGTAAAGCTAACATGGGGCTTATTGCGAAAGCATCTGGAAAAGGCAGAAGCACACTTTATTACTATTACAAAAATAAAGAAGATGTTTTTCAAGCATTCATGGAAGATTTCAATGAAACACTAATAAAAAGCTGTAAAACAAGAATTACCAAAAACAATTCAATTGAAGAAAACCTATCTATATACGCTAATGAGCATATAACACATTTAAAAAATGCTGCAAAAACTTATGAAGCCATTTTAAACGATTTAAAACAAGGTGAAGATTTTGTATCTGCAATTGCAATTAAATTAAGAAAACAAGATATAGAAATTATAAAAACATGTTTAAAATGGGCTATAGAAAAAGAAGAAATAATTGCTATCGATGAAGAAAATTTAAACTTTTTAGCAACCGTAATTGTTACAACAAGCGACAATACAAAAAGAGAGTTTTTCATATATGAAACGTTTAAAGGAGATATGGAAACAAAAATAAACTGGATAAATCAACTTTTAATAAAATCGTTAAAAACCAAATAACAAAATGATAAATAAACCATTTTTATACACTATTCTTTTGGGGCTTATTCTAACCTCTTGTAAAGAAGAAAAAACAACTAACACCATAAACCCAATTGGGGTTAGCATAATTACAATTACACCCGGAACTAATAGTAATAACACCGAAAAGTACCCAGGAATTATAAAACCCATTAAAACATCAAACGTTAGTTTTCAAGTTGCTGGAGATATAACTAAACTAAATGTTAACCTAGGCGACTATGTAAAAAAGGGACAACTTTTAGCGACTATAGATCCATCAATTTATAAAGCTCAATTTGAAGCGAATAAAGCACAAGCTAACTTAGCTAAAGAAAACTTTACACGTATAAATAGTGTGTATCAAAAAGGAAGTATTGCAGAAATACGAATGATTGAAGCAAAATCTAATTACGAGCAAGCACAATCTGCTTTAAACGCTTCAAGTAAAAACCTAAGCCACACAAGTTTAGTAGCTCCTTTTAGTGGCTATATAACCAAAAAGGAAATGGAAACTGGAGATATAGCTTCTCCAGGAATGCCTGTTCTTGAATTAGTTGATCTATCTAAGGTTCAAGCCATAATTTCATTATCAGATAAAGAAATAAACTTATATAAAACAGGTAGCGAAGCAAAAATTTATGTACCTAACCTTAACAAAGAATTTACGGGTAAACTTACAGAAATTGCTGTACAAGCAGAAACCTCAACTCCTGTATACACAGCAAAAATAACTATTAATAATCCTAATAGCATCTTAAAGCCTGGAATGACATGTACTAACGTAATTCAAAATTTATCTAAAGATATTGATAACGCTGTAAATCAATTCATCAAACTACCTGTAGATGTAGTTTCTATAACCAACGAAGGCAAAAATTTTGTATATGTTGTAAATAATGAAAATAATTCTGCAGAACGCAAATTGGTTGAAGTTGGCAAATTATATAATGATGGTATTGAAATTAAAAAGGGCCTAAAATTAGGCGATAAAGTAATTACTTCTGGCTACCATAAATTAACCAACAACACTCCTATTAAAATTTTAACGCAATAAAAAATGAAACAAAAAGGTTCACTTATTGAATGGGGAATGAAAAACACGGCTTTCCCCATAGCGCTTGCTTTGGTGTTTTTATTTATAGGTATTCTTGGACTAGCCAACATGTCTAGAAATGAGTTTCCAGATTTTACTATTAGAACAGGGCTTGTTGTTGGTATATATCCGGGAGCCAGTGCCGAAGAAGTAGAAGAACAACTTACCACTAAGTTAGAAGAATATTTATTTAGCTACAACCAAATTGATAAAGCAAAAACCTACTCGTATTCGCAAGAAGGCAGAAGCTATGTTTATGTTGAAGTTGCTAACAGAGTCGATAAATACGAAACACAACAGTTCTGGAACAGATTAAAAAACGATTTATTTGTATTTCAGCAAACATCGTTACCTCCAGAAGTTCAAGGTGTTGTAGTAAATAGCGATTTTGGTAATACAGCTGCCATGATTTTGGCTGTAGAGTCTAAAGACAGACCATACAAAGACTTACAACGTCATGCCGAAGAAATTATAGACGATTTAAGAGGCATTGATGAAATGGCTAAAATTAGTTTTTCCGGAAGTATAAAGGAGCAAATAGCTGTATATGTTGACCAAAATAAATTAGCAGAATACGCCATAAGTTCTGGCATGCTAACGCAAAGTTTAAATGCTCAAGGCGCTATAAAACCTGCAGGCGATTTAGAGTCGGAAACCATAGATTACCCAATACACATTAATCCATCGTTCAATAATATTGCAGATATTGCTCAACATATTATTACTTCAGATGAAAACGGAAACGTTATAAGAATAAGCGATATTGCCGATGTAAAACGTGAGTATAACGATCCGGACTCCTACATTCAAAGCAATGGTACAAAAAGCATTATTATTACTTTAGAAATGGCTAAAGGCAATAACATTGTACAATTTGGAGATGAAATTGAAGAACATATTTCTAAACTTAAGCAAGATTTACCTCAAGACATTAAAATAAATGTAATTGCAGATCAACCTGAAGCTGTAAACCACTCCATTGCACATTTTATGAAAGAGTTTGGTTATGCCCTTATGGGGGTAATTTTAGTAAGTATGCTTTTGCTACCTTTTCGTGTGGCATCTTTAGCTGCTGCTACAATTCCTATTACCATTGCATCAACGCTTGCCGTTATGTATTTGCTAAATATGGAACTAAACACAGTTACCCTAGCCGCTTTAATTGTAGTTTTAGGTATTGTGGTAGATGATCCTATTGTGGTTATAGATAATTACATTGAAAAACTAGACGAAGGTAAAACACGCTGGGAAGCTGCCTTAGAAAGTGCTACCGAACTGTTTCCATCTGTATTTACTGCTACCCTAGCAATTTCAGCTACCTTTTTCCCGCTTATGTTTTTTATGAGCGGAACAGCGAAAGACTTTTTAAGTACATTTCCATGGACAATATCTATAGCGCTATTCCTTTCATTAACCATATCTATTTTATTAGTACCGCATTTAAATACTGTTTTTATTAAAAAAGGACTTCATGCCGATAAAAAAGAAGGCGAAGAACATAAAAAATCGATGCTAGATCGTATTCAAACTTTCTTCAACAATAGCGTTAATAAAGCTATGGAGCATTACAGAATTACGGTTTTAGCTGGTGTTCTTTCTATTGTTTTAGGATTAGTATTATTTTCTAACGTAAGCCAAGAATTATTTCCCATAGTTGAAAGAAATCAATTCGCTGTAGAAGTTAATTTAAATAAAGCTAGCAACTTAGAAGAAACAGCTAAAGTTGTAAATGAATTCGAAAAAGTACTCGCTAAAGATGAACGTGTGGTTAACTACACAAGTTTTATAGGCGAAAGTTCTCCAAGATTCCACATGGTTTATGCACCTAATTTACCAGCAAAAAACTATGCACAAATTTTGGTAACAACTACCTCTGATGATGCTACAGAAGAAGTTTTAAAAGAATACGACCAAAAATATGCAAACATGTTCCCGAATGCATATTTACGAATGAAACAATTAAACATGGTTGGTAAACCTGCACCTATTGAAATTAAACTATATGGTGATAACATTGCGGAAATTAAAAAGTATGGCGATTCCATAATAAACTTAGCAAGACAAACACCACAAACCATTTGGTCTAGAACCGATTTTGGAGAAGTGTACAATAAAGTTGGTATAAAAATAAAAGAACAACAATTAGCACAAGCCGGATTAACCAAAACCGATATAGCAAATACTATTGCTATGAATACCGAAGGTTTACAGGCTACACAAATTTACGATGATAATTACGCTATAAATGTAAAAGTAAAATCTAAAACAGATAAAGCGCAAACTATATCAGAGTTAGATCAACTTTCTGTTATTGTACCTTCTACTGGTAAAAACATTCCGTTAACTCAAGTAGCAGAAATAAAAGCAGACTGGGGACAAGAGCAAATTGTAAGGCAAAATGGTATGCGCTGCTTAACCGTAAGAGTAGACATTGAAAAAGGTGCCGTTGCTAACGTAGTATTAGAAAAAATTAAACCAAAATTAGAAGAACTTAACATTCCAGACCACATTACTGTAGAATATGGTGGAGAATTCGAGATGTCTCAAGAAAATCTTGTACCAATGGGAATTTCTCTACTAGTTAGCGTTGTGCTAATTGTACTTATACTTATCTGGCATTTTAAATCGTTTAAACACGCTATTTTAAGTTTTATAACTATGCCATTAAGTATTTTAGGAGCCGCTTTAGGGTTACTGCTTATGCAATATCCATTTGGTTTCACTTCATTCTTAGGCATCTTAGCGTTATGTGGTATTGTAGTACGAAACGGTATTATTTTAATAGATTATGCCGATGAGCTTCACCTCCACCATGGTAAAACGTTTAAAGAAGCTGCTATTTTATCTGCAGAACGCAGAATGCGTCCAATATTTTTAACATCGGCTGCCGCTGCGGTTGGTGTAACACCAATGATAATTAGTCGCTCTAGTCTTTGGGGCCCACTTGGTACTGTAATTGCCTTTGGTTTATTAGTATCTATGGTATTAACATTATATGTATTACCAATTTTATATTGGATATTTTTTAGAGGAGATGAAGACAAAACTGAACAAGAACAAAATATTGAAAACCATGAGTAACACATATAAAATAGCATATTTATCTACTAGCGTTTTTATTGTCTTTCTATTATTTAACACAGTTACTGTTAATGCACAAGAGAAACAATTAAAACTAGACGATTTAAAAAAGAAAGCGCTACAATACAGTAGAAGTATAAAAAACGATTCACTTTTAATAAAAAAAGCAGAATTTGTTAAGCAAGAAGCTTTTGACAATTATTTTCCAGAAGTTTCAGCAAATGCATTTGCTGTTCAAGCTTTTGATTATTTAGTACCTGAAATACCAACCTATTTGCCCGACGGTATTGAGAATATATATTCTGTAGGCGCTACAGCAACACAAGCCGTTTATGCAGGAGGCAAAGTAAGACTTGGCAATAAGTTAGCTGAATTACAATTAGAAGCCAGAAAAATTGGTCATGAAACTACTATAGATTCTGTTATGCTTAATACAGAATTAAAGTTTTGGCAGCTAATACAGTTACAAGAGCAACAAAAAGTATTACAAGCAGGTAAAACGTATGTTAACGAGCTTTTAAAACAACAACAGGACTTACTAGATGCTGGATTAATATCTGAAAGCCAAATGCTACAAGTAAATGTTGAAAAAAGTAATATTCTGGTTAACGAATTAGAACTTGCCAATTTTAGAAAAATTGCACTTTTAGATTTAGCTTTATATGTAGGAATACCTTTTGACACTACTATGGTAGCTACAAGCAGCATTAATAAAGAGGCTTTTTCATCGGCAATTTTAGATAACAATTTAACTATTGATTTAGCTGGCAACAATCTATATCAACTTTCTCAAAAACAAGTAAGTGCTGCCGAATTGCAAGTTAAAAATGAAAAATCGAATTTATTACCACAAGTTGCCGTGGGCGTAAACGCAGTAAAAGTAGGTACTTTTAACAATGCTTTTGATATGGATATACAACCCATTGCTTTTGGTACAGTAACTATACCTATTTCTGCATTCTGGGGAAAAGAAAAAAAGAAAATTCGCCAAAAAGAAGTGGATTTACAAATTGCTGAAAATAATTTACATGATGTTGAAGATCAATTAACAAAATACATTACCAAAAATTGGTACGATTTACAAACAGCAAACAAACAAATTCAATATGCAAAAGACAAACTTACTTTTGCCAATAAAAACCTTGAAGCTCAACGTGATAATTACAATAGCGGTTTAAATAATTTAACCGATTTATTAAACGCAAGACAAACTCAAGAAGAAGCCGAAGCTAGCTTAATAAGCGCTATTGCTAATTTTAAACAAAAAGAAGCGACTTACTTATACAGCACAAACCAAATTGAAATTCCGGTTTTAGATTAATAGCAAATAATCGTTCCAAAAAAAGGCTATAAACAATGTTTATAGCCTTTTTATTTTGTTTTAAATCAATCTTATTTTTTGGCTATTTCACCTAATTCTTCAATAAATTTATCAGCTAAATTATCTGCAACATCTTGCGATGTAGCTTCAGTATAAATTCTAATAATAGGTTCTGTATTACTTTTTCGTAAGTGTACCCAATTCTCCGGGAAATCTATTTTTACACCATCAATAGTGGTTAATTGTTCGTTTTGGTAACGGGCTTCTATTTCTTTTAAAATAGCATCAACATCTAATTCTGGTGTTAATTCTATTTTCTTTTTACTCATAAAATAACTTGGGTAGGTTTTTTTAAGCTCACTAACACTCATTTTTTTATCGGCTAATAAACTTAAAAATAGAGCTACTCCAACTAAGGCATCTCTACCGTAATGTGCTGGAGGATAAATTATTCCACCGTTACCTTCACCTCCAATAACCACGTTATTTTTCTTCATTAAATTCACAACATTTACTTCGCCTACAGCGCTAGCTTCATATGTTCCGCCATGTTTTTCGGTTACATCGCGCAATGCTCTAGTAGAACTCATATTGCTTACTGTATTACCTGGTGTTTTACTTAACACATAATCGGCACAAGCCACTAACGTATATTCTTCACCAAACATTTCTCCATTTTCATCCATAAAGGCTAATCGATCTACATCTGGATCTACCACAATTCCAAAGTCGGCATTGTGTTTTTTTACAGCTTCAGACAAATCGGTTAAATGTTCTTTTAAAGGTTCGGGGTTATGCGGAAAATGCCCATTTGGTTCGCAATATAACTTAATAACATTTACACCTAAACGTTCTAAAAGCAAAGGTATAGCAATACCTCCGGTAGAATTCACACCATCAAAAACTACTGTAAAATTAGCATCTTCAATAGCCTTTACATTTACTAAATCTAAATCCAGTACTTCAATAATATGTAAATCTATATACGCTTTATTTTTAGTAATTTCCCCCAGACTATCCACATCGGCAAAATCTATAGTATTGCTTTCTGCTATTTCTAAAATTTCGGCACCTGCTTTGGCATCAACAAACTCGCCCTTGCTATTTAATAATTTTAAAGCATTCCATTGCTTTGGATTGTGGCTTGCAGTTAAAATGATACCGCCATCGGCATGTTCCATAGGTACAGCAACCTCAACAGTTGGTGTAGTAGAAAGACCTACATCTACCACATCTATACCTAAACCAATTAGTGTATTCATAACTAAATTCTGTATCATTTTTCCAGAAATACGCGCATCTCGTCCAACTACAACTTTGTAATTTGTTTTGTTGCGTTGCGCTTTAACCCAAACACCATAAGCCGAAGCGAACTTAACCGCATCAATTGGCGTTAAATTATCGCCTACTTGCCCTCCAATGGTTCCTCTAATTCCCGATATAGATTTTATTAATGTCATAAATTTTTTAATTAGTTGTTCACAAATATAGTATTTCAAAGTCGGAATTTTTACTAAGGAATTTGTAAATTTCCAAAATGAATTACTTGGCGCATATTTATCTTTCTGGCGAAAACAACATGGTTACTATTGGCAATTTTATGGCCGATGGCATAAAAGGTAAAAGCTATAAAAAATACCAACGCGACCTTCAAATTGGCATTCTTTTACACCGGCATATCGACACCTTTACCGATGCACACCCAGTAGTAAGGCAAAGCACCAAAAGACTTCACAAAAAATACGGACATTATTCTGGGGTTATTGTAGATATTTTATACGACCATTTTTTAGCTAAAAATTGGCAAAATTACTCGAATAAACCTTTACCGGATTATGTAAATGATTTTTACAATTCTTTAAAAACGCATTACAACATTTTACCAAGTCGAATACAAAAAATGATGCCTTATATGATTGCCGATAATTGGTTGTTAAGCTACGCTAATACTGAAGGTATTTCGCGCGTATTAAATGGGATGAATAAACGCACGCAAAATCGATCGGGCATGAACGAAGCTGTAAAAGAACTTGAAGATTTTTATGAAGATTTTGAAGCTGAATTCACTACTTTTTTTGAAGCTTTACAGCAATCATCTAAAGAAAAATTAAACGAATTAAACCAATCTGTTATATGAAGCAATTTGCTTACCTATTTACTGTTTTACTATTTTTATCGTGTAAAGAAACTGCCGTAAAAAAAACACCTACGCGAGGTTTAATTACTGAAAACGCCATGGTGGTAACGGCTCGTGTTGAAGCCTCAAAAATAGGAAGCAATATTTTAAAACAAGGCGGCAATGCTTTTGATGCCATGGTAGCAACAGAACTGGCTCTTGCTGTAGCTTATCCTTACGCCGGAAACCTTGGCGGAGGCGGCTTTATGGTTTACCGAAAAAATAATGGTGACGTCGGCGCACTGGACTATCGTGAAAAAGCACCACTTGCTGCTACGAAAAACATGTATTTAGATAGTTTAGGTAATATTATACCAGAAAAAAGCACGCTTGGCGCGATGGCCGTTGGAGTTCCTGGTACAGTTGCAGGTGTTTTCGAAGTACATAAAAAATTAGGTTCACTACCTATTGAAACCATTTTACAACCAGTAATTGATTTAGCTAAAAATGGCGTAATTGTTACCCACAAGCAAGAAATTCGCATTAAAAAGTATCAACCTTTATTTAAGAGGGCAAATAAAGATTCTATAATTTTAGATAAGCCTTGGAAACAAAACGATACCATAAAATATCCTGCATTAGCCCAAACCCTGGAACGTATAATGATTGGTGGTCGTGATGAGTTTTATAAAGGTGAAACTGCCAAAACTTTGGCTAAATTTATTCAAGATAATGGAGGCATTATTACTGAAGAAGATTTAGCCCTTTACGAAGCCAAATGGCGCAAACCAATTACCTTTAACTACGACGATTTAAAAGTAATTTCTATCGCACCACCATCAAGTGGCGGTGTGTGTTTAGCACAGATAATGAAATCGATTGAACCGTTTAACTTAAACGAATACGGCCATAACTCGCTAAAATCGATACAAGTAATTACCGAAGCCGAAAGACGAACTTATGCCGATAGAAGTCATTTTTTAGGCGATCCAGATTTTGTGAGTATTCCAACCGATTCACTTTTAAACACAGATTATTTAAACCAACGAATGGCAGACTTTACGTTTAATAAAGCTACTTTATCGAGCGACGTATCTCATGGCAATATTGAAGTAATTGAAAGCGATGAAACAACCCACTACTCTATTGTAGACCAGTTTGGAAATGCTGTGGCTGTTACAACTACAATTAATGGTGCCTATGGTTCGAAATTATACTGCCAAGAATTAGGTTTCTTTTTAAACAACGAAATGGACGATTTTAGCAGTAAACCAGGTGAACCAAACATGTTTGGTTTAATTGGAGCCGAAGCCAATAGTATTGCACCGCAAAAACGCATGCTTAGCGCCATGACACCAACTATTGTTGAAAAAAATGGTGAATTATATATGGTTGTTGGAACGCCTGGTGGTTCTACAATTATAACATCGGTGTTACAAACTATATTAAATGTTCACGAGTTTGGCATGACCATACAAGACGCTGTAAATGCACCAAGGTTTCACCACCAATGGCTACCAGATGAAATTAGACTTGAAAAAAACGGATTTGATGAAAGCCTCAAAACTCAACTTAAAAATTTAGGGTATTCAATAAACGAAAAGCGCTCACCTATTCTTGGTAAAGTCGATGCTATATTGGTTTTAAACGATAAAACTTACGAAGCCGGTGCCGATTATCGAGGTGACGATACGGCTATCGGATTTTAATCACTTTTTTTTAGCATCACGACAACGTTTAATATTTTAGAGCAGATTAAATTAATTAATGTCTAAAAAAGCAAAAAAAACTTTTAAAATCGTAGTCGGGGTAATCGTATTTTTAACCTTGCCTAGTTTGTTGTTTTTTGGTTTTTTATTCTTTAAGTATAACGAAGACTTACCGTCTGGCAAACAAGGAGAACAAGCCGATGCTTTGGCTACAAAAATGCTGGAAACCTTAAATTACGACGCCTATACCAATACCGATTATATTGAATGGACTTTTAAAAAACGTCATCATTATAATTGGCATAAAAAAAATAATATTTGCGATGTGTTTTGGGGAAATAACAAAGTAATTTTAAACTTTAATAACCTTTCCAAAAGTCGTGCATTCACAAATAATTTACCACAAACTGGCGACAATGCAGCCAAATTAATTAAAAAAGCGACTATGCTTTTTAATAATGATTCTTTTTGGCTAGTAGCACCATTTAAAGTCTTTGATACTGGGGTTGAGCGGCGTTTAGTAAAAACCGATACTAACGGCGATGCCTTGTTAGTTTCTTATACTTCTGGTGGCAGCACTCCAAGAGATTCTTATTTATGGATTTTTGATGAAAACGGTAAACCAAAAGCCTTTAAAATTTGGGCTTCAATATTACCAATTAAAGGTTTAGAAGCTTCTTGGACCCATTGGAAAACAACCGAAACAGGCGCAGAATTGCCAACCTTCCACAAGTTATTAGTTCTAGGCCTAGAGTTAGACAATATTCGTGCTTTTAATTAAAAACCTATTTACTTTTTTGCCCTACAAATTTGTGGCTATCCGATTTAAAAAGTATATTAAAACTAGTTAAACTACCGTAAATTCTAGTAATATATTGCTGTAAATCTACTTTTTGTTGCTCATCTAAATCACTCGCATTTACACGTTGCTCCATAACTCTTAAACGGTCTCTAACCATAATAATTTTATGAAAAAACTTATCAATAGGTATTTCGTATGGTTTTAAATTATCGTCGGCTGGCTTTAAAACTAATGTACCGCCTTTATACTTATCTGCAATAGGCACAATTTCGCTAGCGTCGCTCCACTTCTTCAAAATTTCAACTAAACTCGATTCAACATCATATAAACTAACGGTATCAACTTCATCGTGCGAAGCTTCAATAATATCAAAATCGCTATCTAAATCAATGGTTTCTAACCCGTTTTCAATAAAAGTTACCCAGTAATGTTGAGCGGTTACATTTGTAACTACACCTTTACCATATTCGGCATGATTTATTCTTGAACCAATTCCTAATAATTTCATTTTTACTTTTTTTAGTTGTTTACAAGTATAATAAATCCCATTATAAACTTCACAAGAAATTAACAACTAAAATTGTAAATTAGCCGTTTTGTAATTTATGAGTCATTTCGAAGATTTTATTGAAGTAAAAGGAGCACGTGTACACAATCTTAAAAATATTGATGTATCTATTCCGCGTGAAAAACTTGTGGTAATTACAGGTTTATCGGGAAGTGGGAAATCATCCTTAGCTTTCGATACGATTTATGCAGAAGGACAACGTCGTTACATTGAAACCTTTTCGGCTTACGCCAGACAATTTTTAGGTGGTTTAGAACGGCCAGATGTAGATAAAATTGATGGGCTTTCGCCTGTTATCGCCATAGAACAAAAAACAACAAGTAAGTCGCCACGCTCTACTGTTGGTACCATTACCGAGATTTACGATTTTTTACGTTTACTTTTTGCCCGTGCCAGTGATGCTTACAGTTACAACACAGGCGAAAAAATGATAAGTTATAGTGACGAGCAAATTAAAGAGCTTATTATTAAAGATTTTAATGGTAAACGCATTAATATTTTAGCTCCAGTG
Organism: Neotamlana sedimentorum; assembly: GCF_000943565.1. Classification (GTDB taxonomy): domain Bacteria; phylum Bacteroidota; class Bacteroidia; order Flavobacteriales; family Flavobacteriaceae; genus Neotamlana; species Neotamlana sedimentorum. The sequence continues at coordinate 33,401 of NZ_JTDW01000011.1, forward strand.
GTTCGGTCTAGAAAAGGCCATTATCGCGAATTATTCGAGCAAATTGCAAAACAAGGATTTGTAAAAGTGCGCACCGATGGCGAAATACGCGACATTGTAAAAGGCATGAAACTCGACCGTTACAAAACGCACGACATTGAAATTGTAATAGACCGTTTAAAGGTTGACGAGCATGTAGATAACGATAAACGCCTTAGCGAAACTATAAACACCGCGATGTATCATGGCGACGATGTGCTTTTAGTAATCGACCAAGATACCCAGGAAGCACGTTATTTTAGTAGAAGTTTAATGTGCCCATCTTCTGGGATTTCGTATCCTAATCCCGAACCTAATAACTTTTCGTTTAACTCTCCAAAAGGCGCATGTAGCCATTGTAACGGTATTGGAGATTTATACCAAGTTAACGAACAAAAAATAATTCCAGACCCATCCTTATCAATTAATAATGGCGCTTTAGCACCTCATGGTCCCGAAAAAAAGAGTTGGATTTTTAAACAGTTCGAAACCATTGCACAGCGTTTCGATTTTAAATTAACCGATGCTTATAAAGATATTCCAGAGGAAGCTAAGCAAATGATTTTATATGGTGGAAATGAAAAATTTTCAATAGAAAGTAAAACTTTAGGTGTTACCAGAAATTATAATATAGATTTTGAAGGCGTTGCTAATTTTATTGAAAACCAATATAAAACCGCCGAATCGACCTCGCTTAAACGATGGGCAAAAGATTATATGGACAAAGTTAAATGTCCAGTTTGCGAAGGTTCTCGATTAAAAAAAGAATCGCTTTATTTTAAACTTAACGGCAAAAACATAGCCGAATTAGCAAATACCGATATTGTTGATTTAGCTGATTGGTTTAACGATTTAGACAAGCACCTCTCAAAAAAACAACTAAAAATCGCAGAAGAAGTTGTAAAAGAAATTAAAGCTCGTTTACAGTTTTTACTCGATGTTGGTCTTAATTACTTATCACTAAACCGCAGCTCTAAATCGCTTTCTGGTGGCGAAGCGCAACGCATTCGTTTAGCAACCCAAATAGGATCGCAATTAGTTGGGGTTTTATATATTTTAGACGAACCAAGTATTGGTTTACACCAGCGAGATAACGAAAAACTAATTAACTCATTAGTTTCATTGCGCGATATAGGAAACTCGGTAATTGTAGTTGAACATGATAAAGACATGATTGAACGTGCCGATTTTGTTATAGATATTGGCCCAAAAGCAGGAAAACATGGTGGTGAAATTATTAGTTTAGGCACACCCGACGAACTTAAAACACACCACACGCTAACTGCCGATTATTTAAATGGCTCGTTAGAAATTGAGATTCCTAAAAAACGTCGCGATGGCAATGGTAATTTTCTAGAACTTAAAGGCTGTACTGGTAATAACTTAAAAAATATCTCGGTTAAATTCCCATTAGGAAAAATGATTGGAGTTACTGGTGTTTCTGGCAGCGGAAAATCGACCTTAATTAACGAAACACTCTACCCTATTTTAAACGCTTATTATTTTAACGGTGTAAAAAAGCCAATGCCTTACAAAAGCATTAAAGGTTTAGAGCATATAGATAAAGTTATAGATATTAACCAATCGCCAATTGGGCGCACACCACGAAGTAACCCAGCAACTTACACCGGTACATTTAACGAAATTCGCAGCTTATTTGCCAAAACACCAGAAGCTATGATTCGTGGTTACAAACCTGGTCGTTTTAGCTTTAATGTAAAAGGTGGACGTTGCGAAACTTGCCAAGGTGGTGGTTTACGCGTTATAGAAATGAATTTTTTACCAGATGTTTATGTAGAATGCGAAACTTGCCAAGGTAAACGCTTTAATCGTGAAACTTTAGAAATTCGCTATAAAGGAAAAAACATTAGCGATGTTTTAAACATGACGATAAATGAAGCGGTCGATTTTTTTGAGCATATTCCTAAAATATATAAAAAACTAAAAACTATAAAGGATGTTGGTTTAGGCTATATTACTTTAGGACAACAAAGCACAACACTTTCTGGCGGTGAAGCCCAACGTATTAAATTAGCTACCGAACTATCTAAACGCGATACAGGTAATACATTTTATATTTTAGATGAACCCACTACCGGATTACATTTTGAAGATATTAGGGTACTTATGCAAGTTTTAAATAAATTAGCAGACAAAGGAAATACGGTCTTAATTATTGAACACAATTTAGATGTTATAAAAACCGTTGACCATATTATAGATATTGGCTACGAAGGTGGTAAAGGCGGCGGACAAGTTATTGTTGAGGGTACACCAGAAAAAGTTGCAAAACACCCTAAAAGTTACACCGCAAAATTTTTAAAGAAAGAATTAAATTAAACTAAAACTATTAAAAAATACTATTGTTAAATTAAACGATAGATCAAAAATATATTATGAGAAAAGAACAACACCATAAAGGTTGGAACGAAATAAAAACAAACGATTCTTGGGCCATTTTTAAAATAATGGGCGAATTTGTAAATGGTTACGAAAAATTAAGTAAAATAGGGCCATGTGTTTCTATTTTTGGTTCCGCACGGACAAAACCTGACCATAAATATTATAAATTAGCAGAAAAAGTAGCTACAAAAATTGTTGAAGCAGGCTATGGCGTTATTACTGGTGGCGGACCTGGAATTATGGAAGCGGGTAACAAAGGCGCTCATTTAGGTGGTGGTACATCGGTTGGATTAAATATTGATTTACCTTTCGAGCAACATGATAATCCTTATATAGATTCTGATAAAAATTTAGATTTTGATTACTTTTTTGTACGTAAAGTAATGTTTGTAAAATACTCACAAGGTTTTGTAGTAATGCCTGGAGGTTTTGGTACGTTAGATGAACTTTTTGAAGCCATCACGCTTATTCAAACTCATAAAATCGGGAAATTCCCTATTATTTTAGTGGGCACCGAATTTTGGGAAGGTCTTATGGACTGGATTAAAAAAACACTTTTAGATAGCTTCGGAAACATAAGTGAAAAAGATCTTGATTTAATTCATTTAGTAGACACCGAAGATGAAGTTATTACTATTTTAGATAATTTTTACAAAGAATCTGGTTTAAGCCCAAATTTTTAATCATTTAATACTCTATAAACAAAACAAAACAGCATCCTAATTTTGCTATATTGCAATGCCTTAAATAATGTATTCACTTTTAATAGTTTTTATAAGTTGAAAATTCGCCTATTTATTTCTTTTATTCTCTTGTCGTTATATTTTTCGGCGTACAGCCAAAATAAAATCGATTTGACGGCTAGTTTCAACTTACAAGAAAAACAAATTAAAATTTCGCAAACCATTACGTATTTTAACACATCTAAAACCGTGTTAGATACGATTTATTTAAGTAATTGGGCTAACAGTTTTTCATCTAAAAAAACCCCGTTAGCTAAACGCATTGCCGAAGAGTATAAAAACGATTTTCATTTAGCAAAAAACGAAGATCGTGGATATTCTGTGATAACATCAATCAGGCAACATAATACAGATGTATTTTTTTCTGAGCTAAAAAACCAGCCAGACATTGTAAAAGTGGCACTTAATAAGCCTCTAAAACCCAATGAAGCTTATACCCTTAAATTAGATTACCTAGTACAAGTGCCACATGCTAAATTCACAAGTTATGGTGTTACTAATGGAGGTGATTACAATTTAAAATACTGGTATATTACACCAGCCGTTTATAATACCGATTGGCAATATTACAGCAACAAAAACTTAAATGATTTATTTATACCTAAGGCTGATTTAAATTTTATCCTTCAAATTCCTAAAGGTTATACTTTAATTTCAGAATTAGATACAAACAAAATTGAAGAAACAACCGACGGGCAAACCATAATTTTGGAAGGAAAAAATCGGATTAATTCAAGTCTATTTCTTTCTAAAAAATCAACATTTAATACTATACAAGATGGTGATTTAGCTTTGGTTTCAAATCTTCCTGATAAGAATTTGGAAGTGATTGAAAAGGTGTTAATTACAGAAAAAATAAAAAAATATTTAACTAAAAAATTTGGAAATTATCCACACAAACGACTTTTAATTTCTGAAACAGACTACAATAAAGATCCGCTTTACGGGTTAAATTTTCTGCCTAATTTTTTACGTGCTTATCCAAACAGTTTTGAGTACGAAATAAAACTTCTTAAAGTTGCTATTCGTAATTATTTAGAAAATACTTTACTAATAAACCCTCGAAAAGAACAGTGGTTGCTAGACGGTATTCAAACCTACTATTTAATAACTTATGTTGAAGAGCATTACCCCAACATGAAATTTTTAGGCAATTTTGCAGATATTTGGGGCATTCGTACTTTTCATGCTGCCGATATGCATTTTAATGATAAGTATAATATTGCTTTTATGCTTATGGCACGAACCAACCGAGACCAACCATTAAGCATGCAAAAAGACTCACTGTTAAAATTTAACAGCAATATTGCTAACAAATATAAGGCGGGCTTAGGTTTAAAATATCTCGACGACTTTGTAAATAGTAATATAGTTGAAAATAGCATTGAAGAATTTATAAAAAATAAAAAGCTTAAGCCAACATCTTCAAGTGAATTCGAGTATTTTATTAAATCACAGACTAATAAAAATATAGATTGGTTTTTCAGTGATTATTTAACCACTAGAAAAAAGATAGATTTTAAAATAAAAAAGGTAACCAAAACGGAAGATTCAATTACGGTTAGTATAAAAAACAAGCGAAATAATAGTATGCCCGTTTCGCTCTACAGCATTAAAAACGACACCATTGTTTCAAAAATATGGGTTGAAAACATTAGTGATGTAAAAACATTAACTATTCCGAGAAATGAAACCAATAAACTGGTTTTAAATTATAATAACAAAATTCCAGAAGTTAACGTTCGCGACAACTGGAAATCTTTAAAAGGATTAAGTAACAAACCCTTACAATTTAGGCTGTTTCAAGATGTAGAAGACCCGTATTACAGTCAGGTATTTTTTATGCCCATTGTAGAATTCGACAATATTTACGACGGCTTCACATTAGGTTTAAAAGCTTATAATAAAACGGTTTTACGCAAACTATTCAATTACAAAATTCAGCCTCAATATGCATTTAAATCGAAATCTTTAACAGGCTCTCTATCGCTTTCAAAAACACATTATTTACAAAATAGCAACTTATATTACATAAATTATGGTGTTGGTAGTAGTTACACCTCTTATGCCGAAGATTTATTTGTACGCAAAATAACGCCATCGGTTGCCTTTGGTTTTAGAGAAGACGACGATTTCAGATCGAATAAACGCAAGTTGCTCCAATTTAGATATATTGATATTCATCGGGATAAAGTTGATACTAATTTACAATCATCAGAAGAGCCAAATTATAGTGTTTTTAATGCCCGATTTACACATTCCAATGATAATTTAATTAACTACAACCGCTGGTACGCCGATTTTCAATTAGGGGCAAAATTCAGCAAGCTTTCATTTAACTACGAATACAGAAAACTTTTTGAAAGCAATAGGCAATTAAATATTCGCTTTTTTGCAGGTACATTTTTAAAAAACAATACCGATTTAGCATCAATCTATTTTAGTTTTGCACTCGATCGTCCAACCGATTATTTATTCGATTATTCCTATTTAGGTCGCTCGGAACAATCTGGTTTATTTAGTCAACAATACATCGATGCCGAAGGTGGTTTTAAATCGAAACTCAACACACCATTTGCCAACCAATGGATAACCACACTTAATACAAGTACTACACTTTGGAATTATATTTTAGCATATGGAGATGTTGGCTTAGTTAAAAGCAAATACAATACTTCAAAGTTTGTGTACGATTCTGGAATTCGAGTTAACCTAGTAACCGATTATTTCGAAATATACTTCCCTATTTACTCCAACTTAGGCTGGGAAGTAAGTCATGCCCATTATGCCGAAAAAATACGCTTCAAAATCACATTAGCACCTCAAGCACTACTCGGTCTATTTAGACGTCGTTGGTTCTAATGAAATTGAAAAATATTCATCAAATTTAAATTTTGTTAAATATTATTCAACAAAAACTCATAATTACTCAATTTTTTATGATATTTATAAAATATCAGATTAAGTTTTAATTGTAAAATAGTTCTGTTTTCACTATTTTTGCAAAACCAAAAAAGCATATACCGCATGCAAACCATACCCGATTTACAAAACAATATTTCTTTCGACGATTTTAAAATAGAAGTTCTTGCAGACTACAAAATTGCTGTAGAGAGTCGAGAATGTAGTTTACTTGGTCGTAGAGAGGTGCTTACTGGAAAAGCTAAATTTGGAATTTTTGGCGATGGAAAAGAAGTGCCTCAATTAGCAATGGCTAAAGCTTTTCAAAAAGGAGATTGGCGCTCTGGCTATTACCGTGATCAAACATTCATGATGGCTATTGGAGAATTTACTAAAGAACACTTTTTTGCAGGCTTGTACGCCGATACCGATATTAAAAATGAACCAATGTCGGCAGGTCGCCAAATGGGCGGCCATTTTGTCACTCATAGTTTAGACGATAATGGCAATTGGAAAAATTTAACAAAACAATACAATTCTAGCGCAGATATTTCGCCTACAGCAGCACAAATGCCACGTTTATTAGGATTAGCACAAGCCTCAAAAATTTTTAGAAATGTTGATGGTATAAATAAATCTAAATTTTCTAATAATGGAAACGAGGTAGCTTGGGGAACCATTGGTAACGCTAGTACCAGCGAAGGCTTGTTTTTTGAAACGGTTAATGCTGCTGGTGTTTTACAAGTACCCATGGTTATCAGTATTTGGGACGACGAATATGGTATTTCAGTTCATGCAAAACATCAAACTACAAAAGAAAATATTTCTGAAATTTTAAAAGGATTTCAACGTGACAAAAATCATAAAGGCTACGAAATTTTCCGTGTAAAAGGATGGGATTATGCAAATTTGGTAGAGACATACCAAGAGGCTGGTGCTATAGCACGCGAAGAACATGTACCTGTAATTATACACGTTACAGAGCTAACGCAACCGCAAGGTCACTCTACATCTGGATCTCATGAACGCTACAAAAGCCCAGAGAGATTAACCTGGGAAAAAGAACACGATTGTATCCTAAAAATGCGTGAATGGATTATTGAAAGTGGTATCGCCACCGAAGAAGACCTGGTTAAAATAGAACGCAATGCAAAGCGTGAAGTAAGAGAAGCAAAAAAAAATACATGGAATACGTTTCTACAACCTATTGCTAAAGAACGTATTGAACTTATTTCAATTTTAAAATCTATTGAAACTAAAAGTACAAACGGGGTATTTATTGGCAAACTCAAAAACAGCCTTGAAGCTATTGATGAGCCAACAAGAAAAGATATTTTATCACATGGAAGAAAAGCATTGCGCTATGTTTTAAATGAAACTTTCGATGAAAAAACGAAGCTTCAGCTGTGGATTAATCAAATTTTTGAAAATGTACAACCAAAATTTAGTTCTCATCTTTTTTCTGAAACAGAACGTGCTAATAGCCGCATTAAAGAAATAAAACCAACATACAACGAAGATGCTGAATTAGTTGACGGTCGTATTATTTTACGTGATAATTTCGATGCCATTTTTAGTAACATTCCAGAAGCTCTGGTTTTTGGTGAAGATTCTGGAAATATAGGTGATGTTAATCAAGGTTTAGAAGGATTACAAGAAAAATACGGTGAACTTCGAATTGCCGATGCAGGTATTCGTGAAGCCACAATAATTGGACAAGGAATTGGTATGTCGCTACGTGGTTTAAGACCAATCGCCGAAATTCAATATTTAGACTATATTCTTTACGCTATTCAAATAATAAGCGACGATTTAGCAACAACGCACTACCGTACGGTTGGAAAGCAAAAGGCTCCATTAATTATAAGAACAAGAGGTCATAGATTAGAAGGTATATGGCATTCAGGTTCTCCTATGGGTGGAATTTTGCATTTAACACGTGGGGTAAATGTTTTAGTTCCACGAAACATGACTAAAGCTGCTGGTTTTTATAACACGCTAATGCAAGGAAACGACCCAGCAATTATTATAGAATGTTTAAATGGATATCGCTTAAAAGAAAAAATGCCAAACAATTTAGGAGCCTTAAAAACGCCAATTGGTGTTGTTGAAACCGTTCGAGAAGGAAAAGACATTACCGTAGTTTCTTATGGTTCTACACTTCGTATTGTAGAACAAGTAGCAAAAGAATTGATAGCAGTAGGTATTAATATTGAAATTATTGATGTGCAATCTTTATTTCCATTCGATCTTAATCATGACATTGTTAAAAGTGTTGAAAAAACAAACCGATTAATAATTGTTGATGAAGACGTTCCTGGAGGTGCATCGGCTTATATTTTAAATGAAGTATTAAATGTTCAAAACGCATATCAATTTTTAGATAGTGCACCAAAAACCTTGAGCGCTAAAGAACATCGTCCTGCATATGGAAATGATGGTGATTATTTCTCGAAACCTTCTGCCGAAGATATTTTTGAGGCTATTTATAACATAATGCATGAGTCTAACCCTAATAATTATCCAAAATTACGTTAATATAGCATGAGATAATAAAACATATAACCATCGCATTTGCCGATGGTTTTTTATATTTATAAAAAATGAAATTTATGAAAGACGATTCTCCTTTAATTACCCGAGATTGGTTGGCCATTGAGCGTACCAAACTCGCCAATGAACGTACATTTTTAGCATACTTTAGAACCTTTATTGTATTTTTAGGAACAGGAATTACAGTATTAAAACTAGAATTTTTTGCCGAATTAAAACCCTTCGGTATTATTTTACTTTTAACCTCACCAATCATTTTAATAATTGGTTTAGTTCGTTTGTTTGCCGTAAAACGTACCATTAAAAAACATTATCAGGTATAAATGAAGGCAGCTAGTGTAAAAGAAATTAAAACAGAACTTAATGAGCTATCTACTAAAGAATTACAAGATTTATGCTTACGACTTTCACGTTTTAAAATAGAAAATAAAGAGCTCCTTACCTATTTACTTTTTGAGTCGCACAACGAAGACCAATACATTGAAAGTGTCAAAAATTATATGGACGGTGAATTCGAAATCATTAACACCAAAAATATTTTTTACATAAAAAAAAGCGTTCGTAAAATTTTAAAAAACATAAAAAAGTACATTCGTTATTCACAAAATAAAGCTACAGAAGCCGAATTACTTATCTATTTCTGTAAAAAATTAAAACAATTTAAACCAAGTATTTCACGAAGTACTCAGCTTCAAAACTTATACAACCGCCAATTACTCCAAGCTAAAAAACGTATTGAAACACTTCATCCAGATTTACAATACGATTTTCACAGCCTTCTCGAAGAACTTTAGTTTGTTAAAATAACGTCTCAAACTTAACATCTATTCACAAAAATATAACACAATTAAATTGCGCACAATTTAATTGTGTTATATTTTTGTACCATGAACGATAAGTTAAACATAAACGAGCAAATATGTTTCCCTATTTATCTTTTAGCTAAAGATATTATAGCGCTTTACAAACCATTGTTAAATGCATTAAACCTAACCTATCCTCAATATTTAGTGATGTTAGTTTTATGGGAAAACGAAACGCGAACTGTAAATACTATTGGTAAAACATTAAACTTAGATAGTGGCACTCTAACCCCATTATTAAAACGTTTACAACAAAAAGAACTTGTTACCAGAACACGAAGTGTTACAGACGAACGTGTAGTTAATATCAGTTTAACAACTAAAGGCGCTCAATTAAAAAACGAGGCCCAATGTATTCCTGAACAGATGATGGAAGCCATGAATGTTTCGGTGGAAGACTTAACGACATTAAAAGAATTAGTAATTAAAATTTTAAACAGTAAAAAATGAAAACAATATATACCATAGGTGCAACAGCCACCGGAGGGAGAAACGGACATGTAAAAAGTGAAAATGGTATTCTAGATATCGAAGTAAAACATCCAAAAGCATTAGGAGGTAGCAGCAACGATTATGCAAACCCCGAAATGTTATTTGCCGCAGGCTACGCCGCTTGTTTTGATAGCGCACTTAATTTAGTTATTAACCAAAACAACGTAAAATCAGGAACTACAACCGTAACTGCAAACATTAGTATTGGAAAATTAAACGAGGGTGGTTTTGGTTTAGAGGCAGAACTATCGATAAATGTACCGGATGTTTCTTTAGAAGAAGCTCAGGATTTAGCCGAAAAAGCACATCAAGTTTGTCCTTATTCTAACGCAACAAGAGGTAATATCGATGTAAAATTAACAGTAACAAATAATAGTTAAAAAATTAATAGTAAAATGAACTTAATAGAAAATTTAAACTGGAGACATGCCGTAAAAGCGTATAATCCAGAAAAAAAAGTAAGTCAAGAACATATAGACAAAATAGTTGAAGCTGCCCGTTTAGCACCTTCATCGTCTGGTTTACAACCATTTCAAGTATTAGTTGTTTCTAACCCAAAGGTAAAAGAAAAGCTTGCTGAAGGTGCATTAAACCCCGAATGTATGCGAGATTGCTCTCATGTTATTGTTTTCGCCGCTTGGGATAGATATACCGAAGAACGCATAGATCATGTTTACAACTTTACAACAGACGAACGCGGTTTACCTCGCGGCCGTTTTAGTAGTTATACCGATAAATTAAAGGCCATTTATTTAAACCAACCCGCTAGCGAAAACTTTGCGCACATTGCAAGACAAACCTACATATCGTTAGGCTTAGCCTTAGCCCAAGCTGCCGAATTAAAGGTTGATACAACTCCTGCAGAAGGATTTAGTAATGCTGTTGTTGATGATGTTCTAAATCTAGATAAATTAGGACTTAAAAGTGTGTCGTTAATGTATGTTGGTTATGCTGATAACGAAAACGACTGGATTGCTTCAATGAAGAAAGTAAGAACACCAAAAGAAAACTTTGTTATAGAATACAAGTAAATTCAATTTAAAATTTAAATCAATAAACCAGTTAATTTAGTTTAGCTGGTTTTTGTTTTTTATAATCGTAAGGATAATATCTCACATTTAATTTATAATTACATAAAAATTATACTTAAACAATTTAAATGCATTGTTTGAATGCTTGCAGCAATATTTTATCTTTACACGCTCAAAATAGGAAATGATTTTATGAAGATCTCGTATAATTGGTTAAAACAATTTTTAAAAATTGATTGGACTACAGAACAAACAGGAGAATTACTTACAGATTTAGGACTTGAAGTTGAAGGTATAAATGCTTATCAATCTGTAAAAGGCGGACTAGAAGGCGTTGTAATTGGCGAAGTACTTACTTGTGAAAAACATCCAAATGCTGATAAATTAAAAGTAACAACAGTAAACATTGGTGCAGATGCGCCTGTACAAATTGTTTGCGGCGCTCCAAACGTTGCTGCTGGACAAAAAGTTCCGGTAGCCACTATTGGAACCACCTTATATACCGAAGAAGGCGAAGCTTGGACCATTAAAAAAGGTAAAATTAGAGGCGAAGAAAGTTTTGGAATGATTTGCGCCGAAGACGAACTAGGTTTAGGCAAATCGCACGATGGTATTATGGTTTTAAGCGACGATTTAATTCCTGGAACTCCTGCTGCAGAATTATTTGAAATTGAAAACGACCAAGTATTTGAAATTGGGCTAACTCCTAACCGAGCCGATGCTATGAGCCATTGGGGAACAGCTCGTGATTTAAAAGCTGGTTTACTACAAAAAGACATTAATTTAGAATTAATTACACCTTCAATAAGTGCCTTTCATGTTGATAGCCGTATTTTAAAAATTGACATTGATGTTATTGATAAAGAATTAGCGCCAAGATACTGCGGTGTAACGCTTTCTGGTATAAAAGTAAAAGAATCTCCTACCTGGTTACAACACCGTTTAAAAGCCATTGGTTTAAGCCCAATTAACAATGTTGTAGATGCTACAAATTATGTTTTACATGAATTAGGACAGCCACTACATGCATTTGATGCTTCAAAAATTTCTGGTAATAAAATTGAGGTTAAAACTCTACCTAGTGGAACTAAATTTACAACATTAGATGGTGTAGAACGTGAACTTCATGAAGATGATTTGATGATTTGTGATGCCGAAAAACCTCTTTGTATTGCCGGTGTTTTTGGCGGATTAAACTCTGGTGTTTCAGAAACGACAACCAATATATTTTTAGAAAGTGCTTATTTTAATCCTGTTAGTATTCGTAAAACAGCTAAACGACATGGTTTAAACACAGATGCTTCATTTAGATTTGAGCGCGGAATTGACCCTAACACAACACAGTATGTTTTAAAACGTGCAGCCCTTTTAATTAAAGAATTAGCAGGTGGCGAAATTACAAGCGATGTATTGGATTTTTATCCAAAAAAAATAAAAGATTTTGAGGTACGTTTAAGCTTTGAAAATGCTAAAAAACTTATTGGAGAAGCCATTCCTGAAGAAACCATAAAACACATCTTATCCTCATTAGAAATCAAAGTAAATAACGTTACCGAAGCTGGTTTGGGATTAACAGTTCCAGCCTACCGTAACGATGTACAGCGTGAAGCAGATATTATTGAAGAAATTTTACGAGTTTACGGCTATAATAATGTAGGTATTACAAAGAAATTAAATGCTTCTATTGCGAGTACTTCTAAGTTCGAAGATTATAAAATTCAAAATATTGTTGGCTCACAATTAGCATCTAAAGGCTTTTTTGAAATTATGTGTAATTCTTTAACCTCTCCCGGTTATGTTAATCTGGTCGATCAATTAAAAGAAGAACACAATGTGACTATGCTTAATCCATTAAGTAGTGATTTATCGGTAATGCGTCAATCTATGCTATTTTCTGGATTAGAATCTGTTGCTTTTAATATTAACAGAAAACGAGCTGATTTAAAACTATTTGAATTTGGCAAAACATATCATAGCTATAACGGTAAACGTGAAGAAATTAAACACTTAGCCCTTTTTGCTACAGGTAATCAATCTTATGAAAGTTGGTTATCATCAAACAGAAAAAGTGAATTCTTTTTCTTAAAAGGTACTATTGCCACTATTTTATCGCGTTTAGGTATAAATAGATTTAACGAATCGGCTAATAAAAATGATATTTTTAGTGAAGGCTTGAGTCTTGGTTTAGGTAAAAATACATTTGTAGACTTTGGCTTGGTTAAAAAATCTATTTTAAAACACTTCGATATTTCTCAAGATGTTGTTTATGCTGATTTTAATTGGGATACTATTTTAGAATTTGTAAAACATAATAAAATCACATTTAAATCAATTACTAAATTCCCAGAAGTAAAGCGTGATTTCGCATTATTATTAGATGACAACGTAACCTTCGAGTCTATTTATAATATAGCGAAGAAAACTGAGAAACAGCTTCTAAAAAATGTCAATTTATTTGATGTTTACCAAGGTAAAAATTTACCAGCTGGTAAAAAAAGTTATGCTATTAGTTTTACTTTACAAGATGAAAATAAAACTTTAACCGATAAGCAAATAGATAAAATAATGCATAAGCTTCAGCAAAACTTTGAAAACCAATTAGGTGCAGAACTTAGATAGTTTTACATGAAAAAACATTTTCCCTTTATTATTACCGTTTGTTTTGTTTTTTTATCAAACTACTTATATGCACAAAATAAACTTTATGAAATAGACCAAGATTCATCTTCGGTTTGGAATTTATTTAAATACGACGTTAATACTACGTGGCATGGTGTTAAACATGCGTTTACAAAACCGGTAACTTGGAAAGGTAACGATTTTGCTAAGCTTGGTGCCTTAGTTGCTGGAACCGCTGCTTTATCTTTAGCAGATGAAAGCGTAAATGAATTTGCACAGAGGCAAGTATCAGACTTTCCTAGTGTAGTTCGAGATTTTGGTTGGTATTTTGGTAGCCCACAAAATTACTTTATGGCCAATGCTGGCTTATACGGATTTGGACTATTAACAAAAAACGAAAAAATACGATATACTAGTGTTTTAATTATTTCGTCGTCGGTTACAACTGGTTTTTTACAATCATTGGCAAAAAATGCCTTTGGTAGAGCACGACCAGGTACAGATTTAGGACCATATAACTTCAAGCTATTTTCAAGTGAAGGTGGACAACACTCTTTTCCTTCTGGACATACTGTTTTATCTATCACTATGGCTCATGCTATTGCTAAACAATTTAAAAATCCGTGGGTAAAATCTGGAATATATACCATAGGCGCAATTCCTCCTATTTCTAGATTAATTGATAATGCCCATTGGCTAACAGATATTGCTTTTAGTGCAGTAGTAAGTATTATTGTAGTAGACAGCATTGACGCGTTTTTAAAGCGAAATAATGCCTATAATTTACATCATCAAAAACCAAAAAACATAAGTTGGAATGTTACTTTTAGTGGTAATAAAATTGGCTTAGTAGGAACTTTCTAATAAAAAAAAATGTTAATCCTTATTTTTTGTTATAAAAATCAGGATTTTTTGCTTAAATTTAAAGGAAACCCAATTAAAACTAAACGTCATGTCAAACTACATTAAAGTATTTTCCGGAAATTTTATCGATGTGCAACGCATTTTTAGCGAATTAGAAAAAGAAAACATTTGTGCCGTAATTAAAGATGAATCAGAATCTGGTCGATTAGCCGGTTTTGGTTCCTCAATACTTGGTTTTCAAGAAATTCATGTACACAAAGATGAATTAGATCGTGCAGTTTTAACCGTTGAAAAAATTGCTTCAGAAGAATTTCAAGATTAAATTTTAAACGCTACGCTATACGCTATACATTTTATCGCGTAATTCTTTTATTTTTTTGTCCTGCATATACTCATCAAAAGTAGTGTAACGATCTATAATACCACTTGGTGTTAATTCAATTACACGGTTTGCTACTGTTTGTGCAAACTCATGATCGTGTGTGGTAAATAAAACAGTGCCTTTAAAGTTTTTTAATGAGTTATTAAAGGCGGTTATACTTTCAAGATCAAGGTGGTTAGTTGGTTCATCTAACATCAAAACATTAGCTCTTACCATCATCATTCTACTTAGCATACAACGTACTTTTTCTCCACCGGAAAGTACGTTTGATTTTTTTAGGGCTTCTTCTCCACTAAAAATCATTTTACCTAAAAATCCACGAATATAAACTTCTTCTCGTTCTTCTTCGGTTTTTGCCCATTGGCGTAACCAATCTACTAAACTTAAGTCATTTTCAAAATATTCACTATTATCTAAAGGTAAATACGATTGGGTAGTTGTTACACCCCAAGCAAATTTTCCAGAATCGGCTTTTTCCTTATCATTTATAATTTGATAAAATGCCGTAGTTGCTCTGGAATCTCTAGAAAACACCACTACTTTATCTCCTTTTTGAAGGTTTAAATCTATGTTCTTAAATAGTAATTCACCATCAATTGATGCTTCTAATCCTTCAATATTTAAAATTTGATCTCCTGCTTCCCGCTCACGTTCAAAAATAATAGCTGGGTAACGGCGACTAGTTGGCCTTATATCTTCAATATTAAGCTTATCAATCATCTTTTTTCTACTAGTTGCTTGTTTACTTTTTGCAACGTTAGCAGAGAAACGACGAATAAATTCTTCTAATTCTTTCTTTTTCTCTTCGGCTTTTTTGTTTTGCTGTGCACGTTGGCGAGCTGCTAATTGCGAAGATTCGTACCAAAATGTATAATTACCAGAGTAATGATTGATTTTTCCAAAATCAATATCAGAAATATGTGTACAAACGGCATCTAAAAAGTGACGGTCATGCGACACTACTATAACACATTTGTCGTAGTTTGCTAAAAAATTTTCTAGCCATGAAATAGTTTCATAATCTAAATCGTTGGTAGGCTCATCCATAATTAATACATCTGGACTACCAAATAAGGCTTGAGCTAATAATACTCTTACTTTTTGCTTCCCATCTAAATCGTTCATTAAAGCATAATGAGATTCTTCCTTTATACCTAAATTAGATAACATAGCTGCAGCATCACTATCGGCATTCCAACCATTCATTTCTTCAAATTCTACCTGAAGCTCTCCTATTCTATCGGCATTTTCATCCGAGTAATCGGCATAAAGAGCATCAATTTCAGTTTTAATTTTAAAGAGCGGCTTATTTCCCATTAAAACAGTTTCTAATACAGTATGCTCATCGTATAAGTTATGGTTTTGCTCTAAAACCGACATACGTTTACCAGCCTCTAAATGCACCTGCCCAGAAGTGGCCTCCATTTTTCCTGAAAGAATTTTTAAAAAGGTAGATTTCCCAGAACCATTAGCTCCAATAATACCATAACAATTACCGCTTGTAAAAGTTGTATTTACTTCATCGAAAAGAATGCGCTTACCAAATTGAACTGAAAGATTAGAAACTGATAACATATACTTATTTAATTTTTTGCAAAAGTAGAAAAATGTATTGGTTTGTTGAAACTTAGTTTCATCTAATTTTAGCAGATTCTAACTAAATACCAATATTTTAATTGGCTAATATTTAACAACGCATTAACAAGAGTTTTTAATTACATACTATATTTTTGTTAGCAAATTAATTTTAAAAACAAATTACTCTCGAAGTGGATTTATGAAGTGGTTTCTCTCAATAATAATTTTAACTTTTACTTTTTTAAGCTGTAAGAACATCAATAAAGATGTCAATTACGCTTATATTGGAGGTGAAATTATAAACCCAAATACCAACTTTATAGTTTTAGAAAAAGATGAAAAATTAATTGATACTATTAAACTTGACGGTAGAAACCGTTTTATTTATAAAATAGATAACCTCGATCCTGGTTTTTACTCGTTTACTCATGGTGGCGAGTTTCAAATGATATTATTGGAACCTCAGGATAGTTTGCTTTTAAGACTAAATACTATTGAGTTCGACGAATCGTTAGTTTTCTCTGGCATAGGCAAGAAAAAAAACAACTATTTTATTAACGAGTTTTTAGAGCACGAAAAGCAAGAAAAGTATATCTTTAAAATTTGCCAATTAAAACCAGAAAACTACATTAAACATATCGATTCTATAAAAGCATTAAAAACTAACCATTTAGAGCTTTTTAAGAAAAAACACAAGCCCTCAAAATTATTCTCGAAAATTGCACAGGCTAATATTGATTTTGATTACTATTCGCATAAAGAAATGTACCCGTTTATACATTATGGCCGCGATAAAGTTGCCATACTAAATTCGTTACCTGAGCATTTTTACGACTATAGAAAAAACATAAATTATAACGACGAGTTTTTTAGTAAATACCATAACTACAAAGCATTTTTAAGAAAAAATGTAAGTAATTTGGCTTTACAAGCACATGCAAAACACAGCCAAGACAAACCCTTTAAACATAAAGAACTTTGCTATAATTTAGCACGATTAAACATTATTGATAGTTTAGTAAGCGACCCAACAATAAAAGACGAATTGCTATACCATTTTGCTATTGATTATCTTTCGAAAAATCAAAATATTGAAGATAATGAAGTTTTGCTAAAATCGTATTTAAATAAAAGTAAAGACGATAAAGGTAAAGTTATTATGGAGCGAATTAACGCATCTATTAATCGTTTAAAAACGGGTGAAAAAATACCAGAATTTACGGTAACAGATTACAAGCAACATAATCACGATATTTCATCTATAATTAAAAAAAATACTGTGATATGTTTTTGGTCGCAAGCGTATTATAAACATTTTAACGATAGTTATAAAAGAATAAAAGAGCTTAAATTAAAATATCCTGAAATTAATTTTATTCGAATTAATATTGATGATTATAATTTACAGCGTTCAAAAAATATACTTGAAAACCACAATTACATTTCGAATAACGAATACAAATTACAAAACCCTGGGTCTGCTAAAGAAAGTTTGGCTATTTACCCGGTTACAAAAACCTTTATAGTTGATAAAAACAACACCATTGTAAGCAGCAACTCTAACTTGTTTTCTTTTAGATTCGAAAAAGAGTTATTAGGGTTAATTAACAGGTAAAACCTTATAATTTATAATGCTTAATTAAAAGCTTTTCGTAAGCTTTATCTGGAAGTAAAAATTTAAGTACTATTGAAAATTTCTGCATAAAGGCTCCTACTTTATAATGAATTTTTGGAGATTTATTCTCAATAATTTGTTTAACAGCTTTAGCTACTTCAATAGGATCGTCGCTATTATCTACATCATCATCAATATTTTGTAAAACTGATGGATATAATTTATAAGGCGAAGTTTTTAAAGCTGGTGCATGATAACGCCCTGCAGCTATATTTGTAGCAAAATCTCCAGGAGCCAAATTGGCCATTTTTATATTAAAATCTTTTAGTTCTATTCTAAAAGCTTCAGTAATTAAAGAAAAAGCTCCTTTACTTGCACTATAAACGCCCCTGTAAGGCAATCCCATATAACCAGCAATCGATGTCACATTTATAATTAAACCCGAATTCTGCTCTCGCATTTGTGGTAAAACCGCTTTAATAACGTTTATTGGTCCAAAAAAGTTAGTATCAAAATTATTTCGTATTTCAGCTTCAGGTACTTCTTCTATGGGTCCCGTAATACCAACACCCGCATTGTTGATTAGAACATCAATTTTATTTTCTTTCTCAATTACTTGGGCTATACAACTGTTAATAGTACTCAAACTTTTAACGTCTAGCTGCAAAATAGGAAACTTACTTTTTTTGTATTTTTCTGGGCTTCTACTGGTTCCGTAAACCACGTAATTATTTTCTAATAAAAACTCGCCAATGGCTTTTCCAATTCCAGAAGAACCACCTGTAATTAAAACAACTTTAGACATTTAATAAAAATTTATAGCTTAAAGATAAGAAAGAAATACTTACAATTGGGCATAAAAAAAGGCAAGCTACCTACATCACACCGCTACGACCATTTACCTTTGCTTCGTTCCCGACCTGGAGGATTCAACAGGAGCTGGTTGTGTAGGACTTGCCGGCTGCAAATATACAATGTTTTAAAATTATCACAATGATTTTTTTAACCGATTTTAAATAAATATCTTGCTTTAAATTTAAAGAGAAACATGATGCGCTTCAATCACCTAACAATCATTATTTTATGCCTTATTTTATCGTCTTGCGGATCGAATTCTGGCAATAAAAAAAGGTACTTTTCTATTGAAACCAATGCTAAAAAAGGCAATATTTCGAATAATGAAACGCTAAAATTATCACTAGAAAACAAAAAAAACATCAATATTGATTCGGTAAGCTATACTTTAAATGGCACAAAAATTACTGCGAGTACCCTTTTAAAAGATTTTAAATTAGGAAAACAAACTATTGAGGGTACCGTTTATTTTGATGGTGAAAAACAAAGCATAACCTCGCCCCTAACTATTTTAAATAGTGAATTACCAAAAGTTTACAAGTACAAAATAGTTAACGAGTATCCGCATGATATTACCTCATACACTCAAGGTTTAGAGTTTTTTAATGATACACTTTATGAAAGTACAGGGCAATACAAAGAATCGAAGCTACGTAAAGTTGACTATAAAACTGGTGAAGTTATAAAGAATATAAACTTAGCTAACGAATACTTTGGTGAAGGCTTAACCATATTAAACAATAAAGTGTACCAACTTACGTGGCAAAAAGGCACTGGTTTTGTTTATAATGTTGATACTTTTGAAAAACTAAGCAGCTTTAAATACGGAAATAGTAAAGAAGGTTGGGGTTTATGCAACAACGATACTACTTTATATAAAAGTGATGGAAGCGAAAAAATTTGGTTACTAAACCCAGAAACCCTTGAGGAAGAAAGTTTTATACAAGTATACACCAACAAAGGTAAAATTGTTGGAATTAATGAAATGGAATGGATAAACGGTAAAATTTATGCCAATCGTTACCAAAAAGATGGTGTTGCCATTATTAATCCTGTAAACGGTGCTATTGAAGCTGTTATTGACTTTTCTCCGTTAAAAAAACTAGTAACCCAACACGATGGTTTAGATGTTTTAAACGGTATTGCCTATAACCCTAAAACCAATACTATTTTTGTAACAGGAAAACGTTGGGATAAATTATTTGAAGTTGAAATTATAGAATAGTTAAAACCGAATAACTTAACTCATGCTTCAAACCAGACATTGCAATTTATGCGAGCATAGTAAAAGGAGTTTGAAACATGGAATTACTTGTGGATTAACTAATAAAAAGCCGGATTTTATAGAATTTTGTCCGAATATAAAATTTACTGAAGCTTTTAATAATTCCTATAAATCCTTAAATAGTGACATAAAAATAGCTCGAAAAGGTAAAATAGTAGCCTACATAAAATTTGCACTATTAATTATTATCGGTCTATTTGTAATTTTAAAAAGTTACTATTTATTAATTGAAGCAAACACCCGAGATTATTCCAGATCTGGTTATCATTATTTTAAGTTAGCTATTTTAGTTTTACTTTTCGGTTCTGCATTTGTAAAACTAGGATTTATAAGTCTTTCGAATTATACAAAACCACTTAAATCACTTGAATCTGAAAAGAAAGAAATAGATTTAATTCTTAGAAAATACAATAAATATAAAAGCACTAAACTTTAAACCAATTTTCGGTAATTTTTTGTTCAGTATTTAAATTACTGTTGTGTATATACTCGTTTTTAGTAGCGTTATAAGTATAATCTTCACCCCAAATTTTATAATTTTCGGCAACTTGTTTAATAGCATCGCAAATAAACTCTATTTCGGCATTCGTCATGGTTGGGTGTACAGACATTCTAATCCAACCTGGACGTTCAATTAAACAACCTTCTAATATTTTTTGTTCTATAGCTTTTGATGTGTTTTGGTCTACATGCAACAAATAATGTCCGTAAGTTCCAGCACAAGAACAACCACCACGCGTTTGCACTCCAAAACGATCGTTTAAAAGCTTCACTATTAAATTAAAATGTACATCTTCTAAATAAAACGAAAATACTCCGAGTCTTTCTTTATTGTTAGGAGCAAGAATATTTAGGTTATTAATTTTAGACAATTTCTGAAAAACCAAATCGTTAATTTCGTGCTCTCTGGCTAAAATATTTTCTACACCCATCGCCTCTTTTAATTGAATAGAAAGTGCAATTTTTATAGCTTGTAAAAATCCTGGTGTACCGCCATCTTCTCGCGTTTCAATATCATCAATATAATCATGATCGCCCCAAGGGTTGGTGTAATTTACAGTGCCTCCTCCCGGATTATCGGGCACAAGATTTTTATATAATTTTTTATTGAATATTAATACGCCTGAAGTACCTGGTCCGCCTAAAAATTTATGTGGAGAAAACGTAACAGCGTCTATATATTCCTCTTCATTTTCTGGATGCATATTGATGTTAACATAAGGTGCAGAACATGCAAAATCCACAAAACACAACCCGTTATTTTGATGCATTATTTTCGCGACTTCATGATAATTAGTTTGAATACCAGTAACATTAGAACAAGCCGTTATAGCAGCTATTTTAATTGGTGTATTTTGATGCTCAACTAATAATCGTTCAAGATTATCTATGCAAGGTAAACCTTCGTCGTTACAAGGTATTACTTTAACTCTAGCAATGGTTTCTAGCCAACTTGTTTGGTTGGAATGATGCTCCATATGCGACACAAAAATAATAGGGCGTTTTTCTTCTGGGACTTCGGTATTATCTTTTAAATTTTCATTTAATTTTATCCCTAATATACGTTGAAACTTGTTGATTGCTCCCGTCATTCCAGTACCAACAGTTATTAAAACATCGTCTTTAGATGCATTAACGTGTTTCTTAATTATGTTTCTAGCGTCATGATAAGCCAAAGTCATGGTAGAACCCGTTATTGAAGTTTCGGTGTGCGTATTTGCAACAAACGGCCCTATATCGTTTACCAATTTATCTTCTATTGGGCGATACAGTCTTCCGCTTGCGGTCCAATCAGCATAAATTATTTTTTTTCTTCCGTAAGGCGAATCAAAAAAAGAATCTACACCAATAACATGTTCTCTAAATTTCGAGAAATATTGTTCTAAACTCAATGTTTCGGCTTTTTTATTTTTTTTTAAAAACATAATAGATTAATCATTAAAAAAATCATTTAAATAAAGTTAGATATTATTTATCTGATTTCGAACTAAATACATTTAGCCCCGTTTCCAACCAATTTTTATAAGCTTCAACATCTGGTGTATAGCCTACCGGATCGACTAAATTTTCCTCGTCATGATCCATAAGCACATAGAACGGTTGTGAGTTTGCCTTATACTTTATAGTTTGTAATTCACTCCATTTTTGCCCTATATACTTCAATTGTTTTCCAGGACGTAATTTAGATTCGGTAACCTCATTGGCCTCCAACGGACGTTTATCATCTACATACAACGAAATTAAAACTACATCGTTTTTAAGTATGTTTAAAACCTCTGGTTTAGGCCATACATTTTGTTCCATTTTTCTGCAATTTACACAAGCCCAACCTGTAAAATCTATCATAACAGGTTTACCTACTTCTTTTGCATAAGCCAATCCTTTATCGTAATCATTAAAGGCCAAAATATCGTGCGGTGCTAATAAATGAGCACCATCTGGTAACTCACTATGAGCTGCGACCATAGCGCCTCCGCCTACTTTTGTGTAACCAACACCATAAGGCGATTCGCTATACTCTAACGGTGGCGGAAACGCACTAATTAAATTTAAAGGTGCGCCCCATAAACCAGGAATCATATAAATGGTAAATGATAGAACTATTAAACCGAGTCCTAATCTGCCAACAGAAATATGGGTTAATGGTGAATCGTGAGGTAATTGAATTTTACCAAAAAGATAAAAAGCTAATGCGCCAAAAATAGCAATCCAAATAGCTAAAAACACCTCACGTTCTAATAAATGAGCTTGCAAAACTAAATCGGCTTGCGATAAAAATTTAAAGGCTAAGGCTAACTCTAAAAATCCTAAAACAACTTTAACAGTATTTAACCAGCCACCAGACTTTGGTAATGAGTTTAACCAACCTGGGAAAGCAGCAAATAATGCAAATGGTAACGCTATTGCTAATGAGAAACCTAGCATACCAATAATTGGCGCTAAACCTCCTTTTGATGCTGCTTCAACCAACAATGTACCAACTATTGGTCCTGTACATGAAAACGATACAATAGCCAAAGCTAAGGCCATAAAAAAGATGCCTACTAAACCGCCTCTATCTGCTTGCGAATCGACTTTATTTGCCCATGAATTAGGTAACATAATTTCGAATGCTCCTAAAAATGAAACTGCAAATATTACAAGTAGTAAAAAGAAAATAATATTAAACCAAACATTTGTTGCTAAGGCGTTTAATGCGTCGGCTCCAAAAATTCCAGTTACGGCAGTACCTAATAACACATAGATTACAATGATGCAAATACCATAAATAATTGCATTTTTAATACCAACGGCTTTGTTTTTACTTTGTTTTGTAAAGAAACTCACCGTCATAGGAATCATTGGAAAAACACATGGTGTAAGCAAAGCTGCAAAACCTGATAAAAAAGCCACAAAGAAAATGGTCCAGAGTCCTTTTTTAGGTTCAGCATTATTATTTGTTACTGATGAAGCTACTGACGTCGCAATAGATGTGGCTGCTGTTTTAGCTCCTGAAATTGACGCTGAATCGCTTGCCGCCGAAGCATTATTTAAATTAAAAACCAAATCAACTTCGGTCGGTGGTAAACAACGGGTGTCATCGCAGACCATAAATTCAACAAAACCTTCAATAGTTTCTACTGTCTCTTTTACCTCTATTTTTTGTTTGAAGGTTGCTGTGTTTTCGAAAAACTTAATTTTCATTTCAAAAACAGGATCATCAACCGTATGCCCTTCTTCTTCTGAAGTATTCCCAATAATTTGAATAGCTCCTGCGCCGTCATCATAAATAAACGATGTTGGAATTGGCCCGTTTTCTGGAACATTTTGTGAGTATAAATGCCAACCACTTTCTATGGTAGCTTTCGACACTAAAACATATTCTTGATCTGATATTTTTTCAACAGAAGTTGACCATTTAACAGGCTCTAAAACTTGTGCAAATAAAGTTGATGAAAAAATGAGCACTGTAACGGCAAGTAAAATTCTCTTCATTATTAAAGGAAACTATTTGATATTAAAAATTAAATCTACTTCTGTTGGAGGTAAGCATCGACGGTCGTCGCAAACCATAAATTCTACAGTCGCATTTATTTTAAATGGTGCTTTCGATTTTAGTTTAACGCGTTGTTTAAAGTCTGCTTGTGTCTCGAAAAATTTTATTTCCATATCGAAAATTTTATCGTGAACGGTATGGCCTTTTTCTTCTGAAGTATTTCCTTTTTTTAAATAATCTTTTGAACTATTAAATGTAAAAGTTGTAGCTATTGGACCTCCTTCTGGCACATTTTGAGAATATAAATGCCAATTTTGATCAATAGTTGCTGTTGCTATTAATTCGTACTCAGAATCTGATATTTTTTTAACACTTGTAGACCATTTTACGGGTTCTAATATTTGTGCATTTCCTATTGAGCAAAATGCAATACTTAAAATTAGTATTACGTTTTTAATTGAAATATGTTTCATAATATATGCTTTAACCTATTATAATTCTTTTTACAAGTGGCAACAAACTTATACATTTCACCACTTTTTTAATGTCTATTTTTAGGAAATTTAACTTATTGCTCTGGTTTAAAAACAATTTCGTACCATTGACCGTCTTCTAATATTATTTTTGCAATTTTTTGAATATGCTTTTTATTGATTCCATTAACTATATTTTCAAAGTTTTTAGGATTATTAATATTGCTACCGTGTCTAAAATAATTAAATAAAACACTCATATCGTATGCATTTCTATCTTTAGCTTGCTCGCGCTCTTTTATAAAGTTCGTTTTGGTTTTATTTAAATCTTCATCTTTAATAATTCCATTCGCAATATTTTCAAGCTCACCCTTTGCTATGTTTACTAAGTTATCGGCCATTTCTGGATTACAATCGAATGCAAAAGACACATGAGCTCGAGATTTTGGTTCTCTTGAAAAATTAGCACTCACTCTTGGGCTATAAGCACCTCCTTCGGCCTCACGAATACTTTCTGTAATTCGTAATTGCAAAATATCACCTAAAACACTAGTGTAAATTTGGTTGCTTTTTGAATAAGGCATTTCTTTTTTATAGACAATATTTACGGACGCCTTTGGGTCTTCCATTTTTAAATAAATATCTTCATCTATTTTATTTGACAACCATTCTGAGTCGTTATCCTTGTAAGTTTCTTTAATGTTTTTGGTAGGAAGACTTGCTAAATATTGTGCTAACAATGGTTTTAATTGCGTTTCTTTAACATCGCCTACAATAAAAAATTCAAAATCTGAAGCATCGGCAAAACGTGAATTATAAATTTCTTTTATTTTTTCGAAGCTAATATCGTTTGCATAAGCTTGGTTAAAAATGCGCTCTTTCGGATTGGTTTTTCCGTAAAGTGCCACCGTTAAACTATCTCGCATTTTTTCACCAATATCTTTACTTCTTTTTACTAAATAATTATCGATATTACTTTGTAAAACTTTAAAAGCTTCTTCATCAAATCTAGGTTTCACAAAATAAACATGAGCCAATTGAAGCATCGTTTCTACATCTTTAGTGTTTGAGCTGCCCGATACGTTTTCACTAATATCATTTAAACGTACACGCACACTTGCTGTTTTACCCGCCAACACCTTTTGTAAGTCTGTTGCATTAAAATCGCCCAGCCCCGACATACTAATTAAATCACCTAACACATTAGCCGATGGCAAATCGTCGTTATTTAATAATGATTTCCCGCCGTAACTATAAGCGTTTAATGCCACTTTATCTTTCTGTTTATCAACAAACTTATAATGTACTTTAATACCATTACTTAATACAAAAGAAGTAGCGCCTATTTCTTTGTTTTCAACAGTTTTTGTTATCGTTCCAGAAATGATATTTAAATCGGAAACTAAGGTTTTTCCATCTAACGCTTCACTATATGGTTGCAATGCATTATTATTTTCTACTTGATTAATAATTTCTGCAACTTGAGCCTCGGTTAAATTGTTATGAGATTCTACTCCGGTAATATTTACAAATCTATTTTTCTTAGCGTACAATCGTTTTATAGTATTATGAACATCGGTTGGAGTAACTGAAGCTAATATTTCCTGCGTTATTTCATACTCTTTTTCAACATCACTAATTGTTGAATTATTTAAAAAGTTATTTTGAATATCGCGCTCTATTTGCCTATGACTTCTATCGTTCAATTTAGCTATTTGATTTTGATAAACGGTATTTATTTTAACAATAGATCTGTCGATTTCCGATTGTAAATAACCGAATTTTACAGCACGCACAACTTCGGTAAGCACTTCTTGAAAAGCCTTTTGTTGCTCGTTTGGTTTAGGATAAACAGTAACGCTAAATGAGTTACTCGTGCGCGACATTTGCCCATACCCTAATCTACCTGCCAAAAAATTAGCTTCTGGCTTTTGCGATTTCTCGGATACGCGCTCGGATAATAAACTAACCGCCATAGATTCTAATAAACTGCGTTTTAAATGCGCTATAGTTTGGCTTTCACTTGATTTTTTATGACGAATACCGAAACTAATTTTTGCTGTTGAAACTTCTGGATCTGTACCCAAACTGTACAACATATTATCATGTTCTGGAATATCAACTACGTAACGCTCTATTGGGTTTTCTACAGCTGGTATATTAGAAAACTTTTCTATTATTTTTTGCTCAACGTCATTTACATCTACATCTCCAATTATAGCAATAGCCTGTAAATCGGTTCTGTACCAGTCGTGATAAAAATCTCTTAAGGCCTTATAATCAAACCCTTCAACAATACTCATTAAACCAATAGGCATTCTATCGGCATATTTAGAGTGGTTAAAAGTAATTGGCAAACTCGTATTAAACAAACGCATTTGCCCGTTTTGGCGTGTACGCCATTCTTCTTTTATTACGCCGCGTTCGGCATCAATTTCTTCTTCGGTTAACAATAAGTAGTTAGACCAATCGTGTAAAATTGTTAAACAAGTATCTACTAAACCATCTTTAGTTGGAATGTTGTTTAGGTTGTAAACAGTTTCATCGAAACTTGTATATGCGTTAATATCTTTACCAAAAACTGCACCATGCTTCTGCAATGTATTTAAAACACCTTTACCTGGAAAACTCTCGGTACCGTTAAACGCCATATGCTCTAAAAAATGCGCTAACCCTTGTTGGTTGTCGTTTTCTAATATTGAGCCTACATTTTGAATAATATAATAACTCGCGGCATCTTTAACTACATCGGTAGTTTTTATGTAATAGGTTAAACCGTTTGGTAATACGCCTTTTTTTACTGAAGCATCAATTGGCAACGGATCGTTTAAATTAATGTTCTGTGAAGTAACCGTAAAAGTTAGTAAAAAGCTTAGAGCAATAGTTAAGAGTTTCATGAAAATTTTATGTTTTATATTTTTGTTATTCTTTATAGCTTAAAAGAGCTGTAAAAACACAGCTCTTTTTTAAGCTTTTAATTAGAGCGACTAATTCTAATTCTGTGTAATTCTATTTTGTGTTCTATTTTATAAGACGCTTAAATTAACATATTCCACTATTAATGAAATGTTAAAATTAAAACTAATCTAAAACTCGCTAATTTATATGCTAATTCTAGTCAATTAAATGAGGGCTTTTGTTTAACCCTTTGGTATTATAATTAATGACCAAACAATTCTATTAGTTTAGCGTCTAATTCGTTTTTGGTTGGGTTTCGTAGGATAATCTTATCTTGACTATCCATTAAAAAAGTTGTTGGTAAAAATGTAACGCCATAATTTTTAGAAACGTCTCCTTTTTTCACAGCTAAATCTCCATTAATTATACCATTTTTATCTAGCACATGTATCCATGGTGTTTTATCTTCATTAATTGCTTTCAGCCATTTATCTTCAGCATCAGCAGTACCAATGCCTATAATCTCAAAACCATCATTGTTATATTTATTTCGTAACTCTATTAAATGAGGAAAAGCTTTTCTACAAGGAATACACCAACTCGCCCAAAAATCTACTAATTTATATTTAGCTTTAACTTTAGAAAGACTAACTGGCTCGCCATTAATATTATTTAAAGTAAAGTCTGGAGCAATGCTTCCAACCCCTAGTTTTTCAAAATAATCTTTATAAACTTTAGTTATATACGATGTAAAAAAAACTGTTTTACGGGCATCGCCTTTAAAGAGGTTATAGAATTCTTTTAATTCTTTTTCCGACATTCTAACTTCACTATAAAAATACCCTAAAATATATACAGCAGATGGATCGCTTGGATTATTTCGCACAAAATCATATTTTTTATTTTTATAACTTTCAGACCTTTCTTTAGACAAAGGACTAAGTTCTACTTTTAATTTTTGTGCTTTTGCTAAGTAGGACGTATCTTTTTTTGCTTTTGCCAATAGAGCTTTTAAACTGTCTAATTGTTTATACTTAGGACTATTAAACACGGCCATACATTCTGCGTCCCCTTTTTGATATAAATCGTGACTTTTTGAACCTGTAACTATAAATTTAAAATATGGACTTCGTTCTTGTTTCTGGGTAAGATCTATATCTATTTTTATATTACTATTTTCGATTATGAAATTAGTTCTAAATTTAGATTCTACAACTAAATTAACCATATCTGGATGGTTAACTTTTCCGTTAAATTCGAATTTACCATTTACAATTTTAGTACTATCTAAAACTACTATTTTCGATTTGTCTTTAAATCCAGCCTTTGTTAGTTTAATATAAACATTGCTAAGCCCCTTTATATTTCCTGAAATAGTATAACCATCTGCGTTAATTATTGTATTGGGTTGTTTTTTACAAGAACAAACAGTTACCATTAACACTATTATAAAGAATAATTTATTCATTAGTTTTAATATTTATTTATTGATGTTGTGCGACGGCACATAAGTTATTGTGTTAGAAACACCATACAGCAAAATTTCTGGTTATCATTTTACTTTAATTAAACGCCTAATTCCTCGAACAAGCTTATCAATTTATCATCAGACGGTCTTGGCGCTTTGGCTTCTACTATATTTCCTTCTGGATCTAATAAAATAAATTGTGGAATACCTGTTATTTTAAAGTCTTTAATAAACGATGTATTAAAACCATTATCTGTAATTAACTGTATACCGGATAGATTTTCGTCGCTTACCATTTTTACCCATTTTTCTTTATCTTTTTGCTTATCTGCAGATATACTTACAAAATGAATATTTCTGTCCTTATATTTTTCTTCTATTTTTTTTAAAAACGGAATTTCGTATTTACAAGGTGCACACCAAGTTGCCCATACATCGATATAAACATATTTACCTTTTAAATCTGCCAACGATGTTTTGCCGCCTTTATGGTTTTGATAATCTACAAATACAGGTGAAGGATTCCCAGGGTTCAACGATTGAAGTTCATCAAAAAGAAGATTTATTTTTTCTTTGTGCAATTTATTAGTAGACAACTTCATGTACATATCTACCAACTGATTTTTTTCCTTAACACGAGGCAAATAAGTCTTTAAACCATTATACATTACTTGGTTAGAAATATTTTCTTCTAATTTCGAAGCTACAAGTAAATGAGCTTCAGGATAAGTTATTGAATCTTTTTTTACCTTTTTTTCTGCTTCTTCTTGAATTAAATAACTCACCAAACTACTATAATCTGAAGAATAGAAAAAATCATCAACATTATTTAAAGGCAATTCAAAAACTTCTTTATTAAAGCTTTCGGTTGATTTAAATTCATCATTTTTTGTATAATAGGCACGGTAGTTATCGTAGAAACTTTTTCTGTTTATTCTTAGATAATTTAGTGCTCGTTTTTCTTTTTCTCGAAGTGCTTCAGATATACCTTCAACAGCCTCAAGTTTTGCTTCTGCATTTAATTGAAGCTCGTTCACTAGGTTTACGAAATCATTTTCATTTAAAGAATAATGTGCTTCGTGCTCAACTTTAAAAGCATATATATCTAAAAATTTATTGGCATAATAGTTATTTATACTGGCATTATCGCCTGCAAAAAATGGAGCTTTACCATGTTGTTGAATGTCTGAAACAAAAGAAATGACATGTCCTGGCTTTAAGTAAACTGGCGAATATCCTTTATCGAAACGAATATAATATAAACCTTCTTTTACAGCTAGAGTATCTGTAAACGGAACGGAATCTTTAAAATTTATTGTTTTAGAAAAACCGCTACTCGAACTAATTTTTAATGAACCGTTACTTTTATTACTTATTATGCCCTTTAAAATTACATTATTTGTTTGAGGAACTTTTTTATTACATGATACTGACAATACCACTACGAATATAAGAAGTAGTACTAATTTTATTTTTTTCATTTTTAAGCTAAAATTTATTTGAAAATTAAGTTGGCGCAAAAAGACATATTTAGCCACACACCTCACCTATTCAAAACAATTAAAACAAGTGTATATGTGTAACTTTTTAAGCCATAAGAATATTAGAAAGACTTAAAAAAAGAATTTTAAGTCTTTCTAATAATGTAAACTAATATTGATTTTGCTCTAAAGCACCTTTAGAAATTAATATTTCTTCATTAGGAATTGGGTAAGCAAATTTTCGAGAATTAATATCTAAAGTAGTGGTAACAGGTTCTTCATCGCTTAAAATAATATTTGCATTAAAAGGATAAAATGTTCTAGACATTATTACATCGTCTGTAGCATCTGAATTATTATTGTAACGTCTAATATCATACCATCTATGAACGAAAGGCAATTCTCTTCGGCGTTCTTCCAATATTTGTATTAACGCTTCTTGTTGACTCGATGCACTTAAATTAATTTCGGTTACATCTGCTGTTGCATTCATTCTTGCTGCTCTTAAAATATTAGCTGTTTCTAAACCTTCTGCCCAAACACCTTGTCTTATTTGGCATTCTGCTTTTATAAGTAACATTTCTGAAACCGATGGACCACTAGGAAGGTCGCTTCTAAAAAAGAACACATAACCCGGATAACTATACGGTGGGTTTGTTGCTCCACGATCGTAGGAGTAGTCTTCTACCACATGATACTTATATCTTAAATCATTAGTTTGATCGTAAAGGTCAAGTAATTCTTGTGATGGCCAATAAGCCCAATTACCATTATACATCATTCTATAATAATACATTTCTCCAAACTCAAGTCTATCGTCATGTGCACTCTGCAATTCGCGCGTATACGGATAAAGTATTTCTACCTGAGTAGCATCTGGGTTAAAAATGGTTACGTTGTAAGTGATATCTGAATATCGCATATCTGTATTATAATTTCTTAAGAAACTATATTCATCGAGTGATTTTTGCGCGTAAGATTGAGCCGTTTCGTAATCGTTTAAAGACAAATAATATCGGGCAGCAAAACCGTTAACCGCTGCAGTATTAGCTCTCCAAGAATATTTCAAGTCGTTAACGTCACCAAATTCGCTAGTTATTTCTAAGGCTTTTTGAAGATCGGACTCTATTAATTTATAAGTATCCTCGAGATTAGCTCTTTGAATGCTTTCATCGAAACTTGTTGTTTCTTTAACAGGTAAACCTAATTCTTGACTATTTGCTTCTGTATTTGGTAAACAAAAAACATTGGCTAAAACAAAATAACTATATGCTCTAATAAAGTGACATTCGGCTATAATATTTGCCTTATCCTCTTCCGATCCTTCAACGTCTTCAATACCAGCAAGAACCAAATTAGCCATGAAAATTTTTCGCCATTCACCAGACCAACCAGAGTTTATGGCATCGGCAGCAAGTTCACTATCCCAAGTTGCATAAATTGGATGGTATGTATTGTATAAACCGCCATTATCATGCAGCTCTGTCATTAATCCAAAATCATCGGTACCAAAAATTGCGGGATAAACACCTTCTCTATAAAACTGTGTGTAATTATTTAAGATTGCTTCATAATCTTCCAGAGAATCTGGGCTAATAGCCGATGTTTTAGATGGACTTTCTTCTAAAAACTCATCGCAACTATTAAATAAAGTTCCTATCGCAATCACTAATATATATATAAATGCTTTTTTCATTTTGCTTTTTTAAAAGTTTAAATTTATTCCAAATGTGTAGGTCGCTTGTGGCCTTATACTTTCCTTCGGGTATTCTGGGTCTTCACCATATTCGTTAAATAAAATAACACCCAAGTTATTTGCTTGCGCAAATAAGCTCAACGAGTTTATTCCAAGTTTATTTGTAATTTGATTTGGCAACGTATAAGTAAGATTTACCTCTTGAAATCTTATATGCGAAGCATCTGCCGTTAAGTAAGACAAATAAGGATAATAAACTGAATAGAAATAATACCTTTGTACTCCTGTTGTTGGGTAAGGTAAAATTTCGTTAGGATCGCCATTAGCCACTTCGGTAAATTTTTCGTTTACATAGGTATTTCCTCCAGAAAGGTCATTATAATTAAACCCTTGTCTTCTAAAAACATGGCCAAATTTAGCCGTTAAAATAAACGACAAATCAAAATCGTAAATTTTAAAAGCATTTCTAAATCCTAAAATTGTTGGTGCATTTGTTGTACCATCTGCAACCATAAAATTTAACGCATTACCACTTGCTCCTAAATTAAGATCTATATTGGCTTGATCTTCTCCATAAACACTTGGTGCTAAAACGCCTCCTCCAAAATCGTATAAACCTGCATATTCATAAGACCAAAGCTCGTTTGCATTATAACCTTCAACATACGACGATGTTGGGCCTATTGATAACTCGGTAGAACCATAAACTAGTTTATTAAATTCTGTTATTTCATTTTCATTATGAGAAAAATTAAAAGTTCCAGACCAAACAATCTCATTATTTTTAATTGGAATAGAAGCACCAATACTTAACTCGATACCTTTATTTACCATTTGTCCTTTATTCAATCTTTGGGATGTTGTTCCAAAAACTCCAGAAATATCTTGATCTACAATTAAATCTGTTCCTTTTTTGTTATAAACATCAATACTACCGTACAACTTTCCTTTAAAGGTTGAAAAATCGGCACCAATATTAAAACTGTTAGTTCTTTCCCATCTAAGATCTGGATTTCCTTCATCGGTAATTGTTGCAGTAAGTTGATCGGTAACCAAATCTAAACTAGTTCCTAAACTTATTATAGGTGTAAATGATGATCTTGGAATAATATTTCCGCCCGAGCCATACGTTGTTCGTAAATACAATTTATCTAGCCAAGAAACATGCTCCATAAATTTCTCTTTACCAACATGCCATCCAAAACCTCCCGACCAAAATGGGTCATATCTTAAGGCTGGATTTTCCGATATTATGTTAGCAGCATCTGTTCTATAACTTCCTGTAAACACATATTTATCGTCAAAAGTATAAGCTAAATTTCCGTATATAGAAAAAAGTCTAGTGGTAGTTTCGCTATAAAAATGCTGATATGATAAACCAAAAGAATGAAAGTACCCTGCATAAATAGCTGGTAAATTATTCCATAAACGATGTGTATCTCTATCCTCTAAAAGATCTGAGCTCACCAAAGTTTCTGGATCATAACCAAAAGAAGCTGGGTTAATTGTAGATTTAGCTGTTCTATTACTTATCTCGCTACCTAACAAAAGATCGACATGATGTTTTTGATTAAATGTTCGATTAAAGTTTAATTGATTTCTCCAATTATAGGCATTTACTTCACTTGAACTCTGGTTTAATATACCTCCATTTGGAACAAGTTGAGTAGGCTCTTCACCAATTCTCCATTCTGGTCCCGAAGTTTCATTTATAAATTTTCTAACGGCAAATGTTTTATCGTTATAATAATCTCTATTTGATGTATTAAATAACTCATATTGAATTTTAGATGATATTTTTAAACCTTCTATAATATCTACTGTTAATCCTGCATTAACACGAGCGTTTATTTGTTTAGTACTTAAATCTCTATTTTCAACTTCGGTAATAGGGTTATAAGACCAATCGGAATATGGAAAAAGCTCTGCAGGGACAAATTCGTTAAAATTGGGCATATAATAATTTAAGTACGACATATCTGTTAATGTACCATCGTCGTTTTTAAGCATATCCCAGGGCGCTAAACTTTTAATAACGCTTAGCATATTACCTCCCGAATTGGTTGTAGCATCGGAGTATTGTAACATTGTTGCAAAATCAAGCTTTACCCTTTTTGCTAATTGTGTTTGATTTTTAAAATTAATTTGATATTCCTGCGTATCATCTCCAATAAACATGCTGTTTTTGTCTTCAAATAATAACGAAACACTGTTGGTCATTTTTTCGTTACCACCAGAAATATTAATATTATGTTGTGTAGTTAAAGGTGTTGCTAATAAATAATCTTTTATTTGTTTAGAATTATCTAAACCAGCTAAAGTTGCCAAAGTAGCATCTCGTTCTGCCTCTGTAATTCTACCTAATCTTGCCTCGTTCATGGCTACAATAGCTTGAGAGAAAGGTGACGACACTTGTGTTGCAGCAATACTAGGAGGTCCAAAAAAATCACCAAAAAAATTGGTATCGAACCCAGCTTGCTCATATGCTATAAAATCGGAACTCGAACCTCGTGCTAAAACATAATCTAAATCAAGTTTCTTAGATGTACGCAGAAAAGACGACACCGTTACATTCATGCCTTTTTTCTTTCCTTTTTTTGTTGCTACTACAATAACACCATTGGAAGCTCGCGCTCCCCAAATAGAAGCAGCTGCAGCATCTTTTAACACTGTAATACTTTCTACATCGTTGGGATTTATAGTTTCAAACCCACCTTCAACAGGAAATCCGTCGAGAACAATTAACGGGTCGGCATCGGCTACTAAACTAGATAAACCTCTAATTTGGAAATTAACTGTACCGTCTGCATCAACAGTACTTTGTACACCAGCAACAGCTCCAATTAGTCTTTCTGAAATACTTGACGCTGGTTTATTAATTTGATCTTTTTTAACTCCTACATAAGCTCCTGTTGCTCTTTCTTTAGAAATTTCCTGGTAACCAGATGACACAACAACAACCTCATCTAAAGCATTTACATTCTCTTTTAATGTTACATTTACATTTGAAAAATATGTTAAGTCTGAAACAAGAATAGTTTTCTTTTTAAAGCCAACATATGAAAACTCTAAAACAGCGTTACTTTTTACTGCTATTTCGTATTTACCAGAAAAATCTGTTGCTACACCATTATTAGTTCCCTGTTCAATAATAGTAACCCCCGCTAGCGGCAAACCACTTTCGTCTGTAACCATACCAGAAACTTTGACTTTTTGTTGTCTTCTTTTGTATTGGGGCTCTACTTTGTTTATTAAAATAGTGTTATTATCGTCAACTGTAAACTTCAAATTACTATTGTCTAAGACTTTTTTCAACAAATTAATCACCAAAATCTCACCTTTTTTAAGTGTGATTTTTGGTGCATTTTTAAAAAGTTTTTTAGGAATAACAAAATGATAATTGGTTTGTTGCTGAATGACATTGAATACTTCATCAACCGAAACTGACTTGTCTTGATTTATAATTACTTTTTCTTGCGAAAGCGACGTTTTAGGCGTTAAACCAAAAACCGCTGTACACAAAAGGAAAGTAATCATTCTCATAATGAATAGATGTAACCGTTTTCGGAGGAGAAAACGAAAGTTAGTTAATTTAATTTTCATAAATTTGCTTTGTGTTAGTTAGACATACATTTAATTAATACATATAAGAGGGATAAGGTGTAACACGGCCAAATGTTTGTAACCTATTCCCTTTTTTTTTATTCTATAATTATTTTTTTATTTTGGAATTCGAAACCATTAATTATTTCTAAACCTTTTAAATTTTCCAGGAGGTTCTCTATTTTATCATTTTTACCTAAAGCCCCAATAAACACCTCTTTTTCAACCTCTTTGTTTTTAAACTCAACATCAAAATCATACCATCTTGAAAGTACTGTCATAATTTCCTTTAAATTTTTATTATCAAAAGTAAAAACACCTCTTTTCCATGAAATTTCCTTATAAACATCAACCTCATTAAATTCTAAAATATTAGAAGTTCTATTTAAAACAGATTGTTGGTTTGGTAATAACAAGTGTTTTTTTCCTTGATAGTTAATACTTACCTTTCCTTCTACTAATGTTGTTGAAACGATAGACTCATTACTGTAAGCTTTAATATTAAATTCGGTCCCCAACACTTCTATTTCATGGTTATTGTTATTTACAATAAATTTTGCACCATTGTGCTCTGTACTTGGTGATACATCAAAATAAGCCTCACCATAAAGCAATTCTACTTTACGAGGACTTTCTTCTGCAAAAGAAACTGGATATTTTAACTTAGTTTCTGAGTTTAACCAAACTTGCGTACCATCAGCTAGCTTTATAAAAAATTGTCCCCCTCTCGGAATAGTTAAATAATTGTATACAATTTCATTATTTGTTTTATTTTCAGCATAGACTAATTCCTCTCCATTACAAATGACATGGTTATTTTTATAATTTGTACCTTTCACTAGCGTTATACTTGATCCATCCTCGGTTGTTAATGTAGCTTTATTGGTACCACTAGAAATACTAGTATTTACTACATTATTAGTAACCTTAGAGCTTGATTTGTTATTATTCAGAAATAAATACAACATCATAAAAACAGCCATTGAAGCAGCGACCCCATATTTAATTTTATTACTCTTAAATAATGTTATAATTTTTAGCGGCTTATTTTCTTCATCTTTTATAGCATCCAAAATATTTATCAGCATTCGCTTTTTTATAATATTTTCTGGTCCTAAAGCCTCAACCCATTCGTTATCTTTTTGAAAACTCTCATAATAATTTACAAGTAATTTCAATTCGTCGGCAGTTGTTTTTCCTTCTAAATATCTTTCAATTAATTTTTGAAAAAACTTATTATTTATAGCGTTGTTATCCATGTTTTTTAACGTTAAACTTTAGTGGTATACCTATATAGTGTCTATATCGTTATATACCCCCTAAAAAAAATCAATAATAATTTAATATTTTTTTAAAAATGATTAAAAATCAATAACAATAAGAAGAAATACTAGCATTAAAATAACCAGTAAAGCGAAAGTCTTAAAAGATATATAATAGCTACTATAAGAAAAGAAAAATTAATTCCATACTAATTAAACCACCTAAATTAGCCCTTAAAATTCTTAAAGCCAACGTTATATGATTTTCCACTGTTTTAGTTGATATACCTAATTTATTAGCAATTTCTTTATGCGATAATTGTTTATTTCTACTTAATAAATAGACTTCTTGACATTTTTTAGGTAGCGTTTTTACGACAATATTTATTTGCTCAACTAATTCTGCATGCATTAATTTAGTTTCAGGTGTAGAATATTGAAACCTTTCATTTAAATTTTCAAACAATTCTACTCTTTGTATTTTTTTCTTCCTAAACTCGTTAAAAACTTTGTATCGAACACATGCGTATAAATATGATTTTATAGAAATTTTAATTTGAAGTTTGTGTCGTGCATTCCAAAAATCGACAAATACATCTTGTATAATTTCTTCACATTGTTCCTTATCTTTTAATAAGTTATAAGAAGATATATAAAGAGGTTTCCAATAGCTTTCATAAAGCTCGGTGAATGCCCTTTTATCGCTCTTTTTAAGCCGTTTTAATATTTCTTTATCATTATTAGTCATAACTAAAAAGCCAAAACTAACAATTTATTCGAAATATAAAACAATTAGATAAAATTACAGAGCCTTTCTACAAACAAAGAAAATAGCATTAAACTTTAAGATAATTCATTTTAAGCACTTTTAAATGTTAAAGGTGTTTATAAGAGGCCATTTTTTATCAGATATGACAAATATCATAATTCAACTTTTATTTAATACTGACCTTTGAACCATAATTAAAAAACAATCCAATATGACCTATTTAGCATCATCGAAAATAAAATTCACAGTATGTATTTTATTTTCATTTATTTCCAGTTTAACGTTCTCTCAAGAATACCAATTAGATAGTGCATCTACCTTAAGCGTTTATGGTACTTCTAGCCTACACGACTGGCATATTACTACAACATCGTATAGTGGCAGTATTAGTTTTACTGATATAAATGCTGGCAAAATAAAAACTTGTAGTGTTACAATACCTGCAGAAACTTTAAAAAGTGGTAAATCTTCAATGGATAAAAACACTTATAAAGCTTTAAAGACTAATAAATATAAAAACATAAGTTTCACACTTACAAAAGCAGATAATATTACAGCAAAATCTAAAGGAAATTTTAATATAGAAGCAACGGGCTATTTAACCATAGCCGGTACAAAAAAATTAACAACTCTAAATTTAAACCTAAGCACCTCAACTAATGAAGTAAAACTAACTGGTGAAAAAACGTTTAAAATGAGTGATTTTAATATTGAGCCACCTACTGCATTATTTGGTACAGTTACCACTGGCGATGAAATTACCATAAAGTTTAATTCAATTTTCAAATAAAATAAATAGTAAAAGAAATAACCTTAAAATTATACAATCATGATAACAAAATTTAAAACATCAATCACATTATTAGTTGTGCTACTAAGTTTTAGTTTATTTGCACAAAACAGACAATTAGATAATTACAGACAACCAGATAAAAACGGTGTAAACGTTTTTGAAGCTCCTAAAGACAGTGTTTCAACATTTAACGGGGTTAAAGTACGTATTGGAGGCTCTTCTACACTACAATTTCAAGCTATAGACCAAGAAAACTCAGGCGATACAGAACTTGCTGCAATAGGCTCAAATTTTAATTTAGCAACTGCTAATTTAGATTTAGATGTAGCATTATACGATGGAGTTAGAATGCACTTAAGAACTTATTTATCTTCTAGACATCACCACGAACCATACGTAAAAGGTGGATATTTTCAAATTGACAAGCTTGACTTTATTAGCGAAGGTTTTTTAGAAGATTTTATGAAAAATGTAACCATTAAAATTGGACACATGGAAACTAACTATGGTGATGCACACTTTAGAAGAACCGATAATGCACAAGCTATTTTCAATCCTTTTGTTGGTAACTTAATTATGGATGCCTTTACAACAGAAGTAGGTGCCGAATTATATTATAACACAAACAAAGGTTTATTTGCAATGGTTGGTTTTACAAATGGTAAATTAAATCAATCTGTAACAGAGTCTAATGGTTCTACAGGTGGAGCTTCATTTATTGCCAAATTAGGATACGACAAGCAATTAAACGACGATTTAAGACTTAGATTAACAGGATCTGTTTACAACACGGGATATGTGCCTAACTCTTACTTATATGCTGCAGACAGAGGTGGCTCTAGATATTATAGCGTTTTACAAGATGCCGATGCAACAGGCGATAATTTTAGATCTGGACGTTATAACCCGGCATTTGGTAACAAAATCTCTGCTATAATGATTAATCCCTTTGTAAAATATAAAGGTTTAGAATTCTTTGGTACGTTTGAGACTGCAAGTGGAAACGCAATAGGTGCAGAAGAAAGAACAGCAACTCAGTTGGCTGGAGAGTTAATTTACAGATTTGGTAAAAACGAAAACCTATTTGTTGGTGCAAGATATAATACTGTTGATGCAGACGATACAAGTGGTGAAGATATTACCATTAATAGAACTCAACTTGGTGCCGGTTGGTTTATGACAAAAAATATTTTAATAAAGGCTGAATATGTAAACCAAACTTATGATGGTTTTACAGCAGGAAGTCTTTACGACGATGCCAAATTTAACGGCTTAATGTTAGAAGCTGTTATTAGCTTTTAAACACAACCGTTTAAATAAAACCTTACTATTAAAATGGTTGTGTTTAACAAACCATTTTAATAGTAAGGTTTTTAATTTTTTAAACTTTAAATTATGAAAGTTATTATATTATTAATTACAGTCATTCTTCAGTTTAGCTTTATAAACGACCCCATAAATAAAACTAACGTGAAAATTAATCCTGAAAGCACTTTAGTGATTGAAGGTAAAACCAATGTTAACCAGTTTTATTGTAACTACAACACCTCTCTGTTAAACCATGCAATTCCAGTAGATTTTTTATTATTAGATAATCGAAAAATGGTATTTAATAACGCTGAATTAAAACTAAAAAATGCTTTTTTTGATTGTGGAAACCAAATAATGAATAAGGATTTTAGAACACTTTTAAAATCGAAAACTCATCCTAATATTTACATTAATATACTTGAAGTTGAAAAACAATCTGATAAAAAATTATCAGCAGAACTTAAAATAGAATTAGCTGGTGTTAGTAAACAATTTAGAATCCCTGTAACTATTGAACATACTGACAATAAGTTAAGCGTAAAGGGCAATATTGAAATTGATATTTTACAATATAATTTGGAGCCTCCAAAAAAATTACTTGGAATGGTAAAAGTCGATAATACTATTAATGTTTTGTTTAATTTATCCCTATCAACATTGTAATTACTTATGCACTGCACTCTGCACACATGGGCAATTACTAATGCCTTGTAAAAAGTCTAAACCAATAGTAACCACGTGCGTACCAGAGTTATAACTTGCCAAATCGTTCATAGTAACTTGATAAGCATAACCAAAATATAAAACCGATTTTTTAAATCCAAGCATAGGTCCAATATTAAGTGGTTTTAAAAACTGATCGTTTAAGTAACGGTACGATATGCCGCCCCAAATATAATCTTCGTTGCGATTATATTTTCTAACCTTAAAATTAACATCGGTGCTCGAACGACGATCACTTGCAAAAAATTGATAAAATACCGAAGGTTCAAATTCCAATCCACTTTTATTAGGTCCTGGAATTGTATACCCTGAGTACACTTGAAAATTCAAAAGTAAATTCGGTTCCAATTCGGTAATTTCATCTTCTAAATCTTTACTAAGAATGTTGTTCGCATTAAAACTTAAGAAGAAACCTTTTAATCTAAACAATGCACCAACATCAAAATTATTATTTCCTCGTCGTCTATCATCCATTAAAGCTGGCAAACCGGTTGGGTTTTGGTTAGCCGCATTAATTTTTTCTACTGCAATTCTAAAACTATTAAAATTATAAGATATACCTAAAGACAAATACATTTTACGGTAATAATCTAAAGTAAGGTGATGTGCAAACGAAAATTTTGCACCAGTTTGTAAGGTATAGCCGTTTTTATCGTTGTAAAACGACAACCCTAAACCCGAACGATTAGAAATTCTAAAATCACCATAAATAGATTGGTTATCGGGTGCATCTTTAATTCCAACCCATTGAGTTAAAGCGTTAGCCCTAATTTTTAAATTATCGCCAATACCAGCATACGTAGGCGAAACCACAAAGTTATTATCTGCCAGATATTGTGTAAATACTGGTAAATTTAATTCTTGTGCATAGCCTTTAATTAAGACTATAAAAAGTAAATATGCTATTAATTTTTTCATAACCTATTATCTGTATAAGGTAAA
Organism: Neotamlana sedimentorum; assembly: GCF_000943565.1. Lineage (GTDB taxonomy): Bacteria > Bacteroidota > Bacteroidia > Flavobacteriales > Flavobacteriaceae > Neotamlana > Neotamlana sedimentorum. The sequence continues at coordinate 74,998 of NZ_JTDW01000011.1, forward strand.
ATGTCCAACAAAACTTCTGTTATCCTTACTATCGTTAAGCTTTACAACATACCAATAATCACCTGTTGGTAATGGTTTGCCTTTGTAATTACCATCCCATGTGTCATTTGCACCTAAGGTTGCTACTTTTCGCCCATATCTATCAAAAATATCGAAAGTAATATTTGGATATTGTCCTACACAACCTGGTCCCCATGTATCTAAATCATTATCATTATTTGGAGTAAAGTAATTAGGGATACAAACATCTATAAACTCAAAATATGCAGTAGCACTAACTACGCAACCATTACTATCGGTTACAGTTACAGTATAATCGCCAGAAGCTCTTATAAAGTAAGTATTATCGCTTCCTTGGTTATCACCATTTAATGAAAACTCATAATTTCCAGAACCGCCAGTTGCAGTTGCAACAATTTCGTTCATATCGCCTTGAGCGAGTGAAACCGCTAATGGGTTGTAGTTTTCAATTTCGAAATCTATGATCTCTTCACAGGTGTTTGAATGTCTTACCGTAATAAAATGTATACCTGCTGCAAGATCAGTAAATAAGTTATCTGTTTGATAAGTACCGCCATCTAAAGAATAATCTATTTCTGTTAAATCAATTTCTGTATCATCTACATTTACTATAACCATGTTACTTGTAGCATCTATACCATTAGTACAGTACTCTATTTCAAGATCGGCTATGATTTCTACAGATTCAGGGAATGTTATATTCCATTCTGATTCACATCCATTAGAATCAATAACATATACAATATGATCGCCTCCTGATAAACCTGTAAAATCAAATTGAGTTTGAGTAGCTGTCCCTGTAAAGTAACTTCCGTTTACATCATCTAGAGTAACGCTATATGGCATTTCTCCCCCTGTGATTTCTATACTAAATTCACCATCTTGATCTCCTGTACACGCTTCTGGATAAATTGAATCTGGTACAATACTTATAAATACTACTGCTGGTTCGGTAACGGTAAAATCGTACAGTACAAAACATCCTAGTTCATCTTGAACAATAGCCTGATATGTGCCTGGTGATAAATCTGTAAAGATTGGTGTATCGAAAAACTGGTCTAATCTTGGCGAAATAGCATATTTTATTTGTCCTGTTCCGCCAGAGGCCATAATCTCTAACATACCATCATTACCGCCTGCGCAAAGTACATTGGTAACATCAAAAACTGCTGTTAATGCTTCATCTGGTTCAGTAATTTCAACTAATGCGCTTGTTTCTAAACAATCTCCACTATTTACTCTTACTTGATAAATCCCTGCTGGTAATTCTGTAAAAACACCTGGACTATCTTGGGTTACTGGAGTTATTGCATTTCCAGAGCTATCTTCTAAAGTATAAATATAATTTCCTAGACCACCTTGTGCTGTTGCTATTATAACACCTGTTTGGTCTCCATTACAGTTAATAGTAGCATTTTCGACATCAATATCAATTTCTAAATCTGGTAAAGGATCTATTGTAATTTCATTGGAAACATTCGAGGTACACGCATTAGCATCGCGCACATAATACTGATAGGTTCCTGGGGTTACAGCAAATGTCGTTGACGTTGCAAATGTGCCTAAAATTATTGCAAAATCTGATGTTTCACTGTATTCATAACTTCCTGTTCCACCCGTTGCATTTAATGTTAACGTGGCATCGGTTGTACATGTTTGTGTAGTTGTTGTTACTAAACTTGCCATAACTTCATCCGGCTGTGTTATGATTATATCTGCTGATGTGCCTACACAATTATAACCATCGGTAACAGTTATATTGTATGTACCAGCAGCTAAACCATCAAACACTGGAGTGATTTGAGGTCCAGAACTACTTACTGTTGGCGATAACATATTTAATGTATAACTATAATTACTGCCTTGGCCTCCAATGGCTGATACAGTAATTCTACCATCTGAGTCTCCATAACAATCTAGCATGGTTGCATCTGCTGTAGCAGTTACTACAATTGGATCTGGATTTACTAAGACAACATTAACTGAAGCAATACAACCCGAAGCATCTCTCACACTAACTATATAATCGTTAGCTACTAAATCTTCAAAAGTGGTTTCACTTCCGTAAGGTACTATTATGGTTCCTGTTAAAGTTTCTAACTGATATTCATAATCTAACCAACCTCCTGAAGCTACTACAGAAATTGAACCGTCGTTATTTCCAGAAACACAAGTTATTTCAGTATGTGTTTCAGTAATTGTTAATGCCTCTGTTGGTGCATCAATTGTAAAGTTTTGCGAAACTGTACAATAAGGCGCATTTGTTAGATTAGCTGTTATTGTGTATGTACCAGATGCCAATCCGCTAATTGTTGTTGGACCTGCATTTGCAACAGTTCCTGTAGTTACAGTTGCTCCTGTACTATCGAAAACTGTGTAGCTAAAGGCTCCAGATTCATCTGTAGGCGTTGGTACTCTATCTATAAATGTAACATCTACACTTCCATCGGCATCGCTAAAACAAGTTACGTTAACAACAGAATCCACTTCTAAATCAAAAGTATTAGGGTCATTTACATAATGTATAGTTTCTAAAGTACAATTAGTATCTAAGTTTATAACAGTTATGGAATAATTACCTATTGGTAAACCTGTAAACACGCCTGTTGTATTTGTTTGATTATAAACACCACCATATACGCCTGCTGCATCAATATCCTGAACTGTAAACTCTAAATTTGTTGGTGCTGGCCCTGTTGAGTTAACAGTTACAGTAATATCTTCATCGTTAGTACAAGTAATTGCATTATCAACAGTTACATCTATACTTTCTAAAGATGTAAAAGGAGAAATTGTAGCTGTAGTACTTCCTACACAACCATTATCGTCATATACATTAATAGTGTAAGTACCACCTGAGAAATCAGATTCAGTATAAGAAGTATTAGCTCCATATTGTACAACATTACCTGATTTTATGAATTCGTAAATTGTATAGTTTGAAGACCCTCCTGTTACATTTGTTACAGTTATTGAAGCATAATTAACCGCATTTACACCTATATTACATGCATACTCTACAACTGTTGGTGCAGCTACCGTTATGGTGTTAGGTTCGTTAACTACTACATTTGCAGTTTCAACACAACCTCTACCTGAATTAACTTGTACTGTATAAGTTCCTGCACTTAAACCTGTAAATACATTTGATGTTTGAGCTGCCACAACAATTGGTGCTGTTATTTCATATGTATAAATTGGGTTATCATTACTTGCTGGTAAATCTACAGTAATAGTACCATCGCTACCACCATTACAACTTACATCGGTAGATGAAGCATTAAAGGTTACTGGAGTTGCTGCTTCTACTGTAATAGACGCACTATTTGTACACGTGGTAACATCATCTGTAACTGTAATAGTATAGGTTCCTGATGGCACACCAGAAAACACGTTTCCACTCAAACTTATAGTCGCTGGACTTGGACTAATTGTGTAACTATAGGTTCCTGAACCACCAGTTGCATTTACTGTAATTACACCATCATCATCAGTACAAGAAGGTACTGTTGTTAATTCTGGAGTAATACCTAGAGCATTATAAATTTCTATAGTGTTTGTACTTGTAGCTGTACACCCATTAGCATCTTTTACAGTAACAGCATATGTTCCTGGCGCATTTACTGTAAACGTATCGCTTGTTTGATAAGAATTCCCACCATCAATACTATATTCAAAAGGAGCTATTCCTGTTGTATTTGAAACTGTAAATGTATATGGATCTCCTGTTAAGTTACATTGATTAGATGCAAAACTTGGTAAGGTAACCGTTGGCAGTGGATCTGTTGTAATAGTAACATCAATCATTGCCGGACAATTATTCACATCCAATGCATAAACATCCCAGTTCAAGTTTACAAAAGCATCTAAAATAGCTGAATCACTATTAGTGTAATCTCCAGATACAGGAGTAACGCCATCTTCTACAAAAGCATAGGTATAAGGAGCTGTTCCTCCACTTGCACTTACAGTTACTTGAGCTCCTGTGTTACAAGTTGCATTTATATTACTTGTTTCTGCTAACGAAACTGTTGTTGGTTCTGATACTGTTATAGATGACGTTGCTGTACAACCTGTAACTTCATCTGTAATATCAATAGTATTTGTTCCGGTTAGCAAGCCTGTTAATACAATATCACTTATTGTTTGAGCTGTAATTACGGTTGTTCCTCCATCTAAAGAATAACTATAAGTACTGCTAAAGTTTGAAACTGTAAAAGTAACTTCTCCATCGGTACTTCCGTTACAACTTACATCTGATACTAATAAGCCAGAAACAGTAATATTTGTAACAGGATTAACTGTATATGATTCTTGATAAGTACAACCATTGGCATCGGTTACTTCGAACAAATAGGTATCTGGTAAAAGACCTGTGTATGTTCCTGTAGAATCGCCGGTTGTATTAGAGGTTGCACTTGCTGGCTCTAAAATAGCATAACTTACTGGCATTACTCCTCCTGTAGTTGTAAGTGTAACATCACTTGTAGTATTAATACACGTAATATCGGTTGAAGAAAAGTTCAAATCCGTTGGTGGATTTAATGCTGGTACATTTTGAGTTTCAGTTGCACTTAAACATCCATTACTGTCCATTACAACTAAAAACACATCACCTGGTGTGTTGGTAGTATAAATATTGTTTGATGAAAATGATGTACCTCCATCAAAGCTATACGTATATGGCGATGTACCTCCACTAGCCGTTACGGTAATTGTAGCTGCCTGAGATGCATTTGAAGCATCACAAGTTAAACCTTGAGTTAAAGTAGGACTAGCGACGACTATAGTTGGCTCAATTAATGTAACAGAAACTGGTGATGACACACAAGATTTATTGTCTCTTACAATAACACTATATGTATTTGGTGCTAAACCAGTAAATACATTAGAAGTTAAAAATGTTGTACCGCCATCAATACTATATTCATAAGGACCTTCAGTTCCTGAAGCTGTTACTGTAATAGTACCATCACTTCCACCGTTACAACTTATATCTGTATGAATTTCTGTTGCTACTGGTGTCCCTAAAGGGTCTAAAGTTATTATATTAGATGTAGCTTGACATGATTGACTATTTGTAACTCTAAATTCGTAAGTTCCAGATGTTGTAACAGTATAAGTATTACTAGCTATAACCGCGAATGTTCCACCATTTATACTTACCTCATAAGTATATGGGCCTACACCAGTGCCTCCACTTGGTGTTAAAACTATAGTTCCGTCTGGTGTTATAGTACAGTCTAAATCTTTAGTTAAATCTGCATCCAATTGTAATTGAGGCTCTACCGTATATGTTGTAGAGGCAATACAACCATTGTCATCTTGAATACTCAAAGTATATGTTCCAGGAGTATTTAATGTAAAATTCGGATCGTTTTGGTAAGCACCACCTATACTATAGGTTGCATTACCATTATAAGTTGTACCCGTTATTGTAATTGATATTGGGCTACCAACATAACATTGTGAAGCTAACGTATTAATAGTTGGCTCTGCATCTCTTGGTAAGTATATAGTATCAAATTGTACACAACCATAAGCATCGCGAACATAAATATCGTAAGTTTCATCACCAGCCAAGTTAAAAGCATTAGTCGTTGACCAGTTTCCTGGAACAACAGCATTTCCTGTGACTACAGCTTGATATTCGTAAGGCCCAGTTCCGTTACTAGCCGTAGCAACGATTGTTCCTAAATCGTTACAATTAGCATTTTCTGAAACCATAGCTGTTACCGATAATAAAATAGCAGATTCTGTAATATTAAATTCAGTACTAACTACACTACAACCTGCATTAGTCGCTCCTGCATCTTCTGTAATTACAATAATATAATTTCCAAAATCCAATGCACCTATATTAGTCACCGAAAAAGTACCATTAGCAGGAACCGTTCCAGTCCCAGAAATACCTGTAGAATTTAGAGATAATGATTCCCTAATTTCATAAGTTACATCTGTTGGCACTCCATAGATACTGGAAATATCAAAACTTACTGTTCCATCTGCACTACCTGTACATGTTATATTGTTAGGCACTACATTTGTTGCTGTTAAAGTTGAATTAGTTGGAATAGGAATATCTGCCTGTTCATAATAGTAGCACATAGTCGCTTCATCATAAACCACGAAAGTATACGTTGCACCAGGTACTAAATTGGTGAAAGTTGTTTGTCCAGGTGCATGTTCATCTTGCCATGGTGCAGTCGTTGGCGCAGTGTATACCATACCACTACCAGTATAAATAGCGAAATGGAATGGTCCAGAACCTGTTAACGGTGTTCCTATTGCTACTGTAGCAGAACCACCTGTTGAACAATCTGCTGGAGGCGCAATTACAGAAATATCTAAATCGTCTGGAGGAGAGGCAACAAGTATATTTTGTACCATGGCAGTACACCCATTTGTATCTGTTATAATAATTTCATATAATCCAAAGTCAACTACTTCAAAAACTACAGAAGAACCCGTTTGATTGGTAATAGCATTGTCATAACCATTTACACCAGTTACGTGATAAGTGTAATTAGGTGTGCCTCCAGAAACTGAATTAATAGTAATAGTTCCTAAAGAAACACCCCCTGCCCCACAAGTAATAGGTGTAACGGTATAAGACAAACTAACTGGTGCTGGCTCAGTAATAGTAATGGTGTCAGTATCAGTACACCCTTTAGAATCTGTAACTGTTATCGTGTAATTACCTGCTGCTAAACCAGCTGTTTGAGTTCCATAATCGGTTCCTGTAGTATTATTAAAAACATTAATTACATAAGGAGGTGTTCCTAAAGTGGAATTAATGGTTACATCGATAGCAGCGTTCGACTCACCGCTACAAGTAATAAATGCTGTTTGAGTTACTAAAGTAATATCTGGGTTAATAGGATTAGTAACTGTAACATCGTTAGTTTCAACAGAACAATTGTTTGAATCTGTTATTCTAAATCTGTATGTACCAGCAACCGATGTATTATATGTAAATGAATTACCTACTGGAGTTGGTGTTAAAACTGTATAAGTTGTACCACCATCTACAGATATTTCATAAGTAGTATATGAAGCTGAACCACCTGAAATATTTACATCAATTGTGGCATCTGTTGGAACTACACATGTTATATCTTTTGTTAATAAAGCATCTGCTTGTAGCTGTGGGTTTACTACTAAAGTTTGTGATGCTGTACAACCATTTCCATCTTGTATGGTAAAGGTATATGTTCCTGGTGACGTTATTGTAAATGATGGACTTACTTGAAAGCCAGAGCCCATGCTATACATTGCTGTACCTACTGATACAGTTCCAATTAAGTTAACAGTTAAATCGTTACCAACATAACATTGTGGAGTTATCGGGTCTAAAGTTGGTTGAGCATCTGCTATAATTGTAACTGTTGTAAATGTAATACAATCATTGTTGTCTTTTACATAAACATCCCAAGTTAAATCTGCGGCAGAATTAGTATCTACTGTTACAACATTATTACTAGAATAAGATGCTAATGCTGGTGCTGATGCTCCTGAAATAACTGCTGCATATGTATAATTTGGTGTTCCTCCTGAAGCTGATACCGTAATTTGAGATGTATCATCATCACAATAAACATTTGTGGTTGTTGCCGATAAAGTTAGAGCATTAGCTGGTTGTGAAACAATAACGGAAGCTGTATCTGTACATCCCGTAGCGTCATCAGTCACTTCAATTGTATAAGTACCTGACGCTAATCCTGTTAAAGGTATTGAATTTGCGGTTTGTCCTGTTATAACAGTTGTACCACCATCTAGTGTGTAGCTATAAGAACCTCCAAAATTAGATATGCTAAATGTAACTGCTCCAGTTGAGTCTCCAAAACAAGCCACATCGGTATTTAAATTTCCTGTTGCAACAATATTTGTTACCGGTGAAACAGTAAATGATTCTTCGTAATAACAATTATTTTCGTCAGTTACTCTAAATATATAAGTATCTGGCGCTAAACCTGTAAAAGTACCTGTTGCAGCTCCTGTGGTATTTGAAGTTGCACTTGCAGGAGATTGTATAGAGTAAGTTAACACACCAACTCCATCTGTTGCTGTTAATGTAACATCGCTTGTTGTAGCTAAACATGTTACTGTTGTTGCAGAAAATGCAATATCTGAAGGAGGATTTAATGCGGTTAGCGTAACACTATCGCTAAACACACATCCGTTTGCATCTCTTACAGAATAAGTTATAGTTTGATCGCTACCATTATCATTAATAGTTAAGGTATTTGTTGCAGAATAGTTAGATCCATTAAAACTATATGAATATGGTGAAGTTCCTGTAGTCGGAATATTAATAGTTATTTGAGCAGATTCAAAAGTATTAGAAACACTACATGAAAACTCTGTAACAGTATGCGTTGTTGTTAATGTTACTGGTGCTGTTAATGTTACAGAACCATCATAAATACAACCATTAGCATCTCTTACTTGATAAGCATATGTTCCTTCTGATAAATTTTCGTATAACGAGGTTGTTGTAAAACCTGCTGAATCAAAATTATATTCATATGGTGCAGTTCCACTTGATGCTACAATTTGTACAGAACCATTAGAATCACCATTACATAAAGGATTAACTGTTGTTTCAGTAGCCGTAGGATTTGTTATCGGGTTAATAACAACTGAAGCCTCTGCTATACAATTCTCTGCATCTGTAATTCTAAAATAATATGTTCCATCGGCAGAGACAGAGTAAGTAAATGGACTTGCAGACGGTGTTGGAGTTATTGCTGTATAAGTTGTTCCGTCTGTAGAAACTTCATAACTAGCATAAGGTGTGTAACCTCCTGTATAACTAATCTCGATTTCTGCATCTGGTGACGTTGTACAATCTAATCCTTTTGTTACAGCAGCATTTAATTGTAATTCTGGTTCAATTGTTTCTGTACCTAAAGCGAAAGTACAACCGTTAGAATCTCTAACAATTATATCGTAATTACCTGGTGTTAAATTACTAAACACATTATTTGATGTAAACGCACCACCGTTTATATTATACTCATAAGGCGATAAACCTCCTGAAGCATTCACCTCTAGGGTAACACCTGTGTTGGCATCATAACAATAACCTGTTGTAACATCTATTGTAGCAGTTGGCCCCGTTGGATCAGTTATGTTTACTGGTGTTGTAGTTGTACAGCCGTGTGCATCTGTTACTCTTACTACATAATTCCCTGCAACTACATCTGTTAAAATACCGTTTGCTGCGAATGTAGCTACTAAATTTAATGTGGTATCTTCTAATAATTCATATGAGTATGCTGCTGTTCCTCCTGTAGAAGAAGCTTCAAGTGTTGCTCCATTTAAACAAGTTGGAGATGTAACATCTATATTTAATGTTATTGGTGTAGGCTCTGAAATTTCTTGAGTAAAAGCGAATTCACATGTATCTGAAGCATCATCATATCTAATTTGAACATCATAAACTGCTGCAGACAAACCTGTTATTGTATATGGAGATGTCGTTTCTGTTACCCAAGTTACTCCACCATCTATGGAATACTGATAACCATTGGTAGTATCAAAATTTTCAGCGGCTATTGTTATTTCTCCATCTGAAGCACCAGAACATGAAACATCACTAAACCCTGTTAAATCTGCGGTAAACGCATTTCCCGAATCTACTACAAAAGGGAAATCTACTTCTGTTGTACAAGAAACAGGTAATTGATATACACTAATATCATCAATTGCTAAATCGTTACCACTCACTCCAAAGATATTCGTTCTAATTACAAAATCTAACGTTGTATTTGCACCAGGGTTTAATTCTAAATTAAACTCATTCCATTGTTCATTATTATCAATATTACCAGTGGTTACCGAAGACACTATATTTCCTGTAGAAGGATCTAAAACTGCTAACAATAAATCCGGCTCAATAATATTACTATTAGATTTTACAACATTAGCAACATATAACCTCACCCTAACAGGCTGATTAGGAATAATATCTGTAATTTCTTTTTTATAAAAATTATCATCTAAAGAAATTCCTGCAGTTGTAGAAGGGTCTCCTATATTTACCAATAAATATCTACCAAAATTAGAGCGATCTCCTGAGGTATGATCTACTGGATTCCACCAAGCTCCAAAAGGGCTTTCAATATTATAAGTAACCGAATATTCTCCATCATTCACGCTAATATTACCTCGACCGTCTCCAGGTCTTTGCTGTGATTCGAAAAGATAAAAATCTATTCCAGGTGATTCGACGTTTAATTGACCAAAACCAAAATCTTCTGTTAATAAATTACTATATGTTGGCACATTATTTAATTCGTAACCAACAGTAATAACGTGTGATCCTTCAGAAACATCTAAAAAAGTTTTTGGATCTGCAAGATTAGTATTTTCAACACCGTCAAGATAATAAGTGTATTTGAAATTATTACTACCTTCATTAGTAACCGTTACAGTTGCATTAGCAGAACCATCACAATTAAAATCTGGAGTACTAATAGAAATGGTTGGTTCAACAGGTTCTGAATCTAAAACTATTTCCGGCATAGCAGTTATACATCCAGCACTATCCCTAACATATAATGTATACGTTCCTGGAATTACATAAGATTCATTAGTACTTACCCATGTCGCTTGGTTATCAAAACTATACTCGTATGGTGGTGTTCCTCCTTGCGGATTAGTAATACGAACTCGACCTTCTCCTGAAGGTCCACAACCTGCTAATTCCGATACACCACTTGAGGCTGTTAACGCATTATCTGGTTGTGTTATAGTTATATCTTGACTATCACTTAAACATTCTACACCATTTAAAGTATACCTAACCAATGCTGTATAATCACCTGCAATTAAATTTGAAAAAGTAGACGATGCGCTATAAGTAGCTCCATTATCTATACTATACTCAACTGCAAAACCATTGGCATCTGCCACGTTAAAAACAATTTCCCCAGTATTATCGTTATAACATAGTATGTTACTTGATGACACTGTATATGAAGGAACATCTATAGCATCAACAGTTATGCTAGTTTCTGCTGAACAGTTGTTATAATCTACTACTGTAATATTATAAGTTCCAGCACTAGTTACAGGATAAGTTGCAGTTCCTTGAAAAACAGTTGTACTATTTATAAAATATGCATATGGTGGTGTTCCTCCAACAGGATAAATTGTTATTTCCCCATCGGTACAAGTTAAAGGCGTGGTTAATGCTGCTGTTACTGTTAACTCTTCAGGATTAATAATCTCAATATCTTCCGAATGGAAACAACCATCATCAGAAGATATATTTACGGTATAATTTCCAGGATTTAAATCACTAAAGGTGTGGTCATTATCGTTTATTGGTCCAACACTATTAACTAATGTAGCACCTTCATATATAGAAAAGTAATATTGAGGACGCACATCGTTTGCAGCTAACACAACAGTACCTAAATCACCATAACATAATGGCTGTTCAATAATTATAGAAGCTGTAAAATCGCGTTCGCGAACTTGAACATCTGGAACTGTAAAAATACATGGATTTGGAGTTACACCTATTTGTCTTATATAAACCTCATATAAGGCAGCTGTTGTTACAGTAAACACATTACTTTCTTGGTAGTTAACACCATCAATACTATACTCATAACCACTTGGTACACCGCCTACTCTAATTTCGCCTGGGGTTGTACAATAAATATCTCTAGCTGTTACATTTGGATCTAAAATATTGGTATAAACATTAAAATAGAATTGATTAAAACAACCACCGTCATAATTTAATGTTAATCGATATTGTCCGTCGGTATTGATAGTAAAATCTGTACCAGAGGCTACCTGGTTCCATGTACAAGCTGCATCTTCGTTAGCACAATCTTGATTTGCTACGGCAGTACAACTACTTTCGTCTAACTTTTCCCAAATTATAGAAGTAGTATCTGTAATTCCTGTTTCTATAAGTCTAGTATCGTTTGCTCCACATAGGTAAAAATTTGGTAATTCTTTACCATCATTAGGGCATACTACCACTTCGTCAGCAAAAGGAATTAAAGGATTGGTAACTCCAGCTCCAAAGGTAATAACTTCAAAAACTTGATCAATCGATTGACAAGGAGCAACTGCTGTATTATGAACATAATAGGTTCCAGTTTCTGTAACAGTTAACGATTGCTCTGTTCCTATTTCTGGTGTTCCAGACGGACTTGTAGACCATGAATATGAATCGTATCCATCGCCCGCTGTTAAAGTAGTACTTGCTCCACAAAGAATAACTTCTTCTTCGAAAGTACAATTAATATCTGCTAAAAAATTGGTCGCGCCAGGCGTTAACAAACAACCAGTATTTGTAGCAAAACTTGGATCATCTGAAATTGTAAACTCCGTGTTTATAGTTCCTTGATAAGTAGAAAAAGCCTGATTACTGATAACGTTAGAACATGCATCGTTAAGTAAACTACAAGACGAAACAACGGTAACCATAAATCTAATTTCTGTAACTGGGTCGTTTTCTTCTACTATAGATTCGTCAACATCAAAAACAATTTCTCGAGTAACAGAGTCATAACTTTGTATGGAAACACCTGATGGCAAAACCCCTAAATCTGTTGGGTAATTAAAAATAACATTTTCAGGTAATATGTCTCGAATAATTAAGTTTGTAGCATCATCGTTACCTGTATTTTGAAAACCAATTGTATAATATAATTCGTCACCTAAATTTACTTCTTGGTCTCTAATATCATTACCAAATTCATCTTCAACAATTTTAGTTAAAACTATGTTTGGAGCAATAATCTCGATGGCAAATGCACTAAAGTAGTAATAATAAATATCTTGATTACTACCCAAACTAATTGTAGCGCTAGTAGCATTATTTGCAATTATAGAATTCCCTGCATTTGGAATACTAATAATTCCAGCATCGAAACCTAAAGTGTTAGATCCGTTAGGGTTTCTGGTTGTAAACAACTCTGGGGTATTAGTTACGGGATCGATGTATGATACAGTACTATTAAAAAAATTATTGCCAGGTCTAATTACTGTTCCCGCATTATTCGTTGCATCAATAGTACTTCCATTAAGTCTTAAGTAATCACCAGAATATCTCCTATCCCCCTCAATGGTACTGAAGGCAAATTCTGCACGTACTGGACCGGTAGGAATTGTTCTAAAACCTGAAACAGGAAACGTTTCGCTAATAGTACTAGTAATTCGTGTAAAACCATCAAAAGATGTAATGTACTTACTTGGTAATAAAGGATCTTCATAAACTACAAAAAGCGACCAACCTGCTGAAAGTCCTTCAGAATTTGGTTTCCTTCCTACCATTGAAGAAATATTAGCCACCGAATATGTTCCTTCCGGATCTGTTAGCGCGGTAACCATATCTGTTACATCATAATAATACACATATGTATTAGAATTATTGTTGTTTGCGGCATTCTTAAAATATACTTCAGAACCTGTAATATCAACATAACTGCCTCCAGGAACTTTAAACTTAATATCGGAAATAGGATCATCTCCGTTTACAACCGCACTCCAATATAAACCAGCATAAACTACCTGATAACAAGTAACATCGTCTGGAACATTTAAATCAGCACTACTGGAATTAAAGGTTGAAGAGTCTCCATCAATATCAACATGGACCGCAGCGTTAATTCTATCGTTTGCATCATTTCCATTATAAGGATCGGTAGGGTGTATACCAACATTACTATTACCTATTAGGAGCATATCTCCCTTAATGGCCTGATCGTATCTCGGTGAAAATGGAACCAAATTTTGCCCAAAAACACCATTAAAACAAAACAAGGTAAATAGTATTACCAAAAAAATCTTAAGAAAGTAATTCTTTTTCATAAGCAGGAAAATTATATTTTGGTTTTGCTTGGGACACAAAAAATTTGCTTTAGCCTGAATGATAAAAAAGATTATTCGTACAAAACTATTTTATAATCTTATTTTTATTCATCTTAAGCGATGTAAATATCGCATTTTTTTATAGAAAAAGGTAATTTCAGCAGGAAAAAATGGTGTTTTATCGAATAAATTTAACTAAACACCCGATAAAAGTATTTTTCATGAAGTATTTTGACTACAAATTTAATTTTGTACATTAACAATTGAAGATTTACTTAAATATAAAGTAGTTTTATTATTTTGCATTGCAGATCTTGCCTCTGTTAAACTACCATAAACCTTACTATAAATATAATACTTACTACTGTTAACATCGTAGAAGAAATCTACCGATTTATTACCAGATTGAATCACTTTACGAACAAAATTATCTCGCTTATTTGTATCTGAATGTACAGCTAACACCAAATAGTAACCAGCTTCAACATTTGTTACACGGTTAATAATTAAAATATTATTCGGTATAACTTCTCCAAAATCAATATCATTTATTTCAGGTGTATTTTCGGTAATAGTGGTATTTTCCTTTATTGCTTTTAAGGCCGCTCGATCTTTGTTATAACGTTCCTGTTCGTTGTCGAAAGCTGCTCGTTTTATTCGACGTTTTCTTTCAAAATCGGTTGCTTCTTTAATTTCAACTAATTGTTCTAATAAATTTTGTTTAGTTTTTAAAATTTCTGCCTGTTCCGATTTTAATTTTACAATTTCATCCGCAAAATAAGAATTCACCTCATCTTTTGTATTTCTAGTCTTTTTAAGTCTAGTTTTATACAAGCTTTCTAATTCAGAAATTCGTGCATTTTGAGACTTTAAAACATCATCAATTTCCGATTTAATGGCTTCTAAGTTGGCATTTTCGGCAGAAACACTTTTAAACGGTTTAGGCTCCTTATAAATACCCTGTTCACTTAAATCGTTTTCCTCTTTTAAATCTGCTAAATCTTTTTGTCTGCTAGATACGGCATCTCTTAAACGATTCATTAAATTTTGTTGATCGATTCGGGTATTTACCGTTAACTCGGTTAAACGCTTCATCTCCAGCGATTCTTTGTCTTTAGAAACAGGAATTAACACGCCATCTAGCATCACTGTATCCAACGCTTTTTCGGCTTCTTGGGCTAAACGTTGCTTTTCAGCTTCAACTTTGGCTTTAGCTTCCTCAGCTAAACGTTCTTGTTCTAATTTCGCTACTGCTTCAGCTTCTGCTTGTTTTTTAGCTTCTTCTGCTAAACGTTGCTTTTCTGCCTC
>NZ_JTDW01000012.1 GCF_000943565.1 Neotamlana sedimentorum
TTTAGCTTCCTCTGCTAAACGTTCTTGTTCTAATTTCGCTACTGCTTCAGCTTCTGCTTGTTTTTTAGCTTCTTCTGCTAAACGTTGCTTTTCTGCTTCGGCTTTGATTTTGGCTTCCTCTGCTAAACGTTCTTGTTCTAATTTTGCTGCGGCTTCGGCTTCTGCTTGTTTTTTGGCTTCTTCTGCCAAACGTTGCTTTTCTGCTTCGACTTTGATTTTAGCTTCCTCAGCTAAAGGTTCTTGTTCTAATTTCGCTACTGCTTCAGTTTGTTTCTTGGTATCTTCATTAGCTTTTGCCGTTTTAGATTGAGGTTTAACAACTTCCTTTTTAGGCGTTATTTTGCGCTTCGCTGAAGACCTCTTTCTTCTCTTATTGGAACTTAATACTGCTTGTTCATCATCATCTCCACTATAAAGAAAACGTTTATTGTTATTATTAAACTTATAAGCTAAAGTTATTTCATGAGAACTACCAAAACTATCTAATTCACCTATTGCTTTTTCGTAGTTATATTCTAGCCCAATATTATTTGTAATGTTAAAACCAACACCTCCAGATACACCATAAAACGTATTGTAACCCACCTGCGCCCAAATACCTTTAGGTACGGTAAGCATAACTATGGCAGAAATTATGGTTTCTTCTTTTTTAAATTCTGAACGCACAAAACCAGTAAATTTACTTTCATCGAAAAAGCCACGACTATTTATGTATCCTGTATACATAATATGTCCCTGAACGGATTGCTCTGGATTATTTTCTAGCATTGCTGAAGTGGTAAAGTTATAGGCGAAAACATTATTTAAAGACACTCCAAAATCAAAAAACATAGTTCCATAATTTATACCAGGATTAATTGTAATTAATGTATTTGAAGGTATACCTTGTAATGATGGATCTTGAAAATTTGTAATTACACTTCCTTCATTAATTCCACTTTTGTAAGCGCCAATATTAAGTCCAAAAGTTAAATTTTGATCACGATTTATAACGGCATTATAAGCCACATTAACAACTGCTCCAAACGTTGTTAAAACACCATAGTTTTGCTGAAACAAGCCTAAACCTGCACCTAAATTTTCTTTAAACCGGCCAGAATAGCTAAATAGATATGTTTGTGGCGCGTTTTCAAAACCAACCCACTCACGTTTATTGGTAAAACTAATATACTTATTTTGTTCACGTACAAAACTAAAAGTTGGATTAATAGCATATTTATTAAAGCGTAACGAATTCCTAATTGGTAATTGTAATGCCACAACACCATCTTGCTCCTGCGCACCAATGTGCTGCACGATCAAAACAAATAAAATTATATATGGCATTACTTTTTTCATGCTATTTTAATACTGTAATGGATCCTTTTTTAGTTTGATTGTTTTCCGTTTTTATAACGTAATAATACACTGGGTTAATACTTGTAAATACGATAGATTCTTCCGGCCAATTATTTAAATAATTGTTAGTGCGAAGAACCACTTTACCCTGGGATGTCATTATAGTTACTTCGGCATTTGAGCCGCTTACGTAATTTTTAGGAATAACCCAAGTATCGTTAATCCCATCTCCATTTGGACTAATAATATTTGGTATATTTTCTACACTTGGAAATGGTTCAGATACATAAAATTGATGCGTTGCCGATGTTTCACAACCATTAGTTTGAGTAACAACTGCCCTATAGTTTCCAGTCTGATTTACAGTTAATTGACTAGACGTTTCTCCTGTGATTAATACTTCATTTAAAAACCATTGAAACACTGGTAAATCTGCATTTGTTGATATATTAACAATTACGGCTTCACCATCACTTAAAGCAAACTCATCTTCTACATTTAAGTCGCTTGTAAAAGTCATGGTATCTAAATCTATTGACGCAGAAGTACTACACGTACCTAAATCAATATCCACTGTATACAATCCAGACTTATTGGTTTTATAAATTTGATTTATAGCACCTTCAATTAGTTCTCCTTCTTTATACCACTGATATGCATTTGCGCTAATGGCACTTAACGTTGTTTCGCCATCGCTTGCACAATAAGGATTGCCAAGGCTAGATGTTATCTCGGATGAATTTCCGGACACTGATTCGTTAATGGACACACGATTGGAATATGAATTTGATGTACAAGTGCCATAGTTCGTTTCCGCAAAATAAGTTCCTGCTTCGGTAACTTCGTAAGTTAATCCAGTGTGAACAATTACTGAGGTTGTTTCTGTTAAAACTTTATGCCAATTAAAATTTAACGAAGAATATTGTAGTGGTGAATCGTTATTAGAATTGCCAGGGTTATCAATAGTTAATAAGTAACTTCCACCTGCACAAAACACTCCTTTTGAAATTAAATTATTTATTGAAAATGGCGTATCCTGAATTTTGAAATATGCTGCAAAAGAAACTGATGATGTGCTAGATGCCTCTGGAGCAGTACTTTTAACTTTTACTTTATAAGCTTCACCTGAAACCGTCTCTGGAAATGCAAACGTAATGGTTGCAGGAGATTCGGTGATTTCACCTTGGGCAGAAGTATAAATTGTAGTTGCATTAGTAAAATCGCCGGTAGCATCAGATAATTCTAAAACAAACTGATTTGACGATAACAATGAGGTATTTGGCGAAAATGTAAAGGTCACGTTATACTCATTAAACGACGGACTTGCACAAGCTTGTGTAAAACCTAAAGTAGGCTTGCTTATTACCACCTGAGCTTGTATTTGAGACAAGCTAAGAATAAAAAACAATATAAAAGTAATGTGTAAATTCTTCATTTTGATTACTTTTTAAAAAACGTTCCTTGAACTTGTTTACTATTATTATTTAATTTGGTTGGTATTAACAACTTCCTAATTTGCTATTTCTACTTCTAATTAGGACAGTTATACGGTTTTGGGTATTTTTATTTTAAAATATTAATCACGCTGTAATTCTGGATCGAGATTTGTTGCCATGATTTTATTAATTCTTAATCTAAAATCTGGTTTCTTTTCGTTTCTTGAGTCGATAAATGTCTCAGAATCATCACCTTTAGAATATACATTAAAAAAGGCACTATTACCATACCAGTTTTCAAGGTCTTCATTATTAGTATTGTTCTCAATAAAAATGTTTCCGTTGCAATTATTGAAATACATCTCTGAAAACTTAATTTTATCTAAATTTTCTTGATTTATTCGTATAGTATTTTGAAAAATAACCGCTGGATTAAAACCAGAAATAACACTTTTATTCAAATCTAATGACGCGTTTTCACCAACGTACACAGCTTCGTTTACTAAACCTTTTTCAATGTCGCTATTAATATTGTCACTAGTGGTTACAAAGGTTAGGTTTTTTGCCGCCACAAAAGTATTGTTTTTAGAAAAATCGACCTCTTGAATATTATTATAAGATTTCACCTGTAAACTTCGTGCTACTTCACTATTTGAAACATAAGGCGAACGAATAGCTATTGAATTTTCTATTATAGCTTGTGCTCCAAAATTAAACTTATAATCGTTACCCGAGGCCTTGTAAGAAACTAGTTTTTTTAAATGAGGAGAACCTCCCCAAGCTTTAAATGAATCGCCAGCACAATAACTTGCCATAACGTTTTCGAAAATTGTTTCTCCTCCAACACCTGCTAATAGTAAACCGTTAGTATACCCAATATTTCGTAATCTATTTCCAGCATATTCAATGCGTACGTAACGTAAAATTCCTGAATTATCATCGGCATTATTACCTCCAAAGTTAGCACTCGCATACAAGGCAGGATCTAGATTATTATAATATTGTGCAACAGAACCATTACCAAACTTATTTGAGGGGGCATTTCCTAAAATAATTACTCCTCCCCAATCTCCTGGGCGTTTCGATATTTTTTCTGAAGTAAATACGATAGGATCTGTTTCGTAACCATCTGCAATAATTTTTGAACCACGCGTAATGGTTAGTGAGGCTTTAGTTTCGTAATCACCAATAATAACTGTTCCTGGTTCTATAGTAAGAACCGCACCATCTTTAACAAAAACATTACCAACCAATAAATAAATATCGCGTTTATTTAATTTGGTATCTTCCGTAATATCTCCTGTTAAAATTTTATTAGGTTCGCCATAGTCTTTAGTTGCAGATTTAAACTCTGTCCAATAGTTAAGCCAATTAGTAGCGCCAAAAATTCCTTTTTCTTGTTGCGCAAACATATTACCCGTAATAAAAAGGCATATCCATAACACTTTAGTAAAATTATTCATAGTCATAATATTGGTTATTTGTAGCTTTGGGGAAGCTTTTTAACAATGTTACTCAAAAATAGAATAAAATCCACGAAATACCAATTTTAACGTTAAAATACATTATATCTGGTGAAATTTTAAACAATTCATCGACGAAATGCACAAAAAGCATGAATTAAACTTAAAAATTAAGTGATTTAACCTTTTTTTTTATAAAGGAAAATACTAACTATGTATTTTATTATTATTTCTGAAAGCACTTAAGTACATAAAAATGTGCTTTTTAACGATGTATTAACAAAACACAAACAATAAAAGGCACTTTTAATAAACTTAAAACTAAAATTGTAATACTATCGGAATTCGCTGTAGGTATGCAAAGATTTCATTATTTCTTCGTAAAATAAAATAGCAGCAATTAAGTTTTGAGTATCAGAATAAGGTAAAAATGTATTTTGAAACTCTTTAGTACTTCCTAAATACTTATCGGTTTCTTCAAATTGCATATCCAGCATTTTACGATTATCGCTTGTGTTAGGAATACCCAGTGTAGTCATGGTTACTCCTGGCTTAGTAGCAAATGCAATATAAGGTAGTGTTTTAACTAAGCTCTCTATGCGCTCAATATATAATGTAAGTAATTCACCTTTTTGCATAGCCTGTAATTCAGCTTTGTTGTGATATTTTTTTATTGCGACCTTTTCATTAATAATACTTTTTGCATCTTTCTTTTTTTGAGCAAAGGCAGTATTTATTGTAAAAAAAATACTAAAAACAAGGAATATAACTTTGGTTTTCATTACATAGACTTTAGGGTTATTATGCAAATCTATGTAATTTAACGTAAAAAACAAGCGTTTTGTCGATTTATTTTAAATAAAACCGCTTATGTTATTCATAATCACCATTTAAAAACTTATTTGAGTTAAAAAAGATTAATTAACCAAATAACTATCGTTAACCCTAAAACAACGTTCTCCACCCAAAAATAATGGATCGCCATGTTTTTCGGACCAAAAACCTTCAAGTACATCTTTAGTCAAACATTTATAAACCGCCACACCTTTGTAAATGATTTGCTCATCATTTAGATAGTTAAAATTTATAACCAAAATATTATCTTTAAAAAAGCCTATTCCTTTTTGTTCTTGGTTTTGTCCTATAACCCATTTTGCCTCTATACGCTTGTTAACATCTAAACTTAAAGTTAAAATGCCTTTGTAGGTTGTTTTTTCAGCATTTTGATTATGGCCTATAACATTAAAAGTTCCAGATAAGTCTTCTACAATCATTACTTCTCAAAAAAATTAATTTATTATTTTAATTTCACAAATTATAAAGCAATAATACAGTTATCAACAAGATAAATAGCAGTCAATAAAATTCATTTACCAATATAATATAACAAAATGCTTAAAATCCGCTTTAAAATAAAATCAATTATGCATATGAAGGATTACTCTAGCTATTTCTTAATTTTTTCAATTAGTTCTTTTAAAACAGTATCGGTACCCTGTAAAAAATCATCCCACTTTTGACTAATAATTAAATCTGGCTGAAGGGCACAATTTGGCTTGTGAGATAAGCGAAATAACCTTTTTGAGTACGTGATGGTTAATTTTGAATTAGGTAAAACAAATGAATCCATATCTTGATAACCATTGGGGTTAGAACCTGTGGCTTCACCAACAATTTTAGCATTTAATAGTTGTTTATAAAGTGCGGCATTACTTGTAGCTGCAGAAAAGGTTTTATTACTAGTTAATACATACACGCCGTTTTTCCAGTTTATAGTATCGGCAAGATTAAGGGCATATGCTAAAACGGCACCAACGTACAAATCTCCACCTCCATTATCTCGCATATCTATTATTACCTGTTGAAATTTATTTTCAGAAATAGTGTTTACCAGTGTTTCTCCAAAAACTTGCATATCTTCAAAAGTTGGATAACTTTTAAAATTTATATAAATAGCTTTCGTATGTTTTATTGGAGCATACCATAAATATGGAAACATAGCATTATTAGGCTTGGTTATTTCAGGTACGCCAATAAATAAATTAACAAATTCTGATATTTTATTTGATGCAGGTTGGTTTGATGCTTTAAGTGTTATTTTAATTTGTTGATTATTTGCATCTAGAAATGTAAAAACCGCTTCCTTTGGTTTTTTGGTAATTTTAAGCGCATGTAGCAGTTCGCCCAGGTTTAAATAACTTTCTGTTCTAATAACTTGCGAATATTCGTTTTCTACAAACTGTGTCACTTTAGAAACCTTAGTTGTCACTTCCTCTATGGGCGTATTTTCGATAGAAATTAAAGAGAGTTTTAACAAGTTTTTATGTGCTTTACTTACATTAACTACGCGCCATTGTTTGTCGATATATTTTATCTCAAATGGAAATCTATTTGTTGAAACATTTTGTAAAGACACGGCTGTATGCCCATCTCCAATTTGCCTTGTTAGGCGCATTAGTTCAACAATAATCTCAAAATCGTTTAATGCCTTTATATTGTTATTAAGGTTTTTCCATTGGTTATAAAATGCTTCTTTTGATATGGAATGATAAAGATTTATATGTTTTTCTTCTAATAACGACTTATATATTTCAAGATCTTCTGTCCAATTAATTTCTCTAGATGATTGAGCAAATACTACGTTAATTACCGAAACTGTTATAATCATTAAAAAATTAATAATTACTTTTTGAATTGTATTCATAACACTATTTATCATTAATTAAATTAAGGATATCAAACACTAAATGCGTTGTACTTTTCGAGGCTTCCAATTGGTTTAATGAACCAACAATATAAGTGTCTAACTGCGGGCAGTACCATAAAAAAGAGCCTGTACTACCGGTGTGCCCAATTACTTCTAAACTTGTTTCTATATTTAACAGCGTTTTAAAAAACACCTTTCTAATACCAAAACCATAAGTTATTCCTACGGTTTCATCAACCCAGTTTTGCATTTGTAATCGTGTTGCTTTTTTTAAAATTAAACCCTCATTTAATGCTTTAAAAAAACGAATTAAATCTTGAGTTGTAGACACTAAGCCACCGCCACCCCAATCGGCACTTAAGCTTGTAAATGATGACACATCAATATTGGCCACATAAAACTTTGCTAAAGGAAGTGCTTTATCAATAGGTTCCGATTTTAAATTAATGAACGAACTGTTCATTTTAAAAGGTTTAAAAAGGTATTGTTTAAAAAACGCACTTAATGTTAAACCACTTAGTTTTTCTATAATTAACCCTAAAATTACATACTCTGTATCATTATAATGGTAACCTTCACCCGGAACAAAATGAGGCTTCATTTTTTGTTTTGAAAACTCAATAAGTTCTGTTGGCGACCAAGATTTTTTGGTATTTGTAAGTATTTGATTTATAATATTTGGACTACCATCTAGGGTTGAATCTGTAAAATAATCTGGCAAACCAGAGGTATGTTGCAATAATTGAGCTATGGTTATTTTATTTGAAAACTCTTCTCCATGCAACACATGAAGGTTTTTTAAAATAGATTTTGGTAAATGCTGTGCTATTTTATCGTTAAAACTTAATTTATTTTTATCTTTTAAAATCCCAATAGAAACAGCCGTTAGCATTTTTGTGATGCTTGCTGTATAAAAAGGAATTTCCATTTTTAAAGCATTTTCTGTAACCGATTCGCCGTGAAACAACTGAATATTTATACCTTTTGACGCCGAATAAACTTGCAAACAAGCATTTTTTATCGATTGGTTTTTTAATGCCGTGTTAAACCGTTTTTCAATTTGAATTTTATAAGTTTCTTGACCAAAGCCAAATATTGAAACAAACAGGAAACAACCTAAAAATATTTTATTTCTCATGGGTTTAGTTTTAAAGGCTTATAAGTTAATATTAATTACCTGTATTTTTAATTTTTAAAACCTAATTCCTACATAAAGATTGGGCTCAAATAAAAAATAAGATTTCCATTTATTATCTAATTGTTTAAATGCGTCTGGTGTATTTGTATCAAAAACCCAGTTTTGTGCATGTATTTGCGGCTCAACAAAAATGCGTTTCTTTTTACCAAAAGCAATGTGATATCCCAAATGATAGGACGTGTAAAGTTTAAATCCGTTAGCCAATTTTTTATTATTTTCATCTAAATAGGTTTTGTATTGTGGTAACACTTCAACTGTAGCAAATAAACCTTTCCATAACATGCGTTGGTACGAAACTCCTAATCCTGTTTCGCGCAAATACCCTGGATAAAACTCACTTTCTGAATCTATTTTATCTAAAAGGCCGTCCCACCATTGAATTCCCATGGGTTGAAATAATCTCCAAGTAGCGAATTTTACACCAATAATGTTTTTTTCGTCTAATTCACGTTTTACATGTAGCTCAATATGTTGTGTATTGGTTCTTTTACCACCATCGCCAATATTAGATAATATTATTGCCGGAAAGCTAACTCTGTATTTTAATTTATCAGAATCTTGTTTTAAAGACACAGATTTTTGTTGTGCAAATACATTAAATGTACACAGGGTTAAGCAGATAAGTACTAAATTTTTCATTTTAATTGATTTTAAAGTTTCGTTTATTGATTAATAAATTATTGATGCAAAGATGAAATAGAAGTACTAGCCAATCGTCCTGAATTATGATTTGGAACCTTTTTAAAATTTAGTACTTATAGTCTATTAGAATAAAAAAAGGCTTAACATGTTTAGTGTTAAGCCTTTTTAGTTTTTAGGTGTTGTTTTAAAACAACGCTTCAGGATGAGCGGTGAATTTATCTACATTTTTAGTTATTTTTTCAATATCCCAATGCCACCATTTTAATTCCAATAATTTTGTAATAGTAGCTTTAGAAAACCGTTTTTTAATAGGTTTTGCAGGGTTACCACCAACAATGGTATAGGGTTCTACATCTTTAGTTACTACAGCATTTGCAGCAATAACAGCACCATCACCAATTTTTACACCAGGCATAATAGTTGCCTGGTAGCCCACCCATACATCATTACCAATTATGGTATCACCTTTGGTAGGGTAAGTTTTGCCATCCATAGCATGTTTCCAAGCCCCACCAAATATGGCAAACGGATAGGCAGATGTAGCTTCGGTTAAATGGTTACCGCCATTCATAATAAAGGTAGCATTTGAAGCAATCATACAAAACTTACCAATAATTAGTTTATCGCCTATAAAATCGAAGTGGTACTTTACATTTTTTTCAAAATTATTGACATCTTCGAAATCATCGTAATAAGTATAATCGCCAACAATAATATTAGGATTGCTAACTATATTTTTTAAAAAACAAAGCTTATTGTAATTGGCTAACGGAAAACCCGTATTGGGATTAGGAATATTCATAAGAAAATTATGTTTTTGATGATTTAAATAATAATATAGCTAAAAATAGTGTAATAATTGCTTGGCATTGTTCTACTATCGATTCCGCCAAAAGGTTTCCAACGGTATTCAGCATAAAAAAAACGGCAAACAATAATAGAATTCTATTAATAGTCTCAATATAAAAAACAGGCTTTACCATCCGGTTTTTCATCATTATAACGCTAGCTAAAAACACCAATATAACCAAGGCTAGAGCCTCTAAATAATATATTGTTTTTATAGATTCGATTTTACCGCCCCAAACCAAACTATGTGGAATTATTTGAAACAAAACTAATACATGCAACACACAGTAGCCTAGTATTATAGTTAAACTTATTTTGTCTGAAATTTTCATTATTAAACTATTTAAAAACGTTTAGCCTCTGCCTTATAAAAATCGACTAAATGATTTGTTCCATAAGGTGTTGCAACATTATCGGCAGCCATTAAGGTTAGAAAAAACTCAATAGGCCCATAGGTTTTAACACTTGTAAATGTTTTTAAACTCCAAAGGATTAATTTTCTTAAAAAGTCGGGTAAACGAATAATATTTATGGGTTTATTTTGGGCATTAAATGCCGCTTTACTAATATAGTTAAGGCTTAAAACATCGGGGCCTCCAACGGTTATTTCGTTATTACAATTACCTAAATTGTTTACAATAACTTGAGCTAAATCTTCACCATGAATAGGATTTAACTTTTGCTCTCCAGAACCGAATAAAAAAACACGCCCAGATTTAGCCATTAACATAAAATCTTTCATATCGGAAAAAAAACCATTGGGTCGAACAATGGTATAATTAAGACCTGAAGCTTTTAGAGCATCAACAAACATTTCTTTAGCCTCAAAAATTTTCAATGTTCGGTATTTGTCGCCATTAATTGCAGACACGTAAACAAAATGTTTAACACCGCTTTTTTTTGCTTCATCAAGTAAATTTATATTAGCCTGATAATCTACATCCATATAAGTTAAACCTTCTTTTTGTCTGGTAATACCAACTGTAGAAATTACAACGTCTATACCTTTACAAATATCTTTTAACGACGCTGGCTTAGTGACTTCGGCCTGTTTAATTTCAAGGTAATTTTCGTTAATATTCTGTAATTGGGCTGGGTTACGAACTAAAGCGACTACTTGGTTTTGTTTCTCAATTAATTCCTTTAATAAGTAACCGCCTAAATACCCTGTAGCACCAGCTAACAATACGTTAGAATACTTCATTATTACTTATTTTAATTTAACTTTCTTTTTAAAATATAGCGCGTTATAAAAATGCCATTGTCGTCATCTTTACCAGCATCGCTTTCTACAGCACTGGTTACAAACATTAAGTCCCAACCTTTGGAAAGCATATCGGTTAATTTTGAGGAAATTAAGGCATCGTTTGCTGCGATATTTTGAAACCGAATGCCGCTTAAATTATAAAAGTTCAATAATTTTGTTTCTTCAAAATCCTTAACTCTAATTTCTTTTCTTTTAGATTTATTTCTAGAGTTATTTTCTGTAGTTTGACTAGAGGTAAATTGTTTAAAATCTCTTTCTGTATTCGTTGAAATTAAACGCGACCTCCCTAAACCACTGGGAACTATAGATTCTACACTGGTAATAACCTTTATTTCAAATGCGTTTTTTGTTATTTCTTGAGCATAACTATTTGCCGTAAACAATGTAAATAACATTATTGTTGTCACTAATTTTCTCATGTTTCTATGTTTTATAATATTTTATTAATCTTAATTAAATTCGTTTTTTAACAACTGCTCAATTATGGTGTTTCGCTGTTCGCCTGTATTATCTTGTTGGTTACTTAGCAACACTATTTTAGCATTGAATTCGGGTATAAACCCAATCATGCTCCAATAGCCATTAATATCACCACCATGCCAAAACATTGTGGTGTCTTCTTCTTGTGTGGTAAACCAGCCCAAGCCAAAATCGACAAAGCCACTTGGTACATCGTGGACAAATATTTCGTTTTTCTCTGCTTCGGTAAACCAATTAGTACTTACAGCATTTACCCAAGTTTCCATGTCTTCTGGTGTACTACTAAAATCTCCTGCACCAAAAGCTAAAGCCATTGAGTACGTACTATTTATAGCACCATTACTATAGCCTTCTGCATGGGTATTTACATTTATAACATTTGTGCCTTTATAGGTATTTTCCATTTCTAGCGGAATACATATTTTTTGTTGTACATACTCGTGGTAAGACATTTGCGATAATTCTTGCACTAATAAAGCCGCTATTAAATAGTTTGAATTACTGTATTGTTTACTGGTGCCTGGTGTAAAATTTAAACCGTTTTCCAAAATCAATTCAATTATAACATCGTAAACATCTACTTCATCAAAAGTTTCCCCTTGTTCATAGGCATTTTCAACGACAAAAAGATAATCTGGAATCCCCGATTGATGAGATAATAATTGCGAAATAGTAATTTGATCGCCATTAGGGAATTCGGCATCAAATTCATTTAAGGTTTGATTAAAACTACTAATTAAGTCGTCGCGTTTTAGTTGTACCAAAGCGGCAGCTGTTATTGTTTTACTTACCGAACCAATTCGATAGGCCAGGTTAAACCCTTGTGGTTTTGCTGTAGTTTTATTGGCCTCACCAAAGCCTTGTCGTACTAAATCATTTCCGTTTTTAGTTACAATGGCGTAACCTTGAAACCCCATTTTGGATAATTCATTTTCAATGTTTGTGTAGTTTGTTAATGCGGTATTATTGTCGTCGTCTTTTGAGCACGATGTAAGCAGTAATACAAATGCTACAATAAATAGTATTAAATTTTTGTGTAAAGTTGTCATAATTGTTCGTTTTTTGATAATTAATTATGACGCAAAGATTAACAAGAACAACAAGGCAATCGTTCTAAATTATAATCTGAAACGAACTTATGAAGATTTACTACGAATTGGCCTTTAACCAAGCTCTTGGTGTAAGATGCTCGGTTTTTTTAAAATAAGTATTAAAAACACTTTTAGAATTAAAACCGCTATCGAAAGCCAAACCAAGAATAGTAAGATGCGTATTTTTGGGGTTTAAAGCCATTTTTTTAAACTGTTTTAAACGATAAGAATTAACAAAATCGTTGAAATTTAAGTTGAAAGCTTTGTTAATTAGGTACGATACTTTGTTCGTATTTAACCCCAAAACATCTGCAACAGCGGTTAAACTTAATTGCGGATTTAAATAAGGTTCTTCTTCATTAAAATATTTAAGCAACTCCGTTTTTAATATTTCTATTTGGTTGTCATCTAAAACACTAGAGGCGCTTTTTTCTTTTTCTTCACTTGAAGGTTTTATATCTGAAAGTGATAAATTAGAGCGATGTAATTTTGCAAATCCTTCTATTTCTTGTAATGGTTTTATAAAGGGTTCTTGCCGGTAGTTTATAATTTGTCCTCGCCTTTGATTTATCATTTCTTTTAAAACACTAAAAGCTAATGATTTATAGCTAGAATTACTTAAAATAAATAAATCATATGGAACCAACTGGGTTTCTGGGCTTCGAGGTTGCTCCCATTTTTTTATCAGGTTTTCGGGAATTACTGCATCGCTTTCATTAATTAGCCTAAATAATAACTTTTTTTCTTCGGCTAATGACGTATTTTGAATAAGTTGATTAAACAGTTCCCTTTTGTTTAGCCATATTAAGCAAAAACATTTTAAATGATGCGCTAATTCTAACTCCGGATTTAGTGTTAATGCATAATTTACACTTTCTAAAGCTTTATCAAATTGATGCTGATAGTAATATATATGAGATAAGGTATAGTGATTATTTCCAGAAAGCGGATCTACCTCTAATAATTTGTTTGCAAACATTAGCGCTTTATCAAAAAAACCATGCACAATGCATAACTCGGCCATAGCCTCTAAACCATCGATGTGATTGGGGTTAATTGCTAAAACTTTATCTATATGTATAAACGCATTTTTAAAATTCCATTCTTCCCAAAAAAATCGTCCTACAAACGACAATGGGTATTCTGGCAAAGAGGTGTCTATTTCTTTGGCAATTAACAGGTTATTAATGGCTAAATCTATAGCCTCTTGATACGGCATATAACCCCACATTGCTAATAAACCGTAACACTGTAAATTAGCATAGTAGGCTTTAGCATATTTACTATCTAAAGCAATGGCTTCATTATAATACGAAATAGCTTTTTTTATACTTTTAGGTGTCCATTTAAGTTGCAACGAGCGCCCTTTTAAGAATAATTGATACGCATCAATACTATTTGTAGGTTGTTGTACTAAGTGGTCTTGTACATCAAAATACCCAAAATTGTTTCGAACTTCGTCTGCAATGGCCAGACTAATTTCATCTTCTAAATCAAAAATATCAACCAGGTCTCTATCATACTTTCTAGACCAATAATGCACGCCTTCTTTTACATCAATTAATTGGGCTGTTATTCTAACCTTATTTTGAGATTTTTTTATGCTACCTTCAAGAACCGTGTTTACATTTAATTGTTCTCCAATTTTTCTAATATCGATATCTTTCCCTTTAAAGGCAAATGAAGATGTTCTTGCAATAACTTTTAAACTTTTTATTTTAGTTAATGCATTAATGATTTCTTCGGAAATGCCGTCGCAGAAATATTCATTGTCAACATCGCCACTCATATTAACAAATGGCAAAACGGCTATGGATTTAGAAATAAAAGACAACGCGTGTAAAATCAGTTATTTATTCAACTTAAAAACAAATATAATAAAACTGATAACTCACTGGTAATAAATGGTTACACAAAATATTTGTCTTAAATTTTTTAGACAAATTTTGTAAAAATTATTACCAACTACTTGTTATAAAGCCTTACTTACCGATACAAAAATTAGCAAAAATATTCCCTAGTAAATCATCACTAGTTATTTCTCCAGTAATTTCACCAAAGTGATATAATGCCTGACGAATATCAATCGCCATTAAATCCCCAGATAAGCCAGTTTCTAAACCATATTTTACTTTTTGAATTTCTTCGAAGGCTTTTAATAGTGAATCGTAATGCCTCGTATTTGTAACTATAGTTTCGTTGTTTTTAAGTGCGCCTGTATTTACAAAGTTTAATAGTTGGTTTTTTAAATCGTCGACACCTCCTCCTTTTTTTGCAGAAATAGAAAGGTATGTAGCGCCTTCAACAGCATCAAGCGACACCTTTAAACGCTGTTTTTCTGTTTCGGTTAATTTATCTGACTTGTTTGCAATAATTAATAAGGGCTTTAACGGATACTTATTTTTTATTTTTTCAATTTCAACAACAATACGTTCTTCGGTTTTATTATTTGAAATGGTTGAAGCATCAAATAAATAAATAACCACTTGCGCCTGCTCAATTTTCTCGAAAGTTTTTTTAATACCTATACTTTCCACCACATCTTTAGTATCGCGAATACCTGCTGTATCAATAAATCTAAAGCCAATGCCGCTAATTACCAATTCGTCTTCAATGGTATCGCGTGTGGTTCCAGCAATATCGCTAACTATGGCGCGTTCTTCGTTTAAAAGGGCGTTTAGTAATGTAGATTTACCCACATTTGGCTCTCCAACAATAGCCACCGGAATCCCGTTTTTTATAACATTACCAACAGCAAAACTATCTATTAATCGTTTTAAAACAAACGAAATACGCTCAACCAAATCTTTAAATTGGGTTCTATCGGCAAACTCAACATCTTCTTCGGCAAAATCGAGTTCGAGTTCTATTAAGGATGCGAAATTGAGTAATTCTTCGCGTAGTTTTGCTATTTCGCTAGAAAATCCACCACGCATTTGTTGCATAGCAATTTGGTGCGATGCTTCGTTATCGCTGGCAATTAAATCGGCCACAGCTTCGGCCTGACTTAAATCTAACTTACCATTTAAAAAGGCTCGTAGCGTAAATTCGCCTGCATTCGCCATTCGACAGCCTTTTCGTAAAAATAATTGAATAATTTCCTGCTGAATGTACACCGAACCATGACATGATACCTCAACAACATCTTCTCCCGTATAAGAGTTTGGGTTTTTAAAAATAGAAACTAAAACTTGGTCGATAACTCGGTTCCCATCTACAATATGCCCTAAATGAATGGTATGCGTACATTGATCGATTAATTTTTTGTTTCTGGTAACCGACTTAAAGTTGGCCGATGCTAAAGCGATTGCTTCCTTACCAGATAATCGAATTATTGCCACTGCTCCCGCACCTGAAGCTGTTGCTAAAGCTACTATGGTATCGTTATAAATCATTTGGCAAAAATAGAAAAAATAAGCCTTAGAAAATCTCAATTAAAAAAAAACATAAAATCTTAACCGGCTGTGTGTGACTTATTTACTAAAGATGTGTCAAAAAACAACAAATTAATTTAATCCATTACAAGTAGCATTTTTAGTACCATCATGAAAATAAAAGATTCAGATATAAGAAAACATATTTTAAAATCTATTAAAAACGAATTAGGTTATATGCATTTTCTAAATCATATTGCGGTTATAGAATTTAATGAAGGCGTACATGTCGAGCTAAATAATACTAAAGCGTTATTTAATGAACTTAAAACTTACTTTGGTATAAAGAAACCATTTGGAGTTGTAGCCAACCGAGTAAACTCATACTCTATTAAACTTTTAGACATACCCGCTTTTAGGGCTCAAATTACAAATTTAAGAGCCTATGCCGTAGTTGGGC
Source organism: Neotamlana sedimentorum (assembly GCF_000943565.1). Classification (GTDB taxonomy): domain Bacteria; phylum Bacteroidota; class Bacteroidia; order Flavobacteriales; family Flavobacteriaceae; genus Neotamlana; species Neotamlana sedimentorum. The sequence goes on from NZ_JTDW01000012.1 coordinate 16,306, forward strand.
ATGATCCTGCTGGCATAATGAATGCGGCTATTGAAAGTAATTTTTGCCTTTCGGATGATATTGGCTTTGATAATATTTATGAAGCTATTGATAGCGTAAATAATAAAATTAAACAACGAATAATAGCTATTTAACCAAATAAATCCCCTCTGTTTTTATATCTATTTGGCGTTGCTTATAAAGCGTTCCAATAGCCTTTTTAAAGCTTTTTTTGCTCATTTGAAGCTGTTCCTTTATGTCCTCTGGTGAAGATTTATCGGTTAATTTTAAAAACCCACTATTATCTTCTAGCGTTTCCAAGATACGCTGTGCATTAGGTTCAATATTACGGTAGCCTATTTGCCCCAAAACAATATCTAATTTATTTCCAGGTCGTATTTTTTTAACAACGCCTTTTAACTTATCGCCTACACTTATATCTTTAAAAATAGTATCCTTAAAAATTAAACCTTGGTGTATATTATTTACAATAACATTCATACCAATTTCTGAAGGATGCGAAACTATTAAATCGACTTCATCAAATTCTTTAACCGTTAAATCTTTATTATCTAAAAATCGATTTGTTTTGCTTGATGCTACCAATCGATTTGTTTTATCGTCTAAATAACAATGCACCAAGTACCAACCGCCAGGTTTCATTTTAAAAGCTTGCTCTTTAAACGGGCAAAATAATTCTTTTACCAACCCCCAATCTAAAAAAGCACCATATTCAGTCACTTGGTTACAACGTAATAAAGCAAAATTATCACGAGTAATATAAGGCTTTTCTGTTGTAGCGACAGGGCGCTCCTCGTTATCTAAATACACAAAAACATCAATTTTATCCCAAATTTTAAATTCATTTGGCACATAACGATTGGGTAATAAAACTTCTTCATCATTGGCATCAATTAAATAAATACCATGATCGGTTTCTCTTAATATTTCTAGTGTGTGTATTTTTCCTAATTCCATAACTGGCACAAAGGTAACGATATTAGTTTTTTTGCAATAAAAAAAGCGCTACAATAATTGTAACGCTTCTAAGTATATATTTTTCTTAATTTCTAGTAAATAGACTCTTTACCAAAATGCTTCGTTAATAAGTAATACACAACAGCTCTATACTTAGTTCTGTTTGACTTACCATATTGCTCAATTACGCTAGCAATTGCTCCATCTAAATCGTCGCTTTCGCTTAATCCTAATTTTTTAATTAAGAAGTTATTTTTCACTGTAGCTAACTCAGATGCATCTGATCCTGAAACAGTTGAAGCATCTGCATTATAAATTGATGGTCCACATCCAATAGTTACTTTTTTTAATAAATCCATGTCTGCTTCTACTCCACACTTTTCTTTTAAATCTACTGCGTATTTTGCAATAAGTTCGTCACGTTTACTCATGATAAAATTTAATGTTTAAAATTGATAAAAAATTTAATTGATACTCTTTAAAGATACTATTTTTTAGACACCAAATTACCTATTAAAGTCACAATTTTATTTAATAAACTCAAAATAATTTAAAAGCACCTCGTCATTAATTTGCCTAGGAGTAAAAATCTCTAATAATTTTGGTTGCTTTCCAACTTTATAAAATGTAGTTAACTCTTTTTGTAAACCTTCGTTATTTAAGGCTTTTTGATAACTAAAACCATACATTTTACATAAATTCTCGGCTGTAAGTTCATGGTTAGTTTCAAAATAAGTATCAAAGTTTTCTGTGTTTTTATGGCCAGGTAAAATTCTAAAAATACCACCACCAGTATTATTTACCACGATAATTCTAAAGTTTTTAGGAATGTAATTGTTCCATAACGCATTACTGTCGTAAAAAAAGCTTAAATCACCTGTTACTAAAATTGTTGGTTTTTGGTTTACTGCTGCACAACCTATAGCCGTTGATGTACTTCCATCTATACCACTGGTACCACGATTACAAAACACATCGAGCGTTTTACTTAAACTAAAAAGTTGTGTATATCGAATGGCCGAACTATTACTAACTTGCAGTATATAATTTCGAGGAATATCCTTTAAAACTTCATGAAACACTTTAAAATCTGAAAACGGAATATCTTCTAAATATTCCTTATGTTTTTTTATGCGGTATTGTTTTACCACCGACCAAGTATCTCGATAATTACTTTTTACGTAATGTGTTACTTTGGGTAAAAACAAACTAAAAAACGAATTAGGTATCATTTCAATATGATTATTTAAACAGAAAAAAGTATCGTTAGCTGTTTTTAAATCGATATGCCAATGGTGCTTTGGCTTATATTTTCTAAGGAATTGTTTTATACGTTTTGAAACAATTAAACCTCCAAAAGTGACTAAAATATCTGGCTGAAGTGCTTTTAACTCATCTACATTTAAAGGGGTTATTATTTGATCGATACTTGGAAAAAAACTAGCGTGATGCATGTTCGAAGTGGTTTCGGTAAATACTAACACACTGTCATCTTGCGCTAATTCGTTCAACCAAACTTCATCAATGCTATCTGGCGAATTCACTCCTACTAGAATCATTTTTTTTGTGGCCGAATTCCAATCCTCTAAACATGACTGTATAGTATGCTCTTCAATTTTAGGAGATTTTACTACAGGTTCTATTACTTTTGGCGATACACTAAGTTTTTCAACTGTTTCGTATAAAGGCTCATCAAAAGGAATATTAATATGAATTGGGCCTTTTTTAATTATGGCCACATTAATTGCCGCATTAATTTCTTCTTCATTATTCGTTTGAATATCTTTTTGAATGCCCAATAATCGCTCAAACTTATTTTCGAGATTTTTAATTATTGGAATTTCTTCGTGTTCGGGAATATTATGTTCATCTTTTAAATCGAGTTTTAAATTCGCCGAATATAAAATATGATTCTCGTATACGTTCTTTTGATTAATGGTTTGTCCATCACCAATACCAACTAAATGCTTTGGGCGATCTGCCGATAAAATCAATAACGGAATATTACTAAAATAAGCTTCGGCTACGGCCGGATAATAATTTAAAAGCGCACTTCCCGAAGTACACACCACAGCGGTTGGTTCGTTAAGTTGTTGAGCCATTCCTAGCGCAAAAAATGCAGCCGATCGCTCGTCGACAATACTATAACATGTAAAAAACTCGTCGTGCGTAAAACCAATAGTTAAAGGTGCATTTCGGCTTCCTGGAGAAATTACAATGTGTTTAATATTTTTTGCCTTACAAAGCTGAACAACAGTTTGTGCTAGTGGAATTTTTGGGTATGTCATGTGGCTATTTAAATAGAAACACAAAGCTAAGGATTATTAATTATTTTTTCTAAAATGAATTGTTTTATTGATATTGCTATCATTTTATTTCCGCTTCAAGCGCAGCGATAATAGTTTTGGTTTTACTTAATAATATTTTAGAGTTTTCTAGCTGTTTTTGGGTTTCTAACAACCTATCTATAACACTGTTTTGATATTTCTTGCTATGCAATAAACCAGAATAGTTCGATGGGCTTCCATACTGCTTAATATATTTATATTTTTCGTTATCTGGTAAAATTTCAGATAACGACACGTATTCTTCTAAAATAGGTTTTAGTTTCTCTGAAATAATAGCTTTAATTACCCCTTCTTGATTTTTAAAGTTCTCAATTTTATGATAATACAACGACAACAAATCTTTTAACTTCACATTACTTATTTGCTCTAATTTACTGGTTGTTAATACCGAATTCATCGTACTTTCAAGTAATTGCACCTCAACATGGGCAATGTTTGTAATAGTATCTTTGGCACCTTGGCTTAATTCAGTTTCATTTTTACCTACATATTTTAGGGTGTTTTCTAAATAGGCAACCATTTCGGAATCAATATCTATTTTTCGCTTTAGTAATCGTAAATTGGCGCTTAATTCTTCATTTAAATTAACCTCAATTTTCTGGGTTAAAATCGCACTTTTTCTAATATCGTTTAAATCGTTAATTTTCCATGCGATGGTTACACCTATTACAATAAGTACAATTTCTCCTAACGCATAAATTATATACGACTTAAATTTTCCTGAAAAAATTAAGCTTCTTCTAAATTTGCGAAGCAGTTTCATGTTTAGATTTATCTGTATTAAAGCGAATTACTTTCTATAAACTCTATAAATTTGGCTTTGTATTGCTCAGAAATAGTAATTCTTTGGTTGTTTATTAGTATTTGGCTGCGCTCTATAACGTCAATATTACTTAATGCCACAATAAACGAACGGTGTACACGCATAAATTTAGTTTCTGGTAATTCTTGTTCTAAAGCCTTTAAACTTAATAACGTTAAAATGGGTTTGGAAGTATCTTTTAACCAAATTTTAATATAGTCTTTTAAGCCTTCAAAATACAACACATCAGCCAACCGAATGCGCAGTTGCTTGTACTCCGATTTCACGAATAAAAACTCTTTTTCTTTAGGTGTATTATTTACTGGTTGGGTGGTTCTTTTTAGCATTTCAAACCATTGCTGTGCTTTATTTGCAGCGATTAAAAATTCGGCATAATCAAAAGGTTTTAACAAGTAATCGATAGCATCTACTTTAAAACCTTCAAGTGCATATTCGTTAAAGGCTGTTGTAAAAATAACACGAGTGTCTTTTGGTAACATTTTCGAAAATTCTACACCAGTTAAATCGGGCATTTGTATGTCTAGAAACAATACATCTACCGGATTTTCTTTTATAAAATCCATAGCTTCAATGGCATTACTAAACTTTCCTTTTAACTCTAAAAAAGGCGTTTTTTCAACATAACTTTCAACCAGATTTAGCGCCATTGGCTCATCATCAACTACAATACAAGATATTTTTAAAACACTCATTTTTAATTAGTTTCTATTTTTAAAATGACAGAGAAAATATTATTTTCTAAAGTATTATTAAATTCAAATTTGTTAGGATATAATAATTGCAAACGTTTTTCTAAATTTTGCAAACCAATACCAGAACCACTTTTATCGTTTGTTTGTTTCGGGTAATTATTATTATTTATTTTGAAAATTACTGCTGTGTTTTCACAAATCATTTCCATGTTAATATGGCTTACATTACTTGCCGACACGCCGTGTTTAAAAGCGTTTTCAATTAATGAAATAAAAAGTAAAGGTGCTATTTTAATGCCTGTTTCAGTTGAAGGAAATGTGTAATTCACCTTAGTTTTATCGGATAAGCGAAGCTTCATTAACTCTATATATTTTTGTAGAAATTCTATTTCTTTCGATAATAAAACCTTATCCACATTAGTTTCGTAAAGCATATAACGCATTAACTTACTTAAGCTATGAATCGAGCTTTTTGCTTCAACCGGCGAAATATCTACCAGTGCGTAAATGTTGTTTAATGAATTAAAAAAGAAATGTGGCTGTAACTGATAATGTAGATGTTGTAATTCGGATTGCAACTTAAAGTTAGCTGCTTCCTTACGTTCGGCTTCTGTTTTTACCCAGCGTTTTGTTGTTTTTATAGCTATTGAAAATAATAACGGCGCCAAATATGAAAACATTTGTACGTAAATCATCATTTTTAACGACGGGCCATCTCCATCGTTAATTATTGGACGACTAATATCTGGAAAAACCGCACTTTCAATCTGCTCCTTTATCGTTATACAAATCGTGATTATTAAAACGTTAATAAGAATAAACAACAGAGTTTCTTTCTTAAATAAAAACCGATCTACTAAAACAAAATAATTTGAATAAAATATAACAGCATAAAACAGAATAGGAATCCAGAAATGCGCTATAATTCTGTCAATATTTTGTTCTTGCCCATAGGATAAAATGTACGGTATACTAAACAATACCAACCAAACTAACAGATGGGAAAATAAAGTTATTTTATTATTTTTAGACATGTATACGTTCAAGATTTAATCCCAAGTATTTTTATAAGATAAAGCATATTTTCCTGCTCCTGTAAAAAACAAAGCTAAGGCTCCAAAGGCATACAACAAAATCAATTCTATTTCTAATCCTCCTGTTTTACTTAACGCAAACATATTTTCTGAATGCGCTAAAAATAAAGCCATAAGCATTCCGAAGAAAAAGGTTATCGATGCTAAACGCGTTCTAAAACCTATAATTATTAAAATTGGGGCAATTAACTCTGTAATATACGACCCATAAGCCATAAGTTCCGGCAAGCCGTTAGACGATAACATGTTTTTAATACCGTTTAAATTACTTAATTTGGCTACACCATGAAATAACATTAAACCTGCGACTGTAATTCTTAAAATTAATAGTCCGAAATTGCTATTAGTTTTCATTTTTATTGTGTTTATATGTTAATTATATTATTCGTAACGTAAAGCTGTAATTGGATCTAAGGATGAAGCTTTTCTAGCCGGATACCAGCCAAAAAATATACCAGTTACTGCACAAACAGCAAAGGAAATAACTATAGAATATAGCGCCACACTTGTTGGCCAATTTAAGAAATTTTCTATGAAAACTGTTGCTCCTAAACCTAAAGCAACACCTAAAACACCACCAGTTACACTTATTAAAATGGCTTCAATTAAAAACTGCATTAAAATATCTGAACCTTTGCCGCCAACAGCCATTCGTAAACCAATTTCTTTGGTACGTTCTTTAACCGAAACGTACATAATATTCATAATACCAATACCACCAATTAAAAGTGATATTCCTGCAACGGCTACTAATAATACGGTTAACATCTCACTGGTTGAACTAAATGTTGAAATTAATTCTTCCATAGAACGCACGTTAAAATCGTCATCTTCATTATCAGCCAACTTATGCTGAGTTCTTAAAATTTCAGTAACTTGAGTTACCGCATCTGGCGCTTGCTCTTCGCTTGCTGCCGAAGCCACAATTTGGTTTAAATAATCTATAGCTAAAATACGTTTTTGCACAGTGGTGTATGGTGCAATAACAACATCATCTTGATCTTGCCCAAAGGTATTTTCTCCTTTTTCTGATAAAACACCAATTACTTTAAACGGAATATTACCAAAACGAATGGTAGCACCAACAGGATCTTCGCCATCTGGAAAAATATTATCGACCACAGTTTGCCCTAACAATACCACTTTTGAAGCCGATTTAACTTCGGCATCTGTAAACATACTTCCGCTTTGTAAATCTAAAACCTTGATATTTAAATACTCTGGATTTACACCATAAATAGAAGATGGCCAGTTGTTTGATCCATTAATTACTTGTCCGCTACCGTTAACCAAAGGTGTGGTATAGGTTAATAAATCGGCTTGTTCTTTTATAGCATAATAATCGTCTAGAGTTAAGGTTTCCATGGCGCTGGCTTCCTGCCTAACACCACCACGTGTATCTTCACCAGGACGAATATTAATCATATTCGAGCCCATACTAGAAATTGTAGTTCGAATACTTTCTTTCGAGCCTTCACCTATGGCCAACATAGCAATTACAGATGCAACACCTATAATAATACCAAGCATGGTTAGTAATGTTCTCATTTTATTAAGAACAATGGCTTTAAACGCAATTTTTACTAAGTTTAAAATTCTCATAACTAATGATTTTCTTGTGGTAATTTTGCTAATTGTTCTGCTGCCGATTGTACGTTATCGTTTTTGTAATCTTGAATAATATCGCCATCTTTTAACACAATAGTTCTACTACTAAATGTGGCTATATCTGGCTCGTGGGTAACAAACGTAATAGTTATACCTTGTTTATTTAATTCTTGAAAAAGCGCCATTATCTCGTACGATGTTCGGGTATCTAAGTTTCCTGTGGCTTCATCGGCAAGAATCATTACCGGGTTATTTACCAACGATCTAGCAATAGCAACACGTTGTTGTTGACCTCCTGAAAGCTGCGAAGGGGTATGGTGCAATCGCTCACCTAAACCAACCATCTCTAAAGCTTTAATTGCGCGTTCCCTTCGCTCTTCAGAAGTTACTTTACTGTTATACAATAAGGGTAATTCTACGTTTTCAATAGCTGTTGTTCTTGCCAACAAGTTATACGATTGAAAAATAAACCCTATTTTTTCGTTTCTAATGGTAGCGAGTTCGTTTTTACTTAAATCTTTCATTTTAACACCATCAATCTCGTAAGTTCCAGACGTTGGCTGATCTAAACAACCTAAAATATTTAGCATGGTACTTTTACCAGAACCACTGGATCCCATAATGGTTACAAACTCGCCTTCTGTAATGCTATAAGAAATACCTTTTAAAGCATGCACAGTTTCCGATCCCATGGTAAACTCGCGTTTAAGATTATCTATTTTAATAATTTCTTTTGCCATGATTTCTATTTTTTTCCTGGTGGTTTTGGCATAAATGGACTCTCGCTTGAACCACCGCCTTGTGGGCTGTTTATTGCGTTAGGATTAGAACTTTTTAAGCTATAAACCAATTTATCACCTGCATTTAATCCTTCTAAAACTTGTACATTAACCCCATCGCTAGCACCTAATTTTACTGGTTTTGGTGTAATAGACTTATCGTTATTTAAAACCCAAAGTACTGTAGCATCATTATTTGCTTCTGGTTTCCCGTTTGGTGGTGTTATATTTTCCTGTTGCATATATTGCATCATTACATCGGGTTCTGGCTTAAAATTTATAGCTTTAGCTTCGGCCGTTAATACATCATTTAATTCTAAAGTGTAAATAGAAACAGTTGCTGTTAACCCTGGTTTTAATTTTAAATCAGGATTATCGGCTTTAATTACAACAGTATAGGTTATTACGTTTGATGTTTCGGTATAATCTAAACGCACTTGAGTTACTTCACCTTCAAAGGTTTCACCTATAAAAGCATCAACTGTAAACGTTACACGTTGTCCTTCTTTTACATTACCAATATCGGCTTCATCTACATCGGCTTCCACTTGCATTTCTTTTAAATCTTGAGCAATGGTAAATAATGTTGGCGTGCTATAACTTGCCGCAACGGTTTGTCCTTCGTCTATATCTCGCGATAAAACCACACCATTTATTGGTGAATAAATATTGGCATATTCTAAATTTGTTTGTGCTGTTTTTAATTCTGATAAACGTTGAGAAACCGTTCCTTTTGCTATTTGATAATCGTAGTTAGCATCATCGAAATCTGATTTACTTATAACTTGATTATCGTATAACGTTTTTTGCCTTTTATAAATCGTTTCTGTATAACTTTTTTGACTAACAGCGTTGTTATAACTGGCTTGTGCTTGTACTACTGCAGCTTTTAAATTTGTTTTATCTAACTCTGCAATTAGCTGACCTGCTTTAACTTCGCTATTATAATCTACATAAATTTTTTCTACAACACCAGATACTTGTGTACCAACATCAACTTGTGTTATAGGTTCTATGGTTCCTGTTGATGTTACTAAAGTGGTAACATTTCCTTTTTTAGCTGCTATGGTTTTAACTTCTACAACTGCATCCTGACTAGGCTTAAAAATATTGTAAAGTACCAATGCAATAATGGCAGTAATTATTCCTGCTATAATTAGTTTTTTGTTTTTATTTTTCATGATGTTGATATTAAAGTGTTATCTCGTTTCCTTGATAATATTGTAATAATTGATTGTAAAGAATATTTAAGTATTTAGCTTGTAAATAGTTTAATTGGGCGTTAGTAAAAGTGTTTTGGCTTACTACTAAATCTGTAGTACTTAAAGCGCCTAAATCGTATTTTTTTTGAGCTAGTTTATACGATTCCTCTGCCGCTTTATTAGCTGCTTTTGATGCTTCTAATTGTTCTTGAGACGACAGCGCATTTTGATAAGCGGTTGCTACATTTTTATAAATTTCCTTTTGAAGACTAACAACTTCGAGTTTAGATTGATCGATTGCTATTTTAGCCTTTTGCACTTCGGCTTTTGTTTGAAATCCGTTAAAAATGGGAATAGTTAACGATAAACCTACGGTTTGATTAAAATTACCATTTAATTGGTTTGAAAAATTCATATCCTGAGAACTTGTATAACCAGTACCCAAACTACTTGTTAAAGCCAATGTTGGTAAATAATCACCTTTGGCAATATCTAAGTCCTTTTCGGTAACATCGACATCCAATTTTACAGCTTCGTATTCTGGCAACATACCTAAAGCTGCTTCATAAACGGCTATTTTATTTGGTAAAATAGGCGCTGTATAAATGTCATTATTTGGCGTTACAATATCGAATTCTACCTCGGGCTCTAACTCTAATAATTGTTTTAAAACAATAACTTGCTGCTCGTAATTATTTTTAGCTTCAATTAAATCGTATCGGTTTGTTGCTTCTTGCGAAATAGCATCTGTATAATCTTGCATAGCAATACTTCCAGCATCTAATCTGGCTTTCGCTTGTTCGGCTTCTTTAGTTGAAGCTTCTAATGTTTTTTCTGCTACAACAATACCTTCTTTGGCATACAAGGCTTGCAAATAGGCTTCGGCTACGCTTAACTTAATACTGTTTTTAGCTTCTTCAACATATAAACTGTTTTGGTCGGCTAATAACGTGTTCTGCTTAATTCTATTTTTAATTTGATTGCCTTGAAACAAATTAACCGAAGCATTTACACCAAAACTAGTGGTGTTAATTTGCTGATCGACAAACTCGCTGGTAATTGGGTCGATAGACTGCCCATTTCTAAAAGCCTGAGATGCGCTTCCGTTTACAATTGGCAAACGACTATCTTTAGATTGCTGAAGCGTTACATTGGCAGTTTCTGCAGAATATTCAATATTTTTTATACTAATATTATGTTCTACAGCATACTCCAAACACTCTTGGAACGTCCATTGCTTAACTTGGCTTTCTTGAGCAAAAACACCCAAGCTGCTAAGTGCAAAAAAACAGATGTATATAATTGGTTTCATTTTTAAAGTATTTAATTTTACACTTCAAAATTGAAACAATTACTTCTTATATTATAAGGTAATGGAAGTTCTGGGTGATTGTCTCGACGGAAATCAACTTTCTATCGACGGCGATTTTTTAGGAAAGCACATTTTTAATAACTTTCGATTTAAAAACCGTTTCTTGCCATTCGTTTTCTGGCACCGAAGTTTCGGTAATTCCGCCACCAACATAAACTATTGCGTTGTTATTTTGTATTTGCATACAACGTAAATTCACGTATAGTTGCGTACTTTTTTTAGGAATGGCATAAGCTCTATTTTCAATATTTCTTCTGCCGGAACGTGGTTTTGCGATGGTTTCAAAATTTAATTCGCCTAAAAAACCGGTGTAAAACTCGCGGTTGTAATTTTCGTTTTCTAAAATAAACGTTTTGGTTTCAGCTTTTGGCAATCCGCAAACTGCAGGTGTTGGGTGTATACTTTCTATAATATTTTTTAACGGAATTTCTGGTTTTAAGCGTGCATTAATCATGGTTTTTAAATGCAGTAAATTCCCAGCTTTTACAGTTTCTACATCCGAAATTTTATATGTTGAAACCCATGGTTTTAATTGTTCTACAATAAAATCGGTTACAAATTGCTGCTCTTCTTTTTCTTTATCTTGCCAAACTACTTTGCTTACACGTTTGTATTCTTGTGTGCCTGCCAATGCCATAATTGAAAAATTTGCGCCTTCAATTTTCATAAGTGTTTCTGGCGTAGCGCCCAACCACAACCCTACTTTTGGGTGAAACCAACAATAGGCAAACGCCGATTTATATTTGTGTACTAAACGCTTAAAAATTAATAACGGATTCGGTTCGTCCAGTTTTATTGCTTCAGCTCTGGATACCACCACTTTTTTAAATGCACCGTTTTTAATAGCTTTTACGCTTTTTTCTACTAATTTTATATGATGATTTTCTTCGGAAGTATTGCTGCTATCAATAGAATTTTCAACTACATTTAAATCTGGAAAATCGGTTTCGCTTTCTAAATATTCTGAAACTTCCGTTGGAATTATTACCGATTCATTTATATTTTCAAACGGTGAAAACACAAAACCTTTCTCTGTAAAATTTGAAGTAAAATGCAATTTATCATCCTTTTGAAGCATCGCAAAAACTGAAGTTTCATTAGGTTTTCTATAAACAACAAAAGGTAAATTATTTTGGTATTGGGTTTCAATACGCTTAAAAAATTCGTTTGAGGTCATGTTTATTTTTTAGGCAACGAAATAGTAGATAATTTACATACCGATATTAAATTATCGGCTTCATCTGTCACTCTAATATCTAATAATTGGGTAGTTCTTCCTTTATGAATAAAAGTGGCTTTGGCATAAACAAAACCTTCCTTTACACTTTTTAAATGGTTGGCTGTAATTTCTAAACCGCGAACAAATAAATTTTTAGTATCTATAAACACGTGAGTTGCAAAACTACCAACACTTTCGGCTAAAGCTGCTGTTGCTCCGCCATGTAAAACACCATCTGGCTGATGTACTCTAGAATTTACGGGCATTCTGGCAACTAAAAAATCTTCGCCATAATCTATCATTTCAATATTCAACGTTTCCATTAATGTATTTTTACAAGCCAAATTTGCTTGTTTTAAAACTTCTTCTTTAGATAATTGCATAGAATACCGTAATTTTATTTAAGATTACAAAAGTACAAAACACCTAAGTAAAACTTTCAGAATTCATTCTTAAAAAATGGAAAAACTAAGCGTGCCAACTCTAGAAAATAATCGTGTAAAATTATTGCCTTTAACCTTAAGTAATTATACCGAACTAATTGCTATTGCTAAAGAAGATAAGTTGGTGCAATATTCGCCATCAATTATTAATACGCCTAAGGATTTAAAGGAATATGTAGAAGCGACAATTGAACAACAAGAGAAAAACAATGCCATTCCTTTTATTATTTTTGATAAAAAAAAGAATGCTTTTGCGGGTTCTACGCGTTTAGGTAATATAAATTGGAAAAATAAAGTGATTTATTTAGGATGGACTTGGATTGGTCGAGATTTTCAGGGTACAGGATTAAACACCAATATGAAGTTTTTAATGTTAGAATACGCTTTTGAAACTTTAAAATTTGATAAAATCGTTTTTACTGTTGACGAACGAAATATACGCTCAAGAAAAGCCGTTGAAAAACTAGGTGCTACTTTAGAAGGCTTATTAAGAAAAGATGTACTTATGCCAGATGGTTTTAAACGAAATACTTGCGTGTATGGTATTTTAAATGAAGAATGGCCAACTATTAAATTAAATCTAGCTAGCAAATTATAAAAAAATAATACTCATTTTTATAAGCGCATAGAAACTCCAATTTAAAATTAGTTTATAATTTAACTATTGATTAAAAAATAATTGCTACTTTTAAAAAAGAAAATACCCTAAGAGCTTCAAACACCTTATAAACATTGAAGATTTTTTTTATTGCCCTTTTCTTGTTTACCTACACCCATTTTAGTTACTCTCAGCAAATAAGCAATGACCAGCTTAAGCATGCCGGTGCTGGCTTTGTTGTTTCTAGTATAACTTATACAACTATATACGCAACTACAAAAAATAAAAAGTTAGCGTTTTACTTAAGTATAGGCTCGTCTCTGCTTGCAGGATTTGCCAAAGAATATATAGATAGCCGTGAGTTTAATACAAAACTTGATACTGGTGAAGCATTAGCTACTGGCGTAGGCGGATTTGTTGCTACCACTAGCTTTAGTTTATTTATTGGTAAAAAGAAGAAACCAAAGGATGTCGCTTTAGTTAATTAACTTTTTCACAATATCTTTCACGGGTAAAATTTCTGTAGTATGTTCAATACTTGGGCCCGCAACCCAAACCGTTTTATAAGTGGCTTTAGTAGCTGCATTTTCTGTAGCTTTCATACCAATTGAAAACCGAATCATTTTCACCCATTTTTTAAGTTTTCGGTTTTTGTTCAGTAAGTTTTCAATCCAAGTGGCTTTAGTACCTATTTTTTTAACGTAGGGTGTATTTATAACAGTACACGGCGTTCCAGAAATTCGTTCGGTCATAACAATATCATCAGCACCATAATCTACACATGCTTGTTTGTACTCGTCGGTAACACCAGCTTCAACCGAGGCTATAAAAGGGCTTCCAACCGAAACGCCATCGGCCCCGTAAGCCAACATAATATCTAAATCTTCTTTTACACCAACACCGCCAGCAGAAATAACCGGAATACTACAGTTACTTTTTAACTGTTTTATTAATTCTCCTGGTGACATATTTCCTCTATGTCCTCCCGCTTCATTGTTTACAGCAATAATAGCATCGGCTCCTAAATCTTCAACTTTTTGGGCAAATTTTAAATCGGTAACATCGCACAACACTTTTATACCTACATTGTGAGCCTGCTCTATAGTTTCTTTCGGATTTCCTAAAGATGTTATTATAAAGTCGCAACCTATTTCGCAAATGGCATTAAGTTGGTCGTGATATTTAATATTGGATTTATTTACAATTAAATTAAAGCCAAACGCACCACCATTTGGTTTTGCATCTTTTAACTCTTGTAATGCTGTTTTAAGCTCATCTATAGTTCTATAATTTAACGCAGGAATGCAACCCGCAATTCCGCAATCCATCGCTTCTTTAACCATTTTTACGTTCGACACCAAAAACATGGGTGCCATAATTATGGGATGATTTATTGCAAGTAAAGTAGTTAGCTTAGTAGACATAATTTTCAGTTTAAGTTGGTAAACAAATATAATAAATATTATGCATGCATAGTTTTTTTAGTGTCTTAAAATTTTTAAGAAGAAAACGGTTTAAAGTACGCAAATTTTCCAGCTTAGCCATTAACAGTTCCGAATGGATTCGGAAGCCAATCCTGAAGGAAGTCCAAGAGTAGTAGAATCGGCAGTAATTGCCGTTATAAATTGTTTTAAACAGTTATTATTCCAAAAACCATTCATTAATGCAATTGATTCCGTTTCGATTGTTTAGTATTTCGATTTTATTTGTACTAGTATTAGCTCTCCATATTCTTCTAATATTCTGAATATTTAAACTATCGGTTTTGTCAACAATAGCAATCAAATTTTCATCATTGTTTTCATTTATTTGACAATATCCAATCGTAATTAATTCAGGCTTATCTAAATTAGGTATTATTAAGGTATCCAAAATTTTAAAAATTCTTTTCTCATTTTTTGAATCAGAAGTTATGTTATTTAAAATTATCAGATTATTTTTTTTGTTTCTTAAATGAAGAATTCCGTGTTTAGGTTCAGAATTATTTCCGTAAATAGTAGTGTCACTTATTTTAGAATAATCAGAAAGTTTATCTATTTCATTGAAGTTCTTAAACTCCATTCCTACTATAGAATGATTTTTTTTGTACGTTTTATTACAACAACTAAATAAAGTTAGAGAAGCAAAAATAAATAGTAATCTTTTCATAATGAATTATTTATAAACTAATATTTACTCTCAAAAACCGTTCCGATTAATTATTTACAACGTGTTTATATATGGCTTGTTGCCTGGTTTAAGCACTTAATTTAGCAAATAAAAACCGAATAGAAAATCCGATAAGATTTTCGTAAGTAGGCTAGAACCAGCAATAAATTATACACGGTGTTGACGTGTCGTTATTTTTTTTCAGTTTCAAATTCGCAAATAATTGGTAAATGGTCGCTTACTTTTAACCAATCACTAATTTTTCCAAATTCCATTTCTTTTAGTGCGTCTATAAATTCTTTACTGCCAAAAACATAATCGATATGATATGGCTTTTCTAATTTTCTATGCAGGAAAAAAGTCGGTCGAGTTTCAGTTCCCTGTTCTTCTTTCCAATATTTATGATATAAACTTTCAATTCCGATTTCGTTCAGTTCAGTCACAACGTCAGAGTGATTCCACCATCTGTCCCATTTGTCCCAAATCTTGTTACTATTAAAATCTCCAATAATTAAACTCTTATTTAAATTAGGTTTGTTGACTTGAAGATATTTCCATAATTGTCCAATATATCCAAAAGTCGGTGATTTATTACTGTGATTCCAAACGGCTAATAAGTCAAAGTCTCCATTTACAGAACAAGGTAAAAAGTGTTTTACTTTATGGTCTTTATAATTGTCCGACCAATTCAGTCTTTTCAGTTCTATGTTTTTCTTTGCAAAAATCCCAATTCCTTTATTTTTGGTGTCTCCAATCCATAAATAATTTTCCGCCCATTCATTATATTCTTTGTGTTTGGTTTCCGCTGGATTTTCACACTCTTGAATTATATGTATGTCAGCATTAAAGTCTGTTAAATTCTCAAACTTTTTTCTTAATGCTCCATTACAATTCCAAGTTATAATTTTCAATTTGAGTTCTGTTTTCTAATGCATACCAACTTATAATATCCACACTTTAAATAAGCGCCTTCAGGAAAACCAATAGGATGATCGGTATCGTGATAGGTTTTTAAAATATTTTTATAGGTTCTGTTCGATGTATTTAAAACCTCAGCATTAATGTTAAAAAACACATCGGCAGTCACTCTTGATGAGCACGAAGCTAATACTAAAAGTCCATTTTTACTGGTAAGTTTCACTCCTAACTCAGCTAATTGTGCATACTTTTTTTGTGCTAAGGCAATTTCTGAAGCTTGTTTTGCAAAACTTGGTGGATCAATAACTACAACATCAAAAGTGACCCGGTTTTTTATAAGTTTATTTAACTCATCGAAAGCATCACCTGCAATCGTTTTATGCTTACCGGTATAGTCGTTTAGTTTACCGTTTTCAACAGCAATTTCAAGGGCTTGCTTGCTAATATCTAAACTGGTTACTTCTTTGGCATTATTAGCTAAAGCATGTACCGAAAACCCTCCGGCATAACTAAAAACATCTAAAACAGTTTTACCTTTGCTCCACTCGCCTACCTGTTTTCTGTTGGCTCTATGATCTAAAAAATAACCGGTTTTATGTCCTTTTATAACATTTGCAGAAAAATTAATACCATGCTCTACAAATTTTACTACTTCATTTTCTAATGTACCATAAATAACTTCGCCATCTGTAAAATGATGTGCTTTTGAGTTTTGTAGACCTCTACTTAAACGTAATACTACTGTTGCTGCTTTAGACGTTTGCTGCAAGTCTTGAAAAATAGATTCTAAATAAGGTAACCAAATTTCTGAGTATAATTTTATGACTAAAACCGAAGCATACACATCGGCAATTAAACCAGGAAAACCATCATTTTCCCCAAAAATTAATCTGTAACTATTCGTATTTGTTTTTAGTAACGAGGTTCGTTTTTTAAAGGCTTGTTGTATTTTGTTTTTAAAAAAAGCCGCATTAATTTCAGCCTTTTCCATGCCACTATGCAACATTTTAATACGAATGGGCGAATTGGCATCGTACAAACCTAAACCTATAACTCGGTTTTTATTTTTACTAAAAACTATAGCTAAATCGCCAGTTTTAGCATCGTCGTTAATTTTAGTAATGTTATTTGAAAACACCCACGGATGCCCTTTTAACACAAATTGTTCGCCTTTAGCATTTAATTTTACCGCAAGCCGAATTGATGAATATTTAGATTGTATTTTTTCTGAAAATGACATTGAAAACCGTTAAGACTGCGAAAGTACGAAAGATATAAACGAATGCCTCTGTTTAAAATTGAAGAATTATAACCCTAAATTCCTTTTTGCATCCAGGAAACTAATTCTTTGGTGTTTACAATAGACCAAGAATGCGGATGGCGTTCGCCATTAGCGCGATAACCTTTATTTTCGGTTTCAATAAGTTCTATAGTGTTAGTTTTAAATTCCGACTTTAATGTATTTGCTAATTGCTTTAAATAATAGGCATTTAAATCTTCGTAATTGTTTTGTTGTTGTTCTTTCCACCACTGTAAATCGGGTTCTGTGTAAAAACGCAATTTTGTGTTTTTTAATGCTGAAAGATTTGAAATGTTTTGTGTTTGAAATGTA
The DNA here is from genome assembly GCF_000943565.1 of Neotamlana sedimentorum. GTDB lineage: Bacteria > Bacteroidota > Bacteroidia > Flavobacteriales > Flavobacteriaceae > Neotamlana > Neotamlana sedimentorum. The sequence goes on from NZ_JTDW01000012.1 coordinate 34,119, forward strand.
AAAGGCGATCGCTTTTCGTAAACTGCTAAACTATCCTTAGGGTTTCCAAACTCAGCATCGAACATTTGCTTTAAAAACTGAGATTCTTGAACTGAAACTTCGGCGGTATTCAGTTTTAAATTCTTTTCTGCTGTTCTGTATAAAGCCAATAAATCCAACGGAGAATCAACTACAAAAACACCATCGGGTTGTATATTTTTATTGTTTTTTATAAGATGATTACAAACTAATAAAGCCATGTTACCACCACTTGAAAATCCACCGAAATAAACATTTTTAGTAACTAAACTTTGCTTTTTAATTATATTTTGAAGCATCAAAGTTATTTCTTCCTTTTCATGTTCAGAAAGAAATAATTTTCTATTAACATTTAAAGCTAAAACAGAAAAACCGTTTGCAGTAGCCAAATCTGCTATTTTAAACTCATTCAACGTATTTTCGGCATCGCAAGGAAAACAAGGAAATAATACCAACAATCCGTTTTCACTAGGCGATTTTACCAATTGAAATTCATCAGACTTAATTAATTCTGCAGGTTGCTCTAAATGTGCTTTTTGTTCAGCTTTCTTTTTACAAGAAAAGGCTGAAATCAAGAATAAAACTATTAAAAACTTCCTACTCATAAAATAGTTTTACTGCTTAACAAAACTAACTTCTAAATCAAATTCCGATTCGTAAGTAAGTCCATCTTCGGTTATAGTTTCGGTTTCTTGTGCTGTTAAAACCAAACTTGTATTGGTTAATTCTGAAATAGTTAAAACCGTGGTTTCTCCATTTTCAGTAATAGTTAAAACATTTCCATCTTTACTCCAAGTACCATTTCCTAAAAACTCCTGATCATCAATACGTTCGCTCACTGTTTGAAACAAATAAGTTACCGAAATTTCAAGACCAAAGGAACCTTCCGTGGTATAATTATTTGGATTTTCGGAGAATGTTAAACTAAAATCGACATCGTAACCTTCTCCTGCTATTGGTGCTGTAATATTCTGATCTAGAACCTCGAATGTGGCTGTCCCAGTTGTTTCAATATTTTGGGCAACCCAAGTACCAACTAAAGCATCAGTTTCCTGATTAGAACCGTTTTCAGAATCTCCAGAACAAGACCATAAAAACGAAGACAAAACAACAAATAAAACAACAACTTTTTTCATAAAACAAAGCAGGTTAGTTAGGCTTGCTAAGCTATTGAATTTTCTGGTTTTTAAGAAATTAGAGCATAAAAAAACGCAACCAAATTAATGATTGCGTTCTTAATTCAAGCTTTAAGCTTGTTATTTTTGAGATGCTGAAACGAGTTCAGCATGACAGTGTATTTTATTTATACGAAATACCTGTACTTTGACTCTAACTTATAGGTTTTGCTTATAAGATTCCGAAACAAGCTCGGGGAATAAGCGATTCACTGCTTACTTAACCTCTTCGAAGTCTACGTCTTCTACATCGCTACCTTCGTTAGCATCGCCACCGGCGCTTGCATCTGGTCCTGGTTGTGCACCAGCACCTTGAGCTTCAGCTTGTGCTTTGTACATTTCTTCGCTAGCTACTTTCCAAGCTTCGTTAATTTTATCTAAAGCTGGTGTAATAACTGCTAAATCTTTGCTTTCGTAAGCTTTCTTAAGTTCTTCTAAAGCTTCTTCAATTGGCTTTTTCTTATCATCAGATAATTTATCGCCAAACTCTTCTAATTGTTTTTCTGTTTGGAAAATCATAGAATCTGCTTCATTTAGCTTTTGTGCCGTTTCAGCAGCAGCTTTATCCGCTTCGGCGTTAGCTTCAGCATCAGCTTTCATTTTCTCGATTTCTTCCTCAGTTAATCCAGAAGAAGCTTCAATTCTAATATCTTGTTTTTTACCAGTCGCTTTATCTTCCGCAGATACTTTAATAATACCGTTTGCATCAATATCGAAAGTTACTTCAATTTGTGGTGTACCACGACGTGCAGGTGGAATACCATCTAAGTGAAAACGTCCAATAGTTTTGTTATCGGCAGCCATTGCTCTTTCACCTTGTAATACGTGAATTTCTACAGAAGGCTGATTATCGGCGGCTGTTGAGAATACTTGCGATTTTTTGGTAGGAATGGTTGTATTTGCCTCGATTAACTTGGTAAATACATTACCCATAGTTTCAATACCAAGAGATAAAGGTGTTACATCTAAAAGTAATACATCTTTAACATCTCCTGTTAATACACCACCTTGTATACCAGCACCTAAAGATACAACCTCATCTGGGTTAACACCTTTACTTGGCGCTTTACCAAAGAATTTTTCTACGGCTGCTTGTACCGCAGGAATACGTGTAGAACCACCAACTAAAATGACCTCATCGATATCAGATTTCGATAAACCTGCTGCTTTAAGTGCAGACTCACAAGGCTCGATAGTACGTTTTACTAAATCGTCAATTAATTGCTCGAATTTACTACGTGTTAACGTGCGCACTAAGTGCTTTGGTCCGCTAGCAGTAGCCGTAATATATGGTAAGTTAATTTCTGTTTGTGCAGACGATGATAATTCAATCTTCGCTTTTTCAGCAGCTTCTTTTAAACGTTGTAAAGACATTGGGTCTTTACGTAAGTCCATGCTTTCTTCAGCTTGAAACTCATCGGCTAACCAGTTAATAATTTTTTCATCAACATCGTCACCACCTAAGTGAGTATCACCATCTGTAGATAATACTTCAAAAACGCCGTCACCTAATTCTAAGATAGAAACGTCATGTGTACCACCACCAAAATCGAATACTACAATTTTTTGGTCCGATCCTTTTTTATCTAATCCATAAGCTAATGCTGCAGCCGTAGGTTCGTTAATAATACGCTCTACTTTTAAACCAGCAATTTCACCAGCTTCTTTAGTAGCTTGACGTTGGCTATCGTTAAAATAAGCAGGCACTGTAATTACCGCACGACTTACATCGGTACCTAAGTAATCTTCAGCTGTTTTTTTCATTTTCTGAAGAATCATTGCCGATAATTCTTGTGGCGTATATAAACGACCATCTATATCTACACGAGGTGTATCGTTATCTCCCTTTACAACTTTGTAAGGTACACGTTCTGCTTCGTTTTTAGACTCCGAGTATTTATTACCCATAAAACGTTTAATAGAATAAACCGTTTTTGTAGGGTTAGTTACCGCTTGTCTTTTTGCAGGATCACCAACTTTAATTTCACCGCCTTCAACAAAAGCAATTACAGATGGTGTTGTTCTTTTTCCTTCTGCATTAGGTATTACAACAGGCTCGTTACCTTCCATTACCGAAACGCAAGAGTTTGTTGTTCCTAAATCAATTCCAATAATTTTACTCATAATGTTTATTTGTGTTTTATATATTTCCGATTTAACGGAAAACATTTATTCATTTTTAATTTCGGTTAATATTAGTCAATCATTATGCCAACCAAAAAATACTGACACACTGTCATATTAAGCTATTTAAAACTGCTATTTGGGCGTTACCCCGCATTGGGCGGGGTCAGGCTATCCGTTACAAGTCCTCGCTACGCTGTGGGCTTTCCACTACTATCCTTAACGCGGGCTTCACAATTAACATTAAATAATATTGTACGCCTGTAAAATCCGTATATATTTGTTATTACAATTAAGGTGTTTTTTTATGGAATGTATCTCTGTTTTCGATATGCTTAAAATTGGCATTGGACCTTCTAGTTCGCACACGCTAGGTCCTTGGCGCGCTGCCGAACGTTGGATTAACAAACTAAAAGAAAAAAACACATTTCAGAACGTAGATAAAATTACCGTAAACCTTTACGGTTCGTTATCACTTACCGGTAAAGGTCATGCCACAGATTATGCTGTTATGCTCGGGTTAAGTGGTAAAGATCCGGTAACCATTCCTCCAGAAAACATTCATACTATTGTAAATAGCATAAAAGAAACCAAGACCATAAATTTTGGCGACGAAAAACTATTGCCTTTTAATCCAGAAACCGATATTATTTTTAATAAAGAGTTTCTACCCTTTCATGCCAATGGCATGAGTTTTACAGCTCATATTAATGGTAAAAAACAAACCAAAAAATATTATTCTATAGGTGGCGGATTTGTGGTAAAGAAAAAACGCAAAAACGCAAAAAAGAATATTGAAATAAAATGCAGCTTTCCTTACCCAATAGATAAAGGTACCGAACTCCTAAATTTTTGTAAATCGTTAAACATGTCTATTTCTCAAGTGGTTTTCGAAAACGAAAAATCCCTTCGACCAGAAAAAGAAATAAATAAAGAGTTACAAGACATTTGGAATGTTATGCTAGAATGTATGTACACGGGTTGCCACACCGAAGGCACATTACCTGGCGGGTTAAACGTGAGGCGTCGTGCGTTCGATATGCATAAAAATCTTATCGGGACCAAACCATATACTAATGGCACAGAATGGATTTACACCATTCGAGACACAAAAGTGAAGTTCAGACAAATTTTTAAATGGGTAAGTTGTTTTGCTTTGGCTGTTAACGAAGTTAATGCATCGCTTGGTCGTGTGGTTACTGCACCTACAAACGGAAGCGCAGGCGTAATTCCTGCCGTTTTAATGTATTATTTAGTTATAGAAAACCACGACGGAAATTTCGAAGACATTAAAAAGTTCCTATTAGTTGCAGGCGAAATTGGTAGCATATTTAAAAAAGGAGCTACTATTAGTGCTGCCATGGGTGGTTGTCAAGCCGAAATTGGCGTATCGTCCGCTATGGCTGCAGGAGCACTTTGCGAACTTTTAGGCGGCTCGCCAGAACAAGTTTTAATTGCCGCCGAAATTGCTATGGAACATCACTTAGGTTTAACCTGCGATCCTATTGGTGGCTTAGTGCAAATACCATGTATTGAACGCAATGCTATGGGAGCCATAAAAGCTATAAATGCTGCCGAACTTGCACTAGATACCTCTCCAGAAAATATAAAAGTACCTTTAGATAAAGTGGTGTCTACCATGTGGGAAACCGCAAAGGATATGAATACAAAATATAAAGAAACTAGCGAAGGTGGTTTAGCTATTGGTGTTAACTTAACCGATTGCTAATATTTTAATAAACACTTATTAAAATTTAAAATTCAAAAAAGTTTCAGCTATTAATTTATTACTTTAGCATCTCCAAAAAAACAAAAAAATGTCTACAGCTAAAAAAGAATACAAGCGCATTACGGTTAAAACATTGGTTGATATGAAATCCAATGGTGAAAAAATCTCCATGCTAACGGCCTACGATTATACTATGGCAAAAATAGTAGATGGTGCAGGCACAGACGTTATTCTGGTTGGGGATTCGGCTAGTAATGTTATGGCGGGTCATGAAACCACGTTGCCTATTACATTAGACCAAATGATTTATCACGCATCTTCTGTTGTAAGAGCTGTAAACCGTAGTTTAGTGGTTGTAGATTTACCTTTTGGAAGCTACCAAAGCGACCCTAAAGAAGCGTTGCGTTCTGCGATTAGAATTATGAAAGAAAGCGGTGGACACGCCGTAAAACTTGAAGGCGGAAAGGAAATAAAAGACTCTATAAAGCGCATTTTAAATGCCGGAATTCCTGTTATGGGGCATTTAGGTTTAACACCGCAATCTATTTATAAATTCGGGACTTATACCGTACGTGCCAAAGAAGAAGCTGAAGCTGAAAAATTAATTGAAGATGCCAAAATGTTGGAACGAATTGGCTGTTTTGGTGTGGTTTTAGAAAAAATACCTTCTGCATTAGCTAAAAAAGTGGCAGAAAGCATTAGCATTCCTGTAATTGGTATTGGTGCTGGACCAGATGTTGATGGTCAAGTTTTAGTACTTCATGATATGATTGGAATGACGCATGAATTTAACCCGCGTTTTTTACGTCGTTATTTAAATTTATTTGATGATATGACCGATGCCATCGCACAATATGTTGACGATGTTAAAACTCAAGATTTCCCTAATGATAGTGAGAAGTACTAGTTGGTTTTAGTTGTTAATTGTTAGTTGTTAGCGACAATATTTCTGTATTTGTGATAAAAAAAATACTTTCCAATAAAAATAACCTAAACGTACTTTACGAGGACAATCATCTTATTGTAATAAATAAGCGTGCAGGCGATATTGTTCAGGGCGATAAAACTGGCGATAAACCGCTTAGTGATGTTGTAAAAGAATATATCGCTGAAAAATATAACAAACCAGGAAATGTATATCTTGGTGTTGTACATAGATTAGACCGACCAACAACTGGCATTGTTGTTTTTGCCAGAACAAGCAAAGCTTTACCACGCCTTAATAAATTGTTTGCCGAAAAGCATGCCAAAAAAACATATTGGGCTGTAGTTAAAAATGAACCACCTAAACCAAAAGACACTTTAATACATTGGTTAAAAAAGAATCCTAAAAACAATAAATCTTACGCACACAACAAAGAAGTAAAAGATAGTAAAAAAGCCATTTTACACTACGAGCTTATAAAAAAATTAAACTCCTATTTTCTGCTTGAAATAAACTTAGAAACCGGTCGTCATCACCAAATACGAACACAAATGGCTTCAATTGGCTGCCCTATTAAAGGCGATTTAAAATATGGTTTTGATAGAAGTAATAAAGATGCTAGTATTCATTTACACGCACGTTATTTAGCTTTTGAGCATCCTGTAAAAAAAGAACCTTTATTTATTGAAGCACCATTACCTAACGATACGCTTTGGGAGGCTTGTTTGTAATCTTTACTATTTTAAATTGGTTTCGACTGTGCTCAACCTGAAAATCGGGTTAAAAAAACTTTTAAAATTAAACAAACGGATAATTAATAACCATTTTAACACCTTCGTTTGGTTGTGAAGCAATATCCAAACTGGCATTAACAAGATTAGCTCTACTCTTCATGTTTAATAATCCGGCACCTTTTTTAACTGTTTTGATATCAAAACCTATTCCGTCGTCTTCAGCATCAATAATTAAATAATCAGACTTATAATTTAAGGTAATTTTTAAGTTTTCCGCTTCAGAATATTTTACCGAGTTCGATAAAAACTCTTGTAAAATCCTGAAAATTATAATTTCATGCTTTCGATTTTCGAACTCAACTTTCTTGCCAACTACTTTTAATTCCGCAGAAGCGAACTTCATTTTTTTTAAACGCTTTAACTCGTTGTTTATAGATTTTTCGAAACCAATATTTAATACTACTTCGTTATTTAATGTTCTTGATAGCTGCCTAACTTCATGTAAACTCTGACTTAAGGCTTCGGTGGTGTCTTTAAACTTATCTTTTACATCATCCTGAACTTGCATTTTTAAAATACTTAATTGCATGCTCGCAAATGAAAGGAGTTGTCCAACATTATCGTGTAACTCCCAACCAATGTTTTTTAACGTTTGCTCTTGAGTTTCTGTTTGTGCTTGAGCAATTTCTTGCTCGAATTCCTGCTGTTGCTTTATTTTATCGAGCAGCAATTTATTTTTACGCTTTTGAAAAACCACAAAAAACACAATAACTAAGGAGGTAATAATAACCAAAACGGCTATCATATAAATAAGTAAATAACGTTCGGAAGCCGTACTGGCTAAACGTTCTGTGGTTTGCACCATAATAAAGAAAATGTAAAAGTTAAATACATGAATATATTAGACATCATATAAATTTGCCTTCTTAAAAATACGTAATTCCAATCGGATCTGGTATTGTAATTATCAAAAAAAACTAAGGGCGTCATAATAAGCCACCAAAATAACAAGGTAATGCTGATATAGAAATTTATTGATTTATAAAAATAGAATATATTGTTTCCATATAGTTTTTCAACGAAATAAAACATACAACTTAGTAAAATTAAAATCGCACTGAAATTATTTATTAAAGATAAATTACTTGTGAAAAAGGTATCAAAATTAAAACTGATGATAAAAATGCTACTTAAAATAAAAATAGCCCATAAACCTATTAGTGCTTTTTTAAAACTATTAGATTTTAAAATTTTTAAAAAATAATATACATAAAAACTTGTAGCTCCAAGATTCCACATGAGTGTATACCACCAATAATTTTGCTCAAACCTTGTATTTCTTAGAAAACTTAAGAAGCCATTGGCGTTAATTAACATTGTATATCCCCCTAAAAGATCAATAAAAAAGCTATAAATTAAAACATGAATAAAATAAATAACCGCAGTATTTTTAAACTTTTTATAGACAAACACTCCCGTAATTGCTGCTAAAATTTCTAGAGAATAAATTATAGCAGTATAATAGTATATAAAAAACGTGTTCATTCTTTCAACCAGCCTTTTGCTTCTGGTCTACAATAGATTAAAGCAAAAGTAAAACCAAAATACATAATCGCGTTAGCAAACATATAAATTTGCCACCTTAAGAAAATAAAATTCCAATCATTATTAGAATTGTATATTTCATAAAACACTGTAGCTGTAATAATTAGCCACCAAATAAAACTTATGGCGGTAATATAAAAATTTAAATTCTTGTAAAATGTCAAAATATTATTACTTTGTAGCATTTCTATAAAATAAAACATAACGCACATAAAAATAATTAAGGCTCCAAAAACACTTATTACAGGAAAAAATCTAACAAAATAATCTTCGAAATTTAAACTTACATATATAAAGCAAAAAGCTAGAAACAGATAACCTGCATACTTTAAAACTATTTTAAACGTTTTATAAGTTAAAATTTTTCTGTAATAAAAAGTAAAAAATAAAATTGCTCCAATATGCCAAAATAGAGTTGACCACCAAAAATTTGAAAAAAACCTAGTATTCCTCAAAAAACTTAAATATCCATGCTTAATTAAAAGTGGATAGTACGCTAATGTATCGCAAATAGTTAAATAGCATAAAAACCAAATAAAATATTTAGCAGATGTGAGTTTATATTTTTTATATAAAATTAAACCAGTTACAGCAGCTAAAGATTCTACAGAAAAAGTTATTATATAATAATATTTTATTAAAAATTCGTTCATTTAAAAAATCAAGGATACCCTGTCGTTCCGCCTCCTCCATTATTAAGTGGTGGTAAAGGTATATCTCCATCATCTGGTGGTAAATTAATATTTAAACTACTAGCCTTTGCTTGCTTTTTGTTTCCAGTAGGTACAATAAATAGGGTATTACGGTAGCGTTTTGTTGGCTTGCCTTTATCTGTCCCGTAGTTAGCAAAATACACACGTAAACCAGTAAAATTATAATGTAACGAGTCTGCCCCGTATTTTGAGTATGCCAGATATTCTTCAATATCGCTTTTAGACCACCAAACAGAACGTGTTTGCTTTTTTGAGCCTTCAAACTCTAGGCTTGAATCAATTTCTTTCGGGTTATATTTTTCCCAATTTTTACTAAACGTGGTTGCTTCTGCAATAGAAATTGTATCCTTTGGAGGTTTTACTACTATGTTTTCTTTAATAGGCATTTTACATAAAGGCTCTCTAGGACAAAAATAATAGGTTAAAATAGCCCCAATAAATAACCCTATAATAAGGTAAACAAGTTTCTTCATATTTAATTGGTTAATTAATTAATTTGCTAAAAATAGTAAAAACTTTCCATTTAATACTTTTTTACTAAGACGGAAAACCTAACATACCTCCCATACCAACAGTGAATAACCAACACCCATAAATAGCGTGTTCTACAGAAGATAAAATCGTTGATTTTGTTTTTATAAAAGTAAATGCAAACATTAACCCTCCAATAAAAGTTACCAGTATAACCAAGGCGTTTTTAAAAAAAACATGTCCTAAACTAAATACTATAGCGTTTATAAAAATTAAGCATTTAGTATTTTTAAATATATTTGAGTAACGCAAGAAGAAAAACGTACGATATAATAATTCTTGTGGATATACTGAAAACAAACTATAAATAAACAAAATAAACAACCACATTTTAGGCTTATTTAATACCACGTGAAACAGCAATTCTTTACTGGTTACAAATACTAAAATAAATGTTATAGCTATAATAACTAAAAATTTCAACATGGTTATTTTCCAAAATTTATACCAATTAAGATGTTTATTTATTTTAATTTTTTGGTTTTCAACTTTTAATAGAACATAAATTATATAAGCAAAACCAACAACTCCCAACCCTAATTTTACATAATTAGAATACGGCACAACAAAACTTATAGGCAGTAAAATAAATATGATAAAAAACTCGGAGATTTTGTACAGTTTAGAATTCATTCATTTAGATTTTGTTAATAAATTAAAATTAACGCTTATTAGTAGTTAATCGTAAACTTTCCAAGTTTTTTTGTCATTTTGATGGAAACACTATTAAAAAATTTTGCAAGGTGGGTACATGTAATATTATAAAATAATAATACACTTGGCGCACCGAATCCCGGGAATTTATATTACTAAAAATTTATATTCAGGACAAATTATAACTTTATAACAGTAGAATGTTTTACTTCATTAATCACAAACATGCTGTGTGTACTACCAATATGACTAATTGTAGTTAGCTTAGCTACCATAAAAGCCCTAAACTCATCCATATCCTTAACCAAAACTTTTAGTAAATAATCGTAGTCTCCACTAAGATGATAACACTCTAAAACTTCAGATATTTTAGCTACTTCGCGCTCAAATTGCATGACATAATCTTGGGTATGTTGCACCAGTTTAACATGGCAAAACACAACAAAATTTTTATCAACTTTTTTCTTATTTATTAAAGCGACATAACTATTAATATAACCCGAACGCTCTAACTTTTTTATACGCTCGTAAACCGCCGTAACTGATAAATTAAGTTTTAAAGAAAGCTCTTTATTAGTTTGTTTACTATCGATTTGTAATAGTTCGAGCAAGTTTCTGTCTATTGTATCAAAAATCATAAGTGATAATTATTCTATACAAAAGCAATATAGCCCCTTATTTAGATATATTTGTTAATAATAATTTAAAATATAGATTTATTTTCTAATAAACAGATATATCATTGATTATTAAACTAAATAGATCGAATTTTGATTTCATTTTTAGTTTAACTTCAAGGTTTATGTTATTCTGATTTATTTCAGGATAACATAACTCGAAGTTTACAATAATTTGATTTTCAACCATTTAACAATCTAGTAAGTTTCTAGAATATTAATGTATGAATCGCATCGAAACAAATCAACTTTAACAAGAATAAACACAATCGACATGAGCTTTAAACCAGCAAATAATATACAAGACTTACAGTATTTTGGTGAATTTGGAGGCGTAAACCCTTCTATATCCGACTCATCAACCTACACATTTTTATCTGCCAAAACTATGTTCGATACTTTTGAAGGTAACGCCGATGGTTGTTATTTATACTCTCGCCACTCCTCGCCTTCCAACTTATATTTAGGAGAGGCCTTAGCAGCTATGGAAGGCACAGAAACCGCTAACGTAACAGCTTCAGGAATGGGAGCCATCACAGCCGTATTAATGCAGCTTTGCAGTGCTGGTGATCATATTATTTCTAGCCGAACTATTTACGGAGGGACTTATGCGTTTTTAAAAAACTTCACTCCTAAATTGAATATTGAATCTTCGTTTGTGGATATTACTAAATTAGAAGCCATAGAAGCTGCCATAAAACCCAATACAAAGATATTATATTGCGAGTCTGTTAGCAATCCTCTTTTGGAAATCGCAGATATTAAAGGTCTATCTCAAATTGCACAAAACCGTGGTTTACAATTAGTAGTCGATAATACTTTTTCTCCTTTATCTATTTCTCCCGCCATTTTAGGCGCCAATGTTGTAATTCATAGCTTAACCAAGTTTATAAACGGTTCTAGCGATTCTGTTGGTGGTGTAATTTGCGGAACTCAAGAGTTTATAAACGATTTAAGAAACGTAAACAATGGTGCGGTAATGCTTTTAGGTTCCACCATGGATAGTTTACGTGCCGCTTCAATTTTAAAAAACTTAAGAACTTTACATATCCGTATGCAACAACATAGTAAAAATGCATTGTATTTGTCCAAAAAATTTGAAACTGATGGTCTAAAAACAGTATATCCAGGACTATCATCACACCCTTCTCATAATCTCTTTAAAACCATGATGAATACACAATACGGCTTTGGAGGCATGCTAACTACTGATGTTGGCTCTCTAGAAAAAGCTAATGCGCTTATGGAGCTTATGCAGCATAAAAATTTAGGTTACTTAGCTGTTAGTTTAGGTTTTTATAAAACACTTTTTAGTACACCTGGTTCTTCAACTTCCTCAGAAATACCTGAGGCTGAACAAAAAGAGATGGGTTTAAGCGATGGTTTAATAAGGTTTTCAATTGGTTTGGATGCAGATATTGAGCGCACTTACCAAACGATGAAGGCATGTATGCTTGAATTGGGAATTATCCTAAACGATTAATTTTATCGGTCAACTCAATAATATCATTTTGTAATTTGACTTTCATTTTTTGTACTTCTAAAAGCTGATCTGTGTTTAAAGTTAAGGTTAAGGTTTCTTCTATTGAAGTTAAAAAATCAAGCATTTTCAAATTCGACTTTAAATTATTATTATAAAGCTCGAATAAATTATCGGCCTGTTTAACTATTTCCTTCGTCTTATTACTTGTATTTATAAAAATACTTGTACTAGTTAATACATCATTTTTGTCATAAGAACTCAACAAACCTATATTAATTAGACCTTGACATTTTTCTACCAAGGACCTATAGGAATAATTAAAAAACGAGCCTAAAACAACTTTCAAAACTGTACATTTAAATTGATTATCATACCTTTAAGACACATAAACTTATTAATAGTCACCCTAAGTATTAAATTGAAGGTCGTTATTATTTGTATAAAAAATAAGTTTATCGTAACATTACATTTGTAAACACTACTCAATGCAAAAAGACGACAACATTTCAGAGTTAAAAACCGACAAGCAATCTATTATTGAAAACACCGAATTAAACATTTGGGAAGCCCTAATTCCTGTAATTATTTTAATGGCATTACTAGCTTACAATATTTTTTTTGCTGAAGGAGAAATGTTAGGAGCTTACTCAAATCAACTTATATTAATAATTAGTGCTTTGATCGCTGCAGGGGTTGGGTTATTTAATAAAGTAAGTTTGAAATTAATGCTTAAAGAAGTTTGGGAAAACCTAAAGAGTGTTTTTATCCCAATTCTACTACTGCTTTTAGTTGGTGCTTTATCTGGAACATGGCTTATTAGTGGCGTAATTCCAGCCATGGTATATTATGGGTTAAATGTTTTAAATCCGTCTATATTTCTTCCGGCCTGCGTAATTATTTGTGCTTTAGTTTCAATTTCTACCGGAAGCTCATGGTCTACTTCGGCCACTGTTGGTATTGCCCTTGTTGGTATTGGTAATGTTTTAGGAATTAATCCAGGAATCATCGCTGGAGCCGTTATTTCCGGAGCTTATTTTGGAGATAAAATGTCACCTTTAAGTGACACTACTAACCTCGCCCCTGCTATTGCTGGAACCGATTTGTTCACCCACATTCGTTACATGTCTTTAACAACCGTACCTACTATTTTGGTTACGCTTATTGTGTTTGCAATTTTTAGTGCAACCGCAGAAACTACAGGAAATGCAGATGTTAGTAACTTATTAAATACAATAGCAAGCACCTTTAAAATAACACCATGGTTATTTTTTGTACCAGGAATTGTTATTGCTCTTATTTTACTTAAAATAAAACCATTATACGCATTAGCTTCTGGAGTTATTGTTGCCGCAATTTTTGCATTTATATTTCAACCAGAAATTTTATCTGCCCTAAACGCATCGAAATTAAACGCGGTAATCACCTCAATTTTAACCGATACCCAAATAACAACAGAAAACGATAAGCTTAACGAATTATTTTCGGCTGGGGGCATGAACGGTATGTTATGGACTATCTTCTTAATAATTAGCGCTATGATATTTGGTGGTGTTATGGATGGTATTGGAGCTTTAGCTCGTATTACCAGAGTTTTGCTATCTGTAGCCTCCTCGATATTTGGGTTATTTGCAAGTACGGTATTTAGTTGCTTAGGATTAAATGCCATTGCTTCAGACCAATATTTAGCCATTGTAATTCCTGGTAAAATGTTTAAAAAAGCATTTGAAGATAAAGGATTAGCTCCCGAAAATTTAAGTAGAACTCTTGAAGATTCTGGTACTGTAACCTCAGTATTAATTCCTTGGAATAGCTGTGGTGCATACCAAAGTGGTGTTTTAGGGGTTGGAGTTGGCGAGTATTTTGCTTATGCTATATTTAACTGGTTAAGTCCGTTTACCACATTACTTTTTGCAGCATTAAAAATTAAAATAAGAGAAATAAACAACTTTAAATAAACAGCTATTTTAACGCTAAAATTGTTAAATTTATAATTTAACTAGACAATAATTTAACACTTCACAAATTAAGAGCTAAGTTTTTATTGGTATTTCTAAAACCTATTGTTACATAAAATTTAATAATTATAATTTATTTTTAATCGATACTTCTTCACATAGATTTGTATTAAGAAATTAATTAAAAATACAATATATTATGTCTTTAGTAGGAAAAAAATTCCCAGATTTAAACGTTGATGCCATGAACGACATGGGCGACACTTTTAAACTAAATGTTTTAGAAGAAGCTGTAAACCACAAGAAAAAAGTAGTATTATTTTGGTACCCAAAAGATTTTACTTTTGTATGTCCTACAGAATTACACGCTTTTCAAGCTGCTTTACCAGAATTTGAAAAACGTAACACTATAGTAATTGGTGCATCTTGTGATACTCCAGAAGTACACTTTGCTTGGTTAAACACTGCCAAAGATAACGGTGGTATTGAAGGAGTAACTTATCCTATTTTAGCAGATAGCAACAGAAACTTATCTAGCATTTTAGGTATTTTAGATATTACCAAAGAAACGTTTGACGAAGAAACTAATACTGTACAAGTTGAAGGTGATAACGTAACTTACCGCGCTACTTACATTATTGACGAAGATGGTTTAGTACAACACGAAAGTATTAACAACATGCCTTTAGGTAGAAATGTTGGTGAATATTTAAGATTAGTTGATGCCTTAACTCACGTTCAAGAAAAAGGTGAAGTTTGTCCTGCTAACTGGGAAGAAGGTAAAGAAGCTATGAATGCTAACCGTAATGGTGTTGCCGAGTATCTTGCCGCTAACTAATAACACAAAATAGTTATGATTAAAGAATTAGATCAAGATAATTTACCTGACTTAGTTTCAGGAAATGATACCGTAATTGTTCAATATTCTGCCACTTGGTGTGGAAACTGTAGAATTATGAAACCAAAGTTTAAAAAACTTGCTACAGAAAACGAAAACGTAACTTTCGTTATTGCTGATGCTGAAAAATTTCCAGAATCTAGAAAATTAGCTACCGTTGATAATTTACCAACATTTGCAACGTTTAAAGGAGGTTCTTTTGTAAACCAAGTGCAGACAAATAAGTTTGACGTTCTAAAAGATTTAGTTAATGAAGTTACCAGTAATTAAGCAATTAACACAGTTTATTGAAGAGAACGATGAAGATTACGTTTTAGAAACTATTGATACGCTTGAAAATTTAACCGAAGTATCTTCACTTAAAGATGAAGAATTAGACGTTATTGGCGAGCTAATATCTAATATGTACGGTGCCATTGAAGTTAACAAAATGATAAAAGATGGCAAACCTAAAAAAGAGGCTTTAAATAATTTTATGTCTCGTGTTTTAGGATCTATTGATAAATAAAAATTAGTACTTTAAATTGTTAAAGCCACTTAAATGTAAAATTTAAGTGGCTTTTTTTATGCATACAGTTTTTAAAGCTTATAACAGGTTGCATTCTATTTAAACTAAAAAAACATAATTATTCTTAATGATGTTTCAAACCATAAAACATGATGTTTCAAACCATAAAGCGTCCTTAAAATAAATGAAATGAAACCCATAAAATCAATATTGTATTATTTTGATAAGTTTCATTTAAAAACAAACAAGCCACTTAATTACTTAAGCGACCTTTATTAATTATAAACACAATAGTATTTTAAAACACATCATTGACAACCAAATTACTCATCGGATAAAAGATCTATAATTGGCGTAAATTTCTTTTCTTCGGCATACTGCAACGCTGTTTTACCATCATTATCAACAATGGTTTTATCTGCATTATTTTTCAGTAAAATTTTCACCACATCGTATTGATTATACATGGCAGCAAAAATTAAGGCAGTTGCTCCGTTAGAGTTTTTAGCGTTTATATTAGCCCCCTCCTCCAATAAATAATTTACCAAGTTTACACTACCTTTAAAAGACACACCAATTAAGGCGGTATTTCCGGAAGCATCGGTATCGTTTAAATTTGCATTTTTTTCAACTAAAACTTTTACAATATCTTCTTTATCAAAATACGATGCTAAAATTAAAGGTGTAAACTCACGAGCATCTTTTACGTTTACCAATTCTGGATTTCGTTGTATTAGTTGATAAATGGCAGGAATATTTCCACTTTGTATAGCGCTAAAAAAACTATTTTTATCATCCATATCGTTATACATTTATAAAATTAGGCCGTCTAAAAAGTCACATTTTGTCAATCTGAACTTGTTTCAGATTCTGAAATCAATTCAGAATGACAGGTTTTGCACTTCTTAAACAGCCTAACTACATTTTTAATAAAAATTAAATATCAAATCTATTTGCATTCATAACTTTGGTCCAAGCTGAAACAAAATCGGTAACAAATTTTTCTTTATTATCATCTTGCGCATAAACCTCGGCATAAGCACGTAAAACGGCATTTGAACCAAATACTAAATCTACTCGTGTTGCGGTATACTTTTGCTCTCCTGTTTTACGATTTACAATGTTATAGGTGCCATCACCATTAGGTTTCCAATCGTAAATCATATCGGTTAAATTAACAAAAAAGTCGGTAGTTAAAGCACCTTCATTTTCTGTGAACACGCCATGTTTAGTGCCACCATAATTTGTGCCCATTGCACGCATACCTCCAATTAACACAGTCATTTCTGGTGCAGTTAAGCCCATTAATTGTGCTCTATCTAGCATCATTTCTTCAGAACTCACTACATAATCAGCTTTTTGCCAGTTCCTAAAGGCATCAGCAAAAGGTTCTAGAGACTCAAAAGATTCTACATCGGTCATTTCTTGAGAAGCATCTCCTCTCCCTGGAGAAAACGGAACACTTACATCCATTCCTGCATTTTTAATTGCTTTTTCTACACCTACATTTCCTGCTAAAACTATAGTATCTGCAACACTAATATTGAATTCTTCAGCTATTGGCTCTAAAACAGAAAGTACTTTTTGTAATTTTTCTGGTTCGTTACCTTCCCAACTTTTTTGAGGCTCTAAACGAATTCGAGCACCATTAGTTCCTCCTCTAAAATCAGAACCTCTATAAGTTCTTGCGCTGTCCCAAGCTGTTGATACCAATTCTGAAATACTCAAATTAGTAGCTGCAATTTTGTCTTTAACTGCGTGAACATCATAATTGTAATTACCTTTTGGTACAGGATCTTGCCAAATTAAATCTTCTTGTGGAACATCTGGACCAAACCAACGATCTTTAGGTCCCATATCGCGATGCGTTAACTTAAACCAAGCACGAGCAAAAGCATCAGAAAAAGCATCAAAATCGTTCATAAATTTCAATGAAATTTCTCTGTAAATAGGATCCATCTTCATAGCCATATCGGCATCAGTCATCATTGGGTTATGCCTAGTTGTTAAGTCTTCTACATCGACTGGCTTGTCTTCTTCTTTAATATCAATAGGTTCCCATTGACTTGCTCCAGCAGGACTTTTTCTAGATTCCCATTCATGATTAAATAACATTTCAAAGAAGCCATTATCCCATTTAGTCGGATTCGTTGTCCATGCGCCCTCTAAACCACTTGTTACCGTATATCTTCCTTTTCCTGTTTTTGTAGGATTAGCCCATCCTAAACCTTGAGCCTCTACATCAGCAGCTTCAGGATCTGGACCTAAAATACTTGCATCACCATTACCGTGAGTTTTACCTACTGTATGTCCGCCTGCAGTTAAAGCTACAGTTTCTTCATCATTCATGGCCATGCGTCTAAAGGTTTCACGAACTTGTTTAGCAGTTTTTAACGGGTCTTGTTTACCATTTACTCCTTCTGGATTTACATAAATTAATCCCATTTGAACCGCGGCTAATGGATTTTCCATAGTTTCTGGTGCATCCACGTTAGCATAACGCTCATCGCTTGGTGCTAACCACTCTTTTTCAGCCCCCCAATACACATCTTTTTCCGGATGCCAAATATCTTCACGGCCAAATGCAAAACCATAAATTTTTAAACCCATACTTTCATAAGCCATGGTTCCTGCTAAGATAATTAAGTCTGCCCAACTAACTTTATTACCGTATTTTTTCTTTATTGGCCAAAGTAAACGCTTAGCTTTATCTAAACTAACGTTGTCTGGCCAAGAATTTAATGGCGCAAAACGAATATTACCAGCACCACCGCCACCTCTACCGTCGGCCAATCGATAAGAACCTGCGCTATGCCACGCCATTCTTATCATTAATCCACCGTAATGCCCCCAGTCGGCGGGCCACCAATCTTGGCTATCTGTCATAAACTCATGAAGATCTTTTTTTAATGCCTCAACATCAAGTTTTTTTAACTCTTCTTGATAATTAAAATCTTTTCCTAAAGGATTTGTTTTTGTATCATGCTGATGTAAAATATCTAAATTTAAACTATTTGGCCACCAGTCTGTAACTGTTTTTTCTGTAGTTGTAATGGCGCCGTGCATAAAAGGACATTTCCCTGAAGAACCCGATCCATTTAATTCTTGATTTTCTTCATGGATAGAACCTGAAGAATTGTTAGTTGATTTTCCCATGTGTAATGCTTGTTATTTTAATTAATTAACATTGACTAAACAATAATTATTTAGCCTTCTAATTGAAATATTCTGATAATTTAGACTATATATTTAGAGTAATCGAAATTTCACTTTATAAAATTACAGAATAACCAGCTGAAAAATGTTAAAATTTTATTTTAAAAAACTATACAATAATCATTAATATTTATAGTGTTTCAAAAAATTATAGCTTTAAACTATTACACATAATTCCTTTATTTAAATTTGCTAATTCTAAAAAAAATATTAGTTATACTTATTTGTCCACACGACATCTATAATATTAATAGTTCATGCACCCCTACCATTTTAGTCCATCACATAACCATATTTAAATTTTAACATCCGTTAACAATATAATAGCAACACAACCATTTATTATTATTACTTTTATAAAAATTAAATACTATATTATGGCAACAGTAACCTTAAAAGGAAACGCGATAAACACCGTTGGAGAACTTCCAAAAATTGGGTCTAAAGCACCGGATTTTATGTTAACAGCAACAGATTTATCTACAAAATCGTTAAGTGACTTTAACGGAATTAGGTTAATTTTAAATATTTTCCCAAGTGTAGATACGGGTACATGTGCACAATCTGTTAGACAATTTAACACTGAAGCTAGCGAGCTAGAAAACACAAAGGTACTTTGTATTTCTAAAGATTTACCATTTGCCCAAGATCGTTTTTGTGGTGCTGAAGGATTAGACAACGTTATTAATTTATCTGACTTTAAAACTGGAACTTTTGGTAAAGATTACGGTGTGGAATTTATTAATGGCCCATTAGAAGGTCTTTTATCTAGAAGTGTAGTTGTACTAAACGAATCTGGCGAAGTAATACATACTGAGCAAGTAAGTGAAACCGTTGATGAACCGAACTACAAAGCTGCATTAGAAGCTCTTTATTAAAATAGTTGATGCAAAAAAAAGAGCCTTTTATTATAAATCGCTTAAAAAGTGTCGGTTATGCATTTAAAGGCATGATGCTACTGCTAAAAACCGAAGCTAGTATTAAAATTCAGTTTGGAATTGCTATACTAGTTACGGTTTTTGGTTTTTATTTTAAAATTTCTACCAACGAGTGGATTGTTCAACTTCTTGCTATTGCTCTTGTAATGAGTACTGAAGGTATGAACACCGCTGTAGAAGAAATAGCTAACTTTATACATCCAGAACACCATAGTAAAATAGGTTTAATAAAAGATATAGCAGCTGGAGCCGTATTTATAGCTTCAGTTTTTGCAGTAATTATTGGCCTTATTATTTATGCACCAAAACTTTTTTAAAAGTCGCAATCTCACCTCAAACCATTACGAATTTAAGTTTATATCTATCTTTCGAGATATTGCCGCGCAATTTTTCAAAATAAAGTTTCGTTAACGTTAGTAATTTGTATTTTTGCTCAAACTAAAACCATTAATGGCTAAGCGTAAACCCAAAACTAAAAAAACACCTAGTAAAAAAATTAAAGTACCTAGTTTTAAACTATCTAACCAGCAAAAACTGGTTTTAGGTAGCTTTTTGGTTATTTTTGGTATTATTCTTTGTATTTCATTTATCTCTTTTTTCTTTACAGGTGAAGCAGACCAAAGTAGTCTTTCGAATTTCACAAATAGAAATATCGAAACCAAAAACTGGCTTAGCAAAACCGGTGCTTGGTTAAGTAATCTTTTTATTCATCAAGGTTTTGGAGTTGCTTCATTTATATTTTCCGGACTAATTTTCTTGTCTGGAATTTACGTTTTAATGAATTTAAACAAGGCCAAACTTCGAAAACATTGGTTTTGGGGCACTTTAATTGTTATTTGGCTCTCTATATTATTTGGTTTTTTTAAAAACCAAATGGATGTTCTGGGTGGTACCGTAGGCTTCGAACTCAATTCATTTTTACAAGATTATATTGGTAAGATAGGCACCTCTCTACTACTTTTGCTTGGATTAATCTCCTACTTAGCCATTCGTTTTAAAGTAACTTTCGAGAGCATTTCAAACTTATTTAAATCGGCAAAAAAAGATTTAAAAGATGAATTTGAGGATGCTAATAATGACACTATAATCCCTGTGGATAATAATTTATCTGATGAAGCCGAAGCTTTTAAAGAAGCTTTCGAAATTAATTTAGATAATAAACCAGAACTTAAACCCGAGCCAATTCCAGAACCTGGTAAGGTTGTAAAAACAGAATCTATTTCGGCACCTTTAGAAGTTAATGTTGCTGAAGCTGAAGAAGAGGAAGAAATTGAACCAGAACTGGAAATGGAAGTTAAAACAGTAATTGATGAAGATGCTGAAAGAAAAAATCTAGCCAATAAATTGGTTGAAGATTTTGGTGAATTCGACCCCACATTAGAACTATCAAAATACCAGTTCCCTCCGCTCGATCTATTAAAAAGATACAACACCGAAGGCATTACTATAAACCAGGAAGAACTAGAAGCCAATAAAAATCGTATTGTAGATACTTTAAGTAATTATAAAATTGGTATTGCAAGTATAAAAGCCACCATTGGGCCAACCGTAACACTTTACGAAATTGTACCAGATGCAGGAATTCGAATTTCAAAAATTAAAAATTTAGAAGACGACATTGCGCTTTCGCTTTCGGCCCTTGGTATTCGAATTATAGCACCAATCCCTGGAAAAGGAACTATTGGTATTGAAGTACCAAACACCAATGCCACTATTGTTTCTATGCGATCGGTAATTGCGGCTAAAAAGTTTCAAAGTTCCGACATGCATTTACCTATTGCACTTGGTAAAACCATTAGTAATGAAACTTTTGTTGTTGATTTAGCAAAAATGCCTCACTTGCTTATGGCAGGTGCAACAGGCCAAGGTAAATCGGTTGGGCTTAATGCTATTTTAACGTCTTTACTTTATAAAAAACATCCTGCCGAGGTTAAATTTATTCTTGTAGATCCTAAAAAAGTAGAATTAACGCTTTTTAATAAAATTGAACGCCATTACTTAGCCAAACTACCAGATAGTGAAGAAGCCATTATTACAGATAACACTAAGGTAATCAACACCTTAAATTCGCTTTGTATTGAAATGGATAACCGTTACGAACTGCTTAAAAATGCTATGTGTCGTAACATTGTTGAGTACAATAAAAAGTTTAAAGACCGAAAGTTAAACCCAAACGATGGGCATCAATATTTACCTTACATTGTTTTAGTAGTTGATGAGTTTGCCGATTTAATAATGACTGCTGGCAAAGAAGTAGAAACTCCAATTGCTCGTTTAGCTCAATTAGCTCGTGCCATTGGCATTCACTTAATTATTGCAACGCAACGTCCGTCAGTTAACGTTATTACTGGTATTATTAAAGCAAATTTCCCTGCAAGAATTGCATTTAGGGTAACTTCAAAAATAGATTCACGTACCATTTTAGATGGCTCGGGAGCCGACCAACTTATTGGTCGTGGAGACATGCTTTATACACAAGGTAATGATTTAATTCGTGTACAATGTGCCTTTGTTGACACGCCTGAAGTTGAAAAAATAACCGACTATATTGGAGCCCAAAAAGCCTATCCTGATGCTTATTTACTTCCGGAATATGTAGGAGAAGAAAGTGGCACAAGTCTTGATATAGACATTGCAGATCGCGATAAACTGTTTAAAGATGCCGCCATTGTAATTGTAACTGCCCAACAAGGTTCGGCCTCGTTGTTGCAACGAAAACTAAAACTAGGCTATAATAGAGCCGGTCGAATTATAGATCAATTAGAAGCTGCAGGCATTGTTGGCCCGTTTGAAGGCAGTAAAGCACGCCAAGTTTTAATACCCGATTTAATTGCATTAGATCAACATTTAGAAAACGAAATTTAATTAATAAAAAACAATGAAAAAATTTATAACATTAGCCTTACTTACACTTTCAATTTCGGCATTTGCTCAAAATAATGGCAAAGCACTATTAAACGAAGTTTCAGAAAAAGTAAAAAGTTATAATAATATATCGATAGACTTTAAATATACCCTTGAAAACATCTCAGAGAACGTTAAACAAGAAACCAAAGGCGATGTAATTATGCAAGGTGATAAATACCGATTAAACATTTTAGGAGTAACCCGACTTTTTGATGGCAACAAACTATACAGCATTAGTCCTGAAGATGAAGAAGTAACCATTTCTGCAGAAACTGACGATGATGGTAGCGCTATTACACCAAGTAAAATGCTATCTTTTTACGAAGAAGGCTATACTTATAAATTAGATATTGAACAAAATATTAATGGGCGCAAAATTCAATATGTAAAATTAATACCTATTGATTCTAACTCCGAAATTAAAACCATTCATTTAGGTGTAGATTCTAAAACGAAAAACATTTACAACCTTATTCAATTAGGTAAAAATGGAACAAAAACAACATTAACGGTAAATTCATTTAAAACTAACACCCCGTTATCAAAAACCTTATTTACCTTTGATTCTACCAAATATAGCGATTATTACATCAATAATTTAGACTAACTTTTTAGTGAAAATTTTAGATCGTTACATATTAACAACGTACCTACGTACATTTTTCAGCGTGTTTACTATACTCATGCTGATTTTTATATTACAAACTGTTTGGCTTTATATTAGAGAGTTGGCTGGTAAAGACATGGACATTGTTATTATTGGCAAATTTCTGCTTTATGCGCTTCCTAAATTAATTCCATTAGTTGTTCCGCTTACCATTTTATTAGCTTCCATTATGGTTTTTGGTAGTTTTGCCGAAAATTATGAGTTTGCTGCCATGAAATCTACTGGTATTTCATTGCAACGTGCTATGTCAGGCTTGAGCGTATTTATTGTAATACTTGGTATTACTACATTTTTCTTTGCAAATAACGCCATACCTTGGGCGGAATTAAACTTTTACAATTTACGCCGAAACATTGCTAAATTAAAGCCATCTATGGCTATTGCAGAAGGACAATTCAATCCTATTGAGTCAACACCATACAATATAAAAGTGAGATCAAAACACGGTGAACGCGATCAATTCTTAAACGATGTTATTATACATGTAAAAGGATCTAAAAATGAAAATGCAACTACCATAATTTCAAAAGAAGGCGAACTAGCAAGCGAAAAAGATTCTAATGTTTTAAAATTAATATTAACCGACGGTTATTATTACAGCGATGTATCTCCTGAAAAAAGAAAAGACCGCGAAAAAAAGCCGTTTGCAAAAACCAAATTCGAAACTAAAATTATAAACATCGATTTATCGGAATTAAACAATATAGATATCGATGAAAAGTCTCAAACCGATAAATACAGTATGCTTAATGTCTCAGGATTAAACGAATCGATAGACTCGCTTGGGGAAAAAGCAAAACGCGACTACGAAATATTTGCCAAGAATTTACACCAGCGTTCCAGCTTATTACTACCTAAAAAAATCACAACGGCTAATAACAATGTAAACCCCACAGATTCGACCTATTTAGGCAACCTTCTGGATATTTATAATACAAAGAAAAAGCTTCAACTCATTGAAAATACTATGCGTACACTAGCGAGTCCGCAGCAAATAATAAATTCTAAAGAAACCAATTTAAAAGTTCAAAACGAAATTTACAATCGACATATTATTTCATTGCACGAAAAATTTGCATTGGGTTTTGCCTGTATCATACTGTTTTTTGTTGGGGCTCCATTGGGAGCACTTATTCGTAAAGGTGGTATAGGTTTACCAATGGTAATCGCTATTTTACTGTTTTTAACTTATCATTTTATAGGAATTTTTGCTACCAACAGTGCTAAAAAAGGTGGTTTCAACCCAGTTTTAGCGCCATGGTTTTCAACATTAGTCATGTTACCTTTAGGTGTATTTTTAACTAAACGGGCTACAGCCGATAAAGGCTTATTCGATTTTGATAGCATTTTAGATCCGCTTAAAAAAATATTCAAAATAAAAGAGAAAAATTCGCACGATTATAAATTTTTAAATTCTCAAAAAAATAACGAATTAATCGATATTATTAACAATTATGAAGCTTTAGGTCACGACGAAACTTGCCGACATGAAGCCTATAAAGTGCTCATTTCACGCGGTAACGATTTAGACGACATAATCGAAAAGGGTTTAATTATAAAGCCAGATTATAAAGTTTCAGAAACATTAATAAGGCAATCGTATAATCCTCATGCTAAATTTGCAATATCCTTATTTATTGTTGGTATTGCGCTTTTAGTTCTTCATTTTGTATTTAAAAATAATAAGTTACCATCTGTGGCAACAGCTTCCATTCAGTTAAGTATTATGTCTCTTATTCTATTTATAATTTATTATTTAAAATCCTTAAAAGATTTATTTTCGTTTTACCGCTTCATTAATAAACCTCGTAAAAAACCAGCACTTATTTTAGTAATTATAGGCTTTCCGTTATACTTTATTTCTCATCTATTGTTTAAAGAAAAAGTAAAAGAAGACTTAAAGTTAAATTATTTAGAATCTTTAAAATAAGTAATATCTTTGCAACATGTTAGCAGAACCTATGACACAAAAAAAAGCTTCAAAATTTAAGTTACATTCTATTCAAGAAGCTATTGATGACATTAAAAATGGCAAAGTAATTATAGTTGTGGATGACGAAAATCGTGAAAATGAAGGCGATTTTGTAGCGGCAGCAGAAACCGTAACACCACAAATTATAAACTTTATGGCCACTCATGGTCGTGGTTTAATTTGCGCTCCTTTAACCGAAACCCGTTGTAAGGAGTTAGAGCTTAACATGATGGTTAACAACAACACCGACCCAATGGAAACGGCCTTTACAGTTTCTGTAGATTTAAGAGGTGGCGGTGTAACCACAGGAATTTCTGCAAGCGATAGAGCAAAAACTATAGAAGCTTTAATTAATAAAAACACTAAACCTTTTGAATTAGCACGTCCTGGACATATTTTTCCTTTAGTTGCAAAAGAAGGCGGCGTTTTACGTAGAACAGGCCATACCGAAGCGGCTATTGATTTTGCTAGATTGGCAGGACTACAACCCGCTGGTGTTATTGTTGAAATAATGAATGAAGATGGTAGTATGGCACGACTACCTCAACTTATGGATGTTGCCAAAAAACTAGATTTAAAAATAGTTTCTATTGAAGATTTAGTAGCTTACAGAATGCAACACGATTCTTTAATTGAAAAAAAGGAAGATTTCCAGATTGAAACTCGTTTTGGTAGTTTTAGACTTCGCGCTTACCAACAAACCACAAACAACCAAGTGCATATTGCCTTAACAAAAGGAACTTGGAACGACAACGAAGAAGTCTTAACTCGTATAAATTCCAACCCAACAAATAACGATGTTTTAGGAGCCATTACTAGCAATGTTGACGCCCAACTAAATAATATGTTCAAGGTTATAAACAACGAAGGCAAAGGCGCCATACTATTTATAAACCAAGAATCGCAATCGATGAATATTTTAAAGCGATTGCAAACTTTAAAAGCACAACAAACACCTAATCAAATTACTAATGCTCCAAAAATTAGTATGGACGCTAGAGATTTTGGTATTGGTGCACAAATACTACACGATTTAAACATTCACAAACTAAAACTATTATCAAATAGCCAACAAACCAAACGTGTTGGTTTAATTGGTTATGGATTGGAGATTGTTGAATATGTAAATTATTAAATCTAGCCCCTAATTACTAAAATGTGTTTATAAAAAGAGAAAGGGAAGCAAACTTTCCTCCCAAAAAATTGTTGCTCCCCTTTTCAGGATTGATTAATAGCATCTTTGTTAATCCTTTATAATTTCAATAGATTTGATGACTTTATTATTGTGTAAAACATGTAATATGTAAACGCCTTTTTTTAAATGATCTATACTCATATATAACTTATCTTGGCTGTTATCCTTTGGAGATTCAATCATTCTAGAACGTGTACTATTTTTTACTTTTATAAAGGTACAAGCAAAAGCCATTAATGAATACTACCATTGTTTCAAATGATGCAACAAATGTCACAATAGTTGATTATAAATAATTTACAAACAAAAAAAACAGTGTTTTATTTAGAAGAATATTTGCTTGGTGTACAGTTGTAAACCGATTTAAAACATTTAATAAAGTAAGAAGGCGTATTAAAACCAACCTGATATGCCAATTCTGAAACCGTTACACCCGGATGCTTTTTTAAAATATTAACAGCCAATTGCAATCGTTGGTTCCTAATAAACTCCGAAGCACTTAAACCAACCACAGCTTTTAATTTTCGGTGTAATTGTGTTCTACTCATTTGCATGGTACTTTTAAAAGCTTCAGCTGTAAAACTTGGCTTTGTTAGGTTATCGTCGACCACTTGTTTTAAGCGTTTTAAAAATTCAGTTTCGGCCGATGTTACCTTAATATCTGGAGGAACAATTGAAAAATTATTAAGAAAATGATTTTGAAGTGCTCTTCTATTTTCAATAAGTTTTTCAACTCTTAATTTAAGCTTTTCACTGTTAAAGGGTTTGGTAATATAGGCATCGACTCCGGTTTTTAAACCTTCAATTTCACTTTTATCTCCAACTTTTGCAGTTAATAATATGATTGGAATATGGCTTGTAATTTCGTTATATTTTAAAGTGTTACATAAGGAAATACCATTAGTTTCGGGCATCATAATATCGCTAATTATTAAATCTGGCTGATGCTTTAAGGCCTTTTCTATTCCTATTTTCCCATTGATTGCTTCAATAATATTATAATCTGTTTGGAAAATGGAAACTATAAATTTTCTAATTTCTGGTTCGTCTTCAACAATTAATAAATCTGGTTTTATAGACTTTTCATTTTTAGAAATTGAAATGTTATTTTCGGTTGAAGGCGCTTTAGTTTCCTCAATAATTTCTGAAGCTTTAAAAGCCGATTTGTTAATAGGCATGGTTATATTAAACTGAATTTTATCTTTAGCAATACTATTCGCAATAATGCTTCCGTGTGATAAGTTTATTAATTCTTTCACTAAAGCTAAACCAACCCCAACGCCTTCTGAAGCTTCATTATCCTGATAAAACCTCTGAAACAATTTACCCAAATCGGTTCGAGAAATATCTTCATTGGTATTGGTAATTGAAAACACCAAATCTTCATTTTGCCTATTGGCATTTAAAACCACTTTACTTTGCTCTGGAGCATATTTTATGGCGTTAGACAACAGATTTGAACTTATTTTTTCAATAACATCGGTATCGTACCAAGCAATATCTAAATTTTCTATTTTGCTTTCAATTACAATCCCTTTTTCTAAAGCTTTATAACTAAAAGCCGCTACAATTTGTTTTAAAAGCACATTTAAATTCCCTGCTTTTACTTTTAATTGCCCTTGCCCAGAATCGATAATAGATAAATCGACCATTTGGTTAACTAAGCCTAACAATCTATTGGCATTTTGTTTTATTAACTCTAATTCGTTTTTATCGTGTTCGGTGAGTTCTTTTTTCGATAATTGTTTATCTAACGGGCCTAAAATTAAGGTTAAAGGCGTTCTAAACTCATGCGAAATATTGGTGTATAATTTGGTTTTAAACTCATCTAGTTTTTTTAAACGCTCGGTTTCGGCGTGTTCTAGTTGTAATTGGGTTTTTATTTTCCATCGCCAATTTAAATAGCGATAAACACCTAACAATGCTAATACGATTAATACTAAATAAAATATTTTAATCGTATTTGTTAAATACCAAGGTTTTAAAATAGTGAAACTAAAATTAGCTGGTTCGTTATTCCAAATACCATCGTAATTACTAGATATAACTTGAAAGGTATATTTACCTGGTTCTAAATTGGTATAATGCGCAAAATTCACACTTTTTGAATCAATCCAATTATCATCATAATTAAAAACCCTGTATTTAAACGAATTTCGTTCGGGTTGAGAAAAATGCAAACTCGAAAATGTAAAAGTTAAAGTATTTTGATTGTGATTTAATTTGGTGTTTTTCACCATTGGATGCTTCTTTGAAAACACTTCGAAATTGGATATTATAGTTTTTGGCTTTACCGTATTGTAAGTAAGCTTTTCGGGTGTAAACCAATTAACACCATCTAATCCACCAAAATATAAAACACCATTTTTACCTTTATAATAAGCACCAGTATTAAACTCGGCATTTTGTAACCCATCAAAGGTTGTAAAAGCTTCAAAAGTATTGTTTGAAACATCGAACTTACACAAACCATTATTTGTACTTAACCACAAATTATTAGTTTCATCTGGCAAAATACCATACACTACTTGGTTGGGCAAACCATCATTTAAACCATAAACTGTTACCGCTTTAGTTTTTAAATTATACTTTTTTAGTCCAGAACCAAGTGTACCAACCCAAAGCGTATTATTTGAAACATATAACGACTTTATTTTATCGTGAAGTGTTTCAATTTTATCGATTTTATTAGTTTTTATATTTAATTTATAAACCCCAGAACTCTCTGCTCCTAACCAAAATATACTATCGTTTTCTAATTCGGCAGTTCGTATATTATTTTCCTGTAAATTTGAATTGTTGCTGTTATAACTTTTAATAACACCTTTTTCTCTATCAAATAATACCAGACCATGACGTTCTGTTGCTAGCCACCGTTTTGTTTTAGTTATTGGAATTATTTTCCAAATGGTATAATCTTTTATCTCATTAAAAAAATTAAAACGCTCGACATTTTCTAATGAATTTAAACCGTAACCTTGGTGGCCAACCCACAATTCATCTTCGTAATAATTTAAACTAATTACCCTATTACTCGCAATATTTGAGTTGCTTGTTGTTAAGGTTTTATACTGCCCAATTTCGTCATTAAAATAAGTTAATCCTTTGCCAGAAGTACCAATCCAGAGATTATCGTTTTTATCGGTTACCAAACTTCTAACCATATCGACATTAACCTCGTTAGACACTTGGTTGTTGGTAAGTATATTAAATTTAATAAGATGTTGATCATAAAAACTAGCGCCTGTTCCGTCGGTTCCAAACCAAACTAAACCTGTAATATCCTCGTATAAACACAAAATATCGTTGTAATGTAGTGCAAACGGATTGTTTTTATTGGCCTTAAAATTAGTGACCGTATTTTCCTTTAAATTTATATAATAGGCACCATTGCCATAGGTTACAATCCATAAATTGTATTTCGAATCGATTAAAAGATCTTCAATATTTAAGTTACTAGGAAGGTTTTCATGTTTAAAAGCTGTAAATGCCGATTGATTTTTAGATTTATAAAACAAGCCCTTTCCAAAAGAACCGAGCCAAATTGTTTCATTATTATCTTGGGCTAAAGCACTAAAATTAGCACTTGCATTTGAAGCCACCGAAACGTTTTTATACCTGTTATTTGTAGAAACCTGAAACAATGCGCCTTCGGTTGCAACAAATAATTTATTTTGAAACTCTGCAATTTCATAAACCGTTTTTAAAGCATCTTGATTTTTAAAAACCTGAAGGGTATCTTTTGTTTTCACATCAATTTTGACAAGTCCGCTATTGTACGAGCCAATAAAAAGATTTTTTTCGGAATCTTGGAAAACCGTACTTGCTTTAAAATTAAGTTTTATGGGTTTAAAGTTATCGGTTTGAGGTTGGTATAATTCTAAATTTCCAGAATGGGTAATAATCCACAGTCGGTTTTGTTTATCGATATAAATTTTACCAAGGTTACTAAAAGTTGCTCTGGTAATATCTTCGAACTGCTTGTTATATTGTTTAAAATCGCGTCCATTGTACTTATTGAGTCCGTCTTGTGTGGCAAACCACATGTAGCCAATAGAATCTTGAGCGATACTAATAACGCTATTTTGCGAAAGACCTTGCTCTACATTTAGCTGCTGGAAAGCCATTTGTTGTGTTTGCCCAAATGCAAGCATTGACATTAACAACAGAAAACAAAGTCTAAATTTTAGCATAGCATTGACACTTAACTATATAAAGTTAACCAAATGCTAACAGATAAAAAATTATTTTAAAACAGTAGCAATTACTTTGGCCATTTTTTGGGCTCTAGTTTTAACCTCCTCTTCGGTCCAAGATAATTTAATTAAGCAAGAAATATTTCGTCCTATAAAATGATCTGATTTTTGAAAAGTCGCATTTTCTAAATACTGTAACCCTGTTTTTACTTCTTGGGTAATTGGGAAAAGGGATTTTAAGTTTTTTAAATGATCCCATTTACGGATGTAGTGCCAGTTATTATCGAAATAATTCCAACAAGCATCGATACCACCGTTTTTAAAACCTTGAATTACTTTTCTAGATACTTCTAAATCGGGTAAAAAGAAATTGAAAAAAGCACCACTTTCTTCGCCACCAGATGGAACGGTTCGTAAAGTAACTTGTGGCAAAGCGCCAACCACTTCTTGAAATATTTTAAGGTATTTACGCTGAATTTCTAAAAACTCTGGTAAACGCTTTACTTGCGCTAAACCAACTGCTGCATGAAGTTCTGAAATCCGAAAATTATAGCCTAAAAACGGATGCGTTTCTGCTCCGCGATCGTTGCCAACATGATCGTGACCATGATCGCTATAATGATCGGCGTTGGTATAAAAGTTCTCATTATTTGTAATTACTGCCCCACCTTCGCCACAGGTTATTGTTTTTACAAAATCGAACGAGAAACAACCTAAATCCCCAATGCTTCCTAATGGTTTGTTATTGTAAGTTCCACCAATTGCTTGACAAGCATCTTCAACTAATAACAAATTATTTTTTTGAACGATATTTTGTAAAGCTTCCATATTGCCCATACTACCACACATTTGCACCACCATAATGGCTTTTGTTTTTGGTGTAATGGCTTGCTGTACTGCTTCTGGATTTAAACACAGTGTATCGTCGATATCAACCAATACAGGAATAGCACCAAGCATCATGATGGCTTCAAAACTAGCTACAAAGGTAAATGTTGGCATAATTACTTCGTCGCCCGCTCCTACGCCTGCACTTGCCAATGCTACACTTACTGCAGCGGTTCCGCTAGATACTAATTGCACATGCTTGGATTGAAATGCTTTTGATAATTCGGTTTCTAGTTCTTTGGCTTTCCAATGGCCTTTTCGCATGCCATCGAAACCATAGCGCATTAGTACGCCGTTATCTAACACATCGTTTACTTGTTGTTTTTCTAATTCTCCAAATAGTTCAAATCCTGGCATGATGTTTTTATTTTGTTGGTAGCTGCGTTAGGGATTGAGGCTTTGTTGGAGCTACTCGCAGAGAGCGACTGCCGAAAGCCCGACCCTTGTGGTAACGCCCAAATATTTTAAATTTCTATTACAGTTTCGTTTATTGGTTTACGTACTTTTTTAAGGCTTGCAAATAGATCGTCTTGATCGCGAATACCTACGGGAAGTAGTAAAACCGATTTTAAGCCTCTTTGCGATAAGCCTAAAACACTATCGTATACTTCAGGAAGGAAGCCTTCCATTGGGCAAGCATCGACCTGAATACCGGCGCAAACGGTCATTAAATTACCTAGTGCAATATAAGCTTGGTTTTTGGACCATTGCTGGCGCTCTGTTTCCGACATTTTCTCGATGGTTGCAATTAGGCCGTCTTGATATGGCTTTAAAATGTGGTCTGGTGTGTTACGGACTTGCTTTATATTTTTATAATAATTTATAACATCTTGTGCCGTTATGTTTTCTTGTATGCAAATTACTAAAAGGTGCGATGCATCGGCCACTTGTTTTTGATTGAAAGCGCTTTCGACAAGTTGTTCTCGCAATTTTTTATTTTCTACAACTACCATTGAAATGGTTTGTAAACCATAGGAGGTTGCGGTTAAATTGAAGGCTTGTTTTAAAATATCGAGCTGTTCTTGCGATATTTTTTTTGTGGCATCGAATTTTTTTGTGGCATAACGCCAGTTTAATTGCTTAAGAATATCCATACATTATTTTATAGCTTAGCAAAAATAACATTTGATTAATTTATTTTACTAAAAATGCGATAAAATTGCTGACATATTGCGAAAAAAATATTTTTAAAAAAAAGTGCTATTTTATTTGAAAGAGTAAAAAAAGGACTTTATATTTGCAGCCGCATTAAGGAAATACCTTATTAGGCACTCATGGAGAAATGGCAGAGTGGTCGAATGCGGCAGTCTTGAAAACTGTTGAGGGTCACACCTCCGGGGGTTCGAATCCCTCTTTCTCCGCAAAAACCTTTACATTACTGTAAAGGTTTTTTTATTTTAGAGATGTTTTAAACTTATTTTAAATAGATAAATTCAAATAAAACTTTTAAAATTACTTATGTTGTTTATGGTTTTATTGATAAAGATGATATTAATTTTACGTCTTTTCTGTAAACAAAAAGACCTACAATTTGCATTGTAGGTCTTTTTTTAAAGGTTATTTTAAACCTTTATTACTTTTTATCGGTACTTGACGGTTTATGCGTTTTTAGCCATTCCTGTCCTTCTTTGGTTAAGAAAAAATCCATCCACATATAGTTCATTCTTTTGTTTTCCTCAACTTTTACCCAATGACTAGATCCTATAGGAATGTGCAATAAAGCAAATTCTTTTAATTGAACCGAGGCATCGTCTGCAAACACCGTAATATCGTTATCGGTTAAACCTAAAAATAACTGATCTAACATAGGATGCTTATGCGCTCCTACTTCATCTGGTCCCATAGCTTCAACAGTACCCAAAGATACTCTTGGTACAATATCGGCAGGTAAAACCGTTCGACTTGTTGTATTAGGACTTTTTATTTTTTCGGTATATGGTTCGCAATCAATAAAACGCGTATAAAATAACTTGTATTTATTTTCGGAAGGAAAACTAGCTAAATCCGATTTGTCTTGACTTGATAATGTTTTAGTAAACTTTACAAAATGCAAAGTTTCGCCGTTAGGCACGTTAATTTCAACTTTGTTAAGGTTGTCCATTGGAATTGCAATAGACTCTGGATTCACAGTCTTAACAATAGTATCGGCTTTTATAACAGCATTACCTTTTAAGAATAAAAACATCGTAACATTTTCTTGCGTAAAGTTAACCGTTTGGTTGGTTGGACCAACAAATGCAAAATGCTCAATTTTGGTTTCTGCAATTTCATCAATTAACAAATCTTCCGAAAATACTTGTTTTCCTTCTGGAATGTTCATATTAAGATTTTGAACTACAATATCTGGTGATGAATTACAACACAAAACTACAACTGCACAAATAGCAACTAATAGCTTAGAAATGATAGACGACGTTTTCATAATTAATTATTTTCTTAAGTCTTTAATAATGCTTAATGCACTAGCAACTT
>NZ_JTDW01000013.1 GCF_000943565.1 Neotamlana sedimentorum
TGTAAGCAAGTATTTTAGTTTATTTTGAAAGAGCCGTATCAATGTTGTGTTGATATGGCTTTTTCGCTATAAAAGAAACAATATTTATAGTTTATGGTTAATTAGTTATAAGTAAAAATTTAAACTTTTAGCAAATTGCATATACTGTTATTTAACTATTATGAGAATTTTAAAAAATATAATTTGTATCGCTATTGTCTTACTTTCTTTTTTGTTTTCAAATGCGCAAAAAAACATTCAAATTGATGTAAACCAACAAGGAGTTACATTCGAGCATTACTGGAGTAAAGTGGTTGGAGCTGGTCGAGCGAACGAGGCACTTCGGGCAGGTTGGCTTGAGCAAATGCAACAAGTACAAGAAAATTGTGGTTTCCAATATGTTCGATTTCATGGTTTGTTTCACGACGATATGTTTCCGGTAATAATAGAAAAAGGAAAAACAGTTTATAACTGGCAATATATCGACGATGTTTTTGATAGACTATTAGATTTAAATGTAAAACCTTTTGTAGAACTAGCTTTTTTGCCTTCAAGTATGGCCGCAGAAGACTCTAAAACCGTATTCTGGTGGAAGGCTAAAGTGACTCCTAAAGAAGATACATTTGCACAATGGTTCGATTTAATTAAAGCATTTACCCAGCATTGCGTAGATCGTTATGGAATAGAAGAAGTATTAACTTGGTATTTCGAGGTTTGGAATGAGCCTAATTTATATCCGTTTTTTTGGCATGGAACAAAATCGCAGTACTTCGAAATGTATAAGCAATCGGCCTTGGCTGTAAAAAGTATTGATAGTCGCTTAAAAATTGGAGGTCCATCTACAAGTAATTTTGTTCCAGATGCTCGGTTTGATGGAGAAATTATAAATAATCATGTTTCTGAAGAAATTTTTAAAATTGAAGATATTAATGCATTAAAATGGCATGGCGTATGGATTGAAGACTTTTTAAAATACTGTAAAAAAGAAAATTTACCGGTCGATTTTGTTTCAACACATCCCTATCCAACCGATTATGCCTTTAATCCAGAAACAGGAAAAGGTCGTGGGTTAACACGTTACGTGCATTCTGTAAAAGAAGATTTAATATGGTTAAAAAATACCATTTCAAAAAGTGCCTATCCAAATGCCGAAATTCATTTAACCGAATGGAATACCAGCCCAAGCAGCCGCGATGCTATGCACGATCGTTTACCGGCTGCGGCTTATATTGTAAAGTCTAATTTAGATTGTATTGGACTTACAAATTCGTTAGCATTTTGGACTTTCACCGATATTTTTGAAGAAAAAGGTGGTGCTTCAAGCATTTTTCATGGGGGTTTCGGAATGATAAATTATCAGGGATTAGTAAAACCATCATACCACGCGTACAGAATGTTAAACCAATTGGGAAATCAACAATTGTACAAAAACGAGTATTTATTCATCAGTAAAAAATCCGACGATAAAAAAATTGTAGCACTGGCTTATAATTATCCTAAAGAATACGAAAATGCGGTGCCCTCTGGAACTAATAAACGAGAAAGCGGCACTTCAAAACAATTAAATTTCACATTAAAAAATTTAAAACCTGGCACCTTATTCGAATTAGAAATTTTAGATAAAGATCATGGAAATATTCATAATTTTTGGGAAGCCATGGGTAAACCAGAGCCACCAACAAGAGAACAAATTAAAATCATGAAAGCTTTTGCAAATACAATGAATAAAAAATTTGTAAAAGCCAATAGTAATGGCATGTTAAATATTAACCACGAAATAACACCTTGGAGTTTGGTGCTCATCAAACAAATTAACTAAACTAAATATCATGAAAAATTATAAATTGCCTGTAATAGCAGCATTGTTGACTATAACGTTTTTTACTGTTTTTGTTTCAGGTTGCCAAAATGATAAAGTTTTTACAATAAATGAATCTGAAGTGGAAGCATCTTTAATTTATAAAAATGATTTTGATGGTGATTTAAGTGATTGGCAGGTTGAACAAATGGAAGGTGGTGTTGTAGAATTAAATAACGGTAAATTAGAAATTAATGATGAAAAAGGTTGTACTGTTTGGTTAAAAGAAAAGTTTGAAGGTTCTATAATAATTGAGTATGATGTGGTAATAGTACAAGACGGAGGTGTAAACGATAGAGTATCTGACCTTAATTGTTTTTGGATGGCAACTGATCCAGAAAACCCATCAAATTTATTCGAAAATTCCAAAAGCAGAGGTGGTAAATTTTCAAATTACGATAGCTTACAATTGTATTACATGGGTGTTGGCGGTAACCATAATAAAACTACCAGATTTAGAAGGTATGTTGGCAATGGAGAACGACCTCTCTTGCCAGAACATGATTTAAGCGATTCTAAATATATGTTAGAACCCAATAAAACTTATCATATTAAAATTGTTGCTAACCATGGTGTAATTCAATATTATAGAAACGGAGAATTGTTTTCTGATTTTGAGGATGATGCACCATATACATCAGGCTATTTTGGTTTTAGAACCGTTAAAAACCATATGAAAGTTGATAACTTTAAGGTATACCAAATAAAATCTTAAACTGAAATTAATAATGAGGTATATCCGTAATTTTAAGCAGTTGGCACTTGTTTGTTGCGTAATTGTATTAAGTGCAATGAAGTCTGATACAAAATCTATTTACCATCAAGGTTGGATAGATTTTAATAAGAATAATAAAAAAGATGTTTTTGAAGATAGCAAAGCTCCCCTAGAAGCTCGTGTGCAAAACCTAATAGGTTTAATGAATGTTAACGAAAAAACATGCCAATTAGCAACACTTTATGGGTTTGCTCGTGTTTTAGAAGATGAGTTGCCTAATCCAAAATGGAAGCAAAGAGTTTGGAAAGATGGTATTGCCAATATCGACGAACATTTAAACACCATTTGGAATCAAGAAAAAACACATACAAAATACGCTTATCCATTTAGCACACATGCAGAAGCTATTAATAAAGTTCAAAAATGGTTTGTTGAAGAAACTAGGTTAGGTATTCCAGTCGATTTTACAAATGAAGCAATACATGGTTTGTGTCATGAAAAAGCAACGCCACTTCCTGCACCAATAGGTATTGGTAGCACTTGGAATAAAAATTTAGTAAAACAAGCGGGAGAAATGGTTGGGCGCGAAGCTAAAGCTTTAGGTTATACTAATGTTTATGCACCCATTTTAGATGTAGCGCGCGACCAACGTTGGGGGCGTGTATTAGAGAGCTACGGCGAATCACCTTTTCATGTTGCCGAAATGGGTAAAGCTATGACGCTTGGTATACAAGAACAAGGTGTTGCATCAACATTAAAACATTTTGCGGTGTATAGTATTCCAAAAGGAGCGCGTGATGGCGATGCTAGAACCGATCCGCATGTGGCACCTAGAGAAATGTTTCAACTTCATTTGTATCCTTTTAAACGAGTTATAAAAGAAGCAAACCCAATGGGAATTATGAGTAGTTATAACGACTACGATGGCGAGCCTATAACGGCAAGTCGCTATTTTTTAACCGAATTGCTTCGCGAAAAGTATGGTTTTAATGGTTATGTCGTTTCCGATAGTGAGGCTGTAGAGTATGTATATGAAAAACACCATGTTGCCGATAGTTATAAAGAAGCTGTAAGACAAGTTATTGAAGCTGGACTAAATGTAAGAACCACGTTTAGAACCCCAGAATCGTTTATCGAACCACTTCGAGAACTTATTGCAAATGGAGAACTTTCTATGCAAACCATAGATGCTCGTGTGGCCGATGTTTTAAGGATTAAATTTAAATTAGGATTATTTGATAATCCATATGTAGCAAATCCAAAAGAAGCCGATAAACTGGTGCATACCAAAGAAGCCGAATCGCTATCGAAGCAAATTAATAGAGAGTCTCTAGTGTTGCTTAAAAATGAAAATAATACACTGCCATTAAATCTTAATAAAATAAATAATATTTTGGTTACTGGGCCATTGGCAAACGAAGTGAGTTTTACTTACAGTCGTTATGGGCCAGCGTTTAACCCATCGGTTTCGGTGTTTAAAGGTGTTAAAAACTATGTTGGAAGTAAGGCAAACGTAGCCTACGAGAAAGGCTGTGATGTTGTTGATAAAGATTGGCCTGGAAGCGAAATAATCCCAACCCCGTTAACCGAACAAGAACAAGAAAGTATAAATGCTGCGGTTAAAAAAGCAGAACAATCCGATGTTATTATTGCTGTTGTTGGAGAAGACGACAAACGTGTAGGCGAAACCATGTCGAGAACCAGTTTGGGTTTACCAGGTCGCCAGCAGCAATTAGTGCAAGCATTGTATGCAACAGGTAAGCCTGTAATATTGGTTTTAATAAATGGGCAACCGCTAACAATAAATTGGGAGAATAAATATTTACCAGCTATTTTAGAAGCGTGGTTTCCTAGCACTGCGGCAGGCGAGGTGGTTGCCGAAACCTTATTTGGAGATTATAATCCGGGAGGTAAATTGTCGGTAACCTTTCCTAAAACGGTAGGGCAAATTCCATTAAATTTTCCGTTTAAGCCAGGGTCTCAAGCGGGACAACCTGGTAAAGGGCCAAATGGCTACGGAAATACACGTGTACTTGGGCCATTATTTCCTTTTGGTTACGGGTTAAGTTATACTACTTTTAGTTATACCAATTTAAAGTTGTCTGCTTTAAAAATAAAATCGCAAGCCAATTTAAAAGTTTCTGTTAAAGTTAAAAATACGGGGAAATTAGCAGGAGACGAGGTTGTACAATTGTATTTAAAGGATAAGGTGAGTAGTGTAACCACCTACGAGTCGGTTTTAAGAGGATTTGAGCGCATTCATTTAAAACCAAATGAAGAAAAAATTGTGGAATTCACCCTAATACCAGACGATTTAGCAATATTAGATAAAAACATGAATTGGACGGTTGAGCCTGGTATGTTTAAAATAATGGTTGGCAGCTCGTCGGTCGATATCAGGCTAGAATCAGATTTTGAGGTATATTAGTTTTATTAATCAATAAGTATTACATTTCGAGAAAACCTAATTTAGAAACAGGCTCTTTAAACTTATGAAATTACATTTTCTTGATAGAAGTAGTTTAAACAATAGCTCATTTAGTGCTAGAGTTAACGAGTATCCAAATTTTTTAAAAGTTTGGCATTATCATCCAGAAATGGAGCTTGTTGTAATTTTAAAAAGTCAAGGTACTTGTTTTGTTGGCGATAGTATTGAAAAGTTTAAGCCAAAAGATATTGTTTTAATTGGGAAAAACTTGCCGCACATGTGGCAAAACGACCCAGAATATTTCAATGAAGATTCTCAATTAAAAGCTAAAGCTGTTTCGGTTCATTTTAAAAAAGATTTTTTAGGAAGTTATTTTTTTGAAACACCAGAAATGATTCATCTTTTAGAATTGTTTGAACGTGCCAAATTCGGACTTAAATTTTTAAATGTAAGCAACCGTTTAATTAACGAAATTACAAAACTACCAGAGTTAGATGGTTTTAATAAAACCATAGCATTTTTAAATGTTTTAAATCAGCTTGCAAAATATAAGGACACGCAAAAGTTAACTAGCTATGGTTTTGTAAATGCATTTAAATTAACAAAAAGTATTGTTCAAGATAAAGTACAAGCCTATATTTTTAATAACTTTAATAAAGATATAAGTTTAGAAGAAGCTGCTAAAATAGCAAATATGAATGCTTCGGCATTTAGCCGATATTTTAAACGTGTAAATAGGAAAACATTTTCTAAATACGTTACCGAAATTAGGGTAGGTTACGCTTGTAAATTATTAATTGAAAGCAAATTTAATATTGCTGCCGTTTGTTTTGAGTCTGGTTTTAAGAATATCTCAAATTTTAACAGGCAATTTAAAGTTATTATGAATTGTACACCCTCAGAATTTTTAAAAAACTATAAATCTGAAGCTTCTCAAGAGGAAAATAATTAAGCTATTGGTGATTTTT
The DNA here is from genome assembly GCF_000943565.1 of Neotamlana sedimentorum. Lineage (GTDB taxonomy): Bacteria > Bacteroidota > Bacteroidia > Flavobacteriales > Flavobacteriaceae > Neotamlana > Neotamlana sedimentorum. Next base: position 5,949 of record NZ_JTDW01000013.1, read on the forward strand.
TACAGGGTATTTTTGCACTAATTGCAATAAAAACTTCATAACAGCAAAAAAAATACCAGTATCTGTCAAATATAAATTAGACTAAATCTTTATTTGGTAGTAATATTGCTTTAATAAACCAACGACTAATGAGTACAACGAATACGGTATTAAAAATACATCCAAAAGACAACGTTATTGTAGCCCTTCGAGATCTTGAAAAAGGCACAAAAGTGGTCCTAAATTCTGAAGAATATACGCTTAGCGATACAATTTCAGCAAAACATAAATTTGCAACACAAGCTTTTAAAAAAGGTGATGCTATTTATATGTATGGTGTTTTGGTTGGGCGTGCTAAAAAAGATATCGCTCAAGGCGGATTAATTAGTACTACTAATTTAGAACACGATACCGAAACTTATGCGGCCAATAACGAAAAAAATAAAATCGAGTGGGAACAACCCGATGTTTCAAAATTTATAACTAAAACATTTAATGGGTATCACCGTGCCGATGGCAAAGTAGGTACCGAGAATAATTGGCTAATTATACCCTTAGTATTTTGCCAAAATAGAAATGTTGAGGTTTTAAAACACGCCCTTTTAGAAAAATTAGGATTTAGCAAAGAGCAACATTTAAAACTAGATGTTGATGCTTTAATTGCAGATTATAAAAGCGGCGCTTCAACCGAAGCTATTTTAAATAAAGATATTTTAAAATCGTCTCAACATAAAGAGAAGAATTCTTTATTTCCTAATGTAGATGGTATTCATTTCTTAACGCACGAAGGTGGCTGCGGTGGTGCAACTTCAGATTCTGTGGCACTTTGTCACTTATTAGCAGGTTATATAAACAACCCCAATGTTGCAGGAGCAACCATTTTAAGTTTAGGTTGCCAACATGCACAGGCTAGTATTCTTCAAGATGCTTTAAATAAAATGTCGCCCGAGCATAAAAAACCTATTTATGTTTTAGAGCAGCAACATATAGCTTCAGAAGAAGTGCTTTTAGCCGAAGCAGTTAAAAAAACATTTGTTGGTTTAATTGAAGCTAATAAGAATGAACGTAAACCAGCGCCGTTAAGTAAATTGGTAATAGGTTTAGAGTGTGGTGGTTCCGATGGTTTTTCGGGTATTTCTGCAAATCCAACCTTAGGTTATGTTTCCGATTTAATCGTAGCCCTTGGTGGGGCTAGTGTATTGTCTGAATTTCCAGAATTAAACGGGGTTGAGCAAGAAATGATTAATAGATGTACAAAGGTTGAAAACGCTAAAAAGTTTTCAAAAATAATGTCTACTTACAATGCTAAGGCCGATGCTTTAGGGGCAGGTTTTTATGCAAACCCTTCACCAGGAAATATAAAAGATGGTTTAATTACCGATGCCATAAAATCTGCTGGAGCTGCAAAAAAAGGAGGAAGTTCTCCAGTTGAAGATGTTTTAGATTACACAGAACAAGTTACAAAACCAGGCTTAAATTTATTATGTACACCAGGAAACGATGTAGAGTCTACTACTGGTTTAGCAGGTTCCGGATGTAACATTATTTTATTTACAACAGGTTTAGGTACGCCAACAGGTAACCCAATTACGCCAGTGGTAAAGGTATCTACCAACACAAAACTATACAATAAAATGCCTGATATTATCGATTTTAATGCGGGTACAATAATAGAAGGAACAACCTCTATTGAAGAAGCTGGCGAGCAGTTGCTAGACTTTGTAATCGAGGTGGCTAGCGGTAAATTAACTAAAGCTAAGCAATTACGTCAAGACGATTTCATTCCATGGAAACGCGGAATGTCCTTATAAAATATTAATCCAACTAATATCACATGTCAAAATTCAGTTTAAAAAATAAAGTAGCCTTGGTTACTGGTGGTGGTAGCGGTATTGGTAAAGCCATATCGTTAACCTTTGCACAGCAAGGCGCTACAGTACATATCTTAGATTTTAATTTAGAAGCCGCCGAAGAAACGGTAAAAGAAATTGAAGCCACAAATGGTAACGCAGCGGCCCACAAATGCGATGTTGCTAGCAAAGCCAACGTAGATAGTATTGTAGAAACCATTACTAAAAACGGAAACATCGATATTTTAATAAACAATGCGGGTATTGCCCACGTTGGTAATATTGAAGCTTGCGAAGAAGAAGATCTAGACAGGTTATACAACGTAAACATTAAAGGGGTTTACAACTGTATCAAATCGTGTTTACCGGCCTTAAAAAAATCAGGTAATGGCGTTATCTTAAATTTAGCATCTATTGCATCAACGGTTGGTATTAACGATCGTTTTGCATATTCTATGACTAAAGGCGCGGTGTTAACCATTACCTATTCCGTAGCTAAAGATTATTTAAAGGATGGTATTCGTTGTAATTGTATAGCTCCAGGTCGTGTACACACGCCATTTGTAGATGGATTTATAAAGAAAAATTATCCAGGAAAAGAAGACGAAATGTTTGCGAAATTATCGCAAACACAACCTATTGGAAGAATGGGAAAACCACAAGAAATGGCCGATTTAGTATTGTTTTTATGTTCGGACGAAGCCGGATTTATAACAGGATCTAACTATGCTATCGATGGCGGATTTGTTACTTTAAACGGGAATTAAAAAACACTCAAAAAAATATTTTAAAATGAAATTAATAAGATTTGGAGCCGAAGGCGAAGAAAAGCCAGGGGTTCAGTTAGCCAACGGAACAAAAATAGATGTGTCTGCTTTTGGACAAGATTACGATGAAGATTTTTTTGGAAACGGCGGTATCGAAAAACTAGCCACATGGTTAGAAGCGAACCAAGCTAGTTGCCCAGAGGTTGATGATAGCGTACGTTTAGGTGTGCCATTAACCAGACCATCAAAAATAGTATGTGTAGGTTTAAACTACGCACAACACGCCGCCGAGGCTGGTATGGAAATTCCAAAAGAACCTGTGTTATTCTTTAAATCTACAACAGCATTAGTAGGGCCAAACGACGATGTTATCATCCCAAAAAACAGCGAAAAAAGCGATTGGGAAGTAGAGTTAGCTATTGTAATTGGTAAAAAAGCATCTTATGTTGAAGAAGCAGATGCATTCGATCATATAGCCGGATACGTTTTACACAACGATGTTAGTGAGCGTGCTTTTCAAATAGAAAAATCAGGACAATGGTGTAAAGGAAAAGGTTGCGACACCTTCGCACCAGTAGGGCCATTTATTGCTACAACCGACGAAATAGAAGATCCGAATAACTTAAACTTATGGTTAAAGTTAAATGGCGAAGTAATGCAAAATAGCACAACTTCAGATTTTATTTTTAACGTACAACATGTGGTTAGCCATATTAGCCAATTCATGACGCTTTTACCTGGAGATATTATTTCTACAGGAACGCCATTTGGTGTTGGTTTAGGTTTAAACCCACCAATGTATTTAAAAGAAGGAGATGTTATGGAGTTAGGTATTGAAGGCTTAGGAGTTTCAAAACAAAACGTAAAAGCATACAAATAATGCGTATTGATGCACATCAACATTTTTGGATTTTCAATCCAGTTAGAGATAGCTGGATTGACGATTCTATGTTGGTTATTAGAAAGGATTTTTTACCAAAGGATTTAAAGCCCATTTTAAAAGCCAATAATATTGATGGTTGCATTGCCGTTCAAGCAGATCAATCTGAAAAGGAAACTAATTTTTTATTAGAATGTGCTTTAAATAATCCTTTTATAAAAGGTGTTGTTGGTTGGGTAGATTTGTGTAACGAAAACGTGGAAGAAAGATTAAAGCATTTTACGCAAAACAAATTATTTAAAGGTGTTAGGCATATTGTACAGGCTGAAACAGAAGATTTTGTTTTACGAAACGATTTTCTAAACGGAATTAGTAAATTAAGTAAATATAACTTAGTTTACGATATTTTGGTTTTTCCAAATCAATTAGAAAATGTAATAAAAATGGTAGCTAAGTTTCCAGAGCAAGAATTTGTTCTAGATCATATAGCGAAGCCAAAAATTTCAGAAGGATTAATAGCAAATACCAACTGGAAAACTAATATTAAGCGTTTAGCATCGTATAAAAATGTATCTTGTAAAGTGTCGGGAATGATTACCGAAACACAAGATTTTAAGTGGGAAGAAAAAGATTTTTACGAATTTTTAAATGTAGTTGTTGAAGCTTTTGGCACAGACAGATTACTTTTTGGTTCTGATTGGCCAGTGTGTTTATTGGCAGGAGAATACCAAGATGTGCTTCAAATTATAGAACAATATTTTAGTGCATTCTCAAAAGAAGATGTTAGTAAAATTATGGGAGATAATGCAGTTAGAATATATAAGCTAAACAACTAATCAACAAACTAAATTAATGGATTTACAACTAAAAGATAAAGTAATTATAGTAACTGGTGGCTCTAAAGGAGTTGGCTTAGGTATTGTAGAATCTTTAATTAGAGAGGAAGCTATACCTGTTATAATTACAAGAAATAAAGCTAGTGTAGATGAGGTTATTAAAAACTTTAAAGTACAAGGCGCAGAAGTTTTTTATGCAATTGCAGAACTAACAGATCCAGAACAATGTAAAAATGCCGTGCAATCTACTATCGATAGGTACGGCCGTATTGATGGACTTGTAAATAACGCTGGAGTTAATGATGGTGTTGGACTAGAAAATGGTGATGCCGAAAGTTTTATAGAATCATTAAAACGCAATCTTGTACATTATTTTTTAATGGCCAAATATGCCTTGCCAGAACTTAAAAAGAGCAAAGGTGCTATTGTAAATGTAGGCTCTAAAACCGCCGATACTGGGCAGGGAGGAACCTCAGGCTATGCCTCTGCAAACGGTGGGCGCAACGCTTTAACCAGAGAATGGGCTATAGAATTACTACCGTATAGTGTTCGTGTAAATGCATTAATTGTAGCAGAGTGTTATACGCCATTATACGAAAGATGGTTAAACACTTTCCCTAATAAAGAAGAGAAATTGGCTGCTATTACTAAAAATATTCCGTTAGAAAATAGAATGACAACTCCTGAGGAATTAGGAGACACTGTAGCTTTTTTGTTATCTCCAAAATCGAGCCATACCACGGGTCAACTGGTATATGTAGATGGTGGTTACACCCATTTAGATAGAGCGTTAAACAACTAATTATAAACATAAATAATTAATTTCTTTAAATGAGTCATAGAAGCTTTTTATACTTTTTAAAAAAAAGATCTTTTTAAAAATTATAAAGTATATAGGAAATTAATAATAGCTATCCATAACATTATGAAACCTAGTTTTAATACAAAATATCCTTCCATTTACGACTTAAAAGCTAAAGCAAAAAAAAGAATGCCAAAATTTGCATTCGAATATTTAGATGGTGGTTGTAACGAAGATGTAAACTTACATAGAAATACGGCAGAGTTACGAGAAGTACAATTATTGCCAAATTACTTAAGAAATTACGAAGGCTCGAATTTAAAAACCGAGTTGTTCGGTATTGAATATGATGCGCCTTTTGGAATTGCTCCGGTTGGTTTGCAAGGATTAATGTGGCCTAATTCGCCAGAAATTTTGGCTAAAGCAGCCTTTAATCATAACATCCCATTTTGTTTAAGTACAGTAACCACTAGTAGTATTGAGCGTATTAGCGAAATTACAGAAGGTAAGGCATGGTTTCAATTATATCATCCAGCTAAAACAGAACTTAGAGATGATATCCTTAAGCGTGCTGAAGCTGCCGAATGTCCGGTTTTAGTTGTTTTGTGTGATGTGCCAACCTTTGGTTTTAGACCAAGAGATATTCGAAATGGTTTGGCTATGCCACCAAAAATGACGCTTAAAAATATTATTCAAGTTTTAGGAAAACCTGCCTGGGCTTTAAATACATTAAAGTACGGACAGCCAAATTTTGAAACTTTAAAACCATATATGCCTAAAGGTTTAGATTTAAAACAGCTAGGTAAATTTATGGATGAAACTTTTTCTGGAAGATTAAATGAAGAACGCATTAAGCCAATTCGCGATATGTGGAAAGGAAAGTTGGTTTTAAAAGGTGTTGCATCTATGGAAGATGCCGAAGCTGCTATCCGCTTAGGTTTCGATGGTATTATTGTCTCTAATCACGGTGGTCGTCAATTAGACGCTGGTGAATCAACAATAAAGCCTTTAGAAAGAATTGTAGAAAAATATGGCGACCAAATAACTATTATGATGGATAGTGGTATTCGTACTGGTCCAGATATTGCCAGAACTATGGCTAGTGGAGCTAAATTTACCTTTATGGGTAGAAGTTTTATGTACGGTGTTGGTGCTTTAGGTAAACAAGGTGGCGATCATACTATTGGATTGCTTAAAACCGAATTGCAACAAATTTTAGAGCAATTATGTTGTAAACAAGTATCCGATTTGCCGAATCATTTAATAAAATAATATTTATTCTTTATATAAGATCTAAAAAGCTTTGTTGTTCATTTATGTGAAAGTTTTATATTTTTACTAAATGAACAACAACTTTATAAACGAGTTTTTTGGTATTGGTATTTTAAATGGTAAAACCCCAGAAAACTTAGGTGTTTTGTGGCGTTCGGCTCAAAATATGGGCGCTAGTTTTATTTTTACAATTGGCAATCGATACGCTAAACAGGCTTGCGATACCCATAACGCTGTAAAATCGATGCCCTATTTTCATTATGATAATTTCGAAGAATTTTTTAATAACTTACCCAAAGGCGCAAGAATTGTTGGTGTCGAGCTTCACGAAAAATCGCAAGATCTAGAGTCTTTTCAGCATCCAAGACGCTGTGTATATTTGTTAGGAGCAGAAGACCATGGTTTAACCAATGAAGCTATCGAGAAATCGCATTTTCTGGTAAAATTCAAATCAACCTTAAGTTTAAATGTTTCGGTAGCTGGAAGTATTGTAATGTACGATAGACAGCTTGATAAGGCTAGGAGTTAGTTGTTAAAGTGCTGTATTTTGTTAAAATGTTATAAATCAAATTACCCAAGTAAAGCAATCCTTATATTTGTTTAAATAAGTAATTATAAAACCTATCCAGTGAACATTAAAAAATCTATTCTTCTTCCTATATTATTAGTTCTTTCTATATTTTTATCTAATTGTAAAAACCCGAAGCAATCTCAAATTAACCAAGAAGAAATTGTAAAAGATTTAGCTCCAACTGCACCAGAAGGTATGATTTGGGTAAACGGAAAAACGTTTACACAAGGAGCTAAACCAGGTGACCAATATGCTATGCCAAGGGAAAAACCAGGGCATTTAGTTAAAGTTGATGGTTTTTTTATAGATGTTACAGAAGTTACCAATAAGCAGTTTAAGAAATTTGTTGATGAAACTGGTTACGTAACCGTTGCAGAACGTCCTATTAATTGGAATGAAATGAAAGCGAGCTTACCTCCAGGAACACCAAAGCCTCATGATTCTGTGCTACAACCAGGAAGCTTAATTTTTAATAAAAATGTGAGCCAGGTCGCAACTATGGATAACTACACTCAATGGTGGACTTGGAAAATAGGAGCTAATTGGCAACATCCTGAAGGGCCAGAAAGTACCATTGAAGGTAAGGATAACTATCCAGTAGTGCATATAGCATATCAAGATGCTATAGCATATTGTAAATGGGCTAACAGGCGTTTACCAACAGAAGCAGAATGGGAAGCGGCCGCCCAAGGTACCTTAAAAGATAATATTTATACTTGGGGTAATAATTCAGAATTACTAACTCAAAAAGCAAATACTTGGCAGGGAATTTTTCCAACTAAGAACGAATCTCAAGATGGTTTTGAACTTATTGCTCCTGTAAAATCTTATGAGCCTAATAGTATTGGTTTGTACGATATGATGGGGAATGTTTGGGAGTTAACAAGCGATTTGTTTAATGTAAATTACTATCAACAAATTAATATAAATAAGACATTAATTAATCCTACAGGAGCGAAAAACAGTTACAGTCCTAGTAATCCTTATCAGGAAGAGCACGTTATTAAAGGCGGTTCTTTTTTATGTCATGCTTCATATTGCGCAAGTTTTAGAATTTCGGCCAGAATGGGTTCAAGTACTGATTCTGGATCAGACCATTCTGGGTTCAGAACTGTAGTTACTACAGAGATGCTTAAAAAATAATAGCTTATTTTATATAATAGCTTTCATTATTATTAGATTTTAAATTTAGGGAATTTGGTAGCTAGGATAACTCGAAAATATGGGTTAAAAACTTCTATAAATATATGTTATTTTAAAAGCTAAGTTTTACATTAAATGTATCTGCATGTATTAATTTATTGAATTATTTAATCATTTTATTATTTTCTTTAAAGCCATTCATCTATCCCGTTTTACCATTCGTCTACACATATTTATATATTAACGAAGTATCAAAAAAAGTCTAGGGTTTAGTTATATTTTTATCCCAAAATCACGAAAAAAACGTACCATGATGTCTAAAGTTCTAAATGTTTTATTAATAGAAGACGATGTTATTGAAGTTATGAAGTTAAACAGAGCAATTGCATCACTTCAGCTAAAACATAATATCATAGAAGCAAATAATGGAGAAGAAGCCTTAGATGTTTTACAAAATAAAGGTGAATTACCCGATATAATTTTATTAGATTTAAACATGCCTAAATTAAATGGGATTGAATTTTTAGGTATTTTAAAAAACGACGATGTTTTAAAATACATCCCAACTATAATTTTAACTACATCAAGTAACCAGCGTGATTTATTAGAGTGTTATAAAATTGGGATAGCTGGTTATGTTTTAAAACCGTTAAAATATGAAGAATACATAACTAAAATAGAAAATATTTTAGCATATTGGAGTATTAATGAGTTAAAACAGATATAATGAAAGGTATTGTTTTCACAGAATTTTTAGATTTAGTAGAAGATAAATTTGGAATTGAAATGGTTGATACAATTATTAACAGTTCTAATTTAAAATCTGAAGGTGTTTACACATCTGTAGGAACATACGAGTTTTCCGAGATGTTACAATTATTAACACATTTAAGTGAAAACACAAACATTTCAATTGATGATTTATTACAAGTTTACGCCGAACATTTCTTTAGTGTAATTAAACGAAGCTATTCAGGAGTGTTAGAGATGTATTCCGATCCTATTGAAATGTTAGCTTCAATTGAAAATCATATTCATGTTGAAGTAAGAAAAATATATCCAGATGCCGAATTGCCTACGTTTCAAGTTTTAGAAAAAACACCAAAAAGATTAGTTTTAATTTACAAATCTAGTAGGTCAATGCATGCCTTTGGCTTGGGGCTAATGAACAAAACTTTCGAGCATTTTAATGAAAGCGCTACAATAGAGTTTGAAAAACTTAATGATGTCGCTACCGAAGTAAAGTTCATTATCAATAAGAACTAAATGAGTCAAGATAAAATTGACATACTGCAACGCGCACTTAAACGGGAAAAAGCGGCTAGAAAACAAGCCGAATCTATTTTAGAGCAAAAGTCGGCAGAATTATACGAATCTAATCAAAAATTAGAAGCAGCATATTCTGATTTAGAATCTACCTATTCTCAAACAGATTCGCAACTACAAGGCGTTTTTGAACATATTGTAGATGCTTACGTAGTGGCCGATGTTGAAGGAAATATTCTAAAAATGAATGCGTCAGCAGTTTCACTTTTAGGCTTAAAAAGTATAAAAGATGACTGTAATTTAATGGAACTAGTGCGTCCTGACCAATACCAAGATGTTTTTAATGCTTTTAATTTGGTTTATAAAGAAGGTGGTTCTGTAAGTAATTTGGTTGTGAATATTACTACTAAAGATCAACGAGATTTAATTGTTCAAATTAATGCTAGTGTTATTTATGATAACGGCCTACCCATTGCTTCTCATGGTATTGTTCGAGATATTACGCAAGCAAAATATGAAAAAGAAAAATTAATAAAATCCGAAGAACGTTTAGCTACATTAATTCAAAACCTTGAAGAAGGTATACTTCTTGAAGATGAAAATCGAAAAATAATTCTTGTAAATAATAAATTTTGTGAGTTTTTTGGTTTACAAGTACCTAACGAATTAATTGGGAAAGATTGCAAAACGGTTATAGAACAAATAAAACTGAGTTTTAAAGATTCTAAAAAGTTTATTGATGATATAAATATCGCATTTAATGAAAAAAAGCCAGTTTTAAATGAAGATTTGGAAACCGTAGATGGTCGAATTTTCGAACGAGATTATATTCCTATTTTTAGAGATGGTATTTACAAAGGTCACTTGTGGAAGTATAACGATTTTACTATTAGAAGACAATATAGAAAAAGTTTAGAAGTAGAACGATATAAATATTCTAGTATTATTTCTAACATGAATTTAGGATTAATAGAAATTGACTTAAACGACAATATACTTATGGCCAATAAAAGCTTCTCTGAAATAACAGGGTATTTAGAGGAAGAGTTAATAGGTAAGAGAGGTATAGATTTAATGACTTTTGGTGAAAACAGAGAGCTAATAGAAGAAAAGGTAGCAGAAAGAAAAAAAGGAAAAATAGATTCTTACGAGGTACCAATAAAACGAAAAGATGGAGAAGTAAGATATTTATTAGTAAGCGGCGCGCCAAACTATAACTTACAGGGAGAAACAATTGGCTCTATAGGCGTTATTTTTGATATAACTGAAATTAAAAACCTTAAGTTTCAAAAAGAAAAATTATTAAAAAAGTTAGAAAAAAGCAACGATGAACTTTATGAATATGCCCATGTTGTTTCGCACGATTTAAAATCGCCTTTACGCAGCATAAATGCTTTAGTTAGTTGGCTAAAGGAAGATAATAAAGATAATTTAGATGCGGTTAGCCTACAAAATATAGCTCATATTGAAACCACTCTCGAAAAAATGGAACAATTAATTACCGATGTTTTAGAGTATTCAAGCATTGGTTCGGATGATGGAGAAAAAGAAGAAGTAAATCTAAATATTTTAGTAAATGATTTAATTGGTATTTTACACAAACCAAGTCATATAAATATAAAAGTATTAAATACCTTACCATGCATTAACGGCAACCGCATTAAGTTACAACAGTTGTTTCAAAATTTAATGAGTAATGCGATAAAATTTATTGATAAAGAAAATGGGCTAGTAGAAATTGATGTGAAAGCACAAGACGATTATTACCAGTTTTCTGTAAAAGATAATGGTATTGGCATCGATAAAAAATTCCATGATAAAATATTTAAAATTTTTCTATCCCTGAATAAACGGAAAGACTCAACAGGAATAGGGCTTTCTATCGTTAAAAAAATTGTTGAGATGCATGAAGGTGAAATTTGGTTGGATAGTGAGCCAACAAAAGGGACCACCTTTTATTTTACACTAAAAAAATTATAGCCAAATGAAAATAGTTCAATTAAAAAAGAAAGAAAATAGCAATTGGGAATATTTAAGTAAAAACATAACCTTAAATAATCCTTTGGTTTTAGTTTTTGGTAATAGATTTTTATTAGAACAAACCAATATTTATAGCGAGGTAAGTGAGTTATTTCCTAATGGCCATATAATTTTTGCCTCAACCAGTGGTGATATAACATCCCATTCGGTTGATGATGATTCTATAACCATTACGGCTATGGAATTCGAAAAAAGTACGTTCGAAATAAAAACAAGTAATATATCTGCTTTAACAGATGATAGTTTTAAAACAGGAAGCGATATTATTAATAAATTTAACAAAGAAAATTTAAAATTCATATTTGTAGTTTCAGAAGGCAGTTTTGTAAATGGTAGTCAATTAACCAAAGGCATGAATGCCGCTGTTTGCAATAATGTTTTAATTACAGGCGGGTTATGTGGTGATGCAGCGCGGTTCGAAAAAACCTTAGCATCATATAACGAAGATCCCAAAGAAGGTGAAATTGTTGCAGTTGGATTTTATGGTGATTCTTTAGAAGTATCATTTTCAATTTATGGTGGTTGGACACCATTTGGGCCAGAGCGCATTGTAACTAAATCTGAAGGAAATACACTTTACGAGTTAGATCATCAACCAGCTTTAGATTTGTATAAAAAATATTTGGGAGAAAAATCGAAAGATTTACCTGGTGCCGCTTTGCTATACCCGATGAATGTCAAAATTGAAAATGAAGACCACTCTATTGTAAGAACAATTATTAATATAAACGAAGACGACCATTCCATGATTTTTGCTGGTGATATTCCAGAGAACTCAAAGGTACAGCTCATGATGACGAATGTTGATAACATAGCCAATGCATCAGAGCGTGCCGCAAAACAGGCCAGCCTAAATCGAAAAAAGGCGCCCGAATTAGCGTTCTTAGTTAGCTGTATTGGAAGAAAGTTAGTGTTAGATCAACGTGTAGAAGAAGAAGTTGAAGAAGTCATATCAGTAGTTGGTGATAACACCGTAATTTCTGGGTTTTATTCTTATGGAGAAATAGCTCCATTTAACGGCGAAAATAATTGTAAGTTACATAATCAAACCATGACTGTAACATTAATAAGTGAATAATGAATTCATTATTAAAAAGACAAATACGAAAACATTTAAGTGGCGATCTTGCTGAAAACGAACAAATAAAAGCGTTTATAGAAGCCATTAATCATTCCTATAACAATTTCGACGAACAATTTGTGATGCAGCAACGTGCTATGCAATTAAGTTCGGAGGAGTTATTTAGTGCAAATCAGAAACTGCAAGAAGAAGCCGATGCTCAGAAAGTTGTAATTAACAAACTTAATAATGTTGCGAAAACATTAAATTTAGGACAATTACCTACTGAAGAGGGCGAGGAATTATTGAATTTAGATGGTCAAAAATTAGCAAACTTTATACAAAGTCAAGCTCAAAAAATAGTAGATGCAAATCTACAACGAGAAAAATTGCTAGAAGAATTATCATATCAAAACCAAGAGCTAAGCGACTATGCACATATGATATCGCATGATTTAAAATCGCCCTTACGAAGTATAGACACCTTAATTTTGTGGCTTTATGATGATAATCAAGATGTTTTTAATGAGAGCGATAAGCACACTATATATCAAATTAGGAGTCATGTGGAAAAAATGGAGCTTTTAATTAATGGTATTTTAGAGTATTCTACCATTGGTAGAACGCAAGAAAGTATATATAATGTCGATGTAGATTATGCTGTTAATGAAATTTTAGGAAGAATTGAAATTCCAGATAATATAACCATTAAAAAAACACAACAGTTACCTTTAATTAGGGGCGAAAAATACAGAATCCAACAAATTTTTAGAAATTTAATAACCAACGCTATAAATTTTAATGATAAAAAACAAGGTGTGGTTGAAATAGGCTTTACAGATAATGAAGATTATTGGGAGTTTTATGTAAAAGATAATGGTAATGGTATTGAAGAGAAGTATTTCGATAGAATATTTAAGACCTTTGAGAAACTTGAAATTAAAGTTGGAGCAATTGGCATGGGCTTATCTATAGCAAAAAAAATTGTAACGATGTATGGTGGTAATATTTGGTTAAAATCTAAAGTAGGCGTGGGTTCAACGTTTTACTTTACAATTAAAAAATAATATTATGGAACAACCAAATTTATCATATATACAAGGCATGTCGGGTGGAGATAAAGCCTTCGAAAAAAAATTAATAAATATTATTAAGTTGGAGTTTCCACAAGAAAAGGAAGTGTACTATAAAAATGTAGCTGCAAAAAAACATAAAGAAACCGCAGAAAATGTACACAAACTTAAACATAAAATTAGTATTTTAGGCCTTGAAAAAAGTTATGATGTAGCCGTAGCCTACGAAGAAAACTTAATTGAAGGCAAAACAGAGCTAAAAAAAGAGTTTGAGGCTATTTTACAAATCATGACAGTGTATTTAGATCAACTATAACCAAATTTTATGAATTGTATTATTATTGATGATGAAGCAACAGCTCGTGCAATCATTAGTCAATTATGTTCTGGTGTGCCATCACTTAATATTTTAGAGGAATTTCCTAATGCAATTCAAGCTATAAAATATTTAAATCAAAATGAAGTTGATTTAATCTTTTTAGATATTCATATGCCAGATTTTACAGGTTTCGATTTTATTGATACTATAAAAAATCCTCCCAAAATAATTTTAACAACTTCCGATCCTAAATTTGCAATTCAAGCATTCGAATACAATTGTATTGTAGATTATTTAGTGAAGCCTATTTCACAAGAACGATTCTCGAAAAGTATTAAAAAAGCAGAATCATTTTCGCAAAATAAGGTCAACGAGAGTGAAGAAACAGTAGCCGATGAAGGTGACTCATCTACAGATAATCATCTATATATAAACATAGATAGGCGGTTAATAAAAATTGATATACCAAGTATTTATCTTATAGAAGCAAAGGGAGATTATATTCAAGTAAAAACCGAAGATAAAAATTACACAGTACATTCTACCTTAAAAAAAATTGAAGAAAAACTACCTACAGATTTATTTTTAAAAGTACATCGATCTTACGTAATAAATATCAAAAAAATAATTGATATAGAAGATAATAGCGTTTTAATAAAGAGGGATGTAATTCCTGTAAGTCGTTCTAATCGACCAGAATTAATGAAACGTTTAAACTTACTCTAAGTTTTATTAACGTTTTGTTTTTACCATTGGTCTACACTTAAATTTCACCCACCGAATATTAAATTTTAAATTGGAGTAATAATCTAATTTTGTAATATAAACCTATTTATATTATGAAAAAACTATTACTTTTTTTTATTCTAATTTCAGAGAGTCTTTTTAGTCAAGAACAACCGTTTAATTGCGATTATAACGCTTACTTATTTCAATACAATGATGTTTATGCTATTGATTTAGCATCTGGAAATTCTTATACCGTTGCCACCGATGTTACTTCGGGTAATATTAATGCAGCAGCCTATAATCCTGCAGATGGCTTTATTTGGGGGTCTTTAAGTACGCCTGCAAAATCAATTGTTAGAATTGGTAAGGATTTTAAAACAACTACCTTTTATATAGATGAATTACCAACTAATAATAGGTATGTAGGAGACGTAAGTGCGTCGGGAGTTTATTACTTAAAACCAGGAGGTAAAACTTATTATTCTGTAGATGTTAATCCAGAATCAGATAACTACGGTAAGTATATTGCAAGTCATAATTTAGATTTTAGCATAAATGTTCACGATTGGGCTTTTAACGCAGTAGATGGTTATTTATATACCGTTGAAAAGTCATCAAACAAATTGTACCGAATTAATGCTGAAACTGGCCTTGTTAAAAATTTAGGTGTTGTACCTGTATTGTCGGGTTTAAATTATACCTATGGAGCGGTTTATTTTGATGTTTCGGGACGTTTTTATGTATCTGCAAACCAAACAGGAACTATTTATGTAATTCAATCAGTTCAAGATTTAGATGGTACTAATAACATGGAATCTAACTTATTTGCATTTGGTCCTTCAAGTGCTTCAAATGATGGTGCTCGATGCCCAACAGCACCAGTGCCACAAGAAGATTGTACTAATGGAATTGATGATGACGGTGATGGTTTGGTAGATTGTGAAGATCCTTCTTGCTCTGGTTACGCAGCTTGTCCGGTAATTGATATAAATAGCACATCAGGCTCTAACGAAGGTGGTTTAGAAAGTAACAATCGTTTGGCGATGCAAATTTCTAAACGTAATTTTAACAGAACTAAAACAGGTTATAAATTCAATAAATTAACTGCCAAAAAATTAGTTAAAACATCTAAATACGGAAAAAGCTCAACCGCAAAAGGTAATAGTACTTTAAGTTTAAGTGATTTTATTCCTTTAGGAGTTCTTAGTGAAGACGATGCTCTGGAAGCCTCACCAACAGATTTAATTGGAATTACCAATGCTGTAGATATTTATTCTGTAGATTATCAAAAAAACAATCAAACAGTTGCTTCAATTCTTTTATTAGAAACCGAAGATGGTGTTTATGAGCACACAAAATATATTTGTGATAGATTATTAGGGGCCGAAATAATTTCAGTTTCAACTATCGAAATTAAAGAACAATCTTTTATAAAAACATTAATTAGAAACACCGAAGGCGCATTAGAATTTGTGTTAAGTCTTTCTGCAAAATCAGTAAATGGTGATGCTAATTTCGAGGTTGAAAGCCATTGGACTTTAGATAAGTATGAGAATAACGTAGGGTTTTATAATTTTCAAATTTGGTCTAACTCGCTTGATGATTTGTTAGTGCTTGGTGAAGAAGTTTTAAATTTATTAGACGCTCAAAAACCAATAGTTGCTTACAACAATTCTACACCGCCAACGGTTTTTATTAGAAAAGGAAAATATCGCAACGGAAAACTAGATTTACAAATAGTAAATACAAACCAAACCGAGGCTGTTAATTTCGATGGAGGTGTAAGAACTACCGAAACAAAATCTGTTGAAAATGTATCTTCAAGTATAGATTTAAATGGTAACTACATTACTTCTATTGAGGTAGATGCAGGAAACTTATTCGATATTGGTTTTAGAATTGGCGATGGCATAGCTACTCCAGACGATTTATTTTTATCTGATGGACCATGGGGTTACGACGATGCCGCTACTGGTACTGAGGTGCTATCTTATAATGTTCAAGAAAATGACGAGGCATTTAGCGATAATACATATGCGGTTGAAAGAAATATTTCAATTGAAGCAGAAATTGACGATTATGTAGCGGTTTATAGAGCTTTAACACCAAAGTTTAACCCTATAGATTTAATGGAGTACAATACTTTTAATTTTACTGCAAAAGGAACTGGTAGTTTAATTATTAGATTGGTTAAAGAAAGTATAACAAGTTGGGGACAACAATATAAAGCAACTGTAGATCTATCAGATGATTTTCAAAATTTTTCTATCTCTTTTGAGGATTTTAAAAACTTAAACGGAGACAGTATCGATACTTCCGATGTAACATCAGTAGTATTTACAATGCTTGCCGAAAACGGTGTTGTTGAAACTAAAAGTTTAAATTTAAAACAAGTAAGTTTTTCTAATGAAGAGCAATTATTATCAGTTAAAGATCTAAATCGTCAAAATGAGTTAACAGCATATCCTAACCCTTTTAAAAATTCAACGGTAATTAAGTTGGAAAGTGCTAGTACCAATGTTAATATTCAAGTTTATGATATGTTAGGAAGAACGGTAGATACGAGAGTTATTACTACTAACGGGAATGAAGCGGTTTACCAATCACCAAATCTATCTAGAGGTATATATAAATTTAAATTGATTGATAGCAATAAAAAAGTTTACTCCGGTACGTTCATGAAGGAGTGATTTTTAGTGATTATTTACTGAAAAGGGTAAAAACGTAATGTTTTTACCCTTTTTTATTTAAAGCTAAATTTGAAAGAAGGCTGTTTTAACTTTTTTCTTTTCAAACTTTATTATCACATAGTTTTAGTCAGCGTCTAAAAGTAACATGGTTAATAATTTTAAGATTCAAATAATAACATTGATGAGGGATTATTAAAAGATAGCTTATGGGTTATAATAAATCCAAATTTACCCAAACCGAAAGTATTAGGTTTAAGCTCTATGGGTGATTGTTTATTTCTAAGATCTAAGGGAAGTAGTCGGGAAAATATTCATAATGCTCTAGTTATTTCGTAATAAGCATAAAAGAATCTATTTGTTTCGTTCCTAAATACTAAGCGAACAAACTGCTCATTTTTAACTACAACTAATTTAAGAATACTAGTTTTGGTATTTTATTAAGAAGACGCCTTATACTTTTTGTGATAAAAAACAGGAATATGCGACAAGAATCGTTTAATTGTAATTACATGTAATTCTTCGCAATGACTTTAATAAAAGTAGAATACAATGTCTATTTTCTAAAAACGGGCGAATTAAACAAATACCATTTAAAGCGTAACCCAATTTCGGTATAAGTAAAACCAGCCGCTGTTGCCGATGCAATATTACTACGGATGCCATAAATGTTGGCCAAACAACGTTGCGAAAATTTATAACCTAATTTACCTTGAAAGCGATATGTGCTTTGGCTGGAGTCGTTATTAATAAACTGTAAACCCGCAGCTGCAGTAAGCTCGTAAAACCACTCTTTTGGTTTTGAAATGCCTTCATCTTTTACAACGTTTACAAAAATTTCTCCGGCGTTAAACTTTTCTGGGCTAAAGTATATATTAGGAACTTGGTTTTTAAAAGTAATGTATTGGTAGTTTAATCCTGCTTTCAATGCTGGTTTGCTTAATATATTGTAGTAGAGTGAAGTAAACAAAAGGTTTCTTGCGTTATCGTCGTTTTGCCAAGTGTAAAAGTATTGGGTAAACCAGCCTAAATTAAAATTGGTATTAAGGTTATAGTTAAGATAAATATTATTCATTACAATTTCACGGTCAATTAATTCGGCATTAAAGTTTTGTATTTCACGTTTGTAACCTACATCGAGCATTTGTAATTTAAAAGGTTTGATTTGAAGCGAAACATTGGTGATAAATTGGTTAAAATTTTCACCGTTAGCGTTTGCGGTTGTAATACCACCAGTTGCGTTTAGGGTTATGTTATTTAATAATTGGTAAGCGAAACCAGCATCAAAAGTATTCGAAATCGCATCATTATTGGTGACTTTGTTACTTGTATTGCGGTATGCATAATTTACTAACCATTTAAATTTAGTTGAGGTTGGAAATACTATACCAGTTTGTATATTATAAGCTTTATTATCGCCATTATCGAAGGAATAAGAAGTCTTGGTTTCCCAGAATGGTGTAAATGTGGTGTTTAAATTGTTTATAAAGTTGGTAGCATCCTTTTGTTTGTTATAAAATTTTAACGTGTTTTCTGCAGAGGTATAGGCATTATTATAAAAACCGAGTGCTTTTAAGGCATTAGCCTTACCTAAGTTGCCATCAAAAGAGGTGCTATCGTTAACCAAAATTTGGTTGTAATCGGTTACACTCTTTTTAAAATCACTTTTATAGATATTTAAGGTAGCTCTTAAAGCTAATAACCAGTTTTCGTTTGGCGAAACTTCGACTAAGCTAGAAATAAGTTGGTTAGCGGTTTTATATTTTTTATTCCATATTAATGCTTGTATGTAACGCTCTGTAGTCGAATGTGTTATGTGAGATTCTGTGTTTTCATTTAAACTTAAGAAAGCTTGTTCACTTAGTTTTAACGCTTTTTTCTCTTTGTTATTTAAATGAGATACTAAAGCTAATCCGTTTAATGCAATTAATTCGTTTTCTGGATTTTGAGCTAATATGTTATAAGTTGCTTCGGCATCTTCGAGTTGGTTAGCTATTAAATATAGGTTCGCCAAATTAATTAGAGTGTCTTTATCGTTATTAAAAGTTTTAAGGTTTTCTCTTAAAAGAGATTCAGCTTGTTTATATTCTTGATCTTGCTGCTTTTGGTAGGCATAACCCAAATAAATATATTTTTTAGAGGTTAATGCGTTGGGGTTTCCTGGAGAAACTTCTAAAGCTTTATTTACATAATTTAAAGCGTCGGGGTATTCTTTTAAGTTAGATAGTGTATTCGCATAACTTAAAAGTGCTGGGAAACTTTTAGGATCCTCGGTTATTAGTGTTTTAAAAAAAGCTTTTGCGGGTTTAAATTTTTTATTCCATAATAATGATTCTCCGTAATTAAGTTTTACTTCAAAATCATTTGGAAAATCATTTAATAAATCTATAAAAAGTAGTTCAGCTTTATCTGCTTTACCGTTTAAGCCTACGGCGCGTCCATAACACAATCGAGCAGTTTTGTTTGAAGGATAATCATTTAAAATATTTTTAAAAAAAGTTTCAGCCTCTTTGTAATTACCACGTTCTAAGTAATTAAAACCTTCTTGCATGTTCTGACTGTAGGTATAATTTACAAGAAAAAGTATAAGGCAGATTAGGGACTTTTTTATATTCATAATTCTAATTATTTAAAGATTCTGCAAGTTAATACCAAAATCCATTTCATTCACCTACAGCAAATTGCCACTCACCGAAATTTAAAAGCACTCTGTTGATAATTGGATGATATTTGCTTCAATAATGACAGAATTATAAACTTATTATTACACAAAATGATTATGGAAATAATACGAAAAGATAAGATTTTTGTGATAGAAGGTGAAATAAATGCCTCTAACGTTTCACAATTTAAGAAAAAAATTAAAACACTTTTAAAGTTTAATAGCGAGCTCATCATTAATGTTGAAAAAGTAAGTTCAATTAGTATGGCTGGGATAAAGGCTTTTATTGAACTTAATTTGTTTGCTTTCGAAAAGAAAAAGGTTTTTTCAGTAGAAGGAAAACAAATCAATGAATTTTATAATCAAAATACTAGTAGCTAATAAGTTATTAGTTACCCCCAAATATCAACAAACTTAAAATCTTATGGAACTTTTAGCGACGTTAAAGTCTCGAAAAATATCTCCTGAACAATTATTTATGCTTAGCGTATTAGTTGTTAACGGGGGTAATTATTTATACAATTTAATTTTAGGACGTATTTTAGGACCTGCTCAGTTTGCCGATGCCGCAGTATTAATAACTTTTTTATTAGTTTTAAGTTTTGCGGCGATGACATTTCAATTAGTGACGGCAAAATTTTCTGTGTTATTCGAGAATGAAACCTTTAATAATTTTATTAGTAAAATTTATAAAAACGCCACTTTAGTAGGACTTGTTTTGGGCCTGCTAATAATTGTTTTTGCTAACCAGTTACAAGTAGTTTTTAACACATCTTCTGCCAGTATGTTTATGGTATTTGGTTTTGGAGTACCTCTATATTTCGTAATGAGTGTAAATCGAGGGGTGTACCAAGGTAAAAAAGCCTTTAAGTCATTATCTATAACCTATCAAGGCGAAATGATAAGTCGTTTAATAATTACCCTAAGTTTAATTTATTTTTTAAACTTACAATCTTCTGTAGTAATTGCTATAGGTATTTTAGTATCATTTTTATTCGGTTTATTACCTTTTAAAATGCCTAAAATATTATCGGTTAAACATTTAACTTTAAGTAAAACTAATACCAAAGCTATCAGGAGTTTTTTTGTAATTACGGCATTTTATGAGCTAACTCAAATTATTATAAATAATAGTGATATTTTATTAGTAAAGCACTATTTTGAGTCGTATGAAGCTGGTTTGTATGCGTCTTTAGCATTAATTGGTCGTATAGTTTATTTTATTGCTTGGATGTTTGTAATGTTATTATTGCCAGCAGTTATTGAGCTGAAAAAAGAAGGAAAAGAAACGGCGCCCGTTTTATTTAAATATGTAGCATATATAGCGGGTATAGCTTTGTTAATTACTTTGGGATGTGCCATATTTCCAAAAACAGCAATTACCTTGCTATTTGGTAAAAGCTATTTGGCTATGGCGCCATTATTATGGAAATATGGCGTAGCAACTTCTATGTTCGCTATATCCAACATATTCGCATATTATTATTTATCGCTCGATAAGTATGTGCCAGTTATAATATCTGGAGTTTTTGGTGTTTTACAAATGGGATTAGTGGTGTTTTTCCATGATAGTTTAGAGGAGGTTGTGCATATGCAAATTATTGCGATGTTGCTTTTATTGTTAATTCAAATAATGTTTTTTAAGTTAAATCATAAAAAATAGCCTAATCTCAAGTAAATTACCATTCGTCTACACTTAAATAGTGTTCTATCTAAAATCACCTAAACAAATCTAGTGAAATCCTCAAATTTGTACGGTAATCCTAAAAATCTATATCATGAAATTAGCTATAGTAACAGCTTACCCACCCAGTAAAGTAACTTTGAATGAGTATGCATATCATCTTGTTAAACAATTTAGACAGCTTGAAGATGTAACTGAACTGATATTGTTAACAGATAAAACAAAAGGAGAAAAAGACCTAGGTTTTACCGAAAACGGTTGTAAAATAACCGTTAAAGAATGTTGGAGTTTTAATAGTTATAAAAATATTTTAAGCGTAGCCAAAGCTATAAATATAACGCAACCAGATGCAGTATTATTTAATTTGCAGTTTATGAAATTTGGTGATAAAAAAGTAGCAGCAGCTTTAGGTTTAATGCTACCACTTGTTTGTAAATTAAAACGTTTGCCAAACATTGTTTTACTGCATAATATATTGGAAGAAGTAGATTTAGGAAGTGCTGGTTTTACAAGTAATAAGCTTTTACAAAAGATTTATGGCTTTATTGGTACAACCTTAACGCGCTTAATTCTTCAGGCCGATACCGTAGCTGTAACCATGCAAAAATATGTCGATATTCTACAAGATAAGTACAAAGCAAAAAATGTTAAGTTAATTCCGCATGGTACATTTGAAATAGCTGATGAGCCAGATTATCGCATTCCAAAATCACCCATGCAAATAATGACTTTTGGCAAGTTTGGTACTTATAAAAAAGTGGAGCATATGATTGAAGCGGTGGAGCAAGTGCGATTAAAAACAGGTGCAGATTTAGAAATTGTTGTTGCTGGTACCGATAACCCAAATGTTCCTGGGTATTTAGAAGGTGTAAAGCAAAAATATAGTCATGTAAAGCAATTAAGGTTTACGGGTTATGTTGAGGAATACGAGGTTCCTGGCTTATTTAACGATAGTGCAGTGGTGGTATTTCCTTATACATCAACAACAGGCAGCTCGGGGGTTTTACATCAAGCTGGAAGTTATGGTAAAGCGGTTGTTATGCCAGATTTAGGAGATTTAGCCCTGTTAATTAAAGATGAAGGTTATCGAGGTGAATTTTTCGAATCAACATCGGTTGAGAGTTTAGCGGTAGCTATTGAAAATATTGTTACAAACGATGACTATAGAGTGCAGTTAGGAAAGGCAAATTATAAAGCAGCTACGGCATATCCAATGTCTAAAATTGCACAATTATATGTGTCTACATTTAAAAATATAATGTCAAAGCGAAACAATAGAGACGAAAAAATACCTACAAAAGAACTTATTCATTAGAAATGTATTGAAAAGCGGGTTTAGTCTCTCCCTTTTGGTTTATAAAACCAAAATGTCCTTGTACTCGTTTTCGCCATGGAAGTCGACCAACGACTTCCTTTGGTATTTTAGTAAAATCGTATAATGTCCAAGACATAAACTGTAAATCGTTTTTAGCAATTATGCTTTGCGCCAGTTTGTGGTAATTGCCTTGGTCTTCTTCGGTGCTGCCAAAGGGTTTCCAAAATCCTTTATAAGACGATAACCCAAATTCCTGCATAACAAGAGGTTTGTTCTTTATGTGTTTTTTTAAAGATATTACAGCATCATTAAGTAGATTTAAGTCTTCGTAATAATGAAACGAAACGAAATCAACTTTATCTAATAAAATAGTTGCACTTTGTGTGTTAGACCAACCAATAGTAACTGGGTGTTGGTTATCTACTTTTTTTATTAAATCAATCATATTACTTAGCCAAGCGATAACGTTTTCCTTTCCTCTAGACTCAAAATCTAAATTAGGTTCATTTTTAACATCGTAAGCCAATATCGCTACATGGTTTTTTACAGCTTCAATTATTTGTTCGGCATGACGCTGGTTAAGTGTCCAATTCATAACCGAATAATCACCATAAAAATCAAATAAAGTCAAGACGACTTTTAAATTATAAGCCTTGGCTACATCGAGTGTTTGTATTAGTCTGTTAAGTTTAATCGGATTTACTCGTGCCGCTCCAAAATCGTCGTATTGCACAAAAATTCTAATAGAATTTAACCCCACATCTTTAATAATCTTGAAATCTTTGGCTATAATATCTGTCGAAAATTGTTCGCCAAACATATTCCATGGCGTGGCTTGCGGATAGTAGTTTATTCCTTTTATTTTTAAATTATCGGTAACGATATTTTTAAAATCACTGTTTAAATCTGCAGCCTGTTCTTTTACCATGTGTCGTATTCGCCAAAAACCATCTTCTAACAAAAACACAATTTTGTAGGTTGATGTTTCTTTGGTTTCGTGTATAATACTGTCACCCTTAAAAACACGCTTGTATTCAATTACATGCTTATCTGTAATAACGGCTAACTGGCCATCTTCACTAAAAAACTCTAAATTCGGATTATGATTTAGCGTTGTAGATTCAATCGTGATATTGTTCTTTTTATTGTGTTCAATAAAATTAAATAGGTTTTCGCGTGCACTTTTGGTATAGTAGTCTTTAATACCGGCTGTTTTATTGGTTTTATAAGCAATTTGTTTTACATACCATGCATCGAGATAATCGCTTTGTAAGGCGTTTAAATTTTCATTATCCATTGGCCTGCCTTCATTTTGTAAAGGCTGCCATACTATTTTTGGTAAATATTGTTCAACTTTAGATATTTCGGTATGAAGCATTTTACTTCTATCTGCACCTGTGTTTAAATAACCAAAAACAGCACTTAAACCATATGTTAATAAAGCGATAAGCATAATGTATGAAGCTATAAGTATGGTGCGCATTATGTTTTTATTTAAGCTTACCATAGCGTTGTATTTTTAAATTCTTTTACAATTCCTGCGGTTTCAAAGGTAAAATTGTATTGACCATTTTTAAAAATTTCGGGTTTTAAACTAAATGCTACATACCCGTTAAAAGTGGTTTTTATGTAAGTTTCAATGAGCTTGTTTTTGTGATAAATTTGAAGTTTAACTTGCATTCCATCTGGAATCATTTGTTTCATGAAACTTTGTAAAGGACCAATATTTATATTTCGGTTTTTATTGGTGAAAGTAACCGTGAAATCATCAATAATTTGCTGATAACTTACCGAAATGCTATTGCTTTCGGCCATTCCTTCAACATAGGCTTTGATTCGCCAGGTATCGCCATAGTCTGGATGAATTATTTTAGCAGTTGCAACACCGCCAATTGTTAAACCAGACGATTTTAAAATATTCCCTTTGTTATTGGTAATAAAAAAGTTTACAAAAGTACCATCACTTACAATATTACTGTGTTCATCTTTTATTACTGATGTTGTAAAAGTGGTTATTTGGTTGCCATCGGCGTAATTGTGCGGACGGTTTACAGAAATTGTGAAATTTGAAGGAATTGAAGGTAGCGCATTTAAAGTGAACTCTTTAGAATTTGTTCCTAAACTTTCTGATGACACTAAAAACCGACCGTCTTTTTCTTGAGAGTAAATTTTACGATACGCAATTAGGTTTTTTGTGAATACATTATTGCTTTCTTCGGTATTTAAAAATTGATGTTTTATGTTTACCAACGTATTTGTAGGAACCGGATTGTCTAAATTATCGGTGGGAATTACTACAAGCATGCTGTAGTCTTTTCCACCGGCTTCTATACTTGGAGGGCCAATGTAAGTTTCCATAGTGGCCACTTGTGCTTTTGGGGTAATTGTAAAATGCCCAGAAATATGGTCGGGTTCGCTGAGTAATTTCCAATTTACTATTCCAATTTTTTTAGTAATGTTTTCAGGGATTTTAAATTTTAAAGTGTCGTTTTGTAAAGTAGAAGTTATAATAGTACTTCCATAACTATTTGAACAATATAAGAGTGGTTGGGAATTATTGCCGGTTGAAAATTTTAAAACAATAGAGTTCCCAACATTAAATGATGTATTAGTAGTTAGTAATTTTATAGACGAATTTTGCTGAGCTTCAGAAAATATAGCTGAAGCAATGCATAAAAGTAATATGTGAATAAACTGAAAATTCATTTAAAAAGGACTAGCAATATAAGTGTTAATTTCAATTCTAATAAAACTAAAATTAGGATGTTTTATAGGTTGAAGCTCATTACTTATATGGTTAAAAATACGATTTGGAACTATTTTATTCGATATGTCGTCGTTTGGTAAACCGTTTACAAAAATGTTTTCCATGCTGGAATTAATTGTTTTTACAATCCCTTCGTTTAAAATAGAATAACTAAAATTTTGTTTACGTTCTTGTCGCACACCTTCTTTTACAAATAAATGATCTACCCAAAGCATCGATTTGTTTTCATCATAATAGGTGATAAGTAGTTGCGGAATTGTTATTTCTTGAATTCCACTATTAAACAAATTTCCTGTTATTTGGTTTGGGGTTATGTTAAGGTCGCTAAGTACAACGCTTTTGTATAAATCCGATCCTGCAACATTTCCGGCTACTTGTAAGTTGAATTTTGTAGGTTGCTCATTAAACTCTACAGGCGTGAATTCATCGGGATTAAATGTATCGGGTATAGAATCTTGAGTT
Source organism: Neotamlana sedimentorum (assembly GCF_000943565.1). Classification (GTDB taxonomy): domain Bacteria; phylum Bacteroidota; class Bacteroidia; order Flavobacteriales; family Flavobacteriaceae; genus Neotamlana; species Neotamlana sedimentorum. The sequence goes on from NZ_JTDW01000013.1 coordinate 32,113, forward strand.
TTGGACCAAGCTATGCCTTCAAAATTAATTCTGAAACTACTTGTTTCTTTTGGCATTAATTTATGCTTTACATGATATTTGGCGTTATAAGTGGCCAGTTGTTTATTGTTATCATTATAAAGTGTGCCTTTTAAAATAACATCAGCTGGGACGTTATCAATATTTTGAATTTCTCCAATTATGGCATAACTACCATCGTATTTTACAAGTTTAGCTGTTATAACTTCTAAAACAGGTTGTTTTAAAATGTCTTCGTGGTGTGTTTGCTCTGTAGTTATGCGTCTCCTGCCTTGGTTGTAGTATTTTGTAACATTGTTAGAATAGAGTTGGTCTGGAGGTAAATCGTTGTCAAGCTCATCTGATTGTAAGTACCATTTGCCTTTTATTTTAGTAAGCGATTTGTAATCGGTTTTAGCAATTTTTTCTAGTGGAGTAATCCAGTTAGTATATACTTTTGCAGTGGCTGTACTGTCGTTGTGTAGCTTTATTTCTGTGGAAATAGCGTCCATTTTAGCATAACTACTTAATAAACCATCTGTAACCGAAATTTCCAACATATATTGCGCAATTGGTAAATTGCTATTAGGATTAATTAAACTGTGAGCTTTTTCAAATTCTTTAAAATCTAAAGCGTCATAATAAGTAATAATCGCATTTTCAGGGCTGCGTTGCGAATCATTTTTTAAGTAAAATAAATAGATGCCATAAAATACGACACTAGCAAGAAAAACCGACCAAATATGAGTAAGTCGTAACACATTTCTATTAAACTTACTGTAGGTAATATGAAACTTTAAAAAGTCGGTTGGTGGTTTAATACGTGTTTTTAACATATTAACCCAAAGCATTTGTATGTTTAAAATAAAAGCTATTAAAACGGTAAGAAAAGGCATAATTCCCCAGTGTAATTTGAGCCATTTTGCAACATCTTCTTTTGGTAAAATGGAAGATACAGGAGGAATGTTTAAACGTTCCCAAACCATTATACCATTTTCTAATTGCCTTAAACGTTGCCAGCCACAGAAAAAGAGAATAGGGTCGTAAAATTTATCGTTAGAGAAAATGTATTTTAAATTATATTTCTCGGGTGTTGTTAAAAATTGTTGTAATGAACCAATTCCTGCAACACCTTTAAATTTTGAATTTTCTAAACGTTCTATTGGTCGTGTAGTAAGTTCGGGTAAGCGTCTAGCAGAATGGTAATTCCCGTCAACCGTCATGGCATTAGTTTGGGCACTTAACCACGCCATTTGGTCACCAAAACCTAAAGTTAAAAAGCGCCATTTATCATGGTCATCTTGGTTTAAAAAATTAACAATAGGGAGCATTTTAATTTTTTGAGGTTGCGATGGCCTAAAATAATTTAAACTCATTGTAAAAACTACCATAAACACAAACAGTCCAGTTAGTATACCTCCAATAATTCTGTGATAAATAGCTCCAAGTTTATTTTGAATGAGGGTTTTTAAATCACCTTCAACAAATCGATAGGCAAATTCACCCATAAGCGGAATCGACATTATTGAAGCCCAAAGTGTGAACCTATCTAGAGTTAAAATGTTAAATGCAGTTTCTCCCAGTACTTTAAGTGGAATGGGCGTTGTGCCTCCTGTCCCTAAAATGGTTAATATGGTAATGGATAAACCGAAAAAAATATAGCGTTTACTGTAATATCTGTAAAATATATAAGGTAATAGTACTAGCAATACACCCCAAGGAATTAGAAAAAACACCAATCCAGATGAGGTTATTTCTAAAAAATTATCGCGGGAACCATGTGGAATTGGTACTTGAGTAATAGGGTTGGCTTTAGAGTTTATCCAGTAAGGTAAAATACAACCTATAATTAAAACTAAAGAGCAACCTCCAAAAATTACAATGCGTTTAAAAAGTTTAAAAAAGCTGTTTAAAAAAACTCTAAATGTTACTTCTCTATTGCTGTTAACTTGTTCGCGAGAAACATCCATTATCACCATGCCAATTAATGGGAATATAAAAAATACCATTCCAAAAATAGGAGTAACATGGTGAGAGGTTACCGTTACAGAAATTAATGATAAACACGTAGCCAAATACCATTTTTTACCCGTTTTAATCCATAAGTATATTTCAGGTAAAGCATGCATTAAAACCGAAACGCCAACTATACTGGGTAACTGACCAAAAATATGCAGGGTTTCTACAAACGATGACGAAAATACAGCTAAAACCGATGCGTAACCAGCAACAGTTCTATTGCCCGTAATAAGTAACGAAAAGCGATATGAGCCTGTAATAAATAAAACAATGGCAATAAGTGCCACCGAAAACATTCCAAATTTTAAGCCGCCAACATAAGAAAGCAAACCAATAGACTGGTGTACTAGTGGCGGATAGCTTTGCACGGTAAAACCCGTATACCATTCGTAATTCCAAGGTTCGAACCAGCTATTAGCATAATGGTCTGCAAAAAACAAATGTATTAAAGCATCATAAGTAGTTTCTAAAGTGAAAAATATAGAACTGCCATGAAAGGCTAACCCTAAAAGAAGTGCTGCGATTAAATATTTGTTAGATTTTTCGGGTTTCAAGTTGAAAATTTAAAGATGATGTAAAGATATAAAATGGTTTTTAGTAAACTTTTTCACTCGTCTATACTAAAATACCATTCATCTACACAATTAATTCGCTTAAACTAAATTAAACTTTTTAGGAGAGTAATCGTAATATATTTGTAGTCCAAATCAATAACAAATCAACTTAATTATGAAAATTTTAGCAATCGATGATCAGCAATTGGTTTTATTGCCTTTAGAAAAAAGATTAACTGAACTAGGTTATGAGGTGAAAATTGAAACGAACTCTAAAAAAGGTCTCGAGGTATTTGAAAGTTTTATACCGGATTTAGTGATTGTTGATATAAATATGCCTGGGATTTCAGGTTTAGAGGTTGTAGAGTTTATACGAAATTCCGACAGACCAAATACATCGGTTATGGTGCTTTCAGGTAACACACAAGATAATGTTATAACAAAAGGTTTCGACTTAGGAATTGATGATTACATGAAGAAACCACTTAGTTTAAACGAGGTTTGTGCTCGTGTAAAACGTTTAATTGGAGTTTCAAATCAAACCCAAAAAACGTTGAGTAACGATGTTGTAATTCAGCAAAGATGTGTAGGTGTGGTTATACCATGTTATAATGAAGAGGAACGTTTGTTAAGTGACGAATTTTTAAGTTATATAGATAAATATTCAGGGTATCATTTATGTTTTGTAAATGATGGAAGTAAAGATAATACTTTAGATGTTTTAAAGAATTTACAAAAAGGAAGAGAGGATTTTATCACGGTTTACGATTGTGAAAAAAATGGAGGTAAAGCAGAAGCAGTGCGTTTAGGCATGTTGCACATGGCTACTAAAGAAGATTTAGATTATATAGGATTTTTAGATGCCGATTTATCTACAGATTTAGAAGATTTTGATGATTTAGTCAAGACTATAGAAACTTCAAGTTTTAAAATTGTTAGTGGTTCTAGAATTTCTAGAATGGGTGCAAATATTACTAAAGAATCGGCAAGAAAAATTATTAGTTTAACTATCAATTATATTATCCGTAAAATCTTAAAAATGGATTTTAAAGACACACAATGTGGTGCTAAAATTTTTAGTAAGGATGTTATAAATATAGGTTTTGGTGAAAAGTTTGTAACTCAATGGATTTTCGATGTCGAAATTTTTAAACGAATGAGCCATCATTTCGGTTTAAAGAAAGCTAGAACCCTTTTATGCGAACAACCATTAAAAAGATGGGTTCACGCAGATGGATCAAAATTATCTATGAAAGATTCTATTAAAATAGTAATGCAATTAGGGCAAATAGCTTGGGTTTACAGAAAAAAAAGAAAAATTAATAATTCAGATTTAAAGCACATAGTTGTTAATAACAACTAAGTAAGTTGATTGATTGTTTGGAAAAAAGGAATGCGAAAGCATTCCTTTTTTATTTTAAAATTAACAGCGTTCAATATTATTTTTCCTATTTTTGGCAATCAATAAAAAATATGAAACTAATGAGATTTTTAAGTTTAGCAATTGTAGCTGTGCTACTTGTATCATGTAACAAACAAGGTGTTACAAATAAAACATTAACATCAGAAATAGATTCTGTAAGCTATGCCATTGGTATGGATGTGGCCAAAAATGTAAAAACTAGCTTTGATGAGTTCGATAGCGAACTTTTTATTCAAGGTTTTATGAATGTTACCGATTCTACAAATATGCAATTAGATGCTAATAAAGCACAGCAATTAATTAGAGCTTATTTTCAGAAAAAACAACAAGAAGAAATAGCTAAAAGACAAGAAAAAGCTAAAGAAAATAAAGAAGCTGGCGAAAAGTTTTTAGCCGAAAATAAAACTAAAGATGGCGTGGTAACTACAGAAAGCGGATTACAATACATTGTTTTAAAGGAAGGAACAGGAGCAACACCAACAACTACCGATAGAGTAAAAGTACACTACCATGGTACGTTACTAGATGGTACTGTTTTCGATAGTTCTGTAGATAAAGGTACTCCTGCCGAGTTTGGCGTAACTCAAGTAATAAAAGGCTGGACTGAAGGGTTGCAACTAATGAAAGAAGGTGCAAAATATAAATTTTTTATACCAGGTGATTTAGCATACGGTGCAAACCCAAGACCAGGTGGTAAGATTGAGCCAAATTCAACTTTAGTTTTCGATGTAGAATTACTAGAAATATTAAAATAATTAAAGTTTATACTTTTTAAAAAGGTGCTAAATATATTTAGCACCTTTTTTTATGGCATACATTAAATTACCAAATTGTACCTTTGCGGTATATAAAATTTTAAAATATGAAGCATAAAGCTGGTTTTGTTAATATTATTGGAAATCCTAACGTTGGTAAATCTACACTAATGAATGCTTTTGTAGGAGAGAAACTATCCATTATTACATCGAAGGCGCAAACAACACGTCATCGTATTTTAGGTATTGTTAATGGAGAAGATTTTCAGGTAGTTTTAAGCGATACACCTGGTATTATTAAACCTGCTTACGAGTTACAAGAATCTATGATGGGTTTTGTGAAATCGGCCTTCGAAGATGCCGATGTGCTTATTTACATGGTGGAAATTGGAGAAAAAGCTTTAAAAGATGAAGCCTTCTTTAATAAGATAACCAATTCTAAAATACCTGTTTTATTACTTTTAAATAAAATTGATATTTCAAACCAGGAACAATTGGAAGAACAAGTACAGCTTTGGGCTAAACAAGTACCAAATGCCGAAATTATTCCTATTTCTGCTTTAGAAGGTTTTCAAGTGGAAGAAGTATTTAATAGAATTATAGAAATGCTTCCAGAGTCTCCGCCGTTTTACCCTAAAGATCAATTAACAGATAAGCCAGAGCGCTTTTTTATTAATGAAACTATTCGAGAAAAAATTCTGCTACATTACAAAAAAGAAATTCCTTATGCTGTTGAGGTTGATACTGAAGAGTTTTTAGAAGAAGAAAAAATAATTCGAGTACGCTCCGTTATAATGGTTGAACGCGAGACGCAAAAAGGCATTATTATAGGCCATAAAGGTAGTGCTTTAAAACGAGTAGGAGTAGAAGCAAGGAAAGATTTAGAGGCCTTCTTTGGAAAGCAAATTCACCTCGATTTATATGTTAAAGTAAATAAGAATTGGAGAAGTAATCAAAACCAATTAAGGCGTTTTGGCTATAATAATTAAATAATAGTAAGTTTTTATTAGGATAACAATAAGTTAATATAATAACTACATATTTGCAATGTCAAAAAAATAAAATTTGACAAGTTTTGAGTTAGTTAGTTTTAAAAAAGCTTTAATTGATGTTTCTTCACTTTTCAATTAGGGCTTTTTTGTTTTTATAACTTATTAAAGTGTTTGGAAACTAATGCTATCTCCAATAGAAATTTGTTTTTCATCAACTAAACCTGTATTGATTTCAAATACATATTTTGCAGGTACCTTAGATGATAACGAAGCTTCATTATAGGGTTTTGCGTTTTTTTGAAAACTCACGATTTTATTTTTATCGTCAATAAAAATAAGATCTAAAGCTATTTTTGTGTTCTTCATGTAAAACGACCGCGGTTGCATATTGTTAAAAATAAAAAGCATGCCACGAGTTGGTTTCATACTATTTCTATACATTAAACCGGTTTGAGTTTCGTATTCGGTTTCGGCAATTTCTATATCAAAATTTACTAGAGTGCTATCTTTTTTAAAAATAGTTAACTCACCTTCTTTAGTAAAAGTAACTTCGGTTTGTTTAATTACTTTTTTTTCTTCTTTACACGACGTAAAAACAAGTACCAAACTTAAAAATAAAACAGAAAAATAGCTTTTAATAGTCATTACTTTACTGCTGTTTTAGGTTTGTAAACAAACATAAAATATAAACCAATTAAAATAAACGGAATACTTAACCATTGCCCTGTGTTTAAGCCAAACCAGTTAATATATTCTTCACCTTGTGGTTCTTTAAAAAACTCAATAACTAAGCGAATGGACCATAATAAAATTAAAAATAAGCCAAATAAAAATCCGGTTTGCTCGCTTTTTTTAGTTTTAGCGTAGAAATACAATAAAATTAAGAAAACAAAAATATAACAAAACGATTCGTACAGTTGCGCTGGATGTCTGTACGGAATAGCTTCTAATAACGCCGAATTATTGGCAATGGCATCGTAGGCTTTTTGAATATCTTTTATACCTGTAATTTGAGTTGCTTCATATTTGTTATAATAGTCTTGAATAAAACGAACGCCTAATGGGAAATCGCCAGACTTTTTACCAATAATTTCCGAATTTATAAAGTTTCCTATTCTAATAAAAACAGCACCAGAAGCAACAGCAAGTACAATGCGATCTAAAATCCATAAAATAGATTTGTAGTTGTATTTTTTACGGTATAAATACATGCCAATAATAATACCAATGGCAGCTCCGTGACTGGCTAAACCTTGGAAACCTGTAAATTCTATACCGTTTTTAAAACTAAAAGGAAGAAAAATACTAAAGAAATCTTCTTGTATTAATTCCGATTGATAGAACAACACGTGGCCTAATCTCGCTCCAAGCATAGTGGCTAAAACCGTATATATGAATAACGGGTCTAGGTAGTCTAACGAAATTTTTTCTTTCGTAAAAACACGTTTCATTATGTACCAACCAATTACAAAGGCAGCAACCCACATTAGGCTATAAAAATGGATTTTAAGATTTCCAATAATATCAATACCAGTAACGGGGTTCCAATCGAGTTTTAGTAAATGCATATGCGTAATTTTTGGGTAAAGATAACCGTAAATACAATGTTTTTTGTTAATTTTTAATTAATAAGTGAGATGGTTTCTATCTCGAAAATTAAATTCGATTTTCCAGGAATACCTCTATTTCCATATTCGCCATAGGCTAAATGATATGGAATAAAAAATGTGGCTTTATCACCTAAACTTAGTTGTTTTAAGCCTTCTTTTAAACCTGCAATTAAAGGTGCATCTGCACTTAATTCTAATTCTACGGCTTCATACTTATCGGCCAATTTCCGTTTTTCGTTTACAGCATCAAGGGCTTCTGCAATTTCAAGTTTACTGGTTTCAAGTAGTTTGGCGTTTTCGAAATATACGGCATAATGACACAATACGATGTCGCCATCTCTTAGTTTTTCGCCAGTACCTTTTTCTGAAATGAAATATTTTAAACCTGATTCAAGCGTTGCAGCTTGCGACTTTTGAGCATCAAATTTTGTTTTTGAAGCTGTTATTATGGCGGCCTCTTTTTCAGCTTTTTCTTTTGCAAGTCGTTCTTCTTCTGCAAAATGATTAATAAATATATCGTTTGCCTTAAATTTTTTTGCTGTTTTACCTTTTCTAATAATATTTAATTCAGTAATAACAACATCTTCTTTTGGCCGTTTCCTACCATCAACGTCAACGTTTGATATGGAATCTTGAATATTAATGCCAATAACCAATTTACCAAAAACACTGTGTACATTGTCGAGGTGAGGTTTGGGGACTTCGGTTATGAAAAATTGACTACCATTGCTGTTTGGTCCAGAGTTTGCCATAGATAAAATACCGGGTTTGTCATGTTTTAAATCAGGATGAAATTCATCTTTAAATTTATACCCAGGATTTCCCATACCTGTTGTAGTTGGGTCGCCACCTTGTATCATAAACTTATCGATAACTCTATGGAAAATAAGGTTGTTATAATATTTTTTGCCTTTATAAGCACTATCCACCATAGTATTTGTACCTTCCGCAAGTGATACAAAATTAGCTACGGTAATGGGAGTTTTTTCAACTTCTAGTTTTGCAACCATAACGCCTTTAGTTGTTATAAATTCGGCGTAAATACCATCTTCTAATTCAGGATATTGTGCTTTACAAGAAGTTAGGTTAATTAAAAATAATAGGCTTAAAATGAAAGCGGATTTGCTATAAATATTCATTTTTATTGGGTTTGGGTAATGGAGTTTAAGGTTACTTTACAAATTAAAGGTGTGTTATGTTGAATTTTATTCTCGTCTCCATAATAACCATAGGCTTTTTGCGATGGAAATATAAAGGTAACTGTTTCGCCAGCTTTCATTAGTTTTAAACCTTCTCGCATACCAGAAAACAATTCTTCTTTATCCATGGCATAATTTTGAGTTTTTATGTCCTCGGTGGAATAAATTTCATAGCCGTTTAAAGTTTTTACATTGTAATTATAGTTTACAATATCGCCAAATTGAGGTGTTGACAATGTATCTGCTTCAATTTTATTGTTATAGTAATACCAAAACCCATTATCTGAAGCAATGTATTCTTGCTCTTGTTTTTGCATTAGTTTTTCAATTAACGCATGTTCTTTGGCGTTTAATTTTTTATTTCGCTCAATAGATTCATTTATAAACGAACCCGATTTTACCGAAACAGGGCGTCTGGCTTCGGGCGATTTACATCCAAAGATAAAAACTAATAATAAAAAGGTTAAAAATTTATTCATTCTTAAGAGCGTGTTTATAGTTTGGTAATATACTAATAAAATTTTCAACGGTTTCGGTTAACGTTAAGGTGCTTCTGCCACCGGCAGCATTGGTATGTCCGCCACCGTTAAAATGTTCACGAGACATTAAATTAACTGAAAAATTACCTTTAGAGCGCAATGAGATTTTAATAATACCTTCGTGTTTGTCTTCAATAAAAATGGCTGCTAAAACAATACCTTGAAGCGATAAGCCGTAGTTAACAAAACCTTCGGTAAACCCTTTTTTAAAGTTATAACGATTAAGTTCTTCCTGTGAAAGAGTAATGTAAGCGGTGCGACTCTCGGGAATAACTCTTAAATTATTAAGTGCGCAGCCCAAAAGTTGAAGGCGGTCATAACTATTAGTGTCGTATATGTTATTATGTATTTGCGAATTATTAGCTCCTTTTTCAATTAGACTGGCAATTATTTGATGTGTTTTTCCTGTGGTTGAAGGAAAACGGAATGAGCCTGTATCTGTCATAATACCAACATATAGGCAGGTGGCTACATTTGTGTCGATATAATTTTCATGCCCTAACATATTAATGTAATTATAAACCATTTCACAGGTTGAACTCATATTTACATCACTATAGGTGAAATTAGAATAAGTGTCTGGGGACTGGTGATGATCTATCATTATTTTTATTGCACTAGAATTTGTTAACGCTTCTTCCATATTTCCAGTGCGATGAAACGCGTTAAAATCTAAGGTGAAAATGATGTCAGCATTGTTAATATAACTGTCGCAGGCTTCAACGGATTCTTCGTATTTTAATATAGTATCATTTCCCGGAATCCATTTTAAAAATTCTGGGTAATCGTTTGGCATTATTACTTGAACCTCGTGATTTATTTTTTTTAAGTAATGAAATAAGCCTAGAGACGAACCAATGGCATCGCCATCAGGATTTTTATGAGCAACAATTATAATTTTCTTTGGTGTTGAAAATAAGTGTTTTATGTGCGTTAAATCTGTTTTATTCATAGTTGGCGAAGATACAATTTTTTAAAATTGAATAGCTTGTTTTTAATTTTAAATACATTACTTTTGCAGGCAAATAAATAACTTACATGGCAACGAATAGAACATTTACAATGCTTAAGCCTGATGCTGTTGAAAAAGGACACATTGGTGCAATATTAGAAAAAATTTCGGCTTCAGGATTTAAAATTGTAGCAATGAAATTAACACAGTTAACGAAAGCAGATGCTGAAGAATTTTATGCAATACACAGCGAGCGCCCATTTTATGGAGATTTAGTTGAATACATGACTAGAGGTCCAATTGTTGCAGCTATTCTTGAAAAAGATAATGCTGTTGAAGATTTTAGAACTTTAATTGGGGCTACAAATCCAGAAGATGCAGCCGAAGGTACTATTAGAAAATTATTTGCAACATCTATTAGCGAAAACGCGGTACATGGCAGCGATAGTGACGATAATGCTGCTATAGAAGGTGCTTTCCATTTTGCAGGAAGAGATACTTTTTAAGCCCATTTTTGTAACATACAATATTAAAAAACCCGCTATTTGGCGGGTTTTTATTTTTAAAGAGGTTAGCAATTATTTATTTTATATATATTAAATAATTTTTACGTTTACTGCGTTTAAACCTTTTCTTCCTTCTTGTAGTTCGAATTCTACATTATCTCCTTGGTTAATTTCATCAATTAAACCAGAGATGTGAACGAAATGTTCTTTTTTTGAACCATCTTCAACGATAAATCCAAATCCTTTTGAATCGTTAAAGAATTTTACTGTTCCTGTCATTTTTTTTTAAGATATTAAATTAATTATTTATGTTATTGCAAACTCAGTGCCAAATAATAATTATTAGATATCTATTTAACAAAAAGTTAGACACCCGAAAGATAAAAAAAAAGCCTGTTGAAAATAAATTTTCAACAGACTTTTTGAGTTGTAATTGTTAAAGTATATGTTTAGATTACTTTTACGTTTACGGCGTTCAATCCTTTTCTACCTTCTTGTAGATCGAATTCAACATTATCGCCTTCACGAATTTCATCGATAAGTCCTGAAATGTGTACGAAATGTTCTTTGTTGTTGTCGTCTTCTACGATAAATCCAAATCCTTTTGAATCATTGAAGAATTTTACGGTACCTTTACTCATTGTATTTTTATTAAATTAAGATGCAAAGGTAATGTAAATAAGTATAGTAAGTGATTTTTTAGTGGTTTATTTTAAATAAATTTTTAAATGAATTTATCTTAAAATCAGTTTTTTAATAATTTCTTTGCCTAACTCCTCGTTAAGCATGTTAATTATTTTTTGTTTTCCATAGCTTAATTCTTCACGAAGTACACTGGAACTTAAACTAACATAAAGGGTTTCACGATCTAAACTAACCGAAGTGGTATAGTTGTTTATGCCGTTACCCATTAAATTTTCCCAGGCATTGGCAACGTTTACTTTATCTAGGCCTTTATCTAACTTGTTAGTTTCAACAAACTGCTTTAGCGCATCGCTAATACTTAAGTGGTCGTGGTTTCGTTTTGCCATAGTTTTTACAGGTTAAATATCTCGTAGCTTTGGTGTACTTGTTTTACAGCATTTTCGGTTCTGTTAGCATGTGTATCGCTAATAAATAACTGGCCAAAATTTTCATCGTTAACTAATTTAATAATTTGTGCAACTCGGTTTTCATCTAATTTATCAAAAATATCATCGAGTAATAAAATAGGATTAACTCCGCTTTGGGCTTTTATAAAATCGAACTGTGCTAATTTTAAGGCTATTAAAAATGATTTTTGTTGTCCTTGGCTCCCGAATTTTTTAATGGGGTGCGTTTCAATATTAAATTGTAAATCGTCTTTATGTATGCCAACACTAGTGTATTGTAGTGCTTTATCTTTATTAATGGCTTGTTTTAAAAGTGTGTTTAAATCATTATCAAATAAATGGCTATTGTATACCAAATCTACCTCTTCATTACCATTACTAATAGCGTTGTAGCGCGACTTAAAAATAGGAATAAATTCTTGTAAAAAGGCATCACGTTTTTTAAAAACTTGAGAGCCGTATTCGTTTAATTGGTTGTTATAAACATCTAGTGTGTCTTGATTAAACGTATGGTTTAGTGCAAAATATTTTAATAATGCATTACGTTGTGCAAGAGTTTTATTATAACTAATTAATTGGTTTAAATAAGTTTTGTCGCTTTGCGAAATTACACTGTCAATAAATTTTCGGCGGGTATCGCTACCTTCAATAATTAAGTCTCTATCGGCCGGCGAAACAATGACTAAAGGTAAAAAACCAATATGTTCACTAAATTTTTCGTAAGCTTTTCCGTTACGTTTAATAATTTTTTTTTGGCCACGTTTTAGGCTTATCGTTATTTTTTCTTCCGTTTCAATTTTTTCATAATTACCATTTATTACAAAAAAATCTTCATCGTGTTTTATGTTTTGCGATGCTACAGGGTTAAAATAACTTTTTCCGAAAGATAAATGATAAATTGCATCGAGTACATTTGTTTTTCCAATACCATTATTACCAACGATACAGTTAATTTTGTTGTTAAAAACAAACGATTTACTCTCAAAATTTTTGTAATTAAGTAAAGAAAGTGATTTTAAAATCATAAAAAAAGGCAACTATAAATGCATTTAAAGGCTTGCAAGCTTAAAGAAGCGCAAATTATTGAAAAATATCAAATAAATAGGCTTTTAGTTATGAAGAAAAATTTTATTTTTGCGCCACATTAATTTAGACAGCATAGCATGGCGACTTATAAAAAGAAAGGTGGGAAACCACAAACAAAAGTAGAAAAGCAAATTGATATTGAAGAGGATTCTACTACGGCTGAAGTATTTAATACTTTAGATGAAACAGCTTCGAAAACAGAGGCTTTTGTAGAAAAAAATCAAAAATATATATTTATTATAATTGGTGTTGTAGCCTTAATAGTTCTTGGTTCTATGGGGTACAAAGAGTTTATTGCTAAGCCAAAACAAACTAACGCCATGAACGATATGTTCCAGGCGCAAAAGTATTTTAACGAGGCTGTAAATAATGCAGGTGCAGCGAAAGATTCATTATTTAATTTAGCATTAACTGGAGGAGAAGGTAAATTCGGTATGTTAGATATTATTGATGAATACAGCGGAACACCGTCTGCTAATTTAGCAAATTATTATGCTGGTACGGCATACTTAAATTTGAAAGATTACAAAAATGCTATTGAGTATTTAAGTGATTTTAGCAGTGAAGATGAGGTTTTAGCCCCATTAGCAAAAGGAAATATAGGTGATGCCTTTGCTCAATTAAATCAACCAGAAGATGCTTTAAGTTACTACGAAGAAGCAGCAAATATGCGAGATAACGAATACACTACACCAATGTATTTGTATAAAGCAGGTGTAATAGCTTTAGAATTAGGAAAAGCAAGTAAAGCATTAGGTTACTTCGAGACTATAAAAGAAGATTACTCTAATTCAACTGAAGCTTCGCAGGTTGAAGTTTTAATTGGTAAAGCGCAAGTGTTGGCTAATAAATAATATATGGCTACAGAAAATAAAAACTTATCACAATACGATAAAAACACAATCCCAAACGCGAATAACTTTCGGTTTGGGATTGTTGTTTCAGAGTGGAACGAAAACATCACAGAAGGTTTATACCAAGGTGCTTTTGATGCCTTAATTGATAACGGTGTACCTCACAATTCTATAATTCGTTGGGATGTACCAGGAAGCTTCGAGCTAATTTATGGCTGCAAAAAAATGATAGAGCAAAATGTTGATGCTGTAATTGCTATTGGAAGTGTAATACAAGGCGAAACCAAACACTTTGATTTTGTTTGCGAAGGTGTTACTCAAGGTATAAAAGATTTAAATATAATTACAGATACACCAGTAGTATTTTGTGTACTTACCGATAATACCATGCAGCAAGCCATAGATCGTGCTGGAGGTAAACATGGAAATAAAGGTACAGAGGCCGCTATAGCTGCAATAAAAATGGCTAATTTAAGGTCAAATAATTAATAGTAAACTTTTTTAAGTCATCAACAGTCTCCCGTCATTAAGCATTAATGTTAACAATTTTTGGCATTTCTCCACTTAGTTTCTGCCTATTTTTAAGTATTTTTGGGGTTTAAATACCACAATTTTGTTTAAACAACGTAAGCCCAGAACTTTTAATTATCAACCTCGATTTTCAAAGGAAAATAAAGAACAATCTCACGAAAGTGAAACAGATAAAAAAGACTTTGCTTCAAAATGGCGAAATAGTGTTGGTAACAGAAAAAAAGTAAAAGGCATTATGCCAATGCGTACTTTAATTTTGGCTTTGGTATTATTATTGATTTGTATGTATTTACTCGAAAAAAAATACATGTAACTTAAAGCTAAACAGTATGGGACTTTTAAAAACACGTAAAAACAAAAAATTTAATTATCAACCACGTTATTTTGACGATAAAGGTGAAGGTAATCCGTTTGAAATTAAACATAAATTCGACAATTTTAGAAAAACCGTTGAAACTAATAAAAGCATAAAAACCCGATTTAACGAAGCTTTAGACGATTATAAAAATCCAGATAAAGAAGCTAATAGGAGAATTTTAATTATAGTTGGAGTTTTAGTTTTAATATTTTTATTTATAATCGATTTCGATTTATCTATATTTTTTTCATAATTATTTATGGCAGACATTATACAACTTTTACCCGATCATGTAGCAAACCAAATAGCCGCAGGAGAAGTTGTACAGCGCCCAGCTTCGGTAGTAAAAGAACTTCTTGAAAATGCTATTGATGCGGGAGCTAATACTATAAAATTAATTATTAAAGATGCAGGTAAAACCTTAGTACAGGTAATAGATGATGGCAAGGGCATGAGTACTACAGATGCACGTTTAAGTTTTGAGCGTCATGCTACTTCAAAAATTAAATCTGCAGACGATTTATTTCAGCTTAACACTAAAGGATTTCGTGGTGAAGCTCTGGCGAGTATTGCAGCCATTGCCCATGTAGAGCTTAAAACAAAACAAGAAACAGACGATGTTGGTAACACCATACAAATAGAGGGTAGCAAGGTGATTACACAAGAAATTGTGGTAACCCCAAAAGGCACATCGGTTGCGGTAAAAAACTTGTTTTTTAATATACCAGCACGACGTAATTTTTTAAAATCTGATGCGGTAGAATTACGCCATATTATGGATGAGTTTCATCGTGTAGCTTTAGCTCATCCTTCTATAAATTTTCTTTTTTACAATAACGGAAGCGAAACCTTTAATTTGCCGGTTAGTAATTTTAGGCAACGTATTGTAAATATTTTTGGAAGTAAAACCAATGAAAAGTTGGTGCCAGTTAACGAAGATACCGAAGTACTTAAAATTTCTGGTTTTGTTGGTAAGCCCGAGTTTGCCAAAAAAACACGAGGTGAGCAGTATTTTTTTGTGAATAATAGATTTATAAAAAGTGCTTATTTAAATCATGCAATTGCCTCCGCGTTTGAAGGTTTATTAAAAAACGGAACACACGCGAGCTATTTTTTAAATTTAGATGTAGATCCGCAAACCATAGATATTAATATTCACCCCACTAAAACTGAAATTAAGTTTGACGACGAGCATACGCTTTACGCTATTTTACGTTCGGCTGTAAAACATAGTTTAGGGCAATTTAATATAGCGCCAGTTTTAGACTTTGATAGAGATCCTAATTTAGATACCTCGTATACCCAGCAAAAAATTAATATTAAAGCACCGCAAATTGAGGTTGATAGAAGTTTTAATCCGTTTAAAAACGAACCTATTAAAACAGAATCTAAACCGTCTTTCTCTGGTAGACAAACTACATCGTTTAAACCAACTCCAAATAATTGGGATAGTTTGTATATTGGTGTGGCTTCAAAAGAAATAAATAATAACAATGAGACATCTGTAGATTTTAGTGAAGTTCAATTTGAAAGTGAAGAGCAAACGGCTTCAATGTTTGATAATAATGAGGTAGAACAAGCTAATACAACCTATCAAATTCACAATAAATACATTGTAAGCACAATAAAATCTGGTATGTTGGTTATCGATCAATACCGTGCACATCAAAGGGTTTTATATGAAGATTTTTTAAAGAATCTTACTATAAAAGAAGCTACAAGTCAGCAGTTATTATTTCCGCTACAGCTACATTTTTCAAAACAAGATGTAGAAATTATCAGTCAATTAAAAGAAGATTTAGAATTTACAGGATTTTTATTTTCAGAAATAACTAAAGAAACGGTTGAAATTACTGGAGTTCCGGTAGGTGTTCCCGAAAGTGAAGTGTCTATTATTTTAGAACAGTTAATAAGCGATGTAGAAAACGAGGTGCCCGATAGTAATTTTAGTGCGGCCGATTTACTAGCAAAATCTATGGCTAAAAGTTTAGCAATTAAAACAGGGCAGGCTTTAAAAAAAGATGAACAAGAACACTTGGTAAATAAGCTTTTTGCTTGTAAAGAGCCAAACGTTTCGCCAACTAATAAAACAACATTTATTACGATGAGTGTTGATGAGTTAGATAAAAAATTTATATGATGTAACCTACAGCATATAGGTTTATAAAAAGAGAATTTAAATTATGATGAGAATTTCAGATACCGTAAAACACTTAATAATTATTAATGTATTAGTGTTTATAGGTACATTAACAATAGGTGGAGGTCAATTATTTTATGAATGGTTTGCCTTATATTTTCCAAAAAACGAAGCTTTTAAACCTTGGCAAATTATAACACATATGTTTATGCATGGTGGCTTTACACATTTGTTGTTTAATATGTTTGCGCTTTGGATGTTTGGTTCGCCTGTAGAGAATGTTTTAGGATCAAAACGTTTTTTATTTGTTTATATATCAGCTGGTTTAGGTGCTGTGGCATTACAGTTAGGGTATTATTATTTTAAATATATTCCTATGGAGCAAGAAGCTATGGCTTTAGGTTTTACACAAGATCAAATTTTAGAAGTATTTAAAGAAGGCAAAGTATTTCGTGCAATAGGACAAGAGTTTAACGAGATTTATTATGCTTCAATGGTTGGTGCTTCAGGATGTATTATGGGAATTTTAGCTGCTTTTGGAATGATGAACCCTAATGCAGAACTTATGATGATTTTTCTTCCAATTCCTATAAAAGCCAAGTATTTTATCCCAGGAATTATTATATTAGATTTAGTTTCAGGTATAACAGGACAATCCTTTTTTAGTCCAAGTAACACAGCTTATATGGCTCACGTTGGTGGTGCTATTACCGGGTTTATCATTATGTGGTACTGGAAAAAAAATCAGTTTAACCAAAATCGTGGGTATTAATGAGCGCTTTTGTTCAAGATTTAAAATATAAATTTACAAACCTAAATGTGTTAGAAAAAATTATTGCCATTAATTTGGTAGTATTTGTTTTGACCCTTTTATTTAAAAATCAAATGGTTTGGTTAGAATTACCTAGTAGTTTTAGCGAATTTATTATTAAACCATGGACAATAATAAGTTATGCGTTTGTACATTTCGATTTTATGCATGTTTTATTTAATATGCTTTGGTTGTATTTTTTAGGGCGTATGTTTTTAAATTTATTTAGTTCTAAAACGGCTTTAAATATCTATTTTTTAGGTGTTATTCTAGGAGGATTTTTATTTATTTTAGGATATACCTTGTTGCCAAATTTATTTGGTGGTTATTCCAGATTGCTTGGTGCATCGGCGGGTGTAAGAGCATTGCTTATATTTTTATGTGCTTATATGCCTAATCAAGATGTACGATTTTTTACTTTCAATATTAAATTGTGGTATATTGGTTTGGGTATCATTCTGTTAGATTTTTTTGGGTTGTTTGGAGCTAATGCTGGTGGTAATTTGGCACATATAGGTGGTGCTATTCTTGGATATATTTATGCTAAGCAATTACAAAATGGAACGGATATAGGTAAAGACTTTGAGCGCTTTATGGATAAAATTTTTAATTTATTTAAGCCCTCAAAAAAAGGACCATTAAAAACAGTACATAAGAATAAAAATAAAGTTGGGGGTTATACTAAAGCTGATTTTAATAAGTTTAATAATCAAAAAAAGATTGATGTAATTCTAGATAAAATAAGTAAAAGTGGATACGATAGTTTAACATCAGAAGAGAAAGAATTTCTGTTTAGAGCAGGGAAATAACTGTTAAAGCTAGAAGCTAAAGTTTAAAAACTAAGGCATATATAGTAGAAAGCTATGAGTAAACTAAGCTTCACGAATAAAATAGTTTATTTTTTAAATACGGTAGTTGCTGTATTACTTTTGCTGTCTTATATTTTACCGTTTTTGCCACCTAAAACCTTTAGCATACTTGCAGTACTTAATTTAGGGGTTTCGTTTTTAATAATACTTAATGTTGTATTTTTTATTTATTGGTTAATTAAGTTTAAACGAAAGTTTATGCTGTCTTTAACCGTATTGCTCATAGGTTATTTTGGCTTTGGTTCGCTTTACAAGTTTTCATCTGCTAAAAATATTGAAGATAGCGGTAATTTTAAAGTGATGAATTATAATGTTCGTTTGTTTAATTTATACGAATGGTTACCAGGAACCGATGTTGATGCTAAAATTATAGATTTAATTAAGACAGAATCGCCAGATATTTTAAGCCTTCAAGAATATCATTCTCGGGAGGATGTTAATTTATCCTTTTTTAAATATAAGTATGAAAAGCTTTCAGGTAAAAAAATAAAATCGGGACAAGCCATTTACTCTCAGTTTCCCATAATAAACTCGGGTTCTATTGAGTTTCCAAATACATCAAATAATGCCATTTATGCCGATGTTGTTAAAGGAAATGATACTATTCGTGTGTATAATATTCATTTGGAGTCTATGCGAATTAACACACAGGTTGAAAGTTTAAAAAAGGAGAACTCCGAGCGTTTGTTTAATCGTATTAGCAATACATTTAAAATGCAACAGTTTCAAACGGAATTGTTTTTAATGCACAAAAAGCAATGTGATTATAAAATGATTATTTGTGGCGATTTTAATAACACCGCTTTTTCATATGTATATAAAACTATAAAAGGAGATTTAAACGATACATTTATTCAGGCGGGTTCTGGTTTTGGTCGTACATATCATTTTAAATTCTTTCCTATTCGTATAGACTTTATTTTTGCAGATCAAGCTTTTAATGTAAATGGTTTTAAAACATACGATAACTACTATTCCGATCATTATCCAATTACAACAACTTTAAGTTTAAAAAAATAGCATAACTTCTACTTAACATGTTTGCTTAAAAATTAGCTTTATAGCTATTTCCCGATAACTTTATAATAATCTTTACAAGCTATGTTTGTTTATTAATAACCATTTAGTTTTTAACAATGCAAACGCAACACAATACACAACAACCTGAAGTTTTTTTTCATGTAGGTACCGCAAAAACAGGAACAACTTTTTTACAATATCGCGTATTCCCAAAGTTACAAGGCCTTTCATATATTCAACGTACACGCTACAAAAAAGCTATTAAAATTATAAAAAAAGGCGAACACAACCGATATTTAGTGTCTCGAGAGTTAGATCGACGTGTTTTTAAAAAAGAAGTAGAGCGTTTTGCAAAAGCATACCCAAATACCTTAGCAATTATTGTATTTAGAAGGCATGATAGCTATATAGCATCAGAGTATCGCAGGTATGTAAAAAATGGTTTTACAGGAAGTTTTAAAGATTTTTTTGATGTACAAAATGATTCAGGGTTCTTTAAAAAAGAACATATGGACTACGATAGACAAATAAAAATATTAGAAAAAAACTTTAATAAAAAACCGCTTGTTTTAGTTTACAACGATTTAAAAAATGATTCTAAAGCATTTATAGGAGGCATTGCAAATGCTTTAGAAGCTACTGTAGATTTAAGTAATTTAGATTTATCTAGAAAACACAAATCCTATTCCGAAAAACAATTAAAAGCGATGCAATTTATGGGTAAGTATATTAACATGACCAAACGTCGCGGATTTAAAAACAGCTTTTTAAACTTATTATTTAGGCTGTATTTAGGAACATTACGATATGGAATTCTGCATGGTGCGCGATTATTGCCAGATACCATGTTTTCAAAATCACCACTTATTAGCAAGAAGGATTTAAAAGAGGTTAAAAAATATTACAAAGAAGAATGGAAGGCTTGTAAAGCTTATAGTACGCGCTTAGTTGTAGACGAAACGCTTGTTGAAATAACCGATTTACAAGAAGATTTAATTTACGGCGGAATATAGCTTACATAAAAAGGCAATCTAAAATATCGGCAATAATGTGAATTACGAGGCCTAAGGCCACTAATCGCGATTTTTTAGGTACTAGAAGAAATATATAAAACAAAATAGTAAACCCAGAATGTAACGGATGATAGCCAATACTACAACGACCCGAGTCGAAAATTGGTGTGGCTAATAAATGGTCTAAATCTATTAATATTCCAGCAACCATGGTTAGGTAGGCAATTTTCCAGTTGGCTTTATAAAACAATAAAGCAATTACAAGTGGTAATAAAAAGTGTGTGCCGTAATGTACAATGGGTTGTAGCATTATATTGCATTTAGTTGCTGAGACTCTAAATAATTTAAGGCATTTGGGCCTTCGTTAAATAGTAAATCCAGAATACTTAAATTGGGTATAAAACCGTGTTTACTGCTAAAAACTTGGGTGTAGCTATCAAAGTTAGGCGTGCTTTCCTTTTTTGCATTAACTAGTGGTCTAAAATCTGTTTTATCGTTTATTTCTTTTTGATAAGTTTCAGATTTAGTAAAATTTAAATCCAATTGTAAACAATCACAAATTACCTCAAAACACTTCAAATTAAAATCTAGAATATAGTCTTGTTTTGTTGTAAATAATGGTTGTAATTCATCTTCATAAAATTCAAAAAAAGGTGAAGTTTTGTAAGCCGATTCTAAAGATTTCCAATGATTAAGTTGCCATTTTTCTTCATTAAAAATTTTAACGTCGCGGTATTTTTGTCTGTTTTTTTGCGAGTAACTAACTGGAATATTTAAAGTAAGTTTTCCGTTTGCGCCGTAAATATTTGTACGATTACGGTAGGTTTGTTTTATAAAATTATCATCCATTTCAAAACATACTTCGTCTGCATTTGCCATAGCAACAAAGTGTTTAATGTTTGGAAAATATGTTGGGTGGATAATAATGTTCATAATCTAAATTCCCACTATAGTGGGAATCTTAATAGAAGTTGTCTTAATGTTTTAAATCGCTTAAAGTGTATGAAGTGTTTCGATAGTTTTTGTTATTCTGCCTTCTTACGCTTACGCCATTGGCTAAACCCAAAATAAGCAGCTATTAAAACTAAAAATGGAATTAAGAAAGAGGTTGCTTTTCCAGTACCAGAAACGGTTGTAAAAAAGCGTTTCCAACGTGGGCTAGAGCCATCCCAACTCATCCAAATAAACACCGGTTTACCAACCACATGGCTAAACGGTACAAATCCCCACGCACGAGCATCGATAGAGTTGTGGCGGTTATCGCCCATCATCCAATAATAATTTTGTTTAAAGGTGTAGCTGTTGGCCACTTCACCATTTATTAAAATTTGGTTGCCGTTTACGCTTAAGGTATTGCCTTCGTATTCTGTAATGGCACGTTTATAAAGTGGTAAATTATCTACTGTAATTGCTATACTTTTTCCTTCTTCAGGAATATAAAGTGGTCCAAACTGATCTATATTCCAGTTGTAATTTGGGTCATGCGGAAAAATACTAGGATCGCGCTCGCCTTTTTCTTTTATGTTGGGCGTAATGCTAACTACATTTGGGTTGTTTTTAAATTTGGCTAATGCTTCATCTGAAATAGCTGAAAAATAATAGGTGTTTTGGTTATTTATAATTCCAAAACCATCAGTAATATCGTAGCGATCTTTTAAGTATTTTGGGTTAAACTGACTCGTTTTAGGCTGTACAAAATAGCTAAATTGTAAGTGAGCTCTATCCGGTAGTTCGTTTTTCTTTCCGTTAATATAAACAAAACCATCGCGAACTTCTAAAGTATCACCAGCAACACCAACACAACGTTTAACTAAGTTGGTTTTTTTATCGATTGGCTTGTAGTAATTACGATCTGGATGAAAATTATTCATATCTAAAAGCGTATCGGCTGGTTGGTTAAATACTACAATATCGTTACGCTCTATTTTTTCAAATCCAGGAATGCGTAAATATGGTAGTTGTAACAAGTTTTTCCATGACTTACTATCCTTATGGTCGTCGAATAAATACGATTTCTTTTGTAATATAGGAATAGTGTCGTGTACCATTGGAGCAGCTACAGTTGTGTTTGGTACACGCGCACCGTAGTGAAATTTACTAACAAATAAAAAGTCGCCAACTAGCAACGATTTTTCTAGGGACGACGACGGAATAGTAAATGGCTGTATAAAATAAGTGTGTACAATAGTTGCAGCCACGATAGCGAATAAAATAGAACTTGTCCATTCACCAGAACCAGATTTTGGTTGTAAACTCCTGTTCTCAATATAACTTACATCTGCAACATAATTTAAATAGTAGTTGTAAAAACCTAAGGTTAAAACAGCAAGGGCAGTGTCTAAATGAGTGTTTTTACCAAAACTTCTGGCAGTTTCTACCCAAACTACAATAAACATGATTAGGTTTACAATGGGTAGGAATAATAAAATTGTCCACCACCAAGGGCGGTTAATTATTTTCATTAAAATTACGGCATTATAAACCGGAACAAATGCTTCCCAAGCTTGTTTACCTGCTTTAATATAAAGTTTCCAGGTGCCTAAACCATGAATTACTTGAATAATTAAAAAGAAAATAAACCACTGAGACCAAGTCATAATTTTAAATTTTTATTGTTTTGTTAGTGCTATACTGAATTTATTAGTTACAAACTTAAGTAGTTTTAACCAATATTTAACACGTCGTTCATAGTAAATACACCTGTTTTGCCAATAATCCATTCGGCAGCGATTACTGCTCCTAGTGCAAAGCCTTGGCGGTTATGGGCAACGTGGTCTATGGTTATGGTGTCTACTTCGCTAGCGTAAGTAATGGTATGTGTACCTGGAACATCTTCAATACGTTTTGCTGTAATTGGAATTATGTTTTCTCCGTTTTCATCTAATTTCCAATCGCTAAAATTATTATTGTTTGAAATTATATCGTTGGCTAAAGAAATAGCAGTACCGCTTGGTGCATCAAGTTTTTGGGTGTGATGAATTTCTTCCATTGAAACGTTGTATTGTTTTAAGTTACTCATCATTTTTGCTAAGTACTTATTCATTTCAAAGAAAATATTAACTCCTAAACTAAAATTTGATGCATAAATAAATGCGCCTTTTTTTTCGTTACATAAGGCAACAGCATTGTCGAAATTATCTAGCCAACCAGTAGTGCCTGAAATTACAGGAACACCATTATTTAAGCAGTTAGAAATATTATTAAAAGCCACGTTTGGAATACTAAAGTCTATAGCAACATCGGCCAGTGTAATATCGTAATCGGTGTTGTCTTTGTCTATTTTTAAAACAATTTCATGTCCGCGGTTAATGGCAATTTGTTCAATGGTTTTGCCCATTTTTCCGTATCCTAGTAAAGCTATTTTCATATGTTTATAATGGTAATTCTGTTTTATAAAGGCTAAAACTTAAAATTTAATGTAAGGCCTAAATTATTTGTAGCGTTAATTTCATTAAACTCGTAATGTGGGGCCAAAGATAAGTTTTCATCTACGTTGTATTGCATTAAATGCGCATCAACATTAGCATCAATTATGTTTAAAGCATATAAACCAATAGTTACTAATAATGAAATTTCTTTTTGTTGTTTGTAAAAATCTTGCGCAGTTTCAAGATTGTCTGTAGATATTCTAGGCTCGTCTAATAGTGTTCCATTGGTATCGTAATAAAATTCATCATTTGTAAAACCTGCAAGTCTACTTTTATAAGCATCACGGTAACGATTGTACTGTTTGTTATTATCAATATAAAAATATAGCCCTGTACCAAGTGCCGCATAAACTAATGGAACTTTCCAGTATTTTTTGTTGTACACTTGGCCTAAACCTGGTAAAATGGCCGAGAAAAAGGCGGCTTTTGCTGGTCGTAAGGCATCAATAGGTTCTCGAATTTCAAAAATAGAATCGATAACGACTTCTTCTGGAAGTTGTTGTTTTTTTGATTCTTTGGTTTTGTTTTCGTTTTGAGCTAGTAATGAAAAACTACAGAATAAAAATAAAAGACTTGCTATTACGGTTTTATTTAGCACCTTCAACTAATTTTTTAATACGGTTAAAATCTTCTTCGGAATGAAAGGGAATAGTAATTTTTCCTTTACCGTTTTTAGAGACTTTAACGTCAATTTTATGCCCAAAGTATTCCGAAAACGAATTAATTCCGGTTTTTATAAACGTCGGTATGTCATTATCTGCTTTACTTGCAGAAGCATTATTGCTTGGGGAGTTTATATTACGAACCATATTTTCGGTATCTCTAACCGATAACTTTTTGGTAAGAATACTTTCGTAAATATCAAGCTGTATACTGGTGTCGTCTATGGCAATTAAAGCGCGACCATGACCCATAGATATAAAGCCATCACGCATACCTGTTTGAATAATAGGATCTAATTTTAATAAACGCAAATAATTAGTAATGGTTGAGCGTTTTTTGCCTACGCGCTCACTCATTTGTTCTTGGGTTAAATTTATCTCGTCGATTAAACGTTGGTATGATAATGCAATTTCAATAGGATCTAAATCTTGACGTTGAATGTTTTCAACCAAGGCCATTTCTAGCGATTCTTGGTCGTTGGCTATTCTTACATAGGCAGGAATAGTTTCAAGATTAATTAATTTTGAAGCTCTAAAACGACGTTCACCAGAAACCAATTGGTATTTGTTATGTGCCATCTTTCTAACCGTAATAGGTTGAATGATGCCTAACTCTCTTATTGAAGATGCTAATTCGCGTAATGATTCTTCACTAAAATTTGTTCGTGGTTGAAACGGATTAACTTCAATATGCTCTAAATCTAATTCAACTATATTGCCAATAACTTTATCAGCATTTTTATCTTGTGCTGACTGGATATCGTTATCCGGATCTTTTAATAAGGCCGATAAGCCTCTTCCTAAAGCTTGTTTCTTGTTTGCCTTCGCCATAATTTTAGGAGTTTTTAGTAATAATTTCTTTGGCCAAACTTAAGTAATTATTTGCACCTTTACTTGAGGCATCAAAATTAATAATACTTTCACCATAACTTGGGGCTTCACTTAAACGTACATTACGCTGAATAATAGTTTGAAATACCATATCATTAAAGTGCTTTTGTACTTCTTCTACCACTTGATTAGATAGTCTTAAACGTGCATCGTACATGGTAAGTAATAAGCCTTCAATATCTAAATCTTGATTATGTATTTTTTGTACACTTTTTATGGTATTTAATAATTTACCCAGACCCTCAAGTGCAAAATATTCGCACTGAATAGGTATAATTACGGAATCTGCTGCAGTTAGTGCGTTTAGCGTTAATAAACCAAGCGATGGCGCACAATCTATTAAAATATAATCGTAGTCGCTTTTAATGTCATTTAAAGCTTTTTTTAACATGTACTCACGATTATCTTTATCTACTAATTCAATTTCAATTGCTACCAAGTCAATATGTGCAGGTATAATATCTAAATTAGGTGTGCTAGTATTTACAATGGCTTCTTTAGGCCCGTGTGAATGTTCTAAAATTTGGTAAGTTCCAATTTCGACTGATTCTACATCAACGCCAATTCCTGAAGTGGCATTAGCCTGAGGATCGGCGTCTATAAGCAACACCTTTTTTTCTAAAACACCTAACGAAGCTGCTAAATTAATTGAGGTAGTTGTTTTTCCAACACCACCTTTTTGGTTAGCAATTGCTATAATTTTACCCATTAATTAGTTTGGTTTTGTTAGGGGTAAAAATACGATTATTTATTAGTAATAAAAACGGAACTTGTTAACAAATTGGTAAACAAATTATGGCAAAGGAATTTAGCTTGGTTTAAAATAGAAAAAATGGTTTTGAAGTTATTTTTAAGCATAGTATGCGCTTAAACGATTTTTTTGTGAAAAATATCCATAATCTACCTGTTGAGATTAAAATTTAAGCTATTTTTGGTAAACCAAATTGGGTAACCAATTAAACTAAACTTAAACTAAAATGACAATCAGAAGACTAATTGGTGGTTTCTCTACGAAATCACTATTTCAAAATCTAGTGCTTTTGCTCGCAATGTTGTTTGCTACGAGCATAACTTCTCAAAATTTTACCGATGCCGATGACTTAAAAAGTGCTGTTAATGCTGCGACAAATGGCGGGACTTTTATAGTTTCAAACGGATCTTATACAGATTTTGAGGCAACTTTCGAGAATATGGCATCCGAGAGTGAACCTATTGTTATTAAAGCTGAAACTGTTGGTGGTGTTACATTAACAGGAGAGTCATCATTTGTGTTAAAAAAATCATCACACATAACTATTGAGGGTTTTGTGTTTAATGTGGTTGATGCAGGAACCATTATTAAACTAGAAGGCTGTAATAATATTCGCATTAGCAGAAATGTTTTTGAGCAAAGTACAACCAGTTCTGCCAAGTGGCTTTATATTGGTGGTGTTTGGGACGACACCGTTTATCCGTTTCAATACCCAAGTCATAACAATCGTATAGATCATAATATCTTTAAAAATAAATCCAATTTGGGGAATTATTTAACAATAGACGGGTCTACAGACGATGCGAGTGACACGCCTTACCAATCGCAATACGACAGAATCGATCATAATTATTTTTATAGCAACGGGCCGAGGGCGACTAACGAGCAGGAATCTATTAGAATTGGTTGGAGCGAAATGTCGCAATCTAGTGGTTATACTACAGTAGAATTTAATTTATTTGAAGATTGTGATGGCGACCCCGAAATTATTTCGGTAAAATCGTGCGACAACCTAATTAGGCATAATACCTTCTTAAAAAGTTATGGAACGTTGTCCTTAAGACATGGAAATAGAAATAGAGTAGAAGGTAATTACTTTTTTGGAGGCGGAAAAACTATTGGAAGTTCAAGTACAGGATCTAGTTTATATACTGGTGGAATTCGTATTTATGGTACCGATCATGTAATAATTAATAATTATATGGAAGGCTTAACAGGTACCCGTTGGGATGCGCCAATTACTTTAACGTTAGGAGATGCCATTGATGGGCAAAGCACCAGTTGGAGTAAGCATTTTAGGGCTGAAGACGTGGTGATTGCCTATAATACTTTGGTTAATAATAGTCATGGTATTGAAATTGGGTACGACAATAATGATGCTTATAATAAAGATTTAGAAAATATTACTATTGCTAATAACCTAATTACAGGTTCTGAAAATGCAATGGTGGAAATTGTTGATACTAATAACGACCAAGGCGATAAAATAACATGGATAAATAATTTAATGTATCCAACAGGTAGCGCGCAATTGCTAGTTGGCGCTACAAGCACGAGCTTTGATACGACCGAGGTTATAAATGAAAATCCGTATTTGGATTTTGATGAGACAGAAGGTGTGTACAGAACCACTGTATATACGCCGCTTTATGCTAGCGGAATTTCAGAATCTATTACCGAAGATATCGAAGGGCAATCTAGAGCGACCGCAAGTAATCCAGGAGCCGATAATTTTAGCGCTGAAAGTGTTAGGTATGCGCCTTTAACAACCGACGATGTTGGGCCATTTGCTTATGAGGATGGAGAAGAAACCGAAACGCTTTATGTGTCTACTATTTCGGCATTTGAAGTGGAAGGTGGAATGGCGACAGTAACTATAACATCTAATTTAGACTGGACGGTAAGTGAAACAGCCGATTGGGTGTCTATTTCTTCAACTTCTGGAAGTAATAATGGAAGTTTTACTATAACGGTTGATGAGAATACGACCACCGAAGATCGTTCGGCATCTATTGAGGTTGTAGGAGGAACACTTTCTCGAACAATTACAGTAAACCAAATTGCGGCAGATTTAACTAGTTTGTATACCTTAATAAATACTGGGCAATTTAACGATCCGGTTTCGGTTGAATCTTTTTCTAAGGAAGAAGTTAATGAAACAACTAAGTTTAATTACGCAACAAATACTTTAGATAAAGATAATAGTACGGTTTGGGCTGCAGACGACGGAGCAGTGGTTGCTGGCGACTATAAAGGTGATGGTGAGTATATTATTTATGATTTGGGTTCTGAATACGAGCTCGATTTAATTCAGTTTACAACTACAAACAAAACCGAATCTTTTGGGTATCAAATTTGGGTGTCAACTTCAGGAGTAAATCCAACCGATTTTTCACGTGTTTTACCAAGCTCGGGCGATTTAATTTTGACCGCCACCGGAACAACCGATTTTAATCAATATGAAATTGATGCAAACGCACGTTATGTAAAATTAATAGGTTATGGAAGGTTCAACGCTGAAGGAAATGTCAGAACAAGTGTTTGGAGTGCTATTGGAGAAATTGAATTTTTTGGTGAATCTAATGCTTTGTCTAATCCGGTGTTTAGTAAAACTAATATAAGTATTTATCCTAACCCTATAGCATCTCACTTGGTTGTTAATAATCCAAATTTTGAAGCTACCGAGGTTAAGATTTATAGTTTAAATGGAGAATTAATTTTAAAGCAAGAATTAACAGAATTGGTTTCAAGTTTTGATGTTTCCAAGGTTTCTGCAGGAATTTATATTTTAAGTTTTTTTAATAAAAATAAGTTGCTTGAGTCTAAACGTGTAGTGGTTTCTCAATACAAATAGATGATCGAGCAATGTTTAATGTTAAAATTTTTGTTTAAACAAAAAATAAATGTATTTTTGGTAAACCAAATTGGTAATCCAGTTTGGTTCGCCACTAAAATCACCACAACGCTAACTTGCTTTGTTAGTAAACAACTAAACTAAATTAAACTATTATGAAAAAAACTTTACTCTTTTCGTTTTTAACAACAACTTTTCTAGGTTTTGCTCAAATGCAGCCTACGGTTCACAATGCTACATTCGATAATATTGCAAAATCTTCTGGGTCAGACTGTGCATGTGCTGGTTGGATTAATAAAGATATTGCTGATCAAGCAGAGTCTTCTACCTTAAGCGGTAACGATGTTGTTAAGTTAGATGATTTTGAATCAGATGGAATTTATCAAGAAGTTGAAGTGGTTGCAAATAGCAATTATACATTAGATCTTGATTACACTTTTAAACTTTCAAGTACAACGACCAATTACATTGAAGTAATTGTTTTAAAGGGAAGTGGTTATATTAGTGGTTACACACCAGCTTATGAGCCGCCGGCTACTGCTGCACAGCAAGATTTTGGTTACGAAACTGTTGCAGCCGTTGAAATGGCCTCTAATCAGTTAGCTTATTCACAAGTTGCACCTCCAGGAAATACAGATACAAATGCAATATCTCAAATAACTTTTAATACAGGGAGCGAAACTAGTATCGCTATTTTTATACGAGCTGTTGGAGCTTATGATGCTACTTCTCACGGTGATTCAAGTAAAGATAAAGGATGGATGAATGGGGATTCTGAAATTAGATTAGATAACTTAGCTCTTGTTAATACAACTGTTTTATCTACTCAAGAAGTTTTAGGTTCAAGTTTTAAAATCTACCCTAACCCAGCTAAAGATTATATAAATATTTCTGCTGTAAGTAATGTTAATGTTGAGTCTGTAAGCTTGTT
Organism: Neotamlana sedimentorum; assembly: GCF_000943565.1. Lineage (GTDB taxonomy): Bacteria > Bacteroidota > Bacteroidia > Flavobacteriales > Flavobacteriaceae > Neotamlana > Neotamlana sedimentorum. The sequence goes on from NZ_JTDW01000013.1 coordinate 61,949, forward strand.
TAATGTAATAGGTAAACAGGTTTATGCTGGAGATGCTTTAACGGAAAAGATAAATATTAGCAATTTAACTAAGGGATTGTACTTATTGAAAATTGAAGCCGACAACGGTTCCTTAAATAAAAAAATTATTATTGAATAATTGAATAGTTGAATTAGTCTTTAAAAAGAAAGGTTTAGTATTAAATCTTTCTTTTTATATTTTAAGTGAGTATTAAAATTTATCAAAAAATAAAATGAATTTATCTAAAATTTGTAAAAGCGTATCTTTTTTAGCGATGCTTCTATTTGTTGTCTTAGCGTGTAAAAACAATGAAGACTCAAAAACCAATAACAGTAATGCGTTAACTGATGCTTCGCACCCAAGTTTAATTTTAACAGCGCAAGGAGTAAAAGATATTCGTGCAAATTTGGGGTTAATTCCAATTTTCGATAAAACACTTGAAGAAACAAAGGAAGTTGTTGATACCGAGATTACAAATGGTATTAATGTGCCTATACCTAAAGATTATTCAGGGGGCTATACCCATGAGCGACATAAAAAGAACTTTGTTTTTATGCAGAAGGCAGGAGTTTTATATCAAATTTTAAATGATGAAACTTATGCAAATTATGTTAAGGATATGTTGTTTGCTTATAAAGATTTGTATCCAACATTACCTGTGCATCCGCAACCAAGAAGTTATGCTCGCGGAAAATTATTTTGGCAATGTTTAAATGATAGTAATTGGTTGGTTTATACCAGTCAAGCCTACGATTGTATTTATGATTTTCTATCTGAAACCGAACGAGCAGATTTGGAAGACAATTTATTTAAACCTTTTGCAAATTTTATATCAACAGGAAATCCGCAATTTTTTAATCGTGTTCATAATCATAGTACTTGGGGAAGCGTTGCTGTAGGTATGATTGCTTTGGTTATGGAAGATGATAGCTTGCTTAACCGTGCACTTTATGGTATTAAAAATTTAAAAATGGATCCTAATATGAAGGATAACGATGGCGGGTTTATAAATAAAGATGGTAAGGCAGGATTTTACGCCAATTTAGAAGAGCCATTTTCACCAGATGGTTATTATACCGAAGGTCCATATTATCAACGCTATGCGTCGTATCCTTTTTTAATTTTCGCTCAAGCGCTTCAAAACAAAAAATCGGAACTAGGTGTATTTAAGTTTAAAGATAGTGTGTTGCTTAAAAGTGTAAATGCATTAATAAATTTAACCGATGCCGATGGAGAATTTTTTCTGCTAAACGATTCTCAAAAAGGCATGTCGTATTACAACAGTGCTTTGGTATCTGCAGTGGATATTGCTTATCAATTTGGTGGTAAAAATCCAGAATTATTAAGTATTGCCGAAAAGCAAAATAAGGTAACTTTAGATGATGCAGGTTTGTCTGTTGCGCTTGGATTAAAAGCCCGTGAAGCAAAACCCTTTGAAAAAAAATCTATAGAATTATCAGATGGACCAAATGGTAAACAAGGTGCAGTTGGGATTTTAAGAAGCAATCCTTTAGAAGTGGTTTTTAAATATACATCACATGGTTTAAGTCATGGTCATTTTGATAAGCTTTCATTTGCTATGTTCGATAATGGTGACGAGGTACTCCAGGATTATGGCTTAGCAAGGTATGTGAATATTGAGCAAAAAGGTGGGGGTAATTATTTAAAAGAAAATAAAACATGGGCAAAACAAACCATTGCTCATAATACCTTGGTTCAAAACGAAAAATCGCATTTTAGTGGTAAATATGGAATAGGTAGTAAATACCATTCTAATTCATATGTGTTTAACGTATCTAATGATAGTATTCAGGTGGCGAGTGCAAAGGAAGAGAATGCGTATCCGGGAACAAAAATGCATCGCACCATGGCGATAATCCATGATAAGTCTTTGGGGAATCCTTATGTGTTAGATATTATGCGCGTACAATCAATAAATTCAAACCAATACGATTTGCCATTTTATTACTTGGGACAAATCATGCAAACCAGTTTTGAATATAACAAATTAAGTCAACCTACAATTTTGGGAGGTGATTATGGTTATCAACATTTATATAAAGAAGCTTCAGCAGTGGCTAATGGAGATAATATAACTTTAAATTGGTTGAATAAAAATAAATTTTATTCCATTACATCAGAAACCGATGCGTCTGATCAAATTATTTTAGCACGAATAGGTGCCAACGATCCCGAATATAATTTAAGAAATGAACCAACTTTAATTTTAAGGAAGACAAATGCAAAAAACGCCCTGTTCGTTTCTACAATAGAATCGCATGGAACCTACAGTCCGGTTTCTGAGTTAGCTATTAATGCTTATAGTAATATTGAAAATATAACTACGGTTTATAATGCTACAGATTATACTGCTGTTAAAATAACCCTTAAAAATAATACTGTAAAATTATTTATTATTTCAAATGAAAATAATGATGAAAATCAACAGCATAATTTAGAGGTTGAGGATCAACTAATAAATTGGACGGGTGTTTTTACTTTAGTGAATTTAAATTAAATTCTTCAAAAAAAAGTTTAAATTAATAGTAATAGAATTTCATATGTAAATTGTGAAATATTAGGTGAGCTTAAAACTGTTTTTTTCATTAATTCAAGAAGATTTTTAGGAGTTATTGTTAAAATTCTGTATAATTTTTTTTTAACAGAAAAATAACATATATTTGGTAAACCAGATTGAAAAACCAGTTTGGTTTACCATAATAAATTATAATTTAACTAAACTATATGAGCCACAAAAAACATTGATAGTATATCTATCTACCTCAGTATTTCCTTTTTTCTTTTCTTCAGAAAATGTCTATAACCAATAAAAAAGGAGTTTAAACAATCATTTGAAAACTATTTAATTACAACAAGTTATTAGTAATAAAAACAGACTTATTAAACTTAAATTAATTATGAATTTTAAAAACAAACTAGCGTTTATTGCCATACTGTTTTGTAGTGTAACAATGTTTGCGCAAGAAACAGTTGTGAGCGGTACGGTCGTTTCAGAAAAAGACGGTATTCCTATTCCAGGAGTTAACGTCATTATACTAAATACTACAAGAGGAACGACTACCGATTTTGATGGAAATTATCAAATAAAAGTTTCTAACGGCGAAGTTATTCAGTATTCCTATATAGGATTTCAAAATAAAAGCGTTATTGCTTCAGGACAAAAAACGATTAATGTCGCTTTGGTTGAAGATTTGGCTAAACTAGATGAAATAGTTGTAGTGGCTTATGGTGACCAAAAGCAGAAAAATGTAACTAGTGCTTTAACTAAAGTTTCGGCTAAAGATATTGAAGATGTTGCTGTATCTCGCGTAGAAGATGCATTGAGAGGGAAAGTAGCGGGTTTAAGAATACAAACTGTGGCTTCGGAAGCTGGTGGAGATCCAAAAATTACATTACGTGGTCCTGGTTCTATTACTGGTGAATCGTCGCCGCTTATTGTTGTTGATGGTGTTGTTTTAGGAAACGATGCCGATATTTTAGCGTCTATCGACAATAATAATATCGAATCTATTAGTGTTTTAAAAGATGCTTCTTCGGTTGCTATTTATGGTTCGCGTGGTGCGAATGGTGTTATATTATTAACGCTTAAAAAAGGTGTTGTTGGTAAAACAAGGTTTTCATACAACACATTTACTGGTTATAAATATGCTACAAATAATGATAATTTTAACACAACCATCAATCAAGAAAGATTACGTTTAGATGGGTTACAGTCTACGGTAAATGCTATTACCAATGCCGATAACTATAGTCGAGTAATTAACGATTACAATTCTGCTTATGCCGAGTTAGAAGCTATGGAGTTTATTGCTTCTTTAGGTGGTGGCTGGAAAAATTGGCAAGACGAAATTTTTAATGGTGGTACAATTACAAACCACTCTTTTGCCGCTCGTGGTGGTTCTGAGTTAACAAACTATTCAGCTTCATTAGGATATCTTGAAGATGAAGGTATTGCATTAACAGATAACTTTAAAAAGTATAATGCTAGAATTAAAGTTGATAGTAAATCTAAAAACAAGAAAATTAAATTTGGTGGTACGTTACGTGTAAACTATAACGATCAAGACAAATTGCCTGCAAGATTTACCGATCCGTTAAGACAATATGGTCATATTCCACTTTATTTAAATGAAGAGCACTTAAAGTACACTACTAATTTCTCAAGAGATGTTGGTGTATCTACCGATGCCGGTAAGTTGTTCGAAAATTTAGAAGAAGGTAGTTACGGGTTTTCAAGAGCTTTCGATCACGTTTTTACTGTCGATCCAGACAATCCACAATCTATCGCTATCGATCCTAACACAGGATTGCCTCTTGCAAGTGCTTTAACTTCTGGTGGTTTAACGCTTTCTACTACTAAAAACGTTCATCCATTAGTGCATTTCTTAGAGCGTTCAAGAACTAAAAGAAAATTAAGCTTAAATGCATCGTCTTATATTGATTTTGAATTAGCTGAAGGACTTAACTTCAGACAAAGCATTTCTGGTGTATTTAGACATAATAAAACTAACGAAGCCGATTATTACTATGGTCAAGAAAACAGAGACCAAGAGGCTTATAGATTTGTAAGTAGGGATGAATTAAATCAATATGCGTTCGAATCTATATTAAAATATAATAAAAGTTTTGGTAAACATAATTTAAACACGGTTCTAGGATTTGAATATACTAGAAGAGACTTTTTCTCTCAAGATTCTGAAGCTGTTGGTTATACAAATGATTTTAATAATAATATTGCTCTTGCCGATGGCGGAACAACATTTACAGATAACGGTACAGATAAATTAGTGTCTTACTTTGGAAGATTAGATTATAATTACGACGAAAAATATTTATTACAAATTTCTGCACGTACCGACGGTAGTACTCGCTTTGGTTCTAATACACGTTTTGGGTTTTTCCCAGCAGCTTCTGTAGGTTGGATTGTGTCGGGTGAAGATTTCTTGTCATCAAGCGATGTTATTTCATTTCTTAAGTTAAGAGCAAGTTATGGTATATCTGGTTCTAATGAAATTTCTTCAAATATTTATGATTCGCTTTACAGATTCGACGAAACATTTAGTTCTGTAGGTTATAACTCATTAGCAGCAGTAAAAGCAATTACATTAGCAAACCCTAATTTAGGATGGGAAAAATTAATAGAATTTAATCCTGGTGTTGATATTACGTTTGGTAGAGGTTTATTGAACTTTTCGGCCGATTATTATACCAGAACAAGTGAAGATTTAATTCTGTTTGCACCAGTTTCAGCAGTTTATGGAACAGATAACTGGCTTCAAAATATTGGTGAAGTTAAAAACTCGGGTGTAGAATTAGAGCTTGACTCTAGAATTTTAACATCAGAAAACTTTAGCTGGAGACTTTCTGGGCAGTTTGCGCTAAATAGAAACGAAGTAATAAGTTTAGGAAACAACGAACAAATCATTTCTAGAATCGATCAAGATACCAGACCTACCGAGTTCATTGCTAAAGTTGGTCAGCCTATTACAAGTTTTTATGGATGGGTTTATGAAAAAGAAATTCCTTTAGAATGGATCGATAATCCCTTCAACCGTTTTAATAACGATTTTGCACATGTTTATGTGAAAGATTTAAATAACGATGGAATTATTGATGATGAAGATAGAACCGAATTAGGTAGTCCATACCCAGATTTTACATGGGGCTTTAACTCTGATATAACTTGGAATGCTTTCGACTTTGCTTTTCAGTGGCAAGGGTCGCATGGTGCAGAGGTTAGAGTAGCCGATTTAGATCAATTGTACTACGCTAGTGAATCAGCTGTAAATCCGGTTTCAAATTTTCCAGATTTAGATTTAACGGTTCATAGAAGGTATACAGACGATCATATTCAAGACGCATCATTTGTTGCTTTACGTAATGTTACTATTGGGTATACCATTCCTGAGTCATTTACATCTAAATATAGCATAGATAGGTTAAGATTTTATTTAACAGGAGAGAATTTGTTATTCTTTACTGCTAGTGGTTACGAAGGTTTTAATCCAGAAGCTCAGGGGCAAACCTCGAATAATGCAAATACACCGTTAACCACAGGTTACCAAAGAGGAGATGGTCCTGTAGTACGAACAATTTCAGCGGGAATTAACTTTCAATTTTAATTAGTTATGAAAAAGATATTCAAAAATATTATACTTTGTTTTTCTTTATTGGCGTTATTTTCAAGCTGTGAAGAAGAACTTGATCTTAATAATCCGACAGCCTTATCGCTAGAGGAGTTGTTACAAACAAATAATGGTTTCGAATTATTAGCAAATGGTGTTTTAGATGCCTATCAAAAAGTTCCGGCTAATGAGTTTTTACTTGTTGAACTTAGAACTGATAATAGTAGAGCAAACTCTGCAAATGGTAACTTGCCTAATATTAGTGCCTATTTAGTCGATCCTAACAATGGTGACGTTGCTACCTATTATTCAAATAATATGGCAACTATTAAACATGCAAATACTATTATTAGTAACAGGTTTTTAGCGCCAGAAAGTTACCAATATGCGGTAGGTGAAGCTTATTTTATGCGTGCTTTGTGTCATTTCAATCTTGTTAGAGCCTACCAAAATGTGCCATATATCGATAAAGTTTTAGATGTGGCATCAGATGAAGCTTTAGATTACCCACAATTACCAGAAGCTGAGGTTTATGAAAAAATTATTGCCGATTTTAAAACATCAATTGCATATTTAAGTGGAGTAACAGCAGATAAGTATCGTCCATCAGAAGGAGCGGCAATTTGTTTGGCAGCAAAGGCTTATTTAAGCCAGCCAAATCCAAATTATACAGAGGCAGAGTTGCTTTTAGCATCTGTTATTGAGAATAGTTCTTCTTATGGTTATGATCTTTTATACACAGATTACGATGCCTCATTGTCTGCAGGTGAAAATAATTACAACCAGGTTATAAATTTTGGAAATGTATTTGGTAACGAATTCGTTGGGTCTTATTCTGATGCCGATGGAACTCCAGATGGATCATGGACAAACAATTCTGGATTAGAAAAGAATAATGAAGTTATATTTTCTATTGCATATGATTACGAAAGTAGCGATAATTATGTAACTAGTGATAGTGGTTTAGATGATCAAATTGAAACAGACTCAGAATCGTTTAGTTTTGCTATGACACTTCAAGGTGGATCAAATGGTGTAAATCTTGCAACATTAGATTTGTTAGAAATTATGACGCCAGAGCTTGAACCAGTTCGTTTTTATGGAACTATAGATGTTATAACTTACAATCCTTTTGAAATAACAACAGATACATTTAACTCTAAATATCCAACCGATGGCGAAATTGGAGATAATGATTGGATTGTGTTACGTTACGCAGATGTATTATTACTTTATGCGGAAGCTATTTTAGGTGATTCAGATAGCACAACAGATACTCGAGCTCTTGACGCCTTTAATAAGGTGAGGTTAAGAGCGGGAAAAGATGAATTGGCAAATTTATCAAAAGCTGATTTGTTAAACGAACGTCGTTTAGAGTTTGTATACGAAAACCAAAGATTATACGATTTAATTCGATTTGGGCAAGCCGATGCTGTTTTACAAGCCTTCTCTGATGCCAATAGTTTGAACTATAATCCGGACATGAAATATCTTCCTTTCCCGCAAAGAGAAATAGATAATTTACCTAATTTTTACACACAAAATAGTGGCTACTAAAAAAAAGAAAATTATGAAAAGATACTTATTAAACATTAAATGCTTCACTTTAGTTGCTTTTATAACAATAGCTTCTTGTGTAAGTGATGATTTAGCCGATGTTGGCGATTTAGAAGATTTTACAGGGCCAACACCATTTTATAATTTTACAGATATTACAACCTCACAATTTAATTGTGAAGATGTTGAGCTTTGGGCAAAGTACGAATACAATTTTCAAGCAGGATCTAATCTTGCTGTAAATGGTACGCAATATCAATGGGCTTTTACAGATAGTAATGGTGATGCGGTAACTAATTTTAATTTGGTTAACCCAGATTTAAAAATTTTAGAATTATTAATTGATGCAGAATTAGCAACAGTGGTGGCTATTGAAGAAGATATTGCTGATTTAGAATTTAAATTACCATGTGAAGCTGATGCCGCAAAAGCAGCAGTTATAGAAGATGAAATAGCAGCTCTTGAAGTAGAGTTGGAAGCTGCCAATGCTGCGCTTAGCGAAGAAACATTAGAAAATGTCGCAAATTATCAGGCACAAATTGAAGCGTTAGATGCAGCAACTTTACAAGATCAAGAATTAATTATTGAATTCCCTGAACCAGGAGATTATATTGTTTATTTAACAGTAACAGATAATTTAGGAAAATCGGATATTACCGAAAAAATTGTAACAGTAAATCAAGCCGTTCCAACAATACCAGTACCTGAAATAGCAGAGCCTGGTTTCGAGGATAATAGTTTGTTCGATGGAAGTGGAGATGGAAGAGATTCTTGGAGAGTACCAAGCAACGATGCATGGAGTCCTGTAGGTGGAGGTACCACTGTAATTCAAATTAACTCTAAGTCTGAGGAAGGTATTTTACCAGATGGTATTCAGGCTGCTAAATTTCCTTCAGACGGAACAAGGGTTGCTTATCAAGAAATTGAAGTAACACCAGGAGCCGAATATGTAATGACTTACTTTAGTGCCTTTAATATGGCTGCAACTGGAGATATGAAGGTGTCTATTTTAGCGCCAAATACAGCATCTTATGCAGATGCTCAATTAGAAGCTAATATTATTGCTTCAAGAACCGATACTAATGATGGTAGAGTTGTAGATGTATTTAAACAGCATGCTATTACTTTCGAAGCAGGTGAACACGAATCAGTAATCATTTTTGCTACCAATTCTGGAGATGAAGCAAGATTAGATGCTTTTGCTATAACCGTTAAACAATAATAAGTTTTAAATTAAAGTATTATGACTTTCAAAACAAATAGAAAATATGTTGCAGGTATTTTTGTTTTAGCATTATCGCTAATATTCATATCCTGTTACGATAGCGGTTACGAACCGTTTGAAGCGCCTACTGGAAATGTAAACAATATACAACCAAACACATTGTTTACAACTAGTACAAGTGCAGACGATAACTTAACTGTAATATTTAGAAGTTACTCTACCGATGCAGATTCTTATTTATGGGATTTTGGTGATGGAAACACATCAACCGATGCAAACCCAGATTATACTTATGCCGATGGTGGATTGTATTTAGTAACTTTAACAACTACTAGTTCTGACGGATTAGTTGCTGAGGCTTCTACCGAGGTGTCTCCAATTTCTGTCGATTTTAGTTTTACTTCTGTAGATTCAGAAGTAACATTTACAAATTTAACTACTGGTGCTGCCAGTTTAGTTTGGGATTTTGGTGATGGTACAACTATTGACTGGACTGAAGAAGATACAACCGATGATCCAGATTACAATCCAGTATATGCGTACAAAACTGCTGAAACTTTTCAAGTAACTTTAACCGCTACTAATTATTTAGGAGTTGAATCATCGGTAACTAAAAATATCGAAGGTTTAGTGTTGTCTACGGTGCCAGATTTTACATTCGATGTGTCTTCGCTTGATGTAAGTTTTACAGATGCTTCTATTTTAGCAGTGTCACATAGTTGGGATTTTGGAGATGGAAACACATCAACAGAGGTTAATCCATCACATACTTACGCCGTTGCTGGAACTTATGATGTTACTTTAACAACAACTAACGACGCAGGTGTATCAAGAAGTATTACTAAACCAGTGCCTGTTGGTGGTGTAGAACCTACTTTTAAAGTTATCGTTCAAAATAGTGACTGTAATGATCATACAGCGAATACTGGCGATAATGCCGATGCTTGGGATATGACACCAAATAGTACTGTAATTGATGATGTTTTAGGAGAAATAGATAGTCCGTATAGAGCCTTATGGAATAATTCCGATTTAAATGCCTATATCGATGCAACCTATTGTACAAATGAGCAACCAGGATCGACTAGTGATGGTAACAAATTTGGTCCAAACGCGGGTGGCGGTAGAGGTGTTAAATTAAGTAATAACTGTCGTCGTTTATACCAATTAGTGGCTGTTGAGCCGGGTGTTGAATATACGTTTACTATTGATACTAGATCTGAAGCTGAAGGTATAAACACTGAAGTCTATATCTTAAATACCGAAATAACTACCGAGGTTGGAATTGAAAATTTTGCCGATGCTTACTATAACATTACTAACGACTTTAACAGTTCGAAATCTTCAAGCACTAGTGATACGTTTACAACAACCTCGTTTACTTTTGAAGCATCATCGAATATAGCTGTTATTTATGTAAGAGCGCTAAACGCAGTAGATAGTAGTAATGAAGTGTTTATTGATAATATTGATATTATAACACCAGGATTTTAATTAATTGCAGTTTAATTGGTTTAAAATGGAATAATAATTGAATAATAATTTTGAGGTTGCCTATATGTGTTGGTTGAATATATTTAAAGTTTAATTAGGCAATCTCTGAATTATTAGTAATTTATTTTAAAATGAAAAAGTTTACCCCAATCTTACTTAGTTTTTTTCTTGTATTTTTTACGTTTAGTGTTTTAAATGCTCAACAAGACAATACATCGGATGCTTCCGAAAAAGTTGAAAAAAAGAAAAATAAAAAAAAGAAGAAAAAATACAAACTTCCAGATATCGATTTAAGCCATTGGAAGGTAACGCTACCTGTTTTAAACGAAAAAGGGAAGCCTTTCGAAATTGAACCACCTGAAATATATGATTTTGCTTCAAACGAAATCGCTAAACCATATATGTATATCGATTCTACAGCTGGAGCTATCGTGTTTCACGCTATGCCTACAGCTTCAAAAACTCGAAATACTAAATACACAAGATCGGAGTTACGCGAACAAATGACTCCTGGTAATAATAATGTGAATTGGACCTTCGCCGATGGCGCTTACATGAAAGGGAAAATTCAAATGGAAGCTACTTCAAAAGCTTCAAATGGAAAATATCACCGAACCATTATAATGCAAATTCATGGACGTTTAACCAACGAACAACGTGATTTAATAGGTGAAGATGACAATAATGCGCCGCCTATCTTAAAAATTTACTGGGATAATGGTAAGGTTAGAGTTAAAACAAAAGAGTTGAAAAATTTAAATGCATCTGATACTGAAATTCTGCATGAAGATGCATGGGATGATGATGAAGGTTTTAATTTTGAACAAGAAGTTGGATTTAGGAAATTTGTTCTTGAAGTTAAAGTTTCAGATGGTAAAATGGTAATTATATTAAACGGCAACGAATACAAAGTATATGAAAATATCCATATGAAACGCTGGGGTGTTTTTGAAAATTATTTTAAAGCCGGTAATTATTTTCAAACCAGAGATGAAGGTGCTTTTTCAAAAGTAAAATTTTATGAGTTGGAAGTTAGTCATTAGTATTATAAAATATTATAAATTTTTAGCGTAAAATTAAATTATATATAATTATTTTGAGGTTTTTAAAAATAAGAACTCTTTTTAAGTAGAATTAGGAAAAGTTTTTATTTTTGAAAAACCAATTTGGTTCACCAAAAGAAAATTGAAAGAATATGAAGACCGATGTACTAACAAAAGGAGGGGGTAGTAATAATTTACAAAATGGTATAATCTTAAACCTACGTGAATTAATAAATTATAAGAACTTAGAGCCTGGTGATAAATTGCCTTCAGAGCGTATGCTCGCTGAAAAGTTTGGTGTTTCGAGAAGTAATGTACGAGATGCAATTCAAACATTAGAATTATATGGTATTTTAGAAACGGTACCTCAAAGCGGGACATTTATAGCAAATATTGGAAATGTTGCTATGAATGGAATGATTGATGAGATTATTGAGTTGGAGGAGCAAGATTTTAAATCTTTAGTCGAAACAAGAATTTTATTAGAATTAAAAACTGTAAAATTAGCTTCATTAAGAAGAACCGAAGAAGATTTAAAAAACATAAAATATGCTTTGGATGCATATGAAGAAAAAGCTCGTTTAGGTGAAGATGCTGTTCAAGAAGATTTGTTGTTTCACTTGGCTATAGCCAAGGCAAGTGGGAACTCTACGATAAACACTTTTATGTTGACAATTACTCCTGGCATAATTATGAATTTTGAAAAGTTTCATGTTTGTGATAAACGAAAGTCAATTATTGGTATAAATGAGCATAAAGAAATTTATGAAGCAATAAAGTCTCAAAATCCAACTGTCGCTAAAGAAAAAATGAAAAAGCATTTTAGTATGTTATATCAATACTGCTATCAAAGTAAAACTTAAACATTAGGTTGTTTTAAATATACAGCAAGAAGAAGCGCTCTTTAAATTTTGAATCAATTAAGTCGCTTCTTCTTTTTGCATTTTTATTAAGTGCGCCATGCTAGAAATTATCCGGTTATGTTTTTTTACAAACGGATTACTTTTATCCCAAACATAGCCAGCAAGTACAGCACAAATTTGTTTTTTAACTTCCAAGTTTTCTGGTCTGTGAAAAAATAGAGTTTGTAAGTTTCCAGTGTACCATTCTTTTACATATGAAGAGAAAACAGTAACGCCTTCAGATATATAGTCTGCATAATCAGTTTTCCAATTTACACACTCACCGTTTAATTCTTTAGAAATTAATTTAGCGGCTAATAATCCAGATTCTGTAGCAAAGGTAACTCCTGAAGAAAATACGGGGTCTAAAAATTCCGCACTATTTCCTGTTAATGCAAAACCTTTACCGTATAGTTTAGTTACCGCTTTAGAATAATTTTTAATATGTACAGGTTCAAACTCAAAAGATAAATTGCTAAACCTGTCATAATAATAATTCGATAGTTTTAGCATTTTATTCATTATCTCGGTGATATTGCCTTTGTAAGATTCAAATAAGCTGTTTTTACCAACAAAACCAATGCTTGTTATACCATTAGAAAACGGAATTACCCAGAACCAAGTATCTTTATCTATAACATCAAAAGTAATTAAAGTACCCTCTTTTCCTTCTGGGCGTTTAATATCTTTAACATGTGTAAAAATTGACGAATGCGTAGGGATGTTTGAGGGTTTGTCTAACCCTAAAAACCTAGGAAGTACACGACCATAACCAGAAGAATCTATAATAAATTTAGCTTCAATTGTTAATTCTTCATTAGTTTTAGTTTTTACAGTCGTTTTTGAAGAGCCATCAGAATTAAAAAAAACACCTGTAGCCTCAAGTTCAAACTCAATACTTACACCTTGTTTTGCAAGTTCTTGTGCTAGGGCATTATCAAAATCGGCACGAGGTACTTGCCAGGTCCAATTCCAACCCTCGGTATGTTTTTTACTAAAATCAAAATCGCAAACTATGTCTTTACTTAAAAACCTTGCACCAGATTTTACTTCAAACTTTTCAGCCTTTAAACAATCTATTAAGCCAACTTCTTCAAAATGATCCATGCATCGAGGTAATAAACTTTCACCTATTACAAATCTTGGAAACTTTGATTTTTCAATAACTTTTATTTTATGTCCTTGATTATTAAGGTGAGAGGCTGCTACAATACCAGAGGGACCAGCACCAATTATTAAAACGTCAACAGATTCTTTAGGAATATCCATAAGTATTGGAATAATTGTTTATTATTTTATATTTACAACGAACTTAACTATTTTCGCGCAAGAAATTAACGATTTTATTCAATAAATTTATAAAATAAATATGCTAACCTATAAAGGAAGTCTAGAAATAGACGATTTCTTTAAAATTATTTTTAAAGATGAGCCTTTTGTAGTAGATGATACTACAATGCAGAAGGTAGAAGAGAGTTTTAAATTTTTGGTCAACTTTTCTCAAGACAAGGTTATTTACGGTGTAAATACAGGTTTTGGTCCAATGGCACAATATAAAATTGACGACTCACATCGCATAAAACTGCAATATAACCTTATTAGGAGTCATGCATCGGGTGTTGGGCAACCATTACCTCCTATGTATGTTCGTGCTATAATGTTAGCGAGGTTAAGCACCTTGTCTAAAGGTAATTCGGGTATACATAAATCAGCCATTTTCTTAATGCAAGAGTTAATAAATCGACATATTACACCTGTGATTTTTGAGCATGGTAGTGTAGGTGCTAGTGGTGATTTAGTACAATTAGCTCATTTAGCTTTGGTTTTAATAGGTGAAGGAGAAGTATTTTATAAAGGCAATAGAGTTAATACAGCCGACGTTTTTAAAACTGAAAAATTAAAACCTATTTCGGTAGAGCTTCGAGAAGGTTTGGCACTTATGAATGGTACTTCTGCCATGACAGGTATTGGGCTTATAAATGTAATTTATACACGCGAATTACTCAATAGTATGATTGTTTGCTCGTCTGCAATTAACGAAATTGTTAGGGCGTACGACGATCATTTAAGTTTAGAGCTTAACGAAACTAAACGTCACAAGGGTCAGAAAAACATAGCTGAACTTATGCGTAATCATTTGTCCGATAGCGGATTAACTCGTAAGCGTGAGCATTACTTATATTCTAAAAACGAAAATGTATCGGTTTTTAAAGAAAAAGTTCAAGAGTATTATTCCTTACGTTGTGTACCGCAAATTCTGGGACCTGTTTTAGATACTTTAAATAGTGTAGAAGATATATTGGTAGATGAAGTGAATTCAGCTAATGATAATCCAATTGTCGATGTAAAGCGTAAGCATGTGTACCATGGTGGGAATTTCCACGGAGATTATGTTGCCTTAGAAATGGATAAACTAAAAATAGCTGTTACTAAATTGAGTATGCTTAGCGAAAGACAGCTAAATTATTTACTTAATGCCAGACTAAACGATATGTTGCCTCCTTTTGTTAATTTAGGTAAACTAGGTTTGAATTTTGGAATGCAAGGCGTACAGTTTACAGCAACCTCAACAACGGCCGAAAATCAAATGCTTTCAAATCCGATGTACGTACATAGTATCCCAAATAATAACGATAATCAAGATATTGTAAGTATGGGTACGAATGCCGCTTTAATTACTAAAAAAGTTATAGAGAATGCTTTTGAAGTTTTGGCTATCGAAATTATTACTATTGTTCAAGCTGTTGAGTACCTAGATGTTAAAGAAAAAGTGTCTTCAAAAACCAAAAAGGTTTACGATGATATACGAGAAATAGTTCCTATATTTACAGAAGATATTGTTATGTATCCTTACGTTAATAAGGTGAAGCAATATCTAATGAAAATTGAATAAATCAAATTATTTCTAGTTATGAAAAAACTGTTTTTTGTAGTTGCTTTTTTTAGTTTTAGTTTAAGTTTTGCTCAAGAATTAGCTCTAGCAAGAATAGACGGGAAATTTGGATACATTAGTAAATCTGGGGATTGGGTAATAAAACCTCAATTTCTTAATGCTAAAAGTTTCTCAGGCGATTATGCCCAAGCTATGGCAGACGATAAGCTGTGGGGGTACATTAATAGAAGTGGAGAATGGGTTATAAAACCAACATTAAACAAAACAAAAGCTTTTCAGTGTGATATTGCAATTGTAAACGATGGTATTTCTTGGTATTATATAGATAAAACAGGAAATAAAATTTTATCAGATGTTGTTACCGATAAGGTTTACGATTTTTATGAGGACTTAGCGGTTGTTAGAACCGAAGAGAAGGTTGGTTTTATAAATAAAAAAGGTGAAACAGTAATACCAAAAGAGTATACCAAAGCCTTCGATTTTCATAATGGCTATTCTAGAGTTCAAAAAAATGAAAAATGGGGTTTAATTGATAAGTCTGGTAATGAGTATATTAAAATTGAATACGAAGAAATAGGAAACGTATACAATGGTATAATAGTTGCAAAAAAAGATGGGCTTTGGGGATTAATTAAAAACAAAGAATTCAAACCTGTAGATGGCGCTATAAAAATTTGGGATTTCACACTTAATGGAGATGTAACTTACGCCAAAAAAGGAGAACTAGTAGGTTTTATAAATGCCAATGGAGCGTGGGTTATAGAGCCTAAATATGATAAAGTTAGAGGTTTTAGAAAAGGTTTAGCACCATTTTACGAGAATAAACTTTGGGGCTATATTAATGAAAAAGGAGAAGAAGTTATTAAACCCAAATATAAAGATGCCGAGGTGTTTAGTGAAGACGGTTTAGCACCTGTAAAAACTAAAAAAGAATGGGGATTTATTAATACCGAAGGCGAATTAGTAATAGAAGAAAAATACGGTATTACTGCCGGAAACTTCGGTATGTTTTTTGGCGTAAAAACTGAAAAAGGATTTATCGACGGTTTAGTTCGGGTAAAATATAAAAAACAATGGGGTTTCTTAAATACAAAAGGAGAAGTGTTAAATAACAAATGGTTTCAAAACTTGGAACTATTCAAATAAGAACGTTTAAACCAACTAATATAAATTTAATGAAATGTGCCCTAATAACTGGAGGATCTAGAGGTATTGGTAAAGCGGTATGCATTCAGTTAGCAAAAGATTCAGATTATCATATCCTAATAAATTACAATAGTAACGAAGCAGCAGCAAACGAAACCTTGAAGCTAGTCGAAGCTGAAGGTAATACAGGCGAAATTTTGCAATTTAATGTAGCTAATGCAGAACAAGTTCAATCTGTTTTAACAAATTGGCAAGAAAACAACCCAAAAGCAATTGTTGAGGTTATTGTAAACAATGCGGGAATTACAAAAGACGGTTTATTTATGTGGATGCCTGCTGACGATTGGAATAGTGTTATAAACACATCTTTAAGTGGTTTTTACAATGTAACAAACTTCTTTATTCAAAAACTACTTCGTAACCGCTATGGGCGTATTGTAAATATAGCCTCAGTTTCTGGTGTAAAAGGAACTGCCGGACAAACAAATTATTCTGCAGCAAAAGCGGCATTAATTGGTGCAACAAAAGCTTTAGCACAAGAAGTTGCAAAACGTAAAATTACTGTAAACGCTGTAGCTCCAGGTTTTATTAAGTCTGATATGACTGCCGAATTGGACGAAAAAGAACTAAAAAGCTTAATTCCAATAAACCGATTTGGAGAGCCAGAGGAAGTTGCTCATGCAGTTTCGTTTTTAATTTCTAAAAAAGCATCTTATATTACTGGCGAAGTTTTAAACATTAACGGCGGGATATACTCCTAATTTTTACTTAATGAACAGAGTTGTAATAACAGGAATGGGAATTTATTCTTGTATTGGCGAAAACTTAGCAGAAGTTAAAGAATCGTTATACAAAGGTAAGTCTGGTATTGTTGTAGATAAAGAAAGAATAGATTTTGGTTACCGGTCGCCATTAACAGGAATGGTGTCTAAACCAAATCTAAAAGGCATATTAACGCGCAAACAGCGTATTAGTATTGGTGAAGAAGGTGAGTATGCATATATGGCAACTATTGAAGCTTTTAAAAACGCTAAAATAGATCAAGATTTTATCGATGCCAATCAAGTAGGAATTCTTTACGGAAACGATAGTACAACAAAATCTGTAATAGAATCTGTAGATAAAGTCAGAGAAAAAAAAGATACAACCTTAGTGGGGTCTGGTGCAATTTTTAAGGGGATGAACTCCTCTGTTACCATGAATCTTTCAACCATATTTAAACTTACAGGAGTTAATTTTACCATTAGTGCAGCCTGCGCCAGTGGATCACATTCCATTGGTATGGCCTATCAATTAATAAAAAGTGGATTGCAAGATTGTATTATTTGTGGTGGCGCACAAGAAATAAATCCATACGTTATGTCTAGTTTCGATGGTTTGGGTGTGTTTTCAATGAATACAGAAAATCCAGGACAAGCTTCAAAACCATTTGATGCTAACAGAGATGGTTTAGTACCAAGTGGTGGTGCTGCAACTGTAATTTTAGAATCTTATGACTCTGCAATAAAACGAGGCGCACCTATTTTAGGAGAAGTAATAGGGTATGGCTTCTCATCCAATGGCGAACATATATCAACACCAAATGCAGCAGGCCCGAGTTATGCTATGAAAATGGCCTTAAAACAAGCGGGTATCAATGCTAGTGACGTAGATTATGTAAACGCACATGCAACATCAACACCTGTAGGCGATGCAAACGAAGCAAAAGCTATTTTTGATGTTTTTGGAGAGCATGGTCCAGCGGTAAGTTCAACAAAATCGATGACAGGACATGAGTGCTGGATGGCAGGTGCTAGCGAGGTAATTTACTCAATGTTAATGATGCAGCATGGATTTGTAGCACCAAATATTAACTTGGAAACGCCAGATGAGGATGCGAAAAAATTAAATTTAGTCAGCAAAACTTTAGATAAAAAAATTAATGTATTTTTGTCCAACTCTTTTGGTTTCGGTGGAACCAATTCAGCATTAATAATAAAAAAAATATAATTGCGCGATGACTAAAGAAGTTATTATTGAAAAAATAAACAACTTTCTTATTGATGAATTTGAAGTAGAAAGTGATGATATTTCGCCAGATGCAGATTTAAAAGAAACCTTAGATCTTGATAGTTTAGATTTTGTTGATTTAGTGGTTTCTGTTGAAGCTAATTTTGGAGTAAAGCTTGTTGGCGAAGATTTTGTTAACGTTAAAGTACTTCAAGATTTTTATGATTTAATCGAGAATAAGCTTAGCTAAATTTGATTAAAACATTATAACTTTATATGGCTGCTGAATGGAAAGGTAAATCCAGAGGAACAGTTTTGGGTTACAAAATATTTGTATTTTGTATAAAAAAACTAGGCGTAAAAGCAGCGTATTTTGTGCTTTATTTCGTTTCTTTTTACTTTGTGTTGTTTGCCAAAGATAGTTTTAAAGCCATTTACTATTATCTTAAAAACAGACAAGGTTTTTCTAAAATTAAAAGTCTTAAAAACGTTTATAATAGTTACTTTGTTTTTGGTCAAACTATTATAGATAAAGTAGCCATTTCTTCAGGGTTACGAAAAAAATTCACTTACGAGTTCGATGGTATTGAATTAATAAATCAAGCCTTAAAAAATAAAAAAGGAGGCATTTTAATTAGTGCGCATGTGGGTAATTTTGAAATTGCTGAACATTTTTTTGGAGATTTAGACGAGTCAGCATCCATTAGTTTACTTACAACCAATCAAGAACACACTGCAATTCAAGAGTATTTAGAAAGTGTTACCACTAAATCTAACATCAACCTCATTATATTAAAAGATGATTTGTCTCATGTTTTCGAAATAAACGCTGCCTTGGCACGAAACGAAATTGTTTGTATTACAGGAGATCGTTACACAGAAAACACAAAGTTTTTAGAGAAAGAGTTACTTGGTGAAAAAGCTAAATTTCCTGCAGGACCTTTTATGTTAGCTTCACGATTAAGAGTTCCTGTGTTGTTTGTGTATGTAATGAAAGAAAGTAATTTACACTATCATTTATACGCAAGACAATCTAAAGCAAAATATCGCGATGTAGATTCTCTTTTAAAAGATTACACCGATAGCCTATCCTGGATTTTAAAAAAGTATCCATTACAATGGTTTAACTATTTCGATTTTTGGGGGAAACTCAAAAAATAGGTGTTGTTTATAACCAACTATTTAGTTTCATAATAAAAGTTAGGTTTAACGTTTTAATTATTTATTTTTACTCATAATTTTAAAAACACCCATGAAGCAAGTTTTAGTTTTGCATTATTCTCAATCTGGTCAACTAACAGAAATTGTAAATAATATAGTTGAAAATTTCAAGAATGATGAGGCTGTAAAGCTACACTATCATAATATCGAGCTAAAACGAAACTTTCCTTTTCCGTGGACAAAAAAAGATTTTTTTGGAGTATTCCCAGATACCTTTTTACAAAATTACCAAGAGGTAAACCCCGTTCCCGATGCCATTTTAAATAACACATACGATTTAATAATTTTTGGTTATCAAGTATGGTATTTAACGCCGTCCTTACCAATATCCTCTTTTTTACAGTCAGAAAGTGCAAAAACATTGTTTTCAGGATCCAAGGTTGTAACTGTAAGTGGCACCAGAAATATGTGGATTATGGCACAGGAGAAGTTAAAAAGACACCTGAAAAAATTAAATGCTAGCTTAGTGGGTAATATTGCTTTGGTAGACAGGCATAGTAATTACATAAGTGTAATTACTATTGTAAGGTGGATGTTCTCTGGTGAGAAAAAGAAATATTTAGGTGTCTTTCCTAAGCCAGGAGTAAGCCAACTCGATATTAATAATGCGGTTAAATTTGGTCCAATAATAAAACAACATTTGTTGGAAAATACCTGGGCTAGTTTACAGGATAATTTGTTAAAAAACGATGCTGTAGAAATAAAACCATTTTTAATAACCGTAGATCGCAAGGCGAATGTTATATTTACAAAATGGGCAAATTTTATTCATAAAAATAGCGAGGCAAATACAAAAAAACGAGAAACCTTGTTAAAGTTTTTTAATGTCTATTTGTTTATTGCAATTTGGGTTGTTTCTCCAATTGTTTTTGTCTTATTTTTGCTTACTTATGTTTTTAACATCCCAAAAATTAAAAAGCAGAAGAAGTATTACACTTCCGTAGAGCTATTAGAGAATACTAAATAACATATGAAAGAAGTATATATAACGCGTGTTTCAAAATTTTTACCTAACAAACCAGTTTCTAACGATGAGATGGAAGAAAAATTGGGTTTAATAAATGGTAAACACTCCAAAGGAAGACGCATTGTTTTAAGAAATAATCAAATTAAAACAAGGTATTATGCTATTGACGAAAATGGTGAAGTTACGCATAACAACGCCCAACTTACTGCAGAAGCTATCAATAGGCTTTGTGATGATGATTTTAAAACTACAGATATAGAAGTATTATCTTGTGGCACTTCAAGTCCAGATCATATTTTACCATCTCATGCTTCAATGGTGCATGGATTTTTAAAAAACAGAAATCTAGAGGTAAATTCACCAACAGGTGCATGTTGTTCAGGAATGAATGCCTTAAAATATGGGTATTTTTCAGTAAAATGTGGGCAATCTCATAACGCCGTCGTATCTGGCTCAGAACGCAGTTCTACTTGGATGCGATCAGATCTTTTTGAAGATGAAGTAAAGCACCTAGAGTCTTTAGAAGAAAACCCTATAATTGCGTTTAATAAAGATTTTTTACGATGGATGCTTTCTGATGGTGCTGGCGCTTGTTTACTTGAAGCAGAACCCAAAGGGGAAAACCCATTAAGAATAGATTGGATTGAAGGGTTCTCATATGCCTTCGAGCTAGATGCTTGTATGTATTCTGGAGGAGAAAAACAAGAAGACGGATTTTTAAAACCTTGGCGCGAATACGCTTCAGACCAATGGAGTAAAAAAACGCTTTTTGCAGTGCAACAAGATGTTAAACTTCTTGGTGCTAATATTCTTGAAAAAGGTATTGATAGTTTACAACGCGCTTTAACAAAACATAATATTTCGGTTGATGAAATCGATTATTATTTACCTCATATTTCTTCTTATTATTTTAAAGAAGGATTATACGAAGGTATGAAAGCTGCAGGTATTGAAATTCCTTGGGAGAAATGGTTTATGAATCTACAAACCGTAGGTAATGTTGGTGCGGCATCTATATATTTAATGCTTGAAGAACTTGTAGCTTCAGGACAATTACAAAAAGGACAAAAAATATTGTTATCTGTTCCAGAAAGTTCAAGATTTTCATATTCAATTGCCTTATTAACGGTTTGCTAAAATTATGAGTGCACAATTTCCAATAAAGGATATCACAAGCTTAATACCTCAAAAAGTGCCATTTGTAATGGTAGATTCGTTGTTAAGTTGTGCAGAAACCGAAGTGGTATCGGCATTTACTGTTCCTGCCCATAATATTTTTGTGGAAAATAACTGTTTTACTGAACCTGGATTAGTAGAAAACATGGCGCAAACTATTGCTTTACATACCGGTTATAATTATTTTGTAAAAGGTGAAGATGCTCCAACAGGGTACATTGGTTCAATAAAAAAAACACGTATATCTAAACTTCCAAGGGTAAACGAAACCATATCAACTAAAGTGAATATCCTTCACGAAATATTAGGTGTAACCATGGTTGAGATTGTTGTTTTTAATGCTGAAAATGTAGAAATTGCTTCTGCTGAAATGAAAACCGTTTTAGCTTCCTAATGAATCTTTCGGAAATAAACATTAGCGAATTGTTGCCTCATCGACCGCCATTTTTAATGGTTGATAAAGTAATTTCGATTGATGACGAACGTGTTTCTGCTCAGTTTTTTATTAAAGAATCTTCAATTTTTAATGATAATGGTAGGTTTGCCGAAGCTGGTTTAATAGAACACGCGGCACAAACCTGTTCTTGTATTGTAGGAAAATCGTTTTACGATAATAAAAGCACTGTTAAGCTTATTGGTTTTATAAGTGCTATTAAAAAAGTAACGATATACAGTTTACCAAAAATAAACACAACAATTACATCGCAAGCCAGTTTAATTTCTCGATTCGATGCAGACGATTACAGTTTGTGTAATATTGAATGTGCTATCTCTCAAGACGATAAAGAATTAGTATCTTGCAATCTCAATTTAATTATTCGCGAAATTTAGTAAGGGTATGAAAGCAAACGAAGTGCCTCAGGATAAAAGTAGTTTAGAATCTATTAACCAAAAAGAATTATGCTACGCGACCGACGAAAATGGTAATTACATAACAACAAAAAGTAGTGGTTGGACGCCAAAAACAATTGCTTTAAACAATGCTATTGAAGATATTAAAGAGCGCGCCGAAGAAGCCAAACAACGTGTGCTAAATAACGAAACAAGTCCTATTGAATATTACATGGAATTAAACCGAATGGATGTTACCATTCTTGCAGGTTATGTTGGTATTTGGCCATTTCGAGTAAAACGACATT
This sequence comes from Neotamlana sedimentorum, assembly GCF_000943565.1. Lineage (GTDB taxonomy): Bacteria > Bacteroidota > Bacteroidia > Flavobacteriales > Flavobacteriaceae > Neotamlana > Neotamlana sedimentorum. Next base: position 84,848 of record NZ_JTDW01000013.1, read on the forward strand.
TTAACCCGAAACGCTTTAAAAAATTATCGAATAAATTATTACAAAAATATGCCGATGCTTTTAATATAAGTTTAGAGCAACTAAAACAAGTAGATTTAAATGAAAATTGATTTTAAACATCACCAATCTGCACACTGCGAAAATGGTGTAGTTTCAAATTTAATGAAGCATAATGGTATAAACATTAGCGAACCTATGATTTTTGGAATAGGTTCTGGCTTAATTTATTGTTATATCCCATTTTTAAAAGTAAATCACGGGCCTGCAGTAACGTATCGTGTTATGCCAGGTTTAATTTTTAAGCGTTTTGCAAAACGCATTGGAGTAACCTTTAAACGCGAAAAATTTAAAAGTGCCACTAAAGCCAAACAACGTTTAGACGACAATTTAAAAAATAACAATCCGGTTGGTTTACAGGTGGGTATTTACCATTTGTTATACTTGCCAGATCATTACCGTTTTCATTTTAACGCCCATAATATTGTAGTTTATGGCAAAGAAGGGACTGATTATTTAGTAAGCGACCCAGTTATTGAAAACGTTGCAAAACTAGACGAAAAACAACTTGAAAAAGCACGTTTTGCAAAAGGACCATTTGCACCAAACGGACAAATTTATTACCCAATTTCTTTTCCAAAAGAAAGTGAGATTCCATATAAAAAAGCCATTGTAAAAGGTATAAAACAAACTTGCCGAGATATGTTGGCACCAATTCCAATTGTTGGTGTAAAAGGCATTCGAATGGTTGCAAAACTTATTAAAAAGTGGCCAAAGAAAAAAGGTATAAAAGTAGCCAATCATTATTTGGGGCAAATTGTTCGTATGCAAGAAGAAATAGGTACCGGTGGTGGTGGCTTTCGTTATATTTTTGCGGCTTTTTTACAAGAATCTAGTGCCATTTTAAATAATGAAAAACTCATGGAACTCTCTAAGGAGATGACTGTAATTGGCGATTTATGGAGAGATTTTGCTTTAGAAGCCTCTCGTTTATACAAAAACCGTAAGGCAACAACAGGATCGTACGATAAGGTTTCAGAAATGTTATTTGAGTTAGCAGATAAAGAAGAAGTGTTTTTTAAAGCATTAAAAAAAGCCATAAAATAGAAAATGATAGTAATAGATAAAATCTCAAAAAAATATGTAGGTGCCGATAATTATTCGGTGTCTAATTTGAGTCTGTCTATAAAAGATCAAGAAATTTTTGGGCTTTTAGGGCCAAATGGCGCCGGAAAAACCACTTTAATTTCTATGTTGTGTGCTTTGGTAAAACCAACTTCGGGGCATTTTACCATCAATAATTTAAACTATAAACAGCATAAAACCGAAATAAAAAAACTTATAGGTATTGTGCCACAGGAATATGCGCTGTACCCAACCTTAACTGCGTTCGAGAATTTAAAATATTTCGGCAGCATGTATGGTTTAAAAGGAAAAGCGCTAAACCAAAAAATATTAAGTCACCTAGAAATTTTAGGTCTAGAGAAATTTGCAAACAAGAAAATTGATACGTTTTCGGGAGGTATGAAACGTCGCGTTAATTTATTAGCGAGTATTTTGCATAATCCTAAAGTTTTAATTTTAGATGAACCTACGGTTGGGGTAGATGTGCAGTCTAAAAACGTGATAATTAATTTTTTAAAAGAGCTTAACGCAAACGGAACAACTATAATTTATACCTCGCATCATCTTAATGAAGCGGAGCAGTTTTGTACAAAAGTGGCAATTATAGATCACGGAAAAATAATTATTGAAGGAAAGCCAAAGGATTTAATTAATAAATCTGATGATTTACATAACCTTGAAGATGTATTTATAAGTTTAACTGGTAAAGAACTTCGCGATTATGCATAAATTGTTCGCATCGGCATACAAGGAGTTTTTATTGTTAAAACGAGATTTTGGTAGTGTTATCATCTTGTTTGTAATGCCTTTGGTGTTAATAATTACCATTACTTTAATTCAAGATAGCACCTTTAAAACCATCGAAAATACTCAAATTCCTATTTTGGTGGTAGATAATGATAAAGGTGAAGTCGCAAAAACCATGTTAGAAGGTTTGCAATCTTCGGAAGCTTTTGAAATTATTATGAGTGCTACTGAAGCTGAAGCGAAAGATTTGGTCTTTGGTGGCGATTATCAACTAGCAGTAATAATTCCATCTTATTTAACTTCAGATTTAAATAAAAAAGTAAATAACAACGTCGATAATTTACTGCAAAATTTCGGAATAGATTCAGAAACTAAAGCTTCAGTACAACCAGAAGTTACAAGTAAAGAAGTGCGTTTGTATTTCGATCCTGCAACACAAGTATCGTTTAAAAATTCGGTTAAAAATGGTATCGATAAAATGATTTCAAAAATTGAAATGAAAACCATTTACACTAGTTTTCAAAAGCAATTAAGTGATAATCCAGACGATGTCGTTTTTAAAACCGATAATTTTGTAACCTTTAAAGAAATACTTCCAAAAAAGGATAATGAAGAATTTATGCCAAACTCGGCACAACATAACGTTCCTGCTTGGTCGTTATTTGCCATTTTCTTCATAATTGTACCTTTATCAATAAATATTGTAAAAGAAAAAAGTCAAGGTACCTTTGTTAGGTTGCGTACAAATCCGGTAAGTTATGCCACGGTTTTAGGTGGTAAAACGGTTGTTTATTTAGCGGTTTGCCTTATTCAATTTGCATTAATGCTCGCTGTTGGTGTATTCGTATTTCCAAAAATAGGGTTGCCAACACTCGATGTTTCTGGCAGGTTGCCATTGTTGTTTGTAGTTAGTATTTTTGCTGGCTTAGCAGCAATTGGCTTAGGTGTTTTAATTGGTACTATTGCAAAAACCCAGGAACAGTCGGCGCCATTTGGAGCTACCTTTGTGGTTATTTTAGCAGCGATTGGTGGTGTTTGGGTGCCAGTTTTTATAATGCCAAAGTTTATGCAAGTGTTATCGAATATTTCGCCTATGAACTGGGGATTAAATGCTTATTACGATGTGTTTTTACGCAACGGCAGTTTAGCCAGTATTTTGCCAGAATTAGCATTGTTGTTATTGTTTTTTATAGTAACTACGTTGCTATCAATATTTTTTAACGAGAAGAAACATGCGGTCTAAACCAAAAGAAATAGAACATACAAGTAAAGTGCGGGTAAGGTTTGTAGAAACCGATCCGTTAGGTATTGTATGGCACGGAAATTACATTCAGTATTTCGAAGATGGTAGAGAAAACTTTGGAAGGCATCATGGTATTTCATATTTAGATCAAAAAGAATACGGTTTTGCAACACCAATAATAGAATCGAAAACCAAACATAAACGTCCTTTAAAATATGGCGATGTAGCCACTATAAAAACCATTTTTGTAGATAGTTCGGCCGCAAAAATGATTTTTCGATACGAAATTTACAACCAAGAAAACGAGTTGGTTTGCACCGGAGAAACCGTTCAGGTTTTTGTGGATAATATTGGGCAAGGTGAATTGTGGTTAACACCACCAGATTTTTTTACAGATTGGAAGAAAAAAGTAGGTTTGCTAGATGAGTAAAGTATATCTGTCATATAACAATATCATCTCATCTTTAGGCTTCAATAGCGCTTCGGTTGCGAAAGAAGTGATGCTTGGTAATTCCGGATTGAAACAAATTAAGGATACTTCGGTAATGCCAGAACCTTTTATGTCATCTTTAATAGATGATGATGTGTTAACGGCAGCTTTCAAAAATAAGACGGAAAAAAAATATACCAAACTTGAAAAGATGTTTATTACATCGCTTCAAGATACTTTAGGTCAATCTAACATTGCGTTAACCGATCGTGTTGGTCTCATTATTTCAACAACAAAAGGCAATATAGATGCTTTAGATGCTGAAAACGATTTCCCAAAAGAACGTGCTTATCTCGATGTTTTAGCTAAAAATGTAGCCCATTATTTTGATTTTAAATCGGAACCTATAGTGTTATCAAATGCTTGTGTTTCGGGAGTTTTGGCGGTTGCGGTGGCTAAACGTTACATAAAAAGTAATATGTTCGATCAAGTGTTTATTGTGGCGGGCGATTTGGTTACCGAGTTTATTTTATCGGGTTTCAATTCCTTTCAAGCATTAAGCTCAGAAATTTGTAAACCTTACGATAAAAATAGAATAGGCATTAACATTGGCGAAGTAGCCGTGAGCGCTCTAGTCACTAAAAATGAAGAAAATTTAAGTGACGAAGCCGTTGAAATTTTAGGTGAAGCATCTTGTAACGATGCCAATCATATTTCAGGACCATCGCGTACTGGCGAAGGCTTGTACAGAAGTATAGAATCGGCTTTAGCGCAATCAAATTTAACTTCAGAAGACATCGATTATATTTCCGCCCACGGTACGGCAACCATGTATAACGACGAAATGGAAGCGATTGCATTAAACCGTTTAAGTTTAGAAAAAACACCAATGAATAGTTTAAAAGGGTATTTTGGACATACACTAGGCGCATCAGGTTTACTGGAAACCATAATAGGTATGTACGCCTTAAATCAAAATGTGCTAATAAAAACCTTAGGTTTTGCAGAAATGGGTGTAACACAACCTATAAATGTTATTGAAAACACTGTAGAAAAGCCGTTATCAAAATTTTTAAAAACAGCTTCGGGTTTTGGCGGTTGCAACACAGCGGTTATTTTTAAAAAAGTAAAATAAGATTGATAATTAATAATGAAAAATCAGTTTAAAATATCGTCTTATTGCCATGTAAAGCAAAATAAAATTAGCCTTAACGGAACTATTTTCTTTTCAGCTGAAGCTGAAGAATCAAAATTTTTAAAGAAAGCTTATAAAGACTTAGATATTAATTATTCCAAGTTTTTTAAAATGGATAAATTAAGTCAGTTAGCCTTTTTAGCAGCCGATGTTTTGTTGCAACACGAAAATATTTCCGAAGAAAACCAAGAAAATATAGCCTTGGTTATGGGAAATAAAGCATCGAGTTTAGATACCGATAGAAAACACCAAGACAGCATTCAAGATAAAGCAAGTTATTACCCAAGTCCTGCGGTGTTTGTGTATACCTTGCCAAATATTATGTTGGGAGAAATTAGTATTAAATACAAATTGTACTCAGAAAACAGTTTCTTTGTATTCGAAAATTTTAAAACCAACTATTTTTATAATTACACGCAAAGTTTAATTGACGATAAAAAGGCCGATAAAATTTTATGTGGTTGGGTAAATGTAGATGATGAAGATTATGAAGCCTTTTTATATCTTGTAACACCCAACGGAAATTTACAACATACAGAACAACAAATAAATACATTATATAACGAATTATGGAAGCTTTAAAACAAGAATTGAAAGAAAGCCTTGTAGAACAATTAAATTTAGAAGATATAACACCTGCTGAAATTGCTGATGACGATATGTTATTTGGAGATGGTTTAGGGTTAGATTCTATTGATGCTTTAGAGCTTATTGTAATGCTCGATAAAACTTACGGCATAAAATTAACCGACCCAAAACAAGGTCGCGCTATTTTCGAATCGATTAACACCATGTCTGCATACATTGCAGAACACCGTACAAAATAATTACAAAAATGGGTAAAGGCGTTGCAATTACAGGTATGGGTATTATATCTGCTATTGGAAACAATGTAGACGAAAATCGCGAAGCACTTTTTGCTGGTAAAACGGGCATTGGTCGCGTGGTTAAAATTAACACCAATCATAAAAACGAAATTATGGTTGGTGAAATTGCTTATACCAATAGCCAGCTAGAAAGCCTGTTACAATTACCCGAAACTAATAATTATTCAAGAACCGCTTTGCTAGGTGCTGTCGCTGCTAAAGAAGCGGTTGAAAGTGCTCGAATCTCTGATATAAATGAATACAAAACCGGTTTAATATCGGCAACCAGTGTTGGTGGTATGGACATGACCGAGAAATACTACTACGAATATTTAGAAGATAAAACGGTTCAAAAATATATTGAAGCTCATCATGCGGGCGACTCTACTCAAAAAATAGCTGAACAATTGGGGCTTAAAAATAGTTTGGTAACAACTATTAGCACCGCTTGTTCTTCGGCTGCAAATGCCATTATGTTGGGAGCAAGACTTATAAAATCTGGTAAATTAGATCGTGTTATTGTTGGTGGGGCCGATTGCTTATCGAAATTCACGATTAACGGATTTAAAAGTTTAATGATTTTATCAGATACCTATAATACACCTTTCGATGAAAACCGAAAAGGTTTAAATTTAGGTGAAGCTGCTGCCTTTTTGGTGTTAGAATCTGATGCTGTTGTAAAAGCTGAAAATAAAAACGTATTGGCTTATTTAAAAGGTTATGGTAATGCCAACGATGCGTTTCATCAAACCGCATCATCAGAGAATGGCGATGGTGCTACTTTAGCTATGCAACAAGCCTTAAAAGTGGCAAATTTAAATGCAGAAGCGATAGATTATGTAAATGCTCATGGAACAGCTACGGGAAATAACGATTTATCTGAAGGAAAAGCTTTTTTACGCGTGTTTAATACAATGCCGCCGTTTAGTTCTACAAAACCATTTACAGGACACACTTTAGCCGCTGCTGGTGGTATTGAAGCTGTGTTTTCGGTATTGGCTTTACTACATAATGTGTTGTATCCAAATTTAAATTATAAAACACCGATGACGGCATTTAATCTTGTTCCAGAATTAGAGTTAAAGGAAATACCGATAACAAACATTTTATCAAATTCTTTAGGTTTTGGAGGGAATTGTTCAACCTTAATATTTTCAAAACAAGCGTAGTTATGGAAAAGGTTTACATAAATGGTTTAGGAAGTATTTCGGCGCAAAATACGTTTGATAATTCTGAGTTTTTAAACAGAGTTGAATTTTATACAGAAAACGTTATTCCGGCAATAGATGTTAATTACAAAGCATTTATTTCGCCAGCAGCTGCACGACGTATGGCTAAAGGCATTAAAATGGGAATTGCAGCATCAAGAACAGCTTTAGAAGAAGCGAATTTAGAAAATGTGGACGCCATTATTACCGGAACGGGTATGGGCTGTGTTCGAGATTCCGAAAAGTTTTTAAGTGCTATTTTAGATAATGACGAGCAATATTTAACACCAACACCATTTATACAATCTACACACAATACAGTTGGTGGCCAAATAGCTTTAGATATAGGTTGCAAAGGTTATAATTTTACCTATGTGCATGGTTCAGTATCGTTTGAGTCGGCTTTATTAGATGCGCTTTTACAAATAAAAACACACGAAAGCCATTCTATTTTAATAGGTGGAGTAGATGAATTGGCACCACATACTATAGAAATTCATAAAGCGGTAAATCATATAAAATCTGAAGTTGTTGAAGCTTCAAAATTATTAGAGAATAAAACAAAAGGCGCTGTGTTTAGTGAAGGCGCCAATTTCTTTGTGGTTTCAAATGAAAAATCTGAAACGAGCTATGCTGAGGTTGTTGATGTGAAATTAATTAACACTTTGCAAACCGATGAATTAAATACAGAACTTAATACTTTTCTAGAAGAACAAAATCTCAGCATTCAAGATTTAAGTGCCGTTATTTTAGGTTGTAATGGCGATGTAGAATTCGATGGGTTTTACGATGTTTTAGCCGAAAATAGCTTAAAAGACACGCCGCAATTATATTACAAACATTTGTCTGGTGAGTTTCATACCGCATCCTCTTTTGCGTTTTGGTTGGCTGCTGGTGTATTAAAATCGCAAACCATTCCAGAAGCTGTGGTTTTAAAAGGCGGTATACCATCAGAAATAAAATATATTTTACTTTACAACCAGTATCGCGGGCAAAATCATAGTTTTAATTTATTAAAATCATGCTAAATTTTAAAACCATAAGCATTGTTAGTTGTATTGCTTTACTTGGTTTAATTATTTGTAATAGCAGTTGGATTTTCATGGTTTTGGTAGTTGTAATTTGGTTTGTAATTACAGGTTTAGGCTCTGGTTTAATTGGTTGGAATTATCATTTAAAATCAGTGCTTTCAAATGCAGAAATATCTAAAAATGCAGTTTCAATTACTTTTGATGATGGCCCAAACACCGAGTTCACGCCTAAAGTATTATCGCTCTTAAATCAGTTTAATGCAAAAGCCACTTTTTTTTGTATTGGTAAACAGGCTAAAAATCATCCAGAAATTTTAAAACAAATTATTGCTGAAGGTCATACAATTGGCAATCATACGTTTTCTCATGCGAATAACTTCGGATTTTTTTCTACCAAAAAAGTCATTTCAGAATTAAAGAAAACGAATGCAGTGATTGAAGAAATTACAGGACTAAAAATGAAATTGTACAGACCTGCATTTGGAGTAACAAATCCTAACATAGCTAAAGCGGTAAAGGTTTTAGGTGTAACCTCGGTAGGTTGGAATGTACGTTCGCTCGATACGACTTCAAGAAGTGCGGAATCTGTTTTAAATAGAATAACAAAGCGCTTAAAAGCAGGCGATATTATTCTGTTGCACGACACTAGCGAGAAATCGCTCATCGTTTTGGAACAATTATTGTTATTTTTACAAAAGAAAAATTTAGCATCGGTAACTATTGATGCTTTATGCGATTTACAACCTTATGAATAAAATTTTATTGGTCTTTTTGTTTATGTCATCTTTAGTTGGTGCACAGCAAAAAATGACAAATACCGAAGCCGAAACATTAAAAGCTTTAGTGAAAAATAGAGCGTCGAAAACTAAAACCATTGTTAGCGATTTTACCCAATATAAGCATCTCGATTTTTTATCGAATGATATAGTAACACAAGGAAAATTACATTTTAAATCGCCCGATTTTGTAAAGTGGGCTTATGTAAAGCCGTTTCAATACAGTGTTATTTTTAAAAATAAAACCCTATTTATAAATAACGAAGGCAGTAAAAGTGAAGTAGATGTTGGCTCAAGTAAAATGTTTACAGAGCTTAATAATTTAATCGTTAAAAGTGTAAAAGGCGATATGTTTGATGATGTGCAGTTTGCTATTACTTATTTTAATATTGAAGAAGGTAGTTTAGTTCAGTTTGAGCCTAAAGATCCAAAACTAAATGAGTTCATAAAAAGTTTTCATATTGTTTTTAGCGAAAAAGGCGATGTTGAAACTATAAAAATGATTGAGCCTTCTGGCGATTATACAAAAATTGAATTCACAAACCGTGTATTAAACTCAACAATTAGCAATGCGATTTTTAATAATTAGTTTTTGTTTCGTGTTGGTTTCATGTGGTTCGTATAGTAAAAAATACGAGTTGCAAAGTGAACCCGTTGTAACAAAATCAATTGAAAATAAGTATTTCGACTCCAAAGTAACCGATTATGTTTACAAATCTAACATAACGGTTTATGGTAATAATTTTGGTGGTTTGTTAATTGTAAAAAAACTAGCAGAAAACAATCATCGTATGGCGTTTACTACCGAGTTTGGTAATAAAATTTTCGATTTTTCTTTTGTTGATGATGACTTCAAAATAAACTTTATTTTAGAAGATTTAAATAAAAAAATGCTGATTAATATTTTGCAAGAAGATTTTTCAACGTTAATAAAGTCCAATCTTCCGGTAACGGCAGCTTTCAAAAAAGATAACTTTAATGTTTTAAAATCTGAAAGTACTAAAACCGATTTGTACTATTATTTTTTAAATTCAGATTTATCTAAAATTGAAAAAGTAAAACATCAAAAGGCTAAAACAATTTTTTTATTCAGCGAAATAAAGAATAATATTGCACAACAAATTGAGATTGTGCATCAATCTATAAAATTACACATTAAACTAAACGCCTTAAATCAATAAATAATGAAAAATAAACTACTTAGTTTGCTGCTTTTTTTACTGGTTTCAATAAGTTTTGCGCAAGTAACCTTTAAACCAGGACTTCGTTTTGGAGCTAATTTTGCGAATGTTACCAATTTGGAGACTTTAGACACGAAAGTGAGCTTTTACGCAGGATTGTTTGGCGAAATTAAATTCACCGAATTTTACGCTTTACAACCGGAAGTAGTTTATAGCAACCAAGGCGGTAAATCTTCATATTCAAGTCAAGGCGATATAGATTTAAATTACGTTACTGTGGCTTTGGCGAATAAATTTTTTATTTCCAAGGGCACCGGTTTACATTTAATTTTAGGGCCTAGTTTAGATTTTAATGTAGATTATAATTGGGTAAGTGTTATAAACGGCGATACAGATTACGACATTTCTCCAATAGATATTTCGCTGTTGGGTGGCGTTGGTTACGAGTTTCCGTTTGGTTTAACTGTAGAAGCTCGTATAAAACAAGGTTTAATCGATTTAGATTTGTTTAACGAATACGATTACAACAATAATAATGACCCATATTATAACGACGACGATAACAAATTAAATAAAGTATTTCAACTGGGTTTAATTTATAAATTTAAATTTCGCTAATGCTATTACAAGATTTCTATAAAATAAACAGTATACAAACCGAAAACGGGCAAACTATTGCTGCCGTAACTATTAATAAAAACCATGAGGTTTTTAAAGGACATTTTCCAGGAAATCCAGTTACTCCGGGTGTTTGTATTATGCAAATTGTAAAAGATATTACGAGTAAAGTGGTTGAGAAATCCCTTTTTATGGAATCGTCGAGCAATGTAAAATTCATGGAAATTATTAATCCAGAAGTTACTCCAGATTTAGAGTTTATTTTGAATATTATCGAAGTTGAAGGCGTTTATAAAGTAAAAAACGTAACCAAGTTTAATGATACTATTGCACTAAAACTTAGCATGAATTTAAAAGTGGTTTAAAATGAAACTATTAATTTCTTTTTTATTGTTTTTGGTTGTTGTACCACAAAAAATCGATTTAAAATCGGTTAGAGAAACGTACAAACAATCGGCCGCAAGCCAAGAAAAAACAGAGCAACTCGATAAGATCTTAACGGCTGTAACAAAAAACGATAAACCAGCGTTGGTTGCTTATAAAGGCGCGGTTATTGCCTTAAAAGCAAAAAATGCCGAGAAAATTAAAGATAAAAAAGAAGGATTTATTGAAGGCGTTTCGTGGGTAGAACATGCTATTGAAAAAAGCCCAAACGATTTAGAGTCGCGATTAATTCGGTTAAGTATTCAAGAAAATTCACCTAAAATTTTAGGATATAAAAAGAATATTACTGAAGATAAAACGAAACTTTTAAATGGTTTAAAAAGTATTTCCAATAGCCATTTGAAAAATTATATAGAAGATTATATCTTGCAATCGAAAGTTTTTACTGATGAAGAAAAGGCCGAAATTTCAATGTAATTTGAAAAAATAAGCACTTTCAGTAAAATAAAAGCAAATGAAAAACCAATCAACCAAAACCAGCATTTGCGTAATCATTCCAACCTACAACAATGAAAAAACATTGGTTCGGGTTATTGATGGCGTTTTAAACTATACTAACAACATAATTGTTGTAAATGATGGTTCTACAGACAGCACGCCAAATATTCTTAAAAATTACACCGAAAAGGTTGATGTTATAGCCTTTGAAAAAAATAAAGGAAAAGGAAAGGCGCTACGCGAAGGTTTTAAATTTGCCATTACTAACGGTTACGATTTTGCCATTACTATAGATTCTGATGGGCAACATTTTCCTGAAGATATTCCTAGTTTTATTAATGCTTTAGAAGCGCATCCAGATAAGAATTTATTGCTTATTGGTTCAAGAAATATGAGTCAAGAAGGTGTGCCTAAAAAAAGTAGTTTTGGTAATAAATTTTCTAATTTTTGGTTTTGGTTTGAAACGGGAATAAAATTAGAAGACACACAATCTGGTTACCGACTTTATCCATTACACGCTATAAAAAAACGTAAATTTTTCACTAATAAATTCGAGTTCGAAATTGAAGTTATTGTACGTTTAGCTTGGGCAGGTATTAAAGTTAAAAACATGCCAGTAAAAGTGTTGTATGATATGAGTGAACGGGTTTCGCATTTCAGGCCAACAATAGATTTTGCCCGAATTAGTGTGCTTAATACGGTGTTGGTTCTTATAACTTTACTTTATATAAAACCTCGAGATTTATTTCGAAGATTAAAAAAAAAAGGCATTAAACGTTTTTTTTTAGAAGACTTTTTGGGAAGCCAAGATTCTCCAAAAAAGAAGGCACTTTCGGTTGGTTTAGGTGTTTTTATTGGTTTATCGCCGCTTTGGGGATTTCATACGGTTACAGTTATCTTTTTAGCCATGCTTTTTAAGTTGAATAAAACCATTGCGTTTGCATTTTCCAATGTTAGTTTACCTCCGTTTATACCTTTTATAATTTATTCTAGCTCTAAAATAGGGCAGTACATTTACGGTGTAGAATTTAGTTATAAGTTAAACGATTTAACTAAAGATTTCGTGATTCTAGAACACCTGGAAACCTACATTGTTGGAAGTTTCGTTTTAGCAACTATAGCTTCGTTAGTGTTAACTGCACTCAGTTTTTTATTGTTTAATTTAGTTAGAAATAAAAACGTAATTGTAAATAATGGCTAAGATTTTTTTCGGCATATATAATACGATCCAAAAAAATAAAACTCTTGGTTTTACGGGTTTTTTAATACTGTTGTTAGGCTTAATTTTTGTGTCAACTAAAATTGAGTTTGAAGAAGATATTACCAAACTTATTCCAATAAATAAAGGCAACGAAAACGCTAGTAAAGTGTTTAAGTCGATGAAGTTTGCCGATAAAATTATAGTAAATATAGCTTTAGAAAATGAAGGCAATGTAAATGATTTAACCGCATTTGCCGATGCTTTTTTAGATAGTTTAAATGCAACTTCTAGTCAATATGTTGATAATATTCAGGGTAAAATTGATGATGAAGCCACCGTAAACACACTCGACTTTGTTTACAACAATTTACCACTTTTTTTAAATGCTGAAGATTATAAAACTATTGAAAACAAATTAAGACAAGATAGTTTAGCGGCCATTACTAAAAATAACTACAAAACCTTGGTGTCGCCTTCGGGAATTGTTTTAAAGAAAACCATAGTAAAAGATCCTTTAGGTTTATCTTTTTTAGGATTGAAAAAACTACAAAGTTTAAGTCTTGGAAACGATTTTAATTTGTCTAATGGTTATTTACTTACCGCCGATAAAAAACATATTTTGTTATTTATTTCGCCAAAGTTAAAATCGAGTGAAACGGCACAAAATGCTAAACTTTCCGAAAATTTATATGCTATAGCAAATACCTTAAATTCAAGTTTTAAAAGTAAAGTTAGTGTCGATTATTTTGGGGGTGCATTAGTAGCTGTAGAAAACGCGAAACAAATAAAACACGATATACAGTTTACGGTTAGCATTACCTTAACTATACTTTTGGTAATACTCATAATATTTTATCGTAAGCTCTTGCTGCCAATTATTTTGTTTGTTCCAACCATTTTTGGCGGACTTTTGGCAATTACCGTATTGTTTTTGTTCCGTGAAAAAATATCGGCTATTTCTTTAGGTATAGGTTCGGTTTTATTAGGTGTAACGCTAGATTATGCATTGCATATTCTTACTCATATTCGCGATAATAACAATATAAAATCGCTTTACAAAGAAATAACAAAACCAGTTTTAATGAGTAGTGTAACCACCTCGTTGGCTTTTTTCTGTTTGTTGTTTTTAGATTCGCAGGCGCTTCAAGATTTAGGCTTATTTGCAGGTGTGAGCGCTTTAGGAGCTTCTGTTTTTGCTTTGTTGTTAATTCCGCATTTATATAAAAAATCTCAATCAAAAAAATATTCCAATACGGTTATTGATGCTTTTGCAAGCATAAATTTTCATAAAAATAAATTTGCTTTTATAGTTATTGCTTTGGCAATAATGGTATCGTTATTTACCTATAATAAGGTTGGTTTTAATAAAGATTTAAGTAAGCTAAATTTTGAGCCGCCTAAATTAATGAAAGCGCAAAGTAATTTAGAGCAAATTACAAATGTGGCGTCAAAATCGGTTTATGTAGCGGCTCATGGTAATACATTAGAAGAGGCTTTACGAGTAAACGATTCCGTTTTTAATCTATTAAATGGATTAAAGAAAAATAAAGAAATTATAGATTTTAGTTCGGTTGCAGCTTTGGTACAATCTAAAAAAAATCAGAATGAAAAAATAAAACAATGGCAGCAATTTTGGAATGAAAACGATAAAGATTCAGTAAAATTAAATTTAATAGAAAGCGGTAAAACTTTAGGATTTAAGCCTGAAACGCATCAGAAATTTTATAATTTAATTAATGAAGACTTTCAAGCTATTCAACCTTCGAAATTTTCAGAATTAAATGTTTTAAATGTTGATGATTTTATCAGCGAAAGCGAAAACTTCTATACCGTATCATCTTTAGTAAAACTCGATGAAACTAATGTAGAAGCGTTTTCAAATCAATTTAAAACTATTGAAAATGTTGTAGTTATAGATAGAAAAGGCATAAACGAACAATTTTTAGGTAACCTTAAAACCGATTTTAATCATTTAGTTTTATATTCTTTAATAGTAGTTGTTATCATTCTATTGCTGGCTTACAAGAGTTTTTCTTTAACCTTTATAACTGTTGTTCCAATTGCTTTAACATGGTTTGTAACCATTGGCTTAATGGGGCTTTTGGGTATTAAATTTAATATTTTTAATATAATAATTTCCTCGTTTATTTTTGGTTTAGGCATCGATTATGGCATATTTATAACCAATGGATTATTGCATGAATATCGTACTGGAGAACCGGTGTTAAACACCCACAAAACATCTATAATTTTATCTGTAATTACCACTATTTTAGGTGTTGGTGTGCTTATTTTTGCTAAACACCCTGCTTTATATACCATTTCGGTAGTGTCTTTAATTGGTATTTTATCGGCCATGATTATGGCATTTACTATACAGCCGCTATTGTTTAAACTATTAATAGGAAGTAAAACTTCTAGACCAAAAACGGTGTTCGAGTTACTGCACAGCACCATGTCGTTTACGTATTATGGGTTGGGCACAATTTTGCTGTCGTTTGTAGCCACAATTATTATAAAATTACGTCCAGGGAAAAGAGAAGCCTATATGTTAGGGTTTCATAAATTTACGTCTCGCTTTTTAACCTCGGTGCTAAAATCCAATCCTTTCGTGCCAAAGCGAATCATTAATAATGTAGGTGAAGATTTTGAAAAACCTGCTGTAATTATAGCAAATCATACGTCGTTTTTAGATACTTTAACAATCGAAATGGTATCATCAAAAATTATATTTTTGGTTAACGATTGGGTTTATAATTCGCCTGTTTATGCTCGTGCAATGAAATTAGCGGGTTATTTTCCTGTGTCCGATGGTATAGATAATGGACTCGAACAATTAAAAGAAAAAGTAGCACAAGGTTACAGTATTATGGTGTTTCCAGAGGGATCTCGCTCGTTTACAAATAAAATAAATAGGTTTCATAAGGGCGCATTTTATTTAGCAGAACAATTTAATTTAGATGTGTTGCCTATTATGATTCATGGGAATTCTGAAGTAAATTCCAAAGGCGATTTTATTATTAGAAAAGGAAAAATTACCATTAAAGTACTAGAACGAATAAAGGCTAATAATATTTCTTTCGGTGAAACAACCAGAGCAAGAACGAAGTTGATTAGTCAGCATTTTAAAACAGAATTTTTTAAGTTTAGAAAGGAAAGCGAAGATGCAACCTATTTTCATCATTTGGTGTTATGCGATTTTAGATATAAAGGCGATGCGCTTTACAAATGGGTTAAAACAGATTTAAAAATCTATAAAAATCAGTATTATAAAATTTTACAACAGCTTCACGAAAGCAAACAAGTTTCTCATATTTCAGATAAAAACGGTCAGTTAGATTTTTTAATGGCATTAAATAATGCTTCACTAAAAATAGAAAGCTTTATTGAAGATGTAAGCGTTAGAAAAATTCTAGAAAATTCATATTTATCGAATACACATTATAAAATTAATTATTCTGGTACTTTTGATGCCTTCAAAGAAAAACTAAGCACTTCAGAGGTGTTAATAATTGATTCAGAAATTGATATTCATCAATTAAAATCATTAGAAAATATTAAAACATTGGTACTGCTTAAAGAAAGTTGTACATTAAGCCAAATGTTAATTAAAACACATGGTTTTAACTTGTTTTTACAAGAAAAAGAGCTCGTTATATTAAAAAAATAATCAAATTTAAATGAAAGAACACTACGATGTAGTTATTGTTGGAAGCGGATTAGGAGGCCTTGTTAGTGCTATTATTTTGGCTAAAGAAGGCAAAAGCGTATGTGTTCTAGAAAAAAATCAACAGTTTGGTGGTAATTTGCAAACCTTTGTAAGAGATAAAACCATTTTCGATACAGGTGTGCATTATATTGGAGGTTTGGCTGAAGGACAAAATTTACACAAGTATTTCTCGTACATAGGTATCATGGATGGTTTAAAGCTTAAGCGTTTAGATATTGATGGTTTCGATGTGGTTAGTTTTGATAATTACGATGGCGAATTTCCTTATGCACAAGGCTACGATAATTTTAGAGAAAAACTTATTGAAAAATTTCCAGAAGAAGAAAAAGCAATTATAGCCTATTGTGATAAAATGATAGAGGTTTGCCAAAAGTTCCCTTTGTATTCGGTAAAAAAAGGAAATCCGTATGACATAGAAATTTATCAAGAATCTGCAAAAGGATTTATTGATGCTTTAACAGATAACGAAAAGCTAAAAGGTGTTCTTGCAGGAACAAATTATTTGTATGCAGGCTATAAAGAAAACACACCATTGTATGTGCATGCGCTATCGGTTAATTCGTATATAGAAAGCGCTTACCGTTGCGTAAATGGAGGAAGTCAAATAACTAAATTGCTTATTAAGCAGTTAAAATCGTTTGGAGGAGAAGCGTATAAAAACCATAAAGTAAGTCATTTTAAAACTGAAGAAGGCAGAGTTACAGAGGTGATTTGCGCAAACGGAAAAGTAGTAAGCGGAGATACATTTATTTCTAACATAGAGCCTAAGTTAACCTTGCAAATGTTGGGCGATAGCCCTTTAAAAAAGGCTTATGTAAACAGAATAAATTCAATAGAAAACACCATAGCGCCTTTTAGTTTGTATATTGTTTTTAAACCAGATAGTTTTAAATATTATAACCATAATTTTTATCATTTTCGCGATGTAAATAAAATGTGGGATTCTCAAGATTATACTCAGGAAACTTGGCCAGAAGGTTATATGATGTCTTTTGGTGTTGGTAAAAATACCGAGGAATTTGCCGAATGCGTAACGGTTATGACCTACATGCGTTTTGATGAAGTTGAAAGCTGGAGCGATACCTTTAATACGGTAAAAGAGAAAAACGACCGAGGTGAAAGTTATGAAGCTTTTAAAACTAAAAAAGCTGAAAAATTAATAGACGAATTAGAGAAAAAATTCCCAAATATTAGAAGTTGTATTGCAGAATATTACACGTCCACACCGCTGTCGTACCGGGATTATATTGGCAGTCATAACGGGTCTATGTACGGTTATGTAAAAGATATAAACAAGCCATTACAATCTATCGTTTCGCCTAAAACAAAAATAAAAAACCTGTATTTTACAGGGCAAAGTTTAAATATGCATGGCATTTTAGGCGTTACTATTGGAGGTGTTATAACCTGTTCGGAAATTTTAGGAATGGATTATTTGGTCGATAAAATTAACGAAGAAACACAAATATCTAAAACTGTAAACTAGTTGTTGGCATGAAATTGCTATTCGGGCAAATAAATAAAGCGTTTTGCATATTAGCAGTACTTGTGCTTTTGGTTTCTTGTGGTGTATCAAAATCACTTCACGATAAGCCAAATGTGTCTCAGTTTAATTCGGAAATACCAACTCGAAAAACTGTAAACGATTCAACTTTTGCTTTAGTCGATAACTATCTAACTAAAAACAAACAAGGCCAATGGGAGTTGTTGGTTAGCGGAAATCCGTTGCAGTTAGGTTTAAAAACGGGGCGGCTAACCCAAGAGTTATTTGCTAAACAAGAAGCTTATTTTTTAGGAAAAGTAGAAACGATGGTACCCTCAAAATTTAAGCAGAAATTATTGCGCAAATTAATGGCATGGTACAACCGTAAAATGTATTTGCATATTCCTGAAGAATTTAAAACCGAAATTTATGGATTAGCCCAATACGCTGGTGATGATTACGATTATATTGCCGACGATTATTTGCGCATTTTGTACTTGCAAGGAGCACACGATATTGGTCATGCCTTTCAAGATTTAGCTTTAGTTGGTTGTTCGTCGTTTGCGGTTTGGGGCGATAAAACCAGCGATGGCAGTATGCTAATAGCGCGGAATTTAGATTTTTATGCAGGCGACGATTTTGCAAAACAAAAAATAATAGCCTTTGTTAAACCCGAAAGTGGTTACAATTTTATGTCTGTAACTTGGCCAGGAATGATTGGTGTTGTTTCTGGAATGAACGAAAAAGGCTTAACCGTAACAATAAATGCCGGAAAGTCTAAAATTCCTCTGGTGGCAAAAACACCAATTTCTATTTTAACACGCGAAATTTTGCAGTATGCTTCAAACATTGAAGAGGCTGTGGCTATTGCTAAAAAACGTCAAGTTTTTGTTTCAGAATCTATTTTTATAGGCAGTGCTGCAGATAAAAATGCGGTAACCATCGAGGTTTCACCTAAAAATTTCGGAGTGTATCAAGTGCCAAATTCTAATCAGTTAATTTGTACTAATCATTTTCAAAGTAACGCTTATAAAACCGATGAGCGTAATGCCGAACATATTCAAGAAAGCCACTCAAAATATAGGTACGAACGTTTACAAGAGCTTATAAATGAAACCGATAAATTAACGCCAGAAAAGGCTGTTAATATGTTGCGTAATCGCGATGGTTTAAATAATTTGGCATTAGGTTATGGTAACGAGAAGGCATTAAACCAATTGCTTGCGCATCATGGCGTTGTGTTTAAACCGGAACAAGGTTTGGTTTGGGTGTCTTCAAACCCTTATAATTTAGGTGAATTTGTAGCTTATAATTTAAATGAAGTTTTTACTGAAGCGGATTCAAGTTTTCAGTCGCATCAAACTTCAAAATTAAATATTGAAATCGACCCGTTTTTATATTCTGAAGCTTATAAAAATTATGAAAATTATCGTGTTGAAAGTAGAAATTTATCCGAAGCAATATCAAATAACACACATATTAACACGAACGATTTAGAAGCTTTTAAGCAGTTAAACCCCAATTTTTGGGAAGCGTATTATTTAGTAGGAAAGTATTTTTATGAAAAGAAATATTATACGGCTGCATTGCTTAATTTTGAAGCGGCCTTAACTAAAGAAGTTACAACGGTTCCAGACCAGGAGCGTATAAAAACGTATATTAAAAAAATAAAAAGGAAGTTGTAAATGATTCCCGATATAGAAAAAGCATTTCCACAGGAAATAAAAGTTTTTCAAGAAGAAAAATTAAAAGCGTTGTTAGTTTATTTAAACGAAAATTCGGCTTATTATCAGCGTGTTTTTGCTGCAAATAATATCGATGTTTCCAATATAAAAACCTTAGAAGATTTAATAAAAATACCAGTTACAACAAAGGACGAGTTACAAAAGTATAACGACGATTTTTTATGTGTGCCAAAACATAAAATTCGCGATTATGTAACCACCTCGGGTACTTTGGGCGATCCTGTAATTTTTGGTTTAACCGATAAAGATCTAGATCGTTTGGCTTATAATGAAGCCATTTCCTTTGCTTGCGCAGGTGTAAAAGAAGGTGATGTCGTGCAACTTATGACCACCATCGACCGCCGATTTATGGCAGGTTTAGCCTATTTTTTAGGTGTTAGAAAATTAGGAGCAACCATAATTCGTGTAGGCGCTGGTGTTCCAGAATTGCAATGGGATTCTATTTTAAAATTCAATCCTACCTATTTAATTGTGGTGCCATCGTTTTTATTAAAACTTATTGAATATGCCGAATCACACGGTATCGATGTTAATAAATCAGGAGTAAAAGGAGCAATTTGTATAGGTGAATCGTTGCGAAATCAAGATTTTACCTTAAATACTTTAGCCGAAAAAATTACGGCAAAATGGGATATTAATTTGTATTCCACTTATGCTTCAACGGAAATGAATACGGCATTTACCGAGTGCGAACATTCCAAAGGTGGACATCAACATCCAGAATTAATTATTACAGAAATTTTAGATGATAATAACAAGCCTGTGCCAACAGGCGAGGTTGGCGAATTAACCATTACAACTCTTGGGGTAGAAGGTATGCCATTATTGCGTTTTAAAACTGGCGATATGGTAAAAGCGCACACCGAAGCTTGTTTATGTGGGCGGACTACCACAAGGCTTGGTCCTGTTGTTGGTCGAAAAAAACAAATGATAAAATACAAAGGCACTACGTTGTATCCGCCAGCAATGGATAATATTTTAAACGATTTTACCGAGGTTGAAAGTTACGTTATCGAGATAAGCCATAACAGTATTGGTACCGATGAGATTTGCATAAAAATAGCGACTACTAATAATTCTAAACATTTTTTAAACGCTATAAAAGATCATTTTAGAGCCAAACTTCGAGTGACTCCAAAAATAGAATTGCATCCAAAGGAAATAATAGAAAAAATACGCTTCCCAAAAATGAGCAGAAAGCCTGTTTTGGTTATTGATAATAGAAAAGCTTAGTTTTACTTTAGTTAAATAAGGCTTACCCCAGCAGAAATATACGGATTTAGGCTTGGGTCGGTAATATCTAGGTCTGTAACAATGGTGTCAATTTGTTTCAGGCTGCAAACATCGTAACTATGTCTTACATTTAACTTGTTAGATGTGGTAAGGAAAACGATTTTGTCCGAAGCATCAATCATTGCTTTTTTTATAAGTGACACTTCATAACCTTCGTCTGTAATGCCAGATTCTACATCAAGTCCGCTAACACCCATAAAACAAACATCGGCTCTTATTTTAGATAGGTATTGAATAACATCAATTCCAATAGTAACCATGGAGTTTTTATAAATTTTACCACCAATAAAAATGGTTTCCACCAACGGGTGTTCTGTTAATTGCATGGCAAGTGGTAAGCTATAGGTGAAAACGGTAAGTTTTAGGTTTTTTGGTAAAAGTTTAGCTAACATTAAGTTAGTAGTTCCTCCACTAATAATGATAACCATATTGTCTTCTAATAGAGAAATGGCCTTTTGTGCAATTCGAATTTTACTTTCTCTATTATAAATAACATCTTCATTATAATGATACAATTTTTGTATGTTAGATATAGCGCCACCGTGTACTTTAGTTATTAAACCTTTATTGTCTAATTCTTTAATATCACGCCTAATGGTATCTTCCGAAACATTTAATTTCTCAGATAAATAACTTGAGCTTACTTTCCGGTTTATACTAACTTCGTCAATAACTTTTTGTTGCCTCTCTTTTTTCTTCATAGAAATAGCTTCTTAAAATAAGAATATGATAAAACTTTAGTTAAGGTTTTTAAAATAAGCAAAAAAATGCATGTTCCGATTTTCATATATGCAATTTTATTAAAAATTGTATATAATTTATGACTTTTAGTTAAATTTTAAGAAAAATGTAAAATATAAATAATCTTTTATAGACTTTTTTTAGACGTATTAATGTGTTTTACCTTTAATCTCCTTTTTTTTCTTAAAGAACACTGCTATAAAAATCGTTTTTTCTGCTTTTTTAAATTTTACTATTCATAAAAATAAAGGTATTTGTAATATTTTACCCTCTATTTGAAGGTTTTTTCAATTAAAACTGTTAAAACTTGCATTTTTTTGCATGTAAATTGCGGTTTTTGAGCTTGTTTTTTATATTTTTAACTAAATAACTAAAATCTTAATCCTTATGAAAAAAACGAATAAACCGATCTCTTCTTTGAGGAGAATCAAACTTATATGTAGCTTTTCGCTATTTATATTGTTTGGTTTTGGTGTGCAAGGTCAATCACTTTATACCTTAAAAGGTATTGTAAAAGATTATTTAGGTACTCCGGCAACAGGTGTCACTGTTCAAATAAAAAACACGAATCAAGGTGCTATTACAGATTTTGATGGAAATTACGAATTAAACGTTAGTTTAGAGCCAGGTGATTATGTGCTTGTTTTTAGACAATTGGGCTTGTCTACCCAAGAGGTTAAAGTTTCTTTAGCTAATCAAACCGAAGTTGTAAACGATGTTGAAATGGCCATGGATATTTTAGGCTTAGACCAAATTGTTATTACAGGGGCAGGAGCTTTAACGTCGAAAAAGCAATTAGGAAATACAATTTCTAGTATTAAAGGTGGTGATATATCTCAGTCGGCCACGGTCGATATAACTGGAGCGCTTTCGGGTAAATTAGCTGGTATTCAGGTAACTCAAAACTCTGGAGATCCTGCTGGAGGAATTAGTGTGCGTTTAAGAAGTTCGAGTACGGTTAACGGTAGTTCCGATCCTTTATATATTGTAGATGGCATTATTGTAAACAATAATTCTGTGGATGTTTTGGGTACAACGAGTGTTGTTCAAAATAGATTATCCGATATAAGTCCACAAGATATCGATAGGATAGAGGTTATAAAAGGTGCAGCAGCAGCAGCTATTTATGGATCGAGAGCGAGTAATGGTGTTGTGCAAATTTTCACTAAAAAAGGACAATCTGGAGAACCAGTTATTACGGTTTCTTCTAGTGTTAATTTTAATTCATTAAGGAAAGAACGTGCTTATAACGACGAGCCTTTCGAATGGGCGTCGACCGATATTACTGTACTTGATAAAGTGGAAGCAACACGATACAATTATCAAGACATGATATTTAATAATTCTACAGGAACCGATCATTATGTGTCTATGTCTGGTGGTAAAGGTAAAACCGATTATTTCGGGTCATTTTCATATTTAGAAAACGATGGAATTCTAAAAAGCACGAGTTATCAAAGACAATCGGGAAGAATTAGAGTAAATCAAGAAATAAACGATTGGATTTCGGCTTCATTTGGAACTTATTTTTCTACAAGTAAAAGTAAAGACCAACCTAACGGTGGTTATGTAGCGGGCGTTTTGCCAACTATTTTGTTTTCAGATAATACTATCGACCCAACACCAGATGCAGATGGTAATTATCCAACAATGACATTTTATCCAAATATTTTAGAGTATATAGAAACTTTCGATTACAGTCAAAAAAACAACAGAAATATTAGTGATTTACAATTAACGTTAAAACCTATCGATGGACTTAAAGTAAGTTATATTTTGGGTTACGATAATTCGGAATCAACGGGAAACACGTATGTGCCAATTGGAACAACGACTATCGATTTAGGTCGAGCAAGTAATACTACAGTTACAACCTCACAATTTAATAGTGATTTAAATGGATCTTATAAATTTGATATCAATGATATTTTCACGTCAACAACAACTACAGGGTTTTCATGGCAAGCCGATAAAACTAATTTAAGTTCTATATCTGGCTCTGGATTGGCCTTGGGTGTTAAAACAACTAATGGAGCAGCTTCAATTACAACAAACGAAAGTAGAAGCGAACGTTCTTTTTGGGGCGGGTTTTTACAACAAACATTTGGTATAAGCGATAAGCTTTTTGTTACTGGAGCTATTAGGTTAGATGGTTCGTCAGTTTTTGGAGCAGACGAAAGAAATCAATTTTACCCAAAAGCGAGTATGTCGTATTTAGTTTCAGAAGAAAGTTTTTGGAAAGATACCTTTGGTGAAACACTAAATAGTTTTAAAGTTAGAGCCGCTTGGGGGCAAGCAGGTAACCTTACCGCAATTGGCCCATTCGATAGATTGTCTAATTATGCAGCTATTAGTATAGATGGTACGTCGGGGTTAATTGCTCCTACTGAATTAGGAAATGAAAACCTAAGACCGGAAAGACAAACTGAAATAGAGTTTGGGGTAGATATGAGTTTATTAAACGATAGAGTTGGTGTTGAGCTTACCTATTATAAACAAGATATTGAAGATTTATTATTAGCTAGAACATTATCGCCTTCTACAGGTTTTGGTTCTAGAGTAGAAAATGTTGGAACCATGACCAATAAAGGTTTTGAAGCCTTGGTAACAGCAACACCAATACAATCAAACGATTTTAGTTGGTCGGTTACTGGTACTTTTTCAACCAATAAAAATGAAGTGAATAATATTGAAGGCGATCAATTTGGTATTGGAAATTTTGGTTTTTCGGTAGCTAAAAATGGTGAAGCATTAGGTGTGTTTTATCAAGGATATTATGCCAGAAATGAAGATGGTAGCTTGTTGTTAACCGATGCTGGTCTTCCGCAAAGAGAAAAAGGATCGTATGATGCAGATGGTAACCCAGTAGCCGAAAGAGACGCGAATGGGCAACCTAGTGGTGCCAATTTAAGTAAAGTAATTGGAGATCCTAATCCAGATTTTATTGCTTCTCTTATTAATGAATTTAAGTATAAAAACTTCTCTTTTAGAATGCAATTTGATGCTGTTCAAGGTGTCGATTTATTAAGTTGGGATACGCGAATGCTTTATAGATTTGGAGGTGGAGAGCAAACCGCTAAAGAATTAAGAGGTGAAAGTGTAAGAGGCACAGGAACTGCTAATTTTAGTATTGCAGAATCTTATATAGAAGATGGATCTTATATTAAACTGCGTGAGTTATCTACATCATATTTATTAAGAGAACCTATTCAAGGTGTAGACAGTGTGAAATTTACATTAACAGGACGAAACTTGTTGTCTATCGATAATTATTCTGGTTACGATCCAGAAGTAAATATGGATGCACAAAGTAACGGTTCTCGTGGTGGTGTTATGGGGTTAGTACCAATTCCTAGAGTTGTTAAATTTGGTGTAGTTGCTACTTTTTAAGCGTATTAACAAAAAATAATAAAAGATGAAAAATATAAAAATATATACAATAATTGGGGCGATTCTGCTTAGCAGTGGTTTGTTTACTGCCTGCGATACAGAATTTGAAAACCCAAATAATCCAACCGAAGATGTTGTTTTAGGAACAAAAGAAGGCCTTTTTGCATTAGCTACAGGTATTAGGCAGTATTATTCTGTTACTGTTTTAAGGCAAGTTATTGAGGCTCCAGGTATAACTACACGAGAGTTAGGTGTTACAAATACATTTTTAAATATTAATGAATTAGCAAAAGGTGGTGCCGAATTACCTTCGGAAAGTGGAGGGATTACAAACCCATGGACTACCATTTTAAAAGCAAAAGGTATGGCAGAGTCTTTAATAGATGGTGCAAATACCGTTGAGCTTGCCAGCGGAACTAAAAGTGGTCTTTTGGCCTATGGTAATTTAATAAAAGCCATGTGTCTTGGTGCTTTAATTGAAATGTTTGAAGAAGCTCCAATTGATAATGCTTCCGATGGTGCAGCTGCATTTAGCGATAAAGCCACGGTTTTAGCCGAATGTATTATGTTGTTAGAAGACGCTAATGATGCCTTAGCAGCAGATCCAATGTCTGATGATTTTGAAACCTCTGTGCTTTGGTCTAGCTTTAGTTTAGAAAAAACGATTAATGCGTTTTTATCGAGATATCAATTAATGGCGGGACTTTATACCGAGTCTATTGCATCTGCTAATGCTGTATTAAATTCAAGTGATGCAACAAATTCTATGTGGGTTTACGATGCAAATAACGAAAACCCTATTTGGAATAGAACCGTTAATTCTGCCGATTTAAATCCTCAAACTAATTTTGGCTTAACTGGCGATTATATTCCGGAAGCTGGTGATGGTCGAATAGATTTTTATTTAGGTGCCGATGCCGGTTTTGCAAATGCCGATGCTGGAGGACAGGCGCTTAGCGAAATGCTTGGTTTTTTTAGTTCAAGTACCGCTTCAATTCCGGTTTATCTTCCAGGTGAAATGATGCTTAATAAAGCTGAGGCCTATGCTAGATTAGAAGATTTAGATGATGCGGTTATTCAATTAAACTTGGTAAGAGAAAAAACTACCGATCCACTTGGGGTAAACGCAAATCTCCCAGCTTGGACAGGCGATGAAACAAGTAAAGATGATATTTTAGAAGAAATATATAAAAATAGAAGTATCGAATTGTTTTTAACAGGTTTAAGGTTTGGCGATAGTAAAAGATTTCACCCAGACTTTAATGTGCCTTTAGAAGCAAATACAACGAATGAGCGTAATAGAAATTATTATCCTTACCCAAGTATAGAGCGAGAAAATAATCCTAATACCCCCGACGACCCAACAATTTAATAGCGTAAAGTTAATTTTTTTTTTTAGTTTTTTTTGAGGGTAGCATTATTGCTGCCCTTAAAAACTAAAAAGAATAGGTTATATTTAAAATAAAAATTTATGAAAGTACAAACAGGTTTAGAGGTGTTGCTAAACGATAAAGAAATTCAAAAACAATTTAAGGGAAATGTTGCATTACTTTGTCATAATGCTTCAATAGATGCAACGTATACACATGCTGCTTTAAAGTTTAAAACTGTATTTGGAGACCGATTTGTAAAGTTATTTGGTCCGCAACACGGATTTTCAACAGATGTGCAAGATAATATGGTAGAAACCGATCATGTTATGCATCCATTTTTTAAAATACCTGTTTACTCATTATATTCCGAAACACGCATTCCTACAGACGAGATGCTTTCTGGTATAGATCATTTATTTGTCGATTTACAAGATGTTGGTTGTAGAGTGTATACCTACATTTATACCTTAACACATTTGTTAGAGAAATGCGCATCAAAACCTATAGAAATAGTGGTTTTAGATCGTCCAAATCCATTAAATGGGTTGGAACTAGAAGGAAATATTTTAGAAGCTGGTTTCGAGTCTTTTGTTGGACGACACCCAATACCAATGCGTCATGGCATGACCATGGGCGAAGTAGCCTTAATGCATCAAAAATTTTGGGCAACAGAGAAAGCCAAAGTTAAAGTTATTAAAATGAAAAATTGGCAGCGCGGTATGTATTTTGAAGATACCAAGTTGCCATGGTTATTACCATCGCCAAATTTAGCGAGAATAGAAAGTGCTTACACGTTTCCTGCAACCGTTATGTTTGAAGGTACAACCTTAAGTGAAGGTCGTGGTACAACTCAGGCTTTAGAGATTGTTGGTCATCCTAAAATAGAACCTTATAAGTTTTTTGAAGAGGTGCTTTCTGTAGCTAAAAAAGAATCGAAATTAACAGGGTTTGAGTTCCGACCTATTACTTTTTTACCAACGTTTCAAAAACATGGTAATAGTGTTTGTGGCGGTGTTCAAATTCATGTAACCGATAAATCAACCTATAAACCTTGGCGAGTTGGGCAATTATTAATGCAAAAGCTATATCACTACTTAGGCGATGATTTTGGTTGGAAAGAACCGCCATATGAGTATGTTTTCGATCAAAAACCTATCGATATAATTAATGGCTCTGAAAAAATAAGACATTGGATTGTTAATAACGATAGTATAGATAAGTTAAACGCTTTAGAAGATTTAGAGGTTTATAAGTCGCAATTAAAAGAAATTATAATTTATTAAGACTTCTTGATAGAAATGTAGTTATCTAGCTTGGGTGAAGTAAAAACGACGAATCCTTATATGATTTTTAAGACTTCAGTATTAATTTTATTCGAATTATATTTAAGCATCAATTGTAAATAATACCATCGGTTTTAATAAAACCAATTATAAAATTAACGAGCTTTCCTTAGTTAGATAAAAAACTAAATTAAATGAAAAAAATAGTAAGTCTTATTGCGATTTTAATAAGCATTCAATTATTCGCACAAGCACCATTACAAACTAAAAATGTTGAGCATCAAAAAAAATGGGTAGATAGTGTGTTTTCAACCCTAAGTTTAGACCAAAAAATTGGTCAGCTTTTTATGGTGCAAGCCTATTCCAATAGAGGTGAAACCGAAACTAATTTTATCAAAAAAATGATAAATCAGTTTCAAATAGGAGGTCTTATTTTTATGCAGGGTACACCAGAGAAGCAGGTGGCGTTAACAAATCAATATCAATCCCAATCACATATTCCACTTCTTATTGGGTTTGATGGCGAATGGGGATTAAATATGCGGTTAAAAAACACCTTTCGCTATCCTTGGAATATGACTTTGGGTGCAGTGCAAAACAATACTTTAATCGAGCAATTTGGTGTACAGTTGGGGTTGCATAGTAAACGCGTTGGAATTCATATAAATTTTGCTCCCGTTGTAGATATAAATACAAATCCAAAAAATCCGATTATTGGAAATCGGTCTTTTGGAGAAAACAAATACAACGTCACTCAAAAAGCCATAGCGTTTACAAAAGGTATGCAAAGCGTTGGTGTTTTGGCTAATGCGAAACATTTTCCCGGTCACGGTGATACATCAACCGATTCTCATAAAACCCTGCCTTATTTAGATTTTAGTATGTCTAGGTTAGATTCCATTGAGTTATATCCGTATAAAAAATTATTTAAAACAGATTTGGCAAGTGTTATGGTTGCGCATTTAAATGTGCCTGTTTTGGAGCCTGAAAATGCTGTGCCAACATCTATTTCATATAAAGTGGTAACCGAACTTTTAAAAGAGAGAATGAATTTTAAAGGTTTAGTTTTTACCGATGCATTAAATATGAAAGGAGCAGCAAATTATGCACAACCTGGCGATATAGATTTGGCTGCGTTTATTGCAGGGAATGATATGTTGCTTATTCCAGAAAATGTGGAAGCTGCAGTAAATAAAATTAAACAAGCATTAAAAACAGGTGTGCTAACTGAAACTCGTTTAGACGCTTCGGTATTAAAAATTTTGAATGCAAAATACTGGGCAGGATTACACGATTTTAGCCCAATTAAAGAAGATAATATTGCAGACGATATAATAACAGCAAAAGATGAGGTTTTATATCGCGCTTTAATGCAGGAAGCTGTTACTTTAATTAAAAATGACGACAAAATACTTCCTATTCAAAATCTGGAAGCATCTAAAGTAGTTTATGTAAAATTGGGCGATTCAGATAATGATAACTTTGTAAATACACTTAAAAAATATACTTCGGTAGATGTTGTTTCAGATGATAATATTTCAGGATTGATTAATAAATTAAAACCTTATAATACGGTCATAATAGGGTATCATAAATCCAATAAAAACCCTTGGAAATCTTTTAAAATGTCTCAAAAGGAATTGAGTTGGTTACAAGAAATTTCAAAAACAAACCGGGTCATTTTAGATGTTTTTGCGAGTCCTTATGCACTTTTAGATATTGAAGATTTTACTAATATCGATGCGCTTGTTGTGTCCTATCAAAATAGTAAGGTAGCTCAGGAAATTTCAGCTCAAATGATTTTTGGTGCATTAGAAATTAAAGGAAAGTTGCCGGTTTCTATTAAAAATACCTTCCCAGAAGGAACGGGTTTAACAACACCAAATTTATCAAGGTTGTCTTATACTATTCCCGAAGAGGTTGATATGGATAGTGAAAAACTCGCTCAAATAGATGCTATTACTAAAAAGGTTGTCGATTCTAAGGTTGCACCAGGCGGACAAGTTCTGGTGGCGCGATATGGTAAAGTGATTTATCATAAAAATTTTGGATATCACACCTATGAAAAAAAGCAGAAAGTTAAAATAACAGATCTTTACGATTTAGCTTCGGTTACTAAAATTCTAGGAGGACTACCTATGATTATGAAAAGCGAAGAGCAAGGACTGTTTAATATAAATACAACTCTTGGTGAATTTTTGCCGTATTTAAAAGGTTCTAATAAAGACACAATTACCTTAAAAGAAGCACTTTCTCATACAGGAAAAATGAAACCTTGGATTCCGTATTATCTCGAAACTATCGATAGCGTAACTAAAAAACCAACCGACAAATATTATAATAAAACAAAAACTGAAGAATTTTCAATGCCAGTGGCTTCGCAGTTGTATTTAATGAGTACGTATGCAGATTCTATTTATAATAAAATCGCGGAAGTCCCACAAGAACCAAAGTCTGGTTATAAGTATAGCGGTTTAGTGTTTTATTTGATTAAAAAATATCTCAATAATACTTATGGCGAGGATATGTCGGTTTTAAATAACAGAAATTTTTATGCGCCTTTAGGAGCAAATACATTAACCTATAATCCGTTAAACAAGTTTGCAAAATCTGATATTGTACCTACAGAATACGATACCTATTTTAGGCATCAATTACTTCATGGTTATGTTCACGATATGGGCGCTGCCATGATGAATGGTGTTAGCGGTAATGCTGGATTGTTTGGAAACGCTAACGACGTTGCTAAAATGATGCAAATGTATTTGCAAGATGGCTATTATGGAGGAGTTCGTTATTTAAAAGCAAAAACGTTACATAAATTCAATAAAAGGTATTTTGAAACCGACGGAGTAAGGCGCGGTTTGGGCTTCGATAAACCACAACTAAACTCAAAAGAAAATGCGAGTAGTAGGTATGCCTCAGCCAATAGTTTTGGGCATTCTGGTTTTACTGGTACTTATGTTTGGGCAGATCCAGACTCAGGTTTGTTATTTGTGTTTTTGTCTAATCGGGTGCACCCAACAATGACAAACAATAAAATAAGAGAGAAAAATATTAAAACCAAAATACAGGATATTATTTATGAAGCTATTTTGGAATAACTAGGTTTGATGATTTGTTAAGTATTTTTAAAATATTCCAGTTGCTTTTGTTCTTATTTTTTAGCTATAAAAATTGAAGTATTATTAAAATACTTTGCAATTATTGCATTTTTGGTTGAGTTGTGTTTTCAAAAGCAAAAAAAGTATTATAAATGATCAAATTACAGTTAGATATATCCTTTATTAGAGTGTAATATTGCTTTTGTAAACGAGTAAACTAAATAAGATCGAGATGCTACCATAAATCTTGGTTTTATTTTTTTGAAAATACACCAACTAACACCATGTCAAAATTCAGTTTAAATAATAAAGTAGCCTCAGTTGTATGTGGCCTTAGCGGTATAGGTAAAACCATATCGTTAAGCTTTGCACAGCTAGGAATTGCAGTAGTTACCTTCGATTTTAATTTAGATTCAGCCAAAGAAATGGTTTTATGTTTAAACGAAGTCGAATTTGTGACTTTAAACGGGAATTAAAAAACACTCAA
>NZ_JTDW01000014.1 GCF_000943565.1 Neotamlana sedimentorum
ATTAAATTTAGTGATTTACAAACTTAAGATGTGTATAATTAATGCTGGGTTTGGTGTTTAATTCAAAGTTTTGTGTATTTTTACTAAGTCCGTCAAATCATTTTGATTTGACTTTTGATAAAACAATATAAAGGCAAACAAAATGCTTTGCCTCGTGCTAAACTGAAAGTCTTCTGACTTTCAATTCCCGCACTAACCATACACGAAACGTTGTAGTAAATTACGAAAATGAAATCCTATTTATCATTAACCTTATTTTTATTAATTTTTTCATTCTCTTTTGGACAACGTAAACTAACCGAAAGTGAATTAATAAATATTCAAACTCAAATCGAAAAAGATGCGGTAAAATTGAAAGATTCTCTTAATTCGAATAAAGATGAATTCACGACTGAGTATGAGATTGAAATAAAAATAGATCTATACAAGGTAAATGAATTGAGAAAACGCAAGATTGAAATTGACTGGTCTACAGCAGGAATGTCAAACGCTGTGTATCAAGAAGAGAAAGGGTATGACAAACTTCTGAACAAATATTATTCTATTCTTAAAAACAAACTATCTACTGAAGACCGAAAGGCGCTTACTGAATCACAGAGAAACTGGATTAAATTTCGTGACTCTGAAAGAAAATTAAGCTCTATTATCAGCTATGACCAATACTCAGGAGGTGGAACTATTCAGTCGAATATTAGGGCAGGAAAATTCTGTGAAATAACCGAACAACGGTTAATTGAAATTATTGGTTATATAAATAGAATCGTTGAATAAAACTTACTACAACAAAGTATAAACCTTATAGCTAGCTTTAGTCTACTTACAAAAATCCTAGCAGATTTTCTATTCGTTTTTTATTTGCTAAATTAGGTGCTTGAAACACGCCATTAATCATACATAAAATAGTAATTAACAATTTGATAAATAGTACTTTACTGAAATAGGTTGGCTAAAAATTCTAAAATAATATTGTAACTTTTAATACCACAAGAATACTAATAATATAGGTATCGGTAATGACATTATATAATATATAATGAACAGAATAGACATCAAAAAATTTAAAACAATAAGATTTTTATGAAAAAAAACACCAAACTAGTAAATGGAATTGCGATTGGAGTTGGAATAGGAACCGCTGTTGGAGTTGCAACAGATAATTTAGGATTATGGCTTAGTCTTGGTATAGCAATTGGAGTCGGAATAGGAACTACACTTGATAAAAAAAATAAATCGGAAGAAAGTAATAAATCCTAATATTTTAAAAATAATGTAAATTTACAACAACTCACCATCTAAAAATTACATAACAATTAGCAAAAAAGAGTCAACCTATATCAGTATAATACACAATATGGAAACTTATATAAATGCAAATCCAGAATCTGGAAAGAATTTCTATCAGGAATTCCACGATAAGGGAAAAATTGTAATGCTAAACCTATTGAGGTTTCGAGAAAAAGCTGAGTATAAAAATTTGGAACAAATAAAACCTATCGAAATAATTAGCGGAGAAGAAGCGTATAAACTTTATATGAAGAACACTTTGCCTGAATTAGAAAAAGCAGGCAGCCGAATAATTTATTATGGAAAAAGCAACCGTTTTTTAATCGGACCTGAATATGAAAAATGGGATGCAATTTTGATAGTCGAGCACGAGTCGGTTGTTAAATTTATGGAATTTGCACAAAACGAAGATTATTTAAAAAATGCTGGACATAGAACTGCTGGAGTAAAAGATTCCCGATTACTACCTTCGGTTGAAATAAAAAACTATACTTAACAGGTGTAAAAATATAGGGTACTTGAGCTTAACCTAAAAATCTGTAAGTATTAACAAAGTCCGCTAAATATAAAATTGGATGTTATAGAAAAAGATAAAAGCAAAATATTTATATTTTGTGTAATAACCTGAAGCAGAATTTTTTATTGTCTACTCTGCGTTTTTAATACTGAAGTTGTAAAACGTAAATAGCCAAGTATAAAGCAGAACTTAATGAAAAAAAATATTAAATAATTATTACCTTTAACTATACTTTGCTTCGCAAGGGTTGGAATATAGTTTTATTTTGGATAGTTTAAATGACTGTTTAGTTAAAATACAGCATCTATCAACCTGTATAATTCACTGTTCAGTATGTATTTGGAAAATCCTAGTAGATTTTATACTAGTTCTTTTTCTTTTATTTTTTTAAAACTCTACACAACTAAATTGCAAACAATATGTTGCGGTATAAATTGAATAAAATAAAAAATACATTAGATGTAATAATGGGTTTTGTATTGGTAATAGGTTTTTTTTGTTCTATTCTGTTTACTAATTTAATTATAGAATCATGCAACGAATTGTATACAAACAGTTTTAAACCTTTTTTAAAAAATAGGGTCTTAATAAAAAGTAAATTTATGAAACAGTCTATTTTACTCTTTATAATTGGCCTTTCTTTTCTACACTGCTCCAAGGCAGAAGATGATAATGTAATTGATTTTCCGAATCTCGAAATAGATGTCAGAGTAGGCGATGTTACAATAAACTACGTAAATCCCGAAATTTCACCAAGAGATAATTATATGGTTTGGATAGAACTTGATACAATTAATGGTGTATCAGGTAAAGTTTGGCAATGCGGTATAAACCCAGAAACTGGAGATTTAATCCCATCAAATGGAAAAGGCTTTAGTCCGTTTACTTCTAATATTTATGCACGTCCAGCAGATTGGGGTTTGGATAAGTTGGGGGTTTTCTATGTAGGAGCTTCAACTCAAGGACAAATAAAATTGGTACGCCCAACAAGCCCGACTACAGCAACTGTTACAGACATTGCTATGCCCATTGATAATAAACGAAGAGTATTTTACCCTTCTCAACTTCCAAACGAAAACAAAAGATTTGTAATTTATATTTTAAACGATGTTATTAATGGTTTTTCGGCAAATTATCCGCAAAATACAAAATTTCAGTTGCGACTTCTGGATCTAGATAATCCAACAAATGATTACTTAATAGAAGAACAACCAAGTCTATACCCGTTAATTGTACCCATGGACATTATTGTACCAAGATGGATAAAAGGCAGTTCTTATATTACTTACGGGTATAAAGATTCCAATGGCGTTGTACAGGCAAAACAATTTAATGCACTTAACCCAACCGCGGCTGCAATTCCTATAACTAATGATTTAGCTAATAAAGTAGATGGTAATACAGTTTTAAACACATTAAATGGTGATCAATATTTTATAAGTGGAATTAATGCAACAAACACGGCATATGTATATAAAAGAACATCTTTTGAAGCTATGTTCTTTCAAGATGAAATAATAACACCAACCACGATAAATTTAAAAACACCAGCTTTAAATCAATCGCACGAACCTTTTATCTTTAATAGTCAGTTATATTCAGCCTTTCAAATTAATAACGACGGAAACAATTTTTCTCAAACAGCATTTAATCGACCTGGTGAAATTTGGTTAACAACATTAGACAATCCAAATCAACAAATGTGGTTATTAAATGAATTTGACAGTACTTTAAATGTATCCGAACCAGAAGCCTACATTGGTAAAGATAAAGTTTGGATATTTTATTCGGCTGCTAAATTAGATGGTACACAATCTTACATTAACAGGAAATATCAATTAAGAAGATGTGAAGCTCCATTTAATTAAAAATTAAGTAACTTTTTATAAAATAAAATCGTCCTAGAACCGATTAAAAAATGGTTGTTATTTCATTAAAAAAAATAAAAAGATTCAAAGCAAAAAGCAATTATGAAAGCAACTATAGATATTTTAGATTGATCGGGTTCGGGATTAATAATACTTGCAAAGGGTTTTACCCCTATTAAGGGTGAAAAGTATTTAGAATATAGTAAATATTTAAACTTATTTGGTGGAGTTCTAATAGCAATAAATGGTTATTAATATGATGTAATTCCTGTATTTGTAACAGACTTACTTTGGAGTTTTATTGCAATAATAACAATTTATTAAAGACGCGATAAAAGATACAGGCAAATGTGACTAAAGTCACAAAACAAATTAAATACCCATCGTAAATTTGTGATAAAAAATACTACCATGAATTACCAAATTAAAGCGTCATCCATTTTAAATAAAGATGCTATAGTTCATATAAAGCAATCCAACATAGATTTTGGAACAACTTCAAAAACTGCCAAATTGTTACCCAATCCTGCTGAACTATTTTTGGGTGCTTTTGCTTCTTGCGTTCTTAAAAATGTTGAACGTTTTTCTGGTATGATGAAATTTACCTACTCAAGAGCAACTATTCAAGTAAATGCTACACGTCTTGAACACCCGCCAAGAATGGAACATATAGTGTATGAGCTGATAATCCATAGTAATGATAAAAAGCTAAATACGGCTTTATTAAAAAAAAATATTGAAAAGTTCGGCACAATCTACAATACTGTAAAATTATCTTGTTCTATTTCTGGCACCATAAGAATAATTGAAAATGTTTGATTGCATACAAAAAACACGTTGAATATTTGTTTTCAGAAAAATATATTTCAAGTGATTTATGTAGATAAGAAGGAAACCGAATAGACTACCTAAAAACTTGAGGCAGCAGTTAAGGCTTTGTTCTCAAATGCGATTAAAAACCGAAAAGAAACACCAATTGATTAACGGATTTTACTTTTATTAGTGGTAATGGTTAATGACAGCTATTAGTTCGAGTCCATCAATAACCAACATAACCACTATAGCTTTTATTTCTAAAAATTTTTTTAGTAAACGAAAAGCGTTTTTAAGTAACTTGGTGTCACGATTATTTCATATACAGACGGATTATATTTACCTATTGTTTTTGCCTTTGGTAAAGGATTATTTATTAAACTTTTTACTTATTTATTGGCTTTTAAAGTAATACAAGTAGGTTTTTCTAAAATAGTATTGCTAAAATTGAAAAAGTAATGAGAACCATTGCCGGTGTTATTTCTATAATTATAGAGTTGTATAATGTTTCTATGTTTTAAGAATGCTATAATAACCACCACATCAAAAACTATATAAATTACGTTCTTATAAGTTTGTCTTTCTTTTTGCTGTCAGGTTTCAATGACAATTCATTGCGCTTGAAACCAATTCGTTAACAGGAGCAGGAGAAATGTAAGGTATACCTAAACCTAGACCACGTAAAATAAACAATACACCAATTATAATTACAAAAACAGGAATAGCTTTTTGTATGCGTTGTTTTATAGCGGCATTTAAAAACTTGCCTAAATAAATAGCCGAAGTCATTAAAGGTACAGTGCCTAGACCAAATAAAATCATATATAAAAAACCTTGTGAAATAGTTTGGCTAGCTAAACTCCCCAAGACAGCCATATAAACTAATCCACAAGGCAAAAATCCATTAAGAAAGCCAATAGTTAAAAATGTATCGGCCGTTTTCTTTTTTAATGCTAAACCTAGTTGACTTTTAACTTTAGCAATTATTTTATGCAACGGTTTAGATAAGTTGTATTTATTAAAAGTTTTATAAGGAAGTAAAACCACTATAATAATTAAAACACCAATGATGATTGATAATTGCTGTTGAAACCCAAAAATGTATAGGTTTTTGCCAATAATCCCGAAAGCTAATCCTATTAATCCATAAGCCAATAACCTCCCAATATGATAAATAGTGATTTGACTTATTTTTATAACCGAGTTACTCCTGTTAACAGGAAGCATAAAAGCTATTGGTCCGCACATCCCGACACAATGAAAACTTCCTAAGACTCCTAATATGAATGCAGACCAAAGCATTTAATAAATAATTTCTTTTGTAAATCGATAAGGTGTATCGTTATAATTCCAATCTACTATAATGTTCCAACGACCACCTAACAAACGGGTTTCAGGTATGAGCAAATTGTGGTTAGACAATGAAATAGCTGTTTCAAAGTCAAATTGTTTGTTAGATGGCCTGTATAGGAACACTTTTCCTGTTATTTTTTTTTCATCAAAATTTTCAGGGAATATTAATAATATTCCTCTGTTGGTTTTTTTGTATGTAATGTTATGTTTTAGTTTTTTTGCGTTTTCTTCTTTGTAAATATTATTTTGAAGATTAAGTTCTTGCTTGTAATAATCTTCGGTTACTAAATCGTGGTTGTATTTATTATCGGTACTCATGGTTACAACGAAATACATAATAAAACTTATAAAGCCTATAAAAGCTAATACAATACCAGTTCCCCAATTTATTTTCATAATGCTATTTTTTTTATTAATATTCAACCATCAACCATCAACCATCAACCATCAACCATCTCAATGATAACTACGAGGCCCTAAAAAGTTAACCGTTGTTGTTTCAATAAGTTTATTATGGCTATACACGTCAATAGTCAATTTATTTTTATCACCTTTTAAATCACTTTTACTTAATTCTATAAATAAAGTGCCTTCCGCAATACCTTGTTCAGGAACGGTAAAATCATCAGTAGTTGAAACAAGTTTTATATCACCATTAAAATTTCTAAGTTTAAAATTAACATTGTCTATTTCTGTCGTGGTTTTGTTAATGAGTTTATATGTAAACACATTACTAATAATGTTGTTCTCTTTTTTTTCGTAAAGTTGCCCAGGTAATCGTAAAATTCTTGCTTCAACATCGTTTCGTAAAAGTAGCATGCCCGCCAAAACACCAATTAAAATAGTTAATACGGCTATGTAACCTTTTAATCTCGCGGTTAGTTTAAATGTTTCTTTCTTTTCAATTTCATCTTCACTAGCATAACGAATTAAGCCCTTTGGTAAATTAATGCTTTCCATAATATGGTCACACTCATCTATACAAGCGGTACAGTTTACACATTCTAACTGCGTGCCGTTTCTAATATCAATTCCTGTTGGGCAAACATTTACACATTGTAAACAATCTATACAGTCTCCATGTCCTAGAGCTGTTCTGTTTTGGTTTTTTCTAAATTTTTTGCGTCCGCTTTCGCCTTCACCACGCTTGTGGTCGTATGCAACTACAATAGATTTGTTGTCTAATAACACCCCTTGTAATCTTCCGTAAGGACAAGCAATAATGCAAACTTGCTCTCTAAACCAAGCGAAAATAAAATAGAATACTCCTGTAAAAATAAGTAGTGGAAATAGTGTGTTTAAATGTGCTGAAGGCCCATCAATTACATAACCAATTAGTTTGTCGCTACCAATTATATAGGCTAAAAATATGTTGGCTATTAAAAATGATATAATTAAAAATATAAACCATTTTAAAAGTCGTTTTCTAATTTTTTCGGCATTCCATTCTTGTTTATCTAGTTTTCGTTGTTTATTTCGGTCTCCATCAATCCAATATTCAATACGACGAAATACCATTTCCATAAAAATGGTTTGTGGGCAAATCCATCCGCAAAAAATACGACCAAAACCTACAGTAAAAAGTGTTATAAAAACAACACCAATTATCATGGAA
The DNA here is from genome assembly GCF_000943565.1 of Neotamlana sedimentorum. Classification (GTDB taxonomy): domain Bacteria; phylum Bacteroidota; class Bacteroidia; order Flavobacteriales; family Flavobacteriaceae; genus Neotamlana; species Neotamlana sedimentorum. Next base: position 7,451 of record NZ_JTDW01000014.1, read on the forward strand.
ACTACAAATAAGTGAAAATCTTGTGGCCAAAACGGAAATCCAAAAATATTAAAACGACGTTCTAATACATTAAACATTAAAAATTGGTTGCCGTTTATTTTTATAAAAGGTGCAGCAAATAAGAAGGCAAGCAGTACGTAACTAACCATTTTACGTTTATCGTAAAATCTCCCACTTGGTTTTTTGGGGAAAACCCAAGCACGCTTGCCTTCATTGGTAATTGTTCCAATAGAATCTCTAAAGTTTTCGTTATTTTGGCTTTTAAGGTTCACTTTATAATTTATTGTTCTGGTATAGTATCTGTATTGGTTTCTTTTGATGTATTTTCAGAAACCCATAAATCGCCTTGAGCTTCTTTAGATTCGGCAGGTGTAGTACCTTGAAAGCTTAATACGTAGCTTGCTACTTGTGCAATTTCTGCTGGTTTTAAGCTTTGTTTCCAGGCAATCATACCTTTACCATCTCGACCACCTTCAGAAATGGTTTTAAATACATTTTTAATACCACCGCCTAAAATCCAATATTCGTCGGTTAAATTCGGACCAATACCACCGCCACCATCGGCTTTATGGCAGGCTACACAATTTGTATCGAAAATTTTCTTTCCATTGCCTAAATCTGAAGCTTCGGTAAGTAATTCAACAGTATTAAAATCGACTAAATCTTTTGCGGTTTTTTTGTATTCTTCAATAGCAATTTTAGCTTCAGCATATTCCTGTTCTAGTTCATCAAACTGTCCTTCACCGTTAAATACATGATATTTTAAAAGGTATATAGCTGCAAATGCAATTGAAATGTAAAAACTGTAAATCCACCAAGGTGGTAAAGAATTATCTAACTCGCGAATGCCATCGTAATTATGATCTAGAATTATTTCGTGTTCTTCTTCTATAGGTTTAGATCCTAATAGCTTTTTATACACCTTTTTAATCCAGCTAACAAATTTAGATGGTTTTGCATTTTGAGCATCAAAACGAGCTTTAGCTTCTTCGTTTAAACTTTGGTAAACTAAATTTCTCATGGCGCTTACTATGCCTTCAATGGCAATTAAAATAAGCAACACTAGAATTAAGAATAATGATAATAAAGGATATTCTATAAATGCTGGTTTATCGACTGAGTCTATAACATATTCAGCGAAAGCTGCAATGATGAAGAATAAGGCAGGAACTCGAATCCAAGAGGGGAAATACGGTCTCATAATTGGTTAGGTTTTTTATCTAATGGTAATTGACTAACGGTGTTTATATAGTCTTTTTTTGCTGTAATAACCCACCAAAACAGGGCTACAAAAAAGATGAAAAATATAAGTAAGGATATTAATGGGTAAATTTCTATACCCGTAATGCTCTCCATATGGTTTTTTACAAACTTCGACATAACTTTATTGATTTAGTGTGGTTAAGGTTTCTTCTATTTCTTGAACTTTAATATCGGTTCCTAAACGCTGTAAATAAGCTATTAAAGCGGTTATTTCACGATTTCTCATTTCAATAAAAGAAGTTCCACCAGCTTTTTTATCGGCTTCATAAGTTTCAGCAAAATCAGGATCTGTATACAAGTTTTGTTCTATTTGTGTGCCTTGTTCTAGCATGCTTTTTTGCGCATTTGCAATATCGTCTTCGGTGTATGGTACACCTAGTTTAACCATGGCTTTCATTTTAGATTCGGTCATCGATTTATCTAATTCGTTTCTAACTAGCCATTGGTAAGCTGGCATAATGGATCCAGATGAGGTGCTTTGCGGATCATACATGTGGTTTAGGTGCCAGTTATCTGAATATTTTCCACCCACACGATGTAAATCTGGTCCTGTACGCTTACTTCCCCAAAGGAATGGATGATCGTAAACAAATTCGCCTGCTTTACTGTAATCGCCGTAGCGCTCAACTTCGCTTCTAAACGGACGCACCATTTGCGAATGACAACTAACACAGCCTTCGCGGATGTAAATATCACGTCCTTCAAGCTCTAAAGGGGTGTATGGTTTTACACTGGCAATAGTTGGAATGTTAGATTCTACCATTATAGTTGGTATAATTTGAATTATACCACCAATTAATATGGTTATAGTTGCTAAAATGGTTAACTGTACAGGTTTACGCTCTAACCAGGTATGAAAAGTTTCTCCAGCAATTCGTCTTTTTGAAACACGTTGAAGGGCAGGAGCTTCAGCTAATTCATCGGTTACTTGGCTACCTTTTTTCATGGTAACAATAACGTTGTAAGCTAAAACAAACATACCGATGATGTAAAGCGATCCGCCTATGGCACGCATCCAATACATTGGTATAATTTCAGAAACAGTTTCTAAAAAGTTACCATAAACTAAAGTGCCATCTGGATTAAATTGTTTCCACATACTGGCTTGTGTAAATCCAGCAACATACATAGGTAATGCATACATAATAATACCTAAAGTACCTATCCAGAAATGTAAATTAGCAAGTTTTGTTGAGTATAGTTTAGTTTTGAATAATCGTGGAATTAACCAATAAATCATACCAAAGGCTAAAAAGCCGTTCCAAGCTAAGGCTCCAACATGAACGTGTGCAATAACCCAATCTGTAAAGTGCGCAATGGCGTTTACATTTTTAAGTGATAGCATTGGCCCCTCGAACGTAGCCATACCATAACCTGTTATAGCAACAACCATAAATTTTAAAACAGGATCTGTTCGTACTTTATCCCAAGCACCACGCAAGGTTAAAAGTCCGTTTATCATACCACCCCAAGACGGCATTAATAACATTACCGAGAATGCTACACCTAAATTTTGAGCCCATTCTGGTAAAGCTGTGTATAATAAGTGGTGAGGTCCTGCCCAGATATAAATAAATATTAAGGACCAAAAGTGTACAATTGATAATCTGTAAGAATAAATAGGTCTGTCTGCAGCCTTTGGAACAAAATAATACATTAGCCCTAAAAATGGGGTTGTTAAAAAGAAGGCAACTGCATTATGCCCGTACCACCATTGTACTAAGGCATCTTGAACACCAGCGTAAACCGAATAACTTTTTAAACCGCTAACCGGTAATTCTAAACTATTAAAAATATGCAGTACAGCAACCGTAACAAATGTGCCCAAGTAAAACCAAATGGCAACATACATGTGGCGTTGTCTTCTTTTTAAAATAGTTCCTATTAAATTCCAGCCAAAAACCACCCAAACAGCAGCTATTGCGATATCGAACGGCCATTCTAATTCGGCGTATTCTTTACTGGTAGTAAAACCTAGCGGAAGTGTAATAGCAGCACCAACAATAATTAATTGCCAGCCCCAAAAGTTAATATTACTTAGGACATCGCTAAACATTCTAGCTTTAAGTAAGCGTTGCGATGAGTAGTAAACCCCTGCAAAAATGGCATTACCAACAAAGGCAAAAATAACAGCGTTGGTATGTAATGGGCGTAGACGACCAAAACTTAGCCAAGAAATACCGTCGGTAAGGTTAGGGAATAAAAACATAAAGGCCAAAAGTAGGCCAACAAGCATACCTACAACACCCCAAATCATGGTGGCGAGTAAGAACTTTTTAACAATCTTGTTGTCGTAATAAAATTGTTGTACTTCCATAATAGTTAATTAAACTTTAGTTTTATTAATGGTTTTGTTAGGTTTGGTTTTAACCAATTCGTCTTCAAAAAGCATGCGTACAGATGGCGTGTAATCATCATCATATTGTCCAGATTTTACAGCTTTTATAAAGCCAATAAAAAAGACGATAGCAATGGTTATGCTAATGGTTAGTAATACATATATAACACTCATACCTACTTGAAGTTATGGTTCAAAATTACGTTGGCATCTTTTTTTAAAAGATGATATTTATCATGTTTCATAAGTTTTTTATTTTAATTTCTGGCCTAAAATGTTAGTGGCAATGGTTGTAAAAATCACAATGCTAATAGAGCTTAACGGCATTAATATAGCTGCAATTACAGGCATAAGTTGCCCCGTGATGGCAAAGTATAAACCAATAGCATTGTAGAAAAAGGAGAACACAAAACTCCATTTTATAATTTTTATAGCGGCTTTTGATGCCTTTATGTAATGATATAATTGATTAAATTTTGAAGCGTCAAGAATCGCATCGCATGCAGGAGAAAATACATTTATGTTTTCTGAAATAGCAATACCAACATTACTTTGTGCCAGTGCACCTGCATCGTTTAAACCATCGCCAATCATAAGCACATTAGCGCCATTGTTTTGATGGTGTTTTATGTATTCTAACTTGTCGTTAGGTTTTTGATTAAAAATAAGTTTGGTTTTGCTTGGTAATAGCTTTTTTAGGTTGTTTAATTCGCTAGCGTTATCTCCTGAAAGAATAGCTAAATCGTAATTAGTTTTTAATTGATTGAATAACTTTGAAATGCCTTTTCTATAAGCATTATAAAAAGTGAATTTGCCTTTGTAAGTATTATTTGTACTAATATGAACCGCTGTACTTAATTCGGTTTCCGGTTGAAGTTGCCCAACATATTTTGCAGAACCTATTTTAATAGATTCGTTTTGTGTTTTGCCATAAATACCTTCTCCTAAGTGTTCTTCAAAATAGTCTAAACTTTCAATATTATTTTGTTGAAGCAATTTGTATAAAGACCTGCTCAAAGGATGATTTGAGTGTCTTAACGTACTCGTTAGCAAAATTTCTTCGTTTGGCGTTAATTTTGAGCCTCGATAAGTTGTTTTTGTTTTTTTGTTTGAAGTTATTGTGCCTGTTTTATCAAAAAGAATAGTGTCTATTTTGGCAAGTTGCTCAATAACCGATGCATTTTTTAAATAAAATTTTAGTCTACCAAAAATGCGCAACAAATTGCCTAAAGTAAAAGGCGCAGAAAGAGCAATGGCACAAGGGCAAGCAATAATTAAAACAGAAGTAAATACGTTTAAGGCTTTGGTGGCATCAACAAATAACCAAAATGTAGTAGCAACTATGGCTATGCTTAATACAGTAATAGTAAACCGTTTACTTATGGTGTTTGTTAAGGTTGTAAAGCCATCTTCTTTATTTTTATTGAATACATCGTTGCTCCATAGTTGTGTTAGGTAACTTTGTTCTACTGCATTTAAAGCTTCTATTTCAATGCTTCCAGAAGTTTGTTTTCCTCCAGCAAAAAGTTTATCTCCAGAGGCTTTTTTTACAGCTTCAGATTCACCGGTAACAAAACTGTAATCAATGTTGGCATTTCCGTTAATTAAAATGCCGTCAACAGGAATAAGTTCTTCGTTTCTAATTAATAATCGGTCGCCTTTTTTAATATCATAAACTTGAATAGGTTTTTCTTCTCCTTTATGAATTTTGGTTACAGCAATGGGGAAGTACGATTTGTAATCGCGCTCGAAAGACAAAAAATTATAGGTGCGTTGCTGAAAATATTTTCCGAGTAATAAAAAGAAAACTAAACCTGTTAAACTATCGAAAAAGCCAGTGCCAATATTTAAAACAATTTCGGCGGTGCTTCGTATAAATAAAACCAAAATACCAAGCGCTATAGGAATATCAATATTTAGTAATTTACTTTTTAAACCTTTGTAGGCCGATACAAAATAATCTTGAGCAGCATAAAATACAACAGGCAAGGAAAATGTAAACATAAGCCAGCGAAATACGGTTTTATATTGCTCTAGCCAGAATTCATTAACTTCAAAATATTCTGGAAACGATAAAAACATAACATTACCAAAGGCAAAACCAGCAACACCTAGTTTGTAAATTAAGCTGCGATTAACTTTGCTTTTACCTGTACTAAAATCTTCAAGAGAAATATAAGGTTCGTAGCCAATTTTGCTTAGTAATAATACCGCTTCTTTAAGCGAAAACGCTTCGGTTTTATAGGTGATTCTAACTGTTTTTTTACCAAAATTTACTTTAGAAGCCGTAATATTAGGGTTGAGTTTGTTTAGGTTTTCTAAAATCCAAATACAAGAACTACAATGAATATGCGGAATAGTTAAGGTGGCAATTTGGTGTTTACCATCATTAAATTCAGTTAGTTTTTCAATTATAATTTTATCTTCAAGAAAATCGTATTTGCCTTCAATATCTTGGGGTGTTGCACCTGGCGTTTGTTGTAAATCGTAATAGCAGGTTAAATCATTTTCAGAGAAAATTTCATAAACCGTTTTACAACCGTTGCAACAAAAGTCTTTTTCTTGATATGTAACATGTTGGCTTTCGCAGGGGTCTCCACAGTGAAAACAAGTTGTTTTATTCATAATATTTGCTCCTAAATACCTGATGCAAATATTTATACTTCACCTTTTAAAAAATATGATATTAATCAGCTTTTGTCTATTTTTACCTCAATATTTTGTAATTTAAAACGTATAAATGCTAAATAATAACGATGTATTTAATGTGCTTTTCGATGCTGTTTCCGAGGGTGTAATTGTAGTAAACGAGCAGCAAAAAATTGTAGCTACAAATGCTTCTGCAGAAAACATGTTTGGGTATTCTAAGCATGAGCTTTTAAATCAGGATTTATTAGTTTTAATTCCAAAGGATTATCACCATTCTCATAGTGATAATGTAGAAAACTTCATGGCGCATAAAGAGCGTAGGCAAATGGGGCACGGGCGCGATTTGTATGGTATATGTAAAAACGGAAATGCTATTCCTGTAGAGGCCGGTTTAAATCCTTTAGAGATAGAAGGAGAAAGTTACGTTATGGCTATAGTTATTGATATTTCTGTGCGTAAGAAACAAGAAGAAGAATTATTGAGGTTAAACAATAAGTTAGAAGAAGAAGTAAAACAGCGTACTAAAGAATTACGTTATACTGTAGATTCTTTAACTATTGTAAATAAAGAACTCGACGAAGAAATAAAAAAGCGTATTGAAGCCCAAGGGAAAACCGTAAAAGCTTTAAAAAAAGAAAAGGAACTTAACGAGCTAAAAACAAAATTTTTATCGTTGGTTTCGCACGAGTTTAAAACCCCTTTAAGTGGTATATTAACTTCCGCGATGTTGTTAGGTAAATACAAATTAAGTGAACAACAAGAAAAACGAGATAAACACATAAAAACGATAACAGATAAAGTACATTATTTAAATAATATTTTAAACGATTTTTTATCTGTTGAGAAGTTAGAATCTGGAAAAATAAAATACAATTACAGTAATTTTAATGTTAGTAAAATTGTAAACGAGGTTATTTATAATGCGAATATGCTGTTAAAAGAGGGACAAGTAATTAACTATCCAGAAAACATTGATGAATACTCAATGTTTCAAGATGAAAAAACTGTGGAGTTGGCACTATCAAATTTAGTTAACAATGCGGTTAAATATTCCTCTGAAAACACTATTATAGATATTAATATTCAGCAAAACGATACCACTACAACATTTATAGTAAAAGACAACGGTATAGGAATACCTAAAACTGAACAAAAAAATATTTTTAACCGATATTTTAGAGCAGAAAATGCATTGCTAACCCAAGGCACGGGTATTGGGCTAAATATTGTAAAAAGTCATATTGAAAATTTAGGAGGTTCTATTAGTTTTACCAGCGAAGAAAATAAAGGAAGCGAATTTATATTTAAACTACCAAACACAGCAAAACAATGAAAAAAGTTTTACTTATTGAAGATGATGCCGTATTAAGAGAAAACACCGAAGAATTATTAGAGCTTTCTAATTTTAACGTAGTTACAGCACCCAACGGAAAATTGGGAGTAGAACAGGCTAAAAAAGAACTTCCAGATATAGTAGTATGCGATATTATGATGCCAGAGTTAGATGGTTATGGCGTACTTGAAAACCTTGCTAGCACAGAAGCAACTAAATATATACCTTTTATATTTTTATCTGCAAAAACCGAACGTAAAGATGTACGAAAAGGCATGGATTTAGGTGCCGACGATTACATTACAAAGCCTTTTGAAGAAGAAGAGTTAATTAGTGCTATTAATAGCCGTATAGCAAAAGCAGCTATATTAAACGAGGAACGCCTTGCGAAAGAAAGCGGAGAAAAAGAAGATGAACTACGTTCGTTAAACGATTTAAAAAACTTTTTTGAAGATAACGGAGAAGAGGTTGCTTACAAAAAAGGTGATTTAATTTTTGAAGAAGGTCAACATTCAAATAAGGTTTACCTAATATCAAAAGGTTTAGTAAAATGCCATAAACTAGACGAACAAGGTAAATATTTAACAACTGCACTTTATAAAGAAGACGATTTGTTTGGTTACAACTCGTTAAACCAAATTACACCATACCAAGAAACTGCAACAGCAATGCAAGATTCGCAGTTAGTAGCATTGTCAAAGCAAGTGCTTGAAGATGTGTTAGATAGTAATCACAAAGTAACTTTAGAGCTAATACAATTACTTACCGACAATATTACCGATGTAAAAGATCAATTACTACAAATGGCTTATAGTTCGGTAAAGCGCAGAACCGCAATTACCTTAATTAAATTTGCCGAAAAAATAAACAGAAAACCAAACGATGCAATTCGTGTATCTAGAAACGATTTAGCTAGTGTTGCCGGTGTTGCCCAAGAAAGTTTAATTAGAACTTTGTCTAGTTTTAAAGATTTGGGGCTTATTGAAATTGAGGGTAGAAATATTAAAATTTTAGACATTAATAAATTACACCATATAAATTAGCAGGTTTTAGGTTTAAATACATAGGTATGATTTTGGTCATATTTAAATAAAAATATCCCGACTACTTTTGTATTAAAGTACAAGTGAGGATGAAAAATATTTTAATACCAACAGATTTTTCCGAAAATTCTTTGAATGCCATTAGGTATGCGGTTAGTCTATACAAAGATGCCGCTTGTAATTTTTATATTTTACATGTTGAGGCAGAAATAGATAATAATGAGTCAAATCTTGATATTCACTCATCAGTAATAAATATAGAAAAAACATCTATAAACGGTTTTTTGAAGGAATTTGTAAACCGTGTAAAAAAAAACGTTACGTTTAACAAAAATCATCAGTTTTTTACAATAGCCAATCATGATTCTTTAATTAACTCTATACGAGAAGAAGTATTACTTAAAAATATAGACTTAATAGTCATGGGCACCAAAGGTATTTCCGGCTGCAGCGAACGTACTGTGGGAACAAATGCGGGTAACGTTATTACTAAAGTTAAGTGTAATACGTTAATAGTTCCAGAGAATGCAAAATTTGAAGTACCAAAAAAGATTGCCTTTCCAACAGATTTCTCAATTTTTTATAACGTTAATACATTACTACCACTTACTGAAATTATTAAAAATAATAATTCTGAAATTGAGTTTCTTCACATTAGTAAGCGAGATTTAGTATTAAATGAAAATCAACGCATAAATATTGAGTATTTAGAAGACTATTTCGCCGACATATCACATGGTTTTCATTTTTTAACACATACAAAAATAGAAAATGCAATTCAAGGTTTTGTAAACGATAAAGACATTACTTTAATAACCATGCTTGGTAAAAATCTCAATTATTTTCAGCATATATTATTTCATCCTTTAGCAAAAGAAATTAGTTACTACAAAGATGTACCATTTTTAGTGTTACATTAAAATAGGAGTTTAGCGAATAGTATAATAAAATCACATAAATAAAATACGTATGGGTAAATGTGAGCAATGTATAATAAGGCAATTTAATGCCTTAAAATCATTACATAAAGAAGATCTAATTCGAATAACAGGCTGTAAAACCTCAAAAAAGTTAAGGAAAGGAGAAGTGATTTTTGAGGAAGGTGAAAACATAAATGGTGTGTTTTGTATACGTGAAGGTGTTTGTAAATTAACTAAGCTGAGCCCTAATGGAAAAGAACAAATTGTTAGATTAGTTATTAAAGGAGATTTGTTAGGGCAGAGATCATTAGTCTCTAATGAGGTCGCAAATTTAACCGCCGTAGCTGCCAGCGACATGGAAGTGTGTTTTATTCCTAAGCAGGAAATTTTATTCGATTTAAGTCAAAATATTAATTTTTCAATGAATATGTTAAAAAGTATGGCTGAAGAGTTAAAATTGTCTGAAAATATTATTGTTGATATGGCACAAAAAACGGTTAAGCAGCGTTTGGCTGAAACGTTATTGTATTTAAAAGAAAATTTTGGAGAAGATATTAATGGTTTTTTGAATATTATTTTAACTCGCGAAGATTATGCTAATATCGTAGGAACTGCAACTGAATCGGCTATAAGACTGCTTTCTCAATTTAAAAAAGAAGGCTTAATTAGTGCTGAAGGAAAAAAGATAAAAATAAATAACGCTGAAGCTTTAAAACTTGTAGAGTAATTTTACCAATTACCTCTAGATTTTATATTACTTTCACAAAGTTTTATTATTTCTGAAATACGTTTTTCACGTGTTGCCTCGAGTTTAGCTTGATTTAACCAATATAAATAGCTTTTTCTATACGACGGAGCAAAATTTTTATAATTTGAATATGCCTCTGGTTTTGTGTTAAATGCATTTTGTAGATCTTTTGGTATAATACCGTTTTCTACATCATCTAAGGTAAACCAACTTTTATTTTCTTTGGCTATGGCAATACTTTTAAGTCCGCTTTCATGCATTAAATTTTCGGTAATTAACTGGTCAATATACCTTTTATTTACAGCACTCCACACACTTTTTGAGTTTCTAGGAGAAAAATATTGTTGGCGCTTACCATCGCCTAAACTTTTTACAGTAGAATCTATCCAACCATAGCAAAGCGCAACTTTTACGGCTTCTTCCCAGCGCATCGATTCTGCATTGTGACTCACTTTATAAAATATAAGGAAAACACCCTTTGAAATGGCGTGATTGTTGTGCAACCACCCACGCCATTCGGAATCAGTTTTAAAATATAGCACTTCTTTTTCAGGCATTATAATTTTTCAGATTCAATATAAAAATCTCTATCAACAACCAATTTAGGGTCTTTTACATCAAGTTCAAGTGTTTGCCAATTTGCGTTCGGTTTTATCCATTGCGATTCGCCATTAAGTTCTATTTGAATAGGCATGTCGAAATTTTCAATAATATTGACATAGCGGTATTTTAATAATTTTCCTTTAATGGAATATTCTAATTTTGGAATTCGAATATCTCTTAAATACTGATTAAAGAATTCGGATAAATTAATACCAGACTCCTTACTTAAAAAGCTTTCAATTTGTTGTGTTGTTACCGTTTGGTGATAAAATTGAACATTCATTTTACGAAGTATTTGTCTCCATTTTTCATCATCTTCAATAAGTTGGCGTAAGGTGTGAAGCATATTAGCTCCTTTGTAATACATGTCACTTGAACCTTCCTTGTTAACATTGTAAGGCCCAATAATAGGTTTATCGTTTAGAATGTTACTGCGCGTACCAATAACATAATCTGCTGCGGCTTCTTTACCGTAATAATAATCTAAAAATAGGTTTTCTGAATAAGCTGTAAAGCTTTCGTGAATCCACATATCGGCAATATCTTTATTCGTAATATTATTGGCAAACCACTCGTGACCAGATTCGTGAATAATAATAAAATCGAATTTTAAACCCCAACCAGTTCCAGATAAATCTCTGCCTAAATATCCCGTTTTGTATTGGTTTCCATAAGTTACAGAACTTTGGTGTTCCATGCCTAAGTAAGGTACTTCTACTAATTTATAACCATCTTTATAAAACGGATATTGCCCAAACCAATGCTCGAAAGCTTTCATCATTTTTGGCGCATCTTTAAAATGTTCTTTTGCTTTTTCAAGGTTGTCTCTTAAAACATAATAATCCATGTCTAAGTTTCCGGCCATACCATCGTATACTTCAGAGAAGTGCACATAATCGCCAATATTCATATTCACGCCATAGTTATTAATAGGGCTGCCAACAAACCATGTATAGGTTTTAGTATCTTCAATCTGTTCTACTTTACGTAATCTTCCGTTAGAAACATTCATTAATTTTGATGGTACATTTACGCTAATTTGCATACTATCAACTTCGTCATACATATGGTCTTTACAAGGCCACCAAACACTTGCACCCAATCCTTGACAAGATGTAGCTATAAAATGATTGCCATTTTTATCTTTTTTCCAGGAAACGCCTCCATCCCAAGGGGCTCTTTTTGCTTCACGCGGATGACCTTCGTAGTAAACGTCAATAGTTTGTATACTACCAATATCTTGTGGTGCTTTTAATGTGATAAAATGGGCATTACCGTCAGGTTTTATATCTAAAGTATCGTTATTCTGTAAGACATAAAGCATTTTTAAAGGCTCTTGTAAATCTATTTGAAGCACAGAGTTTGACTCTAAAACTGTATATTGAATGGTGTTTTTACCAGATATAAATTTGTCTTCGGGATTTACTTTTATATCTAATTTGTAGTATGTTAAATCCCACCATTTACGTTCTGGGGTAATTGTACCACGTAGTGTGTCTTGATGGGTAAATAATGTTTTATCAGACATTAACCCTTGCCCAAAAGAAATATTTATAGATATAAATAAAATGAAACATAATAGCTTTTTCATAAAGTTGATTTATTTCTGATTGTAATTTTAACTAAAAATTGGAATTATAGCTCTTAAAGACATCATAAATTTAATTTTTAAAAGTTTTATTTGGAAAAACGACAACACTTTCAAAGCCATTTTCTCCGACCGATGATACACCAAAAAAGTAATTATCAATAACAATACTATCAAGGGTAAACTCGGTAATGTTTTCAACGTAGCGACTATTATCCCAAGTTGGAGATGTGGTGTCTCTCCAATAAATTTTATAACCTTTAGCGCCATCAACTTTATCCCATTTTAACTTTGCAGAAGCTTCAACCATACCGCCAATAGCAACATTAGTTGGTTGAGGTGGTGCCCAAGCTAAACTAGCCAAATTTATGGCATTAACTGCTGTTAGTTTTTTAGCATAATCGAAATTTACATGCTCGATAACATCGCCATATTTTATGCTGTTTTCTTCGCGAACATCTTGATGCTGTTGGGTATAGTTTTCGTGGGCTTCCATAATACGAATACCAGCAAAACCTAAATCGTTAAACGGACGATGATGCCCACCACGTCCAAAGCGATCTAACCTATAAACCATCATTGGGTTCATGTCTGGCATATACGTTTTTACATTTTTATGAACATATCGTGCTAATTGGCGCGAAATACCATCAACTTCACCGCCGTAAAAACGTCTTAACTGGCGTTGTTTTTCGGTTTCATTGGAAGGAACAGGTTCAGAAAATATTCTAAATGTTTTATTATCAATAACGCCGTCTACACCTTTTATGTTTCCAATCATGTCGTTATTAAAAACACCAATGATGTCCCAATTGTTTTCTTTTGCATATTTGGCTAAACCTGCTCCTCCAAAAAGGCCTTGTTCTTCTCCAGATAAACCAACATAAACGATGCTGCTTTCAAACTTGTACTTGCTTAAAACTCTTGCTGCTTCAATGGTACCTGCCATTCCAGAAGCATTATCGTTAGCTCCGGGTGCATCGGTTGTAAAATCCATAGTATTGCTAGCGCGAGAGTCGATATCACCACTCATTATAATATAACGGTTTGGATATTTCGTGCCTTTTTGAATCGCCACAACATTTACAACCCAAGCATCGTGTGGTACACGACGGTTACCAGCTTTGGTTACAAAATCTTTTTGATAAAAAACGTCAATACAATTATTACACGATTGAGATATGGTTTCGAATTCCTTTTTTATCCAACGTCTTGCAGCACCAATGCCTCTGGTGTTCGAAGTGGTATCGCTAAATGTATTGCGTGTTCCAAAATTAACTAGGGCTTGTATATCGTTTTCAATGTTATTGGCTGAAACGTTTTTAATAATATCGTAAATTTTAGGATTGGTTTGTGCGGTTAGGGTAGTAGTGAAAATTAGTACGATTACTAGCTTAAGGTATTTCATTATTATTTTTTATAATTGAATTTTACGTTTTCTATATTACCATTCTCATCTTTAATATCGACATAAACATTCATTTCGTTATCGTTTACTTTTTCGAAAGTCATTCCTTTAAAAATAGCTTTAGTTGATGTGAGTTTTATTAAAGGAAAATCTACAGTTTCATCTTTGGTTTCCCAGCCTTTTAAGTCGTTTCCAAAATGTTTTAGCTGAAGAAGTAAAGAGTTTTCAATTTCTCTGATGATTTCAATTTCATAGAAAACAACTTCGTTTTTATCTATAAGTTTAAATGTAGCCATCATGGATCCACCAGAAGGTTTGCTCCAGTTTTCTTCGGTTTTTCCTCCAAAGGCTTCACCTTTCCAGTTACCAGATATCCATGCTATATTTTGTAGTTTGGGAGCAAGAGTTTTTTCAGTTTGCGAAAAACAAATAGAAGTAGAGAAGAGCAAAAGAAGCAATAAATATTTCATAGACTTATTTTTAACTAAAAGTAGTAAAAAATAAAAACGCCTCGAAATTTATTTCGAGACGTTCTTGAAATTTGAATTAGTCACTCAAAAACTACTAATAAACAATTAAAAGCAGTATTTATTTTCAGTTATTACTTTGTTAGCAATAATATTTCTTAATTCTATAATGTTTGGCATGTTAACGTATTTAATATAACGTTTTAATCCCATAAGCATCATGCGTTGTTCGTCGCCCGAAGAAAACGATATAATTGAATGTTTTCCTGCGGTTTCAATAACATCAATAGCATGAAATAGGTTTAATTTTGCCATAGCTATTTGCTCTTTTACTTTATCTTCGCCTTCTTTTTTAGCTAATTTTTCTGCTCTTAAAATAGCAGATTCGGCTAAATAAATTTGAATTAAAATATCTGATGCGGCTAGCATTAGTTGTTGTTGGTGTTCCATTTTTTCACCATACTTTTCTAGAGCAGCCCCAGCTACCATCAAAAATAACTTTTTTAAATTTTTTATAATACTTTTTTCTTCAGAAAATAATTCTGAAAAATCTGGAGTTTCAAAAGAAGGAATTCCCATTAATTCTTCCTTAACAGCCATAGCAGGCGCTAATAAATCAACATGGCCACGCATTGCTTTTTTAATTAGCATACCAATACTTAGCATACGGTTAATTTCGTTAGTGCCTTCGTAAATTCTTGCAATACGCGCATCTCTCCAAGCCGATTCTATAGGTGTTTCTTCAGAGAATCCCATACCTCCAAATATTTGAATACCTTCGTCAGTACAGTGTTGTGTATGTTCGGAAACCGCTACTTTTAAAATAGAACATTCAATAGCATACTCTTCGACACCTTTAAGTTCTGCTTCTTGGTGTGTATCTTTACCATTGTTTTTTCTAATTTCAATACGGTCTTCAATATTTTTAGCAGCACGGTAACTTGCAGATTCACCTACCCAACAATTTGTAGCCATTTCAGCTATTTTTTGACGAATAGCACCAAAGCTAGAAATAGGTGTTTTAAATTGAATACGTTCGTTAGCATATTTAACCGATTCTGTTATCGTACGACGTTGCGCATCTAAACAAGCTGCTGCTAATTTAATTCTACCAACGTTAAGTGCATTCATTGCAATTTTGAAACCGTTACCACGAGTAGAAAGCATATTTTCAACTGGTACTACAGTTTCATTAAAAAATACTTGACGGGTAGATGAAGCTCGTATACCCAATTTGTGCTCTTCTTCTCCTAAAGTAATACCATTAGGATTATTTGGGTCGTATTCTACTATAAATCCAGTAATGTTTTTATCGTCTTCAATACGCGCAAAAACAATCATTAAACTACAGAAACCAGCGTTAGAAATCCACATTTTCTGTCCTGTAATTTTATAGGTTTTACCATCTTCAGATAAAACAGCTTTTGTTTTGCCAGAGTTTGCATCACTACCTGCACTTGGCTCGGTTAAACAGTAAGAACCAAACCACTCTCCAGAAGCTAATTTCGGCACGTATTTTTGTTTTTGCTCTTCGTTACCATAAAGTGTAATTGGCATGGTGCCAATACCCGTGTGTGCACCAAAAGCAGTACTAAAAGACCCTGTTGCTCCGGAAATATAATCACAGACTAACATGGTTGAAACAAAGCCCATGCCCATGCCTCCATATTCCTCTGGAACAGAAATGCCTAAAAACCCAAGCTCACCAGCTTTTCGCATCACTTCTTCCGTTAAGGCGTAATCTTTTTTCTCGAATTGTGGCTTTTTAGCCCAAAGTTCTCTGTCTACAAATTCACTAACAGCTTCTTTCATCATGAGCTGTTCCTCGTTAAAATCTTCTGGTGTAAAAATGTCTTGACAATCTGATTCTTTAACTAAGAATTGACCGCCACGTAGTATGTCTTTATCTGTTGTTTCCATTGTTTAATAGTTTAGTTTAAAAATTCAAAAATTCCGCAAGCACCTTGCCCGGTACCAACACACATGGTTACGGCACCATATTTACCACTCATGTTACGCTTTCTCATTTCATCAAATAATTGAACAGAAAGTTTAGTTCCTGTGCACCCTAGCGGATGACCAAGAGCAATGGCGCCTCCGTTTACATTCACAATGTCCGGATTTAAACCAAGCTCACGTATTACGGCTATTGATTGCGAAGCAAATGCTTCATTTAACTCGATTAATTCTAAATCGTTTTGTTTTAAATTGGCTTGAGCTAATGCTTTTGGGATGGCTTTTACAGGGCCGATTCCCATGATGCGAGGTTCTACACCAGCAGCGGCGTAACTAACTAAACGAGCAATTGGTTTTAGGCCTAATTCGTTAATCATGTCTTCACTCATTACCATTGCAAATGCAGCACCATCACTCATTTGTGATGAGTTTCCTGCTGTTACACTTCCGCCTTGAGCGAAAACCGGACGAAGTTTAGATAAAATTTCTATGCTAGTGCCTTTTCTTGGGCCTTCGTCTTTATTAACGGTATATGTTTTGCTTGCTTTTTTTCCGTTTTCGTCTACGTAAATCTGTTCTACATCAATAGGAACAATTTGGTCTTGAAAACGATCTTCGGCTTGAGCTTTTAAAGCTTTTATATGCGAGTTATAAGCAAATTCATCTTGATCTTCGCGAGATACTTTAAACTGATTTGCTACTGCTTCGGCAGTGTTTCCCATGCCCCAGTAATAATCTTCGTGACCTGCTTTTACCGTGTCGTAGTTTAATTCTGGTTTAAATCCCGTCATAGGCACAGAACTCATGCTTTCTGCACCACCTGCGATAATACAATCGGCCATTCCAGCTTGAATTTTTGCGGTAGCCATACCAATAGTTTCAATTCCTGAAGAACAAAAACGGTTTACGGTAACACCAGGTACATCAACCACATCTAATCCCATTAAGGAAATTAAACGCGCCATGTTAAGACCTTGAGCTCCTTCTGGCATGGCATTTCCTACTATAACATCGTCTATGCGTTTTGGGTCTAAGTTTGGCAACTCCTTCATCATGTATTTTATGGTTTCGGCCGCCAATTCATCGGTTCTTTTAAAGCGGAACAATCCCTTTGGTGCTTTACCAACGGCTGTTCTGTATGCTTTTACTATATATGCTGTTTTCATTTTTTCTTAGTTTCTTAAAGGTTTTCCAGTTTTAAGCATGTGCTGAATACGTTCAAGTGTTTTACGCTCTGTACAAAGACTTAAAAAGGCTTCGCGTTCCAGATCTAATAAATACTGTTCGCTAACTTGTGTTGGTTCACTTAAATCGCCACCAGCCATTACGTAGGCAAGCTTATTTGCAATTTTTTGATCATGCTCGCTAATGTAATTGCTCGCTTCCATAGAGTCTGTTCCTACTAAAAACATACCTAAAGCTTGTTTTCCTAAAACCTTAACGTCTTTTCGTTTAATGGGTTGGGTGTAGCCTTGTTCTGCCATTAATTTTGCGTAGGCTTTTGCTGTAGCTATTTGCCTGTCTTTATTAACAACCACAACATCTTTCCCTTTTTGAAGAATGCCCAAATCGAAGGCTTCGTAAGCAGATGTTGATACTTTTGCCATACCAATAGTTAAGAAATATTCTTGAAGCACGTTTAACTTTACATCGCCTTTTTGGAATAAATCTGAAGCTCTTAAAGCCATTTCTTTAGAGCCACCACCACCAGGAATTACACCAACACCAAATTCAACAAGACCAATGTAAGTTTCTGCTGCGGCAACAACTTTATCTGCATGCAGTGATAATTCGCAACCACCACCAAGTGTCATGCCATGAGGAGCTGCAACGGTTGGAATAGAGGAGTAGCGCATACGCATCATGGTATCTTGGAAATATTTTATAGCCATGTTAAGCTCGTCGTATTCTTGCTCTACAGCCATCATGAATATCATGCCAATATTAGCACCTACCGAAAAATTAGCCGCTTGGTTACCAATAACTAAACCTTGATAGTTTTTTTCTGCTAAATCTATAGCCTTGTTTAATCCGTTTAAAACATCGCCACCAATGGTGTTCATTTTACTTTGGAACTCACAGTTTAAAATACCATCGCCTAAATCTTCAATTACAACACCTGAATTTTTAAATACTTCTTTAGATTTTCTAATGTTATCTAAAATAATAAAGGCATCTTGACCTGGAATTTTTGTTTGAGTTTTTGTAGGAACATCATAAAAATAGGTTGCGCCATCTTTTACAGAATAAAATGATGAACTACCAGAAGCAATCATATCATTTACCCAAGAAGCAGGTTCGTAACCTTCAGCCTTCATAATTTCAATTCCTTTTTCTACACCAATAGCATCCCAGATTTGAAACGGACCATGTTGCCAACCAAAACCAGCTTTCATGGCATCATCTATTTTATAAAGCTCATCGGTTATTTCAGGAATACGATTAGAAACATAGGCAAACATTGCCGCGAAGTTTTTACGATAAAAATCACCTGCTTTATCTTTTCCTCCAACTAAAATTTTAAACCTGTCAGCAACATTCTCAATCGATTTCGTTAATTCTAAAGTTGAAAATTTGGCAGATTTCTTTTTTCTATATTCTAAAGTGTTTAGGTCTAATGATAAAATTTCGCTTTTACCACCATCTCCTTTAACTTTTTTGTAGAATCCTTGTCCAGTTTTGCTACCTAACCATTTATTTTCCATCATGGTATTAATAAAATCTGGTAACTTAAAAAGCTCGTGGGCTTCGTCGTTAGAGCAGTTTTCATAAATTCCATTGGCAACATGTACAAGCGTATCTAGCCCAACCACATCTACAGTTCTAAATGTTGCAGATTTTGGACGACCAATAACAGGGCCTGTTAATTTATCTACTTCTTCAATAGTTAAATCGAGTTCTTTTACTAAATGAAATAGTGATTGAATACCAAAAATACCAATGCGATTCCCTATAAATGCAGGTGTATCTTTGGCTACTACAGAAGTTTTTCCAAGGAATTGTTCTCCGTAGCCATTTAAAAAGTCCAATACATCTTTTGAGGTTTTTGGACCTGGTATAATTTCGAATAATTTAAGATATCTGGCAGGGTTAAAAAAGTGAGTTCCGCAGAAATGTGCTTGAAAATCATCGCTTCTACCTTCACTCATAAACTTAATAGGAATACCAGAGGTATTTGAGGTAATTAAAGTTCCGGGTGTACGGTGTTTGTCTAAGTTTTCAAAAACTTTTTTCTTGATGTCTAGTCGTTCTACAACAACTTCAATAATCCAATCTACATCAGCAACTTTTGCAATATCGTCTTCTAAATTACCAGTGGTAATTCTGCTTGCAAATTTTTGGTGGTAAATTGGTGATGGTTTCGATTTTAAAGCGGTTTGCAACGCGTTGTTTACCAAGCGGTTTCTAACGGCTTTACTTTCCAGTGTTAATTCTTTTGCTTTTTCAGCATCGGTAAGTTCTCTTGGAACAATATCTAGTAGTAAGACTTCTACGCCAATATTGGCAAAATGGCAAGCAATACCACTTCCCATAATTCCAGATCCAATAACGGCTACTTTGTTAATAATTCGTTTATTCATGTTTAGTTAATACCCTTAAATGTTTAGTTGTAAATTTTTTTGTTTGAAACGAGTTCGTTTATGGTTTCGGATACCTCGAAAAAATGAATTAGCTTTACTTCAGGAATAATTTTTCTAATAGTATTGTTAAAAGTGAGTACTTTTTCTTTAGAATAATTTCGCTTTTCTAAACCAAATTCAGTTAAAGAGATAATAACGCCACGGCCATCTTCAGGATTTGGATTCCTTTTAATAAGCCCTTTTTCTTCCATTTTTTTTAAAATACGGGAAAGGCTAGTGGCTTCCATTCCCATTTTTGGACCAAGAGATGTAGATGGAGTACCTTTTTCAGGATCTATACTTAATAAAGTAAATCCTGTGGCCATCGTACTTTCAAACTTTGCAGCTTCTTCGTTGTACATTTTTTGCACGTTTAGCCAAGTGGTTCTTAGCATGTAATCGATGGTTTTATCTTTCATTATAGATTTATAGATTTCTTCAAATATATAAAATTTTATTATGCATGCATAATAAAAATAGTTAAAAATTAGTCAAAAAAAAACACCGCTTATAGGGCTGCGGTGTTTTGTTAATTAAGATCTATATATTTTCTCAATAAGGTCGTGATACATATTTTTTATCACATCTCTTTTCATTTTCATTGTTGGTGTAAGGTGTCCGGAGTCAATTGACCATACTTGTGGTGTAAGTTCGAATTTTTTTATTTGTTCCCATCTACCAAACTTGGCGTTACATATATCAATTTCGTTTTGTATTCTTTCTTTTATAATATTGGAATTTGCAATTTCAGTATCCGTTAAGCCAACATTCACGTTTTTATGTTGTATCCATTCTTTTACAAATTCAAAATTTGGTTGTATTAGGGCTGCTGGCATTTTTTCGCCTTCCCCAATAACCATAATTTGCTCTATAAAACGCGATTGTTTTAATTCGTTTTCTAAAAGCGTTGGAATTATATATTTACCTCCAGAAGTTTTAAACATTTCCTTTTTACGCCCCGTAATTTTTAAAAATCCCTCAGCATCTAATTCACCTTTATCTCCAGTATGAAAGTAATCGCCCGTCATTACACTAGCAGTTTTCTCATCATCTTTATAATAGCCAATCATTACGTTTGGTCCTTTTATTAAGATCTCACCATCGTCTGCAATTTTTACTTCTACATTACGAATAGGTTTACCAACAGTACCAATTTTAAAGTTGTTTTCGCGGTACATGCCCACTCCAATTACAGGAGAAGTTTCTGTTAAACCATAACCTTCCATAACTTGCATACCCGCAGCACAAAAAATTCTAGACAGTCTGGGTTGCAACGCGGCACTACCCGAAACCATAGTGTGTAATTCTCCTCCAAGGGCTTCACGCCATTTACTAAATATTAATTTATTGGCAATTTTCAATTTAAACTCGTACCAAGCACCGTTTTTTCGATATGGTTCCCATTGTTCACCGAGTTTAACTGCCCAAAAAAATAGGGCTTTTTTAATACCAGTGAGTTCTGCTGCTTTAACCATGATTTTATCATAAACCTTTTCTAAAAGTCGTGGTACAACACTCATTAAATGAGGCTTGATTTCTTTCGCATTTTCACCAATTTTATCAATAGCTTCGGCGAAGTAAATAGATAAGCCGGCGTATTGATATATGTAAATTAGTACACGCTCAAAAATATGGCAGATTGGTAAGAAGCTTAAAACTCTATTTTGGTTTTGGTTAAGCGGTAACCTTGGGTAACTATCAAGCGCATTACTAGTAATATTCCAATGAGATAGCATAACACCTTTTGGTTTACCTGTGGTTCCTGATGTGTAAATTATAGTAGCTAAATCTTCTGATTTCACATCGTTTTTTCTAGCCTCAACTTCGTTTTGATTACTTTCGTCTTTTCCTAATTCGAATAATTCGGAGTAATGTTTACAGCCTTCAATATGGTCGAAACTATAAACGTCTTTTAATTTAGTGTTTGCTTTTACTTTATTTACTTTTTCTAGAACCTCCTTGTCTGAAACGAAGCAATATATAGATTCACTATGATTTAAAATATACTCATAATCTTCAGCAGAAATAGTTGGGTAAATTGGAACATTCTGTGCGCCCAATTGCAATACACCAATATCCATAATGTTCCATTCAGTTCTGTTTGAGGTAGAAATTACAGCTATTTTATCATTTTTATTAACTCCTAACCGAAGTAAGGCTCTACTTACTGAATTAGCTTTATCTATATATTCTTGTGTAGATGTTTTAATCCATTTGCCATTATATTTTGTTACCAAAGCGGCATCGGTCGGGTTGTTTTCCAGTTGGTGATAAGGAAAATCGAAAAGTCTTTTTAGTTCAGTCATTTATATCTATTAATCATGGAATGCAAAATATAAAAATTATACGAAATAAAACAAGTTAAAAATTTAATAATTTAATAATTTAAGTTATGTTTTTATGATTTAACTATAAAATTGATATGTAATAACTGGTAATATGTTAAAATTAAGGCTGATTTTAATGGAAAATCAACAATTAATATCGAACATGATAAATGTCAGCTAAATATTCGTGTTTCGATAGTAATTTTGAATGAGTTAATAAACAAATAATTTTATTATGGTAGTTAAAGAGTTTAAAAGCGGAACATGGATTAATACAATTGATGTAAGAGATTTTGTAATAAATAATGTTACATCTTATTATGGAGATGACACCTTTTTAGTTGGAGCAAGTGAAAGAACAAAAAGGCTTTGGGAGGTTTGTTTACAAGCTACTAAAGAAGAACGACAAAATAACGGTTTAAGATCTGTAGATACAGAAACGATATCGGGTGTAAATAATTTTGAAGCAGGTTATATAGATAAAGAAAATGAAGTAATTGTAGGTTTGCAAACCGATGAGCTTTTAAAGCGTGCTATGAAACCATTTGGAGGTTTTAAGGTTGTGCAAAAAGCTTTAAGCGAACATGGTTTAGTTGCTAGCGATACAGTATCAGAGTTGTTTTCAAAATATGTAAAATCTCATAACGATGGTGTGTTTTCTGCCTATAATGCGGAGATTAGAAAATTCCGTTCTTTAGGTCTTTTAACAGGATTACCAGATAACTATGCTCGTGGTAGAATTATTGGCGATTATCGTAGAATAGCGCTTTATGGTATAGATAGGTTGATTGAAGTGAAAAAAGCAGATAAAGCTGCTATTACTGGGTCAATGACAGATGCTGTAATTCGTTTGCGCGAAGAAGTTTCAGACCAAATTAAAGCGTTGCAAGAAATTGTAGAAATGGGAGCTAAATATGGTTTAGATTTATCCCGACCAGCAGAAAATGCACGTGAAGCTGTGCAATGGACTTATATGGGTTATTTGGCAGCGGTAAAAGAGCAAGACGGCGCAGCTATGTCTTTAGGTAATGTTTCTACATTTTTAGATATTTATATTCAAAATGATTTAGAAGAAGGATTAATAACAGAGGTTGAAGCACAAGAATATATAGATCAATTTGTAATGAAACTTCGTATGGTGCGCCATTTAAGAATGAGTGCATACGACGAAATTTTTGCAGGAGATCCAACTTGGGTCACCGAAGCTATTGGAGGCATGTTTGAAGATGGTAGAACAAAAGTTACTAAAACATCATTCCGTTTTTTAAACACACTGTATAACTTAGGGCCATCACCAGAGCCAAATATTACTATTCTTTGGTCTCAAAATTTACCAGAAAATTTTAAAAAGTATTGTGCAAAAGTAGCTATAGATACCTCATCAATTCAATTTGAAAACGATGATATGATGCGTACCTTAAGAGGATCAGACGATTATGGTATTGCCTGTTGTGTGTCTTATCAAGCTTTAGGAAAACAAATTCAATTTTTTGGAGCCAGAACAAATTTAGCAAAAACACTGTTACTTGCTATTAATGGTGGGCGTTGCGAAAATACAGGTACCAAAATGGTTGATGGTATAGTACCTATGGAAGATGAGTATTTAGATTTTAACAAAGTAATGGCTAATTTTAAAGTAGCCATGAAAGAAGTGGCTCGAGTGTATAACGATTCTATGAATATTATTCACTACATGCACGATAAATACTATTACGAAAAAGCTCAAATGGCTTTAATTGATACCAATCCAGATATAAATATTGCTTACGGTATTGCTGGTTTATCAATTGTAGCAGATTCATTGTCTGCTATTAAATACGCTAAAGTTAAACCTATAAGAAATGAAGAAGGTTTAACTGTAGATTTTAAAATTGAAGGCGATTTCCCTAAATATGGAAACGATGATGATAGAGTAGATGTATTTGCTCATGATGCTGTAGCAGATTTTAATAAAGAGTTAAGTGCATTACCAGTGTATAAAAATGCAGCACCAACGCTATCTGTATTAACCATAACGTCAAATGTGGTTTATGGTAAAAAAACAGGAGCAACTCCAGATGGACGCCCAAAAGGTGTGCCATTTGCACCAGGAGCTAATCCAATGCATGGTCGCGATACTAATGGGGCAATAGCATCATTAAATTCTGTAGCTAAAATTGATTATGAAGATTCTCAAGATGGTATTTCAAATACATTTTCTATAGTTCCAAAATCTCTTGGAGCTTCAGAAACCGATAGAATATCAAACTTAACAACGATGTTAGATGGGTATTTTAGTAGAAATGCTCAGCATTTAAATGTAAATGTTTTAAATAAAGAAACGTTGCTAGATGCTATGGAAAATCCAGAAAATTACCCACAGTTAACTATTAGAGTTTCAGGATATGCTGTAAACTTTATCAGATTAACTAAAGAACAACAGCAAGAGGTAATTACAAGGTCTTTTCACCAATCTATGTAATTCAAATAAACTAAAATTAGTCACTAAAATTTAGAACATCCACATATGTTTGTGGGTGTTCTAATTAAAAAAAGGTTCGTTATTAAAACTTCAGAAAACACATTACGAGTTCATTCTATAGAATCGTTCGGTACTCATGATGGTCCAGGAATTCGAATGGTGGTTTTTTTGCAGGGATGTAAATTAAAATGCTTGTATTGCCACAATCCGGACACCATAGATACGCACGGTGGTAAAGAATATGCAATTGAAAATTTAGTTGAAAGAGCTGTAAAAATGAAATCTTACTTTGGTAAAGAAGGTGGTGTTACAGTGTCTGGAGGAGAACCCTTATTACAATCAAAAGAATTGGTTCATTTCTTTAAAAGATTAAAAGAAGAAGGAATACATACAAATATTGATACTAACGGAAGGTTGTTAAACCATTACGCTGAAGAATTGTTAGATGACTATGCCGATTTAATTATGTTAGATATAAAGCATATGCGAGAAGATGGTTACCAAATGATTACGGGACAGAAAAATAAAGAAACCACATTTAATCTGGCAAAATATAGAGAAGCATCTGGTAAACCCATGTGGTTACGTTATGTTTTAATTCCAGAAATAACCAACAAGCCAGAGTTGTTACACGAAATGGGATCTTATTTTAAAGATTATAAAACTATTGAAAAAATAGAGCTTCAACCGTATCATAAACTAGGTATTCACAAATGGGATGCGTTAGGATGGGATTATAAACTTAAAGATGCCAGGGAGAATACACCAGAAGAAATTAATCAGGCGGTACATATTTTAAAACAATATTTTAAAGAAGTAAAAACAAACTAAAAAATACATTTTCTTTTCATAATAAAGTCTTTTAAAAATTAATAGACAAGTTGTATAATGAAAACATACAGAGAACAACATAAACCAGCTTCAGAATTTGCAAATAGATCAGATTATCTAAATCATGAGTTGCAAATAATGAAACCCAAACGATTTAGATTAAATTTTCCGGGGCGAGATTTTAGATTTGAATGGGAAGATTTGGTGCCAGCATTAGCAGGAACTTTAGGTATAGTTGCCATGTACTCCTCTGTAATGATGGCTTGGGCAGAAGGTTTAACCTCAGCATGGGATCATATTACACTAGGAAAAGAATTTGCAATTGAAGTTTCTCGAGTAGAAATGATAATTCCTACTATTTTGTTTGTCATTTTTGCTTCGGGTTTTTTTAATCCAAGAGCCAATTTAGCAGGAAACCATGGGCCAATGATTCCTTTAATAGCAAGTATAGCTATAGCTGGTGCACATCCGTTAGCGCTAGCTGTTTTAATAGGTGTTTTTGGGCTTTTGCTGAGTGTGTTTAAAGGCGGTTCTCGATTAGTAAATTTAACAAGTAAAGGTGTAGCAGGAGGATTATTAATATTTCTAGGTTTCACAGGTGCGTTAGGGCAAATTACTACCATACAATCGTGGGGTAAAGGTCTTGAGTCTAGCACAGTTCAGCTTGGTTCTTTGGGGTTTTTAGGATTAATAATCCTTGCTGTTACCGTTATTTTATATAGTTTTTTAGCAAGAATAGATAAGCGTTGGTTAGCTATTCCAGCATGTGCTGTTACCGCGTTATTAATAGCTTTAATAGGAGGAGCAGGTTTCGATTTGCAGTTTACAACACAAATGGGTTTGCCTAATTTAAATCCAGTCCACTGGTGGGGAAGTACAGACGAAGGGTGGATGTTAGGTTTGCCTAATTCAGAACATTTTATAGCATCATTACCTTTTGCAATTCTAGCAGTAGCGATGTGGTCGCCAGATTTTTTAGGACACAGAATTTTTCAAGAAATGAATTATCCTAAAAAAACAGAAAAGGTTTTAATGGATGTCGATGATACTATGAGTATGTGTTCTTTAAGGCAAATGGTTGGTACAGCAGTTGGTGGTGGTAATATAACATCGTCTTGGGGAACATACATGATTCCTGCAGCTATTGCAAAAAGGCCAATTCCGGCCGGAGCGATTTTATTAGGGGTTATGGTTTTAGGTGTTGCTATTTTAGGAAGTCCAATGGATGTTGCAGTTTGGCCACCAGTAAGATGCATAGCATTATTAGTTGGTGTGTTTTTACCAATGATTGAAGCAGGTGTACAAATGGTAAAAAGAAGTGCTTGTGCACAGGCTGCGGGAATATGCATATTCACAGCAATGGTTACAAATCCGGTATTAGCTTGGGCATTGGCTATGTTTTTAGATAATAATGGTTTAATAGGAGATAAAGAACGCGCAAATGCGCTTTCTGTAAGAGATAAGTTAATAATTCCGCTAAGTATTTTAGCAATTTGTATAACAGCAATTTTAACAGTAGGTATGTTACATAATACATACGGAATACAAGCGCTGTTTTAAAAAAAGTTTATAATTGGTTAATTATAAGGTCAGTTGCGATTTTTTGTTGAGAAGACCCCGATGTTTGAAATGGTAAACTTCGGGGTTTTGTATTTATTGTTTAATTATTTATTCTCGATCCATTTACGGGCATTAACAAAAGCTTCCAACCAAGGTGAAACTTCATCTTTTTTGTCATCTGGATAATTTGCCCAGTTCCATTGGAAGGTAGAGCGCTCAATATGTGGCATAGTGACTAAGTGGCGGCCAGTTTTATCACTAAGCATTGCGGTATTAAAGTCTGAACCATTTGGGTTATGCGGATAACCTTCGTAACCATATTTTGCTACAATATTGTATTTGTCTTCACTATACGGTAAGTTAAATTTTCCTTCGCCATGAGAAATCCAAACGCCTAAAGTACTTCCTGCTAATGTAGAAAGCATAATAGAATTGTTTTCTTGAATTTTTACTGAAGTAAAAGAACTTTCGTGCTTATGCGAATCGTTATGAAGCATTTTTCCGTGCTCTTCATGCTCAGGGTTTATTAAATCTAATTCCATCCATAATTGGCAACCGTTACAAATACCAACAGACAATGTATCTTCTCTTTCAAAGAAGTTTTTAATGGCTTTGTTCGCTTTTTCGTTGTATTTAATAGCACCTGCCCAACCTTTAGCAGAACCTAAAACGTCAGAATTCGAGAAACCTCCAACGGCTCCTAAAAATTGGATATCTTTTAAGGTTTCACGACCAGAAATCAAATCGGTCATGTGAACATCTTTTACATCAAAACCAGCTAAATACATGGCGTTTGCCATTTCGCGTTCCGAGTTGCTTCCTTTTTCGCGTAAAATAGCTGCTTTGGGCTTCTCGATACGATTCGCTTTAGGCGAATCACTCGAAGTGACGTCATTTAGTTTTCCCGTGAAGTGTTTAGGAAACTCAAATTGTAATGGTTGGTTTTTGTAATTATCAAAACGTTCTTTAGCTAAACCATTAGCCGTTTGTTTTTTATCTAGCAAATAAGATGTTTTATACCAAACATCTCTATTTTCGCTAATATTAAAGCTAAAGCTATCGTCGTTGTTTTTAATAGTTAAGTTGTCAGAGGTATTTACCGAACCAATATTGAAAACCTCGATATTATTTTCAGCTAAAATAGCTTCAACCGATGCATCGGCTTGAAAAACAAGACCAGCATTTTCAGCGAATAATACTTTTATAGAATCTTCTTCATTCAATTTCGAGATATCTAAATCGGCACCTAAATTAACATCGGCAAAGCAAAGCTCTAATAAAGTTGTAATTAATCCACCAGAAGCCACATCGTGACCTGCCGAAATTTTATCGCTTATAATTAAAGATTGAATGGTGTTAAAAACAGTTTTAACGTAGCTCGCATTTTTTACCGTTGGAGCATCGTTACCAATAGTGTTTAAAACTTGGTTAAACGAGCTTCCTCCTAATTTAAAATCGTCTTGCGATACATTTATGTAGTAAACATTACCAGCGTTTTGTTTAAAAACGGGTTCTACAACTTTAGTAATATCGTTACAATTGGCACTTGCCGAAATAATAACCGTTCCAGGAGAAATAACATCGCCATCAGGATACTTTTGCTTCATAGAAAGCGAATCTTTTCCAGTAGGAACATTAATTCCTAAATCAATAGAAAAATCGGAAATCGCTTTAACCGCTTCATATAAACGGGCATCTTCACCTTCATTTTTACAAGGCCACATCCAGTTGGCAGATAATGATGCCGACTGTAAGCCATCTTTTAACGGCGCCCAAATTAGGTTTGTTAGTGCCTCTGTAATGGAGTTTCTACTTCCTGCTACTGGGTTAATTAAGCCTGAAATAGGTGAGTGCCCAATAGAGGTTGCTACACCTTCTTTTCCTTTAAAATCCAGAGCCATAACACCAACGTTATTTAACGGGATTTGTAATGGCCCAACACATTGTTGTTTGGCTACTTTACCACCAACACAGCGGTCTACTTTGTTTGTTAACCAATCTTTACAAGCCACAGCTTCAAGTTGTAACACTTGCTCTAAGTAAATTTGTAAGTTTTTGGTTTTATATCTTGGGTTTTTATATTTTCTAATAACCGTTTTATCTGTCATTACCGTTTTTGGAGAACTACCAAACATATCGCTCATGGCTAAATCCATAGGTTTGTTGCCTTTGGTTTTAGATTGGAATGTAAAACGATCGTCTCCAGTAACATCACCTACAGTGTAAATTGGCGAACGTTCGCGTTCTGCAATTTTTTGTAAGGTTTCAATATGTTTTTCAGCAATAACAAGCCCCATACGTTCTTGCGATTCGTTACCAATAATTTCTTTGTCGGAAAGTGTTGGGTCGCCAACAGGAAGCGCATCTAAATCTATTTTTCCGCCGGTATCTTCAACAAGCTCCGATAAACAATTTAAATGTCCGCCAGCACCATGATCGTGAATAGAAACAATAAAATTCTCGTCGCCTTCAACCATACCACGAACCGCGTTAGCCGCACGTTTTTGCATTTCTGGGTTAGAGCGTTGTACCGCGTTTAGCTCGATACCAGACGAAAATTCGCCAGTATCGGCACTAGACACAGCGGCGCCACCCATACCAATTCGGTAATTTTCGCCACCAAGAATTACTATTTTATCGCCGGTTTGCGGTGTACTTTTTAAAGCTTGTTCGGCTTTGCCGTAGCCAATACCACCGGCTTGCATAATCACTTTATCGAAACCTAAACGTCTGGCAGGCGCATCGCTAGACGACGCGTTTTCGTTATGCTCGAAAGTTAAAACAGAACCCGTAATTAGCGGTTGCCCGAATTTATTACCAAAGTCCGAAGCACCGTTAGATGCTTTTATTAAAATATCCATTGGCGTTTGGTATAGCCATTTTCTAGCTTCAAACTTTTGTTCCCAAGGGCGGTTTTCTTCAAGTCTAGAGTACGAGGTCATGTAAACCGCTGTACCCGCTAAAGGTAACGAGCCTTTACCACCAGCAAGTCGGTCTCTAATTTCTCCACCAGCACCAGTTGCTGCACCGTTAAAGGGCTCAACAGTTGTTGGGAAGTTATGTGTTTCCGCTTTAAGCGAAATAACCGAATCGAAATCTTTTGTTTCGTAAAAATCAGGAATATCGGCACGTTTAGGTGCAAATTGCTCCACTTTAGGGCCTTTTATAAAAGCCACATTATCTTTATAAGCCGACACAATATCGTTTGGGTTGGCTTCCGATGTTTTTTTAATTAATTTAAACAGCGACGTTGGTTTTTCTTCACCATCAATAACAAACGTACCATTAAAAATTTTGTGGCGACAGTGTTCGCTATTTACTTGCGAGAACCCAAACACTTCAGAGTCGGTTAGTGGTCGGCCAATTTTTTTAGCCACACCTTCTAAATAGGCGACTTCTTCATCGCTTAACGATAAGCCTTCTTGCACATTGTAAGCGGCAATATCGTCAATATTTAAAATAGGTTCCGGCTCAATATTTATGGTGTACGATTCTTGATTTAACCCGTTAAATTTCTCCGAAATCATAGGGTCGAAATCTTTAAAATCTTCAGCTACAGCTGTAAATTCTTCAATACGAATAATACCCTCAATGCCCATATTTTGGGTGATTTCCACAGCATTTGTACTCCAAGGTGTAATCATTGCAGCACGCGGGCCAACAAAAAAAGCATCCAACGATGCTTGCTCAATTTTAGGTGCATTACCAAATAACCAGGTTAATTTAGAAATGGTTTCTGTAGAAAATTCTTTTGTTGCTTGAACAGCAAATACTTTACTGTTTTGGTTTCCGAAGAAATGAATCATTATGTATACGTTATAGTTGTGTTATCAAAACGCAAAAATACATTTTTTTAAACGATAAAACGGCTGTTTTTTTACGAAACACAAGGTGTTTTCAACAAGTTTTTTAACAGAAATTAGTTTTTGGGCGTTTCCCCGTCCCGAAGCTTCGGCATCAGCGTCGGGCTTTACACTATATCTTTTTCTCGTGCCTTAAAAAAGGATGCCGTTTCAATCCCTAACGCGGCTTGCCTTATGGTTTAAAAATAGTTGTTAAGTAGCTGTTTAACCTGTGTGTAATAACTACCACCAAATAAATTTAAATGTACCAATAAATAGTACAGCTGGTAAATTTCAATTCTGGTTTCGGTAAAAGCATTAAACGGAATAATGTTTTGATACGCCTGGTAAAAAGCATGGCTAAAACCGCCTAACAATTTGCTCATGGCAATATCAACCTCGTTGTGCCCAAAATAAATAGCCGGATCAATTAAATAAGGCGTGCCGTTTTTTGCAATGATATAATTGCCGCCCCACAAATCGCCATGAATAAGCGATGGTTTTATATTTTTAAAAAGCGGCGTTAAAACTTCATTTAGTCTGGCTTCAGTAGGAATTTCGGAATCCTGAAGTAAATTGCTTGTTTTTGCTAAATTTAGTTGTGGTAACAAGCGTTGGTTAATGTAAAAATCTGTCCAATGTTTGTGAAATTTATTTTGCTGCGGTAAACTGCCAATAAAGTTGTTAGTTATTAAACCAAAATTATCTGCTGAGGTTTTATGCAGTTTAGCCAAATGTTCAGCTAGCGTTTTAAAATTGGTTTCACTGGGTGTTTTGGCACCAATAAACTCCATTAATAAAAACGCAGTTTTACCTAGATTTCCGCAAGCAAATAGTTCTGGAACAGCAATGGTATTGGTGTTTTTGATAGTTTCGAGCCCTAGTTTTTCGGTTTGAAACATGTTTTGGGCGTGACCGGAAGTATTCGTTTTTAAAAAATATGATTTAGCAGTTGTATCAATTTTAAAAGCTTCAGAAATATCGCCGCCAGAAACCGGAGCATAGTTAATTATTGGTTGGTTTAAAACCGAAGCGATATGATTTAAAAAGGCTGCATTCATCTCAAATTCAAATTAAATAAAATAACAAAGGTCACCAAAATAATTATTGATGACCTTAGTTTAGTGAGAGGTACTTCGCTTCACTCGGTATTACAAATCTATTTTCTAACCAATTTTTTGGTTATTTGTTGTAAACCGTTTGACAGTTTTAAGATATAAATACCTGCTTTTAAGTTTTCAACCGAAATACTTTGGTTTTTCGTTTGTCCGCTACTAATGCGTCTACCTAGAATATTGTAAATTTCAAATTGTAAAATATCGTTGCTACTAACCTTAATTTGATTGCTTTCAACTGGATTTGGGAAAATATTCACCGCATTTAAACTAGTGTCATCAACGCTTAAACTAGAATAACATGTCCATGATAAATCGTCAATTCTTACACGGTTAGACGTTGATTGATTATCCAAAACAACAGTTACGTTACCTTCAATATTGATGTTTGAAATTGTAGTTGTGGTCGATGTTGTGTTATCATCGCTGTAAGGAATCGTTCCAACTGAATTACCATTAACAAGCACATCGAAAGTTCCAGCAGAACCACTAAATGTTAGCTGAGTAGTTACTGTTAAGCTTCCAATACCTCCTGTAACTGCAGGTGCTGTTAAATTTCCGTTTCTAATACAAATAGATCTTGAGTTTAAAGATTGATCGGTTCTTGCATCGGTAGCTATCCATGTACCACCATCGTCACCTGTCCAAGTTCTTTCTGCATAACTTGATGCGTTCGTTGGTATATTTTCGAATGTTTCACTTAAACAAGAGTCTCCCGTTGGTGGTGTAGAATCTTCTAAAGTTGTTTCGGAAACCGAATTACTTAAAGCAGAAGTGTTTCCTGCGGCATCTGTTGCTAAAACTGAGAA
Source organism: Neotamlana sedimentorum (assembly GCF_000943565.1). Classification (GTDB taxonomy): domain Bacteria; phylum Bacteroidota; class Bacteroidia; order Flavobacteriales; family Flavobacteriaceae; genus Neotamlana; species Neotamlana sedimentorum. The sequence goes on from NZ_JTDW01000014.1 coordinate 40,332, forward strand.
ACTATAAGTTGTTTCTGACGATAGATCTGTAACTGTAAATGTTGTAGAAACGTTGTTGGTTGATACGTAATAACTGTTATCAACATAAACGTTGTAAGCAACCACTGCTGTGTTGTCTGTAGAAGCTGTCCAAGCTAAATCAACGGTTGTTGCCGTTGGGTTTGACGCCGTTAAATTAGTTGGTATTGTTGGCGCTTCGGTGTCTGGTTCTGCAGCTTCACCCCAACGATTTTCTGCAGGAGTTCCGCCCCAAATTACTGTTGCTAAATATGGGTTGTCAATAAAAGGATTTCTGTTTCCTTGAGCATATGTATTGCTCGTGTTAGCATGATACGTGTTTCGGTTATCTTCGATGGTTGAAACCGGATCTTCGGCATTCCAATCTAATAATAAATTAATCATATTAGAGTCGATAGCATTGTTTGTTCCTACACAAACATTTGAAGGTAAACAACGCGATCCGTAGCGCACATACATATACATAATCATACGAGCTACATCGCCTTTCCATTCGTCACCAGGATACCAGTTGCTCGATGCAGTGCCTGCATTTCCAGATCCGTCGGCAAATTTTCGGTTACCTCTATCTGAGTTCATTTGCACATCCGAAGGGCGCAAGTGATGCGCATCAGACCCAGGTCCAGATTCACCAAGATTAGGATTTCCTAAAGACTTTGGGTAGGTGTGTTCGCGGTTCCAGTCGCTTCCATTATTACCGCCGTTATCAAACTTGCTTCGGCTTCTATCGGTAATATGATTTCTGTCGCTATCGTCGTAACCATATAATAACAGAACGTTGCCGCTGTTGGTTGGGTCTAAATCGGTTACTTTACTTGCTTCCCATATTCCAGGAGTATAGCTTAAAAAATTGGTGTGTTTGTTTACTGTTATAGTTTCTAAATCATCAAACAAATTAGTACCAGTTTTATTAAAATCTACACCAGAATAATAATCTTGGAGCTCCGTTGGAGGTGTAAGTTGAGCAAAACTTACACTTGTAATTAAAATAAATAATAAGTAAAAGTGCTTCATAAAAATTGAAATTAGGGAAATTTTATTTTTTTTCAAGTAACGCCATGTAGAATCCGTCGAAACCAGACTCATGCGCTAAAACTTTTTTATCTTTTACAAAAGTAAACTCTTTTCCGAATTCTGATGTTAAGAATTTGTCAACTTGATTTTGATTCTCAGAAGGTAAAACGGAACATGTAGCATACACTAATTTTCCGCCTGGTTTCACCATTTTAGAATATTGTTGTAAAACCTCTTGTTGTGTTACTCTAATTTTATCTATAAATTCAGGTTGTAATTTCCATTTGGCATCTGGGTTACGTCGTAAAACGCCTAAGCCAGAACAAGGTGCATCAATTAGCACGCGGTCTGCTTTACCGTGTAACTTTTTAATTGGTTTAGTAGAGTCAATAACTCTTAAATCGAAATTATGAACGCCGTTTCGCTTAGCTCTAATTTTTAATTTCTTTAATTTACTTTCGTAAATATCCATGGCAATAACTTGCCCTTTGTTTTGCATTAAGGCCGCAATATGCAGGGTTTTACCACCAGCACCAGCACAGGTGTCTACTACTTTCATGCCTGGTTTTACATCTAGAAAATCGGCAACTAATTGCGAGGATGCATCTTGAACTTCAAAAAAACCTTGTTTAAAAGCATCTGTAACAAAAACGTTAGCACGTTCTGTTAGTTTTAAGGCAGATGGATAACCTTTAATAAATTCGGTTTCAATATTCTGATCGAATAAAATATTTTGTAATTTTTCTTTAGTAATTTTTAAGGTGTTTACACGTAAAATAACATCGGCTTGCTCATTTTGCATAGCAATTTCTTTTGTCCAAGTAGCTTCGCCTAATTCTTCTAAACCAATACTATCTATCCAATCTGGAATAGATTCTCTAAATTTTCTGGTTTTAGAAAGCTCGTCGAAACGTCCTTTAATTTTACGGGTTGGCGTGCCTTCAAAGTATTTCCAGTCTGGTAATTTAATACCTTTTAAGGTAGCCCAAACGGCGAACATGCGCCACAGGTTATCGCGATCGAAAGGTTCTTTTACTTCGGCAATTTCGGCATATAGACGTTTCCAACGCACAATGTCGTATGTGGTTTCTGCTACAAAAGCGCGGTCTCGACTTCCCCAACGTTTATCTCGTTTTAAAAGTTGTTGAATCACTTTATCGGCGTAGTTGCCTTCGTTAAAAATAAGGGTTAAACCATCAATAACGGCAAAGCATAAATTTCTGTGTAATCGCATTGTAAATAAAATAAGTATGCAAAGGTAATGTTATTTAAATAATAAAATTATCTATTTTGCGCTAATAAAATAGCTTTTGGAAGAAGACAAATTTATACAAGACCTTAAAGAAGGTAAGCCCTTTGCTTATGAGGAGTTGATAGACTCGTACCAGCAAAAGGTGTTTGCTACTTGTATTTCGTTTGTGCCTAATAAAGAAGATGCCGAAGATATTGCTCAAGAGGTTTTTGTTGAGGTTTTTAATTCCATTCATAAATTTAAAGGAAACTCTAAATTATCGACATGGATTTACAGAATTGCTACCAATAAATGTTTAGAATTTATTAGAAAACGAAATGCTAAAAAACGATTTGCTTTTTTACAAACTATTTTGGGGAACGATATTCCGGTAGATAAAACCAATTATTTTACCGAAATGAATCACCCAGGAATTTTGTTAGAAAATAAAGAAGAAAGCGATATTTTATTTAAAGCTATTAACCAACTACCCGAATCGCAAAAAGTGGTTTTTACACTTTGTAAAGTCGATGATAAAAGTTATCAAGAGGCTGCGGAAATTACGGGTAAAAGTGTGTCGTCAATAGAGTCGGTTATGTTTAGAGCAAAGAAGAATTTACAAAAGATTTTAGAAAACTTTTACAAAAACAACCAATAACGCAAGTATTTTAAAAATATTGCATCAAAAGAATATAGAAATAAAAAGAGCGTAAATTATGGAAGATAAAGTAACCAAAACGCTAAATGCTGTAACTAAAATAGAACAAGTTAAGGTGTCTCCTTTTTTTAAGGATAAAACAATGCAAAAATTGTTTGCCGAAAAAGCGAATGCCCAAGAATCGGTAAAGTTGACTTGGTTTTCGCCTAAATTTCAGTTGGCGACTTTAGTTGTGGTTATATCAGTGAATATTTGGGCATTTTCTAAAATCACATTAGAATCGGTATACCAAAATAACGTTAATGAGTTTGCCGAAACATTTGGTTTTAGCGATTCGAATGTTGCAGGTACCATTTTAAATAATTAAGTATGAAAAACAATTCTATTTTATACGTGTTACTCGTTTTTCTAATAATTGTAAACGGATTTTTTATTTACAATTATGTAAACAGTGATAAGTTACCCAAATTTGTTGAGCCTAAAAGCCATCAAAAATTTATTGAAGAAGCATTAGATTTTAATGAGGAACAAAAGCAACAAATGGCGGCTTTAGAGGCAAGTCATCGTAAAGAATTAAAAAAGTTAGGCGATGATGTTAAATTTCTAAAGGATCAATTATTTAGTAAAATTTCGGGTGAAACTTTAACAGCAAAAGAAATAGATTCTTTAACAGATTTAATTGGCAAAAAAGAAGCTGTTTCAAATAAAAAAATACTTCAATACTTTAAAAACATCGAAGCGCTTTGTAATACCGAAGAGCAACGAGAAATTTTTAAAACTATAATAAAAGATGCTATAGGTAAACCAGAAAGGAGAGGAATGCCACCACCAGGACATCATCCGCCACCGCCAAACAGAGCGCCAGCACACCATTAGTATAAAAAAAATAGTAAAGCAGATAAAAGTTGTAAAGCTTCATCTTTTAAAGGTTTGTTTCAAAAATGAACAATTTTAAAAGATGAAGTTTTTGTTTTTTTTAAATGTTTTTAAAAAGGACGCAAGTTTTTTTTGTCCATTGCATCTAAAGCTATATAACAAAAATACTTAAGTTAATATGAAGCACGTTTTTTTTATAAATATCATTTTATTAGGGCTTTTTTCTTGCTCTTCATCTAGTGATGATAATGGTTTACAGGAAGTAGATTCTGAACAAGAAGCAGTAACCGAACTTCACGCGGCGTATGCAGAATTTAATACCGATGCTACCGATATTTATTTGTCTAATAACGGTACCACCGTTACTATTGAAACTACAGGTTTACCAAACCACGAAACTGTTTATTGGGGAGAAGGGAACGAGTTATATAAAGACGAACCAGATGTGGCACTAACACCGTCAATTATGTCTAGCAATAATAATGCGGTTACATTGACTGTTGATGCCGTTCCAGATTTAGACGGAGCGAGCATAGCGACTGATTTAGGAACTGTAGGTATAGCTGTAAGTGGAGCTTCACTTTTTAACGACCAAGAAGGCGGTGGTGCGCTAGACCAAGCGGCTGCAAGTTTAGATTGGACTGGAGCGCATATTGGTCCAGGTGTGTACCATTATCATCTAGAACCGGTGGCATTTTCAAACGACGACGATAATCTTGTTGGTGTTTTGTTAGATGGTGTTTTTATTTATGGAAGAAAATGTTACGAAACAGGAGGCTATCCAACAGATTTAGATGCTTCTGGAGGACACACAGGAATTACACAACATAGTGATGGTGAAGAAGAGTATCATTATCACATTATAAACGAATTGTATTCAACAACAGGGTCTTACATTGTTTTTGCAGGACCTTATCAAGGGTATTAAAAATATTTTAAATGAAAGTTGTAAAAATAATTGGTTTCCTAGTTATCTGTCTTTTAGCTTTTACTTGTAAAACTAGAAAAGAAGATCAAGTAGTGGAACATGACGATTTTAGACATGCAAGACCGCCAAGACAGGAAGGCGGTAGGCGACCAGGACCTCTAGGTGGAGGTAATAGGGTTAGAAATTATGTAGCGACAGATTCCGACGAAGCTGTTGAAAAACTTCATCCTGCTTTTGAAGCATTTAATAAAGAAGCTACAGATATATTTCTTTCAAACAACGGGAAAACTGTAACTATTGAAACCACAGGATTACCAGATCACGAAACTGTATATTGGGGGAAAAATCACGAATTGTATCGTGATGAGCCTAGTGTAGAACGAACACCGTCTATAATGTCTAGTAACAACAACGCTATTTCTTTGGTTGTTGATGCTGCCCCTAATTTAAGCGGTAATACTATTAATACCAATATGGGAACTATTGGAGTTGCAGTAAGTGGTGCTTCTATTTTTAACGATCAAGAAGGAGGAGGCGCACTCGATAGAGCAGCTGCTAGTTTAGATTGGACAGGCGGACACATAGGTCCAGGTGTGTATCATTATCATTTAGAACCTAAGGCTTTTAGTTACAACGACGATAAGTTAGTAGGAATTCTTAGAGACGGCGTATTTATTTACGGAAGAAAATGTTTCGAATCGGGCGATTATCCAACAGACTTAGATGCTTCTGGTGGTCATACAGGTGTTACCCAATATTCTAATGGTAAGGCCGAGTATCATTATCATATTATAAACGAATTATATTCTACCACCGGGTCGTATATTGTTTTTGCAGGTCCATATCAAGGGTATTAAAATGCGAATAAATAAAATTGTTGTTTTGTTTCTTTTAGTGGTTTTTACTGCTTGTAACGATAAAAGTGGGGTTACAAGCAAAACCACTAATGGAACTATTAAAGACCGCATGGTTTTAAAAAAGGATTTATACTTAAATGGCTCCGAAGGGAATTGGTATTTAGGAGACTCATTGTATAACGGTTATGCTGTGCGCTACTTTAAAAACGATAGTTTAATGGAAAAAGTTGGTTTTTACAATGGTAAAAAGCATGGTTTGGCTAAAGTTTGGCATGAAAACGGCAAATTAAAAACCACCTATTATTACAATCAAAATACCATAATAGGAAGCTATAAATCGTGGTGGACTAATGGTGTATTGGCTTATGAAACTAATTATGAAAACGGACAAATTCACGGTGTAGAAAAAAGTTGGTATAATACAGGACAATTGGCTAAAAAGAGACAATTAAAACATGGTCAAGAAGATGGTTTACAAAAGGCTTGGTTAGAAAACGGAAAGCTATATGTTAATTACGAGGCTAAAAACGGAAGAATATTTGGCATGTTAAGAGCAAATTCTTGTTATCGATTAGAAGACGAAAAAGTAATAATGAATAAATGAAAAAGGTAATTGTTTTAATATTGATTTTTCTAAATTTAGCTTGTAAAGAACAGGCAAAAAAGGCGCCTTCTGTAGTTGAAGAAACCAGTAGGGTTGACTATTTACCGTATTATGAAGATGAAGCGTTTACCCCAAAATGGATTACACCAAATACTGAAGCAGAGAAAAATTTTCATAAAATACCAGATTTTAAGTTAACAAACCAATTGGGTGAAACAGTCACTCAAAAAACCTTTGAAGATAAAATTTATATTGCCGACTTTTTCTTTACTACTTGCCCAGGAATTTGCCCAAAAATGACGGGTAATATGTTTAAAATACAAGCAGCCTTTCAAAATGACCCAGAAGTGCTTTTACTCTCTCACTCCGTAATGCCAAGTGTAGACTCTGTATCTGTTTTAAAAGATTACGCAAAAGAGTATGGTGTTATTAGCGGAAAATGGCATTTAGTAACAGGCGATAAATTTCAAATTTATCGCCTGGGTCGAGAGGCTTATTTTGTTGAAAACGATTTAGGTGAGCAAAAGAGTATAGACGATTTTTTACATACCGAAAATTTTCTACTTATTGATAAAAACAAACATATACGCGGCATTTATAACGGCTTAAATAGAGCATCGGTAGCGCAATTAATAACCGATATAAAAGCCTTAAAATTAGAGTAATTTGATTGATTGATAGTGCTAAAAGGGCTTTTGTGTAAAAACTAAAGCTCTTTTTTTGTTATTTTTATTTCTTAAAAATCATATTTATGAAATCTCGCTATATTCTGGTTGTAATCTTGTTTTACTTATCGTGTAAATCGAATAAAATTACGGTAAGAGATTTTAAAACGGTTACCGTTGAAAATATTTTAGAGGATTCATTATTTAGTATTAGAGCGATAGATATTGTAAAAAATCAAAAATATAATCTTTATACATTGTATTATTCTGGCTCAAACAAAACAACGGGTGCACTTAGTTTTAATGATATTTTTACACCTAAAATAGAAAATAAAGGTCGTTTTAATTTTAAAATACCAGATTCTGTAAATGTATATTTTAGGTCTATTGCAAATACATCAAAAAGTACTTTTGTTTTAAGTGTTGCTAATCCTGCTTTGTTGTATAAAAAAGATAAGTTTAATCGTAATTTTGAATTAGTTTATCAAGAAAACAATCCAGATGTGTTTTACGATTCTATGATGTTTTATAACGATTTAGAAGGTATTGCTATTGGAGATTCTACCAATGGTTGTTTAAGCATCATTATTACAAGAGATGGTGGTGAAACCTGGAACAAAATAAGTTGCGATAAACTGCCAGAAGGTTTACCAAATGAAGGAGCCTTTGCTGCGAGTAACTCGAATATAGCCATTGTTGGAAATAAAACTTGGGTAGCAACAACGGCTGGACGTATTTATTTTTCGGAAGATAAAGGTGAAACTTGGGAAGTTTTTAATTCTCCTATGGTTAAAAATAAAGAGACCGAAGGTATTTATTCAATCGATTTTTATGATGAATTAAACGGATTTGCTATTGGTGGCGATTATACAAAACCAAATGAAAATGCTGCCAACAAAATTAAAACCACTAATGGCGGTAAAACGTGGCAGTTGGTGTCGCAACATAAAAATCCGGGGTACAGAAGTTGTGTGCAATATGTTCCTAATGCCAATGCAAAAGAACTAGTAGCTATTGGTTTTAAAGGAATAGATTTTAGCAACGATGGTGGCGAAACTTGGAAACATTTAAGCGACGAAGGTTTTTATACGTTGCGTTTTGTAAACGATAGTGTGGCTTTTGCTGCGGGCTCTGGAAGAATAAGTAAACTCGTATTTAAGGAATAAAAAAAAGAGACGTTTTAAACATCTCTTTGAATTTATTATTTACGATTTATTTTTGTTTTTCATTCTTTTCCATTCATCGAACATTTTTTTCTTAAACTCTTCTTCGGCAACCTGAAGTAAAAGCACTTTTTTAGCAGGAATAATGGTTTTTAGGTCGCTGCTTAATTTGTATTCTTGTTCGTGTAATTTACGTTCTGCTTTGGTAAATTTGTCTAAAAGTTCGCTCGCTTTCTTTTCGGTTAAGCTCGCAATATTTTCTTTAATTTCTTTTTTAAGCGCTCTTAATTCGGTGTGTTTAATTTTGCTTGTTGTTTCGTCGTAAGCATTATAAATAGGCCAAAATTTTTCGGCTTCGGTTTTAGTTAACTCTAAACGCTCTGTAATAAACGAAACTTTAAGTGCTTTAATTTTATCGCGCTTACTTTGCGAAAAACTTTGCAAGGTAAAGGCAAGTATTAAAATAGTTAATGCTACTTTTTTCATAGGTTTTTCGGTGTTATTCTTCAATAAAATCTTCAACATCAATATGGTCTAACAGGTAAGACTCAATATTATCTTCTTCAAAATTATGATTTACAAAGTTTTCTATTTCTAAATTGTCTTCAACAAGTAGTGTCGCCATATCGTACGACGTTAATTCTTCATCTAAAATATAATTTTCAACGGTTTCAATATCTAAAGTATTCCAGCTGTTTTTTTCATTATTAAATAGCGTTAAGCTAAATAGTAATACTACAGCGGCCGCGATACTGGTGGCGTATAAAATATTTCTTTTATTAAATAAAGGAATTACTTTAGGTTTCTTTTCCGATGAAATTTTTTCGGTTACAGCTACTTCTAAAGTTTTAAAATAATTGTCTGGTATTTTAAAACCAGGAGCACTGGCGTTGTCTTTTAGCTTAGCTACACTAAGTAAGGAATCGTCAAAATTATTAAAGTAATCTTGAGGCGTTTTAAATCCTGTTTTGTTAATGTTATGTAAACTTTTGTTTTTCATCTTATTAATAAGACTGTTTTTTTTTATAAAGGTTTAATTACTAGTTAAAAATGCTTCAATTTTTTTTACAGCTAAATGATATGAGGCTTTTAGTGCACCTTCGCTAGTCTCTAAAATATCAGACATTTCACTGTATTTTAAATCTTGAAAGTATTTCATATTAAAAACCAGTTGTTGTTTTTCTGGTAATGTAGCTATGGCTTTTTGTAACTTTAATTGAATGGCATCGCCCTCAAAATAAACATCGGAGGTTAAGTTATTAATCGCTAATTCTTGAACTTCTTCGCTAGTGATTTGTAGTCGTTTCGCTTTTTGATTTAAAAAAGTGAGCGATTCGTTTGTGGCAATGCGGTACATCCAAGAGTAAATTTTACTATCTCCTTTAAATTTATCGATGTTTTTATAAACTTTAATAAAAGTGTTTTGTAGAACATCGTCTGTATCGTCGTGCGACTTTACTATATTTCGTATGTGCCAATATAGGCGTTCCTTGTAAAGGTTTAATAGCTCTTTAAAGGCATCGTCTTTACTGGTGCTAGATTGTAATTGTTTAAGTAAAGTAACTTCTTCTGTCACAAAATCGATTTATAATTAGACTTATAAAAATACTAAAAGTTTAATGTATGGGTTTGTTTTTTGAAAATAATATTTGAGAGGCTGGAAAGTAGTCGTTTTTTATATTTAAATCGATGAAATACATTTTAAATCGATAAAATGTGTTTTTTTCTTGCTTGAATAGGATTTATACTTTATGTTTGTACAAGAAACCTACTTATATGTTAGTCGTCCCCAAGTCTAACAAAAACTGAAAAAGGATAGCTGCCCAAATCTCTATCCTTTTTTTTATGTTTAATTTTTAATCAGTCTTATTCGAAGCTTTGCATATCTACAAGTTTTTTGTAGGTGCCATTTTTTGAAATAAGCTCGTCATGTTTACCTTGTTCTACAATTTCTCCTTTGTTTAAAACTACAATATTGTCGGCATTTTGAATCGTAGAAAGTCTGTGTGCAATAACTATAGACGTTCTGTTTTTCATCATGTTTTCTAGAGCTACTTGTACTAAACGCTCACTTTCAGTATCTAAAGCAGATGTTGCTTCATCTAACACCATAATAGGTGGGCTTTTTAACACAGCTCTCGCAATGCTTAAGCGTTGTTTTTGGCCGCCAGATAGTTTGTTTCCAGAATCTCCAATATTGGTTTCAATGCCTTCAGGTAATTCTTTAACAAATTCCCAAGCATTAGCTACTTTTAGGGCATGAATAACCTCTTCGTCGGTGGCATCTTCTTTTCCTAATTGCAAATTGCTTTTAATACTATCGTTAAACAAAATAGCGTCTTGAGTAACAATGCCTAACTGTTTTCTTAATGATGAAATAGTAAGCGTTTTTATGTCTTGCCCATCAATTAAAATACTCCCTTTGTTTACATCATAAAAGCGTGTAATTAAGTTTGCTAAAGTAGATTTTCCACTACCAGATTGCCCAACAAGAGCTACAGTTTTTCCTTTTGGTATAGTTAAAGAAAAATCTTTTAAAACATACTCTTTATCATATTTAAATGATATGTTTTTAAATTCAATTTTAGAATTGAACCCAGATTTTTCAACAGCATTTGGTACATCTTGAAGCGGATTTTTAGCTGTTAAAATTTCCTGAATACGTTCTGCTGCAGAACCTCCTTTTTTTACATTTACTAAACCTCTAGAGAAGGCTTTTGCAGGAGTTAAAATGTTGTAAGCTAATCCTATGTAAACTAAAAATTTACTTCCTGTTAAAAATGATTCGGAAGCGTCGTTTAAAATTAAATTACCTCCAAACCATAAAATAACTGCAATCATGCAAATGCCTAAAAATTCGCTTGAGGGTGAAGCTAAGCTTTGCCTGATTAATAATTTGTTAGAAAAATTATAAAACCGTTGGGTTGAAGCTTTAAATTTTTCATTAAATAATTTTTCAACATTAAAACCTTTAATGATGCGTAAGCCACCTAAAGTTTCTTCTAAAGTTGATAAAAATAAACCTTGTTCGCGTTGCACGCGGTCTGATTTTCGTTTTAAACTTTTACCAATTTTAGAAATAACAAAGCCAACTATTGGTATAAAAATAAATACAAATACTGTAAGTTTTGTACTTATAATTATCATGGCTATTAATGAGAATAGTATAGTTAGTGGCTCTCTAACTATAAGCTCTAGAACTGGTAGCATTGAGTATTGCAAGTCGTTTACATCGCCTGTTACCCTAGCCATAATATCACCTTTTCGTTTCTCTGAAAAATAGGATAATGGTAATTCTAATATTTTATTATAAACCGTGTTACGAATATCTCGAATAACACCGTTACGTAAAAATACCATAAAGTAGTTTGCTAAATACCCAGAGATGTTTTTTAATAAAAAAGCAAGAACTAGCAGCATGATTACAAAAATTAGAGCTTTAGATTTGTCTCCGCCAGTAAACTCATGCATTCTGTAAGCTAAAAGACCTTCAAAATAGTCGCTAATTTCCCAAATACCTTTGTAAATAGGCGCTGTTGGGTTGGTAATAATAGCTTTACCTGTACAAGGATCGATGTTTTTTTCGAAAATAACATCGAGCATGGGTTTTAATGCTACAAAAGAAAGTGTGCCAAATAAAGCAAAAAACACATTAGAAATAATGTGTCCTATTGCGTATTTTTTATAAGGCTTTGCGTACCTTAATATTTTAAAAAATTCGTTCATTAAATTATATAAGCTTCATATCTTTTAAGATATCTTCTGCTTTTTTATCTAGTTCGGCTTCTGTGTTTTTAAAATCATCTACGTTGTTTAAACTTGTATTTACGCTTACGTAGAATTTTATTTTAGGTTCTGTTCCGCTTGGTCTTAAGGCAATCTGGCTACCATCTTCTGTGTAGTAAATTAACACATTAGATTTTGGTACATCAATATCGGTTTCTTCACCTGTAAGTAGGTGTTTTGCTTTCGATGATTGGTAGTCTTCAAACTTAACTACTTTCGAGCCGTTTATAATTTCAAATGGCGTTTCGCGGGCGTCAATCATCATTTGTTTTATTTCTTCGGCGCCTTGAATACCTTTTTTGGTAAGTGAAATTAATTTTTCTTTAAAACAACCGTGTTCTACGTATAGTTTTAATAACTCTTGGTGGAACGAACTTCCTTGCGATTTTGAAATTGCTGCAATTTCGCAAGCTAAAAGGGTAGAGGTTACTGCATCTTTATCGCGAACAAAATCGCCAACCATATAACCAAAACTTTCTTCGCCACCACCTATAAAATCTAATTCTGGATAATCGTAAATAAGTTTAGCAATCCATTTAAAACCAGTTAAAACAATTTTATTGTCTACGCCGTAAGATGTTGCTAAATTTTTAAGCATTGGTGTAGATACAATTGTTGTAGCGATAAATTCTTTACCTTTTATTTTCCCTTCGGCTTTCCATTGCTTTAATAAGAAATCGGTCATCATAATCATGGTTTGATTTCCGTTTAAAAGCTGTAATTCGCCTTCGGTATTTCTAACAGCAACGCCTAAACGATCACAATCTGGGTCGGTACCAATAACAATATCTGCATCAACCTCGTTAGCCAGCTCTAAAGCCATTTTTAAGGCCGCAGGTTCTTCTGGGTTTGGCGATTTTACCGTTGGAAAATTTCCGTTAGGAACTTCTTGTTCTTTTACAATATGTACATTTTTAAAACCAGCGCGTTTTAAAGTTTCTGGAACCGCAGTAATTGAAGTACCATGAAGAGAGGTAAAAACAATTTTTAAATTGTCTTTAGCATCTTGAGTAGCGCCAACACATCCATTTTCTACAGAAGCATCAACAAAAACATCGTCTACATCTTTACCAATATATTTAATTAAACTTTCGTTTGCTTCAAATTTAATATCGGCATATTCTAAATCGTTAATGGTTTTTATAACAGCAGTATCGTGTGGTGGAACTAATTGGCCACCATCTTGCCAATATACTTTGTAACCGTTATATTCTGGCGGGTTGTGCGATGCTGTTAAAACAATTCCGCAATGGCAGTTTAAATGTCTTACTGCAAACGATAATTCTGGAGTTGGGCGTAAATCTTCAAATAAATAAACTTCAATTCCGTTTGCCGAAAATACATCAGCAACTACTTTTGCTAGCGATTTACTATTGTTTCTACAATCGTAAGCAATTACTGTTTTTACAGTTTCATCTGGAAAAGATGCCTTTAAATAATCGCTTAAGCCTTGTGTACTTTTACCAAGTGTGTATTTATTAATTCGGTTTGTACCTATACCCATTACACCTCGCATACCACCAGTACCAAATTCAAGGTCTTTATAAAAGCTCTCTTGTATATCTTTTGGGTTGTTGGCTATGCTGTCTTTAATTTCAGCTTGTGTGTCCGCATCAAAAGTTGGTGTTAACCACGAATTAATTCGTTCTAAAATTTTTGGTTCTATGTGTATCATGATCAATTAATAAATTAGTATTCAAAAATAAACAATTTGTAAAGGATTACCTTTTAAAAAGACATCGTTTTAACGATTAAATAGGTTTATTTAACCTAAATTTAATTTCTCTTTAATTAAATAGCGTTTTTTATCTGGCTTATTTCTTAAAATAAGTTCGCCTAAAAATCCGGCAATAAAAAACTGGGAACCAATAATCATTGTAGATAACGAAAGGTAAAATTGTGGACGTTGTGTAATTAAGCGTCCTGCTGGGTTTAAAAACAATTTGTCTATGCCTAAATAAAAGGCAAAACCAAAGCCAATAATAAACATAATAACGCCTAAGGCTCCAAATAAATGCATGGGCCGTTTAGCAAAGCGAGATAAAAACCAAATGGTTATTAAGTCTAGAAAACCATGAATAAAACGATTCATGCCAAATTTGGTCTCTCCGTATTTTCTGGCCTGATGTTGTACAATTTTTTCGCCAATTTTTGTAAATCCTGCATTTTTAGAAAGCACAGGAATGTAGCGATGCATTTCGCCATTAACATCAATGTTTTTAACTACATTAATATGATAAGCTTTAAGACCGCAATTAAAATCGTTTAGTTCAACTCCCGATGTTTTTCGAGCGGCCCAATTAAATAATTTAGAAGGTAAGTTTTTAGAAATTACAGAGTCGTAACGTACTTTTTTCCAGCCCGAAACTAAATCGAAACCATCGTTTACAATCATGCTGTAAAGTTCTGGTATTTCGTTTGGGTTGTCTTGTAAATCGGCATCCATAGTAATAACAACATCACCTTGTGCTTTTGCAAAACCAGCATGTAAGGCTTGCGATTTTCCAAAGTTTTTTAAAAAGCGAATACCTTTAACGTTGCTGTCTTTTTGAGAAAGATGGTTTATAGTTTCCCAAGAATTATCTGTACTGCCATCATCAATAAAAATGATTTCATAAGAAAAATGATTGGATTGCATAACCCTTGCAATCCAATCATAAAGTTCTTTTAAAGATTCTTGTTCGTTAAGTAGTGGTATGACTACTGATATATTCATTTAAATATTTTCTGAAAATAAATTAGTTTTCAAAAATACAGAATTTATGCTTCTTCAGGGTTGTTTTTTTTAACTACTACAGCCACAAGTAAGCCTACAATACTGTAACCCACAAGTTGAAAAGCTAAAGATTGCAAAACTTTACCAATAGAAAACATGTTTTCTTGGGCTTCTAATTCTTCTACTGCTGCTGCAATAGCTTCTTCTGGTGCTCCAAAATTACGCATCATTTCAACTTGGGTGTCCATAACTTTATCTTTTAACGTTATTGCAGCGTCTGGGTCGATAAAATTATAAATAAGCAAGGTGGTTACTACGCTTATTACAATACCAATTAAAATTGTAATAAAATAGGAGGTAAAAGCCTGTTTAAAACTTATAAAACCATTTAAAAGGCCTTTTGATTTCATGGCCGAAATAATGCCAAAAACAATAACAATAATCATCATGCCAATGCCAAACCACCATTTGGTCATTAAATCAAGATTCATATAACCCATAATTCCTGCAATTACCAAGACAACGCCAAGGTATAATCCCCAATTTGTAGCAAGGGATTTAATAGTTTTTTCCATAATATTTTGGTTTTTATAATTAGTTATTAAGTTTGTAGTCAAATATAGGGAAACGTTACACATAAAATTTAAATATTTTTTTAATAAATTGTTGGTCGTTAGATAAAAAAGTGTAAATTTGCACTCCAAAATTGATTAGATAAAAGTATTTAGCGATGAGAAAAGGTATACACCCAGAAAATTATAGAGTAGTAGCATTTAAAGATATGTCTAACGACGATGTTTTTTTAACAAAGTCTACTGCAGTAACTAACGAAACTATTGAGGTTGATGGTGTGGAGTATCCGTTAGTAAAAATGGAAATCTCTAGAACATCTCATCCTTATTACACTGGTAAATCTAAATTAGTAGATACTGCTGGTCGTATTGATAAATTCAAAAATAAATACGCGAAATTCAAAAAATAAATTTCAAGTTTTTTAAAACTTTTACAAAGCCTTTCAGAAATGAAAGGCTTTTTTATTTTCTACAATTCGCATACATTTGTTTAAAACAAAGTCTAAGGGCGAAAGGAAACTTCAAACTACAAATTTTAAACTTCAAGCTAAACTATGAACTACATTCTTTTTGATGGTCCATCACGAAATAATCTGTTGCCATTTACTTTTACAAGGCCAGTAGCCGATATTCGAATAGGTATTTTAACTATTCGTGAAAAATGGGAAGCTTATTTAGATACTACCACTACTACGGTTACCGAAGATTATTTATCGGATAAATTTCCTATGGTTGAAATGGATGAAAATATTATGATTAACTCGTCCTTTTTACCAAATTTAGAATTGGTTGAAATGGTTCGTGATTTAAAAGAAAACCAGGCTATTTTTAAAGGAGAAGATGTTATTGCATTTTTTACAAAAGAAGCTCAAGAAGATATAAATTTTAATGATTATGAAGCTTTCGAGTATAATGATGAGCTTTTAAAAATTGAAAATACTTGGGATATTTTCTCAAAAAACGAAGACGCAATTCAAGATGATTTTAATTTTTTAACAAAAAACAGAAAATCGCAGCCTATACCTTCTAGCAATAATGTTATTGATGCTCAAAATATTTTTATTGAGGAAGGTGCTAAGCTGCAGTTTGTAACATTAAATGCCTCTACAGGGCCAATTTATATTGGTAAAAATGCTGAAATCATGGAGGGAGCTGTAATTCGCGGATCTCTAGCATTATGCGAAGATGCCGTAATTAAATTAGGAGCAAAAATTTATGGAGCTACAACTATTGGGCCTGGAAGTAAAGTAGGAGGAGAAATAAAAAACGCAGTACTTTTTGCAAATTCAAATAAAGGACATGAAGGTTATTTAGGTAATTCGGTTTTAGGTGAATGGTGTAACTTGGGAGCAGACACTAATAATTCTAATTTAAAAAATAACTACGCTGAGGTTAGGTTATGGAATTATGAAACCGAAGGTTTCGCTAAAACCGGATTACAATTTTGTGGTTTAATGATGGGAGATCATAGTAAAAGTGGTATAAACACTATGTTTAACACTGGAACCGTTGTGGGTGTTAGTGCAAATATTTATGGCCCAGGTTTTCCTAGAAATTTTGTGCCAAGTTTTTCATGGGGTGGTAATAGTGGTTTTACTAGTTATTTAACTAAAAAAGCTGTAGATGTTGCTAAACGCGTTATGGGGAGAAAAAATGTAGAGTTTACAAAGGAGGACGAAAGCATTTTTGAGTATATATTTGAAGAAACTAAAAAGTATCGGAGAAATTAAAAAATCTATTCGTCTACAGAAAATGACTGTTAAAAGTTTGTTTTAAATCGGTTTAACGAAAATACCACTCTCATTTTTAGTTGGTTGTATAATTTTGGATTATAACAAGAATGTTAAGTTATTAATCCATGTATAAAATTGTTAAAAGTAGACTGCGCTTTAGTGCTATTTTTTTTTCAATACTCATAATTGATGTTATTGTGAAAAATATAAGTGAAGTTTCTTTATTTAGAATGGTAACAAAATCCTCGTTGTTACTTTTGTTAGTAGTATTAGTACTATATCATCGCTCGGAGCAAAAAAAGGAAAACATCTTTTTTTTAATATCTGCTCTAATTTGTTTTTGGCTAGGTGATATATTTATGTTGTTCTATAAAAATATAATATTGTATTTTGTGGCGATTTTCTTTTTTGTTTTAGGTAAATTATTTTACGTATTTAGACTAAGCACGAAAAGAGATTTTAGTATGAATAGATTGCTGCCATATGTGTTATTTGGTGTTGCTTTTATGTTTGTAGTTTATAATTTTATATTTAACGGATTGTGTGAAACTAGTTTTTTTATGGTTTTTCTGTATTTTTTTGCAGCGTTAAAAGTTTTTTTATTTGCTATATTACGTAAAAATGCAGTAGTACCTTTAAGTTATAATTTAGTGTTGTTAGGCGTGTTTTTCTCATTTTTCTCAGACACTATAACGGCATTGTCGTCATTTTCTGAAATAGTTATTCCTTTTTCTGATTCAGCGATTATGGTTTTTTATGGTTTGTCACAGTTTTTTATTGTGATAGGTATTTTAGAAGATAAAAATACATGTGTTTTTAAAAAAAGTTGTAAAAGTTGGTTGTAAAAATTAAGTTGTTAACTATGCGATTGTTTAAAGATAAGCTTCTATTTTCTGTTTTATATTTCAGTATATTAATATTATATCTTTATGTGAAATTTAATACAAATGAGAATTACATAAGAGTATTCGTGAAACCCTTTTTAATGGTTGCTCTATTGATATTTATTTGGGTAAATTCAGTAGATATAAGATCTAACAAGTTTAAATTTTTAAATTTGGCTTTGATAGCATCCTTGGTTGGAGATGTATTAATAGTATTTAAAAACAATCCGATATTTTTTTTAGTTGCAATGTTATTTTTTATGATTGCTAAAATATTTTACATATTTCGTTTTTCAGGCGAAAGAGATTTTAAAATTACTCATTTATATCCTGTTTTAGCCTTCTGTTTTTTTTACATTGTTGCAATTTTCAATATTGTTTTCAAAAATTTAGGCGAATATTTAATACCAGTTTTAATCTATTTGTTGTTTGTTTCCATAGAGTTTTTATTTGCTTTTTTAAGAAGGGTTGAAGTGGATTTTAAAAGTTTTATAATAGTTGTTATTGGTGTGCTTTTTTCGATAAGCTATAATACAATTGCTCTTTTGTCGAAATTTTATGAAGATGATTTTTTGTATAACAGAATTACAGTAGTTTCATGTTATGCTGTCTCGCAGTACTTAATTGTATATGGTTTAGTCACAGAAAAAATTAAGCCGGCTGAAAATTTAGATTAATGCTACTTTGTTTTTTTAACATATCTTAAATCCAGCATATCTACAGGATTTATACCTAAACCTTTTATGTTTTTTCTGGTAAAACGAATAACTTCATCGTAATAAAGAGGTACAATAAGTGCAGCATCCATGGCTAGCGAATCCATTTTGGTGTATAAATGTTTGCGTTTTTCGATATCGTTAATAGAGAATGCTTTGTTGTACAAACTGTCGAACATATCATTTTTATAATGAAAATAATTTGAACCTTTTGGAGCAAAATTTTCACTGTAAAAAATAGACAAATAGTTTTCAGCATCTAAATAATCGGCAATCCATGAACTTCTAAACAAATCTACTTTTCCGTTCGATCGTGCCGTTCTTAACGTAGACTCGGGCATGACATCAACATTTATTTTTAATCCTGCCTTTTCTAGTTCACGTTGTATAAATTCGCAAAAACTTAGGTAATTACTGGTTGTATTTAATGTTATTTCCGGATTACTAATTCCGGTTTCTTTTTTAAATTGGTCGACTAAGGCTTTAGCTTTTTTAGGCTGATAAGTAAAACCAACCGATGTACTGTGTCCTGGAAGGCCCAATGGAATAAATCCGCCATTTGCAGGATTACCAATGCCATTGCGCAAATAAAGAATCATTTTTTTACGATCGAATCCGTAGTTAACGGCCTTTCTAATAAGCGCCGATTGTATTTCTGGTATTTTAGAATCTAAATAAAACCCTAAATATTCTGTGTTTAAATATGGCCCACGAATCATATTAACACTTTCAGAATATTGCTCTCTTAGTTTGCCGTTACTGGTTAATAATTCATCTTTATACGATACATCTAAACTGTTTAAAAAGTCGATATTACCTTGAATAAATTGCAAAAACTCACTTTGTTTATCGGGTAAAAAAGTTATAGATACAGCCTCAAGGTAGGGAAGTTGTTTTCCATGTTTATCGGTTTCAAAATAGTGCTTGTTTTTTCTAAAAACCAGTTTTACATTTTCTTTCCAACGTTTAAATTTAAAAGGGCCAGTTCCTACCGGGTTCGATCGAAAATCTACACCATAATGTTCTACAATTTCTCTAGGCACAACCGAGCAGTATTTCATGCTTAATAAACCAATAAAGGCTGGGAATGGTTGTGTTAATGTAATTTCAAAGATGCTATCGTTTAAAGCTTTAAAATCATCAACTTTATTTAAAACCCAACTACCAGGAGCAGCTACTTTTTTGTCGCGTAAACGGTTTAAGCTAAATTCAAAATCTGAAGCTACTACAGCTCGAGTAGAATCTTTACCAAAAGCAGCATGTTTATGGAAAAACACATCGTTTCTAAGGTTAAATGTGTATGTGGTGGCATCATCAGAAATGGTCCAATTTTTAGCAATACAGGGCACAATGTTTAAAGCGCTATCCGTTTGTACAAGGCCGTTAAAAAGTTGATTGGCCATTCGAATATCTTGTAAAGTTCGTGCAAATGCCGGATCTAAAGTGTTAATATTGGTGTGCTCGTTATAACGAAAAACAAGGTGCTCTTTATTTGTATTAGATTTATTTGAACAAGAAAAAAATAAAATTACCACGCAACTAATTGATAAGTAAAGGTTTAATTGTTTGGTTAAGGGTTTTATCATGTGGGTAATTAATTGTAAATTTGCACTCTTTTAAATGATAAAGGTAAATATAATGAGATTTTTGCCGTTGCGGAAATGAAAGCTAATGAAAAAGAACGTTGCATTTTATACTTTAGGTTGTAAATTAAATTTTTCTGAAACCTCTACCATAGCTAGAACCTTTAAAGATGAGGGTTTTAATCGTGTAGATTTTTCTGAAAAAGCTGATATTTATGTTATAAACACTTGTTCTGTAACCGAAAATGCAGATAAGCGTTTTAAAACCATTGTAAAGCAAGCGCAAAAGGTAAACCCTGATGCATTTGTAGCAGCTGTTGGGTGTTATGCGCAATTAAAACCACAAGAACTAGCTGATGTGCATGGTGTAGATTTAGTTCTTGGTGCAACAGAAAAATTTAAAATTACCGACTACATAAACGACTTATCTAAAAACGATTACGGCGAAGTGCATTCCTGCGAAATTGAGGATGCCGATTTTTATGTGGGAAGCTATTCTATAGGAGACAGAACTCGTGCATTTTTAAAAGTGCAAGATGGCTGCGATTACAAATGTACCTATTGTACTATTCCTTTGGCTAGAGGTATTTCGCGTAGCGATACCATGGATAATGTGTTAAAGAATGCCAGAGAAATATCAGAAAAAAACATAAAAGAAATTGTATTAACAGGAGTTAATATAGGCGATTATGGTAAAGGTGAGTTTGGTAATAAAAAACACGAGCATACTTTTTTAGATTTGGTTACCGAACTAGACAAAGTAGAAGGTATTGAACGTTTAAGAATTTCATCGATTGAGCCAAACTTGTTAAAGAATGAAACCATTGATTTGGTTTCGAAATCCAGAGCTTTTGTACCACATTTTCATGTGCCATTACAATCTGGTAGTAACACTATTCTTAAAAAAATGAAGCGTCGCTATATGCGAGAGCTGTATCTAGATCGTGTTAAAAAAATAAAAGAAGTCATGCCACACGCCTGTATTGGTGTAGATGTAATTGTTGGTTTTCCTGGAGAAACCGACGAGCATTTTTTGGATACTTATAATTTTTTAAACGAATTAGATATATCGTACTTGCATGTGTTTACATATTCTGAGCGCGATAATACTGAGGCAGCCGAAATGGACGGGGTTGTGCCTAAAAACATAAGAACAAAACGTAGCAAAATGTTACGAGGATTATCGGTTAAAAAGCGTCGTGCATTTTACGAAAGTCAAATTGGGACTTCAAGAACCGTGCTTTTTGAAAGTGAAAATAAAGAAGGTTACATATATGGATTTACCGAAAATTATGTAAAAGTAAAAGCACCTTGGAATCCCGAACTTGTAAACACGCTTAATAAAGTAAAGCTTACTAAAATTGATGAAGATGGATTGGTAAGGTTCGATTTTGTTGAGACTTTTGCTGGAAATTAAATCTACTAATCTTGTTTTATTACCTTTAGTCGATTTAATTCACAGGTGTTTATTTCACATATTACATTTGAGGTGTTTTAACCTATTATAAATGAGCTCCTTTTCTAAATTATTTTTAATTATTACCTGTTTTATTTGTTTATCGTCTTGCCATAAAGATAGCGACGACGATTTAACAAGCGACTATTTATTAGGTGTTTGGGAATATGAAAATGAAGATGAAGTTGATGGCACAACATATATCTTTCAACTTGTTTTAGGGCCAAATGATTTGGCAGGTGAAATTGTTCGTTTAGAGTCTAGTACTGGCGAAGTAACTTCTAGTTTTAACGAGCTTATTTGGAATAAAATTAATGATGTTATTGTAGTTGAAGACTCTACTACTTCGGGAAGCTATGTGCTAAATTCTGGAAATAAGCTAATTTCTAAGACCAATGAAAATTTAGTGTTAATAAAAATTTCCCAAGATTATAGCCTGTATTTAGGAGAATAAAAAAAAGTTGCTTTAAAATGTTTAATAATAACACTTTAAAACAACCTATTTAGTTTGTTTCAATAACAAGATTAAATTCTAACTCCAACAGGAAGCATACGTTTATATTTACGATTACTTCTTACAAATTTAGCAATTTCAGGGCTTGTAGGAACCATACTTAAATTTCGTTCTCTAATTTGTTCAAAAACAATTTCTAAAAATTCTTTCTTAAATGTTTCGTTGTTGCTATTGCTCGGAATAACAAGTTTGGTTAAAAATATTTTTCTTTCTTGCAAAGAGTATTCAATCGTAGCTAATTCATTATCAACCTTTAACTCAAATTGGCGTAAAAAGTCGTTGTCAATTAGTTCAGCAGTCTCAACCATGTTATAAAATTTTTAAATTATGTGGAATAGGGAAAAATAGTGAAGACTATTTTATATGTTTGCGTTGCAAATATACGAAAAATTTGCTTATTTTTTGTTAAAAGTTTAGTTAATCTATTCGTTTATAAAGTTTTAACTAAATTGTTCAGTAAAAAATTTGACTTGTAAAATGGATAATACGCCAATAATTCATGTTTATTTTATGCCTGGCATGGCAGCTAGTTCTAAAATATTTGAGAACATAAGTTTGCCTAAAAACCAGTTTCAAATTCATTTGCTTGAATGGATAAGTCCTTCTGAAAACGAATCACTTACAAGTTATGCTTCTCGTTTAGCAGCACATATTAAACACGAAAATATAGTACTTTTAGGAGTCTCGTTTGGAGGCGTAATTGTGCAAGAATTAAGTAAAATAATAAAGCTTAAAAAACTTATTATTGTTTCTAGCGTTAAGTCTAAAAACGAACTACCAAAACGCATGAAATTTGCTAGAAATACTAAAATTTACAAGCTCGCACCAACTAAATTAGCAGGAAATATAGAAAAACTATCTAAGTATGCATTTGGGAAACAGGTTAATAAACGTATTGAACTCTATAAAAAATACCTGTCGGTTAACGACGAGCGTTATTTAAATTGGGCTATCGAAAATATGGTATGCTGGAATCAAGTAGAGCCACAGTCTAAATTAGTTCATATTCATGGCGATGCTGATACGGTTTTTCCTATCAAAAATATTCAAAATTGTACGGTAATAAAAGGCGGAACTCACGTTATGATTTTAAATAAGTATCGTTGGTTTAACAAACATTTACCATATATTATTTTGAAGGACTAATATCATATCTCGATATTTTTCATTAATTTTATCAAAACTTTTTAAACATGAAGATAGTAAAGAATGCCTTAGCGTTTGTGGGATTATTAAGTTTATGTGGCCTTTTTATTTTTGCCTTACAAGATGCACCTACCGACGAAAACTTTGAGAAAAAATTAATTAATGACTATAACGTTTATGCATTACAAATTCCAGATTATTTAGATTTTGCAGGCGAAGCAATGCCTTTAAATAATCCAGATATTTATGAACGTATGGATAGAGAATTATTGGTAAATACCTATTGGCAATCTAACGGGTTGTTAATGTTTAAACGAGCTAAAAAATATTTTCCTATTATAGAACCAATTTTGGCTAAACATGGTATTCCAGATGATTTTAAATATTTAGCAGTAATAGAAAGTGGATTAACAAATGCGGTTTCTCCTGCTGGTGCTCGTGGTGTTTGGCAAATTATGAAAACTACTGGTCGTGAGAATGGCCTAGAAATTAATGATAATGTAGATGAACGATACCATTTAGAAAAGGCTACAGAAGTAGCTTGTAAATATTTAAAAAAATCGAAAGAGCGTTTAGGATCTTGGACCCTAGCTGCAGCTGCTTATAATGCAGGAAATGCAGGAATTGCTAGACGATTAAGAGAACAAAACGTTAGCGACTATTATGATTTATTATTAGGTGAAGAAACGGGGCGTTATATGTTTAGAATTGTAGCGTTAAAAGAAATTTTATCTCATCCTGCAAAATATGGTTTCAACTTTAGAGATAAAGATTTGTATCAAAATATTCCAACTTATAAAGTAGAAGTTGATACAGCTGTTGCTGATTTTTCTACATTTGCACAAGATTTTAATATTAATTACAAAATATTAAAATTGCATAATCCTTGGTTGCGCGAACCTCATTTAAATAATAAATCAAGAAAATTATATCATATCGAAATTCCTAAAGAAGGCTATTATCAATAACAATTGATATGCTTAAATTCTTAGGAAATAATATTTGGCTTTTTTTAATTATACTTAATTATATTATTGCTGTTTCTGCTGTAATAACGGTAATTTTAAAAAATTTAAACCCTACAAAAACACTATCATACATTGTTGTATTAGTGTTTTTTCCTTTTTTAGGGCCTTTGGTTTATTACCTTTTTGGTCAAGAATACCGAAAAAATAAAATTTTTAACCGAAAATATGTTCTAAATAAAACCGTAATAAAAGCAGTAAAAAAAGAACAAGCTTTTAATAAGCAAGAACTACAAAAAGTTAACAATTATTTGGATGAAAAAGTGAAATTAGTAAAGTTGCTTCATAGCAACCAAAACGAGCCATTAACTTTAAGTAATAAAATTGATATATTAAAAAATGGTGATGATAAGTTCGAGAAACTATTTGCCGATATAAAACAAGCAAAACATCATATAAACATTGAATATTACATAATTAAAGATGATGTCATAGGTTCAAAACTACTTAATTTGTTATGCGAAAAGTCTAAAGAAGGTGTAATTGTTAGAATGAGTTATGATGATGTTGGAAGTAAAATTTCTAATAAAATGAAATCTAAACTTGCACATTTCGGCATACAGCACCATGCTTTTATGCCTGTGTTGTTACCTAAATTTACAGGAAAGATGAATTATAGGAATCATCGAAAAATAGCAATTATAGATGGTAAAATTGGTTATGTTGGAGGTATAAATATTGGTGATGAATACGTAAATACCAATAATAAAACGTTTTGGCGCGATACCCATTTAAGAATACAAGGGGAAGCTGTAAAATCTTTACAAATTCATTTCTTATCTACATGGCATTTTGTGTCAAGTGAGGCTATAAAAAATTATAAATTATTTTTCCCCGAACTAAAAATTGAAAATGCAAATGTAGGCTTGCAAATAGCAGCCAGTGGGCCAGATACAGACTGGGCTAATATTATGGAGTTAACCCTAACAGCTATAATAACAGCAACTAATTACGTTTATATTACTACACCATATTTTGTGCCTAATGATGAAATGATTAAAGCATTACAAATTGCATCAAAAAGTGGGGTAGATGTTAACTTGTTAATTCCAGAAAAGTCTGACTCTTGGGTTGTAAAACATGCGTCAAATTCTTATTTAGAAGGCTTGTTTAAAGCTGGAATAAATGTATACAAATATCAAAAAGGTTTTATACACGCAAAAACTATGGTGGTTGATGATATTTTTGCTATGGTTGGCACCTCTAATATGGATTACCGAAGTTTCAATATTAATTTTGAAATTAACTCAGTAATTTACGATAAAGTAAATGCTAAGGAATTAAAATCTCATTTTTTACAAGATTTAGAAGATAGCAAATTAGTAAACCCAGAGGTTTATATAAATCGTTCTAAATTCGATAAGTTAAAAGAATCGTATTGTAGGCTTTGGTCTCCTTTAATATAAAAAAAAGCTTCAAAAATTTAAATTTTGAAGCTTTTTAAGTTGTAAAATCAAGTATTATCGCGACCTTCTTTTTTGAGATCTGAGTGAGCCTCCAGCTCCAAACTGTTGGTTAGGTCCAGAAGAGCGTTTCATATTTTGTTTCATCATTTTAATTTGGTCGGTTAGCATGCCTTGTTTATCAAGCTTACTAGCTTCGTTAAGTAATTTTTGAGCTTCTTGCTTTCTGCGTTTAGAAAAAGCAATACCAGCTAAATTTAATTTTGCCATAGCTAAATCATGATCCATCGATAAACCTAAAGAAATAGCTTTTTTAAAGTATTTTTCAGCTTCGGTCATATTACTTTGTGAAACCATAATACCATGCAAATAGTTGTAATACCCTTGTTGTTTTTTAACTAGGGCAGCTTCAGGATTTTTAATTTTGCTAAGCCATTTTTTTGCACCATCAAAATCTTGTTTTCTTAATCGTAAAAACGCTAATAAAATAAATTCATTTTTAAAATAAAGAAAAACAAAAATAGAAGCCAAAAGTATAAGCATAATACCGTTACCAATGTATCCTTCTGTAAATTGATAAATGGCATAGGCTAGAATTCCAGCTGCAATTATTAACTTAATATTTTTATTGTACATAATAGTTTGATTTAAGGTTGAAAAAGCCCAAAAATAATCGAATTTAGCGTGTTTTTGGTTGTTTTAGTTTGCAAATAAACTAAAATTTATGAGAAAAAGTATAATGCCTTTGGGTTTAAATAAGGTTTAAAGTCTATAAATAAAGGAAAAGGCGTCGTTTTTTATACTTCAAAAAAATAATTAAAATTTTTCTAAAAATGATTTGCAAAGTAATAAAGGGTTTGTATATTTGCCCTCGGTTTTTAAGGAAGCCAATTAGATTAAAATTTTTCAGAATTTAAAGATATAAGATAATGAGTAAGAGAACATTTCAGCCTTCTAAAAGAAAGAGAAGAAATAAACACGGTTTTAGAGAAAGAATGGCTTCTGCTAATGGTAGAAAAGTATTAGCTCGTAGAAGAGCTAAAGGTAGAAAAAGATTATCTGTGTCTTCTGAAACTAGACATAAGAAATAATATGATTAACAATTGTTTATAAATTAAAGGTGTTGCTTAAGTGTAACGCCTTTTTTTATACCTACTGATTATTATTTTTGCATAAAACGTATTAACTCTGTATAAATAAAAAAAATGCCAAAGAATTCAAAACTAAAGTCGATACTAATTATTGGGTCTGGGCCAATTATTATTGGACAAGCCTGTGAATTTGATTATTCAGGATCACAAGCTTTAAGATCATTACGTGAAGATGGAATTGAAACGATTTTAATTAACTCCAACCCGGCAACAATTATGACCGATCCTTCAATGGCCGATCATGTTTATCTTTTGCCGCTGAATACAAAATCGATAATTAAAATATTAAAAGAACATCCTCAAATTGATGCTGTTTTACCAACAATGGGTGGACAGACCGCATTAAATTTGGCTATTGAAGCAGATGAAAAAGGTATTTGGGAAGATTTTGGAGTAGAATTAATAGGTGTTAATATCGATGCTATTAATATTACAGAAGATAGAGAGCAGTTTAGAGAGCTCATGGGGAGAATTGGCGTTCCAATGGCACCACAAGCTACTGCTACATCATTTTTAAAAGGTAAAGAAATAGCTCAAAAATTTGGTTTCCCATTATGCATTCGTTCCTCATTTACTTTAGGCGGTGCAGGTGCTGCAATTGTTTACGAAGAGAAAGATTTTGATAAACTTTTACGTAATGGCTTAGAAATTTCTCCAATCCATGAAGTAATGATTGATAAGGCATTACTTGGATGGAAAGAGTATGAATTAGAGTTACTTAGAGATTCAAATGATAATGTTGTTATTATTTGTTCTATTGAAAATATGGATCCTATGGGAATTCATACTGGAGATTCAATAACCGTAGCCCCAGCAATGACTTTAAGCGATAGAACTTACCAACGTATGCGAGATATGGCAATTCATATGATGCGTAGTATAGGTGATTTTGCTGGTGGATGTAATGTACAATTTGCCGTTTCGCCAGATGAAAAGGAAGATATTATTGCCATTGAAATTAACCCACGAGTTTCACGTTCTTCAGCATTGGCAAGTAAAGCTACTGGTTATCCTATTGCAAAAATTGCAGCTAAATTAGCTTTAGGTTATCATTTAGATGAATTAAGTAATCAAATTACAAAATCTACTTCGGCCTTATTTGAGCCAACTCTAGATTATGTAATTGTGAAAATACCACGTTGGAATTTTGACAAGTTTGAAGGTTCAGATCGTACTTTAGGACTTCAAATGAAGGCTGTTGGTGAGGTTATGGGTATTGGGAGATCGTTTCAAGAAGCGCTTCATAAAGCGACGCAATCTCTAGAAATTAAACGTAATGGTTTGGGTGCAGATGGCAAAGAAAACACCAATTACGAACAAATTATAGAAAAGCTTACATATGCATCATGGGATCGTGTATTTACTATTTATGATGCAATAAAAATGGGAATTCCGTTAAGCAGAATTTACGAAATTACTAAAATAGATATGTGGTTCTTAAAGCAATACGAAGAGCTATATTTCTTAGAGAGAGAAATTTCTACTTTTAACATTGATACCATTGAAAAAGAATTACTTCTTGAAGCGAAGCAAAAAGGTTATGGCGATCGCCAAATAGCACACATGCTTGGTTGTTTAGAAAGTGCAGTATATACAAAACGTGAAGAATTAGGTATTAACCGTGTTTATAAGTTGGTTGATACCTGTGCGGCAGAGTTTGAAGCAAAAACACCTTATTATTATTCAACTTTTGAAAGTGATATGGAAACCGCTGATGGTAACCGTTTTGCTCATAATGAAAGTGTAGTTTCAGATAAAAAGAAAATTATTGTTTTAGGTTCTGGACCAAACCGTATTGGTCAAGGTATCGAGTTCGATTATTGTTGTGTTCACGGAGTGTTGGCAGCTGCCGAATGTGGTTATGAAACCATTATGATTAACTGTAACCCAGAAACCGTTTCAACCGATTTTGATACTGCCGATAAGTTATATTTTGAGCCAGTATTCTGGGAGCATATTTATGACATTATTAAGCATGAAAAGCCCGAAGGTGTTATTGTTCAATTGGGTGGACAAACTGCCTTAAAATTGGCTGAAAAATTAGATAGATATAATATTAAAATTATTGGAACAAGTTACGAGTCGTTAGATTTAGCTGAAGATAGAGGGAGTTTCTCTACTTTATTAAAAGAAAACAACATTCCTTACCCTAAGTTTGATACTGCCGAAACGGCCGATGAAGCTTTAGCAGTTGCCAAAGAATTAGATTTTCCAATTCTTGTAAGACCATCTTATGTATTAGGAGGTCAAGGTATGAAAATTGTAATTAACGAACAAGAACTTGAAAAACATGTTGTAA
The DNA here is from genome assembly GCF_000943565.1 of Neotamlana sedimentorum. GTDB lineage: Bacteria > Bacteroidota > Bacteroidia > Flavobacteriales > Flavobacteriaceae > Neotamlana > Neotamlana sedimentorum. The sequence continues at coordinate 69,330 of NZ_JTDW01000014.1, forward strand.
GTTTATTACAGAGTATACCAAACAACAAGTTACTTTTAGACCATTATTTAGAAGGCGCTATTGAAGCTGAAGCCGATGCGATTTGTGATGGTGAAGAGGTTTATATTATTGGTATAATGGAACATATTGAGCCTTGTGGTATTCATTCAGGAGATAGTAATTCTACTTTACCACCATTTAATCTAGGCGAATTTGTAATGCAGCAAATTAAAGACCATACTAAAAAAATTGCTTTAGCACTAAATACAGTTGGTTTAATAAATATTCAGTTTGCCGTTAAAGATGATACAGTTTATATTATTGAGGCTAACCCACGTGCATCTAGAACTGTTCCTTTTATAGCTAAAGCTTATGGAGAGCCTTATGTGAATTATGCTACTAAGTTAATGTTGGGTGAGAAAAAGGTAAAAGATTTTACGTTTAACCCACAATTGGAAGGTTATGCTATTAAACAACCGGTATTCTCATTCAATAAATTCCCGAATGTAGATAAAACATTAGGTCCAGAAATGAAGAGTACGGGAGAAAGTATCTTATTTATTGATAGCTTAAAAGATGATGAGTTTTACGATTTATATTCAAGACGTAAAATGTACTTGAGTAAATAAAAATATGTTATTTAACGGAAAAAAGTCGCTTTTTAGCGACTTTTTTTATGTTTTATAGTGTGCTGATTATCAAAATTTAGCCTAAATTGCAATCAGAATAATTTTTTAATTCAATAACTATTTAACCTAAATTTTATTTAAATGTTTACCAGCCAATATCGATTTGCGTGCATTTTATCGCTTTGTTTTCTATTTGGAAAACTTACAAACGGACAAGTTTTAACCCAAGAACAAATTAATAATGGACAATGCGGATCGGACTTATTTCATAAGCATAAATTGGAAACCGACGAGACTTACAGGTTAAATCACCAAAGAGCGATGGGAACTTTTAATAAAGTTTCTGCAAGCAATGCCAAAACGGCTAATGGTATTTTACAAGTACCTGTTGTGGTCCATGTAATGCATAAAGGAGAAGAAATTGGTAGTGGAACAAATATTTCGGATGCCGATGTTAAGCGTGGTTTACGATATTTAAATAACTATTGGAGAAAAGTATCTGGTACTTATGGCGATGGTGATGGTGTCGATATGAAAATAGAATTTGCACTAGCCGTACAAGATGAGAATGGAAATTGTACCAACGGTATAAACCGTGTAGATATGAGCGGAGTTGCTTCTTATGTTGCTAACGGAGTGAATAGATCAAACTCCGATGGATTAGCCGATTATAGTGGTGACAGCGCAATTAATTCGTTAAAAGAATATGGAAATTGGAATCCTAATAACTATTATAATGTTTGGCTTGTCGACGAAATTGATAATGCAAATTGTTACAGCGGTGGTACTTATACTGCCGGATATGCTTATTTTGCAGGAGCTCATGGCGAAGGCTACGACGGTTCTGTGGTTTTAACCTGCTCATTTTTAAATGAAGCTTCATCAACTTGGGCACACGAAATGGGGCATGCTTTTAACTTACCACATACTTTCGATGGCGATGATGCAAATGGCGATGGTGTTGGAGACCAATGTGGAGACGATGGTATTTTTGATACACCTAGCCATATTAGAACTTCTTCAATTAGTCCTTCAATTTATTACGATTGCGAAACTACAGATGTTAATTCTTGCGACCCTTCGTTTAACGAAACTATAAATCCAGATACAGGGTTTGTTAGAAATTCAGGAACGCATCAAGATCATATGCATAATTATATGGATTATACGGGGTGTTCTTCCGAGTTTACCGGTGGGCAACGTACTGTAGTAACAAATGCTTTAACCACAACAAGGGCTTCGTATTTATCAAGTCCAGCATTAACACCAGCTAATACGGCTACTGTGTTTTTCTCAGCTTCAGCTTCAACTGCTTGTTTGGGAGAAAGTGTCACTTTTACAGATGAATCTAGTTGTACTCCAAATACATATACAAATAATGGTTACGATAACGTAAGTTTTTCATGGACTTTCGATAACGGTGTGGATACTCCTTATACATCAACCTTACAGAATCCTTCTATAACATTTACAAATTCGGGAGTTTACGATGTAACTTTGGAGGTAACCAACCCGGAAGGCACAACAAGTTTAACAAAAACAAGTTATATTGCAGTAACTTCTGGTGTGGCAGCTACCTGTGAAATATCAAGTGCTAACGACGGTTCTAATTTTAGTGTTGGTGTTACAAACATAATTTTTAATACTATAAATAATAGTACAACTACTGCAATTCCCGAAGGTGCTTTAAATGATTTTACTTGCGATTATAATACCTCAGTATTTTTAGGTGAATCTTATGATTTAGAAGTAGATTACAAATCAAGATCTCAATTTAATCAATATTTAGAGGTCTGGATTGATTGGGATAATAATGGCTCGTTCGATGCTATTAACTCTCAAGGTGATAGTGAAATGGTGCTTTCCGATAATATTATTCCTAGCTACACAGGAACAGCAACGGCGAGTGTTACACCTCCAATTTCAGCTACTTTAAATACGTTGCTTCGTATGCGTGTTGTTACAGATGTAGACAGAAGTCCTGTAACTTGCGGCAATGGCTATGTATTACGTGCCGATGATTACGGTGTGTATGTTAAACCGGCGTGTACAGCGCCTACTGCAGGAATTACTAATAATTCCTCAACAACTGTTTTAACTTGTACAGAGCCGTCTATTAGTTTAACAGCTACTGGTGGCGCGAGTTATAGTTGGGATAATAATAAAGGCATTGATGCAACTATTTCGGTTACTGAGCCTGGAACTTATACTGTTATCGTTACATCGTTTGATGGGTGTACAGAAACCGAAAGTATTGTAATTACAGAAAACAAACCTATGCCAACTGCTGAAATTACTGCCGAAGACGGACAAACAGCATTTAATTGCGATATTGCATCTATAAACTTAACTGCATCGGGAGGTGTAAGTTATGTTTGGGATAATGGTTTAGGTACAAATGCCAGTATATCGGTTACCGAACCTGGAATTTATGCGGTAACTGTAACCGATGCAAACGGGTGTGCCGATACAGAAAGTATTGAAATAATTAATAGTAAAACTGAAGCCAATTGCGAAGTAAGCAGTACTAACGATGGAGGTAATTTTGGTTGTGGTGTTACAAATTTAACTTTTAATACAATTGATAATACAACATCAACTTATATTCCAGATGGTGCGCTTAACGATTTTATTTGCTCAAATAATACAACTATAATTGCAGGAAATAGCTACCAGCTTGATGTAACTTATAAATCTAGAATCGATGGCTCTGCGTATTTAGAAGTCTGGATAGATTGGGATAGTAATGGCGAATTCGAAACATCAAATTCTAATGGAAGTAACGAGCAAGTTTTAATCGATAATATTGGCTCAAACTCAACAAATACGGTAAGTACAAGTGTTACCGTTCCCACTACAGCAACTTTAAATACACTTTTAAAAATGCGTGTAGTAACCGATCATAACCGATCTCCGGTTGTTTGTGGTAATGGTTTTGTTTTACGAGGCGACGATTATGGTGTTACAGTATCTAATGCCTTAAATGTAGCTGAAGTTCTTTCGGAAGAGAATCGTTTTAAAATTTATCCAAATCCGGCTAACAATTATTTAAATGTGTTTTTAAGTAATTCTGAAAAAATTACATCTTTTAAAATTTACGATGTTTTCGGAAAAACAGTTTGGGAAAACGAATTACAGCGAAGCGAGCAAATTAACATAAGTAAATTGCAAACAGGGTTTTATTTTATAAAAGTAAAAACCGAAACTAAAGATTACGTGAGTAAATTTTTAAAAGAATAGAGAAGCTTCCAATTCTGTTATAAAAAGATAAAATATGTTGTTCTGATTGATTTTAGAACAACATATTTTTTTTATATCTAGTATGAACTAAAAAGGAGGTATAGACTGTTTATTATAAATCTATCATAACATTATGCTGTTTTACAACATCTAGATAATCTGCAATTTTAAATTGAGAAGAATTATATTTTGATGTTCGATGTTTAGACTGTTCTTGTCTAGCAATACTTCTAGCAAAACGCCTAACGCTATCTACAGTGTTTAAAATTATACCTGGAACTTTAGCGTTATTACCGTTGGCATCTTTAGCAACCATAGTGAAATAAGAAGAGTTACAATGTTTTTTCTCTCCACTTTGTATGTTCTCAGATTCTACACGTAAACCAACTACCATTGAGGTGTTTCCTGTGTAATTTACGGAGGCCTTCAAAGTTACAAGTTCTCCAACTTCAATAGGGTTTAAAAAATCTACACGATTTACCGATGCCGTTACACAGTAATGGCCAGAATGTTTTGAGGCACAAGCAAAAGCAATTTGATCCATTAAATTTAAAATATGCCCACCATGAATTTTACCACTAAAATTAGAGTGAGAGGGTAACATTAATTCTGTTATAGATACTTGGGAGTCTTCAATGTTTTTAAACATATATAAATGGTTTTTTAGTCCTCGTCTTGAGCACGTTTTATAATAGCTTCTGGAAGTGCTTTTTTGGCTTTTGCTCCCATTTTTTTAAGTTTTTCTACGCTGGTAATTAGGTTTCCACGGCCTTCAACTAATTTATTCATGGCCGCAGAATAATCGGTTTTGGCAGCATCAATTTTTTTACCAACCCCAGTTAAATCTTTTACAAGGCCTTCAAATTTATCGTAAAGTGCACCAGCTTGTCTAGCAATTTCAATGGCGTTTTGTTGTTGCTTTTCGTTGGTCCACATGCTATCAATGGTTCTTAATGTAGCAAGTAATGTAGACGGAGTTACAATAACAATATTTTTTTCGAAAGCTTTGTTGTAAATAGTGTTGTCTTCGTTTACAACTACAGCAAAAGCGGGTTCTATAGGTATAAACATTAACACAAAATCGGGCGATTCCATGTTGTATAAATCCTGGTAGTTTTTTTCAGAAAGTTGATCTACGTGGCGTTTTACCGAATTTACATGCGCTTTTAAAAAGGATAACTTGTCGTCATCATCGGCATTTACAAAGCGTTCGTAATCGGTTAAAGAAACTTTACTGTCAATTATCATTTTTTTGCCATCGGGTAAATGCAAAACCACATCGGGCATTACGCGCGAATTATCTTCTCGGGTAAAACTTTGTTGTACAAAATATTCGCGGTCTTTTTCTAAACCAGATTTTTCTAAAACACGCTCTAAAACTAATTCGCCCCAATTTCCTTGCATTTTGCTATCGCCTTTTAGTGCACGGGTAAGGTTGGTAGCCTCTTTAGTCATTTGCTGGTTTAGGTCTTTTAAACCTAATAATTGTTCTTTTAAAGCCGAATGCATACTAATGCTTTCCTTTTGTGTTAAATCAACCTTTTCTTCAAACGTTTTTATTTTTTCTTGTAACGGACTTAAAATATTTTTTATGTTTTCTTTATTCTGAATAGTGAATTTTTCAGATTTTTCATCTAGAATTTTAGTAGCTAAAAGTTCAAAATCCTTACGTAGTTGTTCTTGGCGTTCTTCAAGTTCTTTATCACGTTTAAGGTTTTGTTGTTGTAGGTTTTCAAACTCCGAATTTCTTCTAGCCAGTTCGGTGTTTAAAAAATCTTTTTCACGCCTAATATCTTCGCGTTCTTTTTCAATTTTGGTTAGGGTTTCTTTTAACTCGTTTATTTTTTGTTCAAAATTGATGTTTTGCTTTTCGTTTTCGGTGGCATGCAATGTTTTTAAGTCTTCAATTTGAAGCTGTAAGTTACTATTACGCTCTTCTAAAGTGCTTTTTTCGGTTTTACTTTTAAGTTTAGCAATGGTTACACCAATATACCCACCAACTAAGGCAGAAACTAAAATAGCTAGAATAAGAATTAAGCTGTCGTTCATTTAAAATTTAGATTTTATCAAATATAATTTTTTATGAAGAAATGTCCTTAAGTAAAGTTCTATTTCTTCACTTTAAAACTACCTGTAATTTCATCAAAAGCAATTAAATCATCAGGGAAAAGTGTGTTGAATACACCTTGTTCAATTAAATTACAAGGTGAATCAAAATTAATTTTGTTAGTATTCATTACAATCATTTTATCACATAATTGGATAGCTAAATCTATTTCGTGAGAAGAAAAAAGAATGGTTTTGTTGGTAGTTGTTGCTAATTTTTGAAGCAATTTTAAAATATAAGCTTTGTGATACATGTCGAGATGTGTGGTTGGTTCATCTAAAATTATAAGGCTTGTATCTTGTGCTAAAGCGCGGGCAATCATTACTTTTTGTAGTTGTCCGTCGCTAAGTTCAAAACATTTTTTGTGTTTTAGCTCTTCAATATTAATAATGTTTATGGCGTGGTTAACTGTTTCTAAATCTTGCTGTGTTAAGTTACCAACCCAATTTGTGTAAGGTTGCCTACCAAGAGTTATTAACTCGAAAACGGATAGATTTTTAGCGGCTAAAGGTTCGGTTAAAACAACGCTTAGTAATTTTGATAGTTCTAAATTAGAACATTTATTTAAGTTTTTATTTTCAATAAAAATGCTTCCGTTTAAAACCGGAATATTTTTAGTTAATGTTTTTAATAATGTAGATTTTCCAATACCATTAGCACCAACTAAACCAATAAGTTGTCCTTTTTCAAGCTGAATATTGATGTTTTTAGCAACACAAACCTGATCTTTTTTGGTTTTGTAACCAACAGAAAGGTTTTCAGTTTTAAGAATGGTATGTTTATGATCTTCTTTCATCTATTAAATGTCACATTATCGCTTTTAAATTTATGTTTTAAGCTTTAGTTTTCAAAACACCATTTTTTGTTTTCTTACGAGTAACCAAATTACAACAGGTGCTCCAACTAGGCAAGTTATAGCATTAATAGGTAAAGTGTATTCTAAACCTGGTAGTTGAGCGATAGTATCGCAAATAAGCATAATTATGCTGCCTAATAAAAATACAGCAGGTAATAATATTTTGTGGTTTGAGGTGGTGAATATTTGTCGTGTTATATGCGGAATAGCTAAACCAACAAAAGCAATTGGGCCTGCAAAAGCGGTAATAGTTCCAGCTAATAAACTTGTGGCAATTATTATAGTTAATCTTGTTTTTTTTAGGTTTATCCCTAAGCTTTTTGCATAATTATCACCTAATAATAAAGTGTTTAAAGCTTTAATTGAAGCCAAACTTAAAAGTAACCCAATACTATATATTATTGAAAAAATCACTAATTCATGCCACGACAAATTACCTAGTGAGCCAAATCGCCAAAACACAAATTGTTGCAGTTCTTCGGCGCTAGAGAAATAGGTGAGTACACTAATTATAGCGGCAGTTATACTTCCAAACATAAGCCCGATAATTAATAAAGCCATAGTGTCTCTTACTTTAGTTGAAACAATTAAAACGGTAAGCAATACTAAAAAACTACCCAAACTAGCAGCAATAACAATGCTCCATTTCGATATTAAAACACCTGCCATAACACCTCCAAAAAACGAAGCGCCCATTATAGCTAGAGCTACGCCTAAACTTGCTCCAGAAGTTATGCCTAATACAAATGGGCCAGCTAAAGGATTTTTAAATAAGGTCTGCATAAGTAAGCCCGAAATACCTAAACCTGAACCAACTATTATAGCTGTTAGTGCTTTAGGTAGACGGTAGTTGATTACGATAAAATTCCAAGAAGAATTTTCTGGAACTTGCTCCATTACAATACCAAAAATGGATTTTAAAGGAATTAAAACCGAACCCAAACTAATATTTATAATAAAGCAAAGAATAAGTACTAGCGTAAGTACTAAAAATGGGGTTTTATATGCTGCGTGCTGTTGCAATTAATTTAACGGTTTAAAAAAGTAAAGTTCGTAGTTTGGTAAAACTTCTGGGTGTGCAATTTTAATAATATCTTTTAAAACTAAATCTGGACGAAGTGGTCCAAGTTCAAAATATATTAAGCCACCGGTTTCACTTATTTGTTTTGTGTAGCTATAAATGTTATTGTTTTTGTAAGCATTAAAAAAAGTATAACCATTGTATTGGCTTTCCATTTCTGTTTTATTGTTAAAAAGGCCAGCTCCAATCCATAAATTAGCCGTTTTTGCTTTTTCAAGTACGTTTTCTAAGTTAAGTTGTAAACTACCAGTAGAGGTGTTGTTTTTCCAAATATAATTTGTGTTGGCATCTTCTAAAAATTTAGCCATAAAACTTTGTCCTCCAGGAACATTCCAAATGTCTTTAAACATCGACCCAGAGAAAACTGTTGGTTGTTTCATGGTTTTAGCAGCGAGTTGTTTCACCTTTAAATAATTGGCTTCAATAGCTTCAAATATAGTTTGTGCTTCGTCGTCTTTATTAAAAAATGCTGCGATAAATTTTATCCATTCTGCTCTGCCAAGAGGATGATTTTCGGTCCAAGCGCCATCAATTACAACCGGAATATTAAAGCGCTCAATTTGGTTTAAACTTTTATTGTTTCCGTTAACGGAGTGCCCAATAACTAAATCGGGTTGTAAGGCTAGAAGCAATTCCGTGTTAATGTCTGCTTCACTGTTTAAATCTTTTACAAGGCCCTGTTCAATGCGGGTTCTGGTTTTTTTTGAAGAAATAAAATTAGTGTTCGGGAAACCTACTAATTTGTCTTCAACTTCCAGAAATTCTAAAGCAGGAACATTAGTGGTAGATGTTACAACTAGTTTGTTAATAGGTGTTTTTATAACCGTTTTGTTTTTTAAAGCTTCAGGAATGGTTTTATTTTTATTTACCAAATAATAAGTAAATGTTTTATTGCTATTTGGCCAAGGCGATGTAACAGTAAGCGTTTTATAAGTGTCGTGATTTTCAATAGTAAAACCTTTGGCGTAAGTTACGTTTTGGGTTTGTTCTAATTTTACTTTTTGCGCATTCGTTTTTGTGCTGTTTTCTTTACAGGAAAATAACATAAATGTGCTTAAAAGCGTTAAAAAATATAATCGCATAACTCTCGTTTCGAAAATCAAAGGTCTTTAATTTTTTTTAATTACTACTTTAAAACTGCGTATTTTCGCTATTAAAACTATAGAATATGAAAGTGTCTTCGTTTATGCCTGCGGTTACCCAAATGATTTATGATATGGGTTTACAAGATGATTTACAAGGTGTTACTTTTGAGTGTCCTGCAGAAGCATTGCAAGAAAAGCAAGTGGCTGTACGATATAAATTAGAAGGAAAAACATTAACAAGCGAAGAAATAAATATCATTTTTTCTGAAACTAAAGCAGCTGGAGAAACTTTATACTATGTTGATGAAGCTGTATTAGAAACCATATCGCCAGACATTATTTTTACACAAGATGTTTGTGATGTTTGCCAAATAGACACCGCATGTGTGGCGGCTTCGGCATACAAATTACCTAAAATTCCTGAGCTAATTTCTATTACTCCAAATAGTTTAAATGATGTTTTTGATAATGCTTTAACCATTGCCAAAGCCATGAATAACGAAGCTGTTGGGTTAAAATATGTAGAAGGTTTAAAACAGCGTATTTACAATATAGTTGATAAGCAAAGAGCGCTCAAAATACAATCTAAAAGTGTGGCTTTATTAGAATGGATAGATCCTATTTTTAATTGCGGGCATTGGATTCCGCACCAAATTGGTTACGCAGGCGGTATAGATTTGTTATCGCATCCGTCGGGCGATAGTATTGTTATTCCTTTTGATAAAATTGTAAAATACAATCCAGAAGTTATAGTAATAGCGCCTTGTGGTTACACTACAGCGCGTACTTTACAAGATATGCACTTTTTAGAAAAACATCCGGAATGGGAAAACTTAAGAGCTGTTAAAAATAAACAAGTTTATATTGCCGATTTCGATATGTTTACGCAGTCTTCAGCAGGAACATTGGTAAATGGTATAGAATGTTTAGCAGCTATGATTCATCCAGAACATTTTGAAGCACCACAACATTTAGCTTCGAAATTTTGTAATTATAATGCATTAAAATCTTATAAATAATAAAAAATACAATACATTTGTGCCGAATTTTGGTTCGACATAGTATGAGATCCCAAAACAAGTTTGGGACGACTACGTCGATTAAAAGGGAATCTGGTGAAAATCCAGAGCTGTTCCCGCAACTGTAAGTTTATGCCAATGTCACCCTGAGCCCAGTCGAAGGGGAGTGTTGGTGCCTCACCAAGAGGGTGTTATTTACTTCAAACCACTGGTTTTTTTACTGGGAAGGTCAAATAGCATAAAATAAGTCAGGAGACCTGCCAAATTTCATAATTAATTAATAAAACTTTCGGGATAAAAGTTTAGTAATTTTATGAAACACAAAGCACTCTTTTTAGTTGCAAGTATTTTTAGCACCCTAAGTTTTGCTCAAAACGATAGTTTGGTTAATCGTTTGGAGGAAGTTGTGGTTACTGCCGATACAAAATTGCAGGTTCACTCTGTTGGTTACAAAGTAGAGCGCTTAAACGATTCTGTAATTTTAAAAAATACTGAGTCGTTTACCAATTTACTTAGGTTTAATATGCCAATTTATTTGCGTGAATACGGTTCGGGAGGCACTAGTTCGGCAAGTTTTAGGGGCACAAGTTCATCAAACACTGCTGTAATTTGGAATGGTATAAATATAAATTCTGTAAATAGTGGGCAAACAGGTTTTAACAGTTTAACGGTTACTTTGTTTGATGGTGTAGATGTAAGAAGCGGTGGCGGAAGCATTGAGTACGGCTCGGGAGCTATTGGTGGCACTATTCACTTAAACGATAATTTAAAGTTTACCCAAAATACAAGGTTTAAAAACCACACCTTATTTTCGGTTGGAAGTTACAATACTTACCAAGGGTTACACAAACTAAAGTTTTCTAATAAAAAAATAGCAATAAACGCAGGAGTATCGTACAATAGTTCAAATAACGATTATCCTTGGTTAAACACCGATTATAAAAATACAAACGGTGCTTATAGTAATTTAGCTTTAAATTTTAGTGGTTCATTTTATTTAAATAAACAATCGCAACTTAATTTTTATACAGCAAATTATAATGGCGAACGTTTTTTTTCTAGCGAATTACCCAATCCAACTGCGGCAAACGACAAGTATCAAGATTTTAGTAATAGAAATTTACTAGTTTACACCAACAAAGGTGTTGCATTTAATCATGAAGCAAAACTAGCTTACTTAACACAAGAGTATCGCTATTTTGACGATAAAAACTCCAGTAACTTTAATTTTGGTAAGTCTAAACGCATGTTGGTAAACTATAATTTAAAGTATAGTTTTAATAAAATAAGAGCAAGTATAACGTCGTTTTCAGAGTTTGAAAATATTTATGGAAGTACCGATTTAATTTCCGTACAAAACCGTAGGCAGTTTTCACAATCTGTAGTTTACAATCAAAATCTTCAACAAAAAATAGCTTTTGAAGCTAAAATTAGAAAAGATTTTAATACCGATTATTCAGTGCCATTTACTTATGCTTTGGGAATAAATTACAAAGTCCATTCATCATGGTATTTAAGAGTTAATGGATCAAAGAATTACAGGGTGCCAACTTATAACGATTTGTATTGGCCAGGACAAGGTAATCTAGATTTAATTCCCGAAACCGCTGCACAAGGTGAATTAGGCTTAGGTTTTAAAAACAATAAATTTTCTGCCGATTTAGGAGTGTTTTATATTGCTACAAAAGATAAAATAGTTTGGACACCAAATGGCGATGAAGACAGGCCAGGTGTTTGGGTGCCCATAAATCTATCTGAAGTAAATAATAAAGGCGCAGAATTAGCTTTAAGTTATAACGAAACATTTCACAATCATAAGCTTCAATTTAACTTTAATTACAGTTATACCGAAGCTATAGATGCTTCAACAGATAAGCAAACTATTTACACACCAAAACACTTGTTGAATTTTAATTTATCCTACAATTACAAACGTTTTTCAGGTTTTTATCAGCAGTTATATAATGGTAAAGTTTACACTACCGCGAGTAATTCCGAAGATTTTATTGTTCCAGATTATGCTATAGCCAATGCAGGAATAAATTTTAAAGTATTACACACCAAAGTAAACACATTACAGTTGGGAGTTAAAGTAAATAACCTGTTTAACAAATATTACGTAATACAACCCAGGCGACCAATGCCAAACAGAAATTTTAATATAAACGTTAACTATACATTTTAAATTATGAAAATTAATAAATTACTAACTTCAATTTTTATTTTAAGCATTTTATGCTTCACGTCTTGTAGTGAAGACGATACAGATTCTGAGCCAAGAGGCGATTACGAAAACGGTATTTTAATTAGCGGCGAAGGAAGCCCTAGTACAGGAACAGGTTCTGTGTCTTTCGTGTCTAACGATTTTACGGTTGCCGAAAACTTAATTTATAAAACCGTTAATAATGTAGAACTTGGTACCTTTTTACAATCGATGGCTTTTGATGATGACAATGCTTATTTAGTTGTAGATAACGCCAATACAGTTACTGTTGTAGATAGATATACTTTTGAATATAAAGGTGAAATATCTACCGATTTAGAATTACCAAGATTTATGGTAGTTGCAGATAATAAAGGTTATATAACCAACTGGGGAAGTACTTCGGATGATACAGATGATTTTGTAGCTGTAATAGATTTAGCTACGTATACCGTTGAAAAAACAATTAGCGTGGGTAACGGGCCAGAACGAATTGTTGAAAGTAACGGTAAGCTATACGTTTCTCATAAAGGTGCTTATACTACTAATAATATTATTTCGGTTATTAATATTGAAGATGATAGTGTTACCGAAATAGAAGTAAAAGACAACCCAGACGAACTTGCTTTTAACAGTTCGGGAGATTTAGTTGTTCTGTCTGAAGGAAGAACAATTTATGATGCTAATTGGAATGTTATAGGCCATACTTTGGCAAGTATTTCTACAATCGATACTAGTAGTTTAGCGGTAGATCAAGAAGTGGTTTTTGCAGAAGGCGATCATCCATCATTAATGGTTATTGATAATGAAACTATTTACTACGCTTTAAGCGGAAGTATTTACGAAATAGGTGTAACTGACACAGCGTTATCAAGCACCTCAATTTTTACGGCAGAAGGATATTTGTATGGAATGGAAGTAGAAGATGATAATATTTATTTGCTAAATGCAAACTTTTCAGATTTAAGTACTTTAAATGTTTACAGTTTAGAAACGTCTGAGCAAGTTTCAACACAATCTGTTGCACTAGGGGCTTCAAAAATTTATTTTAATTAAAATTAGAATCACGAAATTTTGTTTTAAAATGATGAAACATTCTTTTTAAAATAAATACTGTGGTAACTAATAATATTACTATGCTAAGTTGTTTTGTACAAAAATCAGTATGTGTTTAACTTTAGGTGAGAGACAAAGTTAAACTCCAAAGGCCGCCCGAGGGTGGCCTTTTTTTTATGGTATTAAATCGCAATACCAAACACCATAATTTTCGGTGTTACAAATGGCATCGTTGGTTTTTGGTTGTTTGTATTCTCGGTATACTTTTTCTCCAATAGTAAAATGTACCGGATTTTTAAAAATAGGTCCATCGAAACAAAACGTGTGAAATTCACCATTTTCTCCACAAGGATCTACACCGTTGGGTAAATTATCTATAAAATGTTTATCTATAACCGTGCCTACAAAATCCTCATTAAAAAACTTAGAGTTAGCACAAACTATAATGGTTTTAAAACCTAAATCTAAAAATTTGTTTAAAAGTGTTTTAGTATCCCGTTTCCAAATTGGAAAAACGGCCTTAAAATTTAGTTTTGCTAATTGGTTTTCGCGGTAATCTCTTAAATCTTCTAAAAAAATATCACCAAAAGCGCTATGAGTAAAACCATTATTCTTTAATGTGTTTAAAGATGCTGTAATTTTTTGCTCATAAATTTCCATACTAGGCATTTCGGGTAGTTCAATTAAATTTAAAGGAATACCTAAGGCTTTGGTTTGCTGTATTAAAAGTTCGGTTCTAAGGCCATGCATAGAAACACGGTTGAAATGGCTGTTTACTGTGGTTATTAATTTCTCGACACTGTAATTTTTGTCTTGTAATAAATAATATAAAGCCAAAGCAGAGTCTTTACCAGAACTCCAGTTAAAGTATGTTTTATGCATTAGTGTGTTAGTCTATTCTCATGCCGCCATCTAACGGATTAAAGTCATTACTATCTTTAATAAAAATTAAAGATGAATTAAAGTTGGTTTCCGGTTTTGTTGCAGCCGATTTTCCTGTAGAATTTTCAATGTCTTCCAAAGCTAATGCAAGCATAGGTTCGTTCTCGTCGCCTAAAACACCTAGATTGGTTGGGCTTTCTGTATACTCGAAACCAACGCTTGGTGTTAACCCTGTACTTGGTACTTGCTCGTTATTTTTATTTACACCATTTGCAACAAGCGGTTGCATAGCGTAAGTATGATTTTGGTTTGCACCTGTTCTGCCAAAATTAGGAGAATCGTAAAGCGTTACAGAAGCTTGGGTTTTTCCAATGGTATTTTCGCCAATATGCACGACGTTAATATATGGACGTAATCCGTTAATTAGACCTTCGCTTGCCGATGCCGATTTATCGGTTGCTAAAACGTAAACCTTTTCTAGGTTTAAACTGTTTATACTGCCACCTTCTTCTATTTGGTTGGTAAAAAGATAGTCGCTTTCTTCGAAGTTATCGTTTCTAACCAGTTTTGTGAAAATTTGTCCTGTATGTTGTCCGGTTATCATACTTGCTAAATAGGTTTCTGTAGATACGCTTCCTCCTGGGTTGTAACGTAAATCTAGAACTAAATGGTTGACGTTGTTTGCTTTAAAATTTGCAAAAATGCTATTTAGTTCGTTTTCAGATCCTGATGTAAAACTGTTGTAAAGTATGTAGCCTACATTTTGCCCACCAACGGTTAGTATGTTAGTTGTGTGTACAGGATTTTCGGTATACGTTGATTTTGTTAAACTCGCTGTTGTTCCGTTTGCAACTATGGTGTCGTCGGTAGTATCGGTTGTGCCATTATCATTATAATCTGCAAAACTTAGGGTGTAAGTTGATTGGCTTAGTAGTTGGGTGTAATTATTTACGGTTAATGTTTCATCGTCTATGGCATAAAATATATCGCCTCGTTTTACACCGCTTACACTAGCATCGGTATTTGGTAAAATTAAGCGTACCACACCAACAAGATTACTGGTGCTGTTAGGAGCTAAATATAAGCTGTACTCTACACCATTTGTTGTATAAACGCCACTAAATTGTGCTTCTAAGGCAATATAATCGTCGGTTATCCAGCTAAAACGATCGGTGTTTTCGGAATCGTAAATTAAACTTTCAAATAAAGCTTCTGGCGAGTTGTAGCTGCTTAAATAATCGCTGTATTCTGTATTACTTGCGAAACGATCGTCTGCAAGGTCTGGAATATTTTCTTTATACAGATAAAATATATTCATGCCACTCCAAACAAAATCTTTTACTTCTACAGAAACGGCTTCAGGATTTGTGATATCGTCTCCATCTTCGAAACAGCTTGTTGCTAAAATTAAGATGGCAAATAAAAGTAGGGTAGATTTTAAGTGTTTCATGCTATTATTTTTCGTATTAGTCTGTAAACTTTAAAAGTATTTACAATATTGTGTAATTTAAAATTTATTTAATGAAAATGAAGCACCGGACTTTGGAATGTTAAAATATAAACCATTTAAACGAAAACTTTGGCTAGCAACTGCGTAAGGGATTGAAGCGGCATCCTTTTTTGAGGTACAAGAAAAAGATTTAGCGTAAAGCCTGACCACGCCCAAATGCGTGGTTACGCCCATATTTTATTTTTTTTTAGATTGGATGTAACAAAATAAATACTGCGTCGTCGTAATTACAAATAGCAGAAATAAACCAGCTGCTTTTAATGAAACCAAACCAAAAATGACTCAAACAGAGTTTTTAAATATTGTAATGCCTTTTAAGGATAAAGTGTTTAGGGTGGCGAAACGCTTACTTATAAGTACGGAAGAGGCTGAAGATGCAACCCAAGAGATTCTGTTAAAGTTGTGGAAAAACAAAAAGAAAATGCAGGAGTATAAAAATATTGAGGCTTTTTCTATGACGATGACAAAGAATTTTTGTTTCGACAAATTAAAATCGAAACAGGCACAGAATCTTAAAATTGTACACAGCAATTACGAAGATGGGAATACGCCTTTGCAAAAACAGGTTGAACTTAACGATAGCGTTAATTGGGTGGCTAAAATTATTGAAGAATTGCCAGAACAACAACGTTTAATTGTGCAACTAAGAGATATAGAAGAATACGATTTGGATGAGATTGCAAAAATGCTGGAAATGAATAATACGGCAGTGCGTGTAAACTTATCGAGAGCGCGAAAAACAATACGAGAAAAATTAACTAATACACATAATTATGGTATTAAATAATATAGAAAAATTACTAGAAAAGTACGATAACGGCGAAACTAGCTTAAAGGAAGAGCAATTGTTAAAAAACTATTTTACAAGCGACAATGTGGCTCCGCATTTAGAAATGTATAAACCTATGTTTGCGTATTTTTTGGTAAACCAACAAGAACAATTTACTAAAGACGTTCCATTAAAAACTACTAGAAAATTTAATTATAAATGGATTTCGGTCGCAGCGGTAGCGGTTCTTATGTTAGGGTTTTATTTTGGTACAACAGCGAGTAAAGATGAGTTGGGTACTTACCAAGACCCACAATTGGCCTATAATGAGGTGGCAAAATCGTTAGAAATGATTAGTAAAAGCTTTAATAAAGGCACAGCAACGGTTGGATATTTAAATGAGGTAAATAAAGGTGCTTCTACCTTAAATTACTTGAATGAAATTGAAAATTCAACCAGCATTATTTTTAAATAATAATAAGTATAAAAAAACATTAAAAACAGTAAAAAACAAGAACAATGAAAAATAAATTAATAGTATTTGTATTAGCCGTAATGTTATTACCATTAACAGGTATGGCGCAAAAAGATATTTTTGAGAAGTATAGCGATAACGCGAATGTAACCTATGTAAACATTAAGCCTAAAATGTTTCAGATGTTAGCAAAAATTAATATTGATGTAGACGATCCGGAAGCTCAGGCTTATATGGATATGGTTAAAAGCATTACCAGTTTTAAAACCATTGTAACCGATAATGCCACAATTGCTGCCGATGTATCGAAATGGGTAGGTTCGCGCGCTAGTGCTCTAGAAGAACTTATGGAAGTTAAAGACGATGGTACAACAGTAAATTTTTATGTAAAAGAAGGAAAAGATGCCGACCACGTTAAGGAACTTTTAATTTTTGTTAATGGCATTGATAAGGTTATGGAAGACAAAATTGAAATTAATGGTAAGCAACGCAAAATTGAAACTGTTGTTGTGTCTTTAACTGGCGATATCGATTTAAACGAAATATCGAAACTTACTTCTAAAATGAATATTCCTGGAGGCGAGCATTTAGATAAAAAATAAGAAAACAAACCATCAATCATGAAACGAACAATCAGAAACCTTTTATTAGTTGTAATTACCGCCGTTTTTTTAACAAGTTGCGGTAACGAACCGAGCTTACAGCAGTATTATGTAAACCATCAAGAATCGGTAAATTTTATAAGTCAAGATTTTCCATTATCGATGATAGAAATTGATAAAACCGATTTTACCGAAGAACAGATGGAAGCTTACGAGTCGGTTAAAAAGTTGAATTTTTTAGGATTTAAATCCAATGCAACAAATGCAGAAATGTATAACGAAGAAATTGCGAAAGTGAAAACCATTTTAGCAAACGAAAAATACAACGATTTAATGGAGTTTAGCGATCGAGGTAATAAAGTTGTTGTGAAATATTTAGGTAAAGAAGATGAAGCCGATGAGGTAATTGTTTTTGGGAGTTCGAAGGAAACAGGTTTTGGACTCGTACGAGTTTTAGGAAACGATATGAGCCCAGAAAAAATGATGACCTTAATAAATGCGTTTCAGAAGGCTAATATTGATGAAAAACAAATTGAAAATATTATAAGTTTCTTTAAATAATTTATAGTTAAATGTTGATATTAAAAAAGCTTCCTAAAAAGGAAGCTTTTTTAATTATAATAAATTCTGAAAATTATTCTTCTAAATTTTCATTTTGGTTTTTAAATCCGGAGCGAAAAACGTTAATTACTATTGCAAAAAATAATAAGGTTAACACGGTTAAAACTATAAAATTATCAAGTATATCTAATAAACCACAAACGAAAAAACCGCAGGCTAAAATTCCTGAAACGACTAAAGTTTGTTGGTTGTTTAACATCATAATTTTAAATACCAGTATAATTACTTGGTGTAATTGCTTTTAATTCTGTTTTAATTTCGTTTGAAACCTCTAAGGTATCAATAAAATTTGAAATAGAATTTTGGTTTATTTTTTCGTTTGTTCTGGTTAAACCTTTTAAGGCTTCGTACGGGTTTGGGTAACCTTCGCGACGTAAAATAGTTTGTATGGCTTCGGCAACAACAGCCCAATTGTTTTCTAAATCTTCGGCAAATTTACTTTCGTTTAAAAGTAGTTTGTTTAATCCTTTTAAAGTGGATTTAAAACCAATTAATGTATGCCCAAAAGGTACACCAACATTACGTAAAACGGTACTGTCTGTTAAATCGCGTTGTAAACGAGAAATAGGTAATTTAGCAGCTAAATGCTCGAAAATAGCGTTGGCAATGCCTAAATTTCCTTCAGAGTTTTCAAAATCTATTGGGTTTACTTTGTGTGGCATGGCGCTACTACCAACTTCACCTTTTTTAATTTTTTGTTTAAAGTAATCCATGGCAACGTATGTCCAAACATCACGATCTAAATCGATAATAATGGTGTTAATACGTTTTAAAGTATCAAATAAAGCTGCCATGTGGTCGTAATGCTCAATTTGCGTAGTAGGGAAGGAGTGTTGTAATCCTAATTTTTCTTGTACAAATTTAGATCCGAAGGCTTTCCAGTCAATATTTGGGTAAGCGACGTGGTGCGCATTAAAGTTACCTGTTGCACCACCAAATTTAGCAGCACTTGGTATATCGTTAAGTAAATTAAATTGCTCTTGTAAGCGTACTACAAAAACGTCAATTTCTTTACCTAAACGTGTTGGCGATGCTGGTTGCCCGTGTGTACGTGCTAACATAGAAACGCTAGCCCACTCGGTTACTAATTCTTTTAGTCTATTTAAAACAGTTAAGTATTCTGGCACATAAACATCGTTCATGGCTTCTTTAATACTTAATGGAATTGCTGTGTTATTAATGTCTTGAGAAGTTAATCCGAAGTGAATAAATTCTTTAAATTCAGATAAACCTAAAGCGTCAAATTTTTCTTTAATAAAATATTCAACCGCTTTAACATCGTGGTTGGTTACTTTTTCTATGTCTTTAATTGCTGTAGCGTCTTCAGCTGTAAAATTTTTGTAAATAGCTCTTAAATCTTCAAAAATAGCCGAATCCACATTATCTAATTGCGGTAACGGAATTTCACAAAGTGCGATAAAGTATTCTATTTCTACTAAAACGCGGTATTTAATTAAGGCTTCTTCAGAAAAATAAGGGGCTAAAGCGTTTGCTTTATTTCTATAACGACCATCAATTGGTGAGATGGCATTTAATGTTGAAAGTGACATATTTATGTGTGTTGTTTTAAAAGGGCAAATATAGTTTTTTTAAGCGATAAACGTTAGGGCTTGATTTCCAAATTTTTTAAAAAAAATAAGCGTTTAAAACTGAATATAAATTGTGTAAAAGGCAATTCTATTTTAGTTTTTTTAGAATGCGTTTTGCACGGGCTTTAAAAGCGGCACTTTGGTGATGAAAATCGCGTTGTAAAATGGTTTTTAATTCCGGGTAAATCCAATCGGAATCTTTACCAAATAAAAATAAAGTGTGCATGCTGTATGCTTTAGCTGCTACTTTTTGGTCGCTAATCATATAATCAAAACACAACTCAATAATTTTTTCTCTATGCGTTAAGGTTAAGGCATGTTTTACTTCGTTATTTTCTTTGCTGTAAAAGGCGTTCGCTAAGTATTCACATATTTTAGCAACAGGTCTCACGGCCGGATCAAGGTGAACTTTGTGCATGTTTTTTGTAAAATAGTCGAGATGCGGAATAATTAAATATAAATTTTCTTTACAAGTAAACTCTAATACCCAAGCAGCTTTACACGATATTTTATCGTCTGTTTTAAAAAGAATATCCAGCAAATTAGTAAATAAATTTGGGTTTGCTAAAACTAAATTGGCGTAATACAATCGTTTTTCGCGAGAATGGTTCACATAGTTTAATTCTTCGTAAAGTTGTGGGGTGGTCATTCTTTTTTTATATTTTAGGAATCTAATTTAACCAATAATAAAAACGATGAAAAAAATATTTTACCTAATTGTTATAGCTTTAATCGTTGCACAATTTTTTCAACCAGAAAAAAACGAGGGTAGTTTAGCTTCGGTTGAGCCATTTTATAATGAAACAAAACCATCGGAAGAAGTAAAAACCATTTTAAAAACAGCTTGTTTTGATTGTCATAGCGATACGACAAATTACCCTTGGTATAGCAAAATAACACCAGTAAATTATTGGTTAGCCGAACATATTGAAGACGGAAAAAAGCACTTAAATTTCTCGAATTGGGTTGGTAACTCAGTAAAACGAAAAGACCATAAAATGGATGAATTGATTGAGGAAATTGAAGAACACAAAATGCCTTTAGAATCTTATACTTTAATTCATAAAGATGCCAAATTAAGCGAAAGCCAAATAGAAGCGGTTACAACGTGGGCAAAAATGGTTCGCGTATCGTATGGTATTGAAGCTTTACCCGAATATTAATGCCAAATTTATTAATAATTGGTTCTGTTTGGCCTGAGCCTAAAAGTTCTGCGGCAGGTAGCCGAATGATGCAGTTGGTTGATGTCTTTTTACAAGCCAATTATAACATTACGTTTGCAACTACAACCTCAAAAACAGATAATGCATTTGCTTTAGAAGAATTAGGAGTTACAGAACAGCAAATAAAACTTAACGATTCTAGTTTTGACGATTTTATATTGAACCTGAAACCCGATGTGGTTATGTTCGATAGGTTTGTAACCGAAGAACAATTTGGTTGGCGTGTTGCAGAAAATTGTCCAAATGCATTACGGATTTTAGATACCGAAGATTTACATGCTTTGCGAAAAGGAAGACAGCAAGCCTTAAAAGCAAATGCAATATTTAATGAAACTTATTTATTTAACGATGTTGCTAAACGTGAAATAGCCAGTATTTACCGTTGCGATTTAAGTTTAATTATTTCTGAATTAGAGATGGAAATTTTAAAAACGCAATTTAAAGTTCCAGAAGCTATATTATGTTATCTACCATTTTTATTGAATCCTATTGAAGCAGATGCTTTAGAAAAATTGCCCAAGTTTAGCAACAGACAGCATTTTATAACCATTGGTAATTTTTTACACGAACCCAATTACAATGGCGCTTTATATTTAAAAGAAAGCATTTGGCCACTTATAAAAAAGGAATTGCCAAAGGCAGAAATGCATATTTATGGTGCTTATGCATCACAAAAAGTAAATCAGTTACACAACGAAAAACAAGGTTTTTTAATAAAAGGTTTTGCTGAAGATGTTCATGAGGTTATGCAAAAGTCCAGAGTGTGTTTAGCAGCTTTACGATTTGGTGCTGGTTTAAAAGGAAAACTAGTTGACGCCATGCAAAACGGAACACCTTGTGTAATGACACATATTGCGGCAGAAGGTATGTTTGAAAACCTAGAACCAAACGGGTTTATTGAAGACAACCCTGAAAATTTCGCAAAAAAAGCCATAGAGTTATACAAAAATGAAGCTCTTTGGAACCAAAAACAACATAGTGGATTTGAGGTTATAAATACACGATTTAATAAAACTCAATTTCAAAATAATTTTTTAGAGAAGATTAAAGTTTCAATAGAACAGCTTCACGAAAACCGACTTCACAATTTTACGGGACAAATGCTCATGCATCATACCATGCAAAGCACCAAATTTATGAGTAGATGGATTGAAGAGAAAAATAAAAATTAAAAATGGGAGCGTTTATAAGTCCCTTTAAGTCTTATATTTAAATTGTCATTTAAAACCCTCAATGTTATGAAACTTTACTCAAAGTCTTTAATTTTATTCTTTTTGCTGTCATTAAGTTTTAAAAGTGTTTCTGCACAATATTCAGAGAAACAAATCGATTCCATAGTGAATTATGCATTGTCCAAATTTAATGTTGCGGGTACAGCTATTGCTATTGTAAAAGATGGAGAAACTGTTTACCAAAAAGGATTTGGGGTAACTTCAGTAAAAAGTAACATACCGGTAAATGTAAATACAAATTTTGCTATAGCATCAAATAGTAAAGCATTTACAACAACAGCGCTATCACTTTTAGTAGATGAAGGAAAACTAAAATGGACAGATAAGGTTAAGGATTATATTCCTGAATTTAAAATGTACGATCCTTATGTTACAGAAAATTTTAATATCGAAGATTTACTAACTCACCGAAGCGGTTTGGGTTTGGGTATTGGAGATTTAATGTTTTTTCCAGACGGAAGTCATTTTACTTTAGATGATTTATTAGCGAGTTTCCAATATTTCGAACCCGTTTCAGCATTTCGTACAAAGTTCGATTACGACAATTTATTGTATATCATTGCGGGCGAAGTTATAGCCAGAGTTTCGGGAATGACATGGGAAGATTTCATTGCTACGCGTATTTTTAAGCCTATTGGTATGAACCAATCTTACGCTAGTTTAGATAATATAGATGATAAAAGTAATTTAGCGTCACCTCACGATTCTAATTCTGGAACGCTTAAAATAATACCCGATTTTAAAGAGATGATTAATGGTGCCGCTGGGGGTATTTATTCCAATGTTAACGATTTAACACAATGGTTAAAAGTGCATTTAAATCATGGTAAATATGGAGATAGTTTACAAAACGAATTGTTTTCCGTAAAGCAGCAAGATAATATGTGGAAACTTCATACTATAATGGAAACAAATAAAAACCCGAGATATAACTCTCATTTTTCAGGTTACGGTTTGGGATGGTTTTTATCTGATGTCAAAGGAAATATGAAAGTTGATCACACTGGAGGTTTGCCCGGTATGCTGTCTTTAACAGTAATGATTCCCGATATTAATCTTGGTTTCGTAATTCTAACTAATACGAGTGACGATGGTGGTGCGTTTTTCTCCTCCGTTGGCAATACGATTTTAGATAGTTATTTAGGGTTGGACGATTTTGGTTGGATTGATAAATATGCCGATTACTTTAATAAAAGAAAAGAAAACGGCGATAAAGTAACTGAAGCCGTATGGGAAACCGTGAGTAATAACAGTAAAATAAAAGTTGATTTAAAAAAATACACTGGTATTTATAAAGATGATTGGTTTGGTGAAATTGAAGTGTTTTTAAAAGGAAAAAAGCTATGGTTTAAAAGTGAAAAATCTCCTAAGTTAAATGGAGAAATGTTTTTTTATAAAGCCAATACCTTTGCCATAAAATGGGAATATCAAGATATGAATGCCGATGCTTTTGCAATGTTTTTTTTAGATGAAGAAGGAAAAGCACAGGAAATTAAGATGAAAGGTATTTCGCCAAACATAGATTTTAGTTTCGATTTTCATGATTTAGATTTAAAAAGAGTAGAAGAATAGTTTTTGTAACCTAATTTTGCAAGAATTAAAAACAAAATAATGAATTGGATAATTTTAATTATAGCAGGTTTATTCGAGGTTGCTTTTGCGTCATGTTTAGGCAAAGTAAAATCTACCACCGGTATGGAATCTAAATATTGGTTTGTTGGGTTTTTAGTTTGCTTAGCAATTAGTATGATTTTATTGGTTAAAGTAACCAAAGTTTTACCTATTGGAACGGCTTATGCGGTTTGGACAGGTGTTGGCGCTGTAGGAACTGTTTTGGTTGGCATTTTTATATTTAAAGAACCAGCAACATTTTGGCGTTTGTTTTTTCTAGTCACACTAATCACATCAATTATCGGATTAAAAATGGTGAGTCATTAAACCAAATAATGGTCAATAACTTTTTTAACGCCAATGGTCGCATTTTCGGCAATAACAGTTAGGTTTTTATTAGAATCAACACTAGGTTTTGGATCTATAAAATACACCGGAATACCGTCTGGAGCATAATGCATTAATCCTGCCGCAGGATACACTTGCATTGAAGTGCCAATAATTATTAAAATATCGGTCGTTTGGCAAACTTCCATCGCTTTTTCAATCATAGGTACATCTTCACCAAACCAAACAATATGCGGACGTATTTGGTGGCCGTTTTGGCATAAATCACCTAAAACAATATCCGTTTTACATTCAAAAACATCATTTATATTTTTTGTGCTTCGTGCTTTTAATAACTCACCATGTAAATGAATAACGTTTGTGCTGCCAGCACGTTCGTGCAAATCGTCAACGTTTTGGGTAATAATTGACACCTTAAAGTTTTTTTCAAGCTCGGCTAAATCTATATGAGCTTGGTTAGGTTTTACGGTTAAAAGTTGGCGACGGCGTTGGTTGTAAAAATCTAAAACTAATTCAGGATTTGCTCTAAAACCTTCTGGCGAAGCAACTTCCATAACATCGTGGCCTTCCCATAAACCATCGGCATCTCTAAAGGTTTTTATACTACTTTCGGCACTTATTCCAGCTCCCGTTAAAACGACTATGTGTTTCATGTTTATCATGTTATATTTGCTATTCCTACCGTATAGGAATCTCATCAAATTTAACAACTAAAATAGTTTTTAACTAACATGACAGACATAAAACTACTAGAACATTTCGAAACTTTTTTAACCGAGAATAGGTTAGAGCGCTTTAATAAAGTTTTGCCAGAGCGCACTAAGCATTTTACAGTTGCAACCGAAGATGTGTATCAATTACACAATACAAGCGCTGTAATACGCAGTTGCGATGTGTTTGGTATACAAGAGGTGAATATAGTAGAGGAAGTAAATACAAAACGTATTGATCGTGAAATTGCTATGGGTGCACAAAAATGGGTAGATTTAAACCGATTTAACACGGTGAAAGATTGTATTAAAAGTTTAAAACAAAACGGTTACCAAATTGTAGCTACTACGCCACATACTAACGATACGGTTTTGCATGAATTTGATGTAACTAAAAAGTCGTGTTTTTTCTTTGGAAGAGAAACCGAAGGTTTATCAGATGAGGTTTTAAATGAAGCCGATTGCTATTTAAAAATTCCCATGGTTGGTTTTACCGAAAGTTTAAATATATCGGTTTCGGCAGCCATAATTTTACAGCATGTTACAACTAAACTGAAGCAAACCACTGTAAATTGGCAATTAACAGAAAATGAGATGCTTGAAAAACGTTTAGATTGGTGTAAGAAAACAATTAAAAGCTACGAACAAATCGTAGAAAATTTTTATAAGTCGTAACTATTTCGCTAAATTTAAGAACTAAACTAAAAATTAACCACCATGTTCTTAGTTCTTTATGTTGTTTTAACCATTGCTATTATTTTCGTTTTATTAGCCTTAATTGCGCCAAGGTCGTATAGCGTTAGCCGAAGTATTGATATAGAAAAACCTTTAACGGAGGTTTTTGCTTATTTAAAATTGATAAAGAATCAAGATAATTGGTCGCCTTGGAAAAAGAAAGACCCCGAAATGAAACAAAAATTTATTGGAACCGATGGTGAAGTAGGTTTTATTTCGAAATGGGAAGGCAATAAAGCCGTTGGAATTGGAGAACAGGAAATAAAAAAGGTTGAAAACAATTATAAAATTGAAACCGAACTACGCTTTTTTAAACCTTGGAAATCTTTATCGAATGCCTTTTTAATGGTTGATGCTATTGATGATAATAACACTAAAGTTACTTGGGGTTTTTCTGGAAGCAATCCAGCACCTACTAATATTTTTATGTTGTTTTTTAATTTTGAAAAAGCCGTTGGAAAGGATTTTGAAGAAGGTTTATCCGATTTAAAAGCTATATTAGAAAACGAATATTAACCGCGGTTTCTACTTAAAAGCTTATACTCTTCGTAGCATTCACTTATAGCATCAAGAATTTGTAAATCGTTAGCCGATTGTATAAACCCTTGCGAGTAGTTACATTGGTTTACAATTTCATCTAAATCTACCTTGTCAACTTGTAGTAAAGCAGTAAGCATTTCACGATCGAATCGAGAGGCTAAAAGGTTTCTAATTTGGTCGTCTTCCTTCATTTGCTTTAACTTTCTAAGCTCATTAGGTTTTTTACCAAACATACGGTGTAAAAAGTCTGCAGGATTAAAAATAGAACCTAGCACTTTTGAAACTGCCGATTTTTTACCAGACTCATAGCCAGTACCAGACAAGCCAGAAATACTATATCGATAATTGTCGTTTGGTGCAGGTACTTGTTTTATATCAACCTCCAAATAACCTGTTAAGGTAAGTTGGTTTACAACCACTTCTTCTAAAGCTAAGGCAAGTTCGGTTAAGGCAATTTCAGAACTTCCAAACTTTAACCAGTCGTTAGTAACTCTAACTTTAATGGATTTAAAACCTAAATAAGAAAAATGGAGCGTGTCATTGGCTACTGCCGAAATTGTAAATTCACCTTCTTTGTTTGTAGTTGTTCCTTTTACTTGGTTAAGGTTAACAATGTTTACACTTTCAAGCGGTGTGCCATCGGCCGAATTTATAACCACACCTATTACTTTTTCAGCATCTTGAGCATAACAAAAAACTGATGTGAATAGTAAGGTAAAAAGTAATAAGTAAGACTTCATTTTAGTTAATTATAGGGTAAAAATACTAAAGAAAAACAGAGTTGTTTGGTTCAAGTTATTAATTTGACTTAAAATTAACAAAAAAGTTTAATCTTATCGAAAGAGGCTGTTTAAAATTCGGACTAATTTATAACCTAAAGTTTTTTAGCCATAAAAGCTAGTTTAGATTGAAATGGTTTCCGGTGTTTTGTGGTGCTATATGAAACACACAAATAAATTTTAAACAGCCTTTCCTTATATTTAATTATCTACGAGAACGTCTTGGGCGTGAAGCACCAAAACCTGCTCCAGATTTAGCGCGCTTGTTGTTACCTCCCGATGATCTTCCTTCGCTGCGTCTTCCGCCACCACGAGAATCTTTTTTTCTTCCACGGTTTCTGTCGCGTCTTCCGCCACCTCGGTTTTCTGAAACTTCTACGTTTACAAAACGTCCGTTATGCTTAAAGTCTGTAAAATGTGCTAAAACTTTCTCTTGTAATTCTTTTTCAGTATTAAAAAATGAAAAACTATCTTTAGTTTCAACTTTAAATAAATCGTCTCTACCTAAATCTAATTGCTCACGTAAAAAATCTTTTAACGACATCCAATCGAATCCATCTTTACTACCTACATTAATAAAGTAACGTGTCGAGTTTTTACTACCACCGTAAGAGCGTCCTTCGTCTCTATCGCTACTACCTTCTGCAATATTTAAATTTTGCGCTTTTTTGTAATAGTTATAAAAACGTGTAAACTCAACCGAGAAGAATTTTTTAATTAATTCATCTTTACTTGTATCTTCAAAAAGTTCGTTAATACTAGTTAAGTATTTATCAATTTCGTGGTTTATTTCGGTGTTGTGTATTTTGTTGGCAAGCGACATAAGTTGTACTTCACAAATTTCCATACCATCTGGTACTTCTTTTTTGTCGAACTGTCGTTTTATAATACGCTCAATACTTTTAATTTTTCTAACCTCACTTTTGCTAACAATAACCATTGAAACCCCGGTTTTTCCGGCACGACCAGTACGGCCAGAACGGTGTGTGTACGTTTCAATTTCGTCTGGTAATTGGTAGTTAATTACGTGTGTAACATCATCTACATCAATACCACGCGCCGCTACGTCTGTAGCAACTAGCATTTGTATTTGGTTTTTTCTAAAGGCGTTCATTACCAAATCACGTTGGTTTTGGCTTAAATCGCCATGTAAAGCACCTGCGTTGTATCCATCCTCGATAAGCTTTTCGGCTACTTTTTGGGTGTCGCGCTTGGTTCTACAGAAAATAACCGAGAAAATATCTGGGTTTGCATCTGCCAAACGTTTTAAAGCTTGGTAGCGGTCTCTGGCATTAACTAAATAATACTCGTGCGATACGTTTGTAGTACTTTCGTTTTTACGACCCACAGTAATTTCTTGTGGGTTATGCATAAAGTTTTTAGCAATAGCTGCTACTTCTTTAGGCATGGTTGCAGAAAATAACCAGGTGTTTTTTTCGTTTGGAGTATGCGATAAAATAGCTGTAATATCTTCCTTAAAGCCCATGTTTAGCATTTCGTCGGCTTCATCTAAAACAGCATATTCTATTTTAGTAATATCAACCAAACGGCGACTAATCATGTCTTTCATTCTACCCGGTGTAGCAACAATAACCTGTGCGCCACGTTTTATTTCGCGTGCTTGCTCGGTAATGCTAGAACCACCGTAAACAGCCACGACGTTTAAACCTTTACAGTGTTTACCGTAAAGCTTCATTTCGCTAGCTATTTGTAAACAAAGTTCTCGGGTTGGCGATAAAATTAAGCCTTGAGTAGTACGGCTATCTATGTTAATTTTTTGTAGCATTGGGAAACCAAAAGCAGCTGTTTTACCAGTTCCTGTTTGAGCTAATGCCACTAAATCTTCTTCTGAATTTAATAATAAAGGGATTGCTTTTTCTTGTACTTCACTAGGTTTTTCGAATCCTAAATCTGTAATGCCTTGTAATAGGTCGTCATTAAGACCTAAATCTTGGAATGTGCTCATTCTGTTTTAAATATGTATGCGATTTGTTATGTAGTGTTACATAAGAAGCGAATCGACATACTTAAAACCAAACTTCTAGTAACACATCCTCACCCTGAGGAATTTAGCGAAACTCATTCCGAAGTATTATTCGGCGTCTAATAATGTTGAGTTTCAAGGCGCAAAGATACACTTTTATTTGAATTGATAGATTAAGACTAAAATAATCTTTAAAACTAAAGTTGTATTCGTTTTTATTTAAGCGTTTTAACATGCTTTATGGTTATGCCTTTTTATGAAGTTGCAAAACGAACAAATCTTAATCTAAAAAATTAATCAATTTACTGTTTACAACTTCGGCTTGATCTATCGATAAAAAGTGTCCTGCATTTTTAATAATTTCACCTTTTCCTTTAGGAAGAGAGTTCGCTATTTCTATGGTTTTTGTAGAGTTAATAACATCGTTATCGCCAATTAAAACTAAAACTGGCATATTTAAGGATTTTAACTCGTTTTTAGAAAACGGTGTCATTGCCGTAATTAATTTATTTGGGTTATCTAGTTGAGTGCCTAATTTATATTGGTTTATGTATGTTTTATCGATGTTAGCCGGATTGTTAGACATGCTTTCTAGCATTTGATTGAGTTGTTTTTCTTTTGATGAAAAAAGCGAGACTATGTTTTTAAGCAAATCTGTACTGGGTTTAATCCATGAAAACGTTTGTGCAGGACTCAATAGTGCTAAGCTTTTAATTTGCTCCTGGTTATTTAATGCTAAATTAACAGCCAGCCAACCACCTCGTGAAGCTCCAATTAAGTGAAACCTACCAATTTCTAGAGCCTTAAATATTTCGTTGTACCATGCAACTACGCTTTCAACAGCATCGATATCCTTTAGCAGTTGGGATTTTCCTGGTTCTAAAATAAAATCAATAGCAAATACTTTATGGTTTTTCGAGAGCATTTCAACATTTGGAAACCACATTGTAGAGCTAGCGTTCATACCGTGAAGAAGTACAATTGGGTCACCATTATTTTTGCCAGAAACAATAACGTGAGCTATTCCAAACGATGTTGGTACATAAAGTTCTTCGTACGGAACTTGCCATAATTTTAAAGTGTTGTTATAAGCTTCGTAATAAGCCAATTTTGTAGCTGAAGCATTATTTATATAATCGGGGGTGGTTTTAAATTTATCGTATTTATTGGAACAGCTGGTAATTAAAATAAGCGTGAAAATTAAGGTTAATTTATTAAGTTTAACTAGCATAGTTTGGGGTGTTTACTTTTTTAAATTTTGAATGCGCTGTAACAACGTAGGATGCGAGTAATGCATAAATACATAAGCTGGATGTGGTGTTAAATTACTGAGGCTATTTTTATTTAGCTTTTTAAGTGATGTAATTAAAGGTTCTCCTTTGTAAGTGTTTTTGGCATAATCGTCCGCTTGATATTCAAATTTTCTGGAAAACACATTCATAATTAAACCCGTAATTTCCGATATAGGAGCGTAAAGCATCCCGAAAGCAATTAAGGCAATATGAAAGCTGTGTTTTTCAACCCCTAAAGCGTTCGATAATACAGGGTTTGATATAAATAACGATAGTATAAATAACGTTAAGCCAGTAAGTAAAACCGAGGCCACAAGGTTAAAAATAATATGTTTCTTTTTATAATGACTAACTTCGTGGGCTAAAACAGCAACAATTTCGTCATCGTTTAAATCGTTAATTAAAGTGTCGTAAAGCGTAACCCGTTTTTCGCTACCAAAACCCGAAAAATAGGCGTTGGCTTTTGTGCTGCGTTTGGAGCCATCTATCACAAAAATTTTATCTAATTTAAAACCAACTGTTTTTGCGTAAGCCGAAATTTTATCGCGTAATTCTCCAGCTTCTAGCGGTGTTTGCTTGTTAAAAAGAGGTACAATAAGTTTGGAGTAAAACATATTCATAAAAACCGTGAATAGTGTCACTAAACCCCAAGCGTACAACCAAAAATAGGAGCCAGTAATTTGGTAGAACCAAATAATTAAGGCTAAAATACCACCGCCTAAAATGGCACTCATTAACCAACCTTTAAGTTTATCTAATACAAATGTTTTTTTTGTGGTTTTGTTAAATCCGAATTTTTCTTCAATAATAAAAGTGCTATAATACGAAAACGGTGTTGTTAAAATGTCGCTTCCAAT
The DNA here is from genome assembly GCF_000943565.1 of Neotamlana sedimentorum. GTDB lineage: Bacteria > Bacteroidota > Bacteroidia > Flavobacteriales > Flavobacteriaceae > Neotamlana > Neotamlana sedimentorum. The sequence goes on from NZ_JTDW01000014.1 coordinate 100,344, forward strand.
CATAATAATTCCAAAGAAAATTAAAGCAATTATTATGGGATTTTCACTATAATTTCTAGCCAGATTATCAACAAATTCGAACCCATCAAAAAATAGAAAAGCTAAAGTTAAAACCACTGAAAAGGTTGAGGTTAAAATCCCAAACTTATATTTAGTGGCTTTGTAGTTTTGCGAATTTTGGTATTCGGCATCATCATAAACATCTTGTAAGTCACTAGGTAGGGCGTCGTTAAAATGTTTGGCATTTAGGGCATCTAAAATTTTATCAACTAAAAAATTAATATTTATAATGGCTATTATTATGTAGAATAGGGTGTTTGCTGTCATTGGTGTTATTTATAAGGCTAAAATATAATTATTAGTCACACTGAGCGCAGTTGAAGTGTATATTTATTATATTATTTAGATTTGAAATTTAAAAACAAAAAACCTAGATTTTCAAGGTCTTTGACTCCGCTCAGACTGACATTGGGTTTACTTAAATTGTCGCTGTCTTTTAGCTTCAAAAATAAGAATTCCAGCTGCAACCGAAACATTCATAGAATCTATTTCGCCTTGCATAGGTATAATAATGTTTTGAGTAGCGTTTACCCGCCAATCTTCACTTAACCCTGTGGCTTCAGTGCCAACAACAATAGCTGTTGGTTTTGTGAAATCTTGGGTGTGATAAGGGACCGATTCTTGTAAAATTGCCGAATAAATATTAATGTTGTTTGCCTTTAAAAAAGCAATTATAGCTTCTGTGCTTCCTGTGGCTATATTATTAGTAAAAACGCAGCCAACACTCGAGCGAATAATATTTGGGTTGTATAAATCGGTTTTGGGGTTTGCAATAATTACAGCATCAATATTAGCAGCATCGGCGGTTCGTAAAATTGCGCCAATGTTTCCTGGTTTTTCAGGAGCTTCAGCAACTAAAATTAATGGTGTTTTGGTGGTTAAAGTTAAGTTGGAAATGTCATGGTTTTTAGTTTCTGCAACTGCAATAATACCTTCGGTTGTACTTCTGTAGGCTAGTTTTTCGTAAACCTCTTTCGATATTTCTATAACTTCTATTTTGGTGTTATTAATTAAGTTTGTTAAGGCTTCAACCGAAAAAAGTTCAGGATAAAACAGAATAGATCTAATGGTGTAATTCCCCTTTAAAGCAAGAGATACTTCGCGAACACCTTCAATTAAAAATAATCCGCTTTTTTTGCGCTGTCGCGATTTGTCTTTTAAAGAAACTAACTCTTTAATGTATTTGTTTTGGGTGCTTAAAATTGTTTTCATAGAATACATGCAAAAATACTGTAATTAATGTAATTTCAATTATATTAAATCGACAAACAAAAATTAACCAATATAATATTTAATGAAAAATTTATTCTTATTAGCTTTAACGGTAACATTGTTTATTTCCTGTAAACAAAAAACATCGGAAGAAACTCCAAATTACAAGGAAGAAACTTTAAATGTAACTACAAGTATTTATCCTGAAACTATTACCAAAGTTTTTGATGCTCATGGTGGAATTGATACTTGGAATAAAATGAATACACTAGAGTTTTTAATAACTAAACCGGCTGGAGAAGAAAAGCATACAACCGACTTAAAAACTAGAAAATCTATAATAGACATGCAGAAACATACTATTGGATTTAATGGCGAAAATGTTTGGTTAAAAAATAAATTTGAAGATGAATATAAAGGCAATCCAAAATTTTATTACAACCTTATGTTTTACTTTTACGCAATGCCTTTTGTTTTGGCTGATGACGGTATTAACTACGAAGAAGCGGAACCGTTAACTTTTGAAGGTGTTACATATCCGGGGATTAAAATATCGTATGAGGCGGGTGTTGGCGAGTCGCCAGACGACGAATATATTTTATATTACAACGCCGAAACTTATCAAATGGAATGGTTAGCTTACACGGTTACATTTCGTTCTAAAACGAAAAGTGAAAAGTTTAGTTTTATAAAATATGGCGTTTGGGAAGATCTAAACGGATTAAAATTACCTAAAACCATTTCTTGGTATAAAGTTGAAGACAATAAGCCAACCGAATTACGTAAAACCTTAACTTTTAACAACACTAAAGTTGATGAAGCTAAACTAGATGCTTCTGTTTTTGAAGCTCCAGAAGGAAGCAAAATAATAGAGTAGAGGTTCTTTAAAAATTTATAAAAAAAGAAGCAGTTTAAAAAGTATCCTTGTCATTCTGAACTTGTTTCAGAA
>NZ_JTDW01000015.1 GCF_000943565.1 Neotamlana sedimentorum
GGAGTTTTCAAATCGGTTTTTCTTCAGAATTAAATCTGAAGAAAAAATTCCTCGACTTGGATGTCCTTTTTTGATTCGTTTTTTGGACAAGCAAAAAATGAATTACTAATAAAAAATAAAATGAATATTTTAGACAAAATAGTAATAGATAAACGCAAAGAAGTAGATTTAAGAAAATTCTTAATCCCTACCTCACAACTAGAACAATCTGTTTTATTTACAAGAGCAACCACTTCTTTGGCTCAAAATTTAAAAAATAGTAAATCAGGAATAATCGCTGAGCATAAACGACGTTCGCCTTCAAAATCTGTTATAAATAACGGTTTAAATGTTCAAGATGTAGCCACAGGTTACGAAAACGCAGGCGTTTGTGGTATGTCGGTTTTAACCGATGGAAAATATTTTGGTGGTTCTCTAGACGATTTATTAACGGCAAGAGCCAGTTGCAATTTACCGCTATTACGCAAGGAATTCATTATTGATGAATATCAAATTGTTGAAGCCAAAGCTTACGGCGCCGATGTTATTTTACTCATTGCGGCTATTTTAACCAGAGAAGAAATCAAGCAATATTCAGAATTAGCAAAAAGCTTAAAGTTAGATGTGCTTTTAGAAGTTCATAACGAAGAAGAATTACACAAATCCATAATGCCAAGTTTAGATATGTTAGGTGTTAATAACCGAAATTTAAAAACGTTCGATGTTAGCCTAGACACCAGCAAAGAATTAAGTAAAATAATTCCAGACGATTTTGTAAAAGTATCAGAAAGTGGTATAAGCAATATTGAGGCTATTAAAGAATTACAACCTTACGGTTACCAAGGTTTTTTAATAGGAGAAAATTTTATGAAAACCGATAATCCTGGTGCAAGTGCAACAGAATTTATTAAAAACCTAAGTTAATTCACCCAGATTATCAGAATTCATATTCCAACACACAGAAAATGAAAGACACTTCAAACATAACACAACAAGCTACAGAACAAATTGATAGCGCTGCTATAAAGCTTAAAATCTGTGGTATGAAATACCAAGACAATATCGAGCAAGTAGCTTCGCTCCAACCCGATTATCTTGGCTTTATATTTTACGATAAAACACCTAGAAATTACGATGCTAAAACCATTACAAATGTACCAGAAACCATAAAAAAAACTGGAGTTTTTGTAAATGCCGAAATTAGCACCATAATTAAAACTGTAACCGATTACAACTTGCAAGCCGTACAACTTCACGGTCATGAATCGCCTTATTATTGCAGTATTTTAAAGTCTACCAAACTTTTTACAAAAAATAAAGTAGAAATTATAAAAGTATTTTCTGTAAACGAAAGCTTCAATTTTAATCAATTAGAGCCTTACGAAGTGGTTTGCGACTATTTTCTGTTCGATACTAAAGGCAAACTTCCAGGAGGTAATGGTTACAAGTTCGATTGGAGTTTGTTAAACAATTACCCATCAACAAAACCCTTCTTTTTAAGCGGAGGTATTGGCTTAAGCGATGTAGATGTAATCAATAAATTTAAAACTAGCGAAGCATCAAAATACTGTTATGCTATCGATATAAATAGTAAATTTGAAATTGAACCCGGACTTAAAAAAGTTTCGGCCTTAAAAGCATTCAAAAACCATCTCAATAATAAAAACATGAATTTATATAATGTAGATGAAAAAGGCTATTACGGCGAATTTGGCGGTGCATACATTCCAGAAATGCTCTATCCAAACGTCGAGGAGTTACGTCAAAAATATTTAGAAGTTATGAGCGAACCTTCATTTAAAGAAGAATTCAATCAGCTTTTAAAAGATTATGTTGGGCGCCCATCGCCATTATACTTTGCAAAACGCCTTTCAGAAAAATACAACACCAAAATTTATTTAAAACGCGAAGATTTAAATCATACCGGCGCACATAAAATAAATAATACTATTGGTCAAATTTTAATGGCAAAACGCTTAGGTAAACACCGCATAATTGCCGAAACTGGTGCGGGCCAACACGGTGTAGCCACAGCAACCGTTTGTGCTTTAATGGGCTTAGAATGTATTGTGTATATGGGCGAAATTGACATTGCACGACAGGCCCCTAACGTAGCCCGTATGAAAATGCTTGGCGCGACAGTAGTGCCTGCAAAATCAGGAAGTCGTACTTTAAAAGATGCCACAAACGAAGCCATTCGCGATTGGATTAACAATCCCGTAGATACGCATTACATTATTGGTTCTGCTATTGGTCCGCATCCATATCCAGACATGGTTACCCGTTTTCAAGCGGTAATTTCAGAAGAGATTAAATGGCAGTTACTAGAGCACGAAAACAAAGAAAACCCAGATTATGTTGTGGCATGTATTGGCGGAGGCAGTAATGCTGCAGGAACCTATTACCACTATTTACACGACGAAGATGTAAAAATTATAGCTGTTGAAGCTGCTGGTTTAGGTGTAGATTCTGGCGAAAGTGCAGCCACATCGGTATTAGGAAAAGAAGGTATTATTCACGGCTGTAAAACGTTGTTAATGCAAACTAACGACGGACAAATAACCGAGCCCTACTCTATTTCGGCAGGCTTAGATTATCCTGGAGTTGGCCCAATGCACGCGCATTTAGCAAAAACAGGTCGCGCAGAATTCATGTCTATTACCGACGACCAAGCCATGAATGCCGGTTTAGAACTATGTAAACTAGAAGGCATTATTCCAGCTATCGAGAGTTCGCACGCCTTAGCCATTTTCGAACAAAAAACCTTTAAACCAGACGATATTGTAGTAGTTAGTTTATCGGGACGTGGCGATAAAGATTTGAATAATTATATTGAGTATTTTAAAATATAAATAGTGTTTTTTCATTTCCGAGAAATCGGAAATCTCAAAGTCTATGGATGTTCACTATGTATACATTTTAACTAATAAAAACCATACGGTTTTATATGTAGGACGAACGAAGCAGTTAAAATTGAGATTAAAACAACACAAAACTAATGGTCCAAAAACTTTTACAGGAAAGTACAACGTAACAAAACTCGTTTATTTTGAAACTACAAAGTATGTTAATAACTCAATAAAACGAGAACGACAAATAAAAAAATGGAATAGATCATGGAAAATCAGTCTAATAAATAGTTTAAACCCCGATTGGAAAGATCTTTCAGAATATATATAAAATAGATTCCCTCTTTCGAGGGAATAAAAATTATTCATTTTCAATGAACAGAATAAATCAAAAACTAAAAGAAAACAAAAAGTTACTATCCATATACTTTACGGCAGGATACCCTAGCCTTAACGATACGGTTTCAATAATACAAAACCTTGAAAAAAATAGTGTCGACATGATTGAAATTGGCTTACCGTTTAGCGATCCACTTGCCGATGGACCAACCATTCAAGATAGCTCAACGCAAGCCTTAAAAAACGGCATGACCACCGAGGTGCTTTTTAATCAACTTAAAGACATCCGTAAAACGGTAAATATTCCGTTAATAATTATGGGCTATTTCAACCCTATGTTTCAATATGGTGTAGAAGCTTTTTGTAAAAAATGTGAAGAAATAGGCATCGACGGACTCATAATTCCTGATTTACCGGTAGATGTATATCACGAAAAATATCAATCTACATTCGAGAAATATGGTTTATCGAATGTATTTTTAATAACACCACAAACTAGCGATGAGCGAATTCGTTATATCGATTCTGTATCAAACGGATTTATTTATATGGTTAGTAGCGCAAGTACAACAGGTGCAAAATCTGGTTTTGGTGACGAACAAACTGCATATTTTGAGCGCATTAACAGTCTAAATTTAAAGAACCCGCAAATAGTTGGTTTTGGTATTAGTAACAACAACACCTTTACAGCTGCAACAAAATATGCAAAAGGTGCCATAATAGGTAGCGCTTTTGTAAAACATTTAACAGCAAAAAACGCAAAAGAAATAGATACGTTTGTTTCTTCAATTTTAAGTTAAACACAATACATCATGGTACAAAAACAAAAAGTAATAGTGGTAGGTGCAGGTTTTGCCGGCTTACGAGTTGCTCAAGATTTAATAAACAATCCTGCTTTCGAGGTTTTATTAATAGATAAACAAAACTACCACCAATTTCAACCGTTAATGTACCAAGTAGCTACGGCGCGATTAGAGCCCGCTAGTATTTCTTTTCCGTTAAGAAAAGTGTTTCAAAAAGCAAAAAATGTAAAAATTAGAATTACTAAAGTTGAAGAAATAAACACCGAAGAAAATTATATTTCTACACCAATTGGCACATTCGATTACGATCATTTAATTATTGCCATTGGTTGTACAACAAACTATTTTAATAATGCTAATTTAGCCGATTATGCCTACCCAATGAAAACTATTCCTGAAGCCATTCAGCTTAGAAATAGAATTCTACAAACTTTTGAAGACGCTTTAGAGACAAAAAACGAAACCGAATTACAAACCTTACTAAACTTTGTAATTGTTGGTGGTGGTCCTACGGGAGTAGAACTTGCAGGTGCTTTGTCTGAAATGAAAAAACACATTTTACCCAAAGATTATCCTGATAAAGATTTCTCTAAATTAACCATTTACTTACTAGAAGGCTCTCCAAATACCTTAAGCCCAATGAGTAAAGGTTCGCAAACCAAATCGCAAGAATATCTTGAAGATTTAGGTGTGGTTGTAAAAACAAACACTTTTGTAAAAGATTACGATGGCGAAATCGTTACTTTAAATACCGGCGAACACATCACCTCTAAAAACGTTATTTGGGCAGCAGGTGTAACTGGAAATATTATTAAAGGCTTACCCGAAGATATTTTTACCAGAGGTAACCGATTGGTTGTAAACCGTTATAACAAAACGAAAGCTGTAAACAATATTTACGCATTAGGCGATATTGCTTATATGGAAACGGAAAGTTTCCCTCATGGGCATCCACAAGTAGCTAGTGTAGCCATACAACAAGCTGCTTTATTAGCTAAAAATTTAATTAATGAAGCTAAAAACAAACCCCTTACAGAATTTGAGTATACCGATAAAGGCTCTATGGCCACCATTGGAAAACGAAAAGCCGTGGTAGATTTACCTAAATTTAGTTTTCAAGGGCGACTGGCTTGGTTTACCTGGATGTTTATTCACTTAATGCTAATTTTAAGTGTAAAAAATAAACTTTTAATTTTTATGAACTGGATGATTAGTTACTTTAACAATGACAGCACCCTTCGAATTTTAATGAAACCAGTTGCTAAACGTGTTAAATTAAAATAAACATACCGTGTCCATCTACTAAAAAATATCATTATGAAAAAAAACGTTAGTGCCATTGTATTTGCCATAGCCATCATTGTTGCTTCTGTAATATTAGGAAACGCGGTAATTAACCGTAATAAAAAAACAGGGACTATTGCAGTAACGGGCTTAGGTAAAACAAATTTTACTTCAGATTTAATTGTTTGGGAAGCTAAATTTTCTCAGGTTAACTCCGATTTAAAACAGGCGTATTCCGATTTAAAAAAAGATAAAGAATCTATTTTAATTTACTTTAAATCGAAAGGATTAAGTGACGATATTATTGTTTTTAATGCTGTTGAAACCAACAAGAATTTTAGTCCAAATTATTCTACAGATGGAAAATACTTAGGTCAGGATTTTACAGGTTACACCTTAAGCCAAACGGTTCAAATAAATTCTAACGATGTTGAAAAAGTTGAAAAAATATCGCGTGAAGTTACCGAATTATTAAACAAAGGCATTCAATTATATTCAAATCCGCCACGCTATTATTATACAAAATTAGAAGATTTAAAAATTGAAATGATAGCTCAAGCAACAGATAATGCCCATTTACGCGCCAAAAGTATTGCCGAAAATTCTGGAGCTATTCTTGGTGAATTACAAACTGCCCAAATGGGTATTTTTCAAATTACGGGTCAAAACTCGAACGAAGATTATTCTTGGGGTGGTGCTTACAACACATCATCAAAAGAAAAAACAGCTTCGATTACAATGAAATTAAACTACCTCGTAAAATAAATCGCCGTTGCTTGTATTTAAAAATTTCAAATTAATTCTTATACTTTGCCTAACCTTAGGTTTGGCTCCGTTTTTTCCAGAGCCACATATTTGGGGCAAAATAAAGTGGATTGCAGGAGGTGCGAAAGGCATGCAGTTTGCAGATTGGTTCGATGTTTTATTACATGGTTTTCCGTTTATTTTACTTCTGTTCGCTCTAATTAAAAAAATAATTTCAAAATAATGCCACTTAATATTGTTTTAATAGAACCCGAGATACCCAATAACACGGGAAATATTGGTCGTTTAGCTTTGGCTTCAGGATCGAAACTACATTTGGTTAAACCTTTTGGTTTCGAAATAGACGACAAACGTTTAAAGCGTGCTGGTTTAGATTATTGGCAACATTTAGAAGTAATTTACTATGAAAATACCGAAGAATTCTTCCGTGTAAACGCTTCAAAAAAAATGGGATTTCTATCGAGCCATGGTACAAAAAACCATTGGGACATTCCTTTTGAAGATGATTTCTTTTTAATTTTTGGAAAAGAATCGGTTGGGTTATCAAAAGCTATTATTGAGCAATACCCAAATCAGCTTTACAAAATCCCCATGTTTAGTGAACATATTAGAAGTTTAAATTTAGCTAATGCTGTAAGTATTACTATTTACGAAGGTATTAGGCAATTAAAATTATAAAAAACCATTTCTTTTTAGTAGATTTAAAATTATAATTATTAATCTATTACACGCTTCTAATCACTCAAAAACCAATAACAAAAATGAGAACAACTATATTATTATTACTAGTATCTGTTTTACTTGTTGGCTGCGAAGAAACCAAGGAAGTTAGTTCTATAAATCCGACAAACTGGACCAAACGTTATGCCAATATTAAAAACGCCGATAGTTTGGAATACGGTAAATCTTACTTATCGATTTACGCACAAATTTATAGCATGTCCGAACACAAAACGCACAACTTAACCTCGATGGTTAGTTTACGAAATATGAGCGAAACGGACACTATTTATATTTTAAGAGCAGAATATTTTGAAACTCATGGCACCTCGGTTCGCAATTATTTTAAACAGCCCATATATTTAGCTCCGCTTGAAACGGCAGAAATTATTATTGATGAAATTGATGTTTCTGGAGGCACCGGATCGAACTTTATTTTTGAATGGAAAATACCTAAAAACGCACCAGAACCGTTGTTTGAAGGTATTATGAATTCGACTATGGGACAACAAGGTTTATCTTTTACAACACAAGCAAAACGCATAAAATAATATGGCAGAAATCTTAACTTCAATCTTTTTTATTTTCGCGGTAATCGATCCTATTGGCAGTGTTCCGGTGTATTTAGAAGCCACTAAAGAATTTGATTTACACAAAAAGAAAAAAGTAGCATTTCGAGCTTCAGGTATTGCTTTTCTTATTCTATTATTTTTTATTGTTATTGGTCAACTTATTTTAGAAGGCATGTCGGTTAGCCTTGAAGCTTTTCAAATTTCTGGTGGCGTTATTTTATTTTTATTTGCGTTAACCATGATTTTTGGTAGCGGTAAACCCGAAGAAGAAAAAGGCGGAATTACAGATTATAAACATGTTACCATTTTTCCCATAGCTATTCCTTCCATAGCATCGCCAGGAGCCATTATGGCTGTGGTTTTGTTAACCGATAATCATATTTATTCCATACAACAACAAGCTATAACAACCGTGTTAGTTTTAGTTGTTATTGCTATCACCTATGTTATTCTACTAACTGCCAACCATTTACAAAAACGTATTGGCGATTATGGTATTACTGTAATTAGTAAAATTATGGGCTTAATTTTAGCATCTTATGCTATACAAAGTATTTTAAGCGGTATTGTTAAATATTTTGCAACGGCTTAGTTGTCTTTTAATTACTATTAAACCATTTATAAAACTTGGTGAGTTTTTGACATTTTTCAACTGACTTCGTTTAACGTCTAGTATAAGCTGTTAATACCGAGTTTAGATGTAATCATATTAAAGTAAAACAAACCCAAACTTTTACTGCTTAGGAAACTGTCGTTTTATATTCCTTACAATATCTTCTAATCCATTTACTTTAAGCTCGTAAACTTGCCTTAGCATATCACCCAATTGCCCTTTTGGGAATCCTTTACTATGATACCAAACCACATAATATTCGGGTAAATCTATTAAATAGCGTCCTTCATATTTACCAAATGGCATTTTAGTATGCGCCAGTTTTATTAAAAAATCTTTATTAGGGAACATGTTGGTTATTTGTTGTTGGTTGTTGCTTGTTGTTTGTTTTTTGCTGGCTGTTTCTAGTATCTTGATTCTTAATTCTTGATTCTATCTTCTAACCAAACTACTCATTTATCGCAAATTCTTCCAATGCACTTAATTCGGCTTCAATGTACATTTTCCATTGTAATTGAGCTTCAAAATTTCTTGAAAAATCGGTTTCTGTATCGTATTTATTTTGAAAAGCGGCCAATTCTCTATTTATAGTATTATGCAATGTTTTTAGCTCTCGTTTTACACTATTAGCAGTTTTAATTTTACTAATACGCTGCCTAAATTTTCGAGCAAATAATTCCGTTATATCAAAATGGAGTTGCTCGTGTCCAAGCACATGTTTAGTTGCCTTGTTTGGTAAATACCAAGACTTTTCGGGGTAAAAATGCGCATGAACTTCGGTTGTAAAATCAACAACCTTATGGCTGTCTGTTTCGGTTATAGAAAACCCAAATGTAATTCCAGATGCAGTAATTGCAACGGCACCAGTGTTCGTTTCTGGTTTCCCTTTAAAATCATTCCAAGTTAACTTATAATTAGCTTGCCAGGATTTAACTGAGGCATCTTGCAGGTTAAAAAGAAAAAGTACACAAATAAATAGTAATCTATACACGCTTTTAAGTGTTAAAAACTAAAAACGCCTATTTAATAAGTATTATTGCTCAACCTCAACAACCGATAAGTTATCGTATTTCACTAAATACACACTATCGTTATAATAACCACCGTAAAGCTTGTGCTTGTAAGAGAATTTATTTTCTACATACTCGGTTAACAAAGTGTTTTTTGCCGAAATAAATAAATTTTCAGAAGTCACTAAACGCAACACAACATCCATAGTTAAATCGAAACCTTTTACAGCACGTTTATTAGGGGTTATGTTATAAACCTTATCGTATTTTTTAGTAAAATTACTGGTATCGTTAAAACTAGATTCTTTAGAGCTTGTTGCAAACAAGAATTGTAAACTAGATAAATGGGTGTTGTTTATTTGGTCGCCTTCAAAAGCAGCATTCTCGTTAGTTGTAGTTAAAATAATTTCGGTTGGTTTAGCGCCTTCGGCCAAAACTTTATTATTTAACGAGGCCAAAATACTAGATACATTCGATGCAAAACCTTCGTTCGATGTTTCTAAAAACACAATATTTCTACCAGGCTTTAGTACAGCTTGGATATCATCTTTTATTACAAAAAATTCATCTTTACCCGTTTTCTTATCTTTTCTAGAAGTAACAGGTTTTGCTGCGTTAAATTCACGTTTCAATTCTAAAGCCACATCGGCCGTTTTACTATCGGAAATAATAACAACATTTTTTGCTAACGAATCTTTTTTAACGTAGTTAATTATTTTCGACTTTAACAACTCGTCTGAAGGTTTCGACTGAAACACATTACCATGAAGCTTTAAGTTTGAGCCAATAGGCGACACCACTGGCACCGACATTTTATTTAACTGCGACGCAACCTTATCGAATGGTGCTGTTGTAAGCGGACCAATAACAGCATCAACAGTATCAAAACTATTTTCGTTTAATATTTTAGTTACTTCACTTACTTGTCCTTTAGTATCGTAAACATCAACCTTTACCGAAACTCCAAGTGTTTTTAAAGAATCTAAAGCCATTAAAACACCCGAATAAAAATCTAAAGAAGCACTTAAATATCTATCTGATTTTATGCTGCGTTTTGTATCAACAACCGAGTCGAAATCCACTCTATGCAACCTAAAAGGCAACATTACCGCAATATGTTTGGTGCTAAAATCGCTAATACTATCAATAAGATTAATAGCCTGTAACCCCGAAGATGTTAAGGTTTCAACCGCGTTTGAAAATGGTATTTTTAAAATCATACCTTCTTTTAATCCGCTTTCTGCTAACCCCGGATTTAATCCTTCCAACTGAGCTTGTTCTAAACCTAATTTCAATTTTAAACGATAAAACCCTTCCTTAGGCAGAACTTTATAATAGCTGTACTTTTCGTCAATTACTTGCTGTTCTGCCTTCTTAACATTTGGCACATTAATAACTTGTCCGTCCTTTAAAACCTCGCCCATTTCTGGGTTTAAATCCTCTAATTCCTTAACTGAAATTCCAAATTTATATGCAATACGCCATTTGCCCTCTTTTGGCAAAACCGTATACTCTGCAGTTTCCGGAACTTCCTCGACAACTTCGGTAACTCTAAACACAGGAATTTTTATTTTATCGCCTTTTTTTAAAGGGTTTGCGTATAAAAACGTATTGTGCTTTTTAATATCTTCTTCGGTAACGCCATATTGTTTAGCTAAGCCATACAAGGTTTCTTTACGCTTAGCCTTATGGTCTTTAAAACCTTGCAGTTCCTTTACAATAGTAACCTTAGGCTTTTCGGCCTTCGAAATAGGAATAATTAAAATAGTATTAGCCTGTAAGCCTTTTTTAGCATCGGGGTTTAAACTATAAATATCGGCAGTAGTAACAAAATATTGTTTAGCCAAAGCCTCAACGGTTTCGCCCTCTTTAACGCGGTGTGTACTAAAGTTCTGGGCGTTAGCAGTACTAAACCAACCTATTAAAATTAATGCTATTAAAAATTTCTTCATTTTACTGTGTAAGCTGTAAGTTTGTTAAAGGTAATAAACCAAATTATATACGTAAGTTTTTAAGTAAACAGATTAAAAACCTATAAAATTATAACACATAACATGCCAAAAATTAATTGGGCGTTACCCTGTTTTCGATTTTTGTCGCAAACGGCGTCGGGTATTCATTACAAGTCCTCGCGCCCCGATAAATTCGGGATCGCTGTGGGCTTTCCATTACTATCCCTAACGCGGGCTTATGTGCTAAGTAATAGATTAAATTTAAGTTTATTCCCACTCAATAGTTGCTGGTGGTTTCGAACTTATATCGTACACTACTCTATTAACGCCTTTTACTTTATTTATTATTTCGTTACTTGTTTTTTGTAAAAATTCGTAAGGTAAATTTACCCAATCGGCAGTCATTCCGTCAGTGCTTTCAACAGCACGAAGCGCCACACATTTTTCGTATGTACGTTCATCGCCCATTACACCAACACTATTTACAGGAAGTAACATGGCGCCAGCTTGCCAAACCTTATCGTAAAGTCCCCAAGCTTTTAACCCCTCAATAAAAATAGCATCAACTTCTTGTAACATGCGTACTTTTTCGGCCGTAATATCGCCTAAAATACGAATTCCTAAACCAGGACCAGGAAACGGATGCCTACCTAATAATTCTGGACTAACACCTAAGCTTGCTCCTACACGGCGTACTTCATCTTTAAAAATAGCACGTAAAGGCTCAACAATTTTAAGTTTCATAAAATCGGGTAAACCACCAACATTATGATGACTCTTTATAGTTGCCGATGGCCCACCAGTTGCCGAAACACTTTCAATAACATCGGGGTAAATAGTACCTTGAGCTAACCATTTTACATCAGTAATTTGGTGTGCTTCATCATCGAAAACCTCAATAAACGCATTACCAATGGCCTTACGCTTTTTTTCTGGATCTTCAATTCCTTTTAAAGCTGTTAAAAAACGTTCTGAGGCATCAACACCTTTAACGTTTAATCCCATGCCTTCGTATTGTTTTAAAACGCTTTCAAATTCGTTTTTACGCAATAAACCGTTATTTACAAAAATACAGTACAAATTATCCCCAATAGCTTTGTTTAATAAAACAGCAGCAATGGTAGAATCTACACCACCCGATAAGCCTAAAACAACTTTATCGTTTCCAACTTTTTCTTGTATAGCTTCAACCGTTTCTTCCACAAACGATTGTGGTGTCCAATCTTGGTTTAAACCTGCTATTTTTACTAAAAAGTTTTCTAAAAGTTGCTTTCCATCGGTAGAATGATAAACTTCTGGATGAAATTGAATAGCATAAGTAGTTTCGCCTTCAATTTTATAAGCGGCATTTTCAACATCGCTTGTGCTGGCTAATAACACACCATTAGTTGGAAGTTTTTTAATAGTATCGCTATGGCTCATCCAAACTTGGCTGCCTTCATTTATACCAATAAAAAATTCGTCGTCGTTTTTTATATAAGATAAATTAGCACGCCCATACTCTCTTGTATTAGATGGTGCTACTTCGCCACCCGAAAAATGCGCTAAATATTGCGCACCGTAGCATACTGCTAACATTGGTTTTTTTGTACGCAGCTCGCTTAATTCTGGGTGCAATGCTTTATCGCCTCTTACCGAGTTTGGACTCCCAGAAAGAATAACCGCTTTATACTCGCTTAAATTGGTTGGGATTTTGTTAAATGGATGTATTTCGGAATAGATGTTAAGCTCTCTAACTCTGCGCGCAATAAGCTGTGTGTATTGCGATCCGAAGTCTAAAATAAGTACCTTGTCGTGTTGCATGCGCAAAAATAATAATTGATTTTTTTAATGAAGAATTCCATGTGATAATTTTTTTATTTAATTGTCAACAAGCTATAAACTATAAAAAGCCCACCTTACTTCATAGAATCCAAAATCATTTGTATATCTTTTTCTGTTGTATCTGGATTTATAAAACAGAAACGTGAAACTGTTTCATATTCATTTCCAGATTTCCATTTAGTTGGAGTAACTAAGGCAAAACCAGATTTATGGTTTTCATAAGTCCAATGTGTATAATCTTCAGGATTCCATCCTATTCTTCTGTATAATACACAAGATAAACTAGGCTCTCTAACCAACTCGACATGTGGCTCATTCGCTATTAACTTACCGGCAAGTTGTGCCAACTCTAAGCCGCGTTCTACAGCTTCTTTATATTTATTAGTTCCGTGAGTCGCTAACGAAAACCATAAAGGTAACCCTCGTACACGACGTGTAAGTTGAATTTGATAATCGGTTGGATTAAAGCCATGAGCACCATCATCTTTAAAAATATCTAAATATGAGCCTTCTTGAGAATGTGCTTCCTTAGCCAATTCTGGATTCTTATAAATTACAGCACCACAATCGTAAGGAGAAAACATCCATTTATGCGGATCGATAGTTATACTATCCGCTCGCTCAATACCATTAAATAAATGACGAACAGAATCAGCAATTAATGCCCCACCGCCATAGGCAGCATCAACATGAAACCATAGATTTTCGGTTTCGCAAACTTGAGCAATACCGTCTAAATCGTCTATTATCCCTGCATTTGTTGTGCCTCCAGTCGCTACCACTGCAAACAAGCGTTTACGTTGATGAAAATTTAAACTATCTATAGTTTTACGGAGGTCGTTACCCATTAATTTTTCTTCAGAATCTACTAAAAGAATATCTACATCGGCTACTTTAGCCATCGCTTTAATTGAAGAATGCGCACCAATTGAGGTAATAATTAAGCCTTTTTCACGCTTATAAGTATCATCTCTACGCCAATATTCCCTTGCAGTAACAATTGCTGATAAATTTGCGGCAGTGCCGCCACTGGTAAACACACCAAAAGCACCTTCGGGTAAACCTGTTAAACTCACCATCCAACGCATCGCTTCGTTTTCACAAAAAATACCTCCAGCACCTTCCATCCAATATGCACCATGAATACTTGATGCCGATGTAACTAAGTCGAACATTACAGCTGCTCGAGTTGGTGACGCTGGCACAAATGCTAAATGCCTTGGATGATCGGCAGGAACATTGGCTTTCATTAAGTGATTTTTCCATAATTTAAAGGCTTGCTCTCCACCAATGCCTTCATGTGTCACAGTTTCTCCAACTAATGCCTTAAGTTCAGATTCTTTTTTGGGTTTCCCTATTTTACTATTTGTTGCCGAAATTCTATCGATGGTATATTTCATAACATCAAGAGTCATTTCAACCAAATCTATATCAATTTTATGCATGATTTATTTTTCGCCAAAAATACGTATTTGAAAAGAAAACCAACACCCTTTACCATAATTCATAAAAAAACACCTTAAACAAATTAAGGTGCTCTTTATATTATTTGATTTAACTTCTAAAAATTCTAAAATTAATTTTTAAAAACTTTAAACGTTTTTGATTGATTAACTGAACTAGCAACTACAAAATACATTCCAGTTTTTAAGTGAGATATATCTAAAGATAACTTATTGTTAATGATAGCAGTTTTAGTTACCGTTTCACTAATTAATTGCTTACCTGAAACATCATAAATATCAATTTCATAATTGGCGCCTGTATTATTTAAGCTAATCTCTATTTTATCTTTTACTGGGTTATTTACCAGCTTTAAAGAAGCTGAACTTAAATTTTCTTTATTTAAAGTTTGATCTCCAATTGCCCAAAGTGTTGCATTTTTTAATAGTGTTCTAAAATCGGAATTACTTAAATAATCATCTTCATGATGCCCTAATCCTGTATAAAATGAACGAATTCCAGATAAAGTTACGTCTGGTGTTCCTGAGTTATTATCGTCATCATAGGTTATAGATTCTTTAAACCAAGTAATTGGTCGTTCGGCATCATAGCTATTGCTGCCTGTAGATTCAACTTTTAATAAAACAGTATTATCTGAACTTAAGTAACCGCCTTCCCAATAGTAAAACTCATCGGTGTGTTCCCAATCAGTCCCAACATTTCCTAAAAAATCTATAATAGAATTATCAGACACCACTTCTACATCGGCTGTATAATTACTAGACGTGTGATAAGGGTCCTCTTGAACAATAGCCCCAAGAAGTTCCGTATAAAACGGCCATGAGTTATCGTTAAATGCATCGGAGCTGGCATGAATTCCAACAAAACCATTGCCAGAAGCAATAAAATTCTCTAAGGCAGTTTTTTCTGTGTTTGATAATATGTCATTACCGTTAACACTTAAAAAGACAACAGCATCGTACTGACTAAGATTTGATGTATTAAAAACATTTGAATTTTGAGATACATCTGTAGCCCATATATTGTTTTCATTACCTAAATCTTCAAACATTTTAATACCGTCATCTATAGATGCATGTCTAAAACCTTCAGTTTCATGATAAATTAAAATTCTTTTTGCCTGAGAATGTATTTGAGCATACATCAAAATAAATATAGTTAAAACTATTAAATTTAGGGAGGATGTTTTCATTTTGTTTTTAGATCAATAAACATAGAAATTAATAAAATTCACTGCTCTATATTAACACATTACTATTTTAAATTAACTAAAATCAGAAAAATTCATAAATACAATGGCTTAATTTATTATTATTCAAAATTAAACTTAAACACAAAGAACAAAAAAGGTCGATTCTAATGGATTTAAAATAGAAAACAGGCTTTTAATTAAACCATCTCCAAACTCTAAATACATTTGAGAGAAATTAATATGACGCTCTTGTAAACTTTGGTTTGGGAATAATTCATCTTTTATAATTGTCGCTCTTTCTATATCGTCTTTTAGTTTTCGCTTTTGTGCTTTAAGCAATCGTTTTTCTAATACTTCTAACCCCTTAACCTGCTTAACCTCTTGTGCCTTTACTGCACCTAAAAACGATTTATCTGTTTGTTCGGCTAGTGTATATAGTTCTTTAAATTGTTTTTTTAAATGTTCTTTTTGATTCGAAAAATCAATATTTATATTCGAAATATCTCGAACACGTTTATTTATAAAAGCGTGTTTATTTAAAAACAAGTGTTTTAATGACACATTTAAATTTTTAAGTTTTTTAAACTGGTTTTCGTTTTGCAACAATGCCGAATTTCGCAATAATAAAATCGGGAACGGCACCTTTACATCGTTGAAAAAATCTTTTAATTGAAACCAATAAGCCAACTCACCACCGCCACCTATATAGCATAAATTTGGTAAAATAACTTCTTGATAAAGCGGACGCATAATAACGTTTGGCGAAAAACGCTCCGGAACCTCTTCGAGGTGTTTTAGTATCTCGCTCTCACTAAAAGTAATGGTCGTATTTAAAACTTTATAAACTTCATCTTCAAAAACAATGCGCTCTCTTAAATTCTCATCTAAATAAAAAAGATTTATTTCACGAGGATTTACCTGTATTTTATAAGAACTTGAGGTCTTTAATAAGGCTTCATTAGTTTTACTTACTGTTTTAAACGCCGAGTTATTTAACAATTCCTCTTTTATATATGGTGCAAAAACGTGTTTTAGTTCTCTTTGGTTAGCATCAATAATTACTAAACCATAATCTTTAAACAGTTCGTTTACCAAATACTGTGTTGCTTCAGCTAAATTTTCATGTTCTAAATACGCCGACTTAAAAAGCTTTTTTAAATATTCGGCATGCTTGCTAGTGCCAAACTCACTAGAAATCACATTAAAAACAGCCTCTAAACCAATAGTCGACAGCGCTCCAACAGCACCACTTGCGTCTTTATTCCAAACGACTTTTTTCCCTTTAAAATTAAAATAGTTTATTTCATCGAAATCATGATCTTCGGTAGCCATCCAATATACTGGCACAAAATTATGCTCAGGATATGCCGTTTTTAATTGTTTTGTAAGATTTATAGTAGATATAATTTTAAATAAAAAATACAACGGCCCTGTAAATAGGTTTAATTGATGTCCTGTAGTTATGGTAAAGGTATTAGGCTGCAATAAACTTTCTATGTTCGCTAAAGTAACTGCAGATGCTTCTAAATTTTTATATTGCTTTTGTATATTTTCAACTAAAACATTACGGTTTTTCAGTTTAAAAGAAGCTGTTTTCTCTTCCATTTGAAACTTAAACGCATCAATATTTGGGAATCGGTTATAAAACGATTTTAACAGCTCATTTTCATCTAAATAATCACAAATTAACTCCGAGAAATAACCTGTTTCCTTAAAAGAAATACTTTGTTTTTGCATACTTAATTATAAGAATCTGTAAATATACGGCTATTCAAGTTTTTAGATTCTAAAAAATAAGTTAATAAACATAAACAACTAACAAACAACATACTACAGTTATTTAGAACAATTTTAGATATTAAAACTTAGTTAACTTTAATAATGTTACACTTACATAAAATTAATCTAACGACATTATTTAATTAACAAGGCAAGGTGGTTTTAATAATAGTTTTACAACACAATTTAACACTAAAACTTTAATTAAAACTCATGAAAAAATTACTACAAATCTTTTTATTATTATTTGTACTTACATCTACTGCTACATTAGTTAGCTGTGATGTTGAAGACGGAAAAAACGGAATCGATGGCGTTGACGGAAAAGACGGTGAAGATGGCGAAGACGGTGAAGATGGTGAAGACCTAACAGCTACAGAATTAGAACCTCTTACAAGCTCTGTTACACCTAACTCATTATTTGCATTAAAAGGAGCTTTTGCTTCAACAGCAGAATTAAATATGATAATGACATCTGCTGATATTTTACCATCGGATTCTACATTTGTTTATGGAGCATATATGGATGGTGCTGCTCTTTACCCTTACGAAGATGGCACTTACGCATTAATTAACAACCTAGAAGTAGATTACTCTATTGCTAGAATTCGTTTAAACTCAGATTTACAACCTTTAGAAGGCGATTACATTGTTAATGCCACTGCAACTGCTTTTACAGCTATGTGTTCTGGTTCTTCTATTACTATGGAAGAGCACGGTTTTGGTCCATTATTCCTTTCTGGTGGAGAATGGGGCGGTAACGCTAAAGGTGTTTATAAAATTAATCCTTTCCGTTCCGCTGAAGATCGCGTTGAAGCCGAAAGATTACCTGCTTTAGGTGAATGGGCAACAGAAAACGCCGTTGCTATTGGTAAAAATGCTTACCCAGGACAAACTGTTGTTTTTATGGGTGATGACGATAGTAACAACACGTACCCTCAAGCACATTTTGCAATGTACGTTGGCGGACTTGGAGATTTACAAACTGGTAGCCTTTATGTTTTAAGAGGAAAAAACCCTGTTGAAACTGGTATTGGTGAAGGTGGTCAATTATTCGAAATGGGTATGGCCGAAGGTACAGAATACGACGTAGAATGGGTTGAAGTAACCGAGCGTACTTTAGCAGAATTAAACCAAGAAGCTATTGATGCTTCAGCTATCGGTTTCCAAAGAATTGAAGATATCGATTGGCAAAAAGGATCGGCTGCAAACAACAGAAATGTATTTTTTAATGCTACAGGAAGAATTCGTAGCGATAACCCAGATTTAGCAAACAGAGGAACTTCTTTTGGTAGAGTTTACAAATTAGAGTTAAATGAAAACGACCCAACAGGCGATGCTAAATTAACTGTAATTGTAGATGGTGATAAAGAAGGTGGAATTGGAGATGGTATGCACTCTCCTGACAACATTTTAGTTACAGAAAATTATGCTTACATTCAAGAAGATCCTAACGGTTATGCTTCTTTAAATGCTGACATTGTTGGATACGCAAAATTATGGCAATACGATATAGCCGCTGGTACTTTTACAGAAGTTATGGAGTGCGACCAAACTACAGCCGCTGGATTAAATATTGGAAACACAACTAGCATGTGGGAAATAACAGGTTTAATTGATGTTACCGATATTATTGGAGCTACAGAATCTACTTTTATTGGAGGCGCTCAAGTACATGGTTGGAACGCTGATAATAACCCAGATAACTCAACAAGAGCAGACGGACATGCTTTTTACGATCCAACTGCAATAGACGAGGCTTATGCTGCTAAAGAAGGTTCTGCTTTATTTAAAATTACAGGACTTCCTAGATAATACAAACAATTTCAAACAATCAAAAAAAGGTTCCTATTTACTAGGAGCCTTTTTGCATAAAATTTAACTATCTTAAAAATGAAAATTTTTAAAGCTTTATGGCTAATACTTCCGTTAATTTTAATTAATTATTCTTGTAAAAAAACGGAAACACTTCCAGAAAAAACAATATCTACAACAAGTGATTCTATGTTTAATGACGACATTAAGCAATATTATTTTCAAACTTTAGATAGCGCTGCGTTTTACATAAAAAAAATAGATACACTAAAATCTTTAAAAGAAAACCAAAACAATCTTTTACTAAGTAGAAAATGGTATAAGAGAGCTGAACCACTTTTAATTGCATACGATTATGAAAATTACCAATCGATGAATGCTCCTAATTTGCTTAAAATTGAAATAGACGATCATACCGACATTAAAAAAATTAAACCTAAAAGCTATCAAGTTCTTGAAGAATACTTATTTGGCGAAGATACTATTGAAAATAAAGAACTTTTTCGTGTTTATAACTACTTACAACTGCGCATACCTTACATTGTTAAAAACCATGGTATTTTAAAACAACGCGACAGACATCATTTAAAAATGATGAGAGATGCCATAGTTAATGTAGCCTTAAAAGGCATAACAGGTTTCGATTCGCCAGTACTGGCAAATTCACTTACAGAAGCCATTTATAATTACGAGTCTATAAAACATGTGCTTTCAATTTACAAAAACACTTTAAACGAAACAATTTACAAAGCTTGGTTAGATGAAATAGAGCTTACTATTAAAACACTTAACCAAGGTAATTTTGATAGTTTTGATCGGTATAGTTTCATAAAAAAACACACAAACAAGCAACTAGAACTAATTAACCAAACTGCTAATACTTGGAATATAGAACTAAGTACCTCTCGAGCTTTAAACCCAAAAAGTACTAATGTATTTTCTGAAACCTTCTTCAATAAAAAGATGTTTTCGCCACCTCACTCTCCAAAAATCACAGAAAAAAGTATAGCTCTTGGTGAAGCGTTATTCAACGATACTTCACTTTCTGGATCCGGAACCATTAGCTGTGCTACATGCCATATAAAAGAAAAATCATTTACCGATGGTAATAAAATTGCCTTAGGAGCGAACGGCCAACCACTACTGCGAAACACACCAACACTTCCTTATGCGGTATACCAAAGAAGCTTTTTTTATGATGGTCGTGGTGATGGTTTAGAAGGCCAAATTGTAGGCGTTACAAATAATAAAAATGAATTTCATATAGATTTAAAAACCTTAGAGGAAAACATTAAAGCTAAACCAGAATACAAGCAACAATTCGATTCTATTTACAAAGGTAAAATTACTAATAGAAACATTAGAAATGCCATTGCCTCCTACATTAGAAGCTTAACACCATTTAATTCTAAATTCGATAGAAATATGCAAGATTTAGAAAACACTTTAACTAAAAAAGAGGTATTAGGTTTTAATTTGTTTATGGGAAAAGCCGCTTGTGCAACCTGCCATTTCCCGCCTACTTTTTATGGTACTGTACCTCCAAAATTTGCAGAAACCGAATTTGAACACCTTGGATTAACCAAAACATCAGATTTTAAAAATCCTGTTTTAGATGATGACCCAGGATTATATCACCCCTATGAAGTTGAAGAACGTCGCGGTTATTTTAAAACATCAACCGTTAGAAACATTGCACTTACAGCTCCTTACATGCACAACGGGGCATTTGAAACGTTAGAACAGGTTCTTGAGTTTTACAACCTAGGTGGCGGACAAGGTTTAGGTCTAGATGTGCCGTATCAAACCTTACCTCCAACTCCTTTAGATTTAGACGACAACGAAATTGATGCTATAATAGCCTTTATGAATACTTTAACCGATAAAGATTACGAAAACTTTTAAACAACAATATTGAATTTATAAATAGAAGCTTCAAAACATATACATAAATGTTTTGAAGCTTTATTTTTTGTATCTAATTTTTCATTAGATTTGATATAAACACCTTTTTTATTGTGATAGATTTTTTACTTACAACAGACGCTATAATGGCGTTACTAACCTTAACTTTTTTAGAAATTATTTTAGGGATTGATAATATTGTATTCATATCTATTGCAGCAAACAAATTACCAGAAAACCAGCGAAGTAAAGCCACAAATATTGGTTTACTTTTAGCCATGGCACAACGTATTATTTTATTGTTTTTTGTTAGTTTTTTAGTAGGTTTAAAAGAACCTTTTTACACCGTTAACCTAACGTGGTTTCATGCTGGTATAAGTTGGCAAGCTGTAATACTTTTTGTTGGTGGTATTTTTTTAATATATAAAAGTACGAGCGAAATTCATGAAAAAGTTGAACACCCCAACCACAGCGAACAGAATCTTAAAGGCAAGAAAATGCAAAGCCTTAAGCAAGCCATAACGCAAATTTTAATTATCGACTTTATATTTTCAATCGATTCTATACTTACTGCGGTTGGTATGACAAACGGTTTACATCCAAACCATAATTACACTTTAGTGCTCATGATAATTGCGGTTGTAATTTCAATAGCCATAATGATTGGTTTTGCAAACCCAATTCGTAAATTCATTGACACTCATCCTAGTATACAACTACTTGGTTTAGCTTTTTTAATTTTAATTGGCTTTATGCTAATTACAGAAGCCGCTCACTTATCTCATACCAAACTATTTGCTAACGAGGTTGGAGCTATTCCTAAAGGTTATTTATATTTTGCAATTGCTTTTTCGTTGTTTATTGAGTTTTTAAACTTTAAAACCACTAGAAAACACTATTAAACGCGCTTTTAATCGGATTATCTACGCATTTTAACTTGTATTTCATTCAGTTTTGTATTTTAGCGCGAATAAACATTGTTTTTTAGACCTTACCCCAAACATCATGAAAAAAGCAATTACCCTAATATTAGTAGTTTTATCTATTCAAAATTTGGTTGCGCAGCGTATTGTTTTCCCAAACCAAAACGCAATTAATCCGTATTTAGACGATCCATCATATTTAGCTGCCAACGGGCGCTATAACATGACTGGTATTATTCAAGCGTCAGACACGAATACCTCACAGTATTTAAATGCACAATTAGCGCCTTTCGATAATTTTGCATTCGGGTTAGATTATAGTAATCATAGCTATCAATCTTATCGTTACATTCAACTATTTTTAAATACGCGTTTTAAGTTTAATCTAGGAAGTGAATTTCACACCTTAAATATTGGAGCTTCAGTTGGATTGGAGCGCCTAAACGAAAAACTTTCTGCTAAAGACAACAATTTTAAATCGGTATATAAACTGGGGCTACACTATACCAATTTCAATTTAAAAATTGGAGGATTTTTAACTACATATCCTATTCAAAACTATTTATCTTTAGCACCTACCACGCCACTAACAAGCAGCAACGGCTATTCTGGTTATTTATCTTATAGAATTCGAGTTTCCGATAATTTTAGAATAACACCTAGCGCAAAATACCATGCATACAACGAGTTAAATATAATTGAAGGTGTTGCCAATTTAAATTTTAAAGGAAATTATGAAATGGCCTTATCGTATAAAAACGATTACTCTATTAATGCTGCCATTAGTGCGCGCCTTTTTAAATATTTTAGAATAAGTTATTCTTTTGAAAATGCCATTGGCGCTCAAAATTTTAATCAAGTACATTCCGTTGGTTTATCAGTAGATTTAACACCTAAAGAACAAGAAATACCAGAATGGTTGGCCAATGTAAAACGTAATCGTGAAAAACTTGGTCGTCCTAAACGCAAAAAAGAGCCGAAACAAGAAATAGTTGAAACAACACCTATTGAAGAACCTGAAATTATAATTAAAACAGAAACAATTGAACCAACTCCTGAAATTGCAACAGAAGTTGTAGTTAATGAGATTCCTGTTATGAGTGAAGAAACTCCACCAGACGTTATAAACGGTAATCTTAAACCAGGTTATTATGTAATTTTAGGAAGTTTTGTTGATGAATTAAATGCTAATAAAGAAATTGAGCGCTTAAAGCAAAAAGGCATTTACGCTAGAACAGGGCGTAAAAAAGGCGAAGAAAAATTCAATTACATTTATATTGACAGGTATAACCTTGAAGAAAAAGAAACAGCTATACAACGCACATTTAACAAACAAAAAGAAACTGGTTTCGAGAAAGTTTGGTTGCTGCGTATAAAATAAAAACGCTTACACATAACAACCTTAATGTAACTATACTAAAGCAGATTTATTAGCATTTATCTCTTGCATTATTTCTGCAAATAATTGATAGGATTTTATTCGGTTTTCTAACCCATAAATATTGGTAACCGCTATAATTTCATTAACCTGCGTTGCTTTAATAAAGTCTAAAATTTTAGCCTTTACTGTTTCTTTACTGCCTATAAATGTATATTTAAGCATTTGCTGCACCGATGGGTGATTTGTTAATGCTTTTAAATCTGATGTCATTTCTGTTGGCGGTTGTAAATAACTCCTTTTTCCGCTTAAAAAATTAACAATCATACGATATAATGAAGTAGAAATTTGTTCTGCTTCAGCATCAGTATCTGCAACTACTATATTAACACCCGCAAGTGTATAAGGTTGACTTAAACTTTCTGAAGGCTGAAAATTTTCGTGATAAATTTTAAACGCATGAGCTAAATGTGTTGGTGCAAAATGACTAGCAAAAGCATAAGGCAATCCTTTTTTTGCAGCTAAATAAGCACTATCTGTACTTGAACCAAGAATATACAGCGGTACATTAACACCTTCGGCTATTACTGCTCTTACTTTTTCATTTTGATTATCTACAGAAAAATAGTTTTGAATTTTTTCAACTTCTGATGGAAATGATTGTGCCGCATTAAAAAAGTCAGACCGAATAGCTGCTGCTGTAGTTTGGTCTGTTCCCGGAGCTCTTCCTAAACCTAAGTCAATTCTATTAGGATACAAAGTACCCAAGGTTCCAAATTGTTCTGCAACAATTAAAGGAGAATGATTAGGCAACATAATACCACCAGAACCTACTTTTATAGTTTTTGTTTTTTCGGCAACATGCCCAATTAAAACCGAAGTGGCATTACTACCAATAGCTGCAGAGTTGTGATGTTCTGCTAACCAAAATCGTTTATACCCAAAGTTTTCAGCAGCTTTTGCTAAAGCTATTGTATTATTAAATGTGTCTTTAAACGTCTGTTTTTCTGACACTATGGCAAGCTCTAAAACAGAATATGCTACTTTACTTTTTACCATAATTTTATAGTTTGAACCATTTTTAGAACGTAAAAATGGAGTTTGTAGTTAAATATTATACCCTAAGCTTAGTCGTTATTTTTAAGAAAAACTGACCTTAATCTGTAAACTTTAAGGTCTTTAAAGTATTAAGCAATTCCGTTTTTTCAGTTTCACTTACATAAGATATTACAATGCTAAGTGCAAAACCATTTAAAATTGTAGAATAATAACTTTGCTTAATGACTAAGCCCATGTGGTTTAAATCTACATCCATTTCATGAAATTCACGATTACCCATCATAACTTCTAAAAATACGTCATCCATATGACTGTACTTTATTTGAGATTGCTTTAATAAGTTTCGCGTATGAAATAAATAATCGCTTCCTAGCTTTACTCCTGGTGCCAATTTTAAGTTTTCGGCTATAACCATAAAACTAGGATTATAACTTACAGCAGAACCAAGTTCATGCTTAAAGACAGTAAGTAAATACGCAGAGTTAATTTCTGAAGCTTTTATAACTGCTTTTAAATTTTCATTATCACCTGTAACAAGGTCTTTTCCTGCTTCAACCAACATGTCTGTTTGTTCTTTAGATTGTACAAACCAACCTTCAGGAATATCTATTTTAAAATTAAAGAATGTATTTTTGTAAACATTATCGTTAATTGTACCATAATCGAAGCTATTAGTTTCGCGAGTTGTTTGGGAAAAACCCATGCTTGCAACTAATAATAACGCTATTAAAATAGATATTTTCTTTTTCATTTTTTTGTTTAAAACAGCGTAGGCTGATCGTCACCTTCATCATCTTTATTCTCATCAGAAGAATCAGTGGTTTCTATATTATCTTCTAATTCATCTTCTACTTGGTAAGGAAGCGGATCTAACAAATTAATTTGATTCACCTTATCTCTAGTAAGCTGATTTCCTAAGGCCGAAATACCTTTAATGGCTATAAATTCTTCTAAATTTATTTCTAAATTTTCTTTACGATCTTTTCCACGTTCTTTTGCAAAAACAACCTCTGCCATAGGTTTCCAATCGGTAGAAACAATTTCTAATTGCGATTTTGGATGATCGGAAATAAAAGTTTCTTCCTTGCCTTCTTGCTCAACTACAAATCGTTTTACGTAATACAATTCTTTTTCTCCGTGGTAATAAATAGCCGAAATTGGCTTTTTAGGCTCCCATTTTTCTAATACAATCATATCGTCATCGAAGTGCATAGTCACTTCGGGCGTTACGGTTTTAACAAGCCCTGATTGACTGATAATAAGCAGTTTATCTTCACCTCTAAATTCACCTATTAAATCGCCTCTGCCATCGACGTTAATGCGACGAACGGTTTCATCGAACCAAATTTTTCGAGGCTTTAAGGTAGAAACACCCTTTTCTTTAAGCTCAACACGTTTAATAGAATATTTGGTTACCAAATTTCCCTTAGAAGCACGACCTTTTATTAAAACATCGGCAAAGTCAATATCCCATTTTAATTTCTTAATACTTCCTGCTTGTCTTAGCATCACTGTAATAACCTCGGCTTCTCCATTAGGGTTTGCCGAAAAATATAATAGTGTAGATCCTTTATTGCCGTTAGTTAAATCGTATTCTCTATCTCTAGTTACAGCAGTAACTGCAAAACGTTTAATGTATGAAGGCCCACTTTTTCCGTCGCGGTAAACCATATTATAAATAGTGCGTTTATCTTTCTTTTTAAATACTGCTACATGTATAATATCTTTCCCTACGAAGGTTTTTGTATCAACCTTTGTTACCATCATTTTTCCTGCTTTGGTAAACACAATAATATCATCAATATCACTACAATCGCCAACATATTCATCACGCCGTAATGAGGTTCCTATAAAACCTTCTGCTCGATTTACATAAAGTTTTGTATTTCGTATAACAACTTTTGTAGCATCAACATCAGCAAAAGTGCGAATTTCTGTTTTACGCTCCCGTCCTTTTCCATAATCTTTTTTAAGTCTTGTAAAATAAGCTATTGCATAATCTATTAAATTAGCTAAATGATGTTTTACCTCTGCAATTTGTTCTTCAAGGGCATCAATTTTTTGTTGTGCTTTATCAATATCGAATTTAGAAATTCGTTTAATCCTAATTTCGGTTAAGCGCACAATATCTTCTTCGGTAACCGCACGTTTTAAATGTTTTATGTGTGGTTGTAAACCTTTATCGATGGCTTTAATTACGCCTTCCCATGTTTCTTCTTCCTCAATATCTCGGTAAATTCTATTTTCAATAAAAATACGCTCAAGCGATGCAAAATGCCATTGCTCTTCAAACTCACCAAGCTTAATTTCTAACTCTTGTTTTAAAAGTTGCACTGTATTATCGGTACTTCTACGAAGCATTTCAGAAACTCCAATAAATAGTGGTTTATTATCTTCAATTACACAACCTAATGGTGAAATTGAACTTTCGCAGCTAGTAAAGGCATAAAGAGCATCTATTGTTTTATCTGGTGATAATCCAGAAGGTAAATGCACTAAAATCTCAACCTCAGCAGCCGTATTATCTTCAATTTTTTTAATTTTTATTTTCCCTTTATCGTTGGCCTTTAATATTGAATCGATTAACGATGAAGTTGTTGTACCAAAAGGAATTTCGGTAATTATTAAAGTATTTTTATCGCGCTGAGAAATTTTAGCACGCACACGCACTTTTCCACCTCTTAAACCGTCGTTATAATTTGAAAAATCTGCAATTCCTGCTGTTGGAAAATCTGGAACTAACGTAAATCGTTTCCCATTTAAATGCTTAATTGAAGCATCGATAAGTTCGATAAAATTATGTGGTAATATTTTAGTTGATAAACCAACCGCTATACCCTCACCACCTTGAGCTAATAATAATGGAAACATTACCGGAAGGTTTACCGGCTCTTTTCTACGTCCGTCGTAACTAGATTGCCACTCGGTAATTTTAGGGTTGTAAACCACATCGAGTGCAAATTTGGATAATCTGGCTTCAATATAACGCGAAGCAGCAGCACTATCTCCTGTTAAAATGTTTCCCCAGTTTCCTTGGGTATCTATTAATAAATCTTTCTGACCAATTTGCACCATAGCATCTGCAATACTAGCATCACCATGCGGGTGATATTGCATGGTATGCCCAACAATATTTGCTACTTTGTTATAGCGTCCATCATCTAAATCTTTCATACTATGCATAATACGGCGCTGTACAGGTTTAAACCCATCCTCAATAGCAGGTACTGCGCGTTCTAGAATTACATAGGATGCATAATCTAAAAACCAATCTTTATACATACCCGTAACTCGGGTTATGGTTTCGTTTGGTTCTTGGTTTTCTTGGTTGGCTAGTTCGTCGTTTTGTTCGTCTATCATATATTATGAGGCTTTCTCTTCTTCTATTAAATCTAACTCTACTTTTAGATTTTCTATAATAAACTCTTGGCGGGTTGGGGTATTTTTACCCATGTAGAATGATAATAAATCTTCAATAGACATGCCATCGTCTAGCATTACAGGGTCTAATCGAATATCGTCGCCTATAAAATGTTTAAATTCATCGGGCGAAATTTCACCTAATCCTTTAAATCGTGTTATTTCCGGTTTTGGCTTTAACTTATTTATTGCGGCTACTCGCTCCTCATCTGAATAACAATAAATAGTCTCCTTTTTATTTCTTACCCTAAATAAAGGTGTTTGTAATATATACAAGTGGCCTTCTTTTATAACTTCTGGAAAAAACTGAAGAAAAAATGTAATTAGAAGTAACCTAATATGCATACCATCTACATCGGCATCGGTAGCAATTACAACATTGTTATAACGCAAATCTTCTAAAGATTCTTCTATGTTTAATGCGGCTTGTAATAAATTAAACTCTTCATTTTCATATACTATTTTTTTGGTAAGACCATAACAATTTAAAGGCTTTCCCTTTAAACTAAATACTGCCTGCGTATTAACATCGCGTGATTTGGTTATACTACCAGAAGCAGAATCTCCCTCGGTTATAAATAAGGTTGTTTCTAGATTGCGTTCGTTTTTTGTATCGCCAAAATGTACTCGACAATCGCGTAATTTTTTGTTATGTAGACTTGCTTTTTTAGCACGATCTTTTGCTAATTTTCTAATTCCCGAAAGCTCTTTTCGTTCACGTTCGGCTTGTAAAATTTTTCGCTGAAGCTTTTCGGCTGTTTCTTGATTTTTGTGAAGGTAATTATCTAGTTTTGTTTTAACAAAGTCGTTTACATAGGTTCTAACTGTTGGATAATTTCCTCCCATATCTGTAGAGCCTAACTTAGTTTTTGTTTGACTTTCAAAAACAGGCTCCATAACTTTAATGGCTATGGCACTTACAATAGATTTACGAACATCGGAAGCATCATAATTTTTGCCGTAAAATTCTCTTACCGTTTTAACAATAGCTTCTCGAAAAGCATTTAAATGAGTTCCTCCTTGTGTTGTGTTTTGGCCGTTTACAAAACTATTATACTCTTCGCTATACTGAGTTTTACTGTGTGTAAGTGCAATTTCAATATCATCGCCTCTTAAATGAATTATAGGATAAAGTAAATCTGATTCGTTAATTTTTTCGGCTAATAAATCTTTAAGTCCGTTTTCACTGAAATACTTTTCACCATTAAAAACTATAGTTAAACCTGGATTTAGATAGACATAGTTTTTTAACATTTTTACTATGTACTCATTTCTAAATTTATAGTTTTTAAAGATACTTTCATCAGGAATAAAAGATACTTTTGTTCCTTTACGACGCGATGTTTCAATTAAATCTTCTTTATTTGTAAGCTCTCCTTTTTCAAACTCTGCAGAAGCGGATTTACTATCTCGATTAGATTCTACTCTAAAATAGGTAGATAATGCGTTTACAGCTTTTGTACCAACACCATTTAAACCTACAGATTTTTTAAAGGCTTTAGAATCGTACTTACCACCTGTATTCATTTTTGAAACTACATCAACCACTTTTCCTAAAGGAATACCTCTACCATAATCTCTAACTGTAACTTTGTTAGTTTGTATTGAAATTTCGATGGTTTTACCAGCGCCCATTACAAACTCATCAATAGAGTTATCTAAAACTTCTTTTAAAAGAATATAAATACCATCGTCTGGCGAACTACCATCACCCAATTTGCCAATATACATTCCCGGTCGCATACGAATATGCTCTTTCCAGTCTAACGAACGAATATTCTCTTCGGTATATTTGGTTTGGTCTGCCATAAAAAAGGGTGAGTTTTGTGAGATTGCTTGCTAATATAATATTTCGCTTTAAAAAATAAAACCAGCAACTCACAAAATAATTAACAAAACTAAGCTCTAATTGTTAAGAACCTAAATCACAATAACTCAATTATCAATTATCGATTAAATTTTTATACATGTTGGATGGTCAAATTTATTGAGATTAACAACATAATTTATTATAAACTTTACTTTAATTTTAGCAACCAGCTATTGTGCCCTTCCCTTATTATTTTTAAGAAATAACAACTACCAGTATATTAGTAACAATCATATTTTTTTTTCAAAAGATGATATTAATCTAAACAAATCTTCTAACAGGATGTATTTACTAAATGAAATACAAATTATTCAAAGTTTAGGAACTATAGGGAATTTATGAGATAGGAAACTTAAGCGTAAACCAAAATTAGAACATTAACTATTATCTCCAAATAATTGGTGTTTAAACAAAAAAACAGCACTACAAATAACAATACCCTAATTTAGTTTCTGACTACAATGATGGTTATTATTCATCATCTATAAAACATACATTATTGAAAACTATAAAGCTTCCGCTTTTTCTTTTAAGGCTGCATTTCTAAAAACCAACAAGTTTTTTATATGTTTTTTTAAAATAAAAGTATCATACAATTTCCCTATTACACCGTAAGGTGATTCAAAATAAAACCTGTCTATCATAAGCGTTTTATTCTGTAATTCCTTAAAAATATGTTGATGTTTATATGACTTAAAACTACCTTCTATCATTTCGTCTACGAATAAAACAGGGGATTCAAACTCGGTAACTTTTAAAGTTAGATGTTGATGGATATAAAGATGCCTAGTTTCCCAAAGAGTAAAATCCCCTTTCTGAACCAAACCAGATACTTTCCCTCCAATGGCCATTTCTGTTGGATTTTTTAATGTGCTCTGATAAAAGGTTACATCTCTTGCCAAATCAAAACATTTTTCAATATCGGCATCAATTTCGGTTTTTACTTCAATACAAGGCATAACAAAATGAGATTATTTTTATAATCTTTAAAATGCAAATAATTTTGTGGATTTTAATAAAGCAGCTCAAATATAACAAAGGACAACTGATTTTCAACCACATAAAGTTAAACACTTTAAAATTTTACATGATTCTTAGTTCACCCCTGTTTTTATCTAAAAAAATGCATTCTATTCAAATTAAACTCAAAATAAATCAAAAATTCAAAATTCAAATTTTTGTTTATATTGAAATAATTAAATAGTTTATTTACACATTGAATAAGAAATGCATTACATCGCCGTCTTTAACAATATAATTTTTACCTTCAACGCGCATTTTTCCAGCTTCTTTTACCTTTGCTTCGCTACCATGCTCTACATAATCGTTATATGCAATAACTTCTGCTCGAATAAAACCTTTTTCAAAATCGGTATGAATTACTCCCGCTGCTTGGGGTGCGGTTGCACCAACATTTACAGTCCACGCCCGTACTTCTTTAACTCCAGCTGTAAAATATGTTTGCTGATTTAAAAGTTTATAAGCACCTCTAATTAATTTTGCCGATCCTGGTTCTTCTAAGCCTATGTCTTGTAAAAACATTTGGCGCTCTTCATAATCTTCAAGCTCGTTAATATCGGCTTCTGTACCAACTGCAAGTACTAAAACTTCAGCATTTTCGTCCTTAACTGTCTCTTTTACTTTTTCTACATAATCGTTTCCTAAAACAGCAGCACCTTCATCTACATTACAAACGTATAATACTGGTTTATCTGTAATTAATTGTGCTGGCTTTACAAAATCTATATAATCTTCTTCACTAAACTCTAAAGCTCTAACAGATTTTCCTTCTTCTAAACCGGTTTTAATACTTAATAAAATAGCTTCTTCTTTTTGAGCTTCTTTATTACCTGTTTTTGCAGCACGTTTTACTTTATCTAGTTTTTTATCAACGGTTTCTAGATCTTTTAATTGAAGTTCCATATCAATGGTTTCTTTATCTCGAATTGGGTCTACACTACCATCAACATGTACAATATTATCGTTGTCAAAACAACGTAAAACATGCAAAATAGCATCTGTTTCACGAATATTTGCTAAAAATTGATTTCCTAAACCTTCACCTTTACTTGCCCCTTTTACTAAACCAGCAATATCTACAATTTCTACAGTAGCAGGTATTACTCGTTCTGGACTTACCAATTCTTCTAATTTCTCTAATCTAGGGTCTGGTACATTAACAACACCAATATTAGGCTCAATGGTACAAAAAGGAAAGTTTGCACTTTGCGCTTTCGCGTTAGATAAACAATTAAATAACGTTGATTTTCCAACATTTGGTAATCCTACAATTCCTGCTTTCATAATAACTGTATTTTGCGAGTGCAAATATATACTATCTTGTTTGTTTTTTTACATTTTTTTTAAAATTGAAGATGCTGACAATTTTTTAACAAAAACTCATGTTTACAGAATTATCAACAACCTTTTTAATGTTTTTCTTAGTTTTTTTAGGTGTTTTACTATAAATTAGCTTACCTAACTATAAAATACTCATATGAAAACAATCCATTTTTATTTATTCTTTTTTTCAGTATGCCTAACTTTTGCACAACAAACTGTTAGCGGAACTGTAAAAGATGCTTCAGGAACCCCTCTACCTGGTGTAAACATTAGCGAAACTGGCACCACAAACGGCACTGCCACAGATTTTGATGGAAATTACTCCATAACAGTTAGTGGCACATCTTCTCTAACCTTTAGTTTTGTGGGTTATAATACCATTACAGTGCAAGTTAACAATCAGTCCACAATTAATGTAACACTTGAAGAAGGTGTAAGTTTAGACGAAATAGTTTTAGTAGGTTCACGTAGTCCTAAACGAACCGCTGTAGACACTGCAGTTGCCATTGATGTTATAGACGTAAGCGAAGTAAACACCCAAATTGGTAAAGTTGAAATTAACGAATTGCTGCAATACGCAGCACCATCGTTTAATGCCAACAAACAATCTGGATCGGATGGTGCAGATCACGTAGATCCAGCATCGCTTAGAGGTTTAGGACCAGATCAAACTTTAGTTTTAATTAACGGTAAAAGAAGACACCAATCGTCTTTAATTAACCTTTTTGGTACGCGTGGTCGTGGTAACACCGGTACCGATTTAAATGCCATTCCTTCTGCATCTATTAAACGAATTGAAATTTTAAGAGATGGTGCTGCGGCACAATATGGATCGGATGCGATTGCTGGTGTAATTAATATTGTTTTAAAAGATAATGTTGAAGAATTTACAGGTAGCATTTCGTATGGCGCATACAACAACAACCCAGATGTTGACACTAGCGACTTTGGCGAATACGGTTCTTGGAACACAGATGGTTATCGATTAGATACCGAAAAAGACGGAAATGCCATTGGAGACGATAAAAATTTTGATGGTGGTTCTGTAAAAATTGCTGCCAATTATGGCTTTAAAATTGGTGACGAAGGTTATGCCAATTTCACAACAGAATATTTAAGTAAAAATAAAACCTTACGTCCTGCTTTTGACTTTAGAAAAGGATTTGGAGAAGCTGCTATTGATGGCTTTAATTTCTTCGGAAACGTTGCCATTCCATTATCAGACAACACCGAATTTTATGCCTTTGGAGGAAGAAACTACAGAGACACTGATGCTTACGCTTTTACAAGAAACGGTGGTGCACGTGTTGTAGAATCTATTTATCCTGATGGTTTTACACCTAGAATTACGTCGGTAATTTTAGATAATTCTGTTTCTGCAGGTATAAGAACCGAAATGGCAAGTGGCTGGAATTTAGATTTTAGTAACACCTTTGGAAAAAACAATTTCCATTATTATATCGAAGGCACTTTAAACGCCTCGTTAGAAGATAGTTCGCCAACTAGTTTTGATGCCGGAGGGCATAGTTTAAGCCAAAATACTTTAAACTTAGATCTTTCTAAATATTACGACAATGTTTTATCTGGAATGAACTTAGCATTTGGTGCAGAGTTTAGAACAGAAAACTTCACCATTTTTGCAGGTGAAGAAGGTTCTTATGCTACTTACGACATAAATGGAGAACCTGTAACAGGAAATACCGATCCAGCAGATTTTACATATTATGATACTAATTCTGGCGAATTACGCCCTGGAGGTTCTCAAGGATTCCCAGGTTATAGCCCAGACAATGAAGTTAATGAAAACAGAAGTAACTTATCGCTTTACGCTGATGCTGAATTCGATATTACAGAAAGCTTTCTTTTAAGCGGTGCCGCTCGTTTTGAAAACTACAGTGATTTTGGTAGCACTTTAAACGGAAAATTAGCGATGCGTTTAAAAGCTTCAGATAACATAAATATTAGAGGTTCTGTTAGTTCTGGTTTTAGAGCACCATCTTTAGCTCAAATTTATTATAACTTAAAATTTACTAACGTA
The DNA here is from genome assembly GCF_000943565.1 of Neotamlana sedimentorum. Taxonomy (GTDB): domain Bacteria; phylum Bacteroidota; class Bacteroidia; order Flavobacteriales; family Flavobacteriaceae; genus Neotamlana; species Neotamlana sedimentorum. The sequence continues at coordinate 33,897 of NZ_JTDW01000015.1, forward strand.
TCTAGTAGTGGTACAGAAGAAGTTTTATTAGCAGCAAACGATAGTCCTGTTACACAATCGTTTGGAATTGAAGATTTATACGAAGAAAAAGCCCTAAACGCTGCTTTAGGTTTCACCGCTTCTTTTGGTAAATTTACAGCTACTTTAGATGGTTACTATATTAAAGTAAAAGATCGTATTGTTTTAACTGGTTATTTTGAAGCTACAGATATTGATAATGTTGGTTCGGCACAATTTTTTACAAACGGTGTTAATACAAGCACAACTGGTTTAGATGTTATTTTATCTTACAAAGAAACTTTAGGTAATGGTAGCCGATTAGGAGCTACATTACTTGCCAATTTTAACAATATGGAAATTGATGATGTTTTAAATGGAGATTTAGACGAACAAACCTTTTTTGGAGAACGTGACAAAGCCTTTTTATTAGCTTCTGCTCCAGATAGCAAAATAAGCTTAAACTTAAACTACGATAAAGATTGGTTTGATGCTGCGCTTTCGTTTACACGTTTTAGCGAAGTTGAATTACTTGATTGGCAAATGTATGAAGACACAGCAGATTACGGCACACTTGCAGACCAAGTTGCAGCAGCTACAGACACGTACTCTTCTAAAATTGTAACCGATTTAAATTTAGGTTTCGAATTATGCGAGAGCACTAAAATAAATGTTGGTGCAAACAATTTATTTAATATTTATCCAGACCAACAAGACGATTGGACTGAAGCTGGTGGATATTGGGATTCTGTACAAATGGGATTTGGTGGTGCTTATTACTATGCTAAACTTAGTTTTACATTTTAAGAGAACTCATTTTATAAATAAAAAAAAGACCCAATTGGGTC
>NZ_JTDW01000016.1 GCF_000943565.1 Neotamlana sedimentorum
CTATCTGCCAATTGCTCTAAAACTTTCACTGCGCGTAAACCATCTGTTTTATCTACAAAAATATGGTCATGAAAATAACCAGCAACCACATTACAGCTTATATTATGTTGTGCTAATTCTACCGAAAATTTAGCAGTTAAACCAACAGCTTCAAGCGCAGAATGAACCTGCAAAGTAATCCAAGAAGCTACAAAATGGTATTTCAACTTTAAAGCATCTGCTTTACTTTTTTCTAGCACAATGGTAATACCTTCAGTTTCTTTAAATTCAAAAAGTGTATCTTCCCTTTTAATATTATCAATATTAGGTAAGCTTACAAAAACATACTCGCCGTTATTTAATCTAGGCTTCATATGTTTTATAAGTTCTTCTAAGTTTTTTTCACCTTTCATATTCATCATCTATCATTAATAAAAACAAACAAATGTCCGCTTTCGTGCATAATTTCAACCGAATCTTCAATGGCTATATTGCGCGTTCCTATGCGCTTTCCAAAAATTAAAGACTCATTATTTAAAGGATACATTAAGCCTTTTGTGGTAACACCATCAACCTCAAAAACAGGAACTAAAGACACTATTTTATTTTTGCAGTTGTTAATTTTTTTATACTTATCGGCTAAAAAATAGTAACCGTAATTATCAAAAAACATCAAATTAAAATCATTATTCCATTGTACAGCTGTACTTAAATTTCCAAGAAAATGATCTTGTTCTTGTCCGCTAGCGCCATAAACATCAATATGAGTAAAGCCTCTTTCTTTTAAAATTTTTAAAACCTTATCAAAATCTGTAAAATCTTGATCTGGAGTATGTATTACTTCAATATCTTGAGGCAAATTATTTAACGAATCGAAATCGCCACTAATAAAATGTGGTGTAATTTTATGCGCTAATAAATGTTTATAACCGCCATCGGTGGCACAAACCACATCATATTCACTTAAATCTGGAAAGGTTTTAGGCGGTTCGCCATTAATTAATAAAAAGGCCTTTTTCACTTGTATTTTAATTATTTAAAGGAGCAATTTAAGAACAAAAAAAATCGTGAGGTTAAAAACTCAGGATTTTTTATAATTGTATAATAATATTTAAAAATTATCCTTCTGGATGCATGAAGCGTTGTTTTGCTAATAATTCCTCCTCAGTTTCTTCAACGTCTTCATTCGGCACACAACAATCTACAGGGCAAACTGCAGCACATTGTGGCTCGTCGTGAAATCCTTTACATTCTGTACATTTATCTGGAACAATGTAATATAAATCATCACTTATAGGTTCTTGCGGCTCATCTGCGTCCACCTCTTTTCCGTTAGGTAAAACAACAGAACCTTCTAAACTTGTTCCATCTTTATAGCGCCAGTCGTCGGCACCCTCATATATTGCTGTATTTGGGCACTCTGGTTCGCAAGCACCGCAATTTATACATTCGTCTGTTATTATAATTGCCATAGTAATTTTTGTTTTTAAAATTCAAGAACTCATTATAGTTTCCTTAAATTTGCAGTTGCAAAAATAAAGCCAAAACCATTCATAACCAAATTAGAATGCAATTAGAACAGAGAATTAATGCTTTTGTGAATTTAGGGTTGTTTTTAAAACAATTTTCAAACGAAACAATAAAAAAGGAAAATAATATTAAAAATAACGATTTATTTTTCGATGGCTTTAAACACCAATTAAAACTTGCCCAAGAACATAATGGTTGGTTTACAACAGAAAACTTAATTTTTTCTATAAATAATTGGGCAAATGCACTTACTACAACAAACTTAAAAACATGGTTAAAACCGTATAAATTAGGCAACATTCCACCAAAAACTGTTGCTATAATTATGGCAGGAAATATTCCTTTAGTTGGGTTTCACGACTTTTTAAGTGTTTTAATTACTGGACATAATGTTTTAGTAAAACAATCGAGTAACGATAAACAACTACTACCCTATTTAGCTAAATATTTAGAATATGCCGAACCTAGTTTTAAGGGCAAAATACAATTTACAGAAGAAAAATTAGAAAATTTTGATGCTGTAATTGCTACAGGAAGCAATAATACGGCTCGTTACTTTGAATATTATTTTAAAAATAAACCATCTATAATTAGAAAAAACAGGAACTCGGTTGCTGTTTTAACTGGTAACGAAACTATTGACGATTTAAAAAATTTAGCTGAAGATATTTTTAGATATTATGGCCTAGGGTGTCGTAATGTATCGAAAATGTATGTGCCCAAAGGCTATAATTTTAACGTCTTTTTTGAGGGTATTTACCATTGGCACAACATTATTGAACATGCTAAATATGCGAATAATTACGACTATAATAAAGCAGTGTATTTAATGAGCGAATTTGACATGCTGGAAAACGGATTTTTTATGATAAAAGAAGATGAAAGTTATGCATCACCAATTGCTACGTTGTTTTATGAATATTACGAAAACGTTGGAGTTTTAAAAGAAAAGCTAAATTCTGAAAAAGAGCAAATTCAGTGCATTGTTGCGCGCAATTTTAGTAATGATGAAATTGCCTTCGGGCATACTCAAATGCCTAATCTAAACGATTATGCGGATAGTATCGATTCTGTTGAATTTTTATTAGCAATTCCGTAAAAAAATTATTGAATTTTTAACATAAAATACTCAATTTATCACCAACTTTACACCTTAATTTTTTTCACAAAAATGAAATCTTATTATAGCTAAAATTACTTACTTTAAATTAAGTTTTAAAGCAGTAATTTCTTTATTTAAGATGGCATCTGAAATAAGAAATAAGACAAAAACCAAACAGATGAAAAAACACAATTTTAGCGCAGGACCATGTATTTTACCTCAAGAAGTTTTACAAAAAGCATCGCAAGCTGTATTAGACTTAGATAATAGCGGATTATCTTTAATTGAAATTTCACATAGAAGCAAAGCGTTTGTAGACATTATGGAAAACGCTAGAGCACTAGCCTTAGAACTTTTAGGACTAGAAGGCAAAGGTTACAAGGCTTTATTTTTACAAGGTGGTGCAAGCACACAATTTTTAATGGTAGCTTTAAACTTATTAGAAAAAAGAGCTGGATATTTAAATTCTGGTACTTGGGCAGCAAAAGCTATTAAGGAAGCTCAAATTTATGACGATATTTATGAGGTAGCATCGTCAAAAGATGCTAATTATAATTACATTCCAAAAGGCTACGAAATTCCTGAAGATTACGATTATTTTCACTGTACCTCTAACAATACTATTTTTGGTACTCAAATGAAAGAATTCCCAAACTCGCCAATACCAATGGTGTGCGATATGAGTAGTGATATTTTTTCTCGTTCTTTAAATTTTTCGAAATTCGATATTATTTACGCAGGAGCGCAAAAAAACATGGGACCAGCAGGCACAACGCTTGTTGTAGTTAAAGAAGATGTTTTAGGTAAAGTATCTCGAAAAATCCCTTCTATGATGGATTATAAAACCCATATAGATAAAGGCAGTATGTTTAATACTCCTCCTGTTTTTGCTGTTTACACTTCAATGCTAACCTTAGAATGGTTAAAAGGTTTAGGAGGCATAGCTGCTATAGAAAAAGAAAATGAAAAGAAAGCACGTTTAATGTATTCTGAAATTGATTTAAACCCTTTATTTAAAGGATTTGCATCTAAAGCAGATCGCTCGAACATGAATGCTACCTTTACACTTGAAAACGAAAACCTTAAAGAAACCTTTGAAACCATGTTAAAAGAAGCTGGTATTAATGGACTTAACGGACACAGAAGTGTAGGTGGTTATAGAGCTTCAATGTATAACGCATTACCTTTAGATAGCGTAAAAGTTGTAGTTGAAGTTATGAGCGAATTAGAACGTAAAGCATAATTTTATAACGTTTAAATTTCCAAGAAATTGGAAATCTAACCAAACTAAATAATTATATAAGATTTCCGTTTTCACGGAAATGAAAAAATAAAACAAAAAAATGAAAGTATTAGCAAACGACGGTGTTTCACAAAGCGGAATTGACGCCTTAGAAAAAGCCGGATACGAAGTATCTACCACAACTGTAGCTCAAGAACAATTAATTAATTACATAAACGAAAATGACATTTCTGTGTTATTAGTAAGAAGTGCAACTACAGTAAGAAAAGATTTAATTGATGCCTGCCCAAACCTAAAAATTATTGGTCGTGGTGGTGTTGGTATGGATAATATTGATGTAGAATACGCTCGTGAAAAAGGCTTAAGCGTAATTAATACACCTGCCGCTTCATCGCACTCGGTTGCCGAATTAGTTTTTGGTCACCTTTATGGTTTAGCACGTTTTTTACATAACGCTAACCGCGAAATGCCTTTAGAAGGCGACAGTAACTTTAAAGGATTAAAAAAAGCTTATGCTAAAGGTACCGAGTTAAAAGGAAAAACATTAGGTGTTCTAGGATTTGGTCGTATTGGTCAAGCTACGGCAAAAGTAGCCCTAGGTGCTGGAATGAAAGTAGTAGCTTTTGATCCATTTATGGAAGAAGCTAATTTAGAATTAGAATTTTTCGACGGTCAAAAAGTAAACTTCGAAATTAAAACTATTTCTAAAGAAGATGTATTAAAACAAGCCGACTTTTTAACCTTACACGTGCCAGCTCAAAAAGATTATGTAATTGATGAAGCTGAATTCAATATGATGAAAGATGGTGTTATAATAGCCAATGCAGCTCGTGGTGGTGTTTTAAACGAAGTGGCTTTAGTAAAAGCTATTGAAAATGGTAAAGTTGCCAGAGCAGCTTTAGATGTTTTTGAAAAAGAACCTAAACCAGAAATGCAATTATTAATGAATCCTGCGTTGTCATTAACACCTCATACAGGTGCAGCGACAAACGAAGCGCAAGATAGAATTGGTACAGAATTAGCATCTCAAATTATAAGTATTCTTGGATAAGAAACTATAAAATGTGACCTAAACATATAATTTGAGTCCTAACTATAAAAGGTTAGGACTTTTTTTGTACATTGAATATCCAATTTTATTAAAACAATTAAAATAAATTAACATGTCTGGAATTTTAGATTTATTAAACAGCGACTTAGGAAAAACCTTGATTAGTGGTGTTGCTGGACAAACTAATCAACCGCAAGAAAAAACACAAAGTGTATTAACTATGGCTCTACCTGTTTTAATGCAAGCTATGAAACGTAACGCTTCTACACCAGAAGGTGCTGCAGGATTAATGAATGCTTTAAGTAGTAAACACGATGGTAGTATTTTAGATAATCTTGGTGGTTTATTTAATAGTGGTGTTGACGATAACGTTTTAAACGATGGAAGTAAAATTTTAGGACACGTTTTAGGAGGAAAACAACAAGCCGTAACTAACACTTTGGGAGCAAAATCTGGAATGGATGCTGGTTCTGTAGCGCAAATATTAAAAGTTGCCGCTCCAATTTTAATGGGAGTTTTAGGTAAACAAACGCAACAAAATAACGTTAGTAATGCTGGTGGTATTACCGATTTATTAGGTGGCTTAATTGGTGGAAATTCTGCAGGACAAGAACAAAGCTTTTTGGAATCTATTCTGGATGCCGATGGAGATGGTAGTGTTGTTGATGATGTTGCTGGTATGGTACTTGGCGGAAGTAATAAAAAAGGTGGACTTGGAGGTTTATTAGGCGGTCTTTTTGGCAAATAATTTATAACGGAAATAAAATGAATTAAAAAAGCGTTAAGCATTTTCCTTAACGCTTTTTTGGTAAATAACAATAAAACAATTAATTTAAGCTATAACTCTTATCCTTTTAGATTAAAATTTATCATGAGAAATTTAGTTTTATTAATTATTCTATGTAGCGCATTTATTTTTAACTGCAACACCCAAAAAAGACCTATTTCTTCTAAAAGCAAACGCTTACAAAACATAAAAGATAACGATACTGTTAAGATTTCGAGTGATAAAGTAGAATACGAAATAATAATTATCGAACCTGGTTACAACTATTGGTTAGCTAGCACCGCTAGACCAGAAGGCTATTATTCACAACAATTTATGGAATCGCGCAATTATCAATATGTTATCGAATGGAATAGCCGCGTATTACAACCAAGCAGGTTTAGTCCAAACTTATACGAATTACAAATTGATTACCAACCTAATATAGATTATGGTTACGAAGTAAATTATAAGCTTTATAATTATTTTATTTATTTTCAGTTAAAATACAACCAAAGGTTAGGAAGCTTCACACCTAGAATTTAAAAGCTTTTACTTATTTTTGTTGAAAATTAGAAAATTGAAAAAGTTAAAAGAACGCTGGGGCATTACAAGTAATTGGCAAATTGCTGTTATTTTTATTGTATTTGCCATTACAGGTTCTACTGCGTCCTACATTGGTAAACCCATTTTAAGTTTCTTAAATATTACAACAGAAACGTTAAATCCTTTTTTTTATTGGGTAATTCGTATACTTTTGCTTTTCGTTGTTTATCAATTCCTGCTTGTATTTTTTGGCTGGATTTTTGGGCAACACAAATTTTTCTGGAATTTTGAAAAAAAGATGCTTAGAAGACTTGGATTCAAGTTTTTAAAAGAATAGTGAATACAATAACAAAACATATCGTTTTTAAAATTTTAACTTTAACTATTACGGCGACTTTATTTTTGCCTACTTTAATTAAAGTTAATCATATATTCGAGCATCATGAGCACGAGTATTCATGCTGTACATCAGATGCCTCTGCTCACGTTCATAACATAGATCATAATTGTGAATTTCAAAAATTTCAATTAAATCATTTTTTTACACTTACAACACAAACATTTGCTACTTTAAAAGTTTTAGCTTCAAACAAAATAGCCCTTAAAACTTACAACTTCGTAGTAAAACAGCAACACCTATCGTTTTCTTTAAGAGCGCCACCGGCTTACATTTAATATTAAATAAATTACACTTTAAACCATTTTAGTAATCGTTTATTTTATTAAATGAAAAATATATTTGTAGCAATATGTTTTCTAATTAATGCGGTTGTTATAAGTCAGAATTGCGAATATACTCTTAAAGGTGAAGTTATAGATTTTCATAACACCACCCCAATAGAAAATGCAGCAATTAAAGTACTTAACACAAATAATTATGCCGTTAGTGACATTAATGGAAAATTTACTTTAAAAAATCTTTGTAATAAAAATATAACTATAGAAGTGTCGCACATAGGCTGTGAAACGCAAACTATTTCTATTGAATTAAAAGAAAATGCTTTTGAAACCATTTTGTTAGAGCACCATTTAGATGAGCTTAATGAAGTGGTTGTTAATACCACTATTCGAGCAGAGAATACAAGTATATCGCAATCGCTTAAACAAAAAACTATAGATGATTTCACAGACAAATCGTTGGGAGATGCCTTAAACACCATAAGCGGGATATCATCATTGAACTCCGGAAGCACTATTGTAAAACCCATGATTCATGGCTTACACAGTAGTCGTCTTTTAATTATTAATAACAGTGTACGTTTATTCGATCAAGAATGGGGAGACGAGCATGCACCAAACATCGACATAAATGCATCCAATAGCATTGAAGTTGTAAAAGGCGCCACATCTTTAAGATATGGAAGCGATGCGATTGGTGGTTTAATATTAATTAAACCTAAAAAATATGCGACCACAGATAGTTTATTTGGTAGCAGTACTTTGTCTTTTAACTCTAATGGGTTAGGTGGCATTGTAAACAGCGAACTTATTAAAACTTACAAATCGGGTTTTTATGGTAAAATTCAAGCAAACTATAAGCAATTTGGCGATTTTAAAGCGCCCGATTATTATTTAACGAATACTGGAACAAAAAACTTAAATGCTTCATTTGCATTTGGTTATAATAGTTTTGAACAAGGGTTTGATGCCTACTACAGTTTCGTTAATAAAGAATTAGGAATTTTAGCTTCATCACATATTGGAAATGTAAATGATTTGGTTTCAGCAATAAACAGTCCAGAACCACGCATAACAGAAGATTTTTCTTATGCAATAGAAACTCCAAGACAAACAGTTTTACATCATTTAGCAAAAGTTGAAGCCTATAAACGTTTTAAAGGACTTGGTAAACTAACGGCCCAATACGATTTTCAAATAAATAGAAGAAAAGAGTTCGATACAAGACGAGGCGACAGATCTAGTATTCCTGTAATAGACTTACGATTATTTACAACCTCGTTTCAGCCTAATCTATTAATTGATGCTGTTAATAATTGGAAGATTAACACTGGTTTTTTACTCCGTTTTCAAGAAAATAATGCCGTATTTGGAACTGGCTCAAACCCAATAATTCCAGATTACGACAAATATGATGCAGGATTTTACGCCACAGCAGAACATCAATTAAATTTATTTTCTGAAATAAGTGCTGGATTTAGATACGATTTTTCTAAAATTGAAGCTTCGAAGTGGTACGAAATCGAAGATTGGGAAAATAACAACTACGACCAGTTATTCCCAGAATTTGAGTCGGGAACAACTGAAAATAGTGATATTTTAACCTTCCCAGAATTTACATTTCAAACGTATTCTGCCAATTTAGGTTATACCAAACATTATCAAAACGATTTTGAACTGTTTTTCAATTATGGTTTAGCCTCTAGAATGCCAAACCCATCAGAATTGTTTAGCGATGGACTTCATCATAGTACAGCTAGAATTGAAATTGGTAAACTAACCTTTACAAAAGAAACAGCACATAAATTTATTGGTTCGCTACAACGCAAACATCAAAATTTTGGTTTTAGTATTAGTCCTTATTTTAATTATATTAAAAATTACCTTCAACTTGTTCCTGTCGATATTGAAACAACAATTCGAGGTACTTTTCCTGTTTGGGAATACCAACAAGATGATGCTAGAATTTATGGTGTAGATGTAGATATTGACAAAAAAATAAGTTCAAAATTCAGCTATAATGGTAGTATTAGCTTACTACAAGGTGATAATTTAACCGATGATGTAGCGCTTATTCACATGCCCTCTAGCAATTTTATAAATAAAATTACCTATTATAATAAAGATTTAAACCAATTAACAATTAGTTTAAATCAAAAAACTGTATTACACAAAGAAAACTACCCGGATTACAATTTTTACACCTATAATGCTACTATTGACGACTACGTGTATGTCGATATTAGTACACCGCCTTCAACCTATTCATTATTTGGTTTTAATAGTTCTGCTAGCTTTAAAGCATTTAAAACTGGGAATTTAAAAATCGAATTTAATATTGAAAATTTTTTTAATACCTCGTACAGAGAATACCTTAATAGGCTTCGATATTTCGCAGATGAATTAGGTCGAAATTTTAACCTTAAAATCAAATTAAATTATTAACACAATAATCATGAAAAACTTAAATTCATTAAAAACAGTAAAATTACTTGCATTATTTTTTATTTCGAGCTTAGCTTTAGTAAGCTGTTCTAACGACGACGATCACGACGATCATGAGCACGAAGAAGAAGTAATAACAACAATTATTTACACTTTAGAAGACGACAACGGAAATACAGTAACCCTTACTTATGACGATTTAGGAGGTGGCTCTACTGTTTCTGGATCTTTTATAGCAAACACAACCTATACTGGTACTATTCAATTATTAAACGAAACAGAAGATCCTGCTGAAGACATTACTGAAGAAGTTGAAGAAGAAGGTGACGAGCACGAATTTTTCTATACTTCTACCATTTCAGATATCGTAATCACAAAAGACGATGTAGATGACGACGGTAACCCAATTGGAATTGAAACATCTTTAACAACAGGCGATGCTGGTACTGGGTCATTAACTATAGTTTTAAAGCACGAACCTACAAAACCAAACGACGGATCTTCTGATAATGCAGGTGGTAGCACAGACTTAGAAGTAACTTTCGCTATTGAAGTAGTTTTCACTTAAAAAATCTTTTTGTAATACAGTTAAAAAAAGCAACTATTAATTTAGTTGCTTTTTTTATTTACACCCATTGCATACTTGTTTTCAATTTTAATAACTTGGCAAATCATAAAACGTTTATAAAATGAACCGAACTCAAATAGCACTCCTTTTAGTAATACTAATGTCTTTTTCATGTAAAGAAAAAAACATCGCGAAATCCAACACAAAAACCTCTACAATCCAAATAAACCCAAACGAAACAGCTATCATAATTCTTGGAACCATTCAAGATGCTGGTTCTCCACAAATTGGTTGCCAAAAAGATTGCTGCAAAACACTTTTTAATAATCCAGATAAAAACAGACAGGTAGTTTCTTTAGGTTTAATTGATAATGAATTTGAAAAGAAATATATGTTTGAAGCTTCACCCGATTTTGTAACACAAACTAAGGCGCTTGTTAATCCAAAGATAAAAAACACCAACGAAATTCCCGATGGTATATTTTTAACACATGCACACATTGGGCATTATACGGGCTTAATGTATTTGGGTAAAGAAGCTATGAATGCCAGTAAAGTTCCTGTTTACGCCATGCCTAAAATGAAAACATTTTTAGAAAGCAACGGACCTTGGAGCCAGTTAGTTAAAACTGAAAATATTATTTTAAAAGATATTCAAGATGGGCAAACAATAACTTTAACCAACAACCTAAACGTCACGCCTTTTTTAGTACCACACAGAGACGAGTATTCCGAAACGGTTGGCTACAAAATAAAAGGTAAAAACAAATCCGCTTTATTTATCCCAGACATTGATAAATGGAGTAAATGGGAAAAAAGCATAATTGAAGAAATTAAAACTGTTGACTACGCCTTTGTTGATGCCACATTTTTTAGTGGTAAAGAATTAAATAACCGCGATATGTCTCAAATTCCCCATCCCTTTATTCTAGAAAGCTTAGATTTATTTAAAAACTTACCCCTTTCTGAAAAAAACAAAATTGTATTTATTCATTTTAATCATACCAATCCTGTAATTAATTTAAACAGTAAAGAAGCACAAACTGTTATAAAAGCAGGCTTTAATATTGCTCAAATTCATGATATTTATAAATTATAAAAAAAGCTTGAGAAAAACTCAAGCCTTTTTTTATATAAACATATTACCTAGTTTTATCTAGAATAATTAGGAGATTCTTTAGTAATGGTTACATCATGCGGATGACTTTCGTTAATACCACTAGCTGTAATTTTTACAAACTGTCCTGTTTCTTTTAAGGTTTCAATATCTTTTGATCCGCAATATCCCATTCCTGCACGTAACCCTCCAATAAATTGGTGAATACTTTCAAACAATTCACCTTTATACGGTACACGACCTACAATACCTTCTGGAACTAACTTTTTAATATCGTCTTCAACATCTTGGAAATAACGGTCTTTACTACCTTCTTTCATTGCTTCAACCGATCCCATGCCACGGTAAGACTTAAACTTACGTCCCTCGTAAATAATAGTTTCTCCTGGAGATTCTTTAGTACCTGCTAAAAGCGAACCTAACATCACACAATCGGCTCCAGCTGCAATAGCTTTAGGTATATCGCCTGTATAACGAATTCCTCCATCGGCAATTACTGGAACACCGCTACCTTTTATAGCAGCAGCCACTTCTAACACTGCAGAAAACTGAGGAAAACCAACACCAGCAACCACACGTGTTGTACAAATAGACCCTGGACCAATACCTACTTTTACAGCATCGGCACCAGCTTCAACTAAATATTTAGCAGCAGCACCCGTTGCAATGTTCCCTACAATAACTTCAAGGGTTGGGAATTTTTCTTTTATAGCTTTTAAAACACCTACAACACCTTTTGTATGTCCATGAGCCGTATCGATAACTACAGCATCAACACCTGCATTTACTAAAGCTTCAGCACGCTCTACAGCATCGCCAGTTACACCAATGGCAGCGGCTACACGTAAACGGCCAAATTCATCTTTATTAGCAATAGGTTTAAGCGTTAATTTAGTAATATCTCTAAAAGTAATTAACCCTGTAAGTTTATAAGTATCGTCTACAATAAGTAATTTTTCAATTTTATGTTTTTGAAGAATTGCTTCAGCATCAACCAACGATGTACCAACACCTGCAGTTACTAAGTTTTCACTGGTCATAACATCGGTAATCAATCTTTCATCATCATGCTCAAAACGTAAATCACGGTTTGTAACAATCCCTTTTAAAATACCATTATCGTCTGTAATAGGAATACCGCCAATACCATGCTCTGCCATATTTTGCTTAGCATCTCTAACTTTAGCTGTTAACGGTAGAGTAACAGGATCTAAAATCATACCGCTTTCTGCACGTTTAACACGACGTACTTTTAGCGCTTGTTGCTCTATAGTCATGTTTTTATGAAGCACACCAATACCACCTTCTTGAGCCATAGCAATAGCCATTTTACTTTCGGTTACGGTATCCATAGCCGCCGAAATAATAGGTACATTAATGGTAATGTTTCGTGTAAATTTTGTTTGTATGTTAACTTCGCGAGGTAAAACTTCGGAGAAAGCTGGAACTAATAAAACGTCGTCGTAGGTTAGTCCTTCTCCTACTATTTTGTTAAGATGTGCGTTCATGTTGCAATTACGTTATAATTGCGTGCAAATATACATAATTTCTAGCATCATTTTTTAATTTGATTCTAAATTTAATGTTAAGTTAATTACAAATATCTCTTTTATAAGTTCAACACTAAAATGTATCGCTTAAACTCATCAATTAAAACAAAAAACTTTAAAATATACACCTATCCGCGACGTCCTCTACGGCGACTATTTGAATCAAAATTCATACGTTGGCCAGCAAAACTTCCAAATTTATAGGTGAAATTAAGCATGAAATACTGCTCTAAAATTCGGTTTTCAACATCTTGTATATAGGTATCGGTTACCGTGCGTCGATAGCCATTATTTTTTCCTAAAACATCGTAACCTACAAGTGTTACAGTGGCTTTATTTTTCCATAGTTCTGCCCCTAAACCAGCATTCCAAAAAACAGCATCGGCATCGTACTCGTCGCCTACACGACTATTGTAGCGATATGACACTTTATTGGTAATAAACAAAACGTCTTTTATAAAAAAGATTGAGGAGTTAAATTGTAAATTCTGAATAAAGTAGCTGTTATCGTTAAAACTATCGGTATCGTAAACACTTTTTACAGTTGAATAACTGTAGCTTGTACTAAGATCTATAATTTCGTTATACAAACAGTTTATCGAAATCCTTGGACGGATGGTTGTAGTTTGAGCCGTAAATTTAAGTCCGTTTTGTAAAGACAAGCTATTATCGAAACTTGCCATGACACTTCCGTTTAAATTAAAATTAATTTTTTTATTGAAATATGATTTTGAAACCGAAGCATTACCACGTAAATTATAGTCGCCATTTAAATTGGTATAGGTAGTATACTTATTTAAATCGGAATTGGTTATGGTTGAATTTATAATTTTGTCTTTAGTAAATTCGGCTCGTGCATCGCCTGAAACATTTATGTTATGAAAGGCGATATTGTTTTGATAACGAAACCTTAAATTATGATCTACTTGCGGTGCTAAATCGGGATTTCCAACACGAATGTGGGTTATATTACTAACATCTTCTACGGGTTGCAACTGGCTAACCGATGGTAAATTTACATCCTGATTATAATCTAAAGAAATGCGTTTATAACCTTTTTCATCGCGGTAGCGAATACGCCCGCCAAATGTTACATATTTAAAATTTCGCTTAAAATTTCGCGCTTCAATAAGCTCATCTTTAAAATCTCTAAAAGTTGTTGTATGAGCACCTTCAATCTCGAATCTAATATCGTTTAAATCGTATCTTAATTTTAATGACGGACGAAGCGTTGTTGTAACATACCTACTATCGGTACTTAAAGTTTCATTAAAATCGTTATAGCTTTCAGAATCTTCATTAAAATCATAAATGAAATTTTCGGTAGAGCTCGTATTTACTGTTGCCGAATAACGTGGCATTACCCTAAAATCATCGAACACTTCTTTAACTAAAATTGTATTTAAGTTAATGTTACTCGATTTACTTTCGTTGTATTTTTCTTGATTCTGAATTATGGTGTCGTTTCTGTTGTATAAAACATTTTCAGAATAACTATTTACATCGCTATTCGATTTACTAAAATTAGTATTTACGCCTATATTAAAGTAATTACCGCCACCTTGAGATGGTGTAACATCGAAATTATTCTGAATATTATAACTTGAAGCTTCTGTACTATTTCGAGATATGTAATCGCTAACCAACGCTCCATCACTATACGACGACGTGCTTGCGTTTTCGGAGCCAGATATTGTATTTGATGTATTAAAATTAGTTTCGTTGGAAATTTTAACTCGGTTTTTAGACCATTTATTTTTAGGATCTACAATATACTGCAAATCAGCTCTGGCTTTATGGCTATCCGATTCGTTATAACCTCTGTTTTCAGACTCTGTAATATAATTTAAATCTGGTAAAAAATTCTCCCTATAACTCATTTGCTCCGTTTCACGATCTTGTGCGCTGTAGTTATAATTAGAATTTATTCGGGTTTCGTTCCATTTCCCTTTGCTAAAATTGGCTCCAACAAAATCCGATTCTAAATACCCGGTACTTGTGTCGGTGTTAGGCAAGGCATTAAAACCACGCGACATATTAATATTATTAGTACCAGCAATAACCCCAAGTTGCTTACCATCTAGTACTTGAAAAACATTGGCATTCCCTTGATATTTATCGTCTGTTCCGGCGCCCAATTTAACATCGCCAAACATGGCTCGGTTTTTCCCTTTTTTAATTTTAAAATTGATTTCTTTTGTACCAGAATCCGATTCTTCACCAGTAAACTTTTGCAAATTCGTTTTAAAATCGGTAACCTGTACTTTACTAATAACGCCACTGGGTAAATTTTTTAAAGCTATTTCTCCATTTTTCTCGCCAAAAAACGGCATACCATCAACGTTTATAGCTTCAACCTCAACACCATTTACAGTAATCAAACCATCAGCATCAATTTCTACACCAGGAAGTTTTTTTAGCAAATCTTCGGCCTTATCGTTGGGTAAACTTTTAAAACTATCGGCATTATACTCAATCGTATCTTTTTTTATAACCACAGGAGGCGCTTTTGCAATTATAGATATTGCTGTTAAGGCTTCGGCTTGATCCTCTAAAACAAGTGTCCCCAAGTTTAAGGCATCTCCTTTTGGTGCATTTATAACTTTACTATAGGGCTTGTAACCCATGTAAGCAATATTAAAAATCGCTTTAGCCTCATCATACGTATTTACTTGTAATGAAAATTTTCCCGCTCTATTGGTAATACCGTAAGCAATAGGAATACTATCGGATATGCTTTGCAAATAGACCGTAGCGGCTTCTAGAATAAGTGAATCTTTATCTTTAACAAAGCCTTCTAGCGTAAACTTTTGCGCAAACAACGATACAGAAAAGCTTAACGCAAGCAAAATAAGTGTTTTTTTCAATTTAGTGATTGGTTGGTTTATTTTAAGACTGCGTTTCTCTTACAAAGTTTAATTTCAATATGTTAAAAAATTCTTAAAGAAATTTAACTCGCAATTTTTATATCGCACAGTAGATCACTCATTTTATTCACTTAAAATATCATGTATTAAAGCTTAATTTGCAAAGTAACATACCAATTTCTGGGCGCCGAAGGAATAATTCCCGGCCCCGGATAACCGGTTGCACGTCTTGTAAAGTAGGCATTATCTAAAACATTATTTACGCCTGTTTCAAGCTTTAATTTTTTGTATTTGTACGACAACGACAGGTCTAAAATATCGTAAGCTGGAATTTCTCCAATAACACCACTAATACTTCCTGCCGTTGCATTTGTAGCATCTGTAAACTGTTGCCCCAAATAGGTATATTGAATACTCGCCAGTACATTTTTGTAACCACCATTTAAACCTGTTTTTAAATTTAAATCGGGAACAAATTCTACTTTATTACCTTCTACTCCCGGTTCTTCCGAACTTGTATACTCCGAATTAATTATTGAAGTGTTTATAAAATAATTAAGCTGAATATTATTATTCAAACCAAAAATCTTTTTCAAATTAAAATCGAATAAAGACTCTACACCATACATAACAGCATCTCCAACATTACCACGTTGGCTTGTAAGACTTCCATCGGTAGATTCTTTTTGTACAAAACCAATTCTTTCGTTGTAAAACAAACTAAACAAATCTGCATCGTACGACACGTAACCTTTGTAATTTCCTCGCATACCTAAATCGGCAGTAAAACCTTCTTCATCTGTAATATCTGGATCTATGGAAAAAGCAGGATTAGCAATATTTATATCGGAAAATGTAACCGAACGGTAGTTTTGCGAAACGTTTCCGTAAAACTCTAAACTACTATTAGGTTTGTAACTTAACCCAATGCCCAATAAAACAAACGAGCGTTCAAAATTTCTATTATCAGCAACATCTTCTTCAAAAATTACATTTCCAGCAGCATCTGTATTTATTTGTTTGTAAAAACCTTCACTTTCGGTTTTAATATATTCAAATCTAAATCCTGGTGTTACCGAAAACTTATCGGTGACGTAAAAAATATTTTCTCCAAATACAGAAACATTAAAGTTTGGCAAATCAAATTCCGATTGATCTGAGTAATTAGGAAAAGTATCATTATAAAAATTAAAATCAGCATCAGCACCATCGCTCCCAGGGCCTTGTCTTTGATAATTATTGGCTTTATAAAATTTAGTTCCTATTAAAAAGGTGGCATTTTTATTTAAAATTGTGTACTTACTTAGTAATCTAGACTCGAAACCAAAATTATTAAAATCGCCTACAATTAAATCGCGCTCTTCACCAGAATCTACTTGACTTACACGGTTTGTTCTAAAACCCAAAGCTTTTCGCGATGCATTCAATCCAAAAAAATTAAAAGTAAAATTGGTATTGGCATTAAACTCGTGGGCTAATTTTAAATTATAGAGTAACCAATCTACTTTAAACCAATTTCTAGCGCGATTACTTTGATAAGGATCGTTGTAAAACATATCATCGGTTAAACCGCCCGCTTGTTTTGCTAAATAATTTAAATAAGTAAGCTCGCCCTCAATTTTAGTTTTTTCGGAAAATTGATAGCCTAAATGAGCAAAAGTGTTTATAGATTCAAACTCAGAATTTGGCCTAAACCCATCACCTTTTTTATAATTTACATAAGTATAATAACTGAATTTATTCTGTGTTCCGCTAACACTTGTAAAATTTGTAAACAAGCCAAAACTTCCTAAAGTATTTCTTGTAATAAACTCTAATGGTTTTGAAGGGTTCGGTTCTTTAAACTTAAAATTAACCAAACCACCAAATTGTGTTCCGTATTGCAACGAAGCCGCACCACGAACAATTTGAATTTCGCTTAAAGCCTCTGCAGGTGGCGAGTAATAACTTTCTGGGTAACCTAAAACATCGGCACTAATATCGTAACCGTTTTGTCTGGTATTAAAATTAGCCGTTCGGTTTGGATCTAAGCCACGACCACCAATATTTAATTGCAAACCAGCATCGTCGTTTTGGTAAATATTTAAGCCCGCTACTTGACTATAAATTTGGCGCGCATTATTACTTGCCAAATTCGCCATAGATTGATCTATTAAAACCACTTCGGTTTTCTTACCAGCGTAAATAGCAGTTTCTTCAACATCGTTTAAACGTTTTAATTCGAACGCTTTACGTTTATTCGCATTTACAACCACTTCAGACAGTTCGGTGGCTAAACTATATAGTTCGATTTTTAAATTATTGGATTGTTTGGAGTTGATTATAACTTCTTTTATTTCGTATTCTGATGCATAAAACACTAAAGTTAAATTTATTTTTTCTGTTGAAAATTTAAAGGTTCCAGTAGCATCTGTAATGGCTAATAAACCTGAATCTTTGTCGTAAACATTAACGGCATTTACAGGTTTTTCTTGAAATGTTACCACACCGGTAACGTCTTGTTGAGAGAAAGCAGACACACTAAAAATTAGTGCTATTATAAATTTAAAGTCCTTTAATGTCATCTTTAAAAGGTAATATCCAAAATTTTGATTTAAACGATTCTTTTTGGGCATACAAATCTACGGTTTTATCAATAAACGGCGCACTTAAACGTCCATTAAGTGCCACATAACTATCTACAAACACTTGTACATTTTTATGCCCTTGAGATGTAAAATGATCGCCTAAATAGTGTGCGTACTCTAAAATAAAATCGGGTTGAAAGCTCATTTGCTTTTCTTGGAATGGTGTTAAAAAATCGCTATTATCAACATAAAAAAAGGCTCCTGTTTCTGCATTAACTATTTTAAAAGTAGCAATTCCCATTTTTTCCATAAGCATAACGCGCCACGAAAAACGGTAACCTTCTTCTGTCCAGAATAATTCTCCGGGATAAAGCAAATAACGAAATGGTATTGTTAATTGCAGAATAAAAAACAGCCCAACAATAGTTAGCGTTGCTTTTTTAAAGTTTATAGTGTAATAATCGTAGATTTTTAAATGAGGTACTCGTTTAGAACTAAATGAGAGCTTATTTAAAATCAGTTTTAAAAAACTTATTATTTTCTGATGAAAGTCCGCCTCAAAAAATATTAATGAACTTACAATCATGATAAACGGAAACATACCAATTGGAAATAAAACTCGTGTAAACACATGAAAAAACACCACTAAAACGAAGGCGTATATTCTGGTTTTACGATAAAGCAATAAAAAAGGAATACATAAATCGTACAACATACCCGACCAACTCATAGTATAATGAAACCAAGTTTGGTGCATTAAAGTATCGCCTATAATGGGTAAATCGTATTTTGAAGGCAACCATATTTTTAGAGGTTGAGCTCTTAATAACCAATCGGAATTTAATTTTGCCAAACCAGCATAAAAATAGACGATTCCAAGTAGTAATTTTATGCTATCTATGCTCCATTTAGGAACGTTTTTAAAAGTCTTTTTTCGAATTAAATTATCAACCGAAAAGTATGCACTCGCCGGTAAAAAAATCATTAAAAAACTTAATAAACTTATAAAGTAATAATGGTTTAAGTAGCTTGTTTTATCCATTAACTCGATATAAGTAAAACTTAAGAAAAAGGTAATAATAGCCAACCTGTATTTTAACCCAAAAGCAACGCATAACGCAGCTAAACCACAAACTATAAAAAGTAAATAAGTATAATTACCAAGTGGTTTAACCCAAGAAAAACCATAATAAGAGAAATGAAATTTAGGCTGTAAATAAAGGGTTTCTATCCAACCATGACACGAAAAACGAACAATACTTAAACACATCATGATGCCAAAAGCAATTCTAAAAACTGCTAATGGTGCTGCATTTGTTTTTTTATTTAAATACGAGCTTAAACTCATGTTCGTTTTAACAAAAAAAGGTTGCTTTAAAGCAACCTTTAATTAAAATATTTTAAAAATTAATCGCCATCGGCATCAAGATAATCAACGCTAATATCGAAGGCTTGTAACATATCAACTTTAAAAGATACTACCAATAACTGTAACGCATCATAAGCTTCAGTCATTTTTGTATTATCAGTATTTATTTGATCGTAAAAACTATCATCTAAAGCTTCAATTTTTTCTCTGGCATCTTCAAACTTAGTTGTAATTTCGGTTACTAAATCGGCTCTATCTAAACTAATTAAATAGCTTTCAAAACTTTCACCAGAACCACTTCCTGAAAAGGCATCGCCATAAAAAACAGCTTCAACGGCACTTAAAGCTTCTAAAGCTAAATCTTTTGAAAATGCTTTGGCATATAATGCTTCAACTGTTTCTGGTAAAGGATCTGTAGAAAAAACGCCTGCTGGAATTCCAAATTTATTCGCTCTTAATCCTTTTTCAAAATAATAAATAAAATCGTTTGTAAATTTATTTAAAGAGCTTGTTGCTGTATTACCTGTTTGGCTTACAAAAGTATTTCGGTAAGAACTATTCCAGTTTGTTAAAACACTTGATGTTAAGCTTTTCATTTGATCTATTAAATCTGAAAGATAACTTGTATAGTTTTCACTTTGGTAAAACGTTAATATATCGGTATCGTTATCGGCTAAACCGTATATCATATAATCTACAGCAGGAAAACCAACAGCATCGTTGTTATTTGGATGTGTTAAATCGTAAGAACCAGAATTTATATTTGCTGATATATCGTCAATATTTGTTGGGTAAATATTCATTTGGAAACCATAAAGTACCGTTTCTGCTTCACCAATATTAAACATTTCAACATACTGCCATGCTGTGTAAGCAGTTAACCAAGATGCTCTTAAAGCCTCTAAATTGGCTTGATTTGGTGTAGCTACAAAATTGTTTTTAGCTTCTGTTAGTGCCGAAAGCTCGGTTTCTAAATCTTGAAAAGCCGGAATAATGATATTATCGGCTAAATTTACAAGAAGTGCGCTTCTGTCGTAATTATCGGTAGTTCCACCACTGCCACCAGATGAAGAAGAACTACAAGCTATAATGAAGCCAATAATTATAGTTCCTAGAATAATTTTTTTCATTTTTATTTTTTTTACAAAAATACTAAAAGTTGCTATTGTAAATTAATACAACAGCAACTTAAAGAAGTATATTAATTATGTATGTGAATTAACTTCCAGCTTGCTCTGTTGTGAAGTTAAAACGAGAGGCTATTTCTGTTGCCATAGCATCTAAATCGTCGGTAGAAATGTCCCAGAAACCATTACCATCTGTTAAGGTTGCAATAAAAGCATCTACTTCTGCTTTAGTAAAATATGGCTCGTCTGAATTTGGTTGTCTTGTAAACTGTAAGCTATAAACAAAACCAAAACCTTCAGATAAATCGTGAAATGCAGAAGCATAATCTACACCTAAATTTAATTTTCCTTGTAATAAGTAATAAACAGCTCTTACACCAATTACTTCAGATATTTTTTCTTTAATAATTTCGGCTTGAGCATCTCTCACATCGTAATTTTTAGCTACAATTGCTGCTCTTCCTAATTTAAAAGCTTGGTAAATATCGTCTGCAATACCAGCAAAATCGGCATCATCTTCTACTCTACCAATATATTTGTTTAAAAAACTGTCTGCTCCTAAATCTGCATTTGGATTTGTAGCATCGGCATTTAATCCATAAACATAACCGTAAGCTTCGTCCCATTTATGCTCCATGTTTGTATAAGATTTTCCATCGGCAACAATATCGGCATCATTATCTGCTAAATTAGTTCCTGCATCTAAAACCGTAGGACTTAAATAATTATTTAAAGCTTGGTCTACCATTAAACCACCAATTAAACTTTTATTAATTGCCTGGTTATACTCTAAACCTTTTGCGTTTACATATCTTGTAGAACCACCACCAGCTTCTTGAATTTTACCCGCAGTTCCTGAAACAGCATCGGTATCCCAATTAGGGAAAACTTCATCAACTTGTGCAGCAATCCAAGAATCAAAATCAGCTTTAATAGCACTTGCATCTGTTGTATTTGCAGAAAAATAATCGGTTGATGCAGCTGTTTTACTTCTAATATTTTTATCTGATGCATTTAAATCAGCATCGCTAAAATCGCTTTCTCCTTCGGCATGTGCAAACATAGCGTCTAAAACCGCTTCGGAATTACTAGTTTCTGTTAGTGCCGATAAAAACTCTTCTCCCATTAAAATTCTAGTGGTTTGTCCATTAAAATCTACTGTAGATTCGCCATCTCTAGTAAAAGAATAAGATGCAGGAGCTACTACTCCAGAATCTCCACCATTATCGTCGCTAGAACAGGATACAAAAAAACTCCCCATAACAAGAGCACTTAAAACAATCTTTTTCATTTTTAGTTTATTTAGATTAATTTAAAATAGTTGCGCGCAAATATAATATGCACCTTTCGATTAAAAAAGAAAATTTTTAATTAATCTAAATAAACGTTAAAATTACTGAAAATTATTGAAAATTTTTAGCGCCTCGTTGTAAGCGCTTTCAAAACTCATGGCATCTAAATTATTAACATGCATTGCTGTGAAGTAAGATAATAGTTTTTCGGTAGGCATATTTCCTGTAAGTTCATCTTTTGCCATTGGGCAGCCACCGTAGCCCTTAATAGCGCCATCGAATCGCAAACAGCCGGCGCTATAAGCCGCATCTACTTTTTCGTGCCATGAATTCGGCGAGGTATGCAAGTGTGCCCCAAACTCAATATTCTTATATTTTGGAATTAAGTTTGAAAACAAATAACTAATAGTTTCTGGAGTAGAACTGCCAATGGTATCGCTTAGCGATAATATGTTAACTCCCATTTTAGCTAGTTTTTCGGTCCATTCGCCAACAATATCAACATTCCATGGATCGCCGTAAGGATTACCAAAACCCATTGATATATAAACCACCACTTCTTTCTTGGTTTTTACTGCAATATTTAAAATTTCCTTTAGTGTATCGACCGATTGTGCAATTGTTTTATGCGTATTACGCATTTGGAAGTTTTCTGATATTGAAAATGGAAAACCCAAATAACTTATCGCTTGGTGTTGCGATGCATCTTGTGCTCCTCTTACATTAGCAACTATGGCTAGCAGTTTACTAGTTGTTTTACTTAAATCTAATTGCGCTAAAACATCGGCGGTATCAACCATTTGTGGAATGGCTCGCGGAGACACAAAACTTCCAAAATCTATAGTATCGAAACCTACACGTAACAACGACTGTATGTATTGCACTTTCTTTTCGGTAGGAATAAATGCTTTTATACCTTGCATAGCATCGCGAGGGCATTCGATTATTTTGATTTTTTCTGGCATTAATTCGTTTAATATTAAAGGATAAATATAAACTATTAAATTAATAAAATACAATAGTATAAATTTTCAAATACCCAACCAATTATCAAATTCACGAATTATTTATAGAATAAATTAATTTTTCTCATTTTAGATCACAAATAACCATCATAACCTCATTGTATTTCATCTTAAAAAGTTAACATTTAATACTTTAAACGAGTATTATATAGTTTTATCGTCTTTTTTTTACAAAACAACTCCTTCCTCCTAATTTTGTTATATGCAAAGTCCCAAAGCAATAAATATATTAGCCCTGTTGTCTTACTGTATCCTACTTTTTTTAGGTACAACTTTTATGTATGCGCAAAATTATTGTGGTACTACAATATCCAACGAACGTGCCGATTATTATAAAAGCCTAAAATCTGAACTCAAAAAGTTTGAAACTGAGTTTA
Organism: Neotamlana sedimentorum; assembly: GCF_000943565.1. Lineage (GTDB taxonomy): Bacteria > Bacteroidota > Bacteroidia > Flavobacteriales > Flavobacteriaceae > Neotamlana > Neotamlana sedimentorum. Next base: position 23,200 of record NZ_JTDW01000016.1, read on the forward strand.
ACATAAAAACTGCAAAAAAATCATCCACCAAAGCTGAGTTAAATTATATTCCAATTAAAGCGCATATCATAAGAACTTCAGAAGGAAATTCTGATTTTCATGCTAATGATTTGAATGCCGCTATTGAAAACTTAAACGAAATTTACGAGAGTGCGAAAATGAGTTTTTACCTTTATGAAGGAATCAACTATATTAATAATGATGCTTTATATCATTTTAAAAAAGGCAACGAAAAAACACTCTTAACAAGCAACTATAGTTCTGAAGCTATAAATATTTATTTTATTGATTTTTTAGAAAACACTTCTGGAGAAAGCATTTGTGGTTTTACCGAAGAACGTTTTAACGTTATCGCTATGAAAACGAGTTGTGCTACCAATACAACATCTTTAGCTCATGAAATTGGACATATATTTTCATTAGTTCATACCCATGGCTGGAGTGATAATGGTACTACAACTGAACTAGTAGATGGCAGTAACTGTGACACAGATGGCGATGGTATTTGCGACACACCTGCAGATCCTGGTTTAACAAACCAGAATGTCGATACTAATTGTAATTATATTGGCGGTTTAACCGATGCAAATGGAGATACGTATGCGCCAGATACAGCAAACATCATGTCTTATGCAAGTAAATCTTGTAGATCACAATTCTCGAACGCACAATTTGCAAGAATGTATGCTTACTACAAATTGGTTAAAGAAGATTTTGCTTCAGATGATATGGACTTATCTGGAACTAATGTACTTTCTGAAATTCGAGTTTATCCTAATCCTGTTTCTGGTGGTTATCTAAAATTTAATTTAACATCATTTGAAAGTGCCGTAAATTATAGAATATCTAATTTACAAGGTCAAATAGTGTTAAGAGGTGAATTATCTTCACCTGAAATAGACGTAAACCAATTACCTGCAGGAAGTTATTTAATTTCTTTAAACGATGCTTACAATAGCGTGGTTAAAAAATTCATTAAATAGATTTTAAAATAGCCTTATTTATTTGCTTAATTAAACTAGGACCTTCGTAAATAAAGCCGGTATAAATTTGAACTAAATCGGCACCAGCTTCAATTTTTTCTAGAGCGTCGTTAGCAGAATGAATACCGCCAACTCCAATTATTGGAAAAGACTTATTGCTCTTTTCTGAAAGGTATTTAATTACGCTCGTACTTTTATCTTTAATAGGTTGTCCGCTTAAACCGCCATTACCAATTTCTTCTAATCGCTCCTTTGAAGCTTTTAAATGACTTCTATCTGTAGATGTATTACTAGCAATAACACCATCAAGATTAGTTTCTTTAACCAAATCAACAATTTCATCTAATTGATTATTGTTTAAATCGGGTGCAATTTTTAGCAAAATAGGTTTTTGCACATTAAACGTATTGTTAGCTTTTTGTACAGCTGCAATTAATTCTTCTAAATAATCTTTATCGTTTAATTTAGCATGACTACCAACATTTGGGCAGCTAACATTAAGTACAAAATAATCAACGTAAGGATGCAATGCATTAAAACACTCCAAATAATCTTTGGTATAATCCTCGGGTTTTGTTTGGGTATTTTTACCAATATTTCCCCCAATAATTAATTTACCCTTATTCTTTTTTAGTTGAGAAATAGCGGCTTCTAATCCTTCGTTATTAAAACCCATTCGGTTAATAACACCTTTATCATCCTTTAGCCTAAATAATCGCTTTTTAGGATTTCCAGCTTGTCCTTTTGGGGTTACCGTACCAATTTCAATAAAACCAAAACCAAAATTCGCTAATTCATTATACAACACTGCGTTTTTATCGAAACCCGCTGCCAACCCAACAGGATTTTTAAATTTCAATCCAAACAATTCGCGTTCTAATCGCTCATCTTCTATAACATATAAACTTTTAAAAAGTGAAGGAATACCCGGTATTTTAGAGGTCGATTTTATTAACGAAAAGGTAAAATGATGAATTTTTTCTGGATCGAATTGAAAAAATAACGGACGAAGTAATTGTTTGTACATCTGTATGGTTTGTGCAAAAGTAAGTGTAAATAAAAAATCAACCAATTACTAAACACAAAAAATTAATAATTGTATTTTAGTAGCTCGAAAATAACTGATAATTTCTACTCAGAACCCAATCTAAAAACAGCATGATTTCAAAAGACCATATTATAAAACGTTTTATAAGTTACGTTACTGTTGATACCGAATCTGACCCAACATCGAACACAACACCAAGCACCGAAAAACAATGGGATTTAGCAAATAAACTTGTTGAAGAACTTAAAACTATTGGCATGCAAGATGTCGAGATTGATGAGAACGCCTACATCATGGCAACCTTACCAAGTAACGTGGAACACGAGGTACCAACCATTGGTTTTATTTCTCATTTTGATACGTCTCCAGATTTTACCGGAGCCAACGTAAATCCTCAAATTATTGAAAAATACGATGGCAAAGACATTGTTTTAAATGAAACTGAAAACATTATTTTATCGCCAGATTATTTTGAAGATTTATTACAATACAAAGGTCAAACTATAATTACAACCGACGGCACTACCCTTTTAGGTGCCGATGATAAAGCTGGAATTTGTGAAATAATTTCGGCTATGGAATACTTAATTAATCACCCTGAAATAAAACACGGAAAAATTAGAGTTGGCTTTACACCAGATGAAGAAATTGGTCGTGGTGCTCATAAATTTGATGTTAAAAAATTTGGAGCCGATTGGGCATACACTATGGATGGCAGCCAAATTGGCGAATTAGAATACGAAAACTTTAACGCTGCTGGCGCTGTGGTAACTGTAAAAGGAAAAATTGTTCATCCAGGTTATGCCAAAGATAAATTAGTAAACTCCATGTACATTGCCCAAGAATTTATTAATTCTTTACCTCGCATTGAAACTCCAGAACATACCGAAGATTATCAAGGTTTTTTCCACTTACATAATATTAACGGTAATGTTGAAGAAACTACATTGCATTATATAATTCGCGACCACGATAAAATGCATTTCGAGGCTAGAAAAGAAGTTATGGTAAAACTTACCAACGAACTAAACTTGCAATACGGTAAAGAAGTTATTGAAACCGTTATTACAGATCAATATTTTAATATGAAGGAAAAAATTGAGCCTGTTATGCATATTGTTGATATTGCCGAAGAAGCCATGAAGCAAATAGATATAGAACCTATAATAAAACCTATTCGTGGCGGTACCGATGGTTCTCAACTAAGTTATATGGGTTTACCATGCCCTAATATTTTTGCTGGCGGACATAATTTTCATGGACGTTACGAATATGTTCCGGTAGAGAGTATGATTAAAGCCGCCGAAGTTATTTGTAAAATTGCAGAGTTGACTGCAGTTAAAGCATAATATTCAATATGAAAAAGCCAACATCTATAGAGGAATACATAGAAAGTCATCCTAACTTCTCTGAAGCATTAACGTTTTTAAGAAACCTTATTTTATCTACAGAAATTGAAGAAACCATTAAATGGAATGCTCCTGTTTATACTGTAAATGGTAAGAATGTTATTGGCTTAGGCGCCTTTAAAAACCATTTTGGTATTTGGTTTTTTAATGGTGTGTTTTTAAAAGACGAATCTAAAATTTTGGTTAATGCGCAAGAAAACAAAACAAAAGCATTACGACAAATGCGTTTTGAAACCTTTGAAGACATTAACAAAAACATTGTTCTGGCTTATGTTAAAGAAGCTATTGAAAACCAAAAATTAGGTAAAGAAATTAAACCCGAGCGCAAAGGTAAAACCGTAACTATTCCTAATGAATTAAAAACCGAATTAACCAATAACGACAAGCTAAACGCTGCATTTAAAAACTTAACTCCTGGTAAACAGCGAGAATACTGCGAATATATAAAAAGTGCTAAACGTGAAGCTACCAAACAAACACGGTTAGAAAAAATAAAACCTATGATATTAAATAACATAGGTTTACATGATAAATACAAAAATTGCTAAAGCAGCTATAAAGCTACTTTTGTACCAATAGATTTTCCTTCGATAATATCAATAATCGTATTAGGGTTTTTACCATTTGCTATAAATGTTGGAATATTTTTAGCTGCAGTTTTTTGTGCAAAACCTAATTTTGATCCCATACCACCGCGACCTTCACCTTCGGTTTTACCACCGTCCTTAATGTATTTAGCAAGATTTTCGCTTGGATTAACCGTTCTAATTACATCGCTATCAGCTTCTTCTGGGTGTCCATCGTAAAGCCCATCAATATCAGTTAAAATAATTAATTTATCAGCATTAATTAATTCTGCAATTAAACTAGCTAGCTCATCGTTATCGGAAAACATTGATGATGACACAGAAACCGCATCATCTTCATTAGCTACAGGAATTACTCCTTCCGAGAGTAAACCTTCGTAACAACTTCTCATATTTTCGCGATGCACCCCTGCTTTAAAATCGTTTTTTGTTGGTAAAACTTGGGCACACTTCATACCGTAATCGTGAAAAATGCCATAGTAAAGTCGCATCATTCTTGGTTGCCCAATTGCAGAATAAACTTGTCTGCGTTGTGTTCTATCTTCAATATTAGATTTCCCTAACACTTCTTTTCCGGCAATTACAGAACCCGATGATACTAAAATACAAATAATATCGCGCTCGTAAAGTTCTGCAATTTGCTTAACCAAGCCTACCAAAACAGGTTTTATAATTCGGTTATCTTTATTGGTCATTACATTAGTACCAACTTTTATTACTATTCTTTCTTTGTACATTTTAATGTGCTTTACCAAGTTCTACCGCCCTATGAAATGCAGCAAAAGCAGCTTCTTTTATTAATTCATTTATATTATTATCTTCCATAGAATCTAAGGCTGCTCGCGTTGTTCCTCCTTTTGAGGCCACACGTTCCATCCAAGAATTTGGCGATAAGTTCGATTGCTTAAAAAGCTCGACGGCACCAGAAAAGGTCTGACTCACCAAAATAGTAGATTCGTTTTTAGAAAAGCCCATTTGCATAGCGGCTTCCATCATACTTTGCATAAAGTAAAACACGTATGCTGGCCCACTACCACTAATTCCTGTGGAAGCATCAATACGTTCTTCGTTACTAACTTGCAACGACTTTCCTGTGGTATCTAATAAGCTTTCTACAGTTAACATTTCTATTCGTGAAACTTCTGGAGACACAACATATGAGGTTAACCCTCTACCTATTTTTGCCGGTAAATTAGGCATTGCTCTTACTATTTTTTGTAAACCGGTATGTTCTTTTATTGAAGCTATAGTTACACCTGCCATTATGGATATTACTATTTGTTGGCTATTTACCATAGGCTTTATTGTTTTAAATAAAGCTTCGGCATGATACGGTTTTACCGCTAAAAAAATAATGTCTGCTTCGGGTACGCAATCTTTTAAATCGCTAAAAGCATCAAAATGCTCCATTTGATTTAGCGCTTCTAATTTTTCTTCAGATTTATCTAAAACCATAATATTCTTGCGCTTAAGAAGTTTTGATTTAGACATGCCTTCGGCATACGTAAGCCCCATGTTTCCTGCTCCAATTACTAATACTTTCATGTAATAAATTTTCTTTTTATTTGTTTATATAAACAACATACAACCCTTAGTGTCCTTTACCTCGCCGTAATACGTTTCGCGATATTTATGTAAGGTTTTAATAGGCCAACCAAATAGATACCTTTTAATACTGGTAACTTTTGTGGTTAATTCACCCATTTGGATAGTATGTATTTTTTGATAAGTTGTGTTTCGTTTTACACTAATAATTTTCATATTTTATATTTTAAATTCGTTTAAAATGGATTAACGGATTAATCGCATTTCGATATTTCGTTTTTCAAATCCGTGTTTTTCAAAAAGTTTAATGGCCGGATTTTTAGCATTTATATGAATGGCTATATCGCCTTTACAATAACATTTGGCATGATTTAATAAATGCGCACCAATTCCTTTATCTCGTTCTTCTTCTTTTACTGCTATATAAACCAAAATATTTTCAGGTATATACTCATTCATTCCGGTTTTATTAATTACAATCGCTGCTATTATTTCATTTGCTTTTTCCAATACAAAAACATATCCGCCTAAACCAGAAATTTCTTTGGTTGCATACAAAATCGACTTTTTTATGGCTCGTTTTGTATCTCGAAATTCTCCAGAATGAACATACAGGAAATTTGTTAAACGATTAATATTATTAAACGATAGCTTCGAAAAAGCATCGAAGGTTTTAATAGTCATATTAAACTAATAACCAACAAGTAACCCAATAAAAGATTTTGTCGATTTATTTAAAAAAAATTGAATAAAAAAGAATACCACCAACAGCTAATTGCATTGGTAGTAAACACAGTAAATAGCAGTTAGAAAAAAAAGGTAATTATAAGGTAGGAGGAATGAATTTGTCAGACTGTGTTCTAAACACTAAAAAGTTAAAATTAAAGATTCTTTTGTTTTGCTTTTCATGCAATTTTATTCCCATAGTGCAAATTTACTAAACATGTTGGTCAATTTCAAATTAGTGATGTTAAGATAAACCCAATTTAATTACAAGTTATTTATAAACGTTAAAAGCTATGTTAACTAAGGCCTAACAAAAATCAATTTATTAGCTATCCTTTTTTAATTTTTATGTTTTGTACTTGCACATCCGTTGTTATTTTTAATCTCTAGCCCAGTTAACATTTTAACCATGCCTACATTTTTCGGTTGTATTTGATTCTCATGGATATAAAATTAAAGAGAATATTTAGGCTTGAATAGAAATCTTATAATTAATCAATCAGTACTTATAACCTCATATTGCATTGGAAGTGAGTTTGTTTTTAATTGTTGTTGGAATTATATTATCTAAAAACATAAATAGCTTGTTCATAGTTCCAGGAATGACGACTTCTTTCTTGGCAAGAAATTTTTGAAGTGTCTCTTTGGCTGCAATCTCAGGATTTAGTATCGAGGTTCTAGACAGCTTACCAAGCTTTCGATTTTGTATACATAAACTAGTTGTTGTATTCATACCGCCAGGACATACTATTGAAACCCAAATACCGTACTTACCTATTTCTTTTCTTAAGCTTTTTGAAAAAGATAGTAAATATGCTTTTGTGCCTCCATAAACCTGTTTTTTTGGTAAATGAAAAAAACTGGCCATACTACTTACATTTAAAATTCCCGATGGAGCATTAGTTTTAAGATCCTCAAAAAACAATTTTGTAAGAAGCGTTGGCGCTGCAATATTTACACTGATTTGGGTTAAAAAATAGTCTTCATCTAAATCTTCAAAGACCCCCCTGCTCAAAACGCCAGCATTATTGATTAAATATTTAATTGACACTCCTGCTGCCTTAACTTTTTTATACAGGCTATGACAACTCTGTTTTGTACTTAAATTAATTTCAAATGTAATAGCCTCTATATTAAAGTTCATTTTTAAAAAACAACCTAACTCATGCAATCCAGAACTTGGTAATGCAACCATAACAAGATTCATTCCTCTATTTGCACATTCAATGGCAAGCGATTTACCAAAACCTGTGCTTGCGCCTGTTATTAAAGTAAAAGTCTTCATAAGTCTAAGCTTAAATACTTTACGGTTTCCTTAAGTCCTAAATGCAATGGTGTAATTCGATAATTCAAATCCTTTATAGCTTTCCCAGATGAAGAAATACGGTTAACAAATAGAGAATCCAATACTTTTGGTGTTACCGATGGGGCTACCTTTATTAAGTCTTGAAACATCGAAGCGAATATAAAAAACACTTTAACAATCCTATAATTCACTTTCAAAATTTTAATATTACTTCGTGTTAACGTTTTAATTTCTGAAAACAATTTTTTATAACTAATATTATCTCCTCCAATAATATAGTTACCATTGGTTATATTAGTTTTCATGGCTAACAAATGAGCATTTACAACATCGTTAATATATACATAATTCGACGTGCTTGCCAATCTATTTGGTACTATTAAAAAGTCTTTTTTAGCGAACATAGTAATAAGCCTATTTACACCATTTGAATATGTTCCCAAGCCCGGTCCGTAAACTTTCGAAACATTTAAAATAAGACATGGTAGCCCTTTTTTTACATACCGTCTTACAACCTCTTCAGACATACTTTTGGTAAGCTCATAATCATTGGCATATGAGGCCATTCTGGGTTGAGTTTCAACAATTGGTACGCCGTTATAAGAAGGACCAAATACAGACAAAGTACTTGTATAAACTACCTTTTCTACATGATTTGCCAAGGCTGCTTTTAGTAAATTTTCAGTGCCTAAAACATTAGTGTTATAAAAATTATCAATACTTCGACTTTTTAAGTTTGTATAAGCCGCAGTATGCATAACATAAGAGCAATTTTTAATAGCCTTGACTATGGATTCGTAATCACATATATCTCCCTTGTAGAGATAAATATTTTCATGTTTGGGTATTTTTGAAGAAGACAAATCTCTAACTAAGGCATTAACCTTTATATTTCTTTCCGCTAAGGCCAAAGCCAATTGACGACCAATATACCCTGTTCCACCAGTAATTAATACTTTCATAATTGTTTATTTAAAGTTTGATAATAAAAAATGGATATTTCATAAACCGCTGAAAGCGTTAAATGTAGTACAAATGCATACCACACACTCCTTGTTTCATAAGTAATTAGACATAAAACAACACCAAATGGAATGGCTCCTAAAATTTCTTTTTTTGAATCGAATAGATGAATAAAAACATAAGCAATCGTGCAGTAGATAATTGCCAAAACTAGGTCAAATTGTTCCAATAAAGCAAAGAATAAAACCCCTCTAAAGAAAAATTCGTAACATAGTAAAAACGCAAATCGTATAAAAAAATAACTCCATGCTTCAGAGAAATTGCGATAACTTTCGCTAAAACTATTCGTACGATTGGCAGAAAACCTCGATATCCATGCGCACAATACCAAAAGAGCTATAAAAGGAATTAAAATTTGTAATCGAGGAATTTTAATTACATTGATTAGATAATGAAATTTTGGCACCAATAAATAAAAAAGCACTCCAAAAAGAACAATTCCAAGACTGTGTTTTAAATTTAAAAGTCTAATACCATTTGTAACAATTAATGCCCTTTCCAGGTTAACCACCTCTAATCTTTTGTAAACCCAACTTACCAAAAAGTAAGTAAGGAAAATCATGCTAATAAGTACCCATAAATTACTAGAATTCATCATGATTTGACCGGTATTAATGTTACGTTAAATAAACTACTATTTGCTTCTACCTTTACACATTTTCCTTTTTTGTAATGAAAAATGTTATATTTTCCATCTAAAAAATCAACCTTATACTTTCCCATACCAAGGGCTTCTACTTTTACCATTTGTTTTATATAATCACAGTAAACAGTATTTATATATTTAGGTTCTTTTAAATAAAGCATAACAAGGTTGTCCTGAATAATTTTAAGGCTAAGCTTCTTAGAATGTCCCGAATTTATTTCATGGTAATTTTTATTTCTGTAAACAACATCATGATCTGCTTTGATTTTATTATTTACCTTTCTAAATACCGATGAATACACCAAAATACCGTTTTTATAAATGGACGTTTCTTCTCCCTTAATACAAAACTTTAATATATATTTAATATTAATATGACTTTCTAAAGAATAAATTTCTGAATCATTTTTTATAATAGAACTAATACTTATTGTTCCAATAACAGTTTGATTTCGAACAATATTGTAAGTAATATTTTTCAATGGTTTAGCCTCCTTAGTAAAAGAGGTCGCCACTATAAACAAAGTTATTAGCATCACCGATTTTAAAGCTCGACGCATTACCAAAACTAACTTTTTAGAATAGTTAGACTTTTTGTTTATTTTCCTTAAAATATATAAAATTAACATCGGTATCATGCCTCATATTTTTTAGAATTATTTGTTAATTGCTAAATTATTAACACAATTAACAACCAATATCCAATATGGTCTAAGATGCAATAATCCGGACGTCCAACGATTATTTCGGACAAAAAAAGACTAAAACTTACTCCTAAAAACTGAAGGCGTTACTGAAGTATATTTTTTAAATGCAGAATAAAATGTAGATTTGGAATTAAAACCACTTTCCATACCTATTGCAACAATTTTATAATGTTTAAATTCCTTATCAGAAAGTAGTTTTTTAGCATGCTCAATGCGATAGAAATTTATTAAATCGGTAAAACTTTTATGGCCGTAGGTATTAATTAATTGCGAAAGATGGCTAACGCTCATATCAAGTTCTTCCGCTAACTTGCTTAAACTTAAAAATGGATCAAGAAATTTTTTTTGAACTATGATGTAATTTTGAATTACCACCAGTTCCTTTATCTGTTTTTTGTTAAACAGATTATGTTTCGTGCTTTGGTAATTTTTAGTAACTGGTTTCAAATTAAAATTTTGATATGCTATATCATTTCTTATAGAAATTCTGTCATTCAAAATTTTCGTATGAACTAAGCCTTCATACCCTAACCAATAAATTAAAACAGAATAAAAAAGCTTTAGAGGATCGTAAACCCAAGCACTTCTTGTAAAAAAATAATAAATTAAAGCAACTACCCATAAAATCATTAAAATACTTCCAAATTTTAAAATGTTTTTAACCCAGTGTAGATTATAATACAAATCTATTTCAAAGGTTGATTTTTTATTAAAGAAAACTAATTTTATAATATTATAAAATATAAATATAGAATACATTGCATTTACCATTTCTTCAAACACCATGTAATCAGCAAATACTTTTTCAAAATTTTCAATAAATACTATTAACACTAAACGGGTAACTATTTCAATAAAGAAAATAACGTAAGTAAAGCATAAATAATTAGACCTTTTTCCGTTTAGCCTTAAGTAAAATACTAGAAAAGCATAAAACATTGGTACAATAAAAAAATGCCATGGTATAGTTAAATAAACATATATAAATGATTTGGAAAAGAAATCTCCATCAAAAATAAACTCTCTAAGATTGTTAAGCGACAAACAAAGTACAACTATGTTTAAATATTTAACGGATGGAGTAAACTTGCGTCTTTTAATAAAGACGATTAAATTAAATAATAGCCCTTGTATTATGCCAATTAAAATAATATATCTTAAAATTATTTGATAATCCATGCTACACTTTTAGTTGAAGTATCATAACGTTAGTTTTTAAGGTATTAATTTTCTCTTCGGAATTCGGAAGGTGTAATAGAGGTAAACTTTTTAAAGGCAGTATAAAAAGTTGATTTAGAGTTAAAACCACATTCTAATCCAATAGCAACTATAGTATACTCGCTAAACTCATTATTAGACAAAAATTGTTTAGCCTGTTCTACCCTTAAAGAATTTATAAAATCAGAAAAATTATAGTCACTATATGAATTTATAAGTTTAGACAAGTAACTTTTACTCATACCAACATTAATAGCCAAAATTTCCATGTTTAATAAAGGGTCTAAGTAAAGTTTATTTTCAATAATATAGTTTCTAACCAACTCAAAATCCTGTTTGTGTTTTTCGTTATAAAAACCGTCTTCTTCTTGATTAGAAATGTGAGTATTAGGAGTTGTCAATTTTAAAAAGTGAGTATCAATCGAACTTCTTAACACAATACGATCTCTTAGAACATTATACTTGTAAAATCCTTGATACCCTATCCAATACAAAAGAATTGATGATCCTACTCTTAAGAACACATAAGCATCTTCATTACCTGTTAAGGTTTTTATAGCCAAAGCCCCTGCCCAAAAAACAATAACCACAGTACCAAAACGTATAAACCATTTGATCCAATTTAAATCATCATAAGATAAAATAAAAGAAATTAACTGGTTCCGTTTAAAAATTAACAAACATGAATTTACAAATAAAAATATGGCATAAATTAAATTAAAAATATCTTCGAAAGTAGTATAGTTTTGTATCAGCGAAGTGTCTCTCTCCGGAACCTCATAATATACATAGGAAATTACACACAGTCGAATTACTATTTCAAAAAAGAAAATTGCAATCGAAATTCTTAAAAAGTCGTTTACTTTCTCCTGAACTCTTAAAAAATGAGTGGTAAAGGCATAAAACATAGGTAGTATTAAAAAATACCAAGGGACAAGAAGTTGTTGTATTAAAAATAAATCTGAAATAAAATCATTATCAATAAGCCACCTTTGAAGATTGTTTAGAGAAATAAATAAAACTGTTAAATTAAGGAAAACAATAACCTTATCACATTTTTTCTTCACAAACATAGTTACAAGGTTAAAGGCTAAACCTTGAACAACACCAGCTATTAGAAAAAAATTAATTACAGAACCCAAATACCATCATTAAATTTAAACTAAATATAAGAAATTCAGCTATTTAAATTAACCTTAGACTTGTTTTTTTTATTTATTAGCACAATATAAATGTAATGATCTAATAACTTATTGAGTAGTATAAGTAATTTATTTAATTTCTTTGATTCTTGTGTTTTCATGGGGATTTTTAACTTGTTAATAGCAAATAGTTCTTCTTTACCCAAAGGTATTTACTATTTTTAACAATCATTCTTTAAAATTGTCCAAAATTTTAAAAATAAAATCTTAATTTTCACAAAACATCTTCCTTAGAACTTGTAATTTTTCAAAAAATGCAAGAACAGTTTATAAAATACTTAAAAAATAAGTCTAAAAACAACACATCATTTGTTGACGAAATGGCTGGTGTATTAGACATTGGCTACGATGCGGCATACAGACGTATCAATTTAAAAACTAATTTATCACTTGAAGAAAGTGTTAAACTAGCCAAACATTTCAAAATTTCGTTAAACAAACTTTTTGAAATTGATAGTCCAGATCACATCGTGGTAGAGCTACCACCATTACCAAAAAATGAAAAAGGATTAGAAATGTGGTTCAAGGCATCACTTCAAAATGTTCTGCACCTAACAAAAGAAAAGGAAGCAGAGTTTATTTATTCTGGAAAAGATATCCCTTTATTTCATTTATTGACAGATAGCTATTTAACTCGTTACAAAATGTACGTATGGTTAAAGGACCTAAATGAAGAAATGGCAAGAACCAAAATTTCATTCGACGACTGGATGAAGCAAATTCCCGTTTCGCTTCTTAATAGTGCAATAGAGCTCGGAGAACTCTATAAAAATATAAACATAACAGAATTATGGAGTGATAATACGGTAACAGGAACACTTCACCAACTTATATATTATTTTGAAGCTGGCCTTGTATCTAAAGAGGTTGCCCTTAAAATATGTGATGATATTGATCTTGTTATTGGGCATACCGAAAAAATGACTATAAATCAAAGCATCTTGGAAACCGATAGGGAAAACTCCTTCAAATTATATAAGTGCGATTTACATGTTCTTACAAATAGTTTAATGATAGTTACACCTAAACAAAAAGTATTTTATGTTCCATTTACCGTTTTAACATATTTTAAAGTTGAACATGAAGAAACTTGTTTATTAATGCATGACTTTTTAAGAAAACAAATGTCTAACTCAAAACTACTGGTTACAGCCGGCGAAAAAGACAGAACCTTATTTTTTAACAAAATACATTCAAAAATTGAAATTACAAGGCAACGTATTATTAGAGAAGATGCCATGACTTTTTTATAGCTTTAAACATAAATGTACTAGAATTACGTTAAAACCTGTTAAAAACTTGTAAATGTGCTCTTTAATTATATATTTTATGATATGATTTATAAAGACAAAGAAAAATATTCAGACATATTAAAAGACTCTATTTCTTATTTAGAAAATCATGGTTTTGAAAATATTAAAGCTGATATTAAGGGTTATGACCGTCCAAAACAATATGTAAAATCTGGAAGTGATATCAGCATAACACCAGATATAACAGCAACTAAAGAAGGTAGAACATATTATTTTGATATTGGTTTAAAATCGGAAAAACCAAAACTTTTAAAATCCAAATGGTTATTTTTAAATACACTTAGTAACTTAAAGTCTTTTCGTTTTAGATTAATTACCGCTCGAGGACATTATAAGTTTACCGAAGATATGCTAGATGCTGTAAATCTTAACCATAAGCATTTAATAAAACTTTAGTTTGTGTTAACGCCTTCAAACTCTACAGTAAAAGTAGCATCTTTATTTTTGTGAATCTGTATGTTTAATTTCTACAAAATGAACATAACAAATAAAAAAAGAACTGGTAAACTTACTTATTTAAAGCCATAAACAAAAAAAACAAGGAAGCATTAAAAATTATTTTCACTTTTATGTAACATTTTTTAAGGTTTGTCCGTATAACCAATGAATGCCCTAATATTCACAAATTAAATTACAGGAGATTTTTAGATGAGACAACTTAAAATTACGAAGCAGGTAACCAATAGAGAAACCGCATCGTTAGATAAATATCTACAGGAAATTGGTAAAGTAGACTTAATTACTGCCGACGAAGAAGTTGAATTAGCACAACGTATTAAAGCTGGAGACCAAATTGCTTTAGAAAAGTTAACGAAAGCTAACTTACGTTTTGTGGTATCGGTAGCTAAGCAATATCAAAACCAAGGATTAACCCTGCCCGATTTAATTAACGAAGGAAACTTAGGGTTAATTAAAGCGGCACAACGTTTTGATGAAACTCGTGGTTTTAAATTTATATCTTATGCCGTTTGGTGGATTCGTCAATCTATTCTTCAAGCATTAGCAGAACAATCGCGTATTGTGCGTTTACCTTTAAACAAAATTGGTTCTATTAATAAAATTAATAAAACATTTGCGTTTTTAGAGCAAAGTCACGAACGCCCACCTTCTGCTGAAGAAATTGCTAAGGAGTTAGATATGACAATTAACGACGTAAAAGAATCGATGAAAAATTCTGGTCGTCACGTAAGTATGGATGCGCCTTTAGTTGAAGGTGAAGATTCTAACCTTTACGATGTTTTAAATTCTGGTGAATCACCAAACCCAGATAAAGAATTATTACACGAATCTTTACGCACAGAAATTGAACGTGCTCTTGAAACTTTAACACCTCGTGAAGCCGATGTTATTCGTTTATACTTTGGCTTAGGAAACCAACACCCAATGACACTTGAAGAAATTGGTGAAACTTTCGATTTAACTCGTGAGCGTGTACGCCAAATTAAAGAAAAAGCTATTCGTAGATTAAAACATACGTCTAGAAGTAAAATATTAAAAACATATTTAGGATAGTAAGTTTTTTATAAAATTTACGTCTAAATTAAGGTAACAACAGTTTAAACATAACTGTTCGTTTTTTGATTGATGAAAGAACCCGCGGCTGATTACCGCGGGTTTATTTTTTTAGTTCATCATCATTTTTTTTTCAAAAATGACTATATTTAGTAAATGTTAAAAACTATTTGTTACAAAAGTATAGTGCGCGATACTTTAAGTATTCTAGACACCGAACAACTTTTTTTAGAAACTAAAAAAAATAACGACAAACATAATATTTCGGGTGTATTAATAAAGCGCGGTGATGTGTTTTTTCAAATATTGGAAGGACCTGAAGACCATTTGAATCAATTGTATCTAAAAATTATTAAAGATCGCAGACATTCAAATATAGAAGAATTACTAAACACTTCTATTACTGCTTTAAGTTTTTCAAATTTTGAATTTGGCTACAGCATTATTCAAGAAACAAGTTCGCTTTTCGACTTACAAAATTACCTAGTGAAAATAGAATCTTCCAATGCAAACATTTCTCTTTTTCTTCAAAATATAGAATCATTTTTAGATGAAGACCAATAAAAAAATATTAGTTTTGTTTTAATATATATATATAAACTAAAATGTCTAATAAACTAATAGCACCCTCTGTTCTAGCTGCAGATTTCGCAAACTTACAACGCGATATAGAAATGATTAATAATAGTGATGCCGATTGGTTTCACATAGACATTATGGATGGTGTATTTGTACCGAACATATCATTTGGTATGCCTGTTTTACAAGCCATAACCAAATATGCTAAAAAAACTATTGATGTTCATTTAATGATAGTTGACCCAGATAGATACATAAAAACCTTTGCAGAACTAGGAGCTAATTATTTAACCGTACATTTTGAAGCTTGCACGCATTTACACCGCACTTTACAAGCTATAAAAGCAGAAGGAATGAAAACCGGAGTTGCTTTAAACCCGCACACCAATGTAAACCTTTTAGCAGATGTAATACAAGACATCGATTTAGTTTGCATTATGAGTGTTAATCCAGGTTTTGGCGGACAAAGTTTTATTGAGAACACTTACAATAAAGTGGCTCAGCTTAAAAGTCTTATAACAGAAAAAGGTGCTAACACCTTAATTGAGATTGATGGTGGTGTTAGCGATAAAAACAGTAAAAAACTTACAGACACGGGCGCAGATGTATTAGTTGCTGGAAGCTTTATTTTTAAAAGCAAAAATCAAACACAAACCATTACCAATTTAAAACAAAGCGTAAATAATTAAAATTGATTTAATAACAGCTTTATTAAATCTGTTGTAGTTATAATTCCTATTAACTTATTGTATTTTATAACAGGAAGAGCATGAAACTCTTCTCGTGAAAATATTTCGGCAGCCTCTTTTACGCTACTTGCTGCTGATATAGTTACTATATTTTCTTTCATGACTTGGTTAATCGACATGTTATAAACCATAGCATCAATCTCGTTATTTCCTGCTAAATTATAATCGCAGAAACTTAAACGCTGTAAATCTGTGTAACTTAACATACCTATAACCCTATTACCTTCAACTATAGGAATATGGCGTATATGGTGTTTTTTAAACAACATATCGGCCTTTTCTAAACTATCTTCTTTGTGTAATGTTATAACGGGTGTGGTCATTAACATTGAAACTGGAACCTTTCGTATCATGACATTTTATATTTTTATTTGATTAAAATTATAAAATGTATACACTAAAATTCATGATAATTGTCATGAATAAAACTTAATACCCTGCCACTTCAAAATTAAGCATTTGCTTAATTTTATAATAAATCTCCGGAAACTGGCTTTTAAACTCCGATGGTGTTTCTATAAAAGTTTCTAATGCTACGGCTAAAAACTCAAATTGATTTGTATAAGCGTAATCTCTAAAATATTTAGATTTCACTAAACTGCTTTTCAAATATTCTTCGCTATGTAGTAATTTTGACAATTCGGCAAATGTATCACTAAATATTATAGAACTAACATCGCGAGATTGTATACTGTTTATTTGAATAGCATGAGTAAATTCGTGTATTCCTAAATTTATATTATCATCTTGAATGGCATAGCCTTTTTTAAAATCTTTCCAGGATAAAACTAGCGACTTTAAACTTGGGTTGAATTCTCCTTTATTATAGGTTTGATTTGTAGTTGAAAAAAACACGTCGGGATACACAACAATTCTTTCAATGGAAGGAATTAAATATTCACGAAAACCAAAAGTAAGCATTACAGCTGTGGCCGATATTAATATTTTCATCTCTTCGGTAACCTCCACGCCTTCTCTTCCTAAAAAGTCCTTATCATTTTTAAATCTAATTAACCTATGTTCAAAATATTTTTGCTCCTTAAAAGATAATCGTGAATAAAACTTAAAACTATTTTTTAAAAAATTACGGTCGTTTGCATTTAACTGCTTTAAAATGATGTAAAAATGATTAAAAAACGGCTTTCTATATTTTACCACATAGGCAGTTTCTATTAACTTAAAACTATAGTTAAAAACAAGCCCAAGCAAAACGATTATAAAACCAATAATAATTACTTGAGAAGACGTATTTAAAGTATTAAACAAAAGTGTGTAGGTTAAAGTTTGTTTGTGTAAAATTACATTACTTTTTTATATAAACTGTTTTTATGTTTACAAATTCTAAAATTCCTTCTTTTGATAATTCTCTACCATAACCTGAAGCTTTTGTTCCTCCAAAGGGTAATCTTGGGTCAGATTTAACCATATCGTTAACAAACAAGGCGCCGTCGGGTATATTCTCTATTTCTTTATAAACACTATCTATATTTTCTGTAAAAATCATGGTACCTAAGCCAAACCTTGAATTTGCAGCCAATGCAATGGCTTCTTCATTATTTTTTGCTTTTATTATAGCTGCTACCGGACCAAAGGTTTCTTCCTTAAAAACAGGCATATCTGGAGTTATTTCTGTAACAATTGTAGGCTCAAAATAAGTTTTATGACGTTTGTTTCCGGTTACAATTTTGGCTCCCATTTTTACAGATTGATTAACTTGCTCTTCTAATTCTTCTGCCAAATCTTCTCTAGCCATAACTCCCATAAAAACGTCGTTATCTTCAGGGTTACCAGACTTAAGTTCTAAAACACTACTAGTAAAACGCTCTAAAAATTCATCGTAAATACCTTCGGATACTATAAAACGCTTGGCTGCAATGCAACTTTGCCCTGTATTTTGCATTCTGGCCTTTACCATAGTTTCTAGGTGTGCATCTAAATTAGCGTCATCAAAAACTACACAAGCATTATTTCCGCCTAACTCTAAAACCGTTTTCTTTAAATTTTTACCAGCAATGGCTGCTACACTTCTTCCTGCTACTTCGCTCCCTGTAAGTGTAACCGCTTTTACAGTGTCGCTGGCTATAATATCTTCAATTAACTCATGACCAATTAATAAGGTTTGAAAACACCCTTTTGGATAACCTGCCTCCTCAAATAAATCTTGAATAGCTATAGCAGTTCCCGACACGTTAGAAGCATGTTTTAATAGCCCAACATTTCCTGCCGTAAGTGACGGAATAGCAAAACGCATGACTTGCCAAAACGGATAATTCCATGGCATAACTGCCAGTACAGCGCCAATGGGATCGTAGCTTATAAAACTTTCGTGCGCATCGGTTTCAATTATACTATCTGCTAAAAACTCTTCGGCATTAGTCATATAAAAATCACAAAGCCAAACACATTTTTCAATTTCTGCAATACTTTGGCTAATGGGTTTTCCCATTTCTGTAGTCATTAATTTAGCATACTTTTCTTTGTTATCTTCCATTAAGTTAGCTAAATTTTCTAATAGCTTTACCCGTTCTTTAATCTCTATTTTACGCCAACCTTCAAAAATTGAATCTGCTTGTTTTAAAATACCATCAATCTCTTTTTTAGTATGATATTTATATGTTTGTAAAGGTTCTTGGTTATACGGATTTATAGTTTGAATTTTATTTTTCATAGTAATACTGTTTTTATTTGAAATTACACATAATGCTTTAAAGTCCATATTCTAAAAGACTGTTTAACATAAGTTTATTAAAACATTGTAACTTCTTTAAGAGTGTTTTTACGTAAATAATGGTAACTTAAAATAGTTGAAAAAATAAAGTTTAATCATTAAAAAAAACAAGATTATGAGTAATAACACAAATTCTGCATTAGGACTTTTATTAGGTGGAGCTATAGGTGCCACATTAGGAATTCTTTTTGCTCCAGATAAAGGAACTAACACTAGAAGAAAATTAAGAGAAGAAGCTGAAGCTGCTAAAGATAACATAGCTTCTACAGCCGAGGATTTAAAAAATCAAGTAGCAAGTACATTAACTACCAAAAAAGCAACTTTAGATGCCCAATTAGAGCATGTTGTTTCTGATGCTAGTTATAAAGCTGAAGACGTGATTACTACGTTAGAGAAAAAGCTTAAAGATTTAAAAGATAAGAACAAAAAACTACAGAAGTAATATGTCGGTTTTTGAACATATTAACGAAACCTCAAATAAAGCTATAGATAAAGGCGAAGAATATTTAAAAAAATCGCACGAATTTTACAGGTTAAAAGTATTTCAACAACTAACCTCATCTATGAGCCTCCTATTTAAAACTATTTGCATGGGAGCCTTAATTCTTGTAGCATTTTTATTCTTAGCTATATCGGCAGCGGTAGCTATTGGTAACGCTTTAAATAGCGTGCCTTTAGGCTACTTAATTGTTGGTGGTGTATTTTTATTATTATCTATTATATTTTATTTCGCTAGAGGTTTTATAAACAATATAGTGATACGCTCACTATCTAAAACTTTTTTTGAATAATTATGGTAAAGCAATACAAAAATGAAGCAGATATAAAACGACACCTAAAACAATTAGATCTTGAAAAACAAATTGCATGGGAGGAATTAAAAAGCTGTAAAAACGATTTTAAAGAAACTTTACAACCTTACCTCTGGATGCAAACAGGGTTTAGCATTTTAAAAAAATATAGCATTATGATGCTAGTAAAAAAAATAATTAAGTAAAATAAAAGCTCGAATTAAAAATTCGAGCTTTTTCATTTATTCTTTCTTAAAATCATTCCAACTATCGGTTCTAAATGATGAAACAGGCAACTCATTTGCACCAAAAAGAGAAGCCTCTGACCAACTATTCCAGGCATATCTCACGGCTACTGGTTTTTTTACATTTTCATTATATACTTCCACTTCATTTTTATTTAAAATTTTTGCTTCGGCAGGATAAAACACTCGATTTTCTCCACATATTATAAAATTATCCAAACCATTATAAGTGTAAAGACCTTGTTTAGCATTTTTAAATTTTAAAATAACCCTATTATCTTTAAGAGTCATTGAGTCGTATTGTGGGGAAACAGGGTTAATTCCGTTAATTTTATAGGTTTTATTCAGGGCCAAATACAATAACCTATCGGCAACCTCTTTTTTCTTTGGAGGATGCACACTATCTTTATCTCCTAAATCCATCGTTATAACCATTCCCGAATTATTAATTAAATCCAAACTCTTTAACTGGGCTTCTCTTAAATAGGCCGTATTCACCATTTTTTTATCCTTTGCATAGCTATGAGGGGCTATTTGCACGTAATAAAAAGGGAAATCGTCCTGACCCCATATAGCTCTCCAATCTTTAACCATAGCTGGAAAAAGTTTTTTGTATGCTTCTGGTGCAGTACGATTAGATTCTCCTTGATACCATAAAACTCCTTTTAAAGTATATGGAATTAACGGATTAATCATGGCATTAAATAATGCGGTTGGTGTATACCTCGCTTTACTTGAAATATTCTTATTTTCAATATTTACCTTTTCGTAAGGACTAATTCCCTGTTTACTTAACCATGCTTTTACAGAACTACCTCCAAATGAAGAATGAATTAAACCCACTGGCACATCTAATATTTGCTGAAGTTGTTTCCCATAAAAATAAGCTACAGCACTAAAATTGCTCACATTTTCTGGAGATGCCATTAACCATCCTGAGCTCTCTTTTAAAGATTTTTGAGGTGTTGATGCTCCTGCCTTAGATACTGAAAACAATCGTAAATTTGAGTTTTTAGAGTTTATAATTGCCTGCAAAGATCCGTAAGTAGGCTGCCCAACATATCCTTTTAATGGTTGATACATATTTGATTGCCCAGAGCAAAGCCAAACTTCACCAAATAATATATTTTCCAATAATATATTTGAGGTTTCACTTGTTAATGTAATGGTTTGAGGATCTTTACTTTTTGTGGTTAAAATCTCAGTTTTCCAATTACCATATTTATCAGCCCTTACATTTATTGGTTCCTCTTGCCATGATAACTTTAAACTTATTTTTTCGTTTGCGCCTGCCCAACCCCAAACGTTTACGGTTATATTGCGTTGCAGTACCATATTAGATGCTACAATTTCTGGAAGCCTAATCTCTGCATTAGTTAATTGAGAAATTAATAAATTAACTATTAAAATAATGAGGTGTGATTTAACTATTTTCATTTTTTAAAATATCTTTTAATAAGTTCTAAAATTATTAAAAAAACTATAGAAGAAAAATAATTTAGATGAACACCTGAAGCTACACCTCGTTCAACTAATTATTATTGAAACAATGTTTGAAAATAAAAAGCCACTACGCAGAAATAAGTAGCAACTAGTTCTCTATTTTTTTCAGGGATTAACCGCCTATTAAAGGTCCGCTTTGAAAACAAAAAATTCTCATATCATATTCTAGATTAAATGATTATGATATGAGAATTTTTGATTATTCGTGACCTCGAAGGGACAGAGTTCAAACTTTTTGAAGGAAGATATTGACTTAATTATCTCAAAATCAATATAAATCAAAACTCACCCTTATTACTTCGAACCCAAGAGTTTATTAGAATTGTTAATTTTGATTTTATTTTTGTAATCACATTGTCGTACAGTAATTTCTAAAAAAATCAAATATATGGTTGTTGAAATTGATAATGCTCAAGGGATAAAGTGGTTCTCGTTATAAATTGATATTCGTTAAAGCCTGTATTATTTTGCTCTATTTTCCTCAACAATTCTAACCACTCTATTTATCATTATTTCTGACAAATTCCACAGTAATAAATCCTCATCAGTTGTATTATTAAAAAGAATTACTACAGTGTCTATATTGTTATGATATTCTGTAAAGCTCTGATATCCTGGAACCCATCCAGAATGTTCATATTCATAAATTTCAGAATAGATTTTCCGTTCTCGTTCTTTGAATATAGAACCATCGTTTAATGCTCTCAAAAATATACCAACATCTTCCGCAGTAGCCAGCATACCGAATTCTTTCTCTTTTAAATCAGGTTCATAGCCAACGTAGTAACCACTCATCACACCCTCTATATCTACCTCGCTTAACGAGAAGAATGTATTATTCAGTTCGAGTGGTACTAAAATTTGCTCTTTGATATATTGATGATGATTATACCCCACCGTATTGTCAATAAGTAAACCAAGGAGTAAATAATTTGTATTTGAATAGCTATAGTCTTCTCCTGGTTCAAACAGCGCGGGTGTATCCAATACTAATGCTAACGATTCCTCAGCACTATCAGGTGGGTTTTCCCAGTAACCTCCACTGTCTGTAAAATTTGGAATCCCGCTTCGATGTTGTACCATCATTTTTAGAGTTATTCTATCTGCATTTTCAATCCTACCTAGCAATTCAGGGAAATAATCAGCAAGGGTTTTATCTAGTGACAATCTGTTATCATTAACCAACTTAGAAATGGAAACCGCTACATATAACTTGCTAATACTAGCTATTTTAAATAGTGCATTGGGTTTAGCAGGTATTTTATGTTCTCGATTGTGCCAACCACCTGTATAAAATTCTGGTTGTTTCCCTGCCTCATCTACATAAACAATCATACCATCCAAACCGTGACTTATTGCTTGGTCAACTTGTTCTTGAACAGTATCTGGCAATGGTAATATCCAAGCTTTCACTAAAATCCAAGGCACAAACCACAAGGAAATTGCAGTACCTGTGAACAAGGCTATCCTGATTATAATTTTTTTATTTCGTTTTTTAGAATTAAGCATAGATAGTAAAGTTATAATTATTGCTCATTTTTAGGAAGTATTATTCGTAACACAGTTCAGAAAAGTTCAGGGTTTCAAAGTTTATGTTTGGAAATATGATCCTATTATATACAACATAAAAATACTATTTGTTTTCTTGATTAATTTTATGCGTTTTAAGTTTGATTCAGAAAGTACATGTCCAATTTCCCTTTTCCCTTTGCATGGATCTTTCCACGAGAAATACACGAAAATTCATTTTTAATCAGTTCATAGGTGGATGAAGATATATTGATTTTACCTACTTCACCTGCAGATTCCATCCTGCTGGCGGTATTTATCGTGTCTCCAAAAAGGTCGTATGCGAACTTCTTCTTGCCCACAACCCCTGCTACTACAGATCCAGAATGTATACCAACCCTCATTCTCCATTTTATGACATGGCTTTGATTTCTCTCCTCAAGATAGGATAGCATCTTTTGTGCGGCTTTGATGCAGTTAGTAGCATGATTTATCGTTTCTTTTTCAAGGCCACACGCTGCCATATACGCATCACCAATCGTTTCAATTTTTTCTACTTTCGTTTCTTCCATAATTTCATCGAATCGACCAAAAATATCATTGAGTTCATTGACTAAAGTGATTGCTGACATGGACGCCACAAGATTTGTAAATCCTTCAAAATCAGTAAACAGGACAGTGATATTTTTGTGTCTTTTTGGAATTGTTTTACCGCTTTCTTTTAAGTCTCTTATTATGTTTGCGGGTAATATATTGTGCAGAAGATCATCTGATTTTTTCTGTTCAACCATTAAAGATTCCTCAGATTGATCTATTAAAATAGACATACTTGCTATTAGTATGAAGCAAATCAATGCAGTAATACTGATATTAACTATTTGTGATATATAGGGATCTAATCCTCCAAAATGGGATTTTATATTTGATTGAAATATTACTGTAGCAATCAACGTTAGGCAAGCTAGAATACTAAAGACATGGGCTATATTCCTAGCCTTACGAGGAAAAGTCATATATGGCAGAATAATAATTAGGAAACAAACAACTGCAACTCCTGAGGAAAACCCTAGCAAGTAAAGAAATAAGAGAACAGACATATAAGATGCTAGAATAAGCCAAACGGAAGCCAGGACTCGTAACCCTTTCCAATTGAAAATTAACGCCATTAGAAACATTAATCCCAAAAAAGTATTACTTCCGTAAATTATTAATGCGTCTGTCAAGAATAATGCAATTAGCATCCAAGTTACATTATAAACTACACCTAAAAGAGATGCAATATTCGTAACACGTAAATATCTGAGTTCAGTTATAGAAAAATTGTACTCAGCGCCAATATCGACTATTCTTTGAAAGAATCTAGACTTGTTTTTATCATAAATTGACATAAATGCTTTTCAAGTTTTATGAATTGTTAATGTCTTTATTATACGCAAGTAAGTTAACCTTTTTAGCGTTAATTTCTGGATTTTTAGAAGGTCAAAAATTGCAGATTTTCTTTATTCTTTTGTGAAAATGGTAGCATACCTCTCCTTATTGATCTAAACATATGGTGGTTCGTTTTATTTTAAGCTTAGATATGTTCTTTCTTTATTATAAATGTGTTCCGCTTGTTTGATCATCTTCTTAGCTAACGTAAGATTTTTAATGGTTTGCCACAATAAGCACAGGTTTTATGCTTTTATGAGAAGTTGATTTATTTAACCTTAGTGATTTTTTAATACACCCACAGATTCAAAAAGCTCCTCGATGATATGCTGGAGATTGCTTGGTGTAACTGCTCTGAAATACTCTAGTAAGTCTTGAGTTGTCGCATATCTATCAGTCTGCATTTTTAGTTTGCCGTTTTTTGTATTCCAATCTTCAAGAAAATATTTTAATGCTAAATTCACATTCTTTTCTCCTATTGCTTTTTGAAGTTCATACATATTGATCGCTCCTTTAGCATAATAGACATAATCTTGATTTTCTACAAGAGCAAGAGATGGTTCTTCCTTACTTTCTTGTTGTTTTCCTTCTTTATATTTATCCAATTGAAGTGCTAAAAACTGTTGCACTTTTTCTTCGGAATACTGCTCTTTTAAAACCATTATTGCTGCATATTGAGATAAGGTTTCTAAAACCATCAATTGACCTTGCACATTCGCAGCTTCCACTTGCATTCCAAACCATTGGTGAGCTACTTCATGTGCAGTCACATAAAAAGCCATATCTACATCTTTTTCGTCATCTATATCTAACACAAATCCAATAGATTCTGAGAATGGAATAGTTCCAGGAAAAGATTGCGCAAATTGCGCATAACGTGGAAACTCCATAATACGCAGTTGCTGGTATTGATAAGGACTGAAGTTGTTACTATAATAGGCTAAGGATGCTTTCATAGACTTCATCATTCTATCGATGTTATACTCATGTCCTTTTTGATAATAAATTTCAAGGTCAACAGGCTCAGTGATCGCCTCATTACTTGTCATCCATTTGTCTTTTTTAATTTCATAGTCAGCAGAAACTATGGCATAAAAATTAATAATAGGTGTATTTGTTTTATAGTGAAAATAATTACGATTATTATCTGTCCATTTTCTCAATAAATCTCCAGGAACCAAAGCTGTTTGATCTTTGGATGTACCAATAATCATTTCAAAATTAATACCATCAGAATCACCACCAGATCTCGCATTAACTAATTCTTTAGGGTCATCTATGTTAACTTTTTTAGATCTTTTTGATAAGTTATGATCTCTTCGTTTATCTTCATCTTGAAGTTCATATTTTTTATTGTAACCCAATGTTGGAAACTGTTCGTTATTGAAAAATGTACCATTGTAAACAATATTGGTATTAGAACGACCTTGCTCAAAGCCTTTGGTTGTAAAACGTTGCTTAAAATACATTTTTACAGAATCACCAGGTTGTAAAGCTTTCTCTAAGTTAAAAATTGAATAATCAAATTTTTTGTATTGATTATTAGTTGTAAAACCACCTTCAAAAGAGATACTGTCTATAGTAACATTTTCTTCCAAAAGTTTTTGAATATGGATGGCTTTTATGTTTTCAATTGATGTGTTTTTTAACATATAATACCCTTCTACTGTGTAATCTCGTTTAGAAGGATACAGCTCTAATTGTAAGTTAACGTCTATTATTTTGGGCTGTGGTATATATTCAAATTGTTTCAATTCTTTTTCATACGCTACTCTGAATTCAGTAGCTTCAGAATTGCTCCAATATTCATTTAAAATATTCGTATTGTAAAATATAAACCCTCCAATAATGATAAAAGCAAAAAGAATGATGTCAGTAAATTTTATGAGTGGTTTGCTGAACTTATATTTAGCAACTCTTATTCGTTTTATTAAATTTGTTTCATTTCCTCTAACAGCGACTAAAGATCCTATGATTAATAAAAGTATTCCGAAAAGAAACCAATACAATTTAATGAGTAAATAGGGTTGTAAAAAATGCCCATAACCATTCATATCTGAATAAGCACCTAAGGAACTTCCTCCAAAAAAGTGTAAATCATGATCAAATCCCAATACAGCAATGGCTACATTAACAATACTAAATACAATCACCAAAATGATACCTACAAACTTATTATTCACTAAAGATTGTATGAAAAATGCTAAGCAGGTAAAAATGGATAATAGGGGTAGAATTTCTAAAAAGAATCCATTAAAATACACTTGCAATTCATAGTTATAATAGCCACTTAGCGTTTGGAATACTATCCCTGAACTAATTAAAGCAAGTATTAATACGACATAAATTAAGTTTAATCCAATAAACTTTCCAGCTAACCTTACAAAACTTGACATGGGTGTAGCATCATAAATTAAATTCAACTTCGCACCTCTTTCTTTCCACACCAATTCTCCTGAATAAAAAACAAGGATGATGATAAAGAAAAAATAAGATGTTTCCTGAAGTTCCTCAACTATAAAATAGGTTGCAGGATAACTATCAACGCCATATACAGTTCCAAGATTTACAGAATTGATTAAGATGATAATCATTCCGCAAATAACAATTCCCCAAAATGATGGTTGTTTAAAAATACTTATAAAATAAAACCACGAAAACTCTTTTAATTGTGTCCATTTAGATGATAAACCATAGTGTTTTTTAGCTTTAGGGATTTCTATATCAGTATTTTTATTGGCACTTTTAGCTACTAATTTTTGAACATGCTTTCTCTTTGATTTCTTTTCTTTAACCAGATTAAAGTTGAATTTTTTATAACCATACATTAATGCGATTACTCCTAAAAAAAACCAAAATAATTTGTTATATAACAAAGCACTAATAAATGGAAGCTCTTGAGTGCTCTTTTCTAAGACCGTCCAGGATTTTGTAATATAGGTTACTGTTGTTAATGAAAATGGATCAAAAATAGCTTGCCAGAACGCATTGGTAATTGCTTTTGTTAATAAAAATACGACAAACAAGATCACGCCTTGTGTATATACAACTACTAAATTTCTAGTTAAGGCACCAGTTACAAAAAACAACGCTGCTCCAAAAAATAACGTTGGTAACGTTACCATTACAAAGGTCTTTATATAAATAAATGCATTAAAAGCTAATAGCTCATCTGGACTATTCCAGGGCATAAATTCACCCAACATCATACCCAATATAATTCCTGTAAATACAAACAGCAGAACAGTAAATGCGCCTAAAAACCGACCCATTAAATAATCTCTTTTTTTGATAGGTGTAGAAAATAGTAATGACTCTATCTCGTACTCAAAATCTCTAAGTACAGAAACTCCCATAATCATTGAGGCTAAAATCATAAAGAAACCAGTTATAGCTCCCATAGTTTTCGCTATTACTATGGGTGAATTTCTTTTCATTAGCCCCATTTCTGAACCTTGAAAAATAAAATCTACACCAACAATTGAAAACAGAAATATAAATAAGAAGAACACATAGGTGTCTGGTCGTTTAATTCGATATTGGATTTCGAACTTAAAAATTTCATACCACATAATTAAATAGATTTAGTTTTAGTTCCATTGAAAATTTCTGAGAAATACACATCTTCTAGTTCCGCATTAATAGCTGTAAATCCATCTCCAGGATTAGTCTCACTTATTATATGAATAGTTGGTTTACCAAGAAATAATCGTTCACTGATGACCTGATAATTTTCTTTATATAGGTTCAATTCTGATTTCTCGATTGTTTTTTTATAGACTTTATCTTTTAGGCCTTCTAGTATCTGCAACGGCTGCCCTTTTAAGCATACTTGACCTTGATTAATAATGGCCATATTTGTGCAGAGTTCTTTGACATCGTCAACAATATGCGTAGATAAAATAACCACAGTATGTTCTCCGAGCTCGCTTAAAACATTGTAAAAGCGATTGCGTTCTACAGGATCCAATCCTGCTGTTGGTTCATCTACAATAAGTAACTTCGGATTGTTAAGTAAGGCTTGTGCAATGCCAAATCGTTGCTTCATCCCACCAGAAAACCCTTTCAGATTTTGTTGTCGCACGTCATATAAATTGGTTTTATACAAAAGTGCTTTCACTAATTCTTTACGTTCGTTTTTATTGGTGATGCCTTTAAGCACTGCGAAATGATTGAGTAATACTTCTGCCGATATTTTTGGATACAAGCCAAATTGTTGCGGCAAATACCCTAATACCTGTCGCAATTCATTTTTTTGTTGTAAGACATCGATGTCTCCAAGAACAATGGAACCAGAATCGGCTTCTTGCAGTGTTGCAATAGTTCGCATTAACGTAGACTTGCCTGCACCATTTGGGCCTAATAGACCAAACATCCCTTTTGGTATATCAAGTGAAATGTTTTGTAAAGCTTTAATCCCGTTTGAATATGTTTTTGATAGATTGTCAATTCTGAGTTCCATACTGTTCATTTTTTGATTGATTGAGACAAACATATAAGCGTTTTTAGCCTTTAAAAAGTGTTAGTGACACAAACACATGCATTAGTGACAAACACATTTTTTTAAGGTATAAAGACACCTCAAAACACATTTAGGATTGTTTGTCACTGATGAGATACTGTTTGTCAACTTATTTGTCTGAGGTGTTTTATTTAATTAATATTGAATTATGAATTTTAAAATACCAGAAAGAAAAAGGAAAACTATCAAGCGGTTATATAAAATAGCGCTGGTTATTATAGGCTTAGTCATCGTCATTTTTAATGACACTTTTGGAAAACTAGAAGGGTTTGTAGAATTTATTGCATTGTACTTTATCCTTGTGTTTATTACCATTGCACATTGGCTATTTAAACAAATCAAATCACTAATAAGATTGAAGAATGAAAAAGCAAAAACAGAATTAATGCATTTAAAGAGTCAAGTGAATCCACATTTCTTTTTTAATATGCTTAATAACCTTTATGGATTAGTGGATAAGGATTCTAAGAAAGCTCAAGAGCTCATTCTAAAACTTTCTGATATGATGCGCTATAGTATTTATGATGGCGAAAAAGACAGGGTTTTACTGTCTGAAGAAATAGCTTATCTCGAGAATTATATTGAACTTCATAAAATGCGTTATCATAAAGCGATTGATATACAATTCAATATTGAAACAAACGACACTAATTATGAGATTATGCCACTTCTTTTCATTATTCTTTTAGAAAATGCCTTTAAGCATGGTGTGGAAAATTTAAGAGAAAATGCTTATGTTCATATCACATTAACAGCGCATAATAGTGAATTGACCTTTGAAATAGAAAACAATTTTGATGAAACACAAGATAACCCTGAAACAGGAATTGGATTAAAAAACCTAAAACGACGATTAGAATTGGTATATCCAAAAAAGCATACCTTAACAATTTCCAAAACAGATACCATCTATAACGCTACATTGAATATTAAGGGCTTATGATTACATATATCATTATAGACGACGAACATATTGCACACGATATTATAAAAGGCTATTGTGATATGCTACCAAATTTAGAATTCAAAGCAGATTGTTATGATGCTATAGAAGCTATTGACTACTTAAGCAAACATGATATAGATCTCATTTTTTTAGATTTGAATATGCCTAAATTAAAAGGATTTCAATTTTTAAAAACCTTATCATCTCCACCAAAAGTTATTGTAACCACTGCGTATAGTGAATTTGCGATTGAAGGCTACGAATTAAACGTTGTTGATTACTTGTTAAAACCGTTTAGTTTTGAACGCTTTTTGAGTGCTGTGAATAAAGTGACCTCTCTTAACACCAGTACAATAAGAAAAGACAATAAAGAGACTATAAAACCTGAAGGACAACATATTTTTTTAAAGCAAAATAATAGTCATATTCAGGTAGATGTAGATGATATTCTATTTATTGAAGCTTCTGGTAATTATACCAAAGTTGTTACAAGCAATGAAACCATAAGCATTCGAGAAAAAATATCGGATACCATCCAATTGCTTTCTGAGAATGATTTTCTTCAAGTTCATAAGTCATTTGCTGTTGCAAAAAAGCACATCGTTAGTATAGAAGGAAATCGGATTTTTATTGGCGATTATATGGTACCTATTGGTAAGCTCTATAAAGCAAATGTTAATCAATTATTGAAGTAATTTGCTATTGCCATGTCAATATATAATCTAGACTGAAAATAGAGTGAGGATTTTCATGAGTAGGTGAGTACTAGTAAAGAATTATTCAAGAGGTTACTACAAGTATTTTATATCTTATTTCAGATGTTCTATTACCCAATTTTTTATTTCGTTCAATGCTATTGGGGAAAATGTTTGTTCTATTTTTCTATATTCATCCATCTTTCCAGTTTCACACTCTTGAAAGAAGTGGTTTAAGTTTTCTAATTCCACTATTTTATAATTTTTATTCTGGCCTTTGATTAGTGCTTGTCTTATAGCTTCTTGATTAATTTTTGCATTTACTTGCGTGTCTTTACTGCCATTTAATGACAACACTGGAATTTGTAATTTTTCAATTTCATCAGCAGGATTGTATTGTAAAAAATAGCGTGACCAAGGTTGTAAACTTGTTTTAAGTTGGTTTTCTATAAATGCATTGATATTCTTTTCTGGTACGTTTAATGATGTTAAAATGGGTCTTAAAAACTCATTATAATGAGTTGTCAATTCGATTTTAATTTCTGTTTTACTCTTATTAGAGATTACAATTGCAATCGCTTTTCTGGTGTTTTTTTCATAAGCCACCTCATCTTTAACAGGAAATTCTCTCAATGTTTTAGATTGCATTACAGATAGTTCTGTTCCCGAAATTCCGGTAGAAGCTAATAACACCATAAAAGCGACATCTTTAGAGTTGTTAGCCGCTAGAGGTGCGATAATACCACCTTCACTATGACCAATCAAACCTATATTTTTAATATCTACATCGTTTCTAGTTTTTAAGTATGCGATGGCACTCAAAACGTCTTTGGAAAAATCTTCTGTGGTTGCTTTACCAAAATTTCCTGTAGATTCTCCAACTCCACGATCATCAAAACGCAATACGCCAATGCCTTGTCTTGTTAAATAATCTGATAATACTAAAAAAGGTTTGTGTCCCATAAAACTTTCATCTCTGTCTTGTGGACCACTTCCGCTAATTAAAATTACTACTGGAAATTTTCCGTTTTTATTGGGTAAGGTTAAAGTACCTGCTAATGTTATGTTGGCTTCATTATTTTTAAAAATGACTTCTTCTTCATAATAAGGGTAGGGTTTTACAGGTTCCTGCGGCCGTTTCGAATCTTCTATTTTTATAGTTCCTTTTTTTAAGTTTAGGACCATTTCTATGCCACCTTCCTTGTAAATACCTTCAAATTGTTGTGCTTCAGTATTAAAAACTCCTGTATAGTTCATTCCAACATTAGAGCCATCAATAATTAGCTTTCCATTTGTAAAAGTTGTAGCTGATGGTTTGATGCCAGCAATTCTAAACGTTGGAACATCCATAGTAGTTGAATACGTAGCGTTTTCTTGTTTTATATTAAAAACAAAAGTGATTTCTTTATCGCCTCTTTTGGTTGTTCCGTTCCAATGTCCTGAAATATCTTGAGAACGTGCACTAGTAATGGCGAGTAAATTTAAAAGTATGATAATTGTTAATGTTTTCATGTTCGTTAAATTTTGATTGGTGATGTCTAGGCCAAATTTTCGTTAGCCTTGTGGTATTAAAAAATAGTATTACTAATTTAGTAATCGAAGCTATTTGAAGAGAGATTTAGTTAGATTTACATTAGAGCACGTTTCCAGCTTCTTTAGCTTGAGCATCCTTACGGCGACCTATTAATGCGCCAATAAATAGTCCCATACAAATGCCAACGGAAATCCCTAAAGACCTTTCAAAACGCTCACCTATTAGAATTCCAGCTATAACTCCGAATAACATTCCTAAAGTTACACTCAGGTTTGTATAGTATCCTTGAGAAGTCAAAGAAAAGGTGTCCTTTAAATAGGTCTCAAATTTACTCAGTGCGTTTTTAAAGAATTTTTTTCTATTGTCTGGATTTGAGTTTAGTTTTAAGCTATCTAGTTCTGTTTCTATGGATTGAATGTCATCAGTGGTGAATGCTCTATTTTCTAATTTTTTAAGAATCTCAATAAATTGCGTATAAACCTTGATTTCAGATTTATTAGAGGATTCAGTTTTTAAACTTTCAAAAAAGTTAATTGCATTTAATAGTGTCATAATTTTTACTGTTTTCTTGGTTAGTGGCCCAAATCAAAAAATATTACACCTAAAATTTATTTATTTTAAAAAACCACAACAAAACACCTTATTATCAAACGCTTAACTTCTTAAGCTTTCTATATCTGTCATCAATTCTTCTAGTTTTTTGAATATTCTTCCATAAACGATGTTTAAATCCCATTTATAAATTCGACCTCCAACAAGGAATAGCAAAACCAAGATGACTGCCACGATAACAATTCCGATGAGTGGGATTCCAAATATTAAATAGGTATCTGGAAAACCAACAAGTATTTCATCTACAAGCCGTTCACCCAAAGGCATGCCTTCGGCATCTTTAAACCAAAAGCCTAAAACCAATGACATAAATATAATTGGGTACAAAAATCTTGACATTTTTTTATTGATTGCGACCTGCTTTTGTATCCACTCATTAAATGACTTTAAATATTGATAACTACTTGCACCTTTGTCAATTTTTTCTAATCCATTTAATAACATCTTATTAATAAACACAAGAACTGAAAGAGTAATAAAAAATATAACACCTGTTATTGGTATGCCAACAAAAAATGAGACAATTAAAAAGATAAATGAGAATGCTATAATTGCAATCAAATTTATTTTAAACATTCTTTTAAATTTATCAATAATATGAATTGATTTTTGGTTGTAAAGATTGTTTATTTTTGGGACTACTAGTGCGTCGCTCTTGAGAAAACCTTCTTTCCAAATGTTTTCAATTGATTTTTCCATCTAATAATTTTTTTAATCTAGTTTTAATTCTTTTAACACGTACACCAATATTATTTGGGTTCGTTCCTATAATTTCAGCAATTTCCTTTTGCGATTTTTCTTCCAAATAAAGCATGATAACGGCTCTATCTATTTCCGATAGTTTTCTTATGGCATCATATAATAAATTTAGAGATTCGTCTGAAAACGCGTAGTTGTTTTCGGTTTCTTCAGCAGTTATAGAATCAGACACAAAATGCTGAACATTGTTTTTCTTTTTCTTAAGTAAGGTTAAACAGACGTTTAATGAAATACGATATACCCAAGTACTCCATTGCGATTCTTCACGGAAATTGTCTTTACTTCTCCAAATTTGTAAACACACTTCTTGGTAATAATCTTCAAAATCTTCTTGCGAGTTAGTATACGCTCGACATAATTTGATAATTATTCCTGCAAATGGTAAAATGGATGATTTATAAAAATCGCTACTCAATAGTGTTGTTTTTATTGTTTAGTGTCTTAAATTAAGAATTATTACAGGTTAATGTCAAAATTGATTTTATTTTATTAATCGATTTACATTAAGCTTATACATTTTCCCTATTGGAATTTTGTGATTCCTTAGATGTATTCTATTACCTTCAATTAATTCTATTTTATCTATTGAGATAATAAAAGATTTGTGAATCCTTATAAATTGTGTCTCTGGTAAATTATGTGTAAAGGATGTTAGCGTTTGATGAGAAACAATCACTTTATCAACCATATTAATTTTTACATAGTTTCCATAGGCTTCTAAAAACAGAATGTCCTTTAACTTTATCTGGTAGTATTTTTTATCTTCCTTTATAAAAATCTTAGTGTCTTCTATGGTTTCCGTATTTTGTATTGGGCTGGCTTTAATTGATAATGCATCGGAAACTTTACTAACAGATTTTACAAAACGACTGAAATTAAATGGTTTTAATAAATAATCGTCAATATTCAATTCATAACCTTCTAAGGCAAATTCCTTGTAGGCTGTAGTAATGATAATTTTTGGCGGATTAGAAAGTGTTTTTAAAAACTCTAAACCAGAAAGCTTTGGCATATTTATATCTAAAAAAATTAGATCAATAGAATGCTTATTTAAATAGTCTAGGGCTTCAAAAGCATTATAACAACTTTTTTGGAATGATAGATAAGACAAATTACTCGCATAATCTTTAATATTATCATGAGAGGCAGTTTCGTCGTCTACAATTATATATTTTATCATTTCTTATATATATCTAATGTTGTTGAATAGGTGTTTTCTTCAATTTTATTATACAATTGATGTGTGTTTGGATATAATAAATTTAAGCGATCTTTTAAATTTTTGAGCCCAATACCTTTGTCTTCTGATGATTCTTCAGCATCATAATTGTTTTTAACTGTGAAACTTATTTTATTTTCATCTTCAATAAGTTGTAAATGAACAAATGCATTATCTGTTGCTTTTTCAATGCCATGTTTAAAAGCATTTTCTAGCAAAATAATGAATAACAAAGGTGCCACTTTTGTTTCTGGATTTTTAATTGATTTTTCAAAATTCACATCAATGTCTTTATGGTATCTGGCAGTTTGTAAATCAATAAAATTTATTAAATAATCTATTTCATCTTTTAACTGCACGTTTTCCTTTCCGCTATCGTAAATAGTGAATCGCATTAAATCTGATAATTTTAGGACATAGTCTTGAGCTGCATCAGCATCCTTTTTTATTAAGGCATACAAATTGTTAAGTGTGTTAAAGAAAAAATGAGGATTTATTTGATTTTTTAATAGCATCAATTCGGCTTCTAATTTATCCTTTTTAAGTTTTTGAATACTTTTTCGGTATTCGTAGGTCCAATAGAAAATTAAATAAGCAACTGCAATTGCTAAAAGAATTCTTACGCTATTCTTTAGAAAGCCTCCATCTAAATCTGTAGTAGCATCAATAGCAAATATTAAAAGCGGAATACTTATTCCTAAAAAGAGATATTTTAATCGAAGGTTAGAAGTCCCAAATTTTATTTTTTCAGTTTGAAAGAGATAATTCAAAAGGGTGTAAAAGACTACTAAACCCAATGAACTTGAAAGCACTGCGAATATTTCGCTTTGAGCGTTTCTTAAGATTAGCATCAAAATAATAATGATTACAGATAGAACTGCTGCTGCTTTATAAAGTTTTTTATGTGTCATGATTTTAATTTATTTATGATTTTGACACAAATCTATATTGCATATTCAAGGTTACAGCTTTTATTTTATAAACGTCTCTTTTCATATTGTAAACGTATCAAATTTAATGATAAAGGTACTTTAAATATCATAATGAGTTGATTGCCATTTGATACGCTAGCTTCATCAAAATAGTTCTAATTAACGAATATTCAGCTCTAGGTTTACATCGAATTTAAAACTAAATACATATGAAAACTTTAATTACAATTATTACAATCGCATTATCAACCTTATTTGTAAATGCTCAAACGAGTTCTGAGAAAGAACTATTAAAAACTTTAAATGAAACTACACCAAAGGCATTGCAAGACAATAAAGTACCTGGATTGGCATTGGCTATTATTAAAAATGGCGACGTTATTATTAAAAAAGAATATGGGTTTTCTGATGTATCAGAAAACGAGATTGTAAATAGTAAAACAGGCTTTAATATTGGTTCTATATCAAAAATGTTTACAGCTTGGGGAATTATGAAATTGGTAGAAGACCAAAAACTTAATTTAGATGCTCCAGCTTCAAAATATCTTTTGAATTGGAAATTACCATCTAGTGAATTTGATTCAGATAAAGTAACTATCAGGAATCTATTGCAACATACTGCAGGTTTGTCTGTTCATGGTTACAACGGTTATGAAACTAAAGATGAATTAACTTCAATTGATGCATCGTTATCCGGAACTACTAATCTAGATGAGAAAGTAGAACTCGTTATGGAACCAGAAAGCAAATGGAAATATTCAGGTGGTGGTTATTCTATATTGCAATTAGTTATTGAAGACGTTAGTGGGAAATCTTTTGCGGATTACATGAAAGAACATATTTTTAAGCCTTTAAAAATGAAACAAACAAGTTTTAATATTAGTAAAAAGGTTTTAAAAAATTCTGCAAAGGCCTATGATGAAGAAGGAAATGAAATCCCATTACGCCTTTTTAATACGCAAGCAGCAGCAGGTTTTCATACAACAATAGATGATCTTATTCTTTTTGCAAAAGCATCATTTTCAAAAAATCCTGTTTTGTCAGAAGAAAGCATTGCTCTTTTGATAAAACCTACCGAACTATCCAAAGGGAATTACGGAATGGGTTATATGATTATGAATCGTTTTGGGGATTTTACATTATCTGGTCATGGTGGTTCTAATGAAGGATGGCAATCTGGTTTTATGCTCGATTTTGAATCAAAATCAGGTATTATTATCCTTACCAACGGCTCTAATGGAAAAAACGTTTTATTTGGAAACCTGCAAGATTGGGCAAAATGGCATGGAAGTAATTAATTTAATGTCTTAATTTTTGTAACGGTAAAATCTCGTTCACGGTCAACATTTTTTATGGCTATAATAATACTTTCTGGAATTAAATTGTTTCGGTTTCTATTGGAACTCATAAAATGTACTATTCCAGATGC
>NZ_JTDW01000017.1 GCF_000943565.1 Neotamlana sedimentorum
AATGTTACGGTAGCGCTACCAGTTTGTCCACACTCATCAGAGATTGCGTTATAATCGTTAGACCAAGTGATTGTAGAACACGCATCGGAAGCAGCGGCACCACCATTAGAACTTAACCAATTGTTAAGGTCAGTTGTATTACCATTCCCATCACATTCTACGGTTAAATCACTAGCAGCAGTATCGATAGTAGGCGCGGTATTATCTTCAATAGTAAATGTAGCCGATGTAGTTGTCTCGTTACCACAATCATCAGTAGCTGTAAATGTTACGGTAGCGCTACCAGTTTGTCCGCACTCATCAGAGATTGCAGTATAATCGTTAGACCAAGTGATATTTGCAGAACAAGTATCAGAGGCCAGGGCATTACCGTTATTATTTAACCAATTGTTAAGGTCAGTTGTATTACCACTCCCATCACATTCTACAGTTAAATCGCTAGCAGCAGTATCGATAGTAGGCGGGGTGTTATCTTCAACAGTAAAAGTAGCTGTAGTTGAAACAGAGTTTCCACAAGCATCCGTAGCTGTAAAGGTAACCTCTCCACTTCCTGCACTTCCGCAATCGATATCTAAATCAGAGAAGTTGTCCGACCAAGTTATAGCTGTACAACTATTAGCTACTGTAGCTCCACCGTAACTAGTAATCCAGTTAATTAAATCAGCCGAATTATCGCCATCACATTCTACTGTTAAATCACTAGCTTCTGTTAAAAAACTTAATGCTGTTTGATTACCACCGGTATGTGTAATTGTTTCATCCTTTAATTTATTACCACATTCATCTAGAACATCGTAAGTATAAGTTAATGTCCAAGAACAATCATCTCCTGTAATTTCAGTATTTGTTAAGGACACAGATACGTTGGTACAATTATCTGAATAACCAGAAGCAACAGTAGCCGCATCGAAAGGTGCATTTGTTTCGGCATCGGCTGAACATGAATTAATTCCTGTCTGACCACTCGGTGCACTACCTGTTGGAGCAGATAGGTCACTCCCAGAATAAACAATTGTTTCATTTTCTAGTTTATTCCCAGAAAGATCAACAACATCATAAGTGTAAGTTAAGGTCCAACCACAATTATCGCCTGTTAAAGTTGTATCGGTTAGGTTAATAGTTAGGCTTGTACTACAATTATCAGAATAGTTTGTGGCTATAGTGGCTGTATCAAAAGTATAAGTAGATTGCGCATCATCGCTACACAAATTAATTCCTGTTGCTCCGGTTGGAGCTGTTCCAGTAGGGACTTCATTATCATTTATTAGTTCGGCATCAGAATCGGCCGACCTAACACATGAAGTATAAGCACTTTTAACAGTAACCGTGTAAGTCCCTTCAGCTAAACCTGTAAATAAAGTTGATGTTTGATAATTAACACCATCAATTGAATATTGATATTGATTAGGATCTGTATCAGAATTTAGTGGACTAGTTACGGTTAAAGAAAAATTATCGTTACCACCGCTACAATCAATATTATAAGTTGGTGCTGGTGGTAAATCTACATAAGATAAAGTAACGCTGCCAGTATCACAAACCGAAGTATTAGGAGGAGGTAGGCATAATTCATATGTAAATGTTACATCACCAGTAAAACCAGGATTTGGCTCATAAGTATAAGTACCATCAGTATTAAATACAAAAGACTCTCCAGTATTAGTAGGAGGGGAGATTAATTTGTACTTAGAATTTTGTGGTTCATTGTTTAAAATGTTTAAATCTCCGTTATAAGTTTCATCTAAACATTCAATTAATTGCTGATCTACAGCATATTTTTGAAGTAAGAAGAACTTACCATCGCCATGATCGTTAGTTGCACCAATAAACTCAATTCTAGTAATACTTGAGCCGGTAGGAGCTAAATCATTTAAGTAAAATAATGCAATAGCAATAGTTTGCCCATTATTATTGACACGGCCAGATCTCCAGTAATCTGAGCCCGTTACAGGAGGCTGAAAGACACTGCCGTAATGATTTCCATTATTAATAACAAAGGTTTGTCCTAGTTTTTGTTCTGGTCCGCCACCAACAGGGATGCCATAAACTTCTACATAAAAACAGTTATTGCCTCCTCGCTCAGTTACAGCTAAAACTCCACCGTCGTTTGATGGAATTGGATCACCATAACTTAGTGTTTGCCTTTGTACCGTAGTATTTAATGCTGCCGTGTAGTCTCCACAAATATTTGCTCCATTTGGATTGGCAGCAAAATAATGATTTAAGTTTTTATCCTGAAACGCATCAAGAGCCGCCGCATTCCATGCAGGATTTGCACTATTAAACGGTTTAGTAATACCATTTTCTATTAATTGATTTGTAGCGTGATTACTCGTACCTATTTCCAAATCGTAAGAACTAGGCACAACAAAGGTATTATATAGAGTTCCATCGATGGTTAAAGATTCGATTGTGGCAGGATTTAAATTTGATACTTGAGTATCGGACCACTGAAAGGTAACACCGGTTTGAATTGATGGAGCTTGTGCATATAAACCATGTATTAAAAAGGTAAAAACCATAAAGGTTAAAACTTTAAAGCTTTTTAATAATGAAACATAATAGTACTTATTTTTCATACTTAATTTATTAGTTTAGATAGACTAAGGATATTATGTTCATTTTTTTAAATGAACATAAGCATAAATGAAATTTTTATATAAATATATTGAAGGGAAAAACATTAACACAAAACACTGATATAGAATGTTACGGATATGTCTAAAGTTTAGATTTAGGGTCATAATGTGAAATTTTGTAGGTATAACAAAACAAATCATCTCATATGTTTATTTGAAAAAAAAATGTTAAATCACTTATAAAATCGTTTAAAAGTTATTGCAGTACAGATTATCGGCATAAAAAGCTGTATAGCGATTCAAATATTTATCATTTTTTTAATAATTTTATAAGCAAATATCATGAATTATATCGATTTAAAAACATTTATCGACATATAATATCTTTTTATCGATAAATATGAAAAAACTAATAATAGTTCGGCATGCTAAATCTTCTTGGGAGCACAATGTGAGTGATCATGAGAGACCTCTTAATAAAAGAGGTTTTAACGACGCAGATTTGGTTTCTAAATACTTGATTAATTTAAAATTAAAATATGATAAGTTAATTTCTAGTGATGCTATGCGAGCTAAAACTACAGCCAATATTTTTATTGAAAACTTAAAAATTACCAAATCAATATGCTTTTTAGATCATAATTTGTACGATTTTTCAGGAGAAAAATTGATTCAAGTTGTTAGGGAATGCCCAGATTCTGTTAATAATTTAATTATTTTTGGTCACAATCATGCTATAACAAGTTTTGTGAATTTATATGGGGATGTTTATGTTGATAACATACCCACATGCGGAGTAACTATTTTAGAGTTAAATATTGAACAATGGGACAACTTAAAACCCGGAAAAACTTTTAGAACTATTTTCCCTAAACATTTAAAATAATTTTCTGTTTTAGTAATTTCGTATCATTATATTAACTTACATTTAAGTTTAAATAGAATATATTTGTTTTCCTATAAAAAATCCAAACAATTAAATGAGTAAAACAGAAACTATAAGTAATAGTTATGTAAACAGAGAAATAAGTTGGCTACAATTTAATGCTAGAGTATTACAAGAAGCATCAGATGAAACCGTTCCTTTAATTGAAAGGTTTAGGTTTTTAGGGATATTTTCAAACAATTTAGATGAATTTTTTAAGGTGCGATATGCTACGGTAAAACGTATAGTTGAAGCTGGTAAAGGCGCTAAAAATGAATTAGGAGGTATTAAAGCAAAAGAACTTCTCGAAATAATTACTCAAATTGTTATAAAACAACAAAGTGAGAGCTTAAAAATTTTAAGCGATATTCAATTAAAATTAGAAAGTGAAAATATTTATGTTATCAATGAGAATAACATAAGTGGGAATCAACATGATTTCGTTAAAAATTATTTTTTCCGAAAAGTTTTTCCTGGTTTAGTTACTATTATTTTGAGCGATGAAGTTAATATTCCAAATTTAAAAGATAGTGCAGCCTATTTAGCGGTAAAATTGCAAATGAAAGACAATAGTAAGCAGTTTGCTCTTATTGAAATACCTAAATCAATCGATAGATTTGTTGTTTTACCAAGGCAAGCAGGTAAAAACTATATTATAATGATTGATGATTTGCTACGTTATTGCTTATCAGATATTTTTAATATTTTCGATTACCGAAACATCTCTGCTCATATGATTAAAATTACTAGAGATGGTGAGCTTGATTTCGATAGCGATTTAAGTAAAAGTTTTATAGATAAAATATCAGATAGTGTAAAACATAGAGAAATAGGAGAACCCGTGCGTTTTGTTTACGACAAAACTATTGATGAGGACACTTTACAGTATTTAATGAATAAAATGGGTATAGATAATACCGATAGCATAATTCCTGGAGGTAGATATCATAACCGTCGCGATTATATGGGATTTCCAAGTTTAGGGCGAACCGATTTAATGTATAATAAAATTGAAGCTTTACCTGTTAAAGGTTTAAGCCTACAAGAAAGTATTTTTAATGCTATTGCCCATAAAGATTATTTGCTTCATACTCCTTATCAAACCTTTTCTTATGTTGTTAAGTTTTTACGTGAAGCCGCGCTCGATCCTAAAGTAAAAACCATTAAAATTACGATTTATCGTTTAGCTGAGATATCTCATGTTGCAAGTTCACTTATAAATGCTGCTATTAATGGCAAACAAGTTACTGTGGCTATAGAACTTCGAGCTAGGTTTGATGAACAAGCTAATATTGAATATGCCGAACAAATGAAAGGTGAAGGCGTAAATTTAATTTTTGGTGTTGCAGGCTTAAAAGTGCATAGTAAGATGTGCGTTATAGAACGTGAAGAAAATAAAAAAATAAAACGATACGGCTTTATAAGTACAGGTAATTTTAACGAATCGACGGCCAAAATTTACACCGATTATACACTTTTTACATCTAGTCAAAAAATACTTAAAGATGTGAGTAGAATTTTCGATTTTTTCCATACCAATTACCGCATTCAACGTTATAAACATTTAATTGTATCACCACATTACACACAAAAATCATTTTTTAAATTAATTGATAAGGAAATTGATATTGCTAAAAGTGGTGGAGACGGATCTATTCGTTTAAAAATGAATAGCCTTTCAAGCTACACAATGGTAGATAAACTTTATGAAGCTAGTAGAGCTGGGGTGAAAATACAAATGGTGGTTCGTGGTATTTGTTGTTTAATTCCAGGAGTTCCAGGTATGAGCGAAAATATTGAAGTTATTAGTGTAATAGATAAATTTTTAGAACATTCTAGGGTTTATATATTTGGTAATGATGGTGATACAAAAGTATATATAGCTTCTGCTGATTGGATGACCAGAAATATTGAAAATAGAGTAGAAGTAACTTGTCCTATTTACGATGAGGACGTTAAAAAAGAAATAATAGAAACTTTCGAAATAGGGTGGAAAGACAATGTAAAAGCTCGTTTAATTAATCAAAAAGAGGAGAACACGTATAGACAAAATAATAATGAAAAGGTAAGATCGCAATTTGCCATTTACGATTATTACGTTAATAAATTAAAAGAATAGCATGCTATCTATTAAAAAATATGCGGCTATCGATATTGGTTCGAATGCCGTGAGATTACTCATTTCTAATATAATTGAACAAAAAGATAGACCGGTTCAATTTAAAAAAAACTCATTAGTTCGTGTGCCAATTCGCTTAGGTGCAGATGTGTTTATTAAAAATAAAATATCGAAGGAAAACACACAACGCATGCTAGATACTATGTTAGCATTTAAAATGCTAATGAAAACACATAAGGTAGTAAAATACAAAGCATGTGCAACTTCTGCAATGCGAGAATCCGAAAATGGAAGAAAAATTGTTGATTTAATTTATGAACATTCAGGAATTAGTATAGATATTATTGATGGAGAAGAAGAAG
Organism: Neotamlana sedimentorum; assembly: GCF_000943565.1. Lineage (GTDB taxonomy): Bacteria > Bacteroidota > Bacteroidia > Flavobacteriales > Flavobacteriaceae > Neotamlana > Neotamlana sedimentorum. The sequence goes on from NZ_JTDW01000017.1 coordinate 5,986, forward strand.
CAGCTATTATTGCAGCGACTGATTTAAACAAGTTTATAGACCAAACCAAAACCTATTTATACGTAGATGTGGGAGGAGGTAGTACCGAGTTTACAATTATAGATCAAGGTAGGCAAAAAGCATCTAGGTCTTTTAAAATAGGTACAGTAAGATTATTAAATGACATGGTGCAAAATGAAACTTGGCAAGATTTGCAGGTTTGGATAAGTAAATATACTATGGGGTATGATAAAATTGATGTAATTGGCTCAGGTGGAAACATCAATAAAATTTTTAAAATTTCAGGAAAGGCCATAGGAAAGCCATTGTCTTTTTTTTACATGACATCATATTATAATACTTTACAGCGCTACTCATACGAAGAACGTATTACAGAATTAAACCTAAACCAAGATAGAGCTGATGTAATAATTCCAGCTATGCGTATTTATTTAACGGCTATGAAATGGAGTGGCGCAAAAAATATTTACGTACCTAAAATTGGTTTGGCAGATGGAATTATAAAAAGTATATATTACGATACGGTTTCAAGTAATACACAGTAAAATTTTGCATTTTACCTTTTATTGTTGTAATTTTTTTTGATATTCCTATATATTAGCTTATAACTTTATTCCCAAACCTATTGATTATGAATAAAATATTATTTGCAGCGTTATTACTTATGGCATCTTATAGTTTTTCACAAAGTATAGATTCTACAGATGTTCAAGCTCCTGAAAAAAAAATACCTATGTTTAAGGGGGTAAAATATGGCGTTCGCGGAGGCTATAATATTTCTAATTTAGATTTTAAGGAACATCCCTCGGTATCTAACAAGCATAGAAATAGTATTTATTTTGGCGCTTTCGCGGAAATTGCTTTATCAAATAAAGTAGCTGTTTCACCAGAATTACAATTTTCGGCTGAAGGAGCAAATGAAGAAACCTTGCATTTGGATTATATTCAGATGCCAATTTTATTAAATTTTAGAATCACCGAAAAAATTAGCGCTGGTTTAGGGCCGCAAGTTAGTTTAAAAGTTCACAAATACGAAGATGGAGTAAAAAACTTTGCGTATTCTGGAGTTGGTGGTGTAACATATAAAATTAATTATGCACTTTTTGCCGATGTTCGTTATACTTACGGAATTAGCAATATTTTCGACGACAAATTAAGTATGGAAGCCAGAAACACCAATATACAAATTGGGGTTGGTTATAAGTTTTAACCGTGTATTGTTTCTTTTTTACTTAAGTTTTTCATTATTTTAGCTTCGTAGTCTAAAAGATCTTGCCATTTTTTATCAACTTCCTTTCGGTCTCCATATTGTCTAGCAAAACCTAAAAACATAGTGTAATGGTTAGCTTCGCTTACCATTAGGTTTTTATAAAAAGTAGCTAATTCTTTGTCATCTAACTCTTCCGATAATAAGCGAAATCGTTCACAACTTCTAGCTTCTATTAAAGCAGCATAAAGCAAACGATGTACTAATTGTGTTGTTCTGCTGCCTCCTTTAGGGAAAAACTTAAGTAGCTCGATTACATAATCGTCGCGACGGTCTCTACCAAGTACCCAACCACGTTTAATAATAATGTCGTGCACCATTTTAAAATGGCTAATTTCTTCTTTAACTAAAGCTGTCATTTCTTGAACAAGCTCGGTATATTCTGGAAAGCTAACAATTAACGAAATAGCTGTACTTGTCGCTTTTTGTTCGCAAAAGGCATGGTCTGTAAGTATTTCTTCAATATTTTTTTCTACAATATTTACCCAACGAGGGTCTGTTGGTAATTTTAAGCCTAACATAATTATATAATATTTTGCGTTAGTTGTTTTTCTTTAATTTGTATAATTCCAAACTTATTAATTGAAATTACAAAGTCTCTATAATTTTCTGTTTCAGGAATATGAAATGCTGTGTTTAAACAAATTGTGTTTTTGGTTGATGCTTCAAAATCTATCCAAACATACTGCAATATAGCTTTGTTAAAAAAATCATTATTTTCAAAATTACTAAAACTAGATTTATTTACTAAAAATTGATGGGGTAAACTATTATTTTTTGAGACTGTAATTTGCGCCTCAAAGTTTTTATACTCAGTTTTTTGCAGCGTGTCATTTTTGCTTAGTTTGTCTATAATTAGTGGAGCGTCTTCAATGGAATGGTAGTTAATTTTGATATTGAAGCCATTGTTTAAAATAGTATCGGTTATAATTATAACAGGTTGTTTGGGTATGTAATTTATTGTTTCACTAAAGTTTTTAAGTAGGTTGTTTTCTTTTAAAACTTCGGCATTTGTTTTATAAATTCTTGATTGGCCATCATTACTAAAAAATGCTATTGCTAACAGAATTACTAAAAGAGGTAGAATGCGGTATTTTAAATTTTTAAACATCTAAATCGAAGGTTTTTCTTAAAAGGGCTATGTTTGGATTTTTCTCTTTAAGCTTCTCGAATTTTTCTTGGCCTGTATATGCGTATTTTTTTTCTAAGACTTCGTTAATTTCTATGTTAAGGGAAATATCGTAATTACTTAGTGTTTTTCTAATGTATTGCAATAAATCGTGTTGCGAACGTTCTACCTCAATTTTATTGGTTTCGTTAGGATAAACAACATGTATTTCTGTACTGCTTTTTAGTTTAGGTTTGTCAATATTTAAAATTGATGCTAAATTATGTTTTCCTTTTTTCTTTATTATTTCCACATATTCGTTCCAGGTAGCAACTAGGGCTTTCTCGGTAAATGGTTCTTTTGGTAAATCATCCTCATTTACAACAACTTCTTTTTGTTTTTCTAAATGATTTTTTTTCGCTCGAATACTACTTAGCGATAAACCTGATGAACGTTTGGTTTGTGCATTTAAAATTATTTTTGGCGTTTTGTTTTCTTGTGGTTCAGGTTGTTTTGTTTTACTAGTAGTTTGAGTTGGTTGTGCTTTTGCTGAAGATTCTTCAACCTTTTTTACGTCTACAAGTACAGGTTTTACACCTAGTTTTTTAAAGTAAGAAGCAGGAATTATGTAATGTCTGCTATTTTTTTTTTCTCCATCGAAAGTGATAGAGGCCAATTGCATTAAACAGAGTTCAACGAGTAATCGCTGATTCTTACTGGATTTGTATTTGAGATCGCAGTCGTTTGCTAAATCGATTCCTTTTAATAAAAAGTCTTGCGAGGCTTTTTTAGATTGCTCTAAATATTTGGTTTTTGTTTCATCGCCAACTTCTAGCAACGGAATTGTTTCTGGAGCTTTACAAACTAATAAATCTCTAAAATGTGATGCTAAACCAGCAATATAATGGTGGCCATCGAAACCTTTTGATAGGGTGTTGTTAAAATGCAATAATAAATCTGGTATTTTGTTTTCCAGAATTAAATTGGTGCTTTCAAAATAAGTTTCGTAGTCTAAAACATTTAAGTTCTCGGTTACGGCTTGTCGGGTTAGGTTTTTACCTGAAAAACTCACCACACGATCGAATATTGATAAGGCATCACGCATGGCGCCATCTGCTTTTTGAGCAATAATATGTAGTGCATCGTCTTCGGCGGTTACACCTTGCTCTTCGGCAATGTATTTTAAGTATTCTTTAGCATCGGTTACCGTAATGCGTTTAAAATCGAATATTTGACAACGCGATAAAATGGTTGGTATTATTTTATGTTTTTCGGTAGTTGCTAGTATAAAAATACAGTGTTTTGGTGGCTCTTCTAAAGTTTTTAAAAAGGCATTAAAAGCGGCTTGAGATAACATGTGTACCTCGTCGATTATATACACTTTGTATTTACCTACTTGCGGTGGTATACGAACTTGATCGGTTAGGTTACGAATATCATCAACGGAGTTATTTGATGCGGCATCGAGCTCAAAAATATTGAAAGCAAAGTCTTCGTCTTCGTTTTCTTGTCCGTCGCTATTTATCATTTTTGCCAAAATACGTGCACAAGTGGTTTTACCAACTCCACGTGGCCCTGTAAATAATAGGGCTTGGGCTAAATGATTATTCTCGATGGCATTAAGCAAAGTATTGGTTATAGCCTGCTGTCCTACAACGTCTTTAAACGTTTGTGGGCGGTATTTACGTGCAGATACTATAAAGTGTTCCAAGGTTTATTTTTGCTTTTTTGTGGATAACAAAGTTAAAAATTCATGTTTAGAATTTAGAATATTAAAAATAGATTTTAATAGGAGTTATTAACAATATTTTTTATCGTGCAAGCTGCATTAGGGATAGCAGTGGAAAGCCCACAGCGAGGTACGAGCGCGGACTTGTAATGAATAGCCCGACCCCTTGTGGGTAATGCCATAATTATTATTACGGATTTTGTTGTTTTGTGGTTGTTTTGTGTTGTATTTTTGCGGCGAGTAGATTGCCTTATCGCTAAATGCCCAACTTGATTGGGTATTTAGAGGAAAGTCCGAACACCGTAGTGCAACATAGTGGTTAACAACCACCAGTCGTGAGGCTAGGAAAAGTGCAACAGAAAGTATGTACAGGTAATGCTGTAGTGAAACCGGGTAAACTCTATGTGGTGCAATGTCATGTAAACCAACGTTTGAGGGCGGCACGCTCGATTGTTGGAGGGTAGGCAGCTAAAGTGTACTGGCAACAGTGCTCGCAGATAAATGATAGGGTAGTTCTGACTTGTTATGGAGAGATCCTGAAACGAGTTCAGGATGAACAGAATTCGGCTTATAGATTTACTTAAAAAAACAAGAAGCTATCTTTTTAAAGATGGCTTTTTTGTTTGGAACTGATGTGTTAAAATTTTGTACAAAAAAAAGCCCAACCTGTTGGTTGGACTTAATATTTTGTTGTTTAGAAACGGTTAGTTACCTGCTTCCAAATTTTTCATTTCTTTTTCAATCATATCGTAAAACTGATCGATTTTAGGTAAAATAACAATACGCGTTCTACGGTTTTTAGCACGGTTTTCGGCAGTATCGTTATCTACTAATGGCACGTAGTGGCTACGACCAGCAGCGATTAACTGGCTTGGGTTAACTTCTAAACTTTCTAACACACGAATAATAGAGGTAGAGCGCTTAACACTTAAATCCCAGTTGTCTAATAAAGGTTCTTTACGGTATGGTACGTTGTCTGTATGACCTTCTACCATACACTCGAAATCTGGTTTGCTGTTTACTACTTTAGCAACTTTTGCAAGTACATCTTTAGCTTTGCTTGTTACGTTATAGCTTCCGCTTTGGAATAATAATTTATCGGCAATCGAGATAAAAACAACACCTTTTTCTACGTTTACTTCAATATCTGGGTCGTTAATACCAACTTCACGCTTTAAACTTGTAACTAAAGCAAGTGTTACGCTGTCTTTTTTAGTAAGCGCATCTTGTAAACGGGTAATTTTTAAATCTTTTTCTTTTATGCTTTCAAGCGTTTTTTCAACGTTGCTGGCTCCTTTAGCCGATAGAACTTGTAAGTTTTCGTTATACTTGCGTAAGTCTGCAATTTGCTCTTCTAGAGCAGTAGATCTTGCTGTGGTTGAAGCTTTTTCTTCCAAACAAGAGTTTAATTTTACGGTTGCAGAGTTAAGCAAATCTTCTTTCTCGTTGAGTTTCGCTTGTAAGTCTGTAAATTGTTTTTTTGATACACAAGAACTTAGTGCCAACATAGCCGATACACCGAGTATTAAAACTTTTTTCATAATAATGTTATAGGATTAATTTCTGTTAATTTCTCTTTAGATTCACACAAAAATATATAAAAAAGAGTTGAATTTAACATTTTAACAAAACTTTTGCTATCCAAATTACAATCTGTTAAAATGCTTTATTTTCCTTAAGAAATATGCAACAACAATAGATTTTTTATGATAATATGTTACCTTATTTTTCATTAATTTACGTTGTTTAAGTAAAATATTACAATGTTTGTAAAAAGCAAAATGTGCTTTTATTATAGCGATTGTATGTTTGGGCTTAAATTCGAGCGCAAATTTTATGCCAGCGACACCGTCTAATAACATTCTTATAAAAATTAACTGAAACAAGCTACCTTTAGCATTTTTAGTTAAAGTATATAAACTATTTCTAAAATTAAGATACGTTTTTTGAGGATTTGCAGCATTTAAAGTGGCTCCACCAACATGATAAACAACAGATTTGCTAATATATTTTATACCGTAACCATAGTTTTTAGCACGCCAACATAAATCTATTTCTTCCATATGAGCGAAGAAGTGTTCGTCAAAACCATGTAAATCATTAAAGGTCGAACTTTTAATGAACAAACAGGCGCCGGTTGCCCAAAAAATGTCACAATTGTTGTTGTATTGTCCATTGTCCTTCTCAAGTGTATTAAAAATGCGTCCTCGACAATAGGGAAATCCGTATTTATCTATGAATCCACCAGCAGCCCCAGCATACTCAAAAAATGTTTTATCTTTATAATCTAATATTTTGGGTTGAATAATAGCTGTGTTTGGATGGTTATCAAATTCTGATAAAATAGGTTGAAGCCAATTTTTTGTAACTTCTACGTCATTGTTTAATAAGCAAAATATATCCGCATTAATATGTTTTAAAGCATCGTTATAGCCTTTGGCGTATCCGCCATTTTGGTTGTTTATAATTATATTTACCTCTGGGAAGGTAGTTTTTAAAAATGGAATAGAATCATCAGTCGATGAGTTATCAGCTACATAAATATCGGCCTCAGTGGAATTAATTATTACAATTGGTAAAAACTGTTTTAATAAATGTTTTCCGTTCCAATTCAGTATTACAATGGCAACTTTCATAATGAATAATTGGGAATGTCGGTTAAAAAGTTATAACATTCATTTTTTAGGTCCATAGCACAATAATAATGATTTAAACCATTGGTGACCATTAGATAATTAGCTTTTAAATTTAAATTATAACGCGCAATTTGATCGAAAGTGGCTTGAGTAATATTTACGTTCGGTGCTTTGCATTCAACTATTAATTGAATACTTCCATTAGATTTAAAAACCACGATATCGTAGCGTTTTCTCAAATCATTAATAATAATTTCTTTTTCAATATTTATTAAAGAAATAGGATAATTTTTTTCGTGTATTAAAAAGTTAACACAATGCTGGCGAACCCATTCTTCGGGTTGTAAAATCACAAATTTTTTACGAATACTATCGAAAATAGAAACTTTATTTTTGCTATTTTTGAATCGAAACGAATATGTTGGGAAATTAAGCTTTTGCACTAGGCAAAGTTATAATTATAAAGTTATTTTGGGTGTTTTTCTGCTGAAATAATTACTGAGAAATTTACAATTTTAGGTTTCATAATTTTTAATAATTCAAGTTTGGACGAAGTAAAACAACTGGTAACTGATATTAAAAACGGTCAATTAAAACCGATTTATTTTTTAATGGGAGAGGAAGCTTATTATATTGATAAAATTTCCGATTTTATTGAAAACACTGTATTAACTGAGGAAGATCGCGGGTTTAACCAAATGTTGTTGTATGGTAGGGATGTTACAATTGAAGATATTGTAAGTAATGCAAAACGTTATCCAATGATGGCTGAATACCAGGTTATTATTGTTAAAGAAGGGCAAGATTTATCTAGAAATATTGAAAAATTGGCAAGTTATGCAGCTAATCCGCAGCCAACTACGATTCTTGTAATTAACTATAAATATAAAAAGATTGATAAGCGCAAATCGTTATATAAAACCTTAAAAAAAACAGGAGTTATTTACGAGAGTAAAAAGCTTTACGAAAATCAAGTAGCCGATTGGATTCGACGTGTATTATCTCCAAAAAAATATACCATTACACCAAAAGCGGCGCAAATGCTGGTAGAGTTTTTGGGTACAGATTTAAGTAAAATAAATAACGAGCTAGAAAAATTGCAAATTATTTTACCTAAAGGTACCGAAATTAATCCTACGCATATTGAAGAAAATATAGGTATTAGTAAAGATTATAATAATTTTGAGTTACGTAAAGCCGTTGGGGAGCGCAATATTAAAAAGGCTTTTAGTATTGTAAATTATTTTGCAAATAATCCAAAAGATAATCCTATGGTAGTTACAGTAGCTTTACTTTTTAATTTTTTTTCACAATTGTTATATTTTCATGGGTTATCAGATAAATCTCCTAGAAATGTAGCTTCTGCTTTAAAAGTAAACCCATATTTCGTAAATGAATATATTAACGCAGCCCGAAATTTCCCAATGCGAAAAGTAAGTACAGTAGTAGCTACTTTACGAGAGTTTGATGTAAAAAGTAAAGGTGTTAATGCTAATGCTGTGCCACAAGGTGATTTATTAAAAGAATTACTTTTTAAAATTTTCAATTAGAGTATGAAAGTAGATATTCACCAAAGTTGGTTGCCATATTTACAAGAGGAATTTAACAAACCCTATTTTAAAAGTTTAATGGAGTTTGTAAACGAAGAATACCAAACACATGTTTGTTTTCCTCCAAAAAACGAAATATTTAACGCTTTTAATGTTTGTCCTTTTAATGACGTTAAAGTAGTAATTATTGGACAAGATCCGTATCACGATTTTAACCAAGCTAACGGATTATGTTTTTCGGTAAATGATGGTATAAAACACCCACCGTCTTTAGTTAATATTTTTAAAGAAATTGAAGCCGATTTAGAGATTCCGTATCCAGAAAGTGGCAATTTAATGCGTTGGGCTAATCAGGGAGTGTTACTTCTTAATGCTACATTAACAGTAAAAGCACACGAGGCTGGAAGCCATCAAAACAAAGGTTGGGAAATCTTTACAAACACTATAATAAAACAGTTAAATAAAAATAAAAACAACCTTATATTTTTACTTTGGGGTGGTTATGCAAAGCAAAAAATAAATTTAATAAATACCAAAAAAAATCATGTCCTTACATCAGGACACCCATCACCATTAAGTGCTAATCGAGGTTATTGGTTTGGAAACAAGCACTTTAGTAAAACTAACTTCCTGTTGGAGCAAGCTCTTCATCAATCTGTGAAGTGGTAATTTCTGGTCTTAAAACAACAGGTTTTTTGTTGTTTGGTTTAGAAATCTTATTGCAACTAAATTTAAGCAATAACATATTAGTTAAAATTAAAGTTGATAAGACTAGTGTAATTGTTAAAATCATACAAATTCGGGTTTTATTTTTTAGTTTAAATGCTTAAAATAACGGTAAAATACATGTTTTTCGTTTTACGCTCGTTGTTTTATGTTAAAAAAACTACAACAAAAATATATAATTAGTATTATTTTTAGCTGTGGAAATCCCTCATTTCTTGCATTTTTATAGGATATATAATTTAATTCACGGTTTTGTGATAGATTCATAAAAAATTAATTAAAAATTTGTTAATTAAGTTTCGTGTTTTTATTAAAATAGACATGATTTCCTTACGAAACACAAAAAAATGTAAGTAAAACACCTTTATGATTATACTTTTTAACTTATCAATTTGAAAATAAAACTTACTTTTGATTAAAATAAAATTTATGAAAGAACCTAAATGGGTAACCGTAAAAGAGTATACGGATATTACATATAAAAAATACAATGGAGTGGCAAGAATAGCCTTTAACAGACCAAATGTTCGTAATGCCTTTCGTCCAAAAACCACAAGCGAACTATATGACGCATTTTATGATGCTAATGAAGATGTAAGTATTGGTGTTGTATTGCTTTCAGCAGAAGGACCATCAACCAAAGATGGCGTTTACAGCTTTTGTTCTGGTGGCGATCAAAAAGCACGTGGCCATCAAGGTTATGTTGGAGAAGATGGCTATCACCGCTTAAATATATTAGAAGTTCAACGTTTAATTCGTTTTATGCCAAAGGCAGTTATTGCCGTTGTTCCTGGTTGGGCCGTTGGTGGTGGGCACAGTTTACATGTGGTTTGCGATTTAACTTTGGCTAGTAAAGAACATGCTATTTTTAAACAAACCGATGCTGATGTAACGAGTTTTGATGGCGGTTACGGTTCGGCATATTTAGCTAAAATGGTTGGACAGAAAAAAGCAAGAGAAATATTTTTCTTAGGAAGAAATTATTCTGCGCAAGAAGCTTACGAAATGGGCATGGTAAATGCTGTAATTCCTCATGACGAATTGGAAAGTACAGCCTACGAGTGGGCTCAAGAAATATTAGCAAAATCACCTACTTCTATTAAAATGTTAAAATTCGCAATGAATTTAACCGATGATGGCATGGTAGGGCAACAGGTTTTTGCTGGTGAAGCAACACGTTTAGCTTACATGACAGATGAAGCTGTTGAAGGTAGAAATGCTTTCCTTGAAAAACGTAAGCCTAACTTCGATAAAAAATGGATTCCTTAATATGAATAAATTTTCGGTATGGATTTCAGCAATGCGTTTACGAACGTTACCATTGTCGGTTTCCGGAATTATTTTAGCTTCATGTTTAGCGCAATATAAAGGTGTTTTTAATTGGAGTATTTGTATTCTAGCTATTATAACAACTTTAAGTTTTCAAATTCTATCCAATTTCGCAAACGATTATGGCGATGGTGTAAAAGGAACAGATAATGCCGAACGCATAGGGCCAGAACGTGCTATTCAATCGGGGAAAATAACACCAAAACAACTTTTTAATGCCATAAAAATAAATATCGTAGTGGCTTTGTTATTGGCAGTTGCACTCATTTATATGGCTTTTGGTTCGCAATATATACTTTTAAGTGTATTGTTTTTAGTATTGGGTGTAGCTTCAATTATTGCAGCCATGAAATATACAGTTGGCGAAAATGCGTATGGCTACAGAGCTATGGGAGATATTTTTGTTTTCATTTTTTTCGGATTAATAAGTGTTTTAGGGTGTTATGCATTATTTGCCAAAACCCTTCATTTTATTGCCGTTTTACCTGCTTTTGTGGTGGGTTTGTTAAGTACTGGTGTGCTTAATTTAAATAATATGAGAGATAGAATTCCAGACGAAAAAGTAAATAAAATTACTTTAGCTGTTAAACTAGGTGCGCAAAAGGCCAAATTGTATCACTATACGTTAATTGGTATGGCATTAGGTTTGGCTCTAATTTTTGGAATTATTTATTATAAAAATCCTCTAAATTTAATATTTTTAATAGCTTTTATTCCTATAATAAAACATGTATTAACAGTAGTTAAAAACACCGAACCAGCACAGTTAGATCCAGAGCTGAAAAAATTAGCATTATCAACGGTTTTATTAGCTATATTAATGGGAGTAGGGCAATTATTTTAAAACAATAAAAAATGAAAATTACATTTTATGGTCATGCCTGTTTAGGTATTGAAATAGATGATATTAGTATTATTGTTGATCCGTTTATAATACCAAACGAAAAAGCTTCAGCAATTAATATAGAAAATTTAAAAGCAGATTATATACTAATTACTCACGGGCATCAAGATCACATTGCAGATGTTGAAGCTATTGCAAAACGAACAGATGCTACTATAGTTTCAAATTATGAAATTGCAGTGCATTATCAAAATAAAGGTTTTGAAGCGCACCCAATGAATCATGGTGGAAAATGGGATTTTGAGTTTGGCTCTGTAAAATATGTAAATGCCATTCATACGTCGTCTTTTCCAGACGGAAGTTATGCTGGGCAACCAGGAGGTTTTATAATTGAAAGTGAGCATAAAAACATATACATTGCTGGCGATACTGCTTTAACTTACGACATGAAGTTAATCCCTTTAAGCACAAAATTAGATTTAGCAATTTTACCAATAGGAGATAATTTTACTATGGGTATTGACGACGCTATTCTTGCAAGCGATTTTGTAGAATGTGATAAAATTTTAGGCTATCATTTTGATACTTTTGGTTACATCGAAATAAACCACGAAGAAGCAAAACGTAAATTTTTCGAAAAAGATAAAGATTTAATGCTTTTAGAAATTGGTGAATCTATAGAATTGTAAATGATTACAGCAAACTACAAACAATACATTCTTAACTTTAAACAACCCAGCGGTACATCGCGAGGTATTTTAAGAACTAAAGAAACCTGGTTTATAATTCTTGAAGAAGATAATAAAAAAGGGATTGGCGAATGTGGTTTGTTTCGAGGACTTTCTATTGACGACAAACCTAATTATGAAGAGAAATTGCTTTGGGTTTGTAAGAATATCAATTTAGGATTATCTGAGTTATTAGAAGCTTCAAAAGAATTCCCGAGTATTCAAATGGGTTTAGAAATGGCTTTTAAGTCACTTGAAGCAGAGGATTCGTTTTCAATTTTTCCATCAAAGTTCACAAAAGGTGAAGCACAAATTAATATTAACGGATTAATTTGGATGGGAAGCGAAGCTTTCATGAAAAAGCAAATTGAAGACAAAATTAAAGCTGGGTTTTCATGTATTAAAATGAAAATTGGAGCTATCGATTTTGAAACGGAAATCAATCTTTTAAAATCTATAAGACAAAGTTTTTCAAAAACAGATATCGAACTTCGAGTTGATGCCAATGGTGCTTTTTCGCCACTTGAAGCTTTAGAAAAACTAAAAAGATTATCAGTATTAGAACTTCATTCCATCGAGCAGCCAATTAAACAAGGTCAAATTGAATCTATGGCAAAATTATGCGAGCAAACACCGTTACCAATTGCTTTAGATGAAGAATTAATAGGTGTGTTTTCTGTAACAAACAAAGCACAATTGCTACAAACTATAAATCCGCAATATATTATTTTAAAACCAACTTTAGTTGGCGGATTTAAAGGTAGTGACGAATGGATAAATTTAGCTGAAAAAAATAATATGGGTTGGTGGATTACTAGTGCTTTAGAGAGCAATATTGGTTTAAACGCCATTGCACAATACACTTTTAAAAAAAAAACAACAATGCCACAAGGCCTAGGCACAGGCGGTTTATTTACTAATAATTTCGAGAGTCCGTTACAAGTTAATAATGGTAAATTAAGTTTTAATAAAAACGTATTATTTAATTTTAATTTATAAAATGAATTATATACAACAAGCTTACAAAGGCAAGCGTGAATTATGGATGTTTTTGTTAACAGCATTTTTAATTTCAGGAATATTTATATTAAATTTTATAATGTTTCTGTTTACAAGTAAAGAAGATATGGAAATGCTTTACGATTCTATGAAAGCCATTCCATCAAACATATCTTTAGTTGCAAATTTATTACCGTTTGCTTTTTTACTCGGTTTGTTATTCGTGTTAGTTCGTTATATGCATGAGCGTAGTTTACTATCGCTTACAACAACGCGAAAAAAAGTCGATTTTAAACGTATTTTTCTGGCTTTTTTCGTCATCGTTGTGCTAACTGTAGGTTCGTTTGCAGTATCTTATTATGCCGATCCAAGTCAAATTGAATTTCAGTTTAAACCAGTAAAGTTTGCCATTCTTTTTGTTATAAGCATTTTACTTTTTCCATTTCAAATCGGGTTAGAAGAATATTTGTTTCGCGGCTATTTAATGCAACATATTGGTGTATTAGTTAAAAATAAATGGTTTCCGTTAATTTTTACTTCGGTAATGTTTGGTATAGCGCATAGTGCGAATCCAGAAGTAGCAGAAATGGGCTATATTACTATGGTTTTTTATATTGGAACAGGATTGCTTTTAGGAATTATGACCTTAATGGATGAAGGTTTAGAGCTTGCGTTAGGGTTTCATTTAGGAAATAACTTAATGGCTGCATTGTTAGTTACCAGCGATTGGTCTGCATTACAAACCGATGCTATTTTTAAATACACAGCTGAAGAAGCAAATACAAGCATAACCGAAATTTTACTTCCAGTTATCGTATTTTATCCAATAATTCTGTTTATTTTTTCAAAAGTTTACAAATGGAGTAATTGGAAAGAAAAACTGTTTGGAAAAGTAGAAGAACCTTTAGAAGAAAACTATAAAATAATCGAATAATTAAAAGCTTAGCTATGACACCAACTTACAAAAACGTCCATTTAAAATTTAAACTCGATGGCCTTAGTTACAAGTACGATGATTTAATGGAAATCGCTTATAATTATGTAAAGGAAGGTTATCCTTTTCAGCAAGAATTAGGGGAGTTTTTGTTAGATTGGTTAGATCAACATGACTATGTTGAAGTAAATACATCTGGCTCAACTGGTAAACCTAAAAAATTAAAAATAGAAAAAGCAGCTATGATAAATTCTGCTTTAGCTACAGGCGATTTTTTCGGATTAAAACCAGGCGATAAAGTGCTTAACTGTTTACCTTCAAATTTTATTGCAGGTAAAATGATGATGGTTCGCGCCATAATTTTAGGACTAGAAATAGATATGTTGGCACCAACATCGAAACCTGTTATCGATTACGATAAACCATATGATTTTTGTGCATTTACACCTATGCAGCTTAAAAATTTTGATACATACATCAATAATATAAAAACTATAATTGTTGGTGGAGGCATGGTTTCTAAGCCTATAATTGAGTCTATTCAAGACAAAAAAGCTAATATATACGAAACCTATGGCATGACTGAAACCGTAACACATATTGCGGTAAAAAAATTAAATCATATCAAAAATCCTTTAACAGATAATTATTTTAAAACTTTACCAGACGTTACCGTTTCAACAGATGATAGAAATTGTTTGGTTATAGATGCGCCTAAAATTTCATCGGAAACAATTGTAACTAACGATATCGTAAAAATACATTCCAAAAATAGTTTTGAGTGGTTAGGTCGCTTCGATAATGTTATAAACTCTGGTGGTATAAAATTGTATCCGGAGCAAATCGAGAAGAAGCTTCAAAACAAAATAAAAGAAGAGTTTTTTGTGACCTCGATACCAGACGATACTTTAGTAGAAAAGTTAATTCTATTAATTGAAACGAAAGAAGAAAATTTCGATACTTCGATTTTCAATGCTTTAGATAAGTATGAAAAACCAAAAGAAATTATTAAACTGCCTAAGTTTATTGAAACAGCTTCAGGTAAAATTCACAGACAAAAAACACTTAATTTAGCCAAATTTTAGTGTAAATTATATTTAAATATGAACTTTATAAAACGCGTTTTTTCTACCGTTGTTGGTATTATTGTATTCTTAGTTTTATGTTTTTTTGCAATTTTAGCCCTCGGCATGTTATTGGGCTCAGGACAAGATGAAATAGTAAAACCAAAGGCAAATTCTGTTTTAGAGCTTACTTTAGATTTTCCTATTAAAGATTATGCAGGTAAAATTAAATTTCCAGAATATCCATTTTTAGACGAACAAGAAAAAAACGGATTATTTAATATTATCGATGCGATACATTATGCTAAAACCGATGATAATATTAAAGGTATTTCTATCGATAATAATTTTATAAATGCTGGTATAACACAAACTAAAGAACTTCGTAAAGCATTACAAGATTTTAAAGAATCTGGTAAGTTTGTTGTGGCTTACGCCGATATTTTTACTCAAAAAGATTACTATTTAAGCTCAGTTGCCGATTCGGTTTATTTAAACCCTGCAGGAATGATGGAGTTTAAAGGTTTATACAGCGAACATTTATATTTTAAAGATTTTCAAGAGAAAACAGGTTTAAAAATGGAAGTTATTCGTTTAGGAAAATACAAAAGTGCTGTAGAGCCTTATCTTGATAATGTAATGAGCGATAACAACAGAGTGCAAATAAACGCTTATTTATCTTCACTTTGGACTGAAATTAAAAGCGATATTTCTGTTAGTAGAAATATTCCCGTTGAAACTTTAAATACCATTGCAGATAGTCTGTTAGGAAGAAATCCAAACCTAGCATTAACAAATGGATTAATTGATAAAATAGCCTATCATGACGAGTATGTTTATGCCATGAAGCAAGCTATTGGAGTTAGTGAAACTAAAGCATTAGAAACTATAACAATTGAGGATTATTCCAACTATGCGGCTACAAAACTACCTATAAATTATAGTGCAAGTAAAATTGCAGTTATTTATGCCGAAGGAGAAATAATTTATGGAGAAGGAGACGAAAATAATGTCGGACAAGGCACTATGACAGCGTCGTTACAAGAAGCAAGAAATGACGATAAAATTAAAGCCGTTGTTTTAAGAATTAACTCACCAGGAGGAAGTGCTTTGGCAAGCGAACTTATTTGGCGTGAAATAGAACTTACCAAAAAAGTAAAACCAGTTATTGTTTCAATGGGAAATTTAGCAGCTTCGGGCGGTTATTATATAGCAAGTAATGCAGATAAAATTATAGCAGAACCAACTACAATTACCGGAAGCATTGGTGTATTTGGTATGTTACCAAACGGAAAAGCTTTAGCTGATAACATTGGTATAAACGCAGAACAAGTAAAAACTAACGAAAATGCCGTTACATATAGTTTTTTTGAACCGTTAGATGACACACAGCGTGCATTTATTAAAGAAGGTGTTTTAGATATATATGATTTATTTACAAAACGCGTTTCTGATGGTAGAAGTTTAACAAGAGAGCAGGTTGAAGCCATTGCGCAAGGACGCGTTTGGACGGGTGCCGATGCTTTAAATATTGGTTTGGTTGATGAATTAGGTGGTTTAGACTTAGCGTTAAAATACGCGGCTGAAGCTGCTGAACTAAGCGAATATAGAAAAGTAGAATACCCAATTTTTGAAAAAGATTTAGATAGAATTCTAGAAAGTTTCGGAATTGTAAAAGCTAAAGAAACCTTGTTAAAAGAAGAGTTAGGAGAGGAACAATATAAAATGTACAAGAAAGTAAAAGCCATTTCAGAGAAAAAAGGAATTCAATTATTATTCCCTTTCGATACTGAAATAAAATAACTTAAAAGCGTTTTCTTAAAACCTGATCTTCATTAAAATTATAGGCGCGCCAAGTTCCACTTTGTGCGCCATTTTTATATTTACCGCTTATTTTTAATCGTCCGTTTTTGTAATAGCTATAATATTTACCATGCGGTTTACCATCTTTTAACTCAACCGAAAACCTTGTTTTGCCGTTACTGTGTTTTCTGCTAAAATAACTAGCAGTTAAATCGTTAGGATATATTTCGGGAATATTAAAAACAACATCAGCATTCATTTTATCTGTTAGTTCTTTTTCAGCTAAACTATTGGTTTTTGTTGCTTTTAAAGTATTGTTTATTTGGTACTTTTCTTTAACCAATTCAACATCTAAATAACTAATAGCTATACGACTTTCAAAAAAATCTTGTTCAGGTGATAATTGAAATCCAATTTGTTGAAAACAGATAAAATAATCTTTATTTACTGTTAAACTTTGTTTCATTGAAGCATCAGAAAAATGATAAAGATTATTGTATAAATATGGCGTGTTGGCATAAGTAAAAACAGATGTTCTACTATTAAAATGATCATTAAAATCTATAAAATCGTTAGAGTAGGCTAACGTTTCTTTTTCGGTATAATTTTTTATAATGGTTTTTAAAGTGTTAGGGTTATTGCTAAACACTACAAAATCTTCAATTACTGTATAATAAGGTTTTTCAATGTTTTTAAACAAATTACCAAGAACGACTTTAAAGAAGCTTTTAATGGATAGATAATTAATATCGTGTCCTAAATAATTAACGGTTTTAAATTTTACTGGGCTTCGTTTTTTTATTTGATTTAATATGAAGTTTAAATTTTCTGTAGCATCATCTACATCTTTGGTTTTTAATACTAAAGCCACATCTTTGGTAGATTTACTAACGGAAGATTGCATTTGTAGTAATGCCATTTCATCATCAATCCAACTAAAAAAATGTTCTTTTAAATTGATATTTAAATAGTTTTCAATTTGTTCTGTACCATCTAAATAGCTTTTAAATTGTTCGGGGTTTTCTTTTTGAATAGCTTCAAAATTACTGTAAAATTCAGAAAAACTACTAAATGTAAAACTGGTGTATAATGCTGTTTGTTTGGGTGCAATATTGTAAATACTACGTTTTGATGTTCCCGATTTTTGTAAGGCTTGTAAATAAATAGAAGCGTTTGTATTTGTTTTGGTAACGCCGTTTGCAATAATGTTATTTTCCTTATCAATATTAAAACTGAATCCGCTCCAATTTAAGCTATTGTTTAAGGTTTTAATGTATTCGGTTTCTTCATTAAAAAATACATTAGTAAAATCGTTTAAATAATTAAAATTGAAGAACAATCGGAATAAATTACCATCATTAACTTCTTTATTTACTTCAATAAAATTTAAATCTCTACCAATTTTGGGCTCGTTGTAGTGGTCTATCGACGCTTCAACTAAAGTGTGTACATAAGATAAAATCATTTGATTTTTTATGAAACTTATATACATAGTTTCGCGCGTTAAACGGCTATAAATTTCAATAATATCATGCTGATGGTAAATGCGATTGCTAACTTTAAAGTCATCATTTATAAATGTATTTAAATGATTTTTTATCAGGTTAAGTTTTGCGATTTTTTGTAAATCTATAGCATATAAAAAGCTATATTTTTTAGGTGTATAAACATGAGCAGATATAAGAATTTCTCGGTTTCCAATGTAGTTTAAAACTGTTTGTTCTTGTTTAAAAATGGTATCGAGCGTATTTAAATTCTCCGATAATTCGTTAAAATAGCTATTGGTATTTAAGTGTTTCCAAATAGGACTTTCGCTAATTGTATTCCAGTCGTCAAGTGGTTTTTGGCTTTCAATTATATAAACGGCATCTTCTGGAATGAGGTAAACAGATTTTATGTTATCGTTATTATCAATATAAAAAACATAAAATAAGTAGATTATAAAACTAAGGGTTATAAATAAACCTAAAAATAAAAGATGCCTTTTTTTCATATGTTAAACTTGCAAAACGCCCATGTTAAAAGGTTTTTCAATAGGCGCGTGGTTGGCAGCTTCAATACCCATGCTAATCCAAGTTCTGGTATCTAACGGATCGATAATTGCATCGGTCCATAGTCTTGCTGCCGCATAATATGGCGATACTTGGTTATCGTATTTAGCTTTAATTTTATTGTAAAGCGCTTCTTCTTTTTCTTTGGTTATTTCTTCACCTTTCTTTTTTAATGAAGCAGTTTCTATTTGTAAAAGTACTTTTGCAGCAGAGTTTCCACTCATTACAGCAAGTTCTGCACTTGGCCATGCGACAATTAATCGAGGATCGTAGGCTTTACCGCACATGGCATAATTACCGGCACCGTAGCTGTTTCCAATAACAATGGTGAATTTTGGCACAACCGAATTACTTACAGCATTTACCATTTTGGCACCATCTTTTATAATACCAGAATGTTCACTTTTACTGCCTACCATAAAGCCGGTAACATCTTGTAAAAATACTAGCGGAATTTTCTTTTGGTTGCAATTAGCAATAAATCGAGTGGCTTTATCGGCGCTATCGTTATAAATAACACCTCCAAATTGCATTTCGCCTTTTTTGGTTTTAACCAGTTTGCGTTGGTTGGCCACAATACCAACAGCCCAACCATCAATTCTAGCATAACCCGTAATAATAGTTTGCCCAAAGCCTGCTTTGTATTCTTCAAATTCCGAATTATCAACTAAACGTTTAATAATGTCGTTCATATCGTATTGGTCGGCGCGACTTTTGGGTAAAATACCATAAATATCTTGCGGGTTTTCTTTTGGTTTTTTAGAATCGGTGCGATTAAAACCAGCTTTATCGTACTCACCAATTTTATCTATTATATTCTTTATTTTATCGAGGGCATCTTTATCATCTTTAGCCTTATAATCGGTTACACCAGAAATTTCGCAATGTGTTGTAGCACCTCCAAGCGTTTCGTTATCGATACTTTCTCCAATGGCAGCCTTAACTAAATAGCTTCCTGCTAAAAAAATACTACCTGTTTTATCTACAATTAAGGCTTCGTCGCTCATAATAGGCAAGTAGGCACCACCAGCAACACAGCTACCCATAACCGCGGCAATTTGGGTTATTCCCATACTGCTCATAATAGCATTGTTTCTAAAAATGCGTCCAAAATGTTCTTTATCCGGAAAAATTTCATCCTGCATAGGTAAATAAACGCCAGCAGAATCTACAAGATAAATTATTGGTAATTTATTTTCTATAGCAATTTCTTGAGCTCTTAAATTCTTTTTTCCAGTAATAGGAAACCAAGCTCCGGCTTTAACGGTGGCATCATTAGCAATAACAATACATTGTTTTCCTTTTACGAAACCAATTTTTACAACCACACCACCAGAAGGGCAACCACCATGTTCGGCATACATATCTTCGCCAGCAAAAGCCGCAATTTCAATAGAACTTTTATTGTCATCTAACAGATAATCAATGCGTTCTCTAGCGGTAAGTTTGCCTTTAGCATGAAGTTTTTCTATTCTGGTTTTACCACCACCTAGTTTTACTTTGGTAAGCTTTTTTTTAAGTGCGCTAAGTAAAAGTTTGTTATGATCTTCGTTTTTATTGAAGTTGATGTCCATTGAAATTTCAGTTTGTGCTAAATTATAAAATATTGTAATAAAGTTAATCGAAATTGTTAATGAAAAATCAAGATTATGTTACATGGAAATATATTCCTTGGAATATAAAAATATTTAAAGTAATTTTGCAGTATAAAATTTATATAAAATGAAAACGAACAAGATTATTTATTACATTTCTACAGGTTTACTTACTGCAATTATGCTTTTTTCGGCGAGCATGTACTTTTTTAAACATGATGCTATCTCTGAAGCTTTTAAACATTTTGGCTATCCAACATATATAATTTATCCTTATGCAACGCTAAAATTATTAGGTCTAATTGCAATTTGGAGTCCAAAATTTAAAGTTTTAAAAGAATGGGCATATGCTGGTTATTTCTTTGCTTTTATATTGGCCTTTTTTGCACACGTCATGGTAAACGATGGTCAACAAGGTACTGCGATAATTGCTTTTGTTGCATTAATTGTATCTTACATATTTAATAAAAAAATAAACAACTAAGAATATGAAAAACATAATAGCTTTTGCCGGAAGCAATAGTAAAACCTCAATAAATAAACAATTAGCCATTTATGCTTCTAGTTTGGTTGAAGGTGTAGAAGTAAATGTATTAGATTTAAACGATTACAATTTACCCCTTTTTGGAACAGATTTAGAAAGTGAAGCGGGTATTCCAGACGATGCACACAAACTATTAAACATTTTAAAAAATACCGATGGTATTGTATTATCGTTAGCCGAACATAACGGTGCATATTCGGTTGCTTTTAAAAATGCTTTCGATTGGTTATCGCGCATCGAAGGTAAATTGTTTTTTAACAAGCCCATGCTTTTAATGGCAACATCACCAGGTGGTCGTGGTGGACAAACCGTGTTAGACATTGCCAAAGGCCGTTTTCCTTTTCACGATGGTAATATTATTGAAACATTTTCTTTGCCATTTTTTAGCGAAAACTTTAAAGATGGAAAAATTGTTAATGAGGATTTAGATACACAACTTAAAAACTCAGTAAAACAGTTTCAAAAAGCACTTTAAATTATGGGAGATATTTCAAAAGATATAAAATCGAAATTTCCAAACGCTAAAGTAAAAGCATTAATAAATGTTATTTACACCGCAAACTGGATTAATAGTTTACAAAACGATTATTTTAAAACCTACGGAATATCACCACAGCAATTTAATGTATTACGAATTTTACGCGGAGCAGAAGAACCTTTAAAAGTACAAACTATTAAGGAACGCATGGTAGAACGCGCACCGAATGCCACAAGGTTAATGGACAAGCTTTTCGATAAAAATTATATTAACAGATTGCCTTGTCCCAACGATAGGCGAGTAGTACATATCGAAATTACCCAACAAGGTTTAAACCTTTTAAAAAACATTGATAAGGATAATAAAGTTGATATTTTAAAGAATTTAAGCAACGAAGAAGCCGAACAACTAAGTGATTTGTTAGATAAACTCAGGTAAAACTTTAGTTTTTGATTTTTAAAATAAAGAAAGGATACAAATAACATGAAAACAATATTTCATAAAGCAGATACACGTGGTTTTGCAAATCATGGTTGGTTACAAGCCAATCATTCATTTAGTTTTGCAAGATGGTACGATCAAGAACGTTTACATTTTGGGGCGCTTCGTGTTTTAAATGATGATATTATTGCTCCTAAAATGGGTTTTGGAACACATCCGCATGAAAACATGGAAATTATTACCATTCCATTAAAAGGTGTTTTAAAACACAGAGATAATATGGGTGATGAATGGATTCCGGTAGTTCCTGGCGAAGTACAGGTTATGAGTGCTGGAACAGGTGTAGAACATTCAGAGATAAACGGATCGAATGATGAATATTTAAGTCTTTTTCAAATTTGGATTATTCCTGAGAAAGAAGGCGTTTCCCCAAGATACGATCAAAAAACATTTTCTGTTGAAGATAGAAAAAACAAACTTCAAGCTTTAGTAACTTCTTTTAACGATGAAGATTCAGAAAGTTTGAAAATTCATCAAGACGCAAAAATATCTCGAATCGATTTAGCCAAAAACACAGCATTCAATTACCAATTAAAAAGTAAAGATCATGGTGTTTATATAATGACTATTTCAGGAGATTTAGAAATTGAAAATCACATGCTCGAATCTAGAGATGCTCTCGGTATTATGGAAGCTACAGATGTAAGTATAAAAAGCCTAAGTGATAGTCAAATTTTGTTTATAGAGGTTCCAATGTTGGTGCTTTAACGCATTAATTTTAACAATTATTAAAGAAAAAGCATCAAAATAACGATGCTTTTTTTGTTTTTACACTACGACGAAAATTGTTAAAATTCCGATTAACATTTTCTAAAAATCAGTTTAACGGTAAAACGCATAATTTTAAAGTTTTTTTTTCTAGGGCAGGTTTATTTATATAAAATTTGCTGTAAACAATCCTCAAATCTTATTAAAAAATGAAACTTAAAAACAAACTATTGTTTTTCGTACTTATGGTTAATGTATATACAGGATTTTCTCAAATACCTGTATTAACAAAAAATGATTCTATTATAAAAAGCTCTTGGATAATTGGTGTAGGCTATCATTTTGTAGATGACTCTGGCGATGTGTTCGATAATTTATTGAATTTTGATTCTACATGGAATGCCGTGTCTTACCCTTCAAGAATTAGCGTTGGTAAATATTTTGAAAACGGATTAGGATTAGAGCTTATTGGTGCGTATTTAAAATATAATTCTGGTACCATAGTAGATAAACAAACGTTGGAAGAAGGTAGCGATTTTTTATCGATAGATACCCGATTAAGCTATGATTTAAATAAAATAATAGGAGAAACTGGTTGGTTCGATCCTTATGCAGGTGTTGGAATTGGCTATACAGATGCTAGAAATGCACCGCGCGGAACGTATAATGCAGTTTTAGGTTTTAGAACTTGGTTTTCCGATAGAATTGGTTTAGACTTTAGTGCATCTGGAAAATGGGCAATGAATTTTACTCCTGAAACTACAAATTATAAGCAATATGCAGCAGGTGTTGTGTATAGATTTGGTTCGAAAAAGAAATTAACAGAAGAAGGCGAAGAAAAAGTTTCTATTATAGAACAACTTAATCAAGAGCGCGTTAACGATTCTATTGCATTTGCACAAGAACAAGAAAAAGCTTTAAAAGAAAAATTAGCTAAAGAAAAAGAGCAAGCACGATTAGCAAAAATTGAAGCAGAAAAAGAACAAGCTAAAGCTGAAGAACGAAATAAAATTGAAGAAGCTATTAAAGCTTTAGATAAAGTAAACTTTAATTTTAGTTCGGCTTCGGTAAAAACCGAATCTAAAGCAACTATTTTAAAGCTGGCTAAAATTTTACAAAGTCACCCTAATTTAGTAATTGAAATTAGTTCGCATACCGATTCTAGAGGATCTAAAGATTTCAATCAAAAATTATCAGAAAAACGCTTAAAAGCTACAATCGATTATTTATTATCTTTAGATGTAAATGCAGAGCGTGTAGTTGGTAAAGCTTTTGGTGAAGATAAATTATTAAACGAGTGTGACGATAACACTAAATGTACCGAAACAAAACATGAAGTAAATCGACGCTCGGAGTTTAAAATACTAAAACATTAATTGCAATTTAATTCCAAAGCAATTTTTAAGAGGCTATTATTTAATATTAATAATAGCTTCTTTTTTTGTTTTATTTTTTCTTAGCATGGAAATAGTAAAAGCTATAACAATTCCGCAAGCAGCCATAGCAGCACCAACCCAATCGGCAGAAGTAAAACCATAACCCATTGCTATGGGTAAGCCTGCAAAATAAGCACCAGAAGCATTACCAATATTAAATGCACTTTGATTAAGAGAAGATCCTAAACGCTCAGATCCTTTAGCCGATTTTATAATAAGCATTTGAATGGGGGTAGAAATAGCAAAAGATACAGCGCCAATTAAAAATGTCATTAATAAAACTAATATTTTATTATGTGCTAAATATGTGTTTAGTATTAAACAGAAAACCATTGTAAATAAAACAAGTGTTACTGTTGTAAGTAATGAAAATTTCTCTGTTAATTTGGCTCCAATAAAATTACCAATTACCATACCTAAACCAGCAATAACCATGGCATAAGGTACTATGCTACTAGAATATTCAGCAACATCGGTAATTAAAGGAGCAATATAGCTGTACCAAGCAAAAAAGCCACCAGTACCAATTGTTGTCAATAAAATTATTAGCCATAATTCCAGACGCTTAAATACTTTAAATTCACTTTTAAATGTACCATCCGAAGATGTTGTTATACTAGGCATCCAAAATTTCAACCCAATAACAGTTAAAACACCAACAACACCAACCATTAAAAACGAAATACTCCAATTATAATGTTTACCTAAATAAGTTCCTAAAGGAACCCCTAGTAAGTTTGCTATAGTAAGTCCGCTAAACATTATGGCTATACCTTGGGCTTCTTTACCTTTATTTGCCAATTTACCAGCTACAACAGCACCAATACCAAAAAATGCACCATGAGGTAAAGCAGCTAAAAATCTTAAAGTTAAAAAGGAATAATAACCTGTTGCAAAAGCTGATAGAGTATTAAATACAGTAAACCAAATCATTAACCCAATTAAAGCTTTGTTAGAATTCCATTTACTAGCAAAACCTGTTAAAATAGGCGCACCTACCACAACGCCTAAAGCGTAAGCAGAAATAAAATGACCAGCGGTTGGAATACTTACGGAAAATGCATTTGCAACATCTGGTAAAATACCCATAATAACAAATTCAGTTAAACCAATTCCAAAACCTCCAATGGCTAATGATAATAATGCTTTATTCATTAAAAATATAATTAAGAAGCAAAATTAGTAGGAATACAATGCTTTAAAGAATTAATAATGCTAATAAAAAGTTAATTAGAAATATATTAATTTATAACGCTATTATATGTGTATGCTTAAAAAAACAATAGTTTTTAATTGAATTTTTTACTTAAAAAACGATATTTGTATTCTTAACTAAATAATAAACACAAAATGGCGATGAATAAGAATACTGTGTTGGCGTGGGCCACATGGATAATGATTTTTGTAGGGTTAGCTTTAATTGCTCTTGGTGCATTTCGGTACGACGATGTTGCAGGATGGGGTTTTGCATCTGTAGGTATTGGTTTTTTCGCTGTTGCCTGGGTGTTTAATGCATTAAAAGGTAGAGTTTAAATTTTAAAATATTCTTACAAGTAACTAAAATATATAAATAGTGAGCGACGATAAAAAAATAATTTTCTCAATGTCTGGTGTTACAAAAACGTTTCAAAGCGCAAATACACCAGTACTTAAAAATATATACTTAAGCTTTTTTTACGGGGCTAAAATTGGTATTCTTGGTCTTAACGGCTCTGGTAAATCTACTTTACTTAAAATTATAGCTGGTGTAGATAAAAATTACCAGGGCGATGTTGTGTTTTCTTCAGATTATTCGGTTGGATATTTAGAGCAAGAACCTATACTCGATGAAGAAAAAACAGTTTTAGAAGTTGTAAAAGAAGGCGCTGCAGAAACGGTTGCTATTCTTGATGAATACAACAAAATAAACGATATGTTTGGTTTAGAAGAAGTGTATAGCGATCCAGATAAAATGGAAAAGCTTATGAACCGTCAAGCCGAACTTCAAGATCAAATTGATGCGGCTAACGCTTGGGAACTAGATACTAAACTTGAAATTGCTATGGATGCCCTTAGAACTCCAGATGGCGATAAAAAAATAGGTGTATTATCTGGTGGTGAGCGTCGTCGTGTGGCATTATGTCGCTTACTTTTAAAAGAACCAGATGTGTTACTACTAGATGAGCCAACAAACCATTTAGATGCCGAATCGGTACATTGGTTAGAGCATCATTTAGCACAGTATAAAGGAACTGTAATAGCGGTAACACACGACCGCTACTTCTTAGATAATATTGCGGGTTGGATTCTAGAATTAGATAGAGGTGAAGGCATTCCATGGAAAGGAAATTACTCATCTTGGTTAGATCAAAAATCGAAACGATTAGCACAAGAAAATAAAAGTGCTTCTAAACGTCAAAAGACGTTAGAACGTGAGTTAGAATGGGTTCGACAAGGCGCTAAAGGACGTCAAACTAAACAAAAGGCACGTTTAAAAAATTACGATAAATTATTAAGTCAAGACCAAAAACAATTGGACGAAAAACTTGAAATTTATATTCCTAATGGACCACGTTTAGGCACAAACGTTATCGAAGCCAAAGGCGTAAGTAAAGGATATGGTGATAAATTATTATACGAAGATTTAAACTTTAATTTACCACAAGCGGGAATTGTTGGAATTATTGGACCAAACGGTGCTGGTAAAACCACTATTTTCAGAATGATTATGGGTGAGGAAACTCCAGATAAAGGCGCTTTTGAAGTTGGTGAAACTGCTAAAATCGCTTATGTCGATCAAAGTCACTCTAATATTGATCCTGAAAAAACCATTTGGCAAAACTTTAGCGATGAGCAAGAATTGGTAATGATGGGAGGCCGACAAGTAAACTCTAGAGCCTATTTAAGCAGATTTAATTTCTCTGGAAGTGAGCAAAATAAAAAAGTAAACCTACTTTCTGGTGGTGAGCGTAACCGCTTGCATTTAGCAATGACACTTAAAGAAGAAGGCAACGTGTTACTATTAGATGAGCCAACAAACGACCTGGATGTTAATACCCTTCGAGCTTTAGAAGAAGGTTTAGAAAATTTTGCGGGTTGTGCCGTAGTAATTAGTCACGACCGTTGGTTTTTAGATAGAATTTGTACACATATTTTAGCTTTTGAAGGCGATAGTCAAGTATATTTCTTTGAAGGTAGTTTTAGCGATTACGAAGAAAATAAAAAGAAACGCTTGGGAGGCGATTTAATGCCAAAACGTATTAAGTATAAAAAGCTAGTGCGATAATAACAAAGGAAATAATAAAAGGGTTTTAAAAGTTATAACACTTGTCACGCTGAACTAGCTTCAGGATCTTAAGTAAATTTAAGATAGATAAGACTTGAGCTTTTAAAACTCTTTTTGGGTTATTAACCCCTGATTTTAAATTGACAATTATTCAAAAATAATGTAAACACTATTTTTTATTTATATAAATGGCTGTCAATTAATGTGTAATCATTTTTAGAAGTAATATCATCAATACTTTTAATGTTTTCTTTAAAATCTTTCAATTCCTTTCTAATTTTCGAATCGTGTTCGTGTATATATAAATACTTTTTACAGACGATAATTAGCGGAATAAAAATTAAAAAAACAGAATAAAAAAAATCATATTTATTGTTCAGGTGTTTTGGTGTCTTTTGAAGTGCCACCGTACAAATGTCCTTCTGTAAAGTCTTGATAGGTATCTTCCGATTCATCAAATTTTTCCGACATGGATTCTAGTTTTTCGTTTTCTTTTTTTAATTTATAAGATTTAATTACTCCAGAAATTAATAAAATCAAGAAAAACCCTAGTACAAATATTATTAATACAGTAAAATAAAACGTGCTAATTAGGGGTGAAATTGAGAAAACTTTAAAAATAACGTTAGTAAATAACATTTTGTAGGTTTGATAGGGGATTTTTAGTAATCAAATATACACAAAATTATCATGTTCTAATAAATTATTATTTATTAGGATACCAATTAAGTATAGTAACTTTAATATTTTTATCTCCTTGGTTAACCAATTTTTTAAATTTTTCAACATCGCTTAAGCCATCAGTTCCTCTGTAATGATATGGTAAAACTTCTTTAGGTTTAAAATCTAGTACAGCACTAGCAGCACTTTCAACAGTCAT
The DNA here is from genome assembly GCF_000943565.1 of Neotamlana sedimentorum. Classification (GTDB taxonomy): domain Bacteria; phylum Bacteroidota; class Bacteroidia; order Flavobacteriales; family Flavobacteriaceae; genus Neotamlana; species Neotamlana sedimentorum. The sequence continues at coordinate 34,161 of NZ_JTDW01000017.1, forward strand.
AGTATACGGTAAGTTCATGCAAACAAAAGCACGATCAATATTTTTTAGGTTACGCATTTCGGGAATATCTTCAGTATCACCAGAAAAATAAACACGTTCCTCACCAAAAGTAAATATATAGCCGTTTCCACGACCTTTACTATGAAATTTTAAAGCTTCCTCGCGTAAATTATACATGGGTATAGCTTCAATAGTAAAAGTATCAAGCGTTTTAATGTCACCATTATTCATTACTAAAGTTTTAGTAGTAATATTGTTTGCTATTAATTTTTCATGCACTGCTTTCGGAGCAATTATGGTTGCGTTACTTAAGTTTAAAGCTTTTAAAGTATCGAAATTTAGGTGGTCGCCATGAATATCTGTGATTACAACAAAATCAGGATCTCCATAAGTTTTATAAGGTTCAGCACCAAGAGTTGGGTCTAAAAATATAGTTTTATTATTGTACTTTATTACCGTGCTTGCATGTTCTATTGGGAAAACTTCAGCTTTTTTAGGCGTATCTATTTTAACTTCAGCTAGTTTTGCTTCAGCAATCTTATTTGTAGTGCTATCGCTTCCTTTTTTACAGCTTATTATACTTAATAATGTAATTGCAATAAATAACCATTTCGTTTTCATAGAATTTATATTTTTTATTGATACCTGTAAATTTACTGTTATTAAAATGAAACTTAAAATGTAACATTTTAAAGTTATGTTATACTTATAAGTTAAACAGCAAAATTTTAAGAAAATATTATAAAGTAGCTCTTATTTACTTTTAGAAACCATTTTTTTTATCGAAATTGCTTGTTAAAAATATGTTTAATTTAATATACTAGCCATTACCATGTCTGATGATTTTGATTTATTAGAAACCTCTTCCAACGAAAAAACAGAAAAAGTAGATGTTAATTGGGGAAAAGCCATTGACACTATGAAATCTAAATTATCGCAAGAAGATGATCCTGAGGTACGCCAAAAAATATTAAATGCCACACTTGATGATGTTGTGCATATGGCCGAAAAGGATAGAACTACGCTTCTTGATGCGATTAAAGATTTAACCGATTATCAAGATGAAGTAGGTATAATTTTCGAAAAATTCTCTTCATTAAATGCTACCGAACAAAAAGTAATAGATGATGCTCAAAAAGCGCTAGAACGTGCAAAAATAGAACTTGAAGATGCCGAAGCTAAACCAGACACATGGTGGAATAACCTTTGGGGACGAAAAAGTAAGATTGCCAAAGCTCAAGAGATTTTAAAAGTTGCCGAAAAAACACGAGCAGCCTCCGATAATAAAGCAAAAGCGATGTTTCAAGAACGTATCGAAAGTGCCGATGTACAAACTTTGTTAAGTGAGTTGTCGTACAAATCGCAAGCAGCTGTAAAACGTTTAAAAGACCGTGAGGTTGAAATTAAAGAAGTAGAAGATAAGTTGCAAGATGCTATTGTTGAAGCGACAAAAAACCACACTAAAGCTTTAGAAAAGAAAAAAGAAGTTGAAACTAAGCTTGAAGAGCAATACGCTTTATTAAAACAAGCCCGCCAAGAACTTGAAGATATTGCCGATAAACAATCTGCAGAATATGCCCAAGCCATTGGTAAAGTAACGAAACTTGAGCAAAAAGTAGAGGAACTTGAAGGTTTAAAAAATGCTTATACCACGTTAGCTGCCAGTAAAGATAGCTTTGTACATAAACACAATTTAACGATTAAGGTTTTAACCTCGTTACGCAGTAATTTACAAACACATCGTGCAAAATTAAAAAGTGATACGGAAGAACGTTTAAAATATTACGATGGTTATGTAGTTGCTTTAAAAGCAAGAACAGACCAAGAATTTGCTGCTATTTTAGAGCATTTAGGTGTAAAAACCGATGAGCATATTGGTCAAACTTTAGCTTCAATGCATACGGCTAGTGCTAAAGCACGTCAGGAAATGATGGACAACATACCGGTACACGAAAAAGTAATGAATGGCGTATACAGTAGTTATGCCGAAGCGTTACAAGAAATTCGCGCTAAAGATGGGGAAATTCAAAAGAATTTTGCAGAGCGCTATGGTATTGATATGAAAGAAATTTTTGAAGATTATTATAAAGCCGATGCAAATAAACCTGCTGGAGATGGAGAACCTGCAGATGCACCAAAACCAAGTTCAAGTGATGATGATTTATTGAGTTAATAAATCATCAATTAGAACTTAAAAATTTAAGGAGAGGTCATCTTTTTAAAAATAAAATAATAAATAGTTAGTCTGGGTTTGTTGTAAGCCTAATGCAAATTTTAATTAGAAATGTCAACAAACTCAGTTTACTAAAGTTTCAAGCTGTTAATTAACAACTTAAAAGTTGATTTGTAAACGTAAACTGCGTTAGGGATTGCAGCGGCATCCTTTTTATTTATTCTCGAGTGATGCGTAGCATAATCTTGAGAATAAATAAAAAGATATAGCGTAAAGCCCGACCCTTTTAGGGAAACGCCATAAAACACATAAATAAAAAATTAAAAAGAACACTTTTTAATGTCTTTAAACCAAATAGTTACACCTTTAGATTCTGCAACCTTAGACTCTAAGGATCAATACGAATTTTATCACACCATGATCGATTTTGCTTTTAAACAGCTTATTGTAGCTGTACAAAGGCAAGCAATTTGTAATGCGCAAGAAATACTTTTATTTAAGCAATATGCAGATTTGTTACTCTATTCTATTGATGCCATGCGTATTAAATATAAGTATGATGAAGAGGATAATATGAAGGTGGATTTAACCGATTCGGGATTCCCTAATTATTTGGAATTTAGATATTTATTTAACGATTTAGAGCTAAGAGCATCCTATTTAGATAAGTTAACACCTATTGAAGATTTAAAGGCTGAATTTTTACATACTTTAATGCATAAAAAGCAGCCAATTAAACAAAGTAAATTGTTTCAAGCGGCGTCTATTGTGTATTATTCTTCGGTTAAAAAGGAATATATTTTTAATCGTTTTGTACAAGGAAAAATTTTGGAAGCTACAGAAAATGTACCTGCAAAATACTTAACCAGTTGGAGTTTTTATGATGTGTCGCATAACCGCCCATTTATTTGTTTTATGTATTTTAATTATGATGGTGGCGATGTAAACGATTATAAATCTGAAATTTATGATGTTTTAAAAACAGTTGCCGATAGGGAAATGAATTTAGATATGATGGCGCATACCATTGATAGAAAGTTGCCAAAAGTACTTCCTAAATTTATAAAACGAATAGATTTAGGCCCGCTACACAATGTTTTTGCAAAAGATGAAAATTTAATTACACATGCTATTTTAGAGAGTATTGGTAAAAAAGAAATTCCTTTAGAGGCTTATGCTGTTTCATTAAAAATAGATGAAGTACTGTCTGATAGCGAATTTAAAGAAGGTGGTTTTTTTAACAAACAAACCTTGCAAAAATGGGGCGATGTTTTTAAAAAACAATACGTTTTTGCACCACATAGAATTATTCAATTATTGCATAATAAGACGCCTGAAATTTTAAACAAATTAGAGAAATCTCCAATTGAGTTGGCGGAACTTAAAATAGACTTAAAAAAGTAAACAGTCACAGTCGCGGTTTTCAGTACTGACTACAGTGACTGCGACTGAACACTAAAAAAAATGGAACACAACACAACATTCCCAATAAAACAAAGCGAACTCGATGTATTGCGAGATGAAGCTTCATCATATTTAAAAAGCGTACAATGGGAGCAAAGCGCAAGAGCTAAAAATAGAGATAACGATGGTAAAGACGAATCTATTTTATTGTATTTGTCAAGAGCAAATAATGGAAGTAATGTAGAAATTACATCGGTTTCCAAAACTATTTTAGCATTAAAAAAGCGATTATTGCCCGATTCGGTAGCAATTCCTATGTTTTTAAATCAGACGCTATATGCTGTTCAAGAAGGTTTAACACTTGGTGTTTGGATAAAAGATAGCTTTTACGATTCCTCAGGATTAACTAGTTTAAATCAAAATAAATCGGCTTTAGATTCTAGTGGAAAGCGTGAGTACGAAAGTAAAATGCACACCGCTACAGCGTACATGCTTTTTGCAACGGCTTATAAAGTTTTAAACGATTTAAAGCCTCATGCTTCCGACGATTTAAGCGTAATGAAACAGAAGTTTGCCGGCATTCCAGAAGTATCTTTATTATCGCCAATAAAAGGTGTTTCTTGTGCTTTATTTTATTTCGACAAGTACTTAGGTCACCCAGAAATTGTAAAAACAGATAAAGATGTTATCGATTTTACCGTGGTGTATTTTGAAGCTTTAATTGATGAAATACAATTAAGAAAAAGCACGCTGGAATACACCGAAACTATTGAAGATAGAACCTATAAATTAGAAAACTCTGAATTTGCTATTTCAGGTTGGAACAACGTATTTCAAGGCACAGCTAAAAGTGTAGAATTTAATAAAATTAAGTTCGAACAAATTGTAGGTAATCGTGATGCAAAACATTTTGCACGTCGTTTAACCGAGCGGATGTTGAGTTACGATTTTGAAGCTAAAAAGAATCCGTTTCAAGAATTAGGTGGTTTTATGCCTGTTTTTATGGGATACGGTATTCCAGGAACAGGTAAAAGTATGCTTATTGCTGCTATTGCAACACGTTTAAAAGAACATTGCGATACTTTAGATATTCCATTTTTGTTTCACCCTATGCCAGATACGTTAATTAGTACGTTTCAAGGTGGTTCTGCCGAAAAAATGGTAGAGTGGATGAAACCTATGCAAGATCCTACAAAGCTTATTTTCGCACCTATTGATGATGCCGAAAATAATTTACAAGAACGAACAACTCAAGGTGTATCTGCAGGTGTTAAAGAAGTTATTGGTGTGTTTTTACGCTATACCGAAGGTGCATATGCGGTAAATTACGGTAACAGTTCTATTGGTTTATTTACAAATTTACCAGAAATGTTAGATAAGGCTGTGATTTCACGTGTGCAAGGGCGTTTTAAAATTGATGGTGCTAGAACAGAGCACGATTTTCTAGATCAAGATCATTTATGGTGGCGAAAATTTGAAGACACCATGCCCGATTTTGTAAACATGCAAGGCCCTGAAAATTATAGTTATCTTCAAAATCAAGGTTTGGCAAAAAACATGGGAGAAATTTTAAATCAGATTGAAAAACCAACCGAAGCTCGTGTTCATGCTATTTATGATGAAGTTGAAAAGCACTTTAAAAGCGATCAGCATTTGTTTTTTGCTAATTTATACAAAGCCATGCAAGATGCGTTTCCTTTTTTCTCTTCTCGTGATGTTAGAAATATACAAAGTGCTATTTCGTTGCGTTTAACCGATTTCGATTTAGAAGAAGATTGGTTTAGCAACCCCGAAATCTATTTTAAAAAGGATTACGATACCAAATTTAATATGTTACAAGAATTAATGCGTGGCAATATGAAAGGTTTAGATTTTTCTGAAATTCGTCGTCAAGAAGTTGTTCGTTATTTAGATAATGTAGCAACAATTGCCGATACCGAGTTTAAACGAAAAGTAGATGCAAGAGTAAATCAATTAAATATTGAAACGGCAGCACGAAAAACCTTCGAAGGGTTATAGTTTAAAACACAAGATAAGTGTAGTTTTATAAAAAATATAATTTAGAAATTTCTTGTAATCGTAAATGAAATTTTAATTGAAGATGGAAGATAAATTAAGAAACATAAAAAAGAACATATTAGCCAACGAATGGGCAACTTTGTATCGTGTAGATTACGATTATAAATTTGAAAATGGTGATTGGCGCACATTATCGCGCGAAAGTTACGATCGGGGCAACGGCACAGGTATTTTGTTGTACAATAAAGCAAAAAAAACGGTAATTTTAACTAAACAATTCCGTATGCCTGCTTATGTAAACACACCTGCAGACGGTATGTCTATTGAAGTTTGCGCTGGAGCTTTAGATAAAAATGAAGAACCAGAAGTATGCATTATTCGCGAAGTAGAAGAAGAAGTTGGTTATAAAATTGATAGTGCTAAAAAGGTTTTGGAGTGTTACACTTCACCTGGAGCTGTAACCGAAAAAATGTTTCTTTTTATTGCTGAATATGATGATAGTATGAAAATAAATGATGGTGGCGGACTAGAAATTGAAGATGAAGAAATTGAAGTTCTAGAACTTCCTTTTGCAAAAGCTATTGAGATGATGCAGAATTTTGAAATTATTGATGCAAAAACCATTATGCTTTTGCAGTATGCGCAAATAAATGGCTTATTAAGTTAGAGTAATCCTCTATAAAAACAAACAAAATCGAAATCTAGTTTTCTAGTTTAATATTACAATATCTAAAACCAATGACATATAATTTCCAAACCACTTACATAACCATAATTTTAATTTTAGGCATGCTAAACTTCTCTAATGCACAATCTTTATATGGAAATAATAATGAAGTAGGTAACTTTATATCGGTTAATGGAGATAAGCAATATTATGAAATATATGGTGAAGGGCAACCGCTCGTGTTAATTCATGGCAACGGTGGAGATATTGCGTATATGAAGCCACAAATTGAGTACTTTTCTAAAAAGTATAAAGTCATCGTGATGGATTGCAGAGGACGCGGAAAAAGCGAACTTGGAGACGAAAGTTTAACCTATAAGCAAATTGCCAAAGATATCGTTGCTATTTTAGATCATGAGAATTTAGACTCAACCTATGTTTTAGGTAGAAGCGATGGAGCAATTTTAGCTTTGTTATTGGCAATTCACTACCCTGAAAAAGTGAAAAAAATAGTAGCATTTTCAGCGAATCTTACACCTGATACTACGGCGCTTTATCCTGTGGTATACAAGCAAATTAAGGAACGACGAAAGCATGCAGATGAAATGCTGGCAAAGAAAGATACTACTCAAAACTGGAAGGTAACACAGCAAAGAGTTCGCATGATGGAATTTCAACCTAATATTACCATAGAGGATTTGCATAAAATTAAATGTCCTGTTTTAGTGATGTCTACCGACAGAGATATGATTCGAGAAGAACATACTTTCAAAATTTACCAGAATATTGAAAAAGCTAACTTATGTTTCCTTCCTGGGGTAAATCATTTTGTATCTAAAAATGGTCCAGAATTATTTAATCAAATTATAGAAACCTTTTTTTACAAACCATTTAAAGGTGATGAAATAAGACTTTAAAAAAAAGAATAGAATATATTTCAACGTATTTATTTAAAAATGAATAAACTAAAACAAGCCAATTTATACAGAAGTGAGCTTATTCCGGTAAGCGGCAAGCTTGTAGAACGTTACAATAAGGGCTTGGTAAAACTAGGGTTTACAGAAACTAAGCTAAAAACATTTAGTATAGATGGCATAGGTTGGAGTCCGGAAATTGCTGAAGAAAAAAACGATTTAAATTATTTAAATAACGGCGAAGCAAACCCACATGGTATTTTAATTTCGCCACAGCAAAAAGGAAAACCAGTGTATTTACCGTTTCATACTTTTGATAGAGAGGTTATGAAGCATGTTTTTAAAGTTCACGGAGATAAAATTAAAGACATCACACGAGATTCGGCTTTGTGTCTTGATTTCGATCAAGGTATTGATGCTTTTTATGAGCCACTTGATGTTTTAAAATACAATAAAATTAAGGTTCATTTTCATTTTGTTGACGATTTAAACAAAATTCAAAATGAGCAATTAGAGCTTGTTGAAATTTTTAAAAGAGACAATAATTTTATAGACGAAAGTATTCATAAGCAATTATTAGCTTCCGCGAAAGCGTATGGCGATTTGCGCAATAGGAATTTAAACTTACATGTTTTAGAACATCAAACCAATTCCTTTTATACCAGGGCATTTGGTGGCGTTTACGTTTTGCGTGATTTTATTTCACCAATCGTGATTTTTGAAGATGAAAAATGGCATAAAGAAGCCATAAAAGATACCAATTACGATGTGTTAATTTATCATATTAAGCAACCAGAATTAATGGATAAATTACGCGATCACATGATTATTGAATGTAATTTAGAAGAAGTTGTAAAAACCAAACGTTACGAGCGCATAAAATTGTTTGAAATGGCACAACTTTTAAAGGGAACTCAGCATCCTTTATATGATATTTTAACCAATTCAATTTTAACTAAAAGCTATTTAAATAAACTTACAATTGACGATAGAAAGCGATTAATGAGTGTAGAGCGTTATCTAGAAAAGCTAGAAGTAAGCAATCAATTTAAACGCGCCGATATTGTAGATGATGCACTTTTTGAAGCTTTGCACAAACCACATTCGTCGCTGCAAGCGTCTCACCAAGATTTAATTTGGCAATTACTGGTAAATGTGGCGCCAAAAGATGTTTTATTTTGGTATTGGTACGATAAACCTGCATTTTATAAAGCTTTCGAAACTTGGGACGATTCTTTTAAAGACTGGGTAATTGAAACTATTAGTAACAATATTGAATAATTTAAGAAAAATAAAATAAAGGTTCTGTAACAAGCTTCAAACTTCAAAATCATAAACCATGACACTAGAATTAATAATTTTTATCGCATCCATTTTATTTGGTGCATTTATTTACTGGAGAGAATCGCACAGTAATAAAGTTTACAGATTTTTTAATAAAATCATGTATTCCAAAGAATTACAAATAAAATCAACTGATAAAACAGGTTTTATTTATCAGCAAAAATTTTTAATACGCTTATTGTTTTTAGGTTTTTTATTTTTAATAGGGATTGTGATAGTGCGTTTTTTAATTCCAATTGATTTAGCCACAATTTCAATATTCGCATCGATGTTGGTTGGTACTTTAGCTGGAACTTATTTAGCACATTTTATTTTTAAATCGTCGGAAGTTATTGAAGAGCAAACAGATTCTTTAGAAGATATGGTGCAAGACACCATTGAAAAAGGAAAGGATTTTATAGAAGATTTAAGAACAGGAGAAAACGAAGAGGTTAAAGTCATGAAGGAAGAAAAGAAGCCAAATGAAAAAAGTGCTCGCGAACGTTTAAAAGATAAAGGACTTCTTTAATTTTGTCACACTGAGCGAAGTCGAAGTGTCTTGAAAACGAAAATTAATTTAAAATAATTCCTGCCTGTTCAGGAACAATAAAAAAATGATAAAAAACTACTGGAAAAAAGGAACTAAGCAAAAAGTATTCACAATTTTAGGTTTACTAATTCTACTTACTGTTTTATTTGTTTTACGAGACGATTATCAACCGGCATTATTGTTTGTACGCAAATATATTTTTGTAATTCTACTAAGTTTAATTGTGTTAATTCTAGGTTTGCGTAAGTTTAGAAACAGTTCTAGCACAGCGGGTCGCTTAGGTATTTTAGCATTAATGCTTGTGTTTTTTGGAGCACTTTATGTAGTTGGTTGGCATTTTAAAATGTACGATTACATGAAAACTTATTATGTGTTTAATAATTTAAATAAAGTTGAAATTCACGAATTGCCATTAACCCAAAACGAGCGTATCCAGCCTTTACGAAATGTGTTTTCTATGGCTAACGAAAGTGTAGGCGAAACTAAAGATGTGTCGTTACCACATTTAGTTAGAATTGGAGACGATAATAAGTGGACTATGGCCATTCAGCCAACCGAAAAATACATGTGGCAAGGGATGACAGATAACACAGAAGAAGTTTTTGCGGTATCTAGTACAACGCCTTTTCCTAGATTTTCAAACGAAAATAGAATATCGGTTACTTTTTCAATTGGAGAATCGTTAAAGTTTAGCCGAAACACCTATAACGCTGTTGTGCAACGCTTCAATATTTTTCAGTTGTTTAATATGGAGCCTAGCGATACGTATTACATGAAAAACGATTCGGGAAAATGGGTGGAAGTCGTGAGTTTAATTAAATGGAAAGGCTTTTTATTTCCGTACCCAACCTTTGGTGGCGTTATGGTTATTGATAGCGGCGAGCATGATATGAGCGATTATATTGAGCGTATTTTAATTGGAAAAGGAACCTACGTGAGTCCAGACGAAATGAAAAATCATGAGTATTTAACGCGCCAAAATACTTTAGCTGAATCAGTTTCACAATTACAGGCAGAATCTTTAAAGTTTTTAGGTGGTTTTAGCGATCCGTTACCATGGAATATGGAAACAGCCGTTAAAATACCAGAAATGCCAAAAGACCAAAACCAACAACCTTACGTTACTGATTTCGACTTTTCGGACACAGAAACAGGTGCTTACAGTGGTTTATATCATTGGTTTGGTTTAGAGCCCGTAGGCGAGGAGCGCACTAGTTTAAGCTTTAGTGTGTTTGTACCTGCCGATGGCACAGATAAATTATATTATTACAATCATGCATCTAAAAAACAGGGTTATGCTGGAGTTTCTGCAATGCCATTAAAAGTAAAAGAGTCTCGTAAAGAATACGATTGGTCGGCAAACACGCCTGTCGAATTTCGTCCTTATATAAAAAATATAGCAGGAAAAAAACGTATGTTTTTTATGGGTACGGTGTCTTCAATTAGCAAGTCGAATTCACAACAATTCGATGGTTCTGCAACACCAGACTTAGTTTTGGTTGATAGTGAGTACCGAGATGTTATCTGGATAGATGTTAAGCATCCAAGCCAATGGGATAAAACAGTTTACGATCAATTAAATGAAGCGTGGCGTGCAAGCGAAGGTATTGGCTATTATTATCAAGAAACACCAAAAGAAATCGATATTGCCGAAGCTTACAAAGATTCAATTAGTAAAATCATTCCTGTAAAAGACGATAAAGCAGAATTATTAGAAAAACTTCAAAAACAAATAGATTCTTTAAAGGCATCTTCAAATTAATTAAAATATAATTTTAACAAAATTTTAATTTTCTTTTAATGTATTGATATTTATGGGTTTGCATAATTCTATGTGGTCTTTGTGATTTATAAAAATAATTGTAACGTCTATTTTTTTTTGTAAACCGTATATTGATAAAAGCTGTAATATTTAAAATGTTTCAAAAATCTAGATAAAATGATGTTATTTATTTTACTTTTTTTAAGTAAAATAAGGTTATTATTGAACTTCTTATATTTTTGTGAATTAAAAATTATATTAAGCGTTAAATCAAATTATTAAATAGGATTAATAGTATTAATTATGGAAAACAAAAGTAGCAAAGGGCTTAAAATAGCGTTAGGTATAGCGGTAGTGTTATTTTTAGCAACTGGTTTTTATGCCATGAATCTTCATAAAAAAGCCAGTGACGAAAAGAAAGAATTAGCTGAACAGAAACAGTTAGTTATGAACGATTTAAACGCCATGGCAAAACAATATGATGAGGCCATAGGTGAAAATGAAATTACAAATAATAATTTAATTGAAGCAAGAGGTAGAATTCAAGGTTTAATCGATTCGCTTAAAATATCTGAAACGAACGTAAAAAGTTTATGGAGATACAAACAAAAATATGTGTCCTTGCAAAAGGAAATGGATGTTTTATTAGCTCAAAACGATTCTTTACGCATTGAAAATTCGTATTTAGCAACTTCATTAGACAGTACTCGTATCCGTCTAGAAGAACGTTCTATTTTTACAGATTCTTTACTAGTGCAAAATAATGCTTTAGCCGAAGTAGTATCAGATGCCTCTGTTTTAAGTGCTGTAGATTTAAAGGCTTCTGGTGTAATTGTTAGAACATCTGGTAAAGTCATTCCTACAGAACGTGCAGGTCGTAGCGATAAAATAAGAGTATGTTTTATTGTCGCTAAAAACAAATTAATTCAGGCAGGCGAGCAAGAATTATATGTTCAGGTTATAGATCCTAGTGGAACTACTTTAGGTTTAAATGAACAAGTTGATTTTGAAGATAAAACGTTAAATTATAGTTTAATTAGCAAGTTTAACTATGAAAACGCAAACTTAAATATATGCGAATTTATTAATCCTGCTGAAGGTGATGATTTTGATAAAGGCAATTATATTGTAAATGTATATAATGAAAAAGACTTGGTTTCAACTTCAGAGTTTAGTTTGAGATAAGCTGATATAACTTAAAAAAAACTCTTTAATAACCTTACATATTTATGTAAGGTTATTTTTTTTCTTGACATGAAAAATATGCTGTTTAACGTTTTATCGGATGACCTTTATCCAATCAACTATTAATATTTGCACATCACAGAAAAAGAGATCTTTCTATTTATTAATCATTATATCTTAGTAGAATAATTAACAATTTAATAATTGATTAATTCATTTTATGAATCAAATAATTCAATTTTTACGCACATTTTATTCTATTTCAGATCAAACTTACCTCGACCTTTTAAGTATTTCTAAATTAAGACGCGTAAAGGCAGGAGAATGCTATGTTAATTCTGGAGAAATACCTGTACATATGTTCACCTTAGTTACAGGTGTTGTTCGTGCTTATGTAAGAACAGAAAATGGAAAAGAGTATAACAAAAAAATATATATTGGACCATCTATAACTGGTTCATTGGCTGCAATAATTAAGAATGAACCTTCTATTTATTCTTTGGAGGCTTTAACAGATTGCGAAGTTTACACAACCAATTATAAGGAGTATTTAGAACTTGGAGAAAAAAATCCCGAAATAAAAGAACTTTATATAAAAATGTTGGAAATATTCTTTATGGAGTACGAGCGTAGACAATTGGATTTTTTAACCATGAGTGCCACCGACCGCTATTTAAAGCTTAAAGATGAAGTTTTTAACATTGAAGATTTAATTCCTCAATATCAAATTGCAGCTTATTTAAGCATTACTCCTGTTCAATTAAGTAGAATTAGGAAAAAATTGAAGGAGATTAACATGTTATAATAAATAAGTAATTGTTAATACGTACTTTTATTTTATAATTTTCTGTTTTGAAATTGATTAATAGCAAATCAACCAAAAAAAAGCAGGTAGAATATTCAACCTGCTTTTTTCCTATTTTAATGTAAATTTATTTTAAACTACCAACCATGTCTTCTGGTTTAACCCATTCGTCATAGTCTTCAGCAGAAACGTAACCTAAATTAATAGCTTCCTCTTTTAATGTTGTACCATTTTTATGAGCTGTATTTGCTATTTCGGCAGCTTTATAATATCCAATTTTGGTATTCAAGGCTGTAACTAGCATTAATGAGTTATTAAGTAATTTTGTAATAACTTCTTGATTAGGTTCAATACCAGAAGCACAATTAACTTCAAAACTTTTACAAGCATCTCCAATTAATTGAGCCGATTGTAAAATGTTTGCGGCCATTACAGGTTTAAAAACATTCAGTTCATAATGTCCTTGTAATCCTCCAATAGAAATAGCAACATCGTTACCAATAACTTGAGCACAGACCATAGTAAGCGCTTCACACTGTGTAGGGTTTACTTTTCCTGGCATTATAGAACTTCCAGGTTCGTTTGCAGGAATGGTTATTTCACCAATACCACTTCTTGGTCCAGAAGCCATTAATCTAATATCGTTTGCAATTTTATTTAAAGAAACTGCAAGTTGTTTTAAAGCACCATGCGATTCTACAATAGCATCATGAGCCGCTAAAGCTTCAAATTTATTAGGAGCTGTAATAAAAGGTAACTTTGTAAATTCTGCAATATACTCTGCAACACGTTTGCTGTAACCCTTAGGCGTATTTAAGCCAGTACCTACAGCTGTTCCTCCTAAAGCTAATTCGCTTAAATGAGGTAAGGTGTTTTCTAAAGCTTTTAAGCCATGGTTTAATTGAGCCACGTAGCCAGAAAGTTCTTGTCCAAGTGTTAATGGCGTTGCATCCATTAAGTGAGTACGTCCTATTTTTACTACATTTTTAAAAGCTTCAGACTTTTTTTGAAGAGTATCGCGTAGCTGTTTAACCCCAGGAATAGTTACTTCAACTATTTTTTTATAAGCAGCAATATGCATGCCAGTAGGGAAGGTGTCGTTTGATGATTGCGATTTATTTACATCATCATTTGGTTGTATGGTTTTGTCGCCTTCACCAATAACTTTACCAGCCAATTGGTGTGCTCTGTTAGCAATAACTTCATTAACATTCATGTTACTTTGCGTACCAGAACCTGTTTGCCATATCACTAAAGGGAACTGATCGTCATGTTTACCTTCTAAAATCTCGTCGCAAACATTTGCTATTAAATCTCGCTTTTCAACAGGTAAAACACCTAATTCGCAGTTAGTATAAGCAGCAGCTTTTTTTAAGTATGCAAAACCATAAACGATTTCTAGTGGCATAGAAGCAGGAGCTCCTATTTTAAAATTGTTTCTTGAGCGTTCTGTTTGGGCACCCCAAAGCTTATCGGCCGGTACTTTAACCTCGCCCATAGTATCTTTTTCTATTCTAAAACTCATGTTTAATGCTTTTTAATTGTAATAGAACAAAGTTACTGTTTACTACTTTTTTTATCTATTATTTTCATGGATTTTTTTAACAGATATATAACATAAGATATTTTTATTATCCTATTAAATCTATTAATTTAGTAGGATATAAAATTACTAAAAAAACAATTCATTATGGCAACAATAAGATTAGGAGATGAAGCTCCAAATTTCAACGCAAATTCTACCGAAGGTTCTATAAATTTTCATGAATGGTTAGGAGATAGCTGGGGGATTTTATTCTCGCATCCAGCCGATTATACACCTGTTTGTACAACAGAACTTGGTACAGTAGCAAAATATAAAACTGAGTTTGAAAAACGAAACGTAAAAGTTGTAGCGTTAAGTGTTGATGGCTTAGAATCGCATAAAGGTTGGATTAACGATATTAATGAAACACAAAATACAACTGTAAATTTTCCAATTATTGCAGATGAAGACCGTAAAGTTTCTGAATTGTATGATATGATTCACCCAAATGCCGATAGTAAACTTACAGTGCGTTCGGTATTTGTTATTGGCGACGATAAAAAAGTGAAGCTAATTATTACTTATCCAGCTTCAACTGGAAGAAATTTTGATGAGTTATTGCGTGTAATCGATTCGTTACAACTTACAGCTTATCACAAAGTGGCTACACCAGCAAATTGGAAAAACGGTGAGCATGTGGTGGTAAGTCCCGCTATTTCTACCGCAGATGCAAAAAATATTTTTACAAAAGGGGTAGAAGAGGTGAAGCCTTATTTAAGAATGACACCGCAACCCAATTTAAATTAGTTAAAAACTCTGTTAATAATTTTTACTTACGTATTGTGTAAAAAATAACATTACACTATATTTGCGGTAAATTAATAATAGAAGCAATTAATAATTATGTTTGATTTTGACCAATATTTAGGCTTTTTAGCATTTTTAACCATTTTAACCATTGGGTTTTGGTTAATGATATTTTTGTTAACTTTTGTTATTCCTTACTGGATTGGTGGGGCTTTAATTGAAAGATTAAAAGAAATTAAAGAAGAGAAAAAAGCTAAAAGAGACGACGCCAACTAATTAAGCATAACTTATTACAACATATAAAGGGAAACTAAATAATTTTAGTTTCCCTTTTTTTATTGACCTATTTTTTGAAGCTTAAAATATTAAAGATTGACTTTTTAAGCATTTAAATTTTTGGAGTTAGGAGTTAGCCTTCAAATTCAAAATCGTCTTCACCACCGTTACCATGACCTTCTCGTTGATTTTGTTTTTTGTGTTGCTGATTAAATCGATATCGTAACGACAGGTTTATTTGTCGTTGTCTCCATTGCATTTCACTATAACTTTCATAAGTATCGGTAAATGTGGTTGCCTTTCGTTTTCTAGAGTTTAACAGGTCTCTTACATTTAAAGAAACCGTAGCGTTGTTGCTAAAAAGCTCTTTGCTAAAAGCTAAATCTAACGTAAAAACACCTTCGTTATCACTTTGTGCATCTTGACTAGGACCTCTATAAAATGCATTAGTTTGCCAATCTACTTTTGCAGGTAAAGTTACTTTACTGCTAAATCGTGTAAACCAACTGGTGTTTTTTGCGCTATAATCTACATCGTTAAATTCACCATCGGTTTCAAACTGAAAAAAGTTAAAACTAGAATTTAAACGCATCCATTTTACAGGATTATAAAGCACGCCTAATTCGGCACCAGTACGTTTATTAGTAGATAAATTAACAGGAATGGTTCTAATAATATCAATTCCGTCTGATGTTTGTTGGCCTGTATTTTCCTGTATACGCTCAAACGAATTTGTTTCATGTTGATAATAAACAGAGGAGGTTAAGGTTAACTCATCCCAACGTTTTAAATAACCAATATCGAATGCACTTGCAAAAGCGGGTCTTAAATTAGGATTTCCTTGCCATATATTGGTACGACTAGAGCGCGATGGAAACGGATTAATATACCAGCCTCTTGGGCGGTTAATGCGTCGGTTATAACCAAAGGTTAAGCTTTCTTCGGCGTCGTCTTCGTTTTCAGATAAATCGTAAATAACATTAACTGTTGGGAATAATCCAAGATAATTGTTGTTAAAATTAGTCTCAATTGGGAAGCCATAAGATGCTTCTAAATCTTCAGCAGATAACCTAGAATCGATATCTCCTTTTAATTGGGTGTTTTCTAAACGCAAACCTAATAAAAATGAAAACTTGTTAATTTTAGTACCATATTGCGAATAAATGGCATTTACATTTTCGGTATAATCAAAAATATTCGAAAGGGTATCGTTTACAAATAAACTACCTGTGCTTAAATCTTCTTGTTCTAGTAAATAATCGGTAACAGAGTTTTCAAAATTACCTCTATAACCAGCTTCAAATCGAGCATTTTCTCCTATTGGAAGCACATAATCTACTTGAACTAACGATTCGTTATCGCTTTCGTTTTGTGTTATATTTTCAATTTGAAAAGGTTCTGCATCTGTTTGATATGTTGTAATATAATCTTCGTTGTAAAATGTAAACTGTTCGTCATTTCCAGTTTCAATTTGAAAATCGGCTGTAAGTTGATGGCCATCATCGTTAAATTTTGTAATGTAATTTAGGGCGAACTGAAGGTTACCACCGTCTTCATTTTCTTTTTCAACACGTTGGGTTTGTTCCACAAGGTTACCATCAATAAAACGATCGCTAATGTTTATGCCTGTATCTCTATCTTCGCCGTAGTTATAAAAAACGGTACCAGTTAACGAGGTTTTTTCCGAAAGGAAATATTCCATTCCTAAACTACCGTTATAGTTTCGGTTAAGGCGTTCTGTATCTTCATCTTCGCGCACTCTATCTATTTCATCTGCTTCAGCGTTAAAATAATCGGTATCGCTAAAGCTATTTCTTGGCGAATTATAATAGCGGAACCCTAAGTTTGAAAATAAATTAAACTTCTCGGTGCGGTAGTTTAAATTTGTTGAAAGTCCTATATTATCTGGATTACCTACAGTTGCGTTTATAGAGCCGTTAAAGCCTAAAGTTTCTTGCTGTCGTAAAATAATGTTTAAAATTCCTGCGGTTCCTTCGGCGTCGTATCTAGCCGATGGCGAAGTTATTACCTCAACACGTTCAATGGCTTCGGCAGGTAACTGACTTAACACATTAGTATCGCCAAAACCAGCCATTGCCGATGGTTTACCGTTAATTAATATTTTAACGTTTTCATTTCCGCGTAAACTAATAGCGCCTTCAACATCTACAGCTACAGATGGTACATTATTTAAAGCATCACTTACGGTACCGCCAGCAGTGGTTAAATCTTTACCAATGTTATAAACTTTTTTATCAAGTTTAATTTCTACTGTAGTTTTTTCAGCTATAATTTGAACGGCATCGAGAGTGGCTAAGTCTAAATCCATCGAGATGGTGCCGAGGTTTTCGTTTTTATTTAAGGTTTTATCTGTAAATGTTATAGTTTTATATGAAATATATTCTATTAAAACATTATAAATTCCTTGGTTAACAGAAACACTAAAATTGCCATTAATATCTGTAATGCCTCCGTTAACTATTTTGTTTTCGGTTTTACTAAAAATAGAAACCGAAGCATATTCTAGAGGGGCATTCGTTTCAGAATCAATTACTTTGCCTTTTATTGTTATTTCTTTGTTACTATTTTTTGATTGTGAAAAACTTGGGAAAATAATCAATACAGCCAAAGTAGCAGTAATTATACATTTGTTCATCTAAAAATATGTTGGTTTGGTTTAGATTGTAAAAATATAATATGCTTCAAGCAAAACAGGTTAAAATTCTGTTAATACGAGGCGAATTTAGTTAAATGATTTACTAAGTATTGATGGTTTTTGTACAACTACTTTATTTCTGATAATAATCACTTACTTTAAATACACAATACTTATAAAAAATTTACATTTAGTAGGTTTTGAATTTTTTTAAATTATAGTAGAAATTTGCTCAGGCGGTCGACCAACTACAGCTTTATCGCCATTTATAACGATAGGACGCTCTATTAACTTTGGAAATTTTGCTAAAGCAGCAATAATTTGGGGATCTGATAATTCTTTGCCTTTAAAATGCTCTTTCCAAATAGCTTCGTTTTTTCTAACCAATTCTAAAGGTTTTATGCCTAATAACGCAATAATTTCTTTTAATTTTTCTTCGGAAGGCGTATCTTCTAAATACTTTACAACTTTAAATGTTTTACCAGAATCTTCAAGAATTTGTAAACCTTCTCTCGATTTTCTGCAACGGTTATTATGGTAAATAGTAATCATTATAAAATATTTATGTTGTAACTTTTTAATTGTTCGATTAGTAATTCGGGAGATTTAAAACGAATGCCGTTAATACCTAGTTTATTAGCAGCTTCAATGTTTCTTAAGTTATCGTCTATAAAAATGGCATTTTCGGCAGTAATATTATAACGTTCTAAGGTTAAATTATAAATCTCATCGAAAGGTTTACGCGTATTTTCATCGCCAGAAACCACAATGCCTTCAAACCATTTTAAAAACTCGTATCTTTTTAAGGCAATAGGGAATAACTCCGAACTCCAATTGGTTAAAGCAACTACTTTGTAATTAGGGTTCTTTACAAAATAATCTAAAATTTTTACAGTGCCCTCAATAGGACCAAGGAGCATTTCTTCCCAACGGCCATAGTATTGTAGAATTTCGGTTTCGTGTTCGGGGTACTTTTCAATTAAAACTTTATTAGCTTCTTTTATGGTGCGTCCAGCATCTTGGGCTTCGTTCCAATCTAAAGTACAAATGTTTTGTATAAACCATTTCGCTTTTTCGGCATTGCCATTAAAAACGCTAGTAAAAACATGTTCTGGACTCCAATTAATTAAAACGCCACCTAGGTCGAAAATTACTGTATTAATTTGTTTCATAATTGATTATTATCTTCTGTTTTTTGCCCCATGAGCATTAAATACGATTTTAAAAAGGCATCGATATTACCATCCATTACGGCATCGACATTTCCAGTTTCGAAACCAGAACGAACGTCTTTTACCAATTTATAAGGATGCATTACATAGTTTCGAATTTGGCTTCCCCATTCAATTTTCATTTTACCTGCTTCAATATCTTCGCGTTGGGCTAATTGCTTTTGCAATTCTATTTCGTACAATTGCGATTTAAGCATTTGCATGGCTCTGGAGCGGTTATCGTGCTGCGAACGTGTTTCGGAACATGAAATTTGAATACCAGTAGGTTTGTGGGTAAGTTGCACCTTAGTTTCAACTTTGTTTACGTTTTGTCCGCCAGCACCACTTGAACGCGCCGTGGTAATTTCAATATCGGCGGGGTTAATTTCTATTTCAATGGAATCGTCAACTAAAGGATAAACGTAAACCGAAGCAAAACTAGTATGGCGTTTGGCATTGCTATCAAATGGAGAAATTCGCACTAAACGATGTACGCCATTTTCGCCTTTTAGCCAACCAAAAGCAAAATCACCTTCAATTTCTAAGGTTACTGTTTTTATACCTGCAACATCGCCTTCTTGAAAGTTAAGTTCTTTTACTTTAAATCCACTTTTTTCGGCATACATTAAATACATGCGCATTAACATGCTTGCCCAGTCACAACTTTCGGTACCACCAGCGCCAGCAGTTATTTGTAAAACGGCACTTAGGCTATCACCTTCGTCCGATAACATATTTTTAAACTCAAGTTTTTCTATTACTTCGAGTGCTTTTTGGTAGCGGTTTTCAACATCTTCAGCGCTTGCTTCATCTTCTTTATAAAACTCGTAAATAACTTCTAAATCTTCAACTAAAGTTTTGGAAGTATCGTAGTCTTTTACCCAACTTTTCTTTTCTCGAAGCGATTTCATAACCAATTCGGCTTGTTTGGAATCGTTCCAGAAATTAGGATCGAAGGTTTGTTCTTCTTCGTTTTGTATTTCTATAAGTTTGGCTTCTATGTCAAAGATAGTGCCTAAGTTTGTCAAGGCGGGTATTTAGATCTTTTACTTGATCGAGTGTAATCATGGTTATTTATAATTTGCCATAAAAATACTATACTTTTTGATAAATGTGCAAACATTTACCTTTTATTGTTGTTGCGAATGTTGTTGTGTTTTTATTCCTGTTTCATTTGAAGATATTACCATTTTTACAGGATCGCAATCGCTAAGGGAAGTGCCATGAGCAATTTTTATATGGTTGGTTGTTAGCAGTGAATTATGCATTACATTGAACGCTGTCCAACCTATTTCCGGCACGTAGCATTCTGCCCAAAAATGTATATTGAAGTTGTTTTTAAAATGAAAATATCCAGAAACAAAACGGGCAGGAATTTGGTTTAATTTAGAAAGATAAACGAATGCTTTAAGAGTTTCGGTTGAAGATTTTGAAGCTTCAGAAACATATAACGAGCGCATTAATTCTTGTAAATTGCTGAATATTGATGTTTTTTTATTGAAGTTAAATTTTAGTAACTCATTATTTTTAAAGCTGTTTAATTTTAAAAATTGATTGAATTTAGTCTTAAAAGCTTCAGAAGCTATGGTTCGCTGAATTAAAGCAATTTGTTTTATTGAAGATTTAAAATCGGGACGTTTTTTGGATGTTATTTCAACTTTAAATTCAGCTTCAAAATTAATAAAGTTAACTGCTTTATTTGATTTTACTAAAATGGTTTCGGCATTATAATCATTTAATACTTTTTCTAAAACGGTGTTAATATTAGTTTTAAAATGACTCGAAATTAACCTTTGTGACGAATTACATTCGGGAGTTATTAAAAACAACCAAGCAGCACGTTGTATGGGCTGCTTGATGGAGTTTGTGTAATTATATGTTATGGTGTAATGTTTTGTCACACCTTGATAAATTTAATAGTCAAAATATTCTTCCTCTAGTTTAGAACTAATATCCATTAAACAACAAAGTGTGTCATCTATAAATTTTCTAACGTCCTGCTGAATTTCACTAATAGTTTTAAATTGATATTCTGCTCGCATTTTACCAATTAAAAAAGCCGATGAATTTAAATTATTAATATTGTTTCCTCCAATTTGACAAATGTGAGCGTAGGTTTGGTTTAAGCTATTCATTACAGAGCGTGGACAATTAGGATTTAAAATTAAAAACTCCAACGTACTTAGTTGAGATGGTGTACGTCTATTTAAACCTCTCATCATATCATAGGATTCGGCACATTTTAATAGGGTTGTCCACTCGTAGCTATTTTTAATTGGTTTAGAGTAGCTACTTATGGCTTTTTCAGCATCATGCAATTTGGTTTGTATAATACGTGTAATTTGTGTAGCTCGTTCTATATTTATTCCTAGTAGAATTAAGGCGTAAATTTCATTATGGAATATAGTCCCTCTAATTTTGGCTCGTAAAATAGCAGTATTTTCGGTAACAGTGGTGGTGAAATCGTAAAGTCCATTTTTTACAAGTTTATCTTTCGGATAATTCATAACGAAATGGTAAAACTTGTTTAATGCTTCATAAAACTCGGTCGATATTAAATCGCGAGCGTTATTGGCATTTTGTCTCGCTGCTTTTATACAGCTCAAAATGGAATATAATTTTTCTGGATTTAAACCAACATTGTAAATTACTTCCTCTTCAATTAATGTACTTTCGTCTTCAACACGATCGTCTACCATTCCATAAACAGAATTTAATACAAAAGGTCTGGATTGCGATAGCATGTTAGGCGCATCAAGCGATGAAAAATAGTTTACGTTTAAAAATCGAGCAGTATGTTCTGCTCGTTCAATATAGCGCCCCATCCAAAATAGGTCGTTTGCAACTCTAGCTAGCATATAGTTTAATTTATTTTTTTAATACCCAAGTGTCTTTTGATCCACCACCCTGTGAAGAATTTACTATTAAATTTCCTTTTTTTAATGCCACTCTTGTTAAACCTCCTTTTAGAACAAACTCTTTATCTTGGCCTAATAAAGTAAAGGTCCTTAAGTCTACATGACGTTGCTCGAAAGAGTTGTTGTCTTCAATATATGTAGCATGAACAGATAGTGACATTATGGGTTGAGCTATGTATTTTCTTGGGCTTTGTTTTATTACTGTTTTAACCTTTTCTATTTCCTCTTTGGTTAATCTATTTCCAATAGAAATACCATAACCACCTGCTTCATCAACTGGTTTTATAACGAGTTTATCAATGTTTTCTAGAATAAATTTTAAATCGTCAGGCTTACTACAATGATAGGTGTGTACATTTTTTAATACAGGTTCTTCCTTTAAGTAATATTTAATAATTTCTGGCATGTAGGTGTAAATGGCCTTATCATCTGCAACTCCGGTTCCTGGTGCGTTTGCTAAAGTAACGTTACCGCTAATATAAGCTGAGAATAAACCTTTTACCCCTAAAACTGAATCTTTATTAAAAACATCCGGATCTATAAAATCGTCATCAATTCTGCGGTAAATAACATCAACTCTTTTAGGACCATAAATGGTTTTCATGTAAACAAAATCGTTCTCTACAAATAAGTCGCGTCCTTCAACTAGTTCAATTCCACTTGTTTTTGCTAAAAATGAATGTTCATAGTATGCTGAATTGTAAACGCCGGGTGTAAGAATTACACAAGTTGGAGAATCAACACTATGCGGTTTTACCGATTCTAGCATTTCAAGTAAATTCTCTGAATAATCTGTTACATTTTGAATTTCATAATGATTAAAAACCCCAAATAGTGCACGTTTTAAAGCATTTCTGTTACCTACAACATAGCTGACTCCAGAAGGACATCTAATATTGTCTTCTAAAACATAATAATTACCATCAGAGTGTTTTATTAAATCAGTTCCAGAAATATGATTGTAAATTTTATTCGGTGGCGTAAAATTCATCATTTGCTTTAAATAATTCCCAGAAGAATTAATTAATTCTATAGGTACTATACCATCTCTTATTATATTGCGATTATGGTAAATATCCCATAAAAACTCATTAAGTGCTTTGCAGCGCTGTAAAACACCTGTTTCTAAAATTTCCCATTCCTCGGCTTCAATGATTCTTGGGAATAAATCGAAGGGAAATATTTTTTCCTGTGCTTTATCATCATTGTAAACTTGAAATGTTATGCCTTGATTAAAAAAAGAAGCTTTGGCTTTTTCGTTTAAGGCAGCAAAATCCTGGATTGAATGATCACTATATAAATCTAAAATTTTCTGATAAATTGGTCTTACATTTTGATTTTCATCAAAGATTTCATCAAATAATTTTGAATCTTTTTGATAGGAAGAAAATATAGGGTTTGTATTCATGTAATCTATTTTCATTTATTTTTACCAATTTACATAATTATTATATTTTTAGTTGTGATAATTACTTATTTATATAAAGCTTTTGTTATTAAAATATTAAAATTTAGCATATTAAATTGCTACAATCATATTTTATACTGTTTTTATAACTTTATTTTTAATAAAAGTTAATATAATATTATTTGTTGAAAAATTTGATTAAGAGGTACTTATGGTTATAGATTTAAGAAGTGATACAGTTACAAAGCCATGTAAAACCATGTTAAGTGTAATGATGCAAGCTAAAGTTGGAGATGATGTTTTTAGGGAAGACGTAACAGTTAATTTATTGGAAGAACGTATTGCAAAAATGTTTGGTAAAGAACAGGCATTATTTTTTCCAAGCGGCACCATGGCCAACCAAACTGCAATAAAACTACATACGCAACCTGGAGATCAAATAATTTGCGATAAATACTCACATATTTTTAATTATGAATCTGGTGGAGCATCTTTTAATAGTGGTGTATCCTGCAACTTAATTGATGTAAACAATGGTTTTTTTACCGCAAAAGATGTTGAAAACGCTATTAACCCAAGTGCATATTATTTTAGTAAAACCAGTTTGGTAGAAATTGAAAATACGGCAAATAGGCGAGGAGGTTCGTGTTGGGATTTTAATGAAATAAAAAAGATAAAAGAAGTTTGCACTAAAAATAATTTAGGTTTTCATTTGGATGGCGCACGTTTATGGAATGCTTTAGTTGCTAAAAAAGAAACAACCGAACAATTCGGAGAAGTTTTCGATACAATTTCAGTATGCTTAAGTAAAGGTTTAGGGTGCCCAATTGGATCTGTTTTAGTTGGTGATGCCAAAATTATGGAAAATGCTATTAGAATTCGGAAAATATTTGGAGGAAACATGCGGCAAGTAGGATATTTAGCTGCTGCAGGTATTTATGCTTTAAATAATAATGTAGAGCGATTAGCTCAAGATCATTATAAGGCAAAGGATCTTGCAGAAACATTATCTAAATTATCAGTTATAAAATCTGTTGAGCCTACCGAAACTAATATTATAATTTTTGAATTAAATAAAGATGTTTCAGAAGACGAATTCGTGAAAAAGTTAGCTGCTAAAAATATACATATTATTAGTATGGGCGGAAACAAACTTCGCATGGTTACGCATTTAGATTATACCGATGCTATGCACGAAAAGGTTTTATTAGCCTTAAATAAAATAGCTTAGCTAATAACTTAAAATAATTCCACCAAAAAGAGCCCTCAATTAGAAGGCTCTTTTTGTTATACAAAACACTTAGTTTTATTTAAATAAATCCATACCAGGTATATTCGGCATGCCTTGTTTAGCTACAGCAGCAAGTTCTGCTTCATTAATTTTTGTCGCTTTTTCAATCGCTTTGTTTAAGGTTAAAATTAAATAATCGTCAAGTTCTTCCTTATCTTGCATTAAAGCATCATCAATTTCAATAGATTTAATAGATCTATTTGCTGTTAAAGTTATTTTTAATTTACCATCATTACTGGACTCATCAACCAAAACAGTATCTAAACGCTTTTTAGTATCTTCTACTTTTTGCTGGGTTTCTTTAAGTTTTCCCATCATATTCATCATATCTCCAAACATGTCGCTTTTAATTTTAATATTACAGTTACAAAACTATTTAATTTTTCTATTTTTGAGGGCTAAAATTTTAAGATTTATTTCCTTTTGAAAAAAGATATACAAGCCCCAGTAGCAAAACAAATAGCCAAGACTTTACAAATTCATAATGATAGTAGAGTCGATAATTATTACTGGTTAAAAGAAAGAGAAAACCCAGAGGTTATTAGTTATTTAAATGCCGAAAACGATTATACCAAAAGTATGATGGCGCATACCGAAGAGTTTCAAAAACAATTGTTTGATGAAATGAAAGGTAGAATAAAGGAAGACGACACCTCTGTGCCATACAAACTTAATGGGTATTGGTATGTTACACGTTTTGAAACGGAAAAGGATTATCCTATTTACTTACGAAAAAAGGAAACACTAGAGGCTCCAGAAGAAATTATCTTCGATTGTAATATTTTAGCTAAAGATCATTCGTATTTTAATTTAGGAAGTATTGCTATTAGTCCAGATAATAAAATGGCTGCATTTTCAACAGATACGGTTAGCCGAAGGCAATACAATATTCAAATAAAAAACTTAGAAACCGGAGAGATTCTTGAAGATAAAATTATAAACACAACAGGACGAGCCACTTGGGCAAACGACAATAAAACATTGTTTTACACCAGAAAAGATGAAGTTACCTTGCGCTCGCACAAAATTTTTAAGCATAAATTAGGAGAAAGTGTGGAGCAAGACAAGGAAGTGTTTTTTGAAACCGATGAAACCTTCAATACATTTGTTTACAAAACAAAATCGAAAAAGTATATTGTAATTGGCTCTTCCAGTACGTTAACTACCGAATACCGTATTTTAAATGCCGACACACCTGATGGAGATTTTAAAATTTTCCAAGAGCGGACACAGGATCTAGAGTACTCTATTGCGCATTATAAAAATAGTTTCTACATTATTTCTAATGCAAATGGCGCTCAAAACTTTAAGTTATCTAAAACAAACGAAAACAACACAGAACTAGAACATTGGGAAGATGTTTTACCACATCGAGCAGAGGTTTTAATTGAAGATATAGAAATTTTCAAAGACTATATAGTAGTTAACGAGCGCGAAAATGGGGTAAATAAACTACGTATTATAAGCTGGAATGGCGATGAAGATTATTATCTTCCATTCAACTCAGAAACCTATACAACATACATTGGTAATAACCCAGATTTTAATAGTAACGAACTGCGATATGCATATAACTCGTTAACTTCGCCAAGTTCTGTAATAGATTATAATTTTAAAACTAAAACTAGTCAAATTAAAAAAGAGCAAGAGGTTTTAGGAGGGCAGTTTAAAAAAGAAAATTACGAATCTAAACGCATTTGGGCTACAGCCAGAGATGGTGTAAAAGTTCCAATGTCTTTGGTTTACAAAAAAGGAATAAAATTAGATGGCAACAATCCGCTTTTGCAATATGCATACGGTTCGTATGGCTCAACTATCGATCCTTCTTTTTCAAGTATCCGTTTAAGCCTGCTAGATCGTGGGTTCATTTATGCTATTGCGCATATTCGTGGTGGCGAATATTTAGGTCGCCATTGGTACGAAAACGGTAAATTATTAACTAAAAAAAATACGTTTACAGATTTTATAGATTGTTCAAAGCATTTAATAGAACAAAATTATACTTCAGCAAAACATTTATATGCTTACGGAGGTTCTGCTGGTGGCTTGCTTATGGGGGGGGTAATTAATATGAATCCAGAATTATATAATGGTGTAATAGCTGCCGTACCTTTTGTAGATGTAGTTACTACAATGTTAGATGATACTATTCCATTAACCACAGGAGAGTATGACGAATGGGGAAACCCAAATAAAGCAGAATACTACTTTTATATGAAGTCTTACTCACCCTACGACAATGTAGAGGCTAAAGCGTATCCTAATATATTGGTAACGACAGGTTTGCACGATTCGCAAGTGCAATACTGGGAGCCAGCTAAGTGGGTGGCTAAACTAAGGGAGTTAAAAACCGATAAAAATAAATTACTTTTACATACCGATATGGATGCTGGACATGGTGGGGCATCTGGACGGTTTGAAAGCTTAAAAGAAGTCGCTCTAGAGTATGCTTTTTTATTAGATTTAGAGCGAATTTATGGCTGATAAAAAAAAAAATTATACTTTTGTTGGGTTATAAGCCACTTTTTATCCTAAAATAAAAATGGGTTTTAAAATAACTTTTATGAAAAACAGAAATCAAGTATTTGATAATGTATTAGATTTAGTAGGCAATACACCACTTGTTAAACTAAATAGAATTACTTCGGATTTTGAAGGTGATTTTTTCGCAAAAATAGAATCTTTTAATCCTGGACAATCCTCAAAAGACAGAATAGCACTTTATATTATTGAAGAAGCCGAACGCAAAGGTATACTTAAACCTGGAGATACAATAATTGAAACAACATCAGGAAATACTGGTTTTAGTATCGCTATGGTAAGCATTATTAAAGGTTACGAGTGTATTTTAGCAGTTAGTTCAAAATCTTCAGCAGATAAAATCGATATGCTTAAAACTATGGGGGCAAAAGTTTATGTTTGTCCTGCTCATGTAAGTGCAGACGATCCAAGATCTTATTATGAAGTTGCAAAACGATTACATGAAGAGCGCAAAGGTTCTGTTTATATTAACCAATATTTTAACGAATTAAATATTGAAGCGCATTACCAGTCGACAGGCCCAGAAATTTGGAAGCAAACTAATGGGGAAATCACACATTTTGTTGCTTGTAGTGGTACTGGTGGAACTATTTCAGGAACAGCACGATACTTAAAAGAGCAAAATCCTAATATTAAGGTAATAGGGGTTGATGCTTTTGGCTCAGTAATTAAGAAATATCATGAGACAAGAGAATTCGATGATAAAGAAATATATCCTTATCGTATTGAAGGCTTAGGTAAAAACTTAATACCTGCAGCAACAGATTTTGATGTGATTGACGAATTTGTGAAAGTAACCGATGAAGAAAGCGCACATACAGCTAGACAAATAGCTAAAACCGAAGGTATTTTTGCAGGATATACTTCTGGTGCCGTTATGCAAGCAATAAAGCAATTAGGTGAAGAGGGAAGATTTAAAAAAGGTGATAAAGTAGTGGTTATTTTTCCAGATCACGGGTCACGATACATGAGTAAAGTTTACAGTGAAAAATGGATGAATGATCAAGGGTTTTTCGACAGTGTTAACGAAGCATCTACTCAAAAAATAGAGTATATAAAATAAGGAATTGCATTTTATTACATAAAATGGTGTTTTACCTAAAAGTAGAGCACCATTTTTTGTTTATTTTAAGAATAATTGAACATTAAAAATTATGTTCAATATTATAAAATACGTAATTTTGCGTCCACTAAATAAAAACGATTTTAATTTTTTAACCCTTAGCTGCTTAATATAAAACGAATCGTTTAAGTTATAACTATTAATAGCCATAAGAATTAATAAATGAAAGATTTATTTGATAAAATTTACAGAGATAAAGGACCTCTAGGAAAATGGGCGTCTCATGCTGAAGGATATTTTGTATTTCCTAAATTAGAAGGAGAAATTTCAAATAGAATGAAATTTCAAGGAAAAGAAGTTATAACTTGGAGTATTAATGACTACTTAGGGTTAGCTAACCACCCAGAAGTAAGAAAGGTAGACGCTGAAGCTGGTGCTAAATATGGTTCAGCTTACCCAATGGGAGCTAGAATGATGTCTGGTCATACCGATTTACACGAACAACTTCAAAACGAATTAGCTGCTTTTGTTAAAAAAGAAGCTGCATATTTATTGAATTTTGGATATCAAGGAATGGTTTCTACCATAGATGCTTTGGTATCTAAAAATGATATTATTGTTTATGATGTAGATGCTCACGCATGTATTATTGATGGTGTGCGTTTACACCATGGTAAACGTTTTACATATAAGCATAACGATGTTGAAAGTTTAGAAAAAAACTTAGAGCGTGCTACTAAAATGGCAGAACAAACAGGTGGAGGAATTTTAGTGATTTCTGAAGGTGTTTTTGGAATGCGTGGAGAACAAGGACGCTTAAAAGAAATTGTTGAACTTAAAAAGAAGTTTAACTTTAGATTGTTCGTTGATGACGCACATGGTTTTGGTACTTTAGGAGCTACTGGGGCAGGTGCAGGTGAAGAGCAAGGTGTACAAGATGATATTGACGTTTATTTTGCTACGTTCGCAAAATCTATGGCAAGTACAGGAGCTTTTATTGCAGCAGACCAAGAAATTATTGATTATTTAAAGTACAACCTGCGTTCGCAAATGTTTGCTAAATCTTTACAAATGCAATTAGTTGTTGGTGCTTTAAAACGTTTAGATATGTTACGTACAATGCCAGAGTTAAAACAAAACTTGTGGACTATTGTTGATGCTTTACAATCTGGATTAAAAAAACGTGGTTTCGATATTGGTACCACACAAAGTTGTGTAACTCCAGTTTACTTAAAAGGAAGTATTCCTGAGGCTATGGCTCTTGTAAAAGATTTACGTGAAAATTATGGCGTATTTTGTTCTATTGTGGTTTATCCTGTAATTCCAAAAGGATTAATTTTATTAAGAATGATTCCTACGGCGACTCATACCTTACAAGATGTTGAGGATACGCTTAATGCTTTTGATGCTATTAGAGATCGATTAGATAATGGGACTTACAAACGTTTATCGGCAGCTGTAATGGCAGAAATGGAAGATAAATAATTAAAAACAAAATAATAAGCTGCTTGAAATTTATTATTGTTATTCTGAGCTTATTTCGGAATTTTAATAACCTGATACAAGATCAGGTTTACAATTTAAAAATTTCAAGCAGTTTTTTTTATAATACTTTTTTATAAGTACGTCGGCGTTTAATAATTTTAGGATTAAAGTTTTTCCAAATATTTTGAATAGCCTTATTATCTTCTAATTCTGGAGTTCTATGGCAATATTCAACGCCTCTTGCTTTAAAAATAGGATAGTATTCACTAAATAAAATTGAGTGAACTCCTTTGCCTTGGAAATCCTCACGAATACCAATTAAATAGAAAATAACATCTTTACTATGTTTTTTAGCGCTTAATAAATGCCTAAAACCAAATGGGAATAATTTTCCGTTTGTTTTTTGAAGTGCTTCAGAAAATGATGGCATAACAATAGAGAACCCTACCAAGTTTTTGTTATCGTCCACCACAAATTTTATATATTCAGGATTAATGAAATTAATAAACTTCTTTTTAAAATAGTCTTTTTGCACATCATTAATTGCTACAAACGAAGATAGTTTAGCATATGTCTCATTAAATAAATCGAACATTTTATCTACAAGAGGCATTAAATCTTCAGTTTTTGTAAAATTTAAAGCTTCTAGTTTATAACGACGTTTTATAAGGGATTGAATTTTTGTAAATTGATTTGGGTCTACATCGTTAAAAGAAAACACGCTTTCTATATATTTTTTTTCTGTGCTGTATTTCGCTGCTTCGTAATGCTTAATATAATAGGGGTAATTATACCAAGTAATCATGCTTGATATAGTATCGAACCCTTCGCTTATAACACCGACCTTATCTAAATTAGAGAACCCAACAGGTCCTTCTGTATATTCTAAATTGTTTTCTCTTCCAATCTCTTCAACCTTATTTAAAAGTGTTTGAGAAACTTCTAAATCATCAATAAAATCAAACCAACCAAAACGCATTTTTTTCTGGTTTAGGTCTTTTACTTCTTTCCAGTTTATAATTGCAGCTATTCGCCCTACAAGTTTGTTGTTTTTATAGGCTAAAAACAATGTCGCTTCGGCATCTAGAAAAACCGGGTTTTCTTTGGTGTCGAACGATTTCATTTCTTGTTTAATAATAGGAGGTACCCAATATTTTGAGTCTTTGTAGAGTGTAAACGGAAATTTTACAAAAGTTTTTAAATCTGCTTTAGTTTTAACTTCTTTAAGTATAGTTGTATTCATATATATATTAAGCGAATTGCCTATTTAGAAATCTATAGATTTTTTTTGTCTTCTTTTAGGAGCAGTACTGTTGGTGTTATTTTTTGTGTTTTTTGATTTACCACTACTTCTTTTAATAATATCTTTTCTGCTATTACCATTATTAATTTCTTTGTCACGATGAAAATCTAATCGGTAAGAGGCTCCAATTGTTGCATTAAAAACCGATGGAGTATCTTTCATGTTAAGCGTAATAGCGGTGTCTAATTGAAAATTTTTGCTCAATAAAAAAGCGCCTCCACCTCTAAATAAATTATCGGCATAAAAATCGCTTTTAATACCTTGAGTTTCAATAAAAAGTACCCATTTCGGGCTTATTGAGCGTGTTAGGGTTAAAATGTATTGAAAATCAGATTGTTCGGTTCCAATTCTATCTTTAATTAAGTTCACCACAAAAACAAATCCGCTAGTAAAATTATGTTGTGTAGCAATCATTACTTTAGGGCTAAAACCTTCAACACCAGGTGTAATATATGGATTATCTGGTGTATCGTAATTCGCGCCAACATAAACGGATACGGCAGGAATTAGCGATTTCCAATCGAAACGTTGGTTGGCTTTCCAGCTGTACAAGTTAGGTTTCTTTTCTTCTGCGTTTTTATAGGGGTCGTAAACCAAATATTTTGCACCAACAGCTAAAAATTTAAAATTCCCTCTTTTTTCCTCCGTTGCAAAATCAGATTCAAACTTTTTTTTATCTCCTTGAAATGTGCCTTCAATATTTAATTCTAGCTGTTCCCAAAGTAAACCGTATCGCGCAGCGAAATCTACTCCTAGACCAGATACCTCATAAGCAGGCGATGGTGTTCGTTTTTCGTTAACAAAGTATGGGCCAACTTCTAGTTGAGCAACGTTAGTACCAACAGAAAAAGCACTTCGTGAAACACCAGGCCGATTAGAGTTTATAACATCTGTGTATTGGCTGTAACTTGCAAAACTACAACAACAAACAAATATTAAAAGTAAGATAGATTTATTTGGGCTCATAATTAATAAAAATAGGTAATTATAGGGTTGTTTAATAATAGGTGCTTCAAATATAGAGATTTTATAAATTTTTTATCATTTTTCACCGTTTTTTAAATATTTAGAATTGTATTTTTGTTAAAAAATTATTTTTATGCAATATGCATCTGCAGTTGGTCTGGTAAGAACGATTTTAATTATTCTATTAATTTATTTTGGAATAAAAATATTGGCGCGCTTATTTATGCCATTTTTTTTAAAGTTTGTAGCGAAAAAAGCCGAAGCTCGTTTTGGCGATCAGTTTTCACAGTTTGAACGACAACGAAATCAACAAAAGGCTAAAAAAGAAGGCGAAGTTACAATCGATAAAATTCCAAATACTAAAACTTCGAGTAAAGATGTTGGAGAATATGTAGATTTCGAGGAAATTGATTAATTTTCAAATCCATATACAATTTATTTAAATGACATTTTCTTTTAAAAAATTCCTACCTCATATATTCGTTTTAATTGGGTTTGTAGTTGTTTCTTTAGCTTATTTTACTCCCGTTTTACAAGGTAAAGCAATTTATCAAAACGATATTGTTCAGTTTATTGGTATGAGCAAGCAGCAAACAGATTTTAAAGCTGCTACGGGTGAAGAAACGTATTGGACAAATAGTGCTTTTGGAGGCATGCCAACCTATCAATTAGGCGCCAGATATCCGCATAACTACATAAAAAAAATAGATTTGGCGCTTCGTTTTTTACCACGTCCTGCCGATTATCTGTTTTTGTATTTTCTTGGTTTTTATGTACTGTTATTGGTATTAAAAGTCGATTTTAAACTCGCAGCCCTTGGTGCTTTAGCCTTTGGGTTTTCAACGTATTTAATCATTATTTTAGGTGTTGGCCATAATAGTAAAGCACATGCTATTGCTTACATGCCGCTGGTTTTGGCTGGTATTTTGCTCGTTTTTCAGAAGAAATATATTGGTGGCTTTTTACTAACCGCCATAGCTATGGGCTTGGAATTGGTGTCTAATCATTTCCAAATGACGTATTACCTCATGTTTTTGGTTGTAATACTTGGTGTCACTTATTTTATTGATGCTTTTAAAAAGAAAACTTTACCGCATTTTTTTAAATCAATAGCAATTTTAATTGGAGCTGTTGTGTTATCTATAGCTTTAAACGCCACAAATATTTTAGCTACACAAGAGTATGTAAAGGAAAGTAAACGTGGTAAAAGTGAATTAACAATACTTGCCGACGGAAGTGCCAAAAGTGTTACTTCTGGGCTTTCTAAAGACTACATTACGCAATTTAGTTATGGTATTGCCGAAACGTTTAATTTATTTATTCCCCGGTTTATGGGTGGTGGTAATGGTGAAAACTTAGATAAGGATTCTGCAACCTACGAAGCGGTTAGAAAATTAGGAGCATCTACAACTGAAGCTGCTGAGTTTGCTAAAAATGCACCTATGTATTGGGGCGATCAACCTATTGTTGAAGCGCCAGCGTATATTGGAGCAGTGGTTATTTTTTTGTTTGTATTTGCCTTGTTTTTGGTGAAAGGGCGCTTAAAATGGTGGCTTGTTGGAGGTACAATATTTTCCCTGTTGCTGTCATACGGGAAAAACTTAGGGTTTTTAACCAATTTCTTTATCGATTATGTACCGCTTTACAATAAGTTTAGGGCTGTAACCTCAATTCAGGTAATTTTGGAATTATGTGTGCCTGCCTTGGGTATATTTGGTTTGGTGCGCTTGTTTAATAATTTTGAGAAAGAAGAAGAAAAACTAAAAGCCTTAAAATATGCTACAGCTATTACAGGTGGTTTAGCTTTGATGTTTTTACTATTAAAATCTTCGTTGTTCGATTTTGTTGGAGCGAACGATGGGTATTATCGTCAAAATTACGGTCAAGCCTTTGTTGATGCATTAAAAGCAGATAGAAAATCGATATTCACAACAGATACCATACGAAGTTTAGTTTTAGTTTTATTGGCTGCAGCTGGTATTTTTTATTATTTAAAAAACAAATTAAAAGAAAAGTGGCTTGTTGCTGTATTCGCAATTTTAATTGTGTTTGATTTAGTTGGAGTTGACAGGCGCTATGTTAATAACGACGATTTTGTTTCAAGCATCGCTATGAACAAACCGTTTAACGCCAATGCCATTGATAACGAAATATTAAAAGATAAATCGCATTTTAGGGTTTTCGATTTGGTTTCAGGGCCTTCAAAACCTTCATATTTTCATAATTCTTTAAATGGTTATAATGCTGCTGAATTACGCCGTTATAGTGAAGTATTCGAATGGTACGTGTCTAAAAACAACATGAATGTGCTTAATATGCTGAATACTAAGTATATTGTTGCGCAAGATCAAGAAGGGAATATGTTTCCTTATAAAAATGATGAAGCTAATGGAAATGCTTGGTTTGTTGAAACATTAACCAAAGTTGATTCGGCAAACGATGAAATTAAATTATTGGATAGTTTAAACAATAAAGAAAGGGCAATTTACTCAGCACAAAACACAATGCTTGAGGTTAAGCCAAACTATTTAGTTGATTCTTTAGCTAAAATAGAACTGAAGGAGGTAACGCCAAACTATTTAAAATACGAAAGCAATAATCAAAATGAAGGTTTTGCGGTGTTTTCGGAAGTGTATTATCCATTTGGTTGGAAAACCTTTATCGACGGAAAACCAGTGGAGCACATGCGCGTAGATTATGTGTTGCGTGGTTTAGTAATTCCGGCAGGAAAACATAGTATTGAGTTTAAATTCGATCCAGATGTTGTAAAAACAGGGAGTAAAATTACTTTAGCGAGTTCTATATTGTTGTTTTTGTTGATTTTAGGAGGAATATTTTATCAGTTTAAAAACGGCCGATTACTCGACGATACAAATGAGTAAAAAAAAAGTTTTAATAATTGCCTATTATTGGCCACCTGCGGGCGGTCCTGGTGTACAACGTTGGTTAAAATTTGTAAAATACTTACCCGAGTTTAATATTGAACCTATTGTTTTTGTTCCTGAAAACCCGAATTACCCTTTAATTGATGAGAGTTTAATTGCTGAAATACCAACAGGCATTACTGTTATAAAACAGCCTATAAAAGAACCTTATAAACTGGCGGGTTTGTTCTCGAAAAACAAATCGAAAACCATTAGTAAAGGCATAATTACCGAAAAAGAAAACCAAAGTTTTATCGAAAAACTGATGCTTTTTATTCGTGGTAATTTCTTTATTCCAGATGCTCGTAAAAATTGGGTAAGTCCTTCATTTGAAGTGATTAAAGTGCTTTTGTCTAAAGAAAATATTGAATCTATTCTTACTACAGGTCCGCCGCATAGTTTGCACTTAATCGGCTTGAAGTTAAAGCAAGAATTAGATGTGAATTGGATTGCCGATTTTCGCGATCCGTGGACAACTATTGGCTATCATAAACAGTTAAAACTTTTAAAATCTTCAGCAAAAAAACATAAACAATTAGAGCGTCAAGTTTTAAATACGGCCGATAAAATAATTGTGACCAGTTTTACTACCCAAAAAGAGTTTCAGAACATCACCCAAAAACCAATAGAAGTCATTACAAATGGTTACGACGACGAAAAAACTGAAACTACGGTATTAGATTCTAAATTCACCATTTCTCATATCGGTTCGTTATTATCTAAGCGAAATCCTGAAGTTTTATGGCAAGTTTTAAGAGATTTAAAAAAGGAAAACGAATCGTTTTCCAACGACTTACAACTTAATTTTGTTGGCTTATTAAGCGAAAATGTGGCTCATTCTCTTGAAAATTACAGCTTAAGTAATTGTGTAAATAATTTAGGTTATGTGTCGCATAATGAATCAATTAAATTTCAAAAAAAATCACAATTATTATTGCTTATTGAAATAAATTCAGAAGACACGAAATGCATAATTCCAGGCAAGTTGTTTGAGTACATGGTAGCACAGCGACCCATTGTAGCCATAGGCCCAAAAGGTTGGGATGTTGAAACTATAACTACCCAAACCAACACCGGAACATGCTTTAACTATAATGATTACGACGCATTAAAAGCAACGATTTTAGAATATTACAAGGCTTACAAAAATAATGATTTAACTGTGCAGCCAATTGGTTTGCAAAAGTATCATAGAAAAGCACTCACCAAACAATTAACGCGCTTAATATAATGGGAATTGTTGCGAATCAGTCCTTTAAAAATATACTGTTAACCTATTTGGGTTTTTTTTTAGGAGGTGTAAATACGTTGTTTTTGTACACAAATTTTTTAAGTACTCAGCAATATGGTATGGTAAATTATATGCTGTCGTTAGCCACAGTTTTAACGCCTTTAATGGCCTTTGGTGTTCATAATACAGTTGTTAAATTTTATTCATCGTATAAAACGCGAGTTTCGTTAAATAGTTTTTTAACCTTAATGCTTTTTTTGCCGCTAGCGGTTGTAATTCCTGTGGTTGCGGCTACTTATATTTTTAATGAAAGTATTAGTGAGTTTTTAGCTGTTAAAAATGACATTATTAAAAATTACATTTGGCATACCTGTGTAATCGCGGTTGCTTTAGGTTATTTTGAAGTATTTTTTGCTTGGGTAAAAGTACAGATGAAAACCGTTTTTGGAATTTTTATGAAAGAGGTTTTTCATAGGGCAGGAGCTATGGTTTTACTGGTTTTACTGTATCTTAAAGTTATTGATTTAGATGCTTTTATGAATGGTTTAGTTGTGGTTTATGTGCTAAAAATGGTAGTCATGAAAATTTACGCTTTTAGTGTAAAATGGCCAGTTTTAAGCTTTAAACGACTAAACAATTTAGGCGCTGTTTTAAAATATTCCATGTTAATTATTATCGCCGGATCTGTAGCAACAGTTTTACTCGATGTCGATAAAGTTATGATGGGAAGTTATATCGATATTGAAAAAATAGCCTATTACAGTGTGGCGGTGTACATTGCAGCAGTAATTGGAGTGCCGCATCGGGCTATGCATCAAATATTAATGCCTTTATCGGCAAAATATTTAAACGATAGGGATTTCGATGCCTTAAAAAGTTTGTATCAAAAAAGTTCGCTTAATTTGGTTATTGTAAGCGGGCTAATCTTTTTGTTAATTACGCTTAATATTAACCAATTGTATTTGTTAATGCCAAACTCTGCGGCGTATAGCACAGGTTTATTTGTGCTATTTATTATTAGCATTAGTAAGCTTTACGATGCGCTTTTGGGTAGTAATAACGCCATTTTGTTTAATAGCGATTATTACCGAGTTGTATTGGTTTTAGGTGTTGTTTTGGTGCTAATTATGGTGGTGCTAAATATGGTTTTTATTCCCATGTTGGGTATAAATGGTGCTGCCATTGCTACTTTTATTGCTGTGTTTTTATACAATACCGTTAAAATTGGTTTTGTGTATAAAAAGTTTAACATGTTGCCCTTCTCGAAAGCTACGGCCAAAACCTTTATTTTAATAGCTGGTTTGGTGTTGGTGTTTTATTTTTGGGAATTTCCTTTTCACCCTATAATTGCTATGGCATGCAAATCGTTACTTGTGGTTGTATTGTATCTTTTTGTGGTGTATCGTTTTCATTTTTCTAGTGATATTTCTGGAGTTTTAAAGCGGTATTTACGGTTTTTAAAGTGAAATTAACGTGTTTGTTTTAAAAAGCTTTTATTTACAAGATTAATTTAAAACTATATATCATGGGATTATTAAACAAAATATTAGGTAATGCAAGTCAGGCATCAACCGAGCAACTAAACGCTAAATATTCGCGTTTGTTAGCCGATAACGAACAAGTAGAGTTAGGTTTTAAATTACTTCGCGATGTGTTTATGTTTACCAATAAACGCTTAATTCTTATTGATGTACAAGGTATAACAGGTAGTAAAGTAGAGTATAAGTCTATGCCTTATAAAAGTATTTCAAGGTTTTCGTTAGAAACTTCGGGAACTTTCGATTTAGATGCCGAATTAAAAATTT
Organism: Neotamlana sedimentorum; assembly: GCF_000943565.1. Lineage (GTDB taxonomy): Bacteria > Bacteroidota > Bacteroidia > Flavobacteriales > Flavobacteriaceae > Neotamlana > Neotamlana sedimentorum. The sequence continues at coordinate 72,373 of NZ_JTDW01000017.1, forward strand.
GGATTTCTAGTGAAAACTTGCCATCTGTAAGCAAAAAATTTAATAAAAGCATCGATGTTTACGAAGTACAAAAATATTTGGCTGGTAAAGTGATGTAATTATCAGAAATAAAAAGTAATTAAAGCTTGTTGTTGTCTTATCGGCTAAATATATTGAAACAATTCCAGTACTAACCATCGTACAATTTGGCTCTCTCAAAATCCTGTGATTGCCATAACATATAAACACAATGTCATCCTGAACTAGTTTCAGGATCTCAGACAGGAGATTTACATAATCTTTTTAATGAAAGATGTACCATAGTTAAAATGTTCATTACAAGGACGCAGGACGTGGTAACCTCATTTTTAAAAATAGATTGGCTTCGTTGACCGCGATGACATTAATACCTTAAAGCAAGCTTAGGCGAAACGCATAAAATAAAAGGCTGCTTAAAAAGTTACCTTTTTGTAAATCTGAACTAGTTTCAGATTCTAATGTATTTTGAAAATAAATTGTTTAAGATTCTGAAATAAATTCAGAATGACAGATTTTACAGTTTTTAGAGAGCCTCTTTTAATGCTGTAGTGAGATCGAGATTTAAGGTAAGCTGTACAATAGTAAAAGCCTGTAATTTTAGCGTCTTGTTATCATACGTTTTGCTATAAAACAAGCTTTCGAAAAACGCAGAAAAAAAAGCCTAACACTTTTGTGTTAAGCTTTTACTGTTGTAGCGAGATCGAGATTTGAACTCGAGACCTCCGGGTTATGAATTTAGAACGTTATATATCATTTTAATATAAATACCTTTAAAATCAATAAGTTACCGCACTCTTAATTTTATTTGATATCAAATGAATCCAAATAACATCAAAGAATGTTTTAGCTATGTTTTAGCAGAGGTTAATTATTAATAATTGTATATTTATTTAATTACCAAATAATTATGTCATCAATAAGCCCATTTTTAGACAAGAGACCTAACTCAAAAAAGTTGCATCCTATAACTATAAGAATAATAAAGGATAGAAAACAATTTCATCAATATGATATAGTATGTCATCGCATTAAAGTTTTTAAAGCGTTTGTAAAAAAAGATAAACTTTATTTTAATGAATTGACTGTAGAGCTTTTAAAACTTTTTGAAAATCACTTATTTAATAAAAGGAATCTAAAGCCTAGAACTGTTGTGAATTATATGATAACTATTCGTACTATTTTTAATCTTGCTATATCTAAATCCGATACTAATATTCAATTTTATCCATTCGGAAAGGGGAAATACCAAATCCGATTTCCAGAAACAAGAAAGATAGGTTTGAATATAGATGAAGTTATAGTTTTAGAGAATATAAAGGGAATTACAAAAGCACAACAGTATGCTTTAAATGCATGGTTAATTAGTTTTTATTTTGCAGGAATAAGAGTTAGCGATGTTCTTAAATTAAAATGGATAGATTTTTTAGATAATAGATTAAACTATAGAATGGGAAAGAACAGTAAATTAGTTTCACTTAAAGTTCCAGGAAAAGTTGTGAGTATTTTAAAAAGACTTGAAAGGAATGAAGACTCAATATATCTATTTAAAGAATTGGAAGGTGTCAATTTAAATGATCATAAACAATTACGAACTAGAATAAAGACCGCAACAAGGAATTTTAATCGCAGATTAGAAATAGTTGCAGTAAAAGCAGGTATTGATAAAAAACTAAGTATGCATATTGCAATACATAGTTTTGGTAATATTTCTGGTGATAAAATACCTATCCAAATGCTTCAAAAGTTATATAGACATTCTTCTGTAACAACTACGATTTTATATCAGTCAAATTTTGTAAAAAAGGATACAGATGAGGCATTAGAAAAAGTTATTGACTTCTAAATTCTTTCAAAAATTTTTTTTAGGGTCGGGAGAATGAGGAACTATCCAGATATTTATTTTTATAGTATTAACAGGGGGTATCGCTAGGTGGTATATTTTTACGCACCGAATTACGCACCTCTTTATAAAATTTAAATCTATTATACTTAATTTGGTGAGATTCGAGGTGTTTAGCTACTAAATGGTCAGGGCATAACGCAAATTTCAATGATTCGAGTCCAATTCCAGATAGTAGAAAAATCAAATCTATCAATAAATTAAAAGTTTTTTACTTTAATAGGTACAGAATTTTGCTATTTATCTTCTACTTAATAATATTAGGGTCGTTTTAAATTAATTTATTATTTAATAAAGTTGTTGAAAAATTCCTTACAAAAATTGATAGCTTTAGATTTAATTAAATTATCAGGTAGCAAGATTAATTATACACGCCAGACTTAGGATTTAACCTAATTATTAGTGTTAAAATATTAAAATGCGGGCGTGGTGGAATTGGTAGACACGTTAGACTTAGGATCTAATGCAGCAATGTGTGGGAGTTCGAGTCTCCCCACCTGTACAAAAGTCGAAGAGAAATCTTCGACTTTTTTCGTTTAAAAAGCCTGTGTTTTTTTATTAGGTACAACATTTTGTTATTTTCGTAGACTTAATTTAAAATGCTGATTTTTAATTATATATAATTTGCATATCCGTTATTAGTCATAATCCT
>NZ_JTDW01000018.1 GCF_000943565.1 Neotamlana sedimentorum
CGACCAGAACAACTTTGGGTAAGCGATATCACTTATATTAAAACACAATACGGCCCTTATGAAAACGCTGTTGCAAAACACATTAACAGAACACTCAAATATGAATACGGTTTAAAAAAAACCATTAAAAACACAGATTTAGCGCAAAAAATGGCTAAGCAAGCGATATATATTTATAACAATTTAAGAACCCATTTTAGTCTGAACTTAAGAAAACCTTCTGAAGTACATTTAAATCCAAATATCAAATACAAATCCTATAGAAAAAATAATGTAAATTTACCTGAACTTACATTTTAAGGATTGAACGAGTTAAAAATAATAACAAAAAAAGAGTCAACCTATATCAGTATAAAACAGTTTTGGCATTAACTATTTGCACGATTATTACAACCGGAAGTCTTATTTAAAAACTAAGCTAAACTTTAACAAAATTTATCGCCTTTTTCCGCCACTATATTCCATAGCTTCTCCTTTACCAAAGCCGTAACTAAAACCTAAAGTAAAAAATCGGCCACGTGTGGTTTTAGAGTAATTTGTAAACGTATCTTGGTTGGTAAAAGTCTCGAAATATCGAGAAGCAAAAGCATCGCGAACACCTAAACTAAAAACACCTTTACCTTTAAGTATTTTTTTTCGAAGTCCTAGATCTAAAAAGGCAATAGCTTCGGTGTTACCTTGAACGGTTTCGTAATCGGATTGATAGTTTCCTGTAGCTTCAAAATCGATATCTGTTGGCAATTTAAACTTCGTCATTAATTTAGACGTCCATTGATCACCATTAAAATCGAAAACCTGATCTTCGAAAGTCCCGACTCTATTAAAATAATTGAAATTAAAATCGACATTAAATGTTAACCAATTTATAGGTGAATATTTGGTATTGAATTCGAAACCAGCAGTACTGTTCGTTCCAATATTTTCTGGTCTCGAAGTACTCACATTATCTTCTGCTGTGGTAATACTTTCAATAACATCGGTTGTAAAACGATGATACACACCAAAATTCAACGAAGTTTTACCAATATCAAAAATAGTTGTAACCTCATACGAATCGGTAAATTCGGGTTGTAGTTCTGGATTTCCTTGGCGGATGCTATAACTGTTTCTTATGTTAAAAAACGGATTTAAATCTCTTAACCTTGGTCTGTAAATACGTTTTGAATATCCTGCTTGCAGTGAAACTACATCTGAAAACTTATAAGATGAATGCAAACTAGGAAACCAATTTGAATAGTTTTGATTATTAGATTCGTTGGTAGTTTCGAGTAACGTTTTTAAATCGGTATGCTCTACACGAATACCACCTTTTAATCCCCATTTTTCACCTTGATAAGCTCCAGAAGCATAAACACTCAAAACGTTTTGGTTAAAGTTAAAAATATTGGTTAATCCGGTATCGGTTACAAAAACATCATCCTCTAAATCCTCGACCTGGTAATCGTTACTAACATCGTTTATAACGTATTGTCCACCGGTTTCCATACTCCATTGTTGGTTAAATGGCTTGGTATAATCTAACTTAAACGTAAAATTATCTTCGGCAAAATCGGTTCTAATTTTTTGTGCAGCATCATAATCTTCACCAGCAACGGTAACATCGTTAAACAATGAGTTTTGATCTTTTGCAAACGAATTTCCTGTAATGCTAAACAATAAATCGTGATCGTCATGGTCTTTAAAATCTTTTTTATAAACTAGTTCGTATTGCCATTTAGGATTTGTAGCTTCGGTGGTTTCGTTTCGGTCCCATTCCGATTCTAAAGCATCATTTTCATCAAAAAGTTGAAAGTTGTAGTTTGAAGGCTGATCTTCAATTTCATAAGCAAAATTACCCGACAGCGTAAGCACATCGTTTGGTGTTATGTAATAATCTGTTCCTAAAGTAATATTGTAAAACTTCTCGTTTCTGTATTCGGTTCCGGTATTAATCAAGGTTGTGTTATTATCTAAATCGGTGTTAATACCTTCGCTATCTCTTGGATAACTTCTGCGCCCTAAACCAAACTGTGTAAACAAATTAAATTTTTCTGAACGCCTATTTAAACTCACGCCAATACTATGGTTATCTGGAATTCCTGTATTTAAACTTACCGAACCATTTACGCCTTTGCGCTCTTCTTTTTTAATGATTATGTTTATAATTCCTGAAGTTCCTTCGGCATCATATTTTGCAGATGGATTTGTAATTACCTCGATACTTTCAATCATATCGGCAGTAATACTTCCTAAAGCACCACCATCATCGGTTAAAATAGAAGGTTTTCCGTTTATTAAAACTTGTACTCCAGAATTTCCGCGTAAGCTAATGGCACCTTCAATATCTACATTAACACTGGGTACATTGTTAAGCACATCTAGCGCACTAGCGCCAGTACTTGCAATATCTTTCCCAACATTAAACACGCGTTTATCGAGTTTAAATTGAGTTCGAGATACTTCGGCTTGCACCAAAACAGCATCTAATTGGGCGGCATCTTCGGCTAATGTAAACGTGCCTAAATCAATCGTATTATTTTTAACATTGAATTGATTAAAGTTTTTTGAAATAAAACCAATGTAACTTACTTCTATGTAAAATTTTTTAGCATCTGTGTTTAGGTAAAACAAACCATCTTCGGCAGTTGTAGTTCCCGAAATTGGTTGTTTAGTTTCAGAATTAGCAACTAAAACTGTTGCGTATGCTAAAGGCTCTTTGCTAGTTTCGTCTATAACTTTTCCTTTAATTTCAATAGTTTGTGCATGCGAATAGCTCACAAATAATAAAAGGAAAGAAAATGTAATAAGTTTAATGAATTGAAAGTTCATATATTTAGGATAGTCTTTTAAATTTAGATAGGCTAATTCTTAAAAGCAAAAATGCAAAAATTTAACCGTAGAAATTGTTAATTAGAAGTTTACAATACGGTTTTAACAAAAATTTAGCTTATTAAACTTACTGCGTTTAATTAGAATTCTCTTGATGTTGTTTCGTACCAATTTGATTAATTTCATCGAAGTGAGAATGCTTTTGAGATGCTATAATCATGTTATAAAGTACACGCTCTTCAATAAAAAGAAAAATTCCAGTTAATAACATAGGTATAAAAAACAAAAGCATAGCAAGATAATCGTCGTTTGTACTTTTCCAATTTACCTTGTAAAACATTTCATACCAAAAACGTAACGCTATATATATTAAAGTTAAAGCAAATAGCCCGTTTAAAATCCACAGCACATAGTTTATTTCTGTTATTTTTTTTGCTTTAGGTTTATACATGGGTAACGTTTTTATATGGTAGATTACACTTGAAACACCTGTAAAAGCCACTGCTACCAATAAATACTGCCTATTCTTAAAACTAAAACCTTCAACAAAAACAAAATAAAACAACGCAAAATTAAACAGTCCTGCTATTAGTATGCAGAATATTAATAAGGTTATTTTAAATATGCGTTTTAATTTCATTCAGTAATAAAATGTGCGCCAAATAAGGTTGTAAAATGGTTTAAAAGTTTGGTTTTAACTTCGGCTTCGTCTACTGTTTTTTTGCCCAACTCTACGTTTAAAGAAGTAACCGCTTTACCGCGAATACCACACGGAATTATATTATCGAAATACCCTAAATCGGCATTTACATTTAAAGCAAAACCGTGCATGGTTACCCAGCGACTTGCGCGCACTCCCATAGCACAAATTTTACGCGCAAATGGTGTTCCTACATCTAACCAAACTCCTGTTTCTCCTGGGCTACGTTCGGCCTTTAAGCCATATTCTGCTAGGGTTAAAATTATCATTTCTTCTAGCAAACGCAAATACTTGTGTATATCGGTAAAAAAGTTTTCTAAATCTAAAATAGGATAGCCTACAATTTGTCCTGGACCATGATAGGTAATGTCTCCGCCTCTGTTAATTTTATAAAACGTGGCTCCTTTTTTAGCAAGCTGATTTTCGTCTAGAAGTAAATTAGACAAATCGCCACTTTTACCCAAAGTATACACATGTGGATGCTCTACAAACAAAAAATAATTCTTGGTTTGTAAACCGGCTTCTTCTCGCCTATTTTTTATTTTGTCTCCTACAATGCCTTTAAATAAATCTTCTTGGTAATCCCAGGTTTGTTTATAGTCTTTGTGGCCTAAATCTTGAAGTTCAATTGCTTTATTCATAGACTACAAATTTAAGGCTTTTTATAATAAATTCATGTTACTAGAGGCAACTCACATTTACGCCTAATTAATTTTTATTTACCAATAAAACACTGCTAATAAACATAATGCTAGTGCTTAGGATTATTAAGTATTACCAACGCCGCAATTACACCTGGAACCCAACCACAAAGCCATAATAAAAAGACAATGATAATTGAACCACAGCCTTTATCTAGAACTGCTAACGGCGGACAAATAATTGATAGTAAAACTCTCCAGAAACTCATTTTTTTTTGATTTTTTATTGATTGATATTTATTTGACGAAAAAGTTTTTGGTTTGTTACAAGCTGCGTTAGGGATTGAGTGGTGTGTATGAGCTCGCCGCCGCAGAAGGCAGCGAGTAGCGAAAGCCCGACCCCCGAAGTTTCGGGGTAACGCCCTAAAAAATAGTAAAAATATGATGTTTAAAAACAATGGCAAATGTGTATCTTTGCGCCATTAAAATTTTATCAAGTAAGTAAAGCTATGGCGCAATTATCAGAGCAAGAAATTGTAAGAAGAGACAAATTAGGAAAATTACGAGAGTTAGGTATTAATCCATATCCGGCCGATCTTTATCCGGTAAATGATAGCTCGAAAACGATTAAAACCAATTTTGAAGCTGGTAAAAAGGTTATTATCGCTGGACGTTTAATGTCTAGACGTATACAAGGTAATGCTAGTTTTGCCGAATTACAAGATGCCGAAGGACGCGTACAAGTGTATTTTAATAGAGATGAAATTTGTACTGGAGACGATAAAACAAAATACAATACGGTTTACAAAAAATTACTTGATATTGGTGATTTTATTGGTGTTGAAGGTGAACTTTTTACAACTAAGGTTGGTGAAAAAACGGTTATGGTTAAAGATTTCTCGCTATTAAGCAAGGCTTTAAAACCATTACCATTACCTAAAGTTGATGCCGATGGAAATATTCATGATAAATTTGACGATCCGGAATTACGTTATCGCCAACGTTATGCCGACTTAGTAGTTAACCCAAATGTTAAAGAGGTTTTTGTAAAACGTACAAAACTGTTTAACGCCATGCGTAAGTTTTTTAACGATGCTGGATATTTTGAGGTTGAAACTCCGGTTTTACAACCTATTCCTGGTGGTGCTGCTGCACGTCCATTTATTACACATCACAACGCTTTAGATGTGCCTTTATACATGCGTATTGCTAACGAGCTTTACCTAAAGCGCCTAATTGTTGGTGGTTTTGATGGGGTTTACGAGTTTAGTAAAAACTTCCGTAATGAAGGCATGGACAGAACACACAATCCTGAGTTTACTGCTATGGAAATTTATGTGGCATACAAGGATTATAACTGGATGATGGATTTCTGTGAAAAACTGTTAGAATACTGTTCTACTGCTGTAAACGGAACGACTAAAGTTACTTTTGGCGAGAATGAAATAGATTTTAAAGCGCCTTATGCTCGTGTTACTATGGCCGATTCTATAAAACATTTTACTGGTTTTGATATTACTGGTAAAACAGAAGCCGAAATTCGCGAAGCAGCCAAAGGCATGGGTATTGAGGTTGATGACACTATGGGAAAAGGTAAACTTATTGATGAAATTTTTGGTGAAAAATGTGAAGGTAACTACATACAGCCAACCTTTATTACAGATTACCCAAAGGAAATGAGCCCATTGTGTAAAGAACACCGTGAGAACCCTGAATTAACTGAGCGTTTCGAGCTTATGGTTTGTGGTAAAGAAATTGCTAACGCCTATTCTGAACTTAACGACCCAATAGACCAACGTGAGCGTTTTGAGCACCAAATGGAATTGGCTAAAAAGGGTGACGACGAAGCTAATGGCATTATTGATTACGACTTTTTACGTGCTTTAGAATATGGTATGCCGCCTACTTCTGGAATGGGCATTGGTATGGACAGGTTAATTATGTACTTAACCAATAACCAATCTATACAAGAGGTTTTATTTTTCCCGCAAATGCGACCAGAAAAGAAACCTTTAGAAATAAGCGAGGATGCTAAGGCTGTTTTTGAAGTTTTAACCAAAGCTGAAAAAATAAAATTAACAGAATTAAAAACAGCTTCTGGATTATCAAATAAAAAATGGGACAAAACCATTAAAGAACTAACTAAAAATAATTTAGCCAAAGTTGAAAAAACAGACGAGGGCTTATTTGTAACAGTTGCTTAAACAAAATATTAATTATAAAAAAACCTTACTTTTTTAAAAAACGTAAGGTTTTTCTAGTTTAAGTGTATTTTTTACTTAAATTTATTTGATACAGAAATTTCAGTTTGTATATCGTTAATGATTAAACCCCAAAAAATAACAACTAAATTAAAAAACAAAATAGTTTTGCTTCCTCTCTTAACTTTTGTTTTAAGTATTACAATAGTTATTACGGTTTATTACAGTGGGTTAAATACGTTGAATAATTCTCTAGAAAATAATATTGAGCAGGTCGGACAACTTACGTCAAAAGAATTTGCAAATATCTTAAATAGTGACATTGGTAAGCTAGAAAATTTAAAAAATAGAATTGAGTTTACCAATGGTATGTTTCTTAATTATTGGGAAAAAGATGCCGAATTGCTTATAGAGCAAACTCAAAGTTTTAAATTTTTAGAATGGATTGACAGCACAATGGTAATAAAAAAAATATCACCATTGGCTGGAAATGAAAATGCTCTAAATCTTGATATTTCAACGGTTAAATACCGACGAGAAGAATGGATAAAGCATTCTAAAATAAACCAAACCAACATTACGCCTTGGAGTGAACTAACACAAGGTGGTCATGCTTTTTTAGTAGATGTTCCTGTTTACTTTAATAATCATTTTCAAGGCACCATTTCTGCTGGAATGGATTTTAAAACCAATTTCGCAAAATTTAGCTCTAGCTTAAATGATTTTTATGCTATTGAATTATACGACCATACAAATACTTTGTTTTTTAAACTAAACACAAATAAAAAATTAAACAATCCTATAAACTATAATATTAAAATACTTGTCGACTCTCTGGATAACCAAGCATGGACATTAAAACTCTTCCCTACCAATAAGTTTAAATTGACTAACCGACGAGAACTAACCAGTATTACACTAATAATAGGCCTGTTATTTAGTTTATTAATTTCTTTACTAGTTTACTTTTACTTAAGAATTCGTAACGAACGTAGATTAGCCATTCAAAGCAATAACAAGCTATTAGTAGCGAATAAAAAACTGTTTAAGGAGCGTAAAAAAGCTGAAAAAGCTTCCTCGGCAAAAACAGAGTTCTTATCTAATATGAGTCATGAAATCCGCACGCCGCTTCATGCTATTTTAGGGTTTATTGAACTTTTAAAGGACAGTAAATTAAATAAAGCGGATAAAGAATATTTAGATTTAATGGAGAAATCGTCGAGCAATTTACTAAACATAGTAAACGACATTTTAGATATAGATAAAATTGAATCAGGTAAAATTGAACTGTCTGAAGTAAAGTTCAATCCCGTTCAAAAGATAAAAGAACTCATTGAGGTAAACCAATTTATTTTTTTACGAAAAGACTTGTATTTAAAAGCCAAATACAAAAAAACAAACAATTTAACCGTTTTAGGAGACGAAAGTAAGTTTATACAGATCGTGAATAATATCGTTAAAAATGGACTAAAATTTACCGATAATGGAGGTGTTACTCTTGTTTACAGTGAAAAAATCACCAAATCAAACAAGCTACATATAAAAATTGCGATAAAAGATACCGGCATTGGTATTCCACCTAATCAATTAGAATCCATTTTTGAACGCTTTAAACAAATTGAAAACAGTGTAAAAAAGCAATACGAAGGTAGTGGGCTTGGTTTAGCTATTAGTAAAATATTAGTTAATATGATGGGTGGCGATATTCGTGTGAAAAGTATTCCTAATATCGGAACCACTTTTAAATTCGATGTATTTTTTCCTATTATAGACAATCAAGATGAAAAACCGCAAGACCAGAAACTAAAAACAACTGCCAACCTCGCCGACTTAAACGTACTAATTGTTGATGATAACAACCTCAATATAATTGTCTTAAAAAAATTTCTAGAAAGCTTTGGAGTAACAGCAGACACCGCAAATAACGGATTAATCGGTGTTGAAACATTTAAACAAAACCAAAACTATGATTTAATTTTTATGGATATTCATATGCCTATAATGGATGGTTGGGAAGCCTCAAAAGAAATACGAAAACTTGATGAAGACGTTATTATTTTTGGACTATCGGCTAATGTTACCACCGAAGCTATTGATATGGCACTTGAAAATGGTATGAACAACTACTTATCGAAACCCTTCAAAAAAGAACATATAGCTAAACTTTTGCAGTTTCACTTCAGTCATTAAAAATCATTATTTTTAACTAATTACGATTAAAATGTTACGCGTATTATTTATTCTATTGGTTTTTAATAATTTAAACAGCCAAAACGCCAATATTCAATTTTCGCAAAATGGTATAGAAAATCCTAATATTTTAACAACGCACCACTTTGGCATTTTTAGTTCTAGAATATCTTCTAACTTAAAACACCATGCAACAACAAACACTTCTATAAACCTAAATATAAATAGTGGTAATAATTTCCACCCTTATGTAGAAGGTTATTTTCCCAAAAACCCAGAAGTTAGACAACAGTTTAGCGAAACTATTTGGTACAACAGGCGGTTTAATTATTTAGATGAAGAAACCACTCCAGCCGATTATATGAATATTGTTGTTGATGCTGTAATAAAACATATAAGCCTTGGAGTAAATATTCCAATAAACAAAAATAGAGAACTCAACATAAACTTAAGATCATACTTATTTACAAAAGGAAAATATCCGTTTTCACCCATTACCAGCGACGAAACTATTGAATGGTTTCATAGTCATATTATTGGAGACGAAGACCCTTTTGGCAGAAAATATTATGGTTTAAACCAAACCAATATTAACTATTTAGATAGAAATGGTAGAACGTTGCAACTAAAACACAATGATTTTTTTATTGGTGGCATTTCTTTCGATCACTATTATTATCCTGAAATTTCTTTAAATAAAACCAAACAATTATTCGTTAATTTAGGCACACATTTAGGCATTAACACGTCTAAATATAACACCTCAACCGATGTAGGAGGCTCAATAAATTTTGTAAAACAATTTAACTTAAAAAATAATTATTCTTTTAATTTCGGAATCCATGGAAGTGTTTTACGCAAGAATTTAATCGATTTCAACAAAGAAAATATCGACTTTGGTAATAATAAATTCCTGGCTACTTTCGAGGCAAATCCGCAAATTACCCGATACACAAAAAACGGCAATTTTAATTCAATTGGTATAAACTATCAAATACAAACCAGTTACAACAAAAAAAAAGAAGCTGATTATTATTTCCTTTTAGGCGAATGGCAGGCGGCAGACAGCGGGTGGCATCATGGTGTTTCCGAACTCTATAATTCCTTATCAAATTGGTCAATTATCTACTCATATGGCAGTCCTAAATTCTTGTTTTCGTTTTACCTTAAACAAGATTTTTTGGTAAATAACGCACCCGATCTTCAAACCGGCATTTCTTTCAAAAAGCCTTTATTTAACTAGGGCTATCACATTTCTTAACTCGAAATCAACCTGTTAACTTCGAGTTAAAATTAAATACCCCATTAAACTTTTTTAAAATTTAAAAGTCCTAAGTACAAATAATTTAAAAACATAATAAGATGAAAAAAATACTTTTAATTGCTATCGCATTAGTAGGATTACAAGCCGTAGCGCAAAACCACCGTGGAGAAGGTAAAAAAGAAAGAGGAGATAAAATGGCTAATCTTTCTGCCGAAGAAATTGCAACACTACAAACAAAACGTATGACGCTTTATTTAGATTTAACCGAATCTCAACAAAAGAAAATTCAAGCCATAAATTTAGAAAATGCCACAAAGCGCAAAGAGATGATGGAAGAGCGAAAAGCTAAAAAAGAAAGTGGCGAAGAACGCACAAAACCAACAGACGAAGAACGTTTAGCTATGGAAAACGCTCGTTTAGATCATAAAATTGCTATGAAAGCTAAAATGAAAGACATCCTAAATGAAGAGCAATATACTAAATGGGAAAAAAGCCAACAACGTATGGCTATGAGAGGAAAAAAAAACAAGGATGATTCGAAAAAAAACCGCAAACAAAAAAGTTAATGATTGATAGTTAATTTAGTTAATAGACAAGCCGCGTAATTATTTAATAATATTCGCGGCTTTCTTCATTTATTATAAAGCTTTCGCGACCTTATTTATAGCATTTATAGTAAAATCTAAATCTTCAAAAGTTAAAGCTTCCGTAATAAACCAAGTTTCGAAAGCACTTGGTGCAATGTAAATACCTTCGTTTAACAACCCATGAAAGAATTTTTTAAAGGTATCATTATTACCTTTACCAGCTGTATTAAAATCGTAAACCTCACCTTTATCAAAATGTACAGATATCATTGAACCTACACGATTTATAGTATGCACTACTTTATTATCGTTTAATACTTTTGTTATGCCTTTGTGTAAATATTCTGTTTTTTCGTTTATGCTATCAAAAATACTTACGTTGTTATTCAACTCGGTTAACATCGCTAAACCTGCTGCCATAGCTAATGGGTTTCCACTTAAAGTTCCTGCTTGATAAACAGGACCAACTGGAGCTAAATAATCCATAATTTCATGACTAGCAGCAAATGCCCCAACAGGTAATCCACCACCAATAACTTTACCAAAACAAACTATATCTGCTTTTATTCCGAATAGTTCTTGTGCACCTCCTTTAGCCAAACGAAAGCCCGTCATAACCTCATCAAAAATCAACAAAATATTGTTTTGGTCGCAAACGCTTCTTAACCCTTGTAAAAAACTTTCTTTTGGTGGGACACATCCCATATTACCCGCAACAGGCTCGATAATAATACAAGCAATTTCGTTTTTATTAGCTTCAATTATAGCTTTTACATTTTCAATATCATTATAATTGGCCAACAAGGTATCTTTTGCTGTTCCTTTAGTAACACCTGGAGAGTTGGGTGTTCCAAAAGTACTGGCTCCACTACCCGCTTGAATTAAAAACGAATCGGAATGCCCATGATAGCAACCAGCAAATTTTATAATTTTATCCTTTCCTGTAAAACCACGTGCTAACCTTACGGCACTCATACAAGCTTCGGTTCCAGAATTTACAAAACGGATTTTATCAATATTTGGCACCATTGAAACTGCTAATTCTGCTATTTTAGTTTCAATTTCGGTTGGCATTCCAAACGATGTTCCTTTTTGGGCTTTTTCTACTACAGCATCAACTACAGGTTTGAATGCATGACCCAAAATCATTGGTCCCCAAGAATTAATGTAGTCTATTAACCGGTTTCCATCTTCATCAAACAAATAAGCTCCTTTTGCTTCTTTTACAAAAATAGGTGTTCCGCCAACACCTTTAAACGCTCTAACTGGAGAGTTAACACCTCCAGGAATTACTTTTTCGGCTTCAGCAAATAAAGCACTACTTCTTTTATAAATCATTTATATTAATTATGTTTTTTAATTAAGGTTTCACAATTAAAACTTGCCCTATGCTTAAGTTTGTACTACGTAAACCATTTAGTTTTTGCAATTCTGCAACTGTTAAATTATACTTTCTAGATATAGAATATAGCGTATCGCCTTTCGATACAGTATAGGTTTGGTTATAAGTTGGTGCTTGATATTGCGTATACCTTTTACCGAGTACTTGCTTATCAAACTCATCTAAATTATAGCGCTCTATTAAACTAATTAATTTATCTGGATATTTTCTATCGGTAGCATAACCTGCGGCTCGCAAGCCTTTTGCCCATCCTTTATAATCTTCTTGTTTTAAATCGAAAAGCCCTGCATAACGTTTTCTTTCTTTTAAAAATAAAGAATGATCTCGAAAGGAATATTTTGCATCTTTATATTTTCGGAAGCATTCTTGTAACTCATCGTCATCGTGATAAATTCGGGCTCCTGTCCATTCATGGCATTTAATTCCGAAGTGATTATTAGCCTCAACCGACAATCTACCATAACCCGAAGCCGATTCTAAAATACCTTGCGCTAAAGTTATACTTGCAGGAATGCCGTATAATTGCATTTCTTGTTGAGCCACTTCTTTATATAAATCGATGTACTCTTCTGTTTTACTAGCGTAACCTTTCGGTGCTTTTGTTGTAGTTGTAGGTTTTGTTTCTGGTCGTGTAATTTTAGGGGTTGTTTGTGTAGTTCGAGTTGGTCGTTTTGTTGTAGCTGTCTTTTTTGTTTTACAACTAAATACAACTAAACTTAAACAACAAATCAATAATATTTTTTTCATTTAAAAAGTTACTTTATTAAGGGTAAATTTTTCTTTTTTAATAATGTATTCATCCCGGAAATTCCTTGCAAACCACCTGTATGAATTGCTAATATTTTTGAGCCTTTCGGAAAATAGCCGTTTTCAATTAAATTAAAAATTCCGAACATCATTTTTCCAGTATAAACCGGATCGAGCGGCACATTACTATCCGCTTTAAATCTATTTATAAAACCAATTAAATCTTCATTTATTTTAGCATAACCGCCAAAATGATAATCTATAATTAATTTCCAATTGCTCTTCGATACAAATTTACTAATATCTTCTTTTAAAAAGTCACCTTTAAGTGCCGGAAAGCCTAAAATTTGCTGATTTTGGTTCGATGCATTTATTAAACCAGACATAGTGCCGCCTGTACCAACTGCAGTACAGATAAAATTAAAATCTTTGTCTGTTTTATTTAAAATTTCTTCACAGCCTTTTACAGCTAGGTCATTAGTGCCACCTTCAGGAATAACAAAAAAACTTCCAAATTTGTTTTCTAAATGATTTAAAAATGATTCACTTGTTTTATTTCTATAAGCTTCTCGAGTAACAAATTCAAACTGCATTCCCTCATTTTTAGCGAAACTTAAAGTAGGATTTTGATTGATTTTATTTTGAAGCTCTTCACCTCTTATTACACCAATAGTTTTAAAATTAAAAGCCTTACCTGCAGCCGCAACAGCAGCAATATGATTGGAATAAGCCCCACCAAAAGTCAATAAAGTTTTAAAACCTAAATGCTGTGCTTCTTGAAGATTGTATTTTAATTTACGGTATTTATTTCCAGAAATAAAGGAATGAATTCTATCTTCTCGTTTAATGTAAAGTTCAACACCATATTTTTCTGGTAATTTTACACGTTCGTTTATGCTATGTTCTAGCTTAAAAATCATGCCTGCGAAGATACTTTAAAAAAGCCCAAAACGGTCTATTTTTAAGATATTCTAAGTTTTTTTCTTGCCGATAAGCTTCCAGCTCAAAGGATATATTTCGGTAAGCTAAATGCCATTTTTTGTATTGAATTAACCGAAATACAAACTCAAGAACATACCAAAAATAAAACGGTATAACCAATAACTCTAATTGTTGTTTTAAATGAATACGCTCATGATTAATAAAAACAGCATCCTGTTTTAAAGTCTTCTTTTTTAAAAACACAAATGGAAAAAAGGTTAAACCTAAATAACCTTTGGGCACTAAATATTTTGAAACTAAAATCATTAACAAAAGCTTTTCAAAAATCAATCCAAATTACATTATCTTTGATTAAGATGAAAAAAATAATTCCAGTTGAAGAAGGCGATTATTATTTAACGCCCGAAGGCTATCGCTGTTTTACAGAGCAATACCATTTAAAACGCGGGTATTGTTGCGAAAGTGGCTGCAGACATTGTCCTTACGGCTATAACAAAAAAACCAACAGCTATTAGTTAAAATTTTATAATTAATTAGCTTGGTATAATTATTGATGCTTAAATTAAATAGATTTTTCTTAAGAATTAACTAAAAAATATCGCTATGAATACGTTTTTAAAAACAGTACCGCTTTTAGCTTTTTTTGTGGTTTTATCGTCTTGCACCTCTGTTAAAGTTGCTGCCGATTATGATAAAAAAGCCAATTTTAATAATTACAAAACCTTTGCTTTTTTTAAAACAGGTATCGATAAGGCCGAAATAAGTGATTTAGACAAACGTCGCATCCTTCGCGCCATTGAAGCCGAACTACTAGCTAAAGGCTTCACAAAATCTGAAAATCCAGATTTACTAATTAGCCTGTTTACAAAATCGAACCAACGTGTTGATGTATACAATAATGCCTGGGGCTACGGTGCTTGGGGCTGGGGCGGTTGGGGTCCTTGGGGCGGATTTGGTCCCGGTTGGGGCTGGGGCTGGAATCAACCAACCACCTCAGTTAGTACAGAAGGCACTTTATTTATAGATTTAATCGATGCTGAAAAAAAAGAACTTATTTGGCAAGGAATGGGAACCGGTTATTTAAGCCGAAATGTTGAGAAAAAAGAAGAACGTATTCAGGAGTTTGTTACAGAAATAATGAAAAAATACCCGCCGGAAGCGTTACAATAATATCACGTAAATTAGCGTAGAGCTGTTTAGAAAGTGTTGATTAGAATTGTCAACCTGAACTTGTTTCAGGTTCTCATAGGTTAAAGATTCTGAAACAAGTTCAGAATGACAAAATCAAACACCTACTAAACAGCTCTATTGTTTTCCTCTCGCATTTTATTAATAATTCGTATTTTTAAGCTAACCACATTATTATTTAACCATGAATACGAATATTGAAGAAAACGATGTTTTAAAACGCTTACCCAAACATTTAAAACAGTTTATAAAACCACAAAATTACAGCGACTATTCTGCAATAGATCAAGCCGTTTGGCGCTACGTAATGCGTAAAAACGTCGATTTTTTAAAACATGTGGCCCATTCATCGTACCTCGAAGGTTTAAAACAAACTGGAATATCATTAAACAACATCCCTAACCTGTACGGTATGAACCGTATTTTAAAACAAATTGGTTGGGCTGCTGTAGCTGTCGATGGGTTTATACCGCCCAATGCCTTTATGGAATTTCAAGCCTATAATGTTTTAGTTATTGCCAGCGACATTAGGCAATTAGAGCATATAGAATACACTCCAGCTCCAGATATTATTCATGAAGGCGCAGGACACGCACCAATAATAGCAAACCCAGAATATGCCGAATATTTACGCCGCTTTGGTGAAATTGGTTGCAAAGCTATTTCATCTGCTAAAGATTACGAACTTTACGAAGCTGTAAGGCATTTATCAATTATAAAAGAAGCGCCAAATACCAGTGAAGCCGATATCGCTTCCGCGGAAGAAACCGTAAATCACCTTCAAAAAAACATGGGTGAACCAAGCGAAATGGCACTCATAAGAAATTTACATTGGTGGACTGTAGAATACGGACTTATTGGAACACCAGAACAACCCAAAATTTATGGCGCTGGGTTATTATCATCCATTGGAGAAAGTGCTTGGTGCATGACAAATCATGTAAAAAAACTACCGTATACCATACAAGCAACCTATCAAGATTTCGACATAACAAAACCTCAACCTCAGCTTTTTGTCACACCAAATTTTGCACATTTAGGTTTGGTTTTAGAAGAATTTGCTAACACCATGGCGTTACGCAAAGGCGGGCTAAAAGGCATTAAAAAACTTATTAATTCGGAAGCTTTAGGCAGTATAGAATTAAGTACAGGCATACAAATATCTGGCATTTTTAACAAGGTTATAGCGAATGAAGGCAAACCAATATACTTTCAAACTAAAGGAAAAACAGCGCTCGCTTATCGTGAAAAAGAATTGGTTGGACACGGCACCAAAACACACCAATATGGCTTTGGCTCTCCTATTGGAAAACTAAAAGGTATTAATATTGCTATTGAAGATATGAGCCCAAGAGATTTACGAGCTTACAATATTTTTGAAGAAGAAACAGTAACACTTCATTTTGAAGGAGGCATAAGTGTATCTGGAGAAATTATTACCGGAAAGCGAAATTTACAAGGAAAAATAATTTTAATTAGTTTTAAAAACTGTACTGTATCCTACGGTAAAACTATATTGTTTAAGCCAGAAAATGGCATTTACAATATGGCGGTAGGAAAATCTATTGTATCGGCATTTTCTGGACCAGCAGATTTAAATAGCTTCGATTTAATAACTCATAAAACCAGTTCTCAAACTATAAAAATTGAAAAATCGAAATCTCAAATACAACTGGAAAGTTTATACCAACAGGTAAGCGATTTTCGTAATGGTAAAAACAAGACAATTTCGCGCAATAAAGTGCTAGAAACTTTAATTACCGAACATCCAAACGACTGGCTATTGGCTATAGAACTTTACGAACTGGCCTTTAAAGCCAACGAAAAACCTTTGTGTAAACGCATTTTACAACACCTTGAATCTATTAAACAAAACCAACCACAACTTGGAAAATTAATTGATGATGGCATAGGAATTGTAAACAGCGCCCCGGTTACTAACAGTTTTTAAAAACAGAAACAACACTTATTTAAACCGTTTTAAAGTTTCCTTAGTAAAATCGCTCAAAACCAGTTTCCCGCTAATTTTGGCACGTTCGGTGAGTAAATTGTCCCAATCATCTGTGTTTTTCCAGATTACTTTTTTCATTTCTTGTAAAGCTTCTGGATTATAGTCTGCTAATTTTTCAGCTAAAAGTGTAACGGTTTCATCTAAAGCTTCGGTGGTTTCGCAGATCTCAGCAAATAGCCCATTAGTTTTAGCCCATTCGGCAGTATAAAATGCTTCCGCATTAAGCGTCATTTGTGACATTTTAGAAACACCTATTTTACGTGTTACGGCAGGCTCGATTACAAACGGACCAATGCCTATACTTAATTCGCTTAACTTAATTGATGCGTATTTAGTTGCTAAACAATAATCGGTAGCCGCAGCTAAACCAACACCGCCACCAACAGCTTTTCCTTGCACACGACCAATAATAAGTTTGCTCGATTTTCGCATGGCATTAATAACATTGGCAAAACCAGAGAAAAAGGTCTTTCCGGTAGCTTCATTGTTAATAGCTATTAACTCGTTAAAACTGGCTCCTGCACAAAACGTTCGGTCTCCACCACTTTTTAAAACCAACACTTTAGCATCGCTTGTTTCTGCATCTACAATAGTATGCTGTAATTTTTGCAACACCTCACTTGGCATAGCATTATGGTTAGGATGAAAAAACTCAATATAACCAACCTTATTTTTAATATTAAATGAAACGTACGGATCTGTCATTATGTAGTAGCGTGTTTTTTAATCTTAAAATTACAATTTTAAATGCTGCAACTCTTCATTTTTAAGAATTGGGGTTTCGTTGTAATGCAATGTCCAACCCAATGAATTCGTTAAAATGTAAAACTTAGATAATTCACTAATTAATCGGTTTTTGGCATTCTTTTTTAAATCGGATGCTTCTATTTTTTTACTCAGCGATTTTTTTACAATCTTCTTAATTTCATTATAATCGTTAGCTTCAAACGGGTTTAAAAAATCGGCTTGAATATCGTAATACTCGAAATCGGGACTAATTTTAATTTCTTCTTCAGGAATATTTAAAATTGTTAATGTTTTAGTCGTTTCGTTTACCTCAAATTCAATTTTACTTAAATCGTAAGCCACCGTAACATCTGCATTTACAACTACTAATGCTTTTTTTTCAACCGAAATTAAATCACCAAAAATGTCCTTAGAGTTCTTGTAATTAAAGACCTCGCTAAAGTGACCTTCGGTAACAACAAGCTTTCCTACATTATTTATTTGTTCTTGTATAAGTGCCGAACTTTCTTGTAGCACCATTTTATCTTCACGTTTATCACCACAATATTTAAAGGAGAATAGTACAACCAATGTAATAACAACTCCAAAAAGGATTTTTCGCATACGCTAAGTTAAAGAAATATTTTTGTGATTTGTGATTTTTTATATTGGAAGACTAGGAATATTAATAATAAAAGATCGTCGTCCTTCTAATTATTGGGCAGAAAAAAACATTAGTTTCCTTCGACATAAGAAGTCTAACTAATGTAAGGTTGTTACTTTCTAACACTACAAATATAAAACAGATTAACCCGATTAGTGTTATGGCATGGTTAAGTATTTTTTAAATAAAACTTAATCAAATTAAAAACACCAATTACGCATCAACTAAATTGAATTTGGTAATTGGTGCTTTAAATATGAACTGATTAATAGCACTCTAAATGTAAAATAATTATATCGACAAAAGTTAATTTTTCGATTAAGTGTTACAAAAAGAGCATAAAAGTTAAATATTGAACAATAAATGTGGGTATTGAGATTGAAGTATGTGTATTTTCAACTTCAAATTTTTAAGAAAATCCTTATGAGATTCTGAGTTTACATTATACGGTTTATGTTTAAAAGATTTTTGAATCTTATCAACCTTATCCATAACGGAATACATGTTTTCATCTACCCAAACCTGCTTAAAACTTTCCCAGATATACTTTACAGCTAAGTCGCTAGGGTGTATCATATCTTCGTTGTAAAATCGGTAATCACGAAGTTCGTCCATCATAATTTCATAAGATGGAAAATAGTTAATTGAACCTATTTTAGTTACAGATTGCCCATTAACAACTTGATGAATCGCCGAAATTAAATGCGACTTGCTTTGGGTATTTTCAATAAATCCATCTTTTAAATGACGCACCGGAGATACCGTAAATATAATTGAAGAATCTTTATTTACCTTACGAATTTGATTGATTATATTTTGAAGTGATTCTGAAACATTTTGAACAGATAAGAGTTCCTTTTTAAAATTTTTCTGCGGAATTTTATGGCAATTAGCAACTATTGAATTGTTTTCTATAAAACGATAAACCCAAGCTGTCCCCAACGTAATTACAATATGAGATGCGGTTTGCAATTGTATTTTAGTATTTTGAAGCTGAAGATCTAATTTATTAAGCAACTCTTCTTTTGAAGTATTACTTAACTTAGAATGTGCGTTAAAACAATGCCATTGCTCATTATAGAAAAACACATCATTATCGGTATATATTTTATTGTTTAAAGCATCAGTAATTAAGACTTCAATCGCTTTAGGATGAAATAATATACCAAATGGGTTTTGTAGATTTTTAAATTTGAAATATTCTAACTTATCACCAATATTTTCTGAAAAACAAGATCCTAGCAACAAAATATTAGAATTATAGTCTATGAGGTTATTAGACTGTTTTTTTAATGGTATTTTGGTTTGTAAGTTCATATTTAAAATGAGACCCCGAAACGAGTTCGGGATGACATTAATTCTTATTTTAGAAATCAGCTATTCTAAAAAAATTGGTTTTAGCTTATATACTCCTTCGCCTTTTCAAGAGCCTCGGCAATACCATCTGGTTTTCTTCCTCCTGCTGTTGCAAAAAACGGTTGACCGCCACCACCGCCTTGAATTAATTTACCTAATTCACGAACTACTTGCCCTGCATTTAAATCTTTTTCAGCAACAAGCTCTTTTGAAATATAACAAGTTAAAAATGCTTTTCCTTCTTTTTCGCTACCAAATAATAAAAATAAATTATTGGTTTCTCCACCCAACTCGAAAGCTACGTCTTTTAAACCTGCTGTATCTAAATCTAATTTTTTGGCTAAAAAGTTTACTCCATTAACTTGGATAATTTCGCTTTTTAATTCGCTTTTTATGTTTTTAGCTTTATCTTTTAATAAACTTTCTATTTGCTTTTTTAAACTTGCATTTTCTTCTTGCAATGTTTCAAGAGCTTTTACAGGTTCTTTGGTGTTATTCAACAAAGCTTTCATTTCTGAATACACCTTGCTATTTTCAATAAAATAAGTTTGCGCAGCTTCATTAGTAATGGCTTCTATACGACGAATACCAGATGCAACCGCACCTTCCGATACGATTTTAAAATGCCAAATATCACTCGTATTTTTTACGTGAGTTCCGCCACAAAGCTCAATAGATTGCCCAAAACGAATAGAACGAACGGTGTCTCCATATTTTTCTCCAAACAAACTCATAGCGCCATCGGCAATAGCTTCTTCTTTTGGTACATTTCGTTTTTCAACTAAACTTAATTTCTCCGAAACTCTTGCATTTACAAAGGCTTCAACATCGGTTAATTCTTCTTCGGTTAATTTTGAAAAATGAGAAAAATCGAATCGTAATTGTTTAGCATTTACAGCACTCCCTTTTTGCTCGACATGCGTTCCTAAAATTTCACGTAAAGCTTGATGTAATAAGTGCGTTGCGGTATGGTTACATTCGGTTTTATAACGTTCGCTCTCGTTAACTACAGCCTTAAAACTTTCGTTTAAATGCTTTGGTAAATTCTTTGTGAAATGAACAATAACGTTGTTTTCTTTTTTAGTATTTAAAATATAAACCACATCGCCATGTGCATCTTCTAAATACCCTTTATCGCCTACTTGTCCACCACCTTCTGCGTAAAACGGCGTTAAATTAAACACCAATTGATACATGTCGCCATCTTTTTTAGATGTCGTTTTACGGTATTTAGTTATTTTAACATTAGCTTCGAGTGCATCGTAGCCAATGAATTCTTCAGTGGTATCATCAATTAAAATTGTCCAATCGTCTGCACTAGTTTCGCTAGCTGCTCGCGATCTATCTTTTTGTTTTTGTAATTCGGCTTCAAAACCTTTTTCATCTAATTTTAAACCTTTTTCAGATAAAATTAAAGCAGTTAAATCGATTGGAAACCCGTAAGTATCGTATAACTCGAATGCTTTTTCACCCGAAACTGTATCGCTTTTAGTGTCTTCAACTATTTTGTTTAAAAGCACTAAACCTTGATCTAAAGTTCGTAAAAACGATTGTTCTTCTTCTTTAATTACGTTTTCAACTAATTGTTTTTGAGCTACCATTTCCGGGAAAGCATCTCCCATTTTTTCACTTAAAACATTTACTAATTTGTAAATAAAAGGTTCTTGCTTATTTAAAAATGTAAAACCATAACGCACAGCGCGACGTAAAATTCTACGAATTACGTAACCCGCACCAGTGTTACTTGGCAATTGCCCATCGGCTATAGAAAATGCAACAGCACGAACGTGATCTGAAATTACACGAATAGCAACATCAACCTCATTATTCTCAATTTTTGTAGCGCCATATTTTGTATTTGTTATGGTTTCAATCTCTCTAATTAAAGGTATGAAAACATCGGTATCGTAGTTAGATTGTACGCCTTGTAACACCATACACAAACGTTCGAAGCCCATACCGGTATCGATATGTTTATTTGGTAATTCAACAAGGTCTCCGTTAGCTTTTCGGTTGTATTGCATAAAAACTAAGTTCCAAATTTCAACCACTTGCGGATGATCTTCGTTTACCAATTCTTTACCTGAGACTTTAGCTTTTTCGTCAGCAGAACGAATATCAACATGTATTTCGCTACACGGCCCACAAGGTCCTTGATCGCCCATTTCCCAGAAATTATCTTTTTTATTTCCTTTTAAAATACGATCTTCAGCTATGTATTTTTTCCAAATATTATACGCCTCGGTATCCATTTCTGTTCCATCTGCATCATCACCTTCAAAAACCGTAACATATAAAATGTCTTTATCTATTTTATAAACTTCGGTAAGTAATTCCCATGCCCAAGCTATGGCTTCTTCCTTAAAATAATCTCCAAAACTCCAGTTACCTAGCATTTCAAATAAAGTATGGTGGTAAGTATCGTAACCAACTTCTTCTAAATCGTTGTGTTTTCCAGATACACGTAAACATTTTTGCGAATCGGTGACTCTATTGTTTTTAATTTTGGTGTTACCTAAAAAAAATTCTTTAAACGGTACCATACCAGCATTTACAAACATTAAGGTTGGATCGTTTTTTACAACCATAGGTGCCGACGGAACAATGGCATGTTTTTTATCTTTAAAAAAACTTAAAAATTTGGCGCGAACGTCTTGAGATTTCATCAACTTAAAATAGTTACAATATTATTAAATTATATTTATTAGAAAACAATTTTTATCTTTACTCGTTAGTTTAACACTAAAACTAAGGAACAACTTTTATTAAAGGCGTTAAGATTTCTAACAAATAAAGTGCAAAAATAGCATAAATTGTGACATGAGTAAGGTAAAATATTATTACGATTCCGAATCACTTTCGTACAAAAAAATTGAACGAAAAAAGGCAACCGCATTTAAATACACCTTTATATTTTTACTTGCATCAGCTTTTTTTGCATTTATTATAGTATTTATTTCTAGTCAATACGTAGAATCACCTAAAGAACGTGCTTTAAAACGTGAGCTTCAAAATATGCAATTGCAGTACGGATTGCTTAACAAAAAAATGCAACAAGCCGAGGCTGTTTTAAACAATATTGCCGATAGAGATAACAATATTTATCGCGTTTATTTTGAAGCCAACCCGATTCCTGACGAACAGCGTAAAGCTGGTTTTGGAGGTATTAATAGGTATAAAAACTTAGAAGGCTTCGATAACTCCAAACTAATTATTGAAAGCAATAAACGCTTAGATGTTTTACAAAAACAAATTGTTGTACAATCGCGTTCTTTAGATGAGATTGCCAAATTAGCCGAAGAAAAAGAAAAACTTTTGGCAGCAATTCCTGCAATACAACCAGTTAGCAATGAAGACTTAACTAGAATGGCATCCGGTTACGGCATGCGATCTGATCCTTTTACGAAAGTTAGAAAAATGCATTGGGGAATGGATTTTACCGCACCTCGTGGCACACCAATTTACGCTTCAGGTGATGGTATTGTGGTTCGTGCCGATAGTAATTCATCGGGTTATGGCAACCATATAAGAATAGATCATGGTTATGGCTACATTAGTCTTTACGCTCATTTGTATAAATACAACGTTCGAAAAAACCAAAAGGTAAAACGTGGCGATTTAATTGGTTTTGTTGGTAGTACAGGACGCTCGGAAGCACCGCATTTACATTATGAAGTATTTAAAGATGGCCAACGTATAAACCCAATAAACTTTTACTATGGAAGTTTAACAGCCGAGGAATTTAATAAAATGCTAGAACACGCCTCTTTAGAAAACCAATCGTTAGACTAATGCAAATTAATTTACCCGAAAAACGCTATTACAGTATTGGCGAAGTTGCCAAGGCTTTTGGAGTAAACACCTCCTTAATTAGGTTTTGGGAAAAGGAATTTGAGGTTTTAAAACCTAAAAAAAATGCCAAAGGCAACCGTAAATTCACACCTGAAGACATTAAAAATCTCAAGTTTATTTATCATTTAGTTAAAGAACGTGGCTTTACGCTTGAAGGCGCCAAAACCCATTTAAAAGAAGAAAAAAAGCAAGCCTTAAACACCTTCGAAATTGTTAGCAAATTAGAAAGTATAAAAAGTCAATTATTAAAATTAAAAGAAAATCTATAGGCTAACATGTAACTTTTTTAAAATTTATGTATCTAACTATTAAACACACATAAAAATTCAACTAAAATCATTATGAAAAAATTTTTACCATTAATTATAATCGCCATTGTAGTATTTGGAATTTACTCTTGGGCAAAAGGTTTTAACAACACAGCTGTAGAATATGAAGCTGATGCCAAAACTGCTTGGTCGAATGTTGAGAGTGCTTACCAGCGTCGTGCCGATTTAATTCCTAACCTAGTATCGACCGTAAAAGGTTATGCTGCACACGAAAAAGAAACGTTAGAAGGTGTAATAAAAGCAAGAAGCGAAGCTACCAAAACTACTATTGATGCTAGTAATTTAACACCAGAAGCGGTAGCTCAATTTCAGCAAGCACAACAAGGTTTAACGGGCGCATTATCAAAATTATTACTAACCGTAGAGCGCTACCCAGAGTTAAAAGCCGATAAAAGCTTTTTAGAGTTACAATCGCAATTAGAAGGCACCGAAAACCGTATAAATGTTGAGCGTAACCGTTACAATGCTGCTGTAAACGAATACGATAAATTCACTACAAAATTCCCTGGAAAGTTACTTGCCGGATTATTTGGGTTTGAAGAAATGGCACGATTTAAAAGTGCTGCTGGCAGCGAAAACGCACCAAAAGTTGAATTTTAATGTCGAAAATTGAAGCTTTTCTTTCTGCTGAAGAAGAATTGGAAATTGTTGATGCCATTCGAACTGCCGAATTAAACACTTCGGGTGAAATTCGAGTACACATTGAAAAAACCGCAAACGGCGATGCTACCGATCGTGCTTTAACTGTTTTCCATGATTTAAAAATGGATAACACGAAACTGCAAAATGCCGTATTAATTTATGTTGCCGTAAACGATAAAAACTTTGTTATTTATGGTGACAAAGGCATTAACGATGTGGTTGAAACTAACTTTTGGGATAGCACAAAAAATGTAATCCAGTCGCATTTTAAAAACGGAAATTTTAAACAAGGTCTGGTAGATGGTATATTAAAATCTGGCGAACAACTAAAAAAACACTTTCCTTATTCTGATGATGATATTAACGAACTTACTAACGAAATCTCTAAAGGATAGGTTTAGTATGCAGTATCCTATAAGCAATAAACAGTCGCAGTCTACGAAGGTCACATGGTTTTCTAAATCGGTTTTAACTATAATTCTATTTTTAGCAAGCTTAAATTTCAGCTTTGCTCAGTTTGACATTCCTGAAAAACCAAGTTTTCAAACCAGCGTTTACGATTACGAAAACCTGCTGTCAGCATCTCAAAAAAATAGTTTAGAACAAAAGCTTATAAAATATTCCGACACGACTTCTACACAAATTGTAGTTGCTATTATAAACTCAACTAACGGCGAAAACATCAATTTTCTTGGAGCTAATTGGTTAACAAAATGGGGTATTGGACAAAAAGGAAAAGACAATGGTGTTTTAATAATTTTAGCAAATGCCGATAGACGCATCGCTATAAACACGGGTTACGGCGTAGAGCATTTACTTACCGATGCTATGAGTAAGCGTATTATTGATAGAGACATTATCCCCTATTTTAAACAAAACGATTTTTATGGTGGATTAAACCGTGGTGCCGATGCTATTTTTGAAGTATTAAACGGCGAATACCAGGGTACTCGAGAAAATACGTCTTCGGAAGGCATACCCATTGGTGTAATTTTCATTCTCTTTTTCATCTTTATCATCATCATCATTTCTATTTCCAAAAATAAACGCGGAGGCGGTGGTAATAACCGTGGCAACCGAAGCGCAGGAACAGATTTGCTTGAAGCCATAATTTTAAGCAATATGGGACGTGGCAATTACCGCCGTGGTTCTTCTGGCTGGGGTGGCTCAGGCGGAGGTTTTGGTGGCGGCGGCTTTGGCGGAGGTGGTTTTGGCGGCGGCTTCGGTGGCGGCATGGGCGGCGGTGGCGGCGCCTCTGGTGGTTGGTAATTTAATCCAAATGTATTTTACTATCTTTCGGATAATTAAACCCAAACCATGAATCGTAACCTATCATTAATTTTGTGTTTTGTTATTTATCAAATAAATGCACAAACGGTAACTACTTCAGATAAATGCGCTTTATCCCAAGCTATTGAAGAAACGTCTGGTTTACTTTTTTACAACAATAAAGTTATAACCCATAACGATAGTGGTAATGATTCTGCGTTATATGAAATTGACACCTCCAATGGTAGCATTGCCAGAACTGTAGTAATTAATAATGCTCTAAATAAGGACTGGGAAGATTTAGCGCAAGACGAGAAATATATTTACATTGGCGATATTGGCAACAATTTTGGCAACAGAAGAAACTTAAAATTTTACCGAATACTCAAAACCGATTTTAATACAAAAACAAGTGTTAACGCCGAAATTATAAATTACTCTTACGCGAACCAAACCGATTTCACTTCAAAATTAAACAACAATAACTGGGATGCAGAAGCTTTTGTAGTTTATAATGACTACTTATTAATTTTTACAAAAAACTGGGAAAATAATGAGGTAGACGTTTATGTGCTACCTAAAACTATAGGCACTCACCAGGCACAAAAAGTAAGTCATTTTAAAGCGCAAGGGCTCGTAACAGGCGCCGATTTAGTAAACTCGAATAAACTATATTTATCGGGTTATAACAAAGACCAAATTGTTCCTTTTTTATTAGAAATAACTAATCTAAATATTTCAGCACCTACTAACCTCGATGTTTTTAAAAATAGTACGGTTTCAAAAATTGAAAATTTTATTCCGTTTGGGAATCAAGTTGAAGGCATCTGTTTTGTAGAAAGCAACGGAAACAGCGACACACTTTACTTGTCCAATGAAAAACTGGCTTACAATATTTTTACTTTCCCTTCAAAATTAAGAGTAATTACTATTGACAATACAACTTTAAAAATTGATTAAGCCCTTGTTAATCTATAAAATAGGGTCCGTTACCACCCGTTTCCCCTTTTGAGCCAAGGCTATTAAACTTCCAACTAAAACTAAGCATAAAATATTGCCTCAATACGGTACTTTGGGCATCTTCAATATAATCTTGTGTTGCCGTTCGGACAGCATTGGTATTTTGATTAAGCAAATCGTACACTTTTAAACTTATTAAACCTTTATCTTTTAATATAGAATAACTCACTGTAGAATTAAAAAACCAAGCACTTTTTTGAAATTCATCGGACACATTAGGGTTGTACGTATAAGTAACATCATTACGCCATTCAAGGCCTTTTGGAAGAAAAAAACCAGTTCGTAGCAATAAATTATGGGATGTAAATTTAACATCTTCAAAATCATCTAGGTCGTATTTCGTATTTGTTATACCAATTCTATATCGTGGTTTAAACTCAAATACATCTTTAATAACAAAATCGATTCCCAAATTTGGTGTTAACGTTAAACTGTTACTTGCATATTTTACGTCGTTATTAAAATTTATATTTTTTCTTAAGTTAGACCATGCTCCTAATTTAAATCGAACAGAACGTATGGAGTCTAGCTTTACGCTTTTGCTATAATCTAAACCAAAATACCCGTTGTTGTTACCATTAACGTTTTCGTAAGTCGTGGTTCTGGTAAGTGTTTCAGAATCTATAGTAGATTTAGAGACCACAGCATTGTTAAATGAAGTTACACTAGCATACAAATAAAACCCCGTACGTTCTTGCCAATTATAAGCATTGAAATTTATGTAAAATCTATTTTCGTTAGTAGGTTTTAAATTTGGGTTACCCATTATGATATTTAACGGATTCGAAATATCGGTAAACGCCTGTAAAAAACGTATCGCGGGCGGCCTATTAGTTAAACGATAACTGGAGTAAACTGAAGCTTTTTCGCTAAATTTATAATTAAAACTTGTATTTAACTCTAAGGCTTTAAACTCGCGTTCAACATTAAATTGCGGTCTTAATTCGTCGAAATTTTTCAGTGTTCTAAAAACATAATTCACACCCATTCGGGTAGATAATTTATCGGCTCTATAACTTAATTCCGCACCTGGTGCACTTTTTATATCGGTATATTTAAAATTGGTACTTTGGTCTTCGTTAAAGCTTGTATAACCGTTGGTTTCATCATCAAAATCGAAAGTGCTTTTTAGGTTTTCATCCTTATTATATTGGTATTCGTAATCGAAATTTACAAATAGCTTTTTGGCTATTATAGGCCAACGGTAACGTACTTTACTCGAAAAATCGTTAGACTTATTATTATTGTTTGCCAATTGTTTTCTTTCAATAGTTTCTGGATTACTTCCAATTACTTCAGATAAGGAATTAATATAATCGTCTCCTTCAGTTTTAGATATTTTATTATTGAAATTAAATCGTAAAAAGGCTCCTTTACTTCCAAACTTTTTGGTTGCACTTATGGCATTAGAGAAGCTATTAAGATTGTTTTCTACAAAAGACCCCACATTAGATTGGTTTGTTAGATTTAAATTTTCGTCTAACGTTTTATCATTACTTGTATATTCGGTTTTAGTTTTTGTAAATGCAAAAGACGGTTTTATATTAATCATAAAAGTGCTATCAATTTTAACCTCCAAATCGGTGTTAAAGGAATGGCTATCGGTTTCGTTTAACGAACTAGAATTGGAATTAACATAATAGCGCGAATCGGCTAAAATAACTTCACGTTCTGTTTTTCTATCGTTTTCTGAGCTACTTCCTGAATAAAAATAATCGGACGACAACTCGGTGTTTTTCCCAAAGGAATCGGCATAATTTGCACCACCTAACCTTGAGGTTGTTAAGCCTTCGCCGCCGCCAAACTGCCTGCCGTTTATACTAAAACTTCCGTTGCTATTAAACCATGAATTGCCACCGCCAAACATTTTTTCGATTTCGCCAAAACTAAATCCCGGAGAGTTTATATTATTGCCACCAACTAAAACACTTAATCGTTGGTCGTTATCAAAATGGTTAAACATGCCAGCAAACTCATAGCGTTTATCGGTACCACCGCCTGCCGAAACTCGACCGAAAACGCCTTTATTATTTTCTTCTTTTATGGTTAAATTAATGGTTTTATTCTCGGAATCGCCTTCCTCTCCTGTAAAAGCTTCACTTTTTGTTTTTGTATCTACAACTTGAATTTTTTCAATGATATCTTTAGTTAAATTTTTAGTGGTAATGGAAGGATCGCTACCAAAAAAGGGCTTACCATTAACAAGAATTTCATTAACTTCTTTGCCATTCACTTTTATTTTTCCTTCGTCATCTATTTCTACACCAGGCAATTGCTTTAATAAATCTTCAACGGTAGCATCTTTTTTTGTTTTAAAGGAACTTACATTAAACTCCAACGTGTCTTTTTTTATAGTAACGGGCGCCGATGTTTTTATAAGCACCTCATCTAAAGCATTCGAGCTAACAGCTAAATTAATTGTACCTAAATCTATTTCAGACTTATTAATAAGGATTTCTTTTTTATAAGTTTGATAACCGACATAAGACACAAACAAGTTTAACGATTTTTGATAGGTTTCGTCTTTTAAAATAAAGTGGCCACTATTATTGGAAATGGTATAGGTTACCAAACTGCTGTCTTTAACAGTTTCTAAATGAACTGTTGCTGCTTCAAGAGGTATTTTTTCTTCCTCTGAAATTATTTTTCCTGAAATTTGAAAATGTTTAGATTGACTAAAAGATAAAAAGCAACAACAAAATGCTACTACAAATAATAATTTGTGCATAATTGTTTTTTGATTGATTGATTTAGAGTAGTAAGATACTCAAAACAAGCAATCTAAAATGTTGCCAAACTGTTAAAAAATAAGAATATTACTTTTTACGCATATAAACCGAAATAGGCACGCCATTAAAATCGAAGTGTTCGCGTAACTTATTTTCTAAAAATCGTCTGTATGGATCTTTTACATATTGCGGTAAATTACAGAAAAATACAAATTGCGGCTGTGGTGTTGGCAACTGCATAATATACTTGATTTTAACAAATTTACCTTTAAATGCTGGTGGCGGATAATGCTCAATTATTGGCAGTAAAATTTCGTTTAATTTACTCGTTTTAATTTTTTTGCTTCGGTTTTTATAAACCTCAACAGCCGTTTCTATCGCTTTAAAAATACGTTGTTTAGTAAGTGCCGATATAAAAATGATTGGCACATCGGTAAAGGGTTCAATTTGTTTACGAATGGCTTTTTCGTAATCTTTAACCGACTTATGATCTTTTTCTACTAAATCCCATTTATTAACCAGAATAACAATACCTTTTCGGTTACGCTCGGATAACCAAAAAATGTTTTGCACTTGTCCGTCGAAACCTCTGTTGGCATCTAAAACTACCAAACATACATCGGCATGTTCAATAGCGCGAACACTGCGCATTACAGAGTAAAACTCTAAATCTTCTTTAACTTTAGCTTTACGGCGAATTCCGGCTGTATCTACTAAATTAAATTCAAATCCGAAACGGTTGTATTTCGTATCAATGGAGTCTCTAGTAGTTCCAGCAATATCTGTAACAATATATCGATCTTCACCAATTAAAGCGTTTATAAATGATGATTTTCCAGCATTTGGGCGACCAACCACGGCAAATCGTGGGAGTTCGTTTTCGATAACTTCATCTTCTTTTTCAGGTAAAGCTTCAACTAAAGCATCTAATAAATCGCCTGTTCCACTTCCATTTATACTGGCAATGGTATAGTAATCGCCTAAACCTAAAGCATAAAACTCTACAGCGTCTTCGGCACGTTTTCCGTTATCTACCTTATTTACAACTAAAAACACAGGCTTTTTTACCTTTCGAAGTAAGTTTGCTACATCTTCGTCCATTCCGGTAACACCATCTTCAACATCGACCATAAAAATAATCGCATCGGCTTCATCGATGGCCAATTCTACTTGCTTATCAATTTCAGCTTCAAAAATATCGTCACTTCCAACAACATAACCACCTGTATCGATTAACGAAAACTCTTTTCCATTCCAATCACTTTTCCCGTAATGTCTGTCACGCGTAACACCACTAACAGCATCAACAATAGCTTCACGACGCTGAATTAAACGGTTAAAAAAGGTTGACTTCCCTACATTTGGTCTTCCTACAATGGCTACTATGTTACTCATATCTTTGTTATATAAAACTGCTTAATACTGATTAAGTTACATTTCTTTATCCGAAATATTTTGCAAAAATAGAAAAAGTTAACGACGCATCGCTTATTTTATTAATTAATGAAGACAATTATATTTACAGATGACTAATTATACGCTATAATCCACTTCATTTGGAAAATATAAAACCGAATAAGTGTATTTTAAAGTGTAATTGACAAATTATTGAGAACTACTTTTAAAACTTGAAGGACTTACACCCACATTTTGTTTAAAAAAACGAGAGAAGCTACTTAAAGAATCGAAACCTAGTTTAAAGGCCAACTCTTTTGTTGTGATATTGCTTTTTACCAACATGCGTTTGGCTTCGGTAACCTTTCGTTGTTTTATAATTTGTACAGCGGTAAGATTTAATTTTTCTTTTAAAATTTGATTTAAACGTTTTACACTTACTCCTATTTGGTTAGCATAAAACTCGGCATTGGTTTCTTGTAAAAAATGCGTTTCCATAAGTTCAAGAAAATCAAATACCCGATTCTGATTTAAATCTTGTTCTAAAAAATTGTTGTTTTGGTAACGTATTAAATGTAAAAGCAACACCTTCAACAAAGTTTTTAGCATAATGTATGATGCTGTGTCGCTATAAAACTCCTGCTTCAAAAGAAAAACAACTTTATTTATTTGTTCAATTTTATCAGCTTCATTTATAATAAATTCTGGATATTTATTAAAAAGCGACATCACATCTAAAGCATATTCAATATCGTCTTCATCAATTAAATCACGCTCAAAATTTAACAAAAAACCTTTGTTAGCTTGAAATACTTCGGCTTTAAAAACTTCATTTAATGGTTTAAAATGAATAATCAATTGGCGGTCTTCAAAATCAAAATAAATACCCATAGAGTTTCCTGAAAGTAAATCGTTATTACTTTCAAAATTTTCTGTTAACAGAATTTTATTTTCCCAACTAGGTAATGGCATTTACTTTTAAGGCTTTAAAACCTCAAAAGTAAAAAGAATTTAATCAAGTTTATTTTTTAGCAACATTTCTAAACATAATAAACATGACACTTGCTATTATTAAAGCTAAACCAACGGCAACTGCATAAATGGCTTTATAATCGTGCGATACATATTCTATAAACGTAGATAAAAATTGCCCACCAAAAACACCCATTGAAAATAAACCTAAATTTTTGCCTTGTGTTTTCGCTGTGCTTGCCTCAACCATCATGTGGTTTAACAATGGAATGGTAAAACCGAAGCCAACACCTATAAAAATAACGGTTAAAACTAAAAATGGAATACTAGCTGTGGTTGCTAACACCAAATAGCCTAACATAAAAAACGAAAATCCTAAAACTACTGTTTTACCATCGCCTAGAAGTTTAACCATTTGTGGCATTTGGCTTGCTGTTATAATTGCAATTAACGAAATTGAAGCCATAAAATAACCTGTTACAGACTCTGTAAACTCAAAGGTTTGTGGTAAATATAGTGGCAAGGTTACAAAACCAACAAAAAACAACATCATGGCTAAAAGCGATGCTATAAAAATTAGTTTAACTCTGTATTTATTATTTTTTGGTGTTTCAGTAGAGACTTTTTCTGTACTACTAGTTATTTCTGGCTGCGGTAAAGTCTTCATTACAAACACCATACACAATAGCGCAATTAAGTAAATATAGAATGGAAATTGCCAGTTTATTTCTCCTAAAATTCCGCCAATGGCTAGAAAAACCACGCCGCCTAATTCTATGGCCATACCTTGCCATGCAATCATTTTCATTCTGGTTTCTCCTGTAAAACAATCGGCTATATAACCCGTTATCGAAACCTGAACTGCTACGGTTGCTCCACCTAACAATATTCTATCTAAAATTAAAATATAATCGTTGCTAATAAACGCACCTATTACACCTAAAATAGCGTAAGGCTCCAAACCTAGACTTAATAATTTTAAGCTGCCTAATTTGGGTAATAATACCAATTAAAGGCGCAAATAAAACCACACCTAACGATGGCAATGTAATTAACCAACTGGGTGAAAACCCTAAATTTCTATTTTCTACAATGCCCGATAATGCTGGCGCAATTACTGTGCCTACCATTATGGTTAAACTACTTACTAATAGTATTGTAAATATGCCGAAGTTTGTTATCTTTTTCATACTGCAAAATTGCAGTATTAAATACAGAAGCACTTTTCAAATTTTCTAAAATGCTTGACTAAAATGGAAATGCACGTTTTACATTAATAAAAAATTAAGAATTAATTTAAAACCGCATCGCTATATTTACCATTTCGATTTTAAATTCAATGCCTGTTAATTATGTCTGCACCAGAAAACATTGTAATAAAAAATAAAATTTCATCGCACGAATTTTTAAAAGTTGAACCCTTCGATGTTTCTAAACGCTATACCAAACCACATAAACACAATAAATATTTAGAACTGGTATTTTTTACCCAAGGAAGCGGGCAACACTATCTGGATTTAAAGGCTTTTGAAATTAAACCACCTGTTACATTTTTAATACATAAAGACCAAGTTCACCATTGGAATATTAACACCATTCCAGAAGGTTATGTGATTATTATAAAACAATCGTTTTTAGAGCATATTTTAGACACCTCGATTCAAGTTGATCTTAATAAATTAAAAGATTTAGAAAAAATAGACATTTCGAATAACGACAATGTTTTACCCTTGCTATTTAAGGCTTTATGTTTAGAAATGAAACAAAATAAAGCTAATACCGAAGTTATTGAAAGCACCCTAAAAGCCATTCTTGCCAAATTAATTTATTATGCAAACCATAAAACTTTCACAAATAATCAAGGGCTTGAACAACAATTTTTGCAGCTACTAACAGCAACCTTAAAAAATAGTGTAAACTATTATGCCAAAAAGCTTAATACATCGCCCCAAAATTTAAATGCCGTTTGTAAAAAAGCCTTCGAAAAATCGGCTTCCGATATTATTGCAGAATTTATAACAAAAGAAATTAAACGTCAGTTAGTATATACATCGAAAAATGTAAGCGACATTGCTTTCGATTTAGGTTTTAACGACACCTCTAACTTTACAAAATTTTTTAAAAGGCATACCAATTTAACACCATTACAGTTTAAAAAAGAGTCATTTTAATTTTTACCATTTATTTTTCAAATACACCAAAAAAAGAGAAAGAAGTCCTGTAAATTGCGCCCTCAAACTAAAACATATGAAAACCAAACAAAACATCTTACTCTTACTTCTAACCCTTTTAACCTGTACCGTTTCTTTTTCCCAAATTACAGGCAAAATTGTAGATGAAACCGAAGCACCACTAGAATACGCCACTGTTGCCCTTTACAATCAAAACAACCAAGAATTAATAACTGGTGTTATTACCGATTTAAATGGTGTTTTTAAAATTGAAAACATAAAAAAAGGCAGCTATTACCTGGAAGCTTCATTTATTGGTTACCAAGTAAAAACTATTGAAATTTCAAATGCAATAAAAAACTTAGGTACTATAAAACTAAGCTTAGGAAACAACCTAAACGAAGTTGTAGTGGAAGCCGAACGTGCCGTAGTTGTTAATAAAATAGACCGACAAGTTTTTGATGCCCAAAAGTTTAAAAACGCTCAAGGCGGAAGTGGAATCGATATTATTAAAAACTTACCATCGGTTAGCATAGATGGACAAGGTGATATTAGCGTACGCGGAAGCTCTGGGTTTGTGGTTTTACTAAACGGTAAACCCGTTCAAGGGAATGCCAGTTCGTTAATTGCTCAATTACCTGCAAATGCCATAGAACGTGTTGAAGTGATTA
The DNA here is from genome assembly GCF_000943565.1 of Neotamlana sedimentorum. Lineage (GTDB taxonomy): Bacteria > Bacteroidota > Bacteroidia > Flavobacteriales > Flavobacteriaceae > Neotamlana > Neotamlana sedimentorum. Next base: position 34,478 of record NZ_JTDW01000018.1, read on the forward strand.
CAGCACCATCGGCAAAATACGATCCTGAGGGTAAAGCAGGTATTTTAAATATAATTACTAAAAAAGGCGCTACAAATGGCGCTTATGGACAAATAAACCTTAAAGGTGGTTTTCCTTCTATTGAAACCTACGATAACGACAAATACCACCAACGTTACGGGCTAGACGCTACTTATAATATTCAAAATGAAAAATGGAATATTTCCTTAGGCGCTAGTTACCAACGTAACGACCTTGGCGGAAGACGCGAAGGTGATGTTTTTACCATCATTGATAATATTAAAACACAATTTCCATCGACTGGCGAACGTAGTTTTGATGAAGAAAATTATAGCGGACGTTTTACTGTCGATTTTACTCCAGACAGCACAAACGTATTTTCATTAGGCTTTTTCGCTGGTAAACGCAACAAAGCACGTTTGGCAGATATTGTATATTTTGATAATCATGCTATTGATTTAGATGATGAAACTAACCGACTTTACACCTTCCAATACTTTAATCACAACCTTCGAGAACGTAACAGCGATTTTGCTTTAGGAAGTTTCGATTACACACATAAATTCAAAAACAGTGCCCAATTATCTACTTCATTTTTATATGAATACACCCTTTTGGGCGGACCAACTGTAAATCAGAATTTAGGGTTTCCAGATAACTCAATTCTATATCAAGATGAATACAACACCAACGACAACCCGCTTAATGGTATTCGTTTTCAACTGGATTACAGCTTTAAACCTTTTAAATTAGGCATTTTAGAAACAGGTTATCAATACCGAAATTTAGACCATACTGGCGATTTTGTTTACGAAAGAAGAACCGATTTTAATGACGATTTTGCATTGGTTCCAGAGTTTTCGAGCGAAGTAAATTTACAACGTTCTATACATTCGGTTTATTCTCAATTTACTGGGCAGCAAAACAAATGGAGTTATAGCGCAGGTGCTCGTGTTGAAGTTATGGACAGAACTTTGGAACTAAAAGACAAAGCAGGAACCATTGATGAAACCTATAACTACGATTTTACAAAACTATATCCTTCGGCATCATTGCAATACGAAATTAACGATAAAACCAATATAAAAGCGGCTTACAGCAAGCGTGTAGAACGTACAACAACCTTTAAAATGAATCCGTTCCCTGAACGCGAACACTCTGAAACTTTAGAACAAGGCGATCCAGAGCTTAAACCTGAATTTATAGATTTAGTAGAACTTGGCATTACTAAAAAAATAATAGGTGGCCATTCTATTTTCGCTACAGGTTATTATCGCTCGGTTAAAAACTTGGTAAATCGTGTAAATACGGTTTATAACGACACCATTTTAAATAGAATTTACTCCAACGTTGGTAATGCAAAAGCCGTAGGCCTTGAAATTGGTACAGAACTAAAACCCACAAAAAACTTTAACGCTTTTATAGGCGCAAACGTTTATAATTACAACATTGATGGTGAGTTTGATGCCATGCCAGTAGATAGTGATGCCACCATGTATTCTGTAAACTTAAACACAACTTACAAATTCTGGGAGAATGCTTCGTTGCAATTTACTTTTAATTATTTATCTGAAAGAATAACAGCTCAAGGTGAAGATTCGCGTTATTACTCACCTAACTTAACATTTCAAAAATCGTTTTTAAACGATAGATTAACCGCCACTTTACAATGGCAAAATATAGATATGGGCTTGCTCGACACAAACGAACAACGTATAACCACCTACAGAACAGGCGAATTTTACACCACCACAAATTACATTTACGAAGTAGATATGGTTTTACTAAACCTCTCGTACACCTTTAAAAATGGTAAAAACAAATCGAAATTTATAGATAGTGAATTTGGTAAACGCGAGTTTTAAATTCAATTGACATTAAAAAAAGCTGTCTTAGCAAGTGCCGATTAAACACTTACAATACAGCTTTTTTTATTTTAATTAATATCAAACCTAACACCTAATGAGATGTTGTTTTGGCTAACAACTTGATCGTTAAATATTGGAGACAAATCGTATTTAACGTAAATCGACAAATCATCTAAACCTATATAACCACTTAAGCCGTAAACCAATTTTGTTGTATTAAAATTACCTTTTTGTTTCTCTTTTTTATTATCACCATCAAGGTCGTACTTAAGTTTTTGTCGAGCTCCGATATTAAATCCGCCATAACCACCAATTCCAAATTTTAATTTATTGGTAGTAGAATATCTAAAATAATCGTCTTTTTCTATTTTTTTCGAAGGTCCAAATTCAAAATGTATTGGAGCAACAAAATTATAAACCGTTAGTTTAGATTTATCCAGTTCATGCGGAAATTCCACCAGCACAATGTTATCATTTTGATTTACAAAATATTGATTTCTTTCAGGTTTTAAGCCATTCATTTGCACAGAAAGCCCATATTTTAACCTTAAAAAATTAGTATTTTTAAACACGCGAGTTTTCCACGCCCAACCAATTTCGAAAAAACGCGACCCAGCAATTTTATAAGGTGAATCGTTTAAACTTTCACCTTCAATTAAAGCATTGTTTAGTCCAAAGGCCACAACTAAATCGTTCGATGTCCGTTTATCGTAAACCTTGGGTTTATCGTTACTTGGCTTTCCTACATAAACCAAATCGTCGCTAGTATTCTCATCGGTGCCAATTCTAAGAATATTAATTTCATCGTCATGTATTTTAACGCCATAATCGTTGTCGTTTCTTGCCAATAAATCTATTTTATTATCAAGAATAGCTATTCTGCTTTCAATATTTAAAGCATGCTTTTTCGCGGCTTCTTTTTTTAAGGTTTCGGCCTCTGTGTTGGTAATTTCTCCTTTTTCTAGTTTAGTATTTATAGCTTCAACTTTAGCTTTTAAAAGCGCACGTTCTTGTTCTTGAACTTGATTTTTCTCTAGTTTTAAAGCCTCAATTTTAATGTGATTTGGAGACACTTGAGTACTGTCTTGCGCATAAATTAACTGCGCACTTAACCACAGCGCCAAAAGCGCTAAACATTTTGTAATAGTTTGCATAACTGTTCGTTTTTTGAAAATACTGAAGTCATTTCAGTATCTAATTATTGATTTAAATTGATTGAATTTAACTTGTAATAATTATAATTTTCGCTTTCGCTGAAATTTACTCGTTACGTTGGGCAACTGCAGTTTTTACAGTAATGTAACTGTCTTTTATAGCTTCGTAAACACGCATTCTAAACGATTGATCTAACTCTGCTTCAACGTCTTGAAGCAACCTGTTAGCATCTACAACACCGGTTTCGCTATTAATTAATTTATTTAATTGTATATCTTGTTGTGCCTGTTTTAAAAGCGCATCAATATCGGCTTCTGTAACTTCTCGCGTCTCATTTAACACTTTTACTTGAGCAACAACAGTTTGTATTTTTTGTTCTTCAAAACTTAATAATTCCTTGGGTTCTATTGGCGTTATGGTTTTTATTTCATCGATAGAATCCACTTTCGCCACAGCTGTTTTTGGTAATTCAACTAAAATAGCTGGTTTTATCTTGTGAATTTTCGGCGTTTTAATTGCAGATTCTTTATTTACTGGTTCTTCAATTTTGTTTTCAGCAGCTTCGGTAATTACATTCTCTATCTTTTCTAATTGTAAATCTTCGTGCTGTGTTACAATTTCTATTGTTTCAACATCGGTTTTAACCCCAGAACTAAAAAACTGAGTTGCTATTAAAGCTATACCTACCAAACTAGCAGCAACACCCAACCACCAATACAGTTTTTTATTGGTTTGTTTTTCTTCTTTCTCTAAGCGGTTTGAAAGCTTTTCCCAAGCATTAGCCGATGGCTGTAAGCTGCGTTTTTCTAGCTTACTCTTAAAATCCTCTTCATATTTATATGGCGCCATAACTTGTGGTATTATTAATTTTTAAAATTTTGTCTTGAAGCATTTTTCGTGCTTTAAATAATTGCGATTTTGAAGTGCCCAACGAAATATTTAATAACGCTGCTATTTCTTGATGCTTATAACCTTCAATGGCATACATTACAAAAACCATTTTGTAACCTTCTGGTAATTCGTCAATTAATTCTTGAATTTGACTGACTTCTATATTTGTATTTATGTTATTTTCAGAATCATCATGAATTCCCATATCATCAACCGAAAATTCTACCTTTTTTTGCTGCCTTAAAAAAGAAATGGCTTGCCTAATCATTATTTTACGAATCCAACCTTCAAAACTACCCTGGTTTTTAAAATTTGATAAGTTGGTGAACACTTTAAAAAACCCGTCGAGCATAACACCTTCGGCATGCTGTACATCCTTTATATAATAACGACAAACGCTTAACATTTTTGGCGCATACAATTCGAACAACACATGCTGAGCTTCACGATTATTTTTAATCGCTCGCCTAATAAGCTGAGTTTCGTTTTTATGTAATTGTATAACTTTCAAAAAAGATTTCATTTCGCTTTCTATTTATACAGACGCTATTTTTTTTAAAAAGGTTGCTTGGGATTTATTTTTTTTTGAATTTACTCATTATTTTTTTTAAATGCAGAAATATGAGATTGAAGATTGATTGGTTCTCGATACAATTCCTCGTACCTCAGAATCACTCAAACTGACGCCATAACTTAAATTGAAACTAACGTCATTTTGAGTGGATTTACGTAGAATAACGAAGCTAATTTGTATCGAGAAGTATTCCTCAATTAACACCAAACACAACTCGCAACAGCTTCAAAACCAAAATATACTTGAATAAAAAAAGCCCATCATTTTCATGATGGGCTTTTTTCAATATAGAAAAATAAATTATTCTTTTTTCTTCTTTTTATCTTCTAGTTTTTGCACGGTATCGTACATAACTGGAGTTGCAATAAATAATGAAGAATACGTACCAACGATTACACCAACTATTAATGCAAACATAAATCCTCTAATAGAATCTCCTCCAAAAATAAAGATGGCCAATAACACCACTAAAGTAGTAAGCGATGTATTTAAGGTTCTACTTAAAGTGCTGCTTAAAGAAGTGTTTACAACTTTTTCGAATTTCCAGTTTGTGTGTTCGTTAAAGAATTCACGAATTCTATCGAAAACTACCACAGTATCGTTTAACGAATAACCAATTACGGTTAATATGGCCGCAATAAAGGCTTGATCGATTTCCATACTAAATGGCATAAACTTGTAAGTTAACGAGAATACACCTAGTACAATTAATACATCGTGGAATACTGCTACCACTGCACCAAGCGAATATTGCCACTTTTTAAAACGAATTAAAATATATAAGAACACCACAATTAAAGACCCTAAAATAGCCCAGAACGATGCTTGTTTAATATCATCGGCAATGGTAGGACTTACTTTGTAATACTTCATTAAACCAACAGTTTTTTCACTCGCTTCGTTAATAAAGTCTTCGTAAGTTACGCCTTCTAAATAAGGCTGTAAAGCGTTATAAAGTGTTTGACGAATAGCTTCGTCTGCTTCGGCACCAGTTTCGTTAACCTTAAATTTAGTTGTAATTTTTAACTGATTAGATTCACCAAATGTTTTGGCATCGGCACTGTTAAACACATCTGGTTGCGATAATAAATCGGTAATTTCTGAAGCGCTAATATCTTGTGCAAAACGCACTTGGTATGTTCTACCTCCAACAAAGTCAACACCTTGATCTAAACTATTAGTAAATAAAGAAATTAAACTTACTAAAATAAATGCAGCAGAAATAATGTAAGCAACTTTACGCTTCTTTAAGAATTCAATATTAATGTTTCTGAAAAGGTTTTTAGTAACACTTGTTGCAAACAATAACTTACCACCTTTATTAGAGTACCAATCGATAGATAATCTTGTAATAAAAATAGCAGTAAATAACGATGTTCCAATACCAATTAATAAGGTTGTTGCAAAACCTTTAATAGGACCTGTACCAAAAATAAACAGAATTAATGCAGTAAGACCGGTAGTAATGTTAGCATCTAAAATTGAAGACAAGGCATTACTAAATCCGTCTTCGATAGCTTCTTTTTGTCCTTTACCTTTAGTTAATTCTTCACGAATACGCTCGAAAATAAGTACGTTCGCATCTACCGACATACCAATAGTTAACACGATACCAGCAATACCCGGAAGTGTTAATACTGCGCCTAAACCAGATAAAATCCCGAAGATTAATAAAATGTTTAATAACATAGCGATATCAGCAAAACCACCAGCTTTTCCGTAGTATAAAATCATCCAAACTAACACTAAAACAAGTGCAATCATAAATGAAGTTGTTCCACTCTCGATAGCTTCTTTACCAAGTGATGGCCCTACAACTTCACTCTGAATAATATCGGCAGAAGCAGGTAATTTACCAGCACGTAAAACGTTTGCTAAATCGATAGCTTCGTTTAGTGTAAAACTACCAGAAATAGAAGAATTTCCACCAGCAATTGGTCCTGTAGTAACACCAGGTGCAGAATACACCACGTTATCTAAAACAATGGCAATTTGACTTTGATTAGAATAAGCATTACCTGTCATTTCTTCCCAGATTTTAGCACCTTTAGCATTCATTTGCATAGATACTTCTGGTTTTCCTGTTGGTCCAAACTCATTACGAGCATCAACCACAACAGCTCCACTTAATTGTGGCGTATTTTCGCGGTTACCCGCTAAAGCGTAAAGCCCTACAACTTCGCTTCCTTTTTCTGGTTTCCCAAAGGCAAACTTAGTATAACGACGTTCTGCAGGAAGTAAGGCACGTACTTCTGGCATGTTTAAATACTCAAGTACTTTATCTTTATCTTGAATAGAAAATTGCGCTACAATTGGACCACCAGGGTATCCTAAACCTTTAATTAAATTTCCTAAAGGATTGTTTTGTGTTGCCACAGCCGTAGAATCGGTTTCGGCATCACCTAATAAATCATCAATTTGAGCATCGGTAGCATCTTCTTCGTCTTGAGGCTCAATTTCAGCTACAGCTGTTTCATCTTCAACAAGGTCTTTTAAAACATTATTTGCTTGATCTATAAATTGATAGAACGTTTCACCTTTATAAGCATCCCAAAATTCTAATTGGGCTGTACTTTGTAATAAAGCTGTTGCTCTTTCTACATCTTTTACACCAGGTAATTCTACAAGAATTCTTCCTGAAGTACCTAAACGTTGAATATTTGGAGAGGTAACCCCAAACTCATCAATACGCTTACGTAATACTTCGAATGCAGAAACAATAGACTCATCTATTTTAGTTTCGATGATGCTTTTTACTTCATCGTCACTCATGCTACCATCTATTTCACCATCTAATTGTTTGGTGTAAAAAATATCTGGAGATGCTAATTTTGTATCGCCTTTAATAGCATCAAAAGCAATAAAGAAATCTTCTAAATAGGTGTTCTGACTATTTTTTTGAAGCTCGGTGGCATCGTCTAAAGCTTTATTAAAAACAGAATCGTTCGTGTTATTAGACAATCCTTTTAAAATGTCTTTTACGCTAACTTGAAGAATAACGTTAATACCACCTTTTAAATCTAAACCTAAATTCATGGCCTTCGATTTTACTTCATTGTAAGTAAACTTGGCTACACCTAAGTTAAATACAGTATCGTTGGCGATTTCTTGTAAATAGTTCGCTTCTTCTTGACTACGTTTTGCACGGTAATCCTCTTCGGTTTCCGAGATTTTATTTATAGCGATTTCTTCGGCTTCGCTTTCTATTTGGTTGGCTTTAAAAGTGAAAGACAACTGGTAAATACTTACCAAACCAAATAAAATAGCAAACAACCTTACTAGTCCTTTATTTTGCATTTTTATATTTTTTTGGGTGTTAATTATCCACGGTAGTGGATTTAATTGTAATAATTTAATTTAGATTTTTCAGCTTTTTAATTGATGAAAGCTTTGTTTTTCTTACGCAGATTAGGCCATTTTAGGTCCTGCCCTAACCTCAGGTATTTTATGTGGAATATATTGTACAGCAAACGCTATATATTTACTTGCCTTTACGCGTTTTTGAGTAATCGCGTTTTCATTTTTTAGAGTAAAAACAATGGCAAAACCATTGGTATTAGTATAAATATTACTTTTAGAATCGAAAGCTGAACTTGTTACGGCGTTAAAATCCCAACCCGATTGATTTGATTTTTGAATTTCGTAAACATCAAAATCATACGCTAAATCATCAGTATTTAAAGGACCTTTATTAGGATTTGATTTTGAAGTACGATTAAAATTTATTTCTAAATCTCCATCGGTATCTAAACTTGCCTTTATTTGAGAAACGCCAGCTTTACTAAAATAAGAAATACGTAAAGCCCCTGAAGCTTCTTTTTTGACTTCAACCTCTTGAACTCCTAAAGTACTTAACTGTTGTTTAATAGCCGAAACAACCTGATCGACCGCAACACTTTCTAAAGTATGGTTAGAAAATTGCACCAATATTTCTTGGTTTGGCTGTAGGTTTTGCTTTTGCGAAACCATACCCAAAACAGATAGGATAACAATTAAAATACTTATGTAGTGTTTTTTTAACATCGGGCAAATATAAAAAAATAAAGACTGTATTTCTACAGTCTTTATTAAATATATAAAAATGTGTTAAATTATATGTTACACATCTAATAAACCATTGGTTTTCTTAACACCTTCGGCACTTTCTATCATATGTGCTTTTTCGGCATCACTTAAAGGAACGTCAACTATTTTTTCAATTCCGTTTTTACCTAAAATTACTGGCACACCAATACAAATATCGCTTAATCCGTATTCACCTTCTAAATAAGTAGAACATGGGAACATTTTCTTTTGGTCGCAAGCAATAGCTTGAACTAAACCGCTTACTGCGGCACCTGGAGCATACCAAGCCGAAGTTCCTAATAAACCGGTTAAAGTTGCACCACCTACTTTAGTATCGGCAGCAACTTGCTCTAAACGCTCTTCGCTTAAGAACTCAGAAACTTTAATACTATTTCTTGTAGCATGACTTGTTAATGGCACCATACCTTTATCGCTGTGTCCACCAATTACCATACCGTCGATATCGCTAATTGGAGCTTCCATAGCTTCAGCTAATCTGTATTTAAAACGTGCAGAATCTAAAGCACCACCCATACCAATAATTTTATGTTTTGGCATGTCTAAAGATTTATGAGCTAAATATGTCATTGTATCCATTGGGTTACTTACCACAATAAGAATCATATTTGGAGAATGCTCTAATAAGCTTGTCGAAACCGCTTTTACAATACCTGCATTAATACCAATTAACTCTTCACGAGTCATTCCAGGTTTACGAGGAATACCAGAAGTAATTACACAAATATCACTATTTGCAGTTTTACTATAATCGTTAGTTACTCCTGTAATTTTGGTATCGAAACCATTTAACGAAGCCGTTTGCATTAAGTCCATTGCTTTACCTTCGGCAAAACCTTCTTTAATATCTAATAATACAACTTCTGAAGCAAAATTTTTAATGGCAATGTACTCTGCACAACTTGCACCTACCGCACCAGCGCCAACAACTGTTACTTTCATTTTTTAGTTTGTTTAAATTTATAATTAATTAGTTTATTTACTTTAAATCAAGTTTGGCGAATTTACGAATTAAAACCCTGTTAATAAAAAAAGTGCGAGATAAAATCTCGCACTTCTTGGAAAACTAAATAAAACTAACTAAAAATAAATAATCATTTCACAATGAAAAAAACTATATCTTATCTAAAGCCAAAGTTAATACCTAAGGCAAAAGCATTATATTCTGACAGGTGATACTCACCGTTTAATCTAAAAAATCCTAATTTCAATTTAAAACCAAGTGTTCCGCGTACCGATGCAACATCGCTCGATACTGAGAATGGGTCGGGTTCTGAATAACTCAGTATTCCGTTATCTACTTCATATGTTCCTAAAACATCAGACTGCGAGCTTCCTTTTATATATCCTAAACCTCCATAAAAATTTATTACTGGTAATTTAGTTGAACCGATTAATTGAAATAACCAGCTACTAGTACTATTTTCTATTTTTTGGTTTTCACCATCTATTCCAGACGATGCTGTAATGTCGTAAGAACCATTCATGTGTGTATAAGCAACCAAACCAGATAAAGCCACTGGTAATATTTTATTACCCGGTAACCATTTGGTAAATTCCATTTGTAAACCGGCGCCGTATAAACTTAGTTCTAGTTCGTCGGTTTTAATTTTTGGTACAAACCTAGCTTTTACTTCTATGCCTTTACTCAAGCCAAGAGCCGCTTGTAAAAAAGCTGTTGGCAATAAGTCTTTTGTTGATTCGCCAATACCTGAAGGCAATGTAATAGTTTCAGGATTTATATTAGGAAACTGTTTTGATCGCACTATTAATTCTACATCTGGATCGTTCTCACCTAATGCGGTTGCTACATCTTTAGACGCTAGCGTTTCATCATCAGCAAAAGCCACAGTAAAATCATAATCATCGCTATTATAATCGGCAATATTTAATGTAAATGATTTATGCTCGTCATTAATTACAACCGCATTAGTAACAATCGAAATTTCAAATCCGCCTAAAGGTTTTGTCTCTCCAGTATTAAACCAATTCGCATTCATACTGTGCATTAAACCATTAGTTCCAGGCATTAAATAATCGTTAGTAAATTGTTCTGCATTTTCGACACCTGCCGCAAATAAAGCATCGACATCTTGAGCTTGCGTGTAAAACGATATTAAACTAAATAAAATTAATAACCTTAAATTTTTCATTTATTATAGATCTGATAGATTGGTGGTACAAACATAAATCAAAAAAAAACACTAAACAACATTTTATCGAAAAAAAATGCTTTTTAACGATTATTTAATATTGAACTTTGATTTCTAAAAAGTAATTCTTAGGCTAGCATTAGGCGTAATTCCTAGAGATTGATTATCAACACGTAAGGTTTCATTGCTGTTTTCAGAATTTAATTCAAAATAACGATTTGTAGTATTATTCCTATTTAAAAGATTTAAAACGCCCAACCTAAATTGTCCTTGCACCTTATTTGAAAGTGTAAATTTTGAATTTAAGGAAGCATCAACTCGCATAAAGTCTTCAACATTTTCATGATTTGGTGTGTCGTAATTAACTACTGTTGCATTTCCATCTTGAATTGTTTCATTACCTTCAACAGGTTGTGTGTAAGGTTGACCAGAACGCCAGATGCCTCCAACAGATGCTTCTAAGTTTTTTAAAATATTATAATTGAAGGCCAAAGACACAGAATGCCTAATATCTAAATTATTAGGAAATACCGATGGTGTTATCGTTTCAAACTCATAATCATTCTTACTAAATGTATAACTAAGCCAGGTGCTATATTTTGTTGCTGTTTTGTTAACCAAAAATTCCAAACCTCTAGCTTTATAATTTCCGTTTGCGTTTTCGTATTGAAAATTATTGTAAAATCCTTGGTTAGATGCTGTAATACCATCCACTATTTTGTAAAAGCTTTCAACATCGAACAGCCAGTTATTTTTATTGAACTCGAAACCAAAGGAAACCTGTTTGCTTTTAGATATTTTTATGAGCTGTTCATTAGCAAGCGTCCACCGTCTGTTTTCAACACCTAAAAAATCATCTTGAAAATCTATTTTTTGCTTTGTAGTTTGATTTTTAAATTCGCCCTGGAGCTTTAATGCAAACTGGTTTGATAATTTTTGCCTTAGATTTAATCTTGGCTCCACAAGAAAACTATTAAATTTCTGGAAATAATTACCACGAACACCTAATCGTAGGTACGTATTGTTTTTATTATACTCTATTTCGGTAAAGGCCCCATGATTTAACAATACATCTTTGGTAATTCTATCATAAGATGGTGCACTAACAGTAGTTTTATACAGCACACCAATCTCATTAAAAGCATAACCCGCTAAAACGTTTATCGTTTTATTTAGTTTAATCGTATTTTTTAATTTAATTCCAGTTTCTAAAACTTCGTTGGCTTGAGTTAAACTTTGGTCGGTTTCAACACGATAATTTAAAGCATCGACATTGTATTTTGAATAAAACCCTGAAATTTCGGTTGAAAAACGATTTGTCCAATCAGCATTCCAGCTACCACCAAAACCTGAATTTTCTTGTTTTAAATTACTTGTTTTCGATTCGGTTTCTCCGTCTGAATTTTCGAAACTTTCGGTGTAGTCCAGATTATTATAAATACCAATAACATTTGCTCTAAGCTTATGTTTTTCATTAACATCAAATACTATTTTTCCTGAATAATCATAAAAGAAAAAATCTGAAGATTGCTGAGCATCACTTATATTTTCACTATTGGTAGTTAACTCGCTATCTTGAAAACTTTTTTCGAAATACTGATTATAAGTTGGCGAACTAAAAGCATCGGTAAACGCACGTCGACCAGATACATGAACAGCTAATTTTTTGCTTAACGGAATTTGCAAATACCCATCGGCATGCAATAAATTTACACCAAAACCTCCAGAAACAGTTTCATCTATATTATTTTTGGTAAACATATTTATGGTGCTCGACACACCATCGCTAAACTCGCTAGACGTTCCATTTTTAGTAACCTCAACTTTCTCGGTTAAATAAGGATTGTAAGCCGAAATTAATCCAAAAAAGTGTCCTGAATGGTACATTTTAATACCATCCCAAATCATAAGGTTTTGACCGTTGGTTCCGCCACGAACATTTATATTAGCAATACTTTCGTTAACACTTTCAACTCCTGGAAGCGCTTGTATAGACTGTAAAACATCTGGCTCTGTTAAACCTGGAAGCGTACCAAATTTTTCAGTATTTAACACCGTGCTACCATCTACTCGTTTTTGTAAACCAGTGGTTAAAAATTTCGAGATTAATATTTTGTTAAGCGCTTCTGCTTTTTCAGCTAATACAATATTGGAGCAAACTGATTGATTTGTTTTACGTAAATCGATAGCCTTTATTTGAACAGCTTCAAAACCTAAATATGAAATTTCAATTATTGAATTTACAGGAACATCTTTTAACTTAAAATCTCCATTAGAATTTGTTATCACTCCTTTTTGAGTATTTACAACCTGAACTGTTGCTCCTATTAATGGAAAACTATCTGTTTCAGAAAGTACAATACCACAAATATTTATGGTTTTATTTATTGAAGAAATTGTAATGTAGCGTTCATCAAGAATTTTAAAATTGAGCAGTGTTTCATCATTTAAACCATCAATAATACTTTGCAATGAAGCTTCAGAATTTGGTTTTTCAATAAAAACAGCATCAATATCGTTTTCAGAATACGAAAACTTAACATCAAAATTTTCTTCAAGTTGATTTAACACCCTTATAAGTGGCAGCCTTTCTTGTGCAAAAGCATTAAAAGAAAGCAAACTAATAATAAGAACAATATTAAAACACTCTTTATTTAGCTTCATAATTATAAAACTCCACGTTATTATCGTTTATTTTATAACTAAGCTTTAATGGAATAGTTACCGATTGCAATGCAATATTTAAGTTGTTGTGTGTAAAACTTCCAGAAAACAGAACGTTTACGTTTATGTTATTTGAAGAAACATTAATATTATATTGGTTCTCTAGCTCGTTAACTACTTGCCAAAGCGGTACATTTTTAAAACTAGATTCTTGCTGCAACCACGACGGCGCATTTTCATTTGCATTTGCCACAGCAACTACTTTGTTATCAACAATTCTAAACGTTTCTCCAGGTTTTAAAACTACTTTATTTTGACTTGAAGTTACACTTACAGAACCTTCGTAACAGGTTACCTCAAAATAATTAGCACGTTGTTTTACATTAAATTGCGTACCTAAAACCTGTACATTTCCTGCCGCAGTTTTTACCGTAAATTTTTGTCCTTTAGTTACTTTAAAATAGGCCTCTCCACTTAAATTTAAATTACGTTCGGTTTTCCAAGTTTTTTTATTGTAATCGAGTGTTGATTTTGCATTTAAAACCACCTCGCTTTCATCAGGTAAACTAAATGTTTTTGTTTCGGCAATTTCGGTGTTAATACTTTTGGTATTGTTAAAAAACAAGAAATAAGACGATGTTAAAAGCACAACTAAAATAGCAGCAACTCTTAAAAATTGTTTTATTTGTAATGGTATTACTTTAGGGGCATCCTTTTTAAAACTTCTCGTTTTAAAATCGGCTAAAGCTGCTCGGGCATCAACTTTTGGTGCTTCAATTTGTTTAGCATAAAACCCTGCTTTTTCTAAAACCGAAAAATCTTCATTTGGATATCGTTTTTTTATATCGGCTGTAGAAATTTCGCCTTCAAACCATTTTAATATGTCTTGTTCTTTATTCATCTTTTTAAGGCTTTCATCTTTTAGACACTCTAATAATTGTTTACCCTACCCTTTTTTATAATTAATTTTAAAAAGAAGCACCATCCAAATTCTGCCTTAACACTTTTAATGCAGCAGACATTCGTTTTTCAACCGTTTTTTGGGAAATATTTAATAATTCTGCTATTTCTCGGTACTTTTTTTCTTCAATTCTATTAAGTAAAAAAACTTCGCGCTGTTCGGGCGTTAAATTAGAAATAACCCGCTCTAGTTTTGTTTTAAACTCTTCTTCCTCCAATAAATACTCCGGATTTTGATTTGTGATATCCTGGTATGGCGCCGCTTTCGCGTAATTAAACACCACTTTTTGATGCCTAATGGTGTTTAAAAACAAATTATTAACGGTTGTAAACAGGTATGTTTTGGCTTTAGTAAATTCAATTTTAGAACAGTTTTCCCATATTTTAGAAAATGCATCTTGTACATAATCTAACGCAGCTGCTTTATCGCCACATTTATAAAAGGCAAAATTATTAACCGATTGTATGTGTTCTATATAAAAGGTATTAAATTGCGCCTCCTCGCATAAATTAGACTTAGGGTTGCTCATAAATTTTTAATAAATTAACGACCTCGCAAAAATATGATAAAAAACTTTATTATCTAAAAACCTAAAAATCAACAATAAACCAAAATTTTTACTTTTTTTTCAAAAAAACCGTAGGGTAATTTTAAATGTAATTGTCTTAAATACAGAAACAGCAAAATTGCTATGAAAAAGATAATTTTAAAAACCCAAAAAAAGACAATCATGAAAAATTTAAAATTTTTAACTTTAATTATTTTAACCTCAATTTTTACCCTTACATCATGTCAAGATGAAATTGACGTTGAAAACGGAGATAACCCAAACACCAACTCGTCAACATCTCCAACTGCTAGTAACCTAGAACGCTCCTCGATGTACGATGGTAGTTTTGATGATTTTATTGATGGCGTATCATGTTCTTCAATATTATTCCCATTCACCGCAACTGTAAATGACACTCAAGTTACTTTAGTTAGCGAGTCCGATTACAGTTTAGTATTAAATATTTTAGGTGAATTTATTGCAGACGACGACAGCATCGAGCTTCAATTTCCATTATCAGTAAAATTAAGTAATTATACCGAGGTTGTTGTAACAAACCAAACGGAATATGATGCTATAATTGACGCTTGCGAAACAGCCGAAGAAAACGCAGAAGATGCCATTTCCTGTATAAACATCGATTTTCCTGTTACGCTTTTAACTTACAATATAAACATTGAACAAACCGGAAGTGTCGTTCTAGAATCTGAACAAGAACTTTATACTTACATGAGTAACATTAATGAAGATGAATTCTTTGCTGTAAACTACCCAATTACCGCAACTTTAAACGGCGATAGCGATACCGTTATTGAAATTTCAAGCGATGCCGATTTACAATCTAGTATTTCAGATTGTTTAGAAAATGAAGACATTGAAGATGAAGCCGAAGATAATGCTGAAGCTTTAGAAAATATTTTAGTAGATACTACATTTAAAATTGAATCGTTTATAGAAACAGGTATCGATAAAGCAAACGATTATATTGAATACACAATAGATTTTAGTAACGATTTATCTTGTACTGCAGAAAACACAGTTAACACATTAATCGCTGATATTGAAGGAACTTATGAAGTTACATCAAGCACAGAAGTATATTTAAACTTAACTTTTTCGGCAAATGCTTCTTTCGAGTTATTAAACCATACTTGGGAAGTAACAAGTTTTTCAGAAAGTTCAATTACTTTACAAAGCACAACTAATGCTGCTATAACCTTAGTTTTAGAAAAAATTTAAAACTTCAACTAAATATAATTCATGCAGCTACTTTAATTAAGTAGCTGCATTTTAAATAAAATAAAAATGAAACATAACATAATTTTTGCATTAGCCGTGTTAGCTGTATTGTTTTCTTGCCAAAATGATGATTCCACAAATACTGAAACCGAAGAAACAGTCGTTAATGTTGCAACAAACAGGCAAGCCACAGGAAGTTCGGCAAACGACTTACTATCAGATAATACATTTAAAAGCTTAATTGTAGAAATTGTATATGTTGATGGTTTCGAACCAACCGATGATGGCATTAACAACTTTGTTTCGTTTTTAGAAAACAGAAGTAATAAACCCGATGGTATAACTGTAGAAAAACGATCGATATCCTCTCCAGGACAAGATGTTTATAGCATTGATGATATTGCCGACATAGAACGCGAAAATCGTAAATATTATAACACAGACGATGAAATAGCCGTATGGGCCTATTTTTCTGATGGAAGCTCTGATGCCGATTCCGATGAAGACAATACCGTTGTACTTGGTTCTGCCTATTGGAATACTTCCTTTGTTATTTTTGAAGAAACAGTACAAGATTTAAGCGGCGGCCCTTTTCAACCAAACACTTGGTTTTTAGAAGCTACTGTAATTAATCATGAATTCGGACATATTTTTGGGTTAACCGATTTGGGTTCACCTTTACAAAGCGACCATGAAGATCAAGACCATCCAAACCATTGCGATGTAGAAAGCTGTTTAATGTACTGGTCTACAGAATCATCAGTTAGAGTTTCAAGCATGACAAATATGAATTCTGTACCAGAGTTAGATTCGCAATGTATTGCCGATTTACAAGCTAATGGCGGTAAATAATTTTATAATATCAACCCTAAATTTATATAAAAAATGAAAACAATTCTATTAAGTATTTTACTAACAGTTTCTCTTATATTTCATGTTAACGCTCAAGATAACAATATACCTGAAAGTAATTTTGGCTTAAAAGGTGGTTACAATCTTGCTGCCGTAAGTTTTGATAGCGATTCCGAAACCGGACAACGTCATGGCTTTAATGCTGGGTTTTATGCCGAATCTTTTATTGCTCAAGGTGCTGCTTTACAAATAGAAATTCAATATTCGCAACAAGGTTACGAAATCGAAGATAGTAGTGGCACGTTTACTCAAAAACTGGACTATATAAACGTACCGCTAATGCTTAAAATTTATCCAGACAACAACTTTTTCTTAGAGGTAGGTCCACAAGCAGGTTATGCTGTTTCTCACAAAGAAGAATTTGATAGCAGTTTTAATGTTTTTGATACATCACAAGAATTTGAACCAGAAAGCTTCGATTGGGGCTTTAATTTTGGCGGTGGTTTTAAAACCAACAGTGGTATAAGCTTAGGCGTTCGTTACCATTTAGGTATGGGAAGTATTTACGAAGAAAACAACCCCAAAAATAGAGGTTGGCAATTTACATTAGCTTTCGATTTATAAAATTTTAAAAAAAAGCGTAGGGTAAAAAAACTTTAAGGTGTCTTACTAATGAAGGCCGCTAAAAACGGCAATTTTTAAACTTTAAAATCACAAATTATGAAAGTTATAAAATCATTAGTAAGCATTTTAACCCTTGTTATAACTACAAGTTTAACTGCACAAGAAACAGAAGCTACAACAGAAGTGGCAAGCGAAACTACAATTTCTAAACAAGATTATTACGCACAGCGCGCTGCCCAAGACGCCAAATTCGAACAAGAATTTAAAGCATCAAGTCACGATGAAGAAAAAACATTTTGGGAAGAACAAGAAGCTTACGAAAAAGACTTAAAAAAGAGAGATAAAAAAGCCTATCGCGCTTACATGAAAGGTAAAAAAGCGGCTTATGCAGAACACTACGAAAATTGCAATAACCATTGCCACCATAGCGAACATTATTACCATCACGCATCATTTTATTACTACAGATACGATAGTTATTATTATAACCAACCACGTAGAAGCACCATTGGCATTAGCACAAGAGTTTCTACGCCACGAATAAGTGTTGGTTTATTTTAAAATATTAAACATTTTGTCCCAAATTTTCATTTTTAATACTGGTTAATAGCAAAAGAGACTACCTTATAATAAGATAGTCTCTTTTTAATTTAAAAACACTCAAATAAACTTAAGAAAATGATATTTACGCGTCAATATTTGCGTAAACAGCATTTTTCTCAATAAATTCTCTACGAGGTGGAACCTCGTCGCCCATAAGCATAGAGAATATTCTGTCGGCTTCTGTGCCGTTATCTATATTCACTTGGCGAAGCGTTCTAAACTCAGGATCCATTGTAGTATCCCATAATTGTCCCGCATTCATTTCACCAAGACCTTTGTATCGTTGTATATTAACGCTACCTCCAAATTCTTCAGAAATAGAATCACGTTCTTCATCATTCCAAGCATAACGCTTTTTAGCTCCTTTTTTAACTAAGTAAAGTGGTGGTGTTGCAATGTAAACGTGTCCTGCTTCAATTAATTCTTTCATATAACGGAAGAAGAACGTTAATATTAAAGTAGCAATATGCGAACCATCAATATCGGCATCACACATAATTACAATTTTATGATAACGTAATTTTGAAAGGTTAAGCGCTTTACTATCTTCTTCGGTTCCAATAGTTACACCAAGTGCTGTAAAAATGTTTTTTATTTCTTCATTTTCAAACACTTTATGTTGCATTGCTTTTTCAACATTAAGAATTTTACCTCTTAATGGTAAAATAGCCTGAAAGTTTCTATCTCTACCTTGCTTCGCTGTTCCACCCGCCGAATCTCCCTCTACAAGGAATACTTCACATTTTGCAGGATCTTGTTCTGAACAGTCACTTAATTTACCAGGTAAACCACCAATACTCATTACCGTTTTACGCTGCACCATTTCGCGAGCCTTTTGGGCTGCATGACGCGCTTGTGCGGCAAGAATTACTTTTTGTACAATGGTTTTAGCATCGTCTGGATGCTCCTCTAAATAATCGGTAAGCATTTCGGAAACCGCTTGACTTACAGAAGCAGATACTTCACGGTTACCTAATTTTGTTTTTGTTTGTCCCTCAAATTGTGGTTCGGCAACTTTTACCGATACAATTGCGGTTAAACCTTCACGAAAATCGTCACCTGCAATATCGAACTTTAACTTATCTAACATGCCAGATTCATCGGCATACTTTTTTAAAGTATGAGTTAAACCACGACGGAAACCAGATAAGTGCGTTCCTCCTTCATGTGTATTAATATTATTTACGTACGAGTGTAAATTTTCGGCATACGATGTATTGTAAACCATAGCAACCTCAACAGGCACACCATTTTTTTCACCTTCGAAAGCAATTACATCTTTCATTAAAGGCTCTCGGTTACCATCTAAAAACTTAATAAATTCCTTTAAGCCTTCTTCAGAATGAAATGTTTCTCCTTCAAACTCACCATCTTCTTTAGTAGATCTTTTATCTATTAAATGAATAGTAATTCCTTTATTAAGATAAGCCAACTCGCGTAAACGACTTGCTAAAGTATCGTAACTATATTCTAGTGTTTGCTGAAAAATTTGAGGATCTGGTTTAAACGTAACAATGGTTCCTGTTTTATCAGATTCACCAACCGTTTTTACCGGATAAAGTGCTTTACCTCTTTCGTATTCTTGTTCCCACACCTTACCTTCACGATGTACAGTAGCTTTTAAATGCATGGATAACGCATTCACACAACTTACACCAACACCATGCAGTCCACCAGAAACTTTATAAGAATCTTTATCGAATTTTCCACCAGCACCAATTTTTGTCATTACAACCTGCAGTGCAGAAACGCCTTCTTTTTTATGCATTCCTACAGGAATTCCACGCCCATCATCTTCTGTGGTAATAGAATTATCTTCGTTTATAATAACGGTAATATTGTTACAATGTCCTGCTAAAGCTTCATCTATAGAGTTATCTACAACTTCATAAACCAAGTGGTGTAAACCACGAACACCTACATCTCCAATATACATCGACGGACGCATGCGCACATGCTCCATACCTTCCAACGCCTGAATACTATCGGCAGAATATTGTCCTTTTTTCTGCTCGTCTTTTGCTTCTTCGCTCATTATATTTAAAATTTTCTTATTTATTTGGGTAAACCTTACATAAAAAAAGATGCTTTTGTGAGCATCCTTGTAAGACAAACAAATATACAAAATAAAAGGCCTTTTAAAAAGCTTTTTATCGACTCTTGCATAAAATTATCAACAATTGTTAATTAAAAAGAAAAGTCGCTTAAATCGCTTAAAAACGACTTTAAATAAAACGCGGCTAATTTTCACTTCAATTTCAAAAATCAAACTACTGCAAAATTTGCTTAAATCGGTTGTTTTAAAAAACACCTGTTTACCTTATTATTGCAAGAAAGCTTCAAGTTTCAGTTTTTCACCTAATAATAAAGAGTCATTTATTAAAAGGCATAATAAGTAATAAAAACTAAAAGAATAAAACCATTTTTATGAAAAACAAAAATATCTGTTAGTATATTTATAAATATGATGCTTAATCATTTAATTCTCCATATCTTTGAGGCGATTTAAAACCTATGAAAAACAATAATAACAATAATAATTTCAATAATCCTAAGTTTTAGGGTTCGGAAGGTTATTGTTTAAAAAATATATAAAGCCTTCCGGTTACGGAAGGCTTTTTTAATACTAAAAGAATTACCATGAGCAAATTAATGACGGTTGATATTTTATCGAGCATTAAAGGTGCAAAACCAAGTGAAGCTGTAAACAAATTGTTTGATGACATTAAAAATGCTGACATAAACAGCGAAGCATCCATCAACTTAAACAAAAACAGTGTTTCGCTTCAAGATTTACGCGACGATATTGTTATAGAAAGTTCTGCTTTAGAAAAGCAAATCATCATTGAAAATTTCCCAAAAGAAAAAAACGGTTATTTAGTAGTTTCTAAAGTTATAGAAGAATAAAAATGAGCTCACAAATACTAAAAATACACCAACAACTGGTAAACAAAGAAATAACTTGCACCGATTTGGTTCAAGAAAAATTGGAGCTTTTAAGCCAAAACACTCACAATACTGTAAACAGTTTGCTAAGCGATAAAGCCTTAAAATTGGCTGCAAAAGTAGACAAAAAAATTGCCAAAGGCGAAAACATTGGCCTTTTAGAAGGCATCCCGTTTGGCATTAAAGATGTTTACATGGTGCAAGGCACAACCACAACGGCAAGTTCTAATTTGCTAAAAAATTACAAATCGGCTTACACGGCAACAGCCATTCAAAAACTGTTAGATGCCGGCGCCATTCCTTTAGTTAAAGAAAACTGCGATAGTTTTGGCCATGGTTCTTCTAGCGAAAACACCATTTTTGGTGCTGTAAAAAATGCCGTAAACCCAGAGCTTGTTGGCGGTGGTTCAAGTGGTGGTTCTGCCGTAAATGTTGCTAAAGATTACACTGTATTTTCTATTGGTGGCGATACCGGTGGCTCAATTCGTCAACCCGCTGGCTACAACAATATTTATGGGTTAAAACCAACTTATGGGCGCATTTCTCGCTACGGCATTATGGCCTACGCATCGTCTACAGATTGCGTTGGACCTATCGCAAAATCGGTTGAAGATATCCGCATTGTGCTTAACGTTATGAGCGGAAAGGATTTAAAAGACCAAACCACTTACGCTTCCGCGGAAATTGATGCAGACACTATAAAAACTTCCGAAGGCATAAAAACCGTAGGATATTTTAAAAACTTTATTGAAAGTGATGCGATTTCACCTGAAATTAAAGCCGATTTTCTTTCAGCTATCGAAAAAATAAAAGCCAAAGGCATCGAGGTAAAAACTTTAGATTTCTTCGAATCGAATACTTTGGTTTCGACATATTACACCTTAGCCATGGCCGAAACCGCCTCTAACCTATCGCGTTTAGATGGCACCAACTACGGCAACCGTATTGAAGCCGAAAATTTAAAAGAAACTTACGCTGTAACACGATCGGAAAATTTTTCTGAAGAAACAAAACGCAGAATTGTTGGTGGCAACCAAGTACTTTCTCAAGGGTTTTCGGATGCTATTTATTTAAAAGGCTTAGCACTTCGCGATGCCATTGCGAACAACTTTGAAGACGATTTTAAGAAAGTAGACATAATACTTTCACCAGTTACACCAAATACACCGCCTAAAATTGGCGATAGCTTAAAAGATCCGCACGCCATGTATTTAAGCGATGCTTACACCGTTGGGTTTAGCCTTGGGCAATTACCAACTTTAACCGTGCCACAAGGCACAGAAACCGGCTTACAAATTACAGCCGCCAAACAAAACGACGAACTTGTTTTGAAGTTTGCTAACTTCTTAAAAGACACGATATAATGGAGCTAGAACAATTAAACCAACTTTTAGATAAACACGAGCTAGAACTTGTTATAGGTTTAGAAACTCACGTACGTTTAAACACAAAAACAAAGTTATTTTGTTCTTGTCCGAACCAAGAAATTGAAACACCAAACCAAAATATTTGCTCGGTTTGCACAGGGCAAATGGGTGTTTTACCAGCCATAAACAAAGATGCTGTTACTAAGGCTATTTATTTTGGAAAAGCTGTAGAATCGTCGTTTAAAAACGAGGTTATTTCTTGGGACAGAAAACATTACGAATACCCAGACAACCCAAAAAACATACAAATTACGCAGTATCACAACCCGGTAATTCCAGACGGAAAAGTATCGTGTTTTCGTAACGACGGCAGCCAATTTACTGTAAGTTTAACGCAAGTACATATCGAGGAAGATGCCGCAAAATTAATGCACGAAAAAAAGGTATCGTTAGTCGATTTTAATAAAGCCGGCGTACCGCTAATTGAAATTGTTACCGATCCATGTATTCGCCATATCGAAGACGCTTCAACTTACGCGCAATACATTCAACGTATTGTTCAAAATCTAAAAATTTCGGAAGCTAACTTAGAAAAAGGTGAATTTAAATCGGATGTTTCTGTTTCACTTCGTAAAAAAAACAGCAACGATTTAAACCCACGTACCGAAATAAAAAACTTAAACTCGTTTAAGTTTATGGTTGATGCTTTAAAAGAAGAAGTTGAAAAACAACTTAATTATTTTATTGAAAACAATGCGTTTAGGCCTGACCAAACCACCGTGCTTTTTGATGCCGATTTAAAGCAAACTAAAACCATGCGTAAAAAGGAATTCGAGGCCGATTACCGATTTATTTCGGAGCCCGATTTACCTTTTGTAAACATAAAATCGGTTATCGAGAGTATCGATGTCGATTTAAGTGCTTTACCTTTTGCTGTAGAATCTATTTTAATTGGCGGCGGCGTTTTACCGCAAGATGCTAAGTTTTTTACAGCCGATAGTTTACGTTCTGAAACTTTTGTAGCTATAAATAACGCATTGCAAGATCCTTCGTTTGTTGCAAAAACTTTAACCAATAATGTAAAGGCCGAAGATTATATTAAAATTGAAAATATTCAAGATTTCATATCTATTTTCAGTTTGTTTAAAGCCGAAAAAGTAACTCCAGTTTTAGCTCAAAACGCGATACAATCGTTGTTAGGTGATGATAAATTCGATTACAAATCTTATTTTGAAGCGAATACCATTTCCGAAGAAAAAATACAAGATGCTATTGCCAAAGTTATAAGCGAAAACGAAGCTATTGCAACCGATATTAAAGCCGGAAACCAAGGAAAAGCAGGGATTTTAGTTGGTAAAGTTATTAGCATAATTGGTAAAGGTGCTTCGGGTAAAGTAATTCGCGAAGGTATTTTAAAGCAGCTGCAAAGTTCAAAGTTAAAAGTTGAAAGTTCAACAAAGACATCAACTGAACAACCAACAACAACCAACCAACAACAGACAGCCAAAGATGAAATTCTCCCAGAAATTCCGCTTGTAATAAAAGATGAATATCGTACACATTTAATCACTGATATTAACGAAGAAAACATTAACGCAGAAGTTACTTTTTCTGGCTGGGTTTCTAGTGTGCGCGATCATGGTGAGTTAATGTTTATCGATTTACGCGATTCGAGCACCGAGATTTTCCAAGTGCGTTTAAGTCGTGAGTCGTTTGCAAATTTAGACGAACTTATTAAATTAAAACCCGAATCTGTAATTACAGTTTCTGGTAAAATTGTACAACGTAAGGAAGACGATTACAACCCGAGTTTACGTACCGGTAAAATTGAATTAGAAGCCAGCGATTTAGATATTTTAAACCTATCTAGAACCTTGCCTTTCGAAATAAAACGCGCTACAAAAACTAACGAAAACGTACGTTTTCAATACAAATATTTAGATCACAGAAATAACGATGTACGTCGCACTATTGTTAATCGCCACAAGGTTATAAAATTAATGCGCGACATTTTAGATGATGAAGATTTCTTAGAAATTGAAACGCCAATTTTAAGTGCCGGAACCGATGAAGGCGCCCGTGAATTTATTGTGCCATCTCGTAAACAAGCCGGTGCATTTTATACTTTACCACAAGCACCACAGCAATTTAAGCAAATGCTAATGGTTAGCGGTTACGAAAAGTATTTCCAGTTAGCACGTTGTTTTAGAGACGAAGATTCTCGTGGAGACCGCCAACCAGAATTCACGCAGTTGGATATTGAAATGGCCTACGCGAGCATGCAACAAATTATAGATTTAAACACTAAAATGTTTAACACTATTGTTAGCAAAATTTATGGTAAAAAATGGATTTTACTTCCGTTTGAAGTGTTAACCTATAAAGAAGCTATGGATTTTTACGGTTGCGACCGTCCAGATTTACGCTTTGGCTTAAAACTGCAAGACATTACAGATATTGTAAAAGACACGACTTTCCAGGTATTTAGCAAACCTATTGAAGATGGCGGTATTGTTAAATGCATAAAAGTATCGGCAGAAGAGCAAGGTAAAAAACGCTTATCTAAAGGACAAATAGAAAAACTTACCACGCTTGCCCAACAACATGGTTTAGGTGGTTTAGCCTATATTATTGTAAACGAAAACGACTTACAATCGCCTATAATTAAATTTTTAGGTGAAGACATTGCCAGCAAAATTATTGAAACTACAAATGCACAAGTTGGCGATATCGTATTTTTCTCTGCCGCCGATTATGCTACAGCAAACAAGGCTTTAGACGCGGTTCGTCAAGAATTAGGAAGCATGTTAAAATTAATTAACCCTAAAGAATTACGACCGGCTTGGGTAATTGATTTCCCAATGTTTGAAAAAACCGATGAAGGCCGTTGGACGTTTACCCACAACCCATTCTCGATGCCAGCTGTTTACGACATAGAAAAACACATGAATGGCAAGGAAGAAGAGATAGGAAGTATTATCGCACAGCAATACGATTTAATACTTAACGGTTACGAAATTGGTGGCGGCTCGGTACGTGCGCATAAACCTGAAATTTTAGAAGCTACATACAAAAACATGGGTTATAACAAAGAAGAAATGCTTAAAAGCGTTGGCACCATGTACAAAGCATTCCATTACGGTGCGCCACCACATGGCGGTATTGCTTGGGGTGTGGATAGATTGATGATGATTTTAGAAAAGAAAACCTCAATTCGCGAGGTTATGGCTTTCCCTAAAACTGGTACTAGCGACGATTTATTATTTGGAGCACCTTCCTTACTTTCTGATAAAAAAGTAGAGGAAATGAATGTTAAAGTGATGCGAAATAAATAACAACTTATTTTATTGATTAAGAAAATCCTGACAGAAATGTCAGGATTTTTTTTGTTTTATATTTGATTATATTTACAGTACAACTCGAAATACATTTTAATATTATCCTTTGACTTTAGCGGGATATTGGGATTAAATGTTATTTTATGATAAGTTGGCAACAAGCTGAAAAGACGAACATCTAATAAACTAAATGAGTAAACCGAAGCTAAATAACGACCAAATTAAAACGCTCTATAATGAGTTAGTTAATGGCTCGAAATTTACAGCACAAGAAAGAGGTTACGAATTTGAAAAACTGATTGAAGCAAAACTCACTAACGAAAAACTTGAACCAAGAGCAAGTTATAAACCGAAAGGAGAACAAGTTGATGGTTCTTTTTTTTGGGAAGGGCAAACTTTTTTATTGGAAGCAAAATGGGTTAAATCGAAAATACCTGCATCAAGTATTTATGCTTTTAAAGGCAAACTTGATGGTAAATTTCATACTACAAGCGGTATTTACCTATCTGTAAATGGATATTCCAACGATGTTGAAGATGCTTTAAAATTTGGTAAATCATTAAATATTTTACTATTTGACACATCTGATATTGACTTGATTTTTAATGGAAATGTAGCATTTTTAGAGGTTTTAAAATTCAAATTAAGAGAAGCTGGAGATACTGGTAGTTTGAATGTCCCTTATGATTTAAAGAATAAAGCGGAAAAAATTTCCAAAGCAGAAAAATTAGATTTTCTAACAACACAATTATTTGATACAAAAACCAAAAAGAGAAGTATCGCAGAAGATTTATTGATTTTTGTTGAAGGTAAAAGTGATATTCAAATTATTGACAATCTATTAAAACCAATCAAATTAGACTTTCTTCTCTCTTATAAAATAATTTCATTGGAAGGTGTGAACAATATCAGGCAAATACCTGCTTTACTCAATCTGTATGCAACCTACCATCAAACAAAAGCTGTTATTGTCATTTTAGATGACGACCAGGCTACTTTACAAATAAAAGATATTATAGAAAATGTTAGTGAACAGATTGTGAATTCATCTATTCCTATAAATACCAAATTTTATTTTATTGACGAGCAACTAAAGCAAAAGCTATCAAATGAAATATTAGAAAAAGTAATATTCTCTAAAGGCTATAAAAAACCAAATCTATACGTAGAATTAGAAAGATTTATGAATGAAATATCTTATGAATATTATGACCCAGAAGTAGATATTCCAAGACATTCTTTGAAATCTAATCTTCAAAGTGCGGAATGGGATTTTGAAAACAAAGAAATTAGGTTTTCAGACGAATATACAGGTAGAGATTTTAGCATAGATAATCTAGAGGGTTTAATAGAATATCTTAACGAAGAAATGATTAGTGCCGCACAAGGAGAAATGCCTTTGTATATACTAAAACAAACGGACTATTTAGATTACGAAACCGAAGTTAGAGAATATCTGTTTGATTACTATAAAGACAAACTCGAAAAACTAAATTGGAATACTGGAGAATTATAGCGAAAAAGCCAGTTGCCAACAATGTATAAAAATAATAGCGGTTTAATCGCTAAAGCGAGAGTAAGTAAATATAAAAAAGGTCTGGCCTTAACCGAAAAGTTAGTGTGCAAAAATCCGCTACTATTCTTATACTAGACCGTTGCCATCCATTTGAGAAAACGTACTTTCCTGAAATAGGTTGACTA
>NZ_JTDW01000002.1 GCF_000943565.1 Neotamlana sedimentorum
AACCTGTAGCCATATTTCAGGACTAGACATCTGAAAAAAATAATTTGTAACATTTTGACATTCCTTGTATCTAAATGAAAACTAAAAGGAAACAAAATGAAAAAAATACTAGCAATATTCGTATTTGTATTATCTACAATCATAGTTAACGCTCAAACAGTTTATTCAAAAGCATTTGGTAATCCCAATAATAAACCGATTATCTTCCTTCACGGTGGACCAGGATATAATTCTATGGGTTTTGAAGCAACAACAGCTCAAAAACTTTCGGAAAATGGTTTTTATGTCATTTCTTACGATAGACGTGGAGAAGGAAGGTCACCAGATAAAGATGCAAAATTCACATTTAATGAAACCTTTGATGATTTAAATTTAATTTTCGAAAAATTTAATTTAACATCAGCAACATTAATAGGACACAGCTTCGGTGGTATAGTTGCCAGCTTATTTGCAGAAAAATATCCAAATAAAACTAAATCTATAATTCTCGTTTCTGCACCGCTTTCAATGCAAGAAACCCTTTCAACCATATTAAAGACATCAAAATCAATTTACACAAGTAAAAAAGATTCTGTTAATCTTAACTATATAAATATGTTAGAGAAAATGGATAAAAGCTCATTAGAGTACAGTTCATACTGTTTTAGTCACGCCATGCAAAACGGGTTTTATTATACAAAAGAACCAACAATTGAAGCTTTAAATATCTATAAAAGATTTAAAACAGACTCTTTACTTATAAAATACAGTTCAAAAATGACTTATGAAGCACCAAGAGGATTTTGGCAAAACGAAAATTATACAACGATAGATTTAAAGGACAATCTAAAACAAATATTAAAGAATCGCACCCCTGTTTTCGGGTTATATGGTAAAGATGACGGGCTGTTTTCAGCAACTCAAATAGAAAATATTGAAAAAATACTTGGAGACGTTAACTTTATATATATGAATAACTGCTCGCATAACCTCTTTATAGACCAACAAACCAAATTTATTAACGCATTAAAAAAATGGACTGAATAATGAATTTTGAAACTATATATAAAACACACTGGCAAAAAGTTTTTAGGCTTTGTATGGGTTACGTAAATGATACTGATAGAGCAAAAGATTTAGCTCAAGAAACATTTATTAAAGTTTGGCAACAATTACCCAAATTTAGAAACGAATCTTCTATTGGAACTTGGATATTTAGAATTGCATCTAATACCTGCTTACGGCAGATTCAAAAAGATAACAAAATGCCTAAGTCCGAATTGCCAATAGATATTAAAGATGAAATTTTGAACACAAACATAGAGAAGGATATTCAGTTTTTATATCAGTGTATTTCTGAACTACAAGAAGTAGAACGAATCATAATATCATTAGAATTAGAAGATATGAATCAAAAGGAAATAGCTCAAATTGTTGGTCTGTCTGAAGGCAACGTTAGAGTTAAGATTCACAGAATAAAAGAAAAATTAACACAAAAATTTAAAAAAAATGGAAACTAATATAGATTTTAGAAAAATATGGAATAAACAAAAGACAGAAACCCCAAATGTGGAAATTCTTTATTCTAAAGTAAATAAATTAAAAAAAAGAAGCTTTTTAACACTAATAATAGTAAACATTACACTTTTATTAACCATATCTTTTATTGGTTTTATTTGGTATTATTATCAGCCTGAATTAATAACTACTAAGATTGGTATTGTATTGATTATTTTAGCTACAATTATGTATTTATTACCTTTTAATAAACAATTTTCTTTACTTACCAAAAATAAGACAGAGCCAAATAGCAAGGAATACCTTCAACAACTTATAAAGTTAAAAAAAGCACAAGTATTCCAACAAACTAAAATGTTAAGTATGTTTTTTATAATGCTATCTTTAGGAATTGGATTATATCTTTTTGAGTATGTTTCTAGAATGACACTCACTTGGGGAATAATTACTTATGGAATAACCCTAATTTGGTTTGCAATAAATTGGTTTTATTTAAGACCTAAAGTAATTACAAAACAGAACACAAAACTAAATAGGCTGTTAGTTGAATTTGAGAAATTGAATAATCAAATGAATGACTAAAAGGTAGCATATAACACCGTTTAACCGAAAATAATCGCTAATTTAACCCGTAACTAACGGTGTTATACAAGACCGTTCTATACCATTACAACTTAACAATGGAAAATTTAATTAATTACATACAATCAAGAATTACTTTAACTCAAAACGAGATTGATTTAATCAAAAAATATTTGGTTTTTGAAGAAATACCAGCTCAAACTAATCTTTTAAAAGCTGGAAAAGTTGAGCGATATATTTATTTCTTAGATAATGGAATTGTAAAAGGATATCAAAATATTGATGGGAAAATTGTGGTCCAACACCTTGTGGCAGAACACGATTTTTTCACATCTTTAGACAGTTTTATGACTGAAACACCATCATTAGATTATTATGAGACTATCACAGATTGTAGAATTGTAAAAATTTCAAAACCAGATTTTGATATTTTACAAAAAGAAACAAAATTCTGGTCAATACTTGTCAAAGAGGTAACCAATGCGCATTTAAATTGCAAATTAGAACGTGTAAAAGATTTTCAAACTTTAACAGCAAAACAACGTTATCTAAAATTTGTAAATCAGCACCCAACATTAGCTTTAAATGTGTCTATTGATAATATTGCTTCTTTTTTAGGAATGGAGCCTCAATCTTTGAGTCGTATTCGAAAACAAATCGCTTTCTAACAAATGTTATTTCTAATTCTTTAAAAGGTCTCGAAATTTGCTCAAACAAAATTTAAATTTATGAGCAACGAAATTTCATTAGTAACAGGAGGAAATGGTCATTTAGGTAACAATTTAGTTAGACTATTACTTTCCAAAAATAAAAAAGTAAGAACAACTATTAGAAATATCAATAAAACTGAACCTTTTAAAGGCTTAGACTGTGAAATTGTGCAAGCTGATATTACTGACAGAGAATCTCTAAAAAAAGCATTTCAAGGAGTCACCAACCTATATGCAGTAGCAGCAAATTTTAGTATGTGGGCTAAAAATCCAAAAACTGAAATTTATGATAATAACATGCAAGGAACTCAAAATGTATTTGATATTGCAAAAGAATGTGGTATCAAGAATATCATATATGTAAGTTCGGTAGCCAGTTTAGATTTTACAAAATTACCCGGCAATGTGGACAATGGTTATAACAAAGACCGAAGAAATTGGTATTACAATTCTAAAAATGATTCGGACAAACTTGCTTTAGAATTAGGGGAAAAATATGGGATTAGGACCGTCCTCGTTTTACCTTCTGCAATGATTGGCAATGAGGCTTATAAATTAAGTTATTCTAACAATTTAATTTATCAAATAATTAATGGAGAAGTTCCGGTTGATACTAACATTACGCTTAACTGGATTGATGTAAAAGATGTTGCTTTGGGTTCATATAACGCAATGCAAAAAGGAAGAAACGGAGAACGCTATATTTTGGCAAATAAACAACATACTTCTATGCAAGAAAGTGTAAAAATAGCAGCAAAACAATTTCCAGAACTTAAATTAAAAACACCTAAAAAAGTACCAAAATGTCTACTGTATTCTGTGGCAGGATTAATGGAATTTGGAAGTAAATTAACGGGAAAAGAACCCCAATTGCAAAAACATTATTTAGATATGTTTTATGGGTTAAAACAAGATTATGATATTACTAAATCAAAAAATGAACTTGGTTTTAATCCTAAATCATCAAAAGAAGCCTTGATTGAAGCTATGGGATATTTAAAAAACGAATGGAAACAAAAAAACATAAAATAATGAAATACATATATTTACTATTAATAATAGCATTAAGCATTTCTGCAAATGGACAAACAATACTCGGAAGTTGGGAAACCTATGATGATGACACTAACGAAAAAAAAGCTGTTATTGAAATCTATGAAATGAACAATCTCTATTTTGCGAAAATCATTAAAAATATTATTGGCGATAAAGATGCTGTTTGTGATAAATGTAAAGAAGATAAAAAAGGCAAACCCATTGTTGGATTAATAATTATTGAAAACCTTAAAAAAAACGGTAATAAATTTGATGACGGAACCATTTTAGACCCTGAGTCTGGAGAAATTTATAGTTGCCATTTAGAACCCATTAACAAAGATAAACTTAAAGTAAGGGGTTTTCTTGGATTTTCGGTTTTTGGAAGAACTCAATATTGGATTAGAAAAGAATAAAAAATGGTATAGAACAACCTGTATAAGTAATGGCTACAAAAGAGCAAACTATAACACAAAGAATATTTCTGAATTAGTAATAAAAGAAATAAAAAATAACTAATACCGTATATTAGCTGTAATGTAGAGCGACGTTTCTGCATGTAAGCTACATAACTCTAAACAACCCTATTTCGGTATAGCAGAGAAATTAGAGGCTAAAATAATCCTTTGAAATAAAAATATTCGCTGAACTTAACTTTAGCAGAGGCACTAATAGTTAAGTATTTAACATAAGTTACTGACTTTAAGATAGTATTGGCAATGTTTAAGTATTAAAGCTGTATACTATAAATGAACAATTAAAATAAAAAACATGGGAAGGATTAAAGATAGAAAGAAATTTAAAAGAACAAAAGAACAGACTCATCCAACAAATCCAACTGGTAATATCAACCAACAAACTAGCCATTTTAATATTGATGATACCACTATAAAAAAACAACAAAATAAAAAATAATAATGATGAAAAACAATGTAGAATTAAAGTCTGATGTAATAGATGCTATTAAACAAAAAGAGGTTAAAAATGCCCTTGAACGAAGTTCTATTAATCATAATGATATAAATATAAAAGTGTCAGGCACCGCAGTAACACTTTCTGGAAAAATAATTTCTTTATATCAAAAAGAGAGGGCAGAACACATTGTTGGAAAAACACCTGGAATCTGGCATGTAAATAATGACCTAGAACTTGATTTTTAAAGTGTTAAAATGAAATCTCAAAATAATCTTAATGATAAAATCCGCTTGACAACTATAAAAATTCAAGAGGAACATCCTGAACTGCTTGAATACATAAATGAAATTCCCAGTACCTTTCTTTGTACAACTCAAAAAAAAGTAAGCAACAAAGCACTAAAAAGATATTTAGATTCCCTCGATCAAATATTAAAAAAATATTCAAAAAACACAAAAATTCAACATTATGAAAACGAATAATAATTTAGGTATCTGGATGGATCATTCAGTTGCGAACTTGATTGATTTAAAATCAAAAAAAAAATGCCGTTCTATTGAATCAAAATTCACTTCAGAAATCAAGGAAGAAGCCTTGATTCGAAGCGAAAGTCTTATGCATAACAAAAGACAGCAAATGAATGAAAAATTTTATGACAAAATTGGAGCTCAAATTTTAAAATATAAAAATGTACTACTATTTGGACCAACAAACGCAAAAGTAGAACTTCATAATTACTTGAATAAAGATTTGCATTTTCAGAATATAAAAATTGATATAGAATCGTCAGATAATATTACGGATAATGAACAAATAGCTTTTGTGAAAAATCATTTTGCAAAAACATAAAATTCTAATGGTAATAAACACTACAGCTAACAACGTATATAACTCATAGCTAATTAGATATAATTCCAAGATTAAGGCTTAATTACGAAATCGCCAAATTTTTAAATTTGGCTTTTTTGCGTTTATAAGTAAAAATTTAAAAATTTGTCTTGTGCTTAACTGAAAAGATATTACCTTCTTACACGCTACGAGCCATACACAAGACCATTATTAATTGCTGGTGGTGCAAGTTTGATTAAGAAAATATTTGTGGATTTTCTATTCGATTTTTATTTACTAAATTAGGTGCTTAAACGCGCCAATAATTATACACAAACACGTTGTAAGTAATAGGAACCCTGAACTTTCTCGAAATAGGTTGACTAAAAATTAACAAAATTTCATCGAATAAAACCCGTTGATAAACATTAAGTAGGATCTCATGAAAAAAAGAAAGACAATTGCATTATCATTATTGATTATTGGACTAGCTCTGAGTGTAGCCTTTATAACGAAGATTGATTTTCCACAAGGTTTCGAGGTATATTTTAAAAGAGAATACTACAAACAATATGGTCCTTTAGCAATAAGTGTTGAATTGTTAATTGCAAGCTATCATCTATTTATTGGACATAAAAAATCAAATTTCACTTTGGCTATCTTTGGTTTTACTGCTTTGTTAGATCCCCTTTTTAATCAAATAGGGCTTTTCAATAGCATTGTGCCTTTATATGGAACCATAATTTTAGCGATTTGTGCTTTGCTGTGCCTATGGTTGGCATTTTCAAACACATTTAAATTAAAACGTTTATCTAGTTTAGGAGCCTTATCAGTGTTGTCCTTGGTGTGATTGTAGAATTATTCTTCAATTACCTATTATAAATATTAGCCAACACCATGACAGGTACACGATTAAAATGCGCAGAATTCGTACTCAAACGGAATTTATTAACGTTGCGTAAAACGGAACTGAACACGAAATTAACTCTTGCGGAATTGAGCAAGTTGCAGAATTACTCACCTGAATAAGAAAATAAAAACTGCACGGAAAAACATAACGAATTTTAAACAATTAACACTTCATTCAATTATGTTCTTTAAGCTCTAATATAAGTAGCTGCAACTTACAACACCGTACAAAATCAATTGCCAGTTCTAGCCTACTTATAAATAGTCCCGCAGAAC
The DNA here is from genome assembly GCF_000943565.1 of Neotamlana sedimentorum. Classification (GTDB taxonomy): domain Bacteria; phylum Bacteroidota; class Bacteroidia; order Flavobacteriales; family Flavobacteriaceae; genus Neotamlana; species Neotamlana sedimentorum. The sequence continues at coordinate 6,753 of NZ_JTDW01000002.1, forward strand.
ATTCTATTCGGTTTTTATTTGCTAAATTAGTTGCTTAAACACGCAACTAATAACAAATCAAACGGTTAACACCACAAAACCAATTAAGAGTACATGAAAATATTAAAGAAAATAGGAAAGTGCCTTTTGGTTTTACTAGGAGCAATTGTTGTATTTATTTTAGTTGTATTGCTAATAATACGAATTAATAGTTCTGGAAACGAAGAACCGTTTTTAGACGAAAAGGGTAATGTGCTTCCAAATAGTATCGCTATGCACGAGGATATGACCATAAATGGAGTGCCACAACGAATTACTATTCGAGGGAAAGACAAAAATAATCCCGTGCTACTAATAGTTCACGGAGGACCAGGCGCACCCATTTTACCCATAATTTACAAGCTTACAGGTATTGATTTAGAAGATATATTTACAGTTTGTTATTGGGAACAAAGAGGTTCTGGACTAGCTTATAATGACAGTATTCCCGACTCGTCCATTACCCTAAACCATATTGTAGATGATGGTTTAGAACTATCAAATCACTTAAAAAAGACTTTTAAAAAAGATAAAATTTACATTGAAGGTTTATCATGGGGAACGGCGGTAGCAGCTTATATGGTTCAAAAACAGCCTGAATTATATCACGCCTATATTGGTAGCGGTTTAATGGCGAATCTTTCGCTTTCAGAAAAGTTATCTTATGAATTTGCAATGTCTGAATCGCAAAAACACAACGACACCGTTTCAATTAATCTATTAAAACAAATTGGAAAACCTCCTTATGTTCAAAATGCAAAAAATACAGTAGCTGAAGCTTTTGAAATAGAACGACAAATTGTTATGAAGTATGCTCCAATAAAATTAGAAACCGATTTTAGTTTTATTAAAAGTATGTTTTTAGATAATGGATTAACGTTTAAGGAAAAATTTACCGATATGATAAATAGTCCTGAATCCTACTATCCAGCCGCTACGATTTTACAACCAACTGCTATCGACATGAATTTAATGCGCGATGTTCCAGAATTAAAAGTGCCCGTTTATATTTTGCACGGCGACAACGACCATTTTACCGAAACCGCTGTAGCAAAAATGTACTTCGATTCAATTATTGCGCCATCTAAAAAATGGTTTTTATTTGAAAATGGAACACACGGCGTTCAAGTGGAATATCCAGAAAAATATCGTTCAATATATATTAATGACATACTAGGGAAATAATTACTGTCAATGCAATTTATATAATCCATTAAAAGCTAAAACAGAACTTAATTCTGAAATTGAAAGTAAAAATTCTGAACTTTCGACCAAAATTACACAATCCACCAATAACCTTAAATTATTGATTATCAATTACAAAATAAAGTACTAAAAAAAGAATAACTTGATAATAACTGCTGTAATATATATTGTACTTGGAATTTTAATAAAATACAAAAAAATGTATTGGTTAATTGCCGGTTATAACACAATGCCAAAAAAAGAAAAACAAAAATATAATATTGAAGGCATCGCAAATGTTTTTGGAAATGTAATGTTTGGAATGGCTTTAATTTTAATTTTGGGCTACTTAGTAGCTAAATGGACCAGAAATCCCGAAATTGAAAATTATACATTTTGGGTTTCAATTATTATAGGTGTACCTTACTTATTAATTACATCGAACTCGAAAAAATATAAAATTTAATAATGAATTTATCCTTTCACAATCCCTTGTTTTTTATTCCGTTAGTGTCTGGACTAATTTTTATAAGCACAGGATTTGTAATGCTAAAATTTCCACCCAAAAAAATTAACGGGCTTTATGGTTACAGAACGTCAAGCTCAATGAAAAACCAAGAAAGATGGGACTTTTCGCAAAAACTCGCTTCTATTGAAATGATTAAACTTGGAGCTGTTTTAACTTTAACTTCGGTTATCGGGTTAATTTTTAAGACTGATGATAAAATCGGCATGCTTTTAGGGCTTGCTTTAATGATGCTTATAGTTGTATTTTTAATAATACGCGTTGAAAACGCTATAAAGAAAAAATTCACAAAGCATAAATAACAAAAGAGAAACTTTTAATGCTATTTCAGATTATTCGTTTGGTGGTATGTACTTTGAAATAAATATGTGTTGGAGCTACGATCATTAAAATCAATGACATCAACTTTTTACAACTAATTCTTCAATATTTTTTCTCCAGTCTATCAGCAATTTACTTACACTCTTCAAAAAATTTATGTTTCGTTAGGTCAATAAACTTTTCTTACGGCTAAAAATAACGTGTTTGTCCAATTATTTTTTTCAGTTTTACTTATGATTTTTAATTCGGTTTTTATTTGCTAAATTAGGTACCGAAACTACTTGCAAAAGCGACTAAAATACGACAATATTCTACCCATTAAAAAAGCCATATTTAAACGTAAAATGGACAAAAACCTGAAACAAATTAAAACCGAAATTTACGATGCATGTGCACTAAACATTTCGAACTTTAAAACAGAAACAGAAGGTAAAGCTTATCACGCATGTCGGTTTGAACTTAACGGACTTCAAATTTTAAGTAGAACTGCTAAAATAACACCTAATAAAGTCGGGCAATTTGTAACCTTCTGGAAAAGAAACAAAAACGGCATTATTGAGCCTTTTCATGCTAACGATAATATTGACTTTTACATTGTAAATGTAAGCGCTAACAGTAGTTTTGGGCAGTTTGTTTTTCCTAAGTCTGTGCTCATTAATAAAGGTATTATCTCAACCCAAAACAAAGAAGGTAAACGAGGATTTCGCGTTTATCCAACTTGGGATGTCCCAAAAAGCAAACAAGCCGAACGCACACAAAAATGGCAATCGAACTATTTTTTCGAAATAAATAACACAACCAATCTTAAACAGGTGGTTGAGTTATACCGACATAAATAAAAACAAACATTTATCTGCAATTATAATTAACCACAAATAAGTCTAAAAACATGGTGAGCATTTTAGATAAAACCAAAGACTACGCGATTAAAAAACATAAGAGTGTAAACCAAAAATATGACAATCATGATTATGATTACCACTTGAATATGGTGTTCGAAACAGCTCAAAAATTTATCGAGTCTGTTGAAACAAACGAGCGCGAAAACGTGTTGGCAGCGTGTTGGGTGCATGATATAATTGAAGACACAAGAGAAACATACAACGGTGTAAAAAAGGTAACAAACCAAACAATTTCGGATCTTGCTTATGCCTTAACAAACGAAAAAGGCCGTACCAGAGCAGAAAGAGCAAACGACAAATATTATAAAGGCATTAGAGAAACTAAAAATGCTTCGTTTATAAAGTTTTGCGACAGAATTGCGAATGTAACTTATTCTAAAAACTATGGCTCTAGTATGTTCGAACAATATAAAAAAGAACATGAAACTTTTGTGTCTAAAATATTTGTTTCAGGCTGCGAAGAAGTTTCAGAACACCTCAACACCATATTGAAAAATTAGATACAGCCCAAAACTCTTAAAACAAAACCAAAATCACTTATTTTGATCGCTTAAAACTCAAGCAAAAATGGAGGAACTTAAAAAATTCATTTTTAAAATTTACCCAATGAATAATTCAGATTGGGATTTCTTTTCTTCAAAATTGCAGCAAGTAACCTTAAAAAAGCACACTAATCTTATAAAAATAGGAGAAACAGAAAACTATTTATCTTTTATTTCTGAAGGCATCATCCGGTTTTATATTCCATTTGAAGAACACGATTTAACATTTGGCTTTCTGTTTAAAAACGAATTTGTTACCGCTTACGATTCGTTTATTTCCCAAAACCCATCGCAATATCAAATTGAAACATTAACCACTACAACATTGTGGCGCATATCGTTTACAGACCTACAAGAAGTTTACAATAAAACCGAAAGCGGCAATTATATTGGGAGAATAATGGCCGAAAATATGTTTTTAATAAAATCTAAAAGAGAGATTTCTTTATTAAACCAATCGGCCGAAGAACGCTACTTAAACTTGTTTGAAGAACGACCAAAATTATTAAAACAAATTCCTTTAAAATATATAGCCTCCTACATTGGTGTTACGCCTCAAGCCTTGAGCAGAATTCGAAAGCGAATTACTTAACCCAGGTTCATTGTTTTCTCTAAACGCATTTTTAACCTTTGCAAACAAATTAAAAGAAGACCACATGAAACCGTTAATTATACTTTTAACAAGCTTTGTAATTGCAATTTTCGCAATAAAAATAATTAATAAAGCATATCATTTTGCCTTGGCGGCAAGAATAGCTATGTCTGTAATGTTATGCTTTACAGCTATTGGGCATTTCGTGTTTACCAAAGGCATGTCGATGATGATTCCACCATTTATACCTTTCAAAACAAACTTGGTTTATCTCACAGGAATTTTCGAAATTTTATTAGCCATTGGTTTATTGATACCAAAATTAAAAGTGGTTAGCGCATGGGCATTAATTATTTTCCTGGTATTAATGTTACCAGCAAATATTTATGCTTGTTTGCATAACATCGATTTTCAAAAAGGCACTTTTAACGGCAAAGGGCTTTCTTATTTATGGTTTAGAATTCCGTTACAATTTCTGTTTATTGCTTGGACATATTTAAGTTCAATCAGAATTATTTAATAAAAACCCCCACTCAAAAATCGTTTAATCCATAGTTGAAGTATCGGTTCATCTATGGATTTTTAGTATATTTAAAAAACAAAGGAAGGTAAAGTCAATACCATTTCTAAACGAAACCAACTCAGGCTATAATCGGGCTCTTTTTCGAAATCATTTTTTCGCTAATCCTTTAAAACCTAAAGACAAAAAATCTATAAAATGAAAAACATCATAATTGCAACAATAAGCTTGGTAATATTGATTTCTTGTAAATCAAATCAAGAAAAAAATAAGCCACAAGAACCCAATGGACCTAAACCATCTTCGTCGCAATTAATATTAGAAATGGATAGTAATAACGACGGAAAAATATCTAAAACTGAAGCCAAAGGTCCTCTCTCAAACGACTTTAAAAATATAGATAGTAACAACGACGGTGTTTTAACTTTAGAAGAACTTAACCATGCCGAAAAAAATCACAATCATAAACCACCACAACAAGAAAACACCTCTAAAAATTTATCGAACGACATTGATCGTTCTGTAAAAGTACTTCCTGTAAATAAAGATTACTTTATAGCTGAAAACATTATTGATGGTATTCAAACTAAAATGATAGAATTAAACGGAGTAGAAACACTTTGCTATGTTATAAAAACCCATTCGCAAGCCACAGAACACCCTATGGGACCTTGGTGCCCGCAACATATAGATGATGGTATAGAAAAAGCAGGAATTTGGTTTAAAGATGATAAAGTTTATGATGTTTCGGGACATTTTATTGCAAACCTAGACGAATTTTATAGTGACAACCAATGGAAATTATATCGTGAAGATGGAACCATAAACGTTACCAATACCGAAGAAGGTTGTTTAGCAGCAGCAAAACCCGATGTAGAAGAAAAGTATAATAATTATTGCGTGGAATGCTTACCCGAATATTTTAAAGATCAAGTAACCACTTTTGTAATTCCGGCGACTCCAAAATACTTAAAAACCACTCAAAGTTTTGGAAGAGGCGGTATAGGCATTGCTTTTAACGGTGTAAATTACGACCCGCCGGCACCAACTCACGCCATATTAGCAGCTCACACCATCGCTCCTCTAGATGATCATGGCGGGCACGTAAATCCGCATGGAGGTTATCACTATCACGCCGCTACTGGATCGACTAAAGAAATTGCTCAAAACGATACGCACGCGCCACTTATTGGTTATGCCATCGATGGCTTTGGTATATTCGGGCTTTTGGATAAAAATGGAAACAAACCTACCGATTTAGATGAATGTGGTGGGCATTTCGACAATATACTAGGCTATCATTATCACGCGGGAGAACCTGGTGAAAACCAAGTTTTAAAATGTTTACATGGTTTACCGGGTTACACCGAAGTAAAAGAGTAAAAAAATATTTTGAACAGACTAATTGAAAAACCACATCTGGCTTTCTTATATGCTATTCCAGTAATTATGCTTATTGGCATTTTAAGTAATGGCTCTGCTGATTTTAATATTCACGCCACATATTTCATAATAGATCATTTGTATTTAGCTATCGCAATTTCAATGGTTTTTGTAATTATAGGAGCAGGTTATTGGCTTATGCAAAAATTTAAATTATCGAAATGGTTAAACAGAATTCACATGATACTAACTTTTGGCGGCATTTGCACAGCGTGGATTTTAACGAAACTACATAATGTCATAAATACCGAACATAGCTTTAACGACAACACAACCACAATTGTGCTGCTTGTTGTTTTACTAACCCTCGCCGGACAATTAATTTTCCCGATTAATATTATTTACGGATTTATAAATAAGAAAAAGAAAGGTTAATACAGTTTATAAAACAATTCAGATTTACCATTTAGTTACGACTTGATACTACACGCTTAAAACACAGTTATTTCGTACTTTTTATTATATTTACTAGAGTATAATATTCTATTTTCACTCATAACCATAAGCTTGAATACGTTTTAATTACAGAACTTAAAACAAATGAAATATATAATTTTACTAATACTTTCGTTTACGTTTTTAAATTTAACGGCTCAAAATTTTGATGTTCCACCAAACTTTACACCCGGAAAATGCTACGCAAAATGCTTTCATTATGAAAAGAAATTGGAATGGAAAGAAGTAAACTGTGAAGATTTTGAAAATAAAATACTAACCAAAAAAGATCTTTTAGCCCAGGAACAACAAAAGCTAAAAATGGAAAAATATCAAGAAAAATTAATTACACTTCGTTACAATGTCGACATTACAGGAATTCCAGACAATAAAACAATAATTGCACACCATAAATATTTAAAAGTAAAAGAGAAGAAAACTAAACGGAAAAACAGCTAAAAATGACACAGTATAATTTTTTAAATAATTATGCCAACCAAGATCTTAATCCTTCATAAATAAATTTAAACTACCAAACTAGACCTAAGTAAAACTTAACCTATATGCAAAAAACCTGTTTAGAATGCAACGAAAAGCTCATTGGTCGAAGCGATAAAAAATTTTGTAGTGACTACTGTCGTAACGCATACAATAACAATATAAATAAAGACAGTAAAAATTTAATTAGAAACATTAACAACCGCTTACGCAAAAATTGGCGCATTTTAGAAACAGCAAACACCTCCGGAAAAACCAAAACTACAAGAAAAAAACTTACCCAAGAAGGTTTCGATTTTAACTATTTTACCAGTATTTACACCACTAAAGAAGGTAGCATTTATTATTTTGTTTACGACCAAGGTTATTTAGAACTAGAAAATGAGTACTTTTTGCTAGTTAAACGCGAATAAGTAAACGTGACATATAAACCTAAAACATGGCTCAAATTACAATCATTATCATTTTTTTTATTATCACCGCTGCAATAATAATAGCAACTACTTATTTTAATTCAAAAAACACGGTATTACGACAATTAAAAACATATACGCCAAAATCGTCAACACAATTTAAAACTAACCAACCAACAAAAATATCGGGAACTGTTTTAGAAGTTAGCGAACCTTTTATAGCACCATATACAAAACGACCTTGTATTGCTTACATTTTTGAAGTTAAAGAACGTGTTAGTAATGGCAAACACACTCGATGGAAAACCCTAATAAAAAAAGAAGATATTCAAGATTTTTTTATAGAAACTAAAGGCGATCAAGTTATGATAAAGCCTACAAAGAACAATTACTTGCTGTATATGGAGCAAGACCATAAATTACAATCGGGCTTTTTTAATAAACCTAACGAAAATTTTGCTGCAGTTTTAAAAACATTAGGTGTAGAAAACAAAAATTGGTTTGGCATTAACAAGAGTTTAAAATATACAGAACGTATCATTGAAATAGGAGAAACCATAACTGTTGGTGGCATCTCGAAATTAAAATCGTTAAGCGAACCTATTGAAGGTTACAATTATTCGAAAATTGCAACATTAGAAAGTAGCGAAACACACAAACTAATTATTACAGACTCTCCAAAAGCAAAAGCATAAAAAAAGTTGAATTAAAAGTTTATAAGGCTTTCAATTCAACTTTTTACAATGTTTTAAAACTAGTTTACTTCCAGTTTTGTCCTTTTAATTGCATAGCGGCTTTTAACACATCTTTTTGGCTTATTTGCCCAACAAGCTTACCGTTTTCAACAATTGGAAAACGACGTCTTTTAGCATCTAAAAAACGTTTAGCCGCATCAAAAATATTCATATTACCATCAATAGTTTCAACATTTTTAGTGATGTGCTTTTCAATAGTACTATCGTGCATAGGCATATTGTAGTATCGGCTTTCACTAATTTGTTTTATACAATCACCTTCAGAAATGACACCAATCAATTCATTTTTTTCATTTACAACAGGACCACCCGAAATTCGGTTTTTTATTAAGGCCTGCATTACACTTTCAATCGTTTGGTTAGGCGAAAAGGTAATTAAATTAGTAGTCATATAATCACTCACTTTTAGTGGAGAATCGTCAACAGTTGTTGTTTGCATTCGCCTTGCCCCTTGAAAACTTTTAATTCCCATAATTTAGTCTTATTTAAATAGTTAGTAAACTTAAATATATGTATATTTTTTCAAACTTCCTAAATTACAACATTGTAACTCATTAAAAACATGGTATTTATAACTACAAAACATTAATTTCTATAAAAATATGATAAAGTTAAATACATAATTGTTTTGGTTATTAACCTAAAAAAGAAATAATTACATATCTTTTACTAAAAAAAGCATATATTTTTATAGATTTGGCGCACAAAAAAATTAAATAAGAACAATGAAAAAATTATTGACCACAGCTTTAGTTGTATTTGCTATTAGTTTACATTCGCAAACTAATACCGATTTATTAAAGCACTACGAGGCCTATTACAACCAAATGAAATTACAAGGGGATGTACAAGGTATTATTAATGCCATGACACATTTAAATGTATTACAACCTTCGCAAGCCAGAAAAGATACTCTTGCTTATATTTATATGAGCGAAAACCAATATAGACAAGCGATTAACACTATAGGTTTTGAAAAAAAATCGTCCGATTCCGACATTGCTTTAGAGGTTAAAGCAGTTTCTCTTAAAGCTTTAAAGCGACCAGAATTGGCAATTGGACATTTTCAAGAAATGTTTAATCGTAAACCAAATCCTTATATCGCGTATGATTTAGCCGAGCTTAATATGACTACCCAAAATAATTCTGAAGTTGAAAAACACATAAACTATGGGTTAGCAAATGCAAAAGACGATATGAAAAAAGCATATTTTGAAACCCAACAACCTTACGAAGTACCTTTAAAATCGGCTTTTATGTATTTAAACGCTCTAAATACTTTTAATAAAGATCGAAAAAACAATATTGATGCGGCTGTCGATATTCTGGATGCAGCTTTAAAATCGGCACCAAACTTCAACTTAATTCAGTTAACTAAAACTGAATTATTACGCCAAAAACAAGCCTTACAAGCTCAAGAAGAACAAACTAAAAATTAATTATAGTGGTAATAAAATAAAAAAAGCTCTATTTTAAAATAGAGCTTTTTTTATTTTATATTTTTAAAATTACGGTCGTTCAATTTCGCGAACATCGAATTCAATCTTTTTATTCATTTGAAAATTAACATTACTAAAGGCCGTTAAATATTCTTTTATGGCTAATAAAAGTTCGTCTCTATTTGTATTATCAAGATTAGCTAAACTTTTAAGTTTTAGCATCGTTGTTTTTAATACTAAAATTCGAGCCGTTATTGATGGGCTATTTACAGCATCGGGAATGCTTTTATCTAAATTTTTCAACAATAAGTCAACTTCATTTTCTTCAGCAATAAAAAAACCTAAATCTCCAAGTTTTACTTCACTAATAACATTAAGTAACTCAAAATAAGGCTTCCAATCTTTTATCGCATTTTCGGTTTTGGAATCTAATACAAAATCTACATACTTTAACTTCGCAACTTCTTGCTCGGTTACTAAATGCACGTGTTTTTCTTTTTCTTCCTGTGTAACTTCCGTTGTTTCTGACTCCTTTTTGCAGGACAGAAAAACAAGTAGCACAGTTAAAATTATGAAACCTTTAAAATTTATTTTCATTTAATATTATTTACAATGCAAATATAACGCAATAGCCGTTTTTATCGTATTATTTTATGGCCTTATGATAAATAAAAAATAATGAAATTAAAATATAATATTTTCAATAAAATCTTATTATTTTTGAAAAGTTTTCATAAATCACATTTAAAATGAGCTCTAAAATATTAATTATTGGTGCTGGTGGACAAATAGGTTCAGAATTAACATTTAAACTTCGAACTATTTATGGTGAAGAAAATGTAATTGCCAGCGACATAAGTTACAATAACGAATCCATTGTCAATTCCGGCCTTTTTGAAATTGTTGACGCTCAAGATTATGCCAGTATTAAAATTTGTGTTGAAAAATATAACATTGATACTATTTATTTAATGGCTGCTATGTTAAGTGCCACTGGCGAAAAATATCCTATGAAAGCTTGGGATTTAAATATGAGCTCCCTATTTAATGTGTTAAACTTAGCACGGGCAAAATTTATAAAAAAAGTATTTTGGCCATCAAGCATTGCTGTTTTTGGACCTACAACGCCTGTTAATTATACACCGCAATATACGGTTATGGAACCATCGACTGTTTATGGCATTACCAAACAAGTTGGCGAGCGTTGGTGCGAATATTACTTTAATAAATATAATGTCGATGTAAGAAGCCTTCGTTATCCAGGTATAATTAGTTGGAAAACCTTACCAGGTGGCGGCACTACAGACTATGCTGTTGAAATTTACCATGAAGCTATTAAAAACAATCAATACGAATGCTTTTTAAAAGCCGATACCGAGTTGCCAATGATGTTTATGGATGATGCTATTAAAGCCACCATAAATATTATGCAAGCTCCAGACGATACTATTAAAATTAGGTCCTCTTACAATTTGGCAGCTATAAGTTTTACTCCCGAATCTATTGCTAATAGTATAAAACAACGTTTACCAGACTTTAAAATAACGTATAATCCCGATTACCGACAAGAAATTGCGAACAGCTGGCCAAAAAACATTAACGACTCGTATGCAAGACAAGACTGGAAATGGAAACATGATTTTAATTTAGATGAAATTACCGAAGAAATGCTAACACAGTTAAGTAAAAATTATAACCAATAAATTTTTAACAATAAAGAGATACTTTAAATTGTATATTTGAGCAACCTAAAGAAAAAATAATATGCTTCAAGATTTTTGGTTTAATGTGGAGTATGGTGTTAACCATGTGCTCGATATAAATGCTTACGACCATGTATTATTTCTTATTGCTTTAACAGTACCATACCTTTTTAAAGACTGGAAACGTGTTTTACTTTTAGTCTCTATGTTTACTCTTGGTCATACCTTATCCCTAGTTTTAGCTGCTTACAATATAGTAAGTGTAAATGCAACCATAGTTGAGTTTTTAATTCCCGTTTCTATTTTTATAGTAGCACTTTACAACGTTTTTACTGCTGGAAAAGGAGCTCAAAAAGAAAAAGTTGGTGTATTATTTTTATCGACTTTATTTTTTGGTTTAATTCATGGGTTAGGATTTGCCCGAGAGTTTAAAATGTTTCTAGGCAAATCAGATAACAAACTTATTTTACTTCTAGAGTTTGCATTGGGTATAGAACTTGCTCAAATTATTATTGTTTTTATTGTACTGTTCTTAGGATATTTAGTACAAACATTATTTCGGTTTTCTAAACGCGATTGGGTTATGGTTTTATCGGCCATTGTAATTGGCTTGGTAATACCAATGATATTAAACAGCGATTATTTAGCTTAATCGTTATAAAAAGTTTAACTAACTTACGTTGCTTTTAAAATACTTACAACGTATATTCGTTATAGTGTTTTTGCGTTAAGGATTGCAGCGGCATCCTTTTTATGCTAAACTTATGCTTAATTGTAAGTTTAAAACTTTATTGCATAAAAAGATATAGCGAAAAGCCTGACCCCTTGCGGGTAACGCCCAAATTGAATTTTAATGCCAAAAAACAAACAACTTAAATACGATAAAGCCTACTTAAGAATTGCCAAAGAATGGGGTAAATTGTCATATTGTAAACGCAAACAAGTTGGTGCTATTATTGTTAAAGACAGAATGATAATTTCTGATGGCTATAACGGCACGCCAACGGGTTTCGAGAATTTTTGTGAAGACGACGAAGGTTACACCAAATGGTATGTTTTACACGCCGAGGCCAATGCCATATTAAAAGTGGCGGCATCTACGCAATCGGCCAAAGGTGCTACGCTTTACATTACGCTTTCGCCTTGTAAGGAATGTAGTAAATTAATTCACCAAGCAGGTATTATAAAAGTAGTTTATCATAAGGCTTATAAAGACGATTCAGGCTTAAAATTTTTAGAGCGTGCTGGTGTTATAATAGAACAAATTGAAGATATAATAGTTTAATGAGTTACCAAAAAAAATACTTACCCTTAATTTTAGGCGCTGCAATTGCCGCCGGTATTTTTATTGGTGGAAAACTAAATTTCACAGATTCTCCCGATAGATTATTTACCAAAAACAGCAAAAAGGATAAACTAAACCGGCTTATTGATTATATTGAATACGATTATGTTGATGACATTAATACCGATAGTATTGTTGATGTTACAGTTAATGGCATATTAAACAATCTGGATCCGCACTCGGTTTACATCCCAAAAGAAGATATGGAACGCGTTGCCGAAGAAATGAAAGGTGATTTTGTTGGTATTGGTATTAGTTTTTATACTTACCGTGATACTATTGCCGTAATTCGTGCATTGGAAAATGGCCCAAGCGCCAAAGCAGGAATAAAAGGTGGTGACCGTATTATTATGGCCAATGGAGACACCTTAATTGGCGATAAACTTAAAGATGTTGAAATTGTAAAAAAACTTAAGGGCGAAAAAAACTCTAAAGTTAATTTAAAGGTTTATCGTCGTGGTGAACCAGAACTTCTAGATTTTACTGTTAAGCGAAGTACCATACCAATTACTAGTGTTGATGCCGCTTACATGCTTACCGATGATTTAGGTTACATAAAAATAAACAGATTTGCCGAATCAACATATAAAGAATTTAAAGCAGGCTTGAAAAAACTTGAAGCTTTAGGAGCGACACAAATCGCTTTAGATTTGCGCGATAACCCAGGTGGATTTTTAGGAATAGCCGAACAAATTGTAGATGAGTTTTTAGAAGATGATAAACTTATTTTGTTCACTAAAAACAAACGCGGTGATATTGAAAAAAGCTTTGCAACCGATAAAGGTGATTTTGAAGATGGTAAGGTTTATGTATTAATCGATGAAAATAGTGCTTCCGCAAGTGAAATTGTTGCGGGTGCATTACAAGATAACGATAAAGGCACCATTGTTGGTCGACGATCTTATGGTAAAGGATTAGTACAACGCGAAATGGATTTAGGTGATGGCAGCGCAGTAAGACTAACCGTATCAAGATATTACACACCTACAGGTCGCTCTATCCAGCGTCCCTACGATCATGGAAACAAAGATTATTACGATGAATACTTAGATCGCTTAAATAGCGGTGAATTATTAGATTCTGATAAAATTCACGTAGATGACTCATTAAAATTTGTAACACCTGGTGGTAAAGTGGTTTATGGCGGTGGCGGCATAATACCCGATGTTTTTGTTCCGCTTGATACGAGCATGCAAAATGAAACATTGTCTTTTTTAAAGCGTCGTGGTTTTTTTGGCAATTTTGTTTTTGAGGAATTAGAACTAGATCGTCATGCATTTGATAATATGTCGAGAGAAGATTTTATAAAAAACTATCAAGTAAACGACGATTTGGTTTTTGCTTTTCAAGATTATTTAAATCTACGAGCCCAAGCCCAAATTACTTTTGTTGCCTATCACGACGAAGTAAAACAATACATAAAGGCTACCTTTGCCGACCAACTTTTTGGTAGTGGTGCTTTTAATGAAGTTTATAACCAAAATGATATTATGATAGACGAGGTTATAAAAATGAGTAAAGAAGAAACTAACTAATATAAAGAAGCTCGATAAAAAATCGAGCTTCTTTGCATATATTTTATTAAATACTATTTACTTCGCCTTATTAGCTTGTTCAATATACTTTTCTAAAGCCATAGTCATTGACGGTGTTTCAGGTGTTGGTGCAGCAATATCTACACGTAAACCTTTTTCCTCAACAGCTTTAATAGTTGTATTTCCAAAAACAGCAATTCTGGTTTCGTTTTGCTTAAAATCTGGAAAGTTTTTAAACAACGACTCAATTCCAGATGGACTAAAAAACACCAAAACATCATAAGTAACATTTTCTAAATCAGATAAATCACTTACAACTGTTTTATAAAAAGTAGCTTGTTTCCAATCTACTCCTAAAGCATCTAACGTTTGTGGCACTTCTGGTTTTACCTTATCGGTGTTTGGTAATAAGAATTTTTCATCCTTATATTTTTTTATAAGCGGTGTAAGCTCAGCGAATGTACGTTTACCAACATAAATTTTACGCTTTCTATAAACCACATATTTTTGAAGATAATACGCCACAGCTTCACTTTGGCAAAAATATTTTAAAGTATCGGGAACTTTAAAACGCATTTCTTCAGCAACCCTAAAAAAGTGATCTACGGCATTTCTACTTGTTAAAATAATAGCCGTATAATTACTTAAATCGATTTTTTGATGTCTAATTTCTTTAGCAGAAACACCTTCTACATGTATAAAAGGTCTAAAATCAATTTTTACACGCTGTTTTTCCTGTAAATCAAAGTAAGGCGAGTTCTCTATTTTAGGTTCTGGTTGAGATACTAAAATGGTTTTTACTTTCATATTAAGCGCAATTAAATTGTGTTATTTACTAATAAACACCTTATATAAAATTACATAGGGTGCAATTTCAAGAGCGCAAAGATACAAAATAAAATAGAATATATTATCTTTTATTACACTTTGATACGTTTTAAATGAAGCAATTAGCCCAATAAAATTTACAGTTAATAACAATATAATAACAACATAAAAATGCATCAATGTTGGTTTTAAACTATAAAGTAACAAAGCGTTAACCGGTAATAAAATTAAACCGAAAAAATTTTTAATAGTTATTTTTTGAAAAAGATAGTAATCTATTAATTTATCAATTTGAAAAACACTAGCAATTAATCGTTCTAATAGTACTTTTATTAATATAAAAGCCGTAACACCTACTGCTAGTTTAAATATTTCGTTAAAAGAAACCTCGTTACTTTCTATTGTTAATTGATAAAATAAATAAAAAAATACCGACAACGATAATATTAGGTTTCCAAAAAGGAGTCCATCAAACTTATCTAAAAACTTCTGATCGCGTGAATATATTTTTAAATATTTATTATTAATTAAAACAATAACAAAATCTTCAAATCGTTTTGGCGATACCATTCTAGCTACAGCAATTACCATTAAACCTAAGGTTAATAGTATGGTAAATAATTCGTTTGAAACAATGGTTCTAATCATGCTATAAAATTATCACATTTTTTTTTAGATTGATTTTTATTAAGGAATATTTAAAAAAAATAAAATTTGAATAGCTTACATTTGCTAAAATTTGTTTGAAAAGTTAAGTATGATAATATGATTGGGGCTGTAGTAATTATTCCTACATATAATGAAATTGAAAATATTGAAGCTGTTATAAGAGCCGTTTTTAGTCAATCGAACTATATTCATGTGCTTGTGGTCGACGATAATTCTCCCGATTTAACTGGGAAAAAGGTTAAAGCTTTACAACGCGACTACACGAATAGGCTTTTTTTAGAAACAAGAACAAAAAAATCGGGATTAGGCACCGCGTATATTCACGGATTTAGATGGTGTATCGAGAAAAAATACGACTATATTTTTGAAATGGATGCCGATTTTTCGCATAACCCTAACGATTTACCAAAACTTTATCAAGCCTGCCATAACGATGGTGCAGACATGTCTATTGGGTCGCGTTATGTAACAGGGGTAAATGTAGTGAATTGGCCTATGGGTCGTGTTTTACTATCGTATGTCGCATCAAAATACGTTCGTTTAATTACCGGGATGAAAATTCATGATACAACAGCTGGCTTTGTATGTTATAAACGCATTGTACTGGAAACAATAAATCTAGATAAAATTAAGTTTATTGGCTACGCTTTTCAAATAGAAATGAAATTTAAAACCTACTTAAAAAAGTTTAAAATTAAGGAAGTTCCAGTTATATTTACTGACAGAACTAAAGGCGAAAGCAAATTAAGCGGAGGTATTATTTCCGAAGCCATTTTTGGAGTTATTTCCATGAAAGTAAAAAGCCTGTTCACAAAATAAAACAACATGACAACTGCACAAACCACTCTTATAAAAAATGCCAAAATAGTTAACGAAGGCACTATTTTTAATGGCGATGTTTTAATTGAAGGAGCTATTATTACAAAAATAGATAGCTCGATAAGTGCAAAATCGGCCGATGTAAAAATTATCGATGCCGAAGGCAAATATTTACTTCCTGGAGCAATCGACGATCAGGTGCATTTTAGAGAGCCTGGTTTAACGCAAAAAGCAAATATAGAAACCGAAAGTAAAGCAGCTATTGCTGGTGGTATTACTTCTTTTATTGAAATGCCCAACACAAAGCCGCAAACTACTACCATTGAAAAGCTTGAAGAAAAGTTTGCTATAGCTGCAAAATCATCGTACGCTAATTATTCATTTATGTTTGGTGGAACCAACGATAATTTAGATGAAATTTTAAAGTTAGATGAAAAAGCCGTTGCTGGTTTAAAGCTATTTTTAGGTTCATCAACAGGAAATATGCTTGTTGACGACCCAGAGGTTTTAGAAAAAATATTTAAAAGCACCAATTTAGTAATTTCGGTACATTGCGAGGACGAAGGCACTATAAAACGAAATCTTGAAGCTCACATCGAAAAATTTGGCGACGATATTCCTATTAAATATCATCCAATTATTCGTAGCGAAGAAGCATGCTACTTATCATCTTCAAAAGCAATTGAATTAGCTAAAAAAACGGGAGCACGTTTACATGTTTTTCATTTATCAACAGGAAAAGAAACCGAATTATTTTCGAACAAAATTCCATTAAAAGATAAAAAAATTACAGCCGAAGTTTGTATTCATCACCTATGGTTTACAGATGAAGATTACGATAAAAAAGGCACTTTTATTAAATGGAATCCAGCAGTAAAAACCGCCAAAGACCGCGATAAACTTTGGAAAGCGTTACTCGACGATCGTATAGATGTTATTGCAACCGACCATGCTCCACATACTTTAACCGAGAAACAAAACGTTTATACTAAAGCACCGTCGGGCGGCCCGTTAGTACAACACGCCTTACCTGCCCTTTTAGAAATGCACCATCGCGGTAAAATTTCTATCGAAAAAATTGTAGAAAAAATGTGTCATAACCCTGCTATTTTGTTTCAAGTTGAAAAACGTGGTTACATTAAAGAAGGCTTTTATGCCGATTTAGTTTTGGTAGATTTAAACAACCCATGGACAGTAAATAAAAACAACGTATTATACAAATGTGGTTGGTCGCCTTTCGAGGGTTCAACCTTTAAATCTAGAATAACACATACCATTTTAAATGGTAACTTAGTTTATCACAACGCCAAGTTTAGCGAAACAAAACACGCCAAACGATTAACTTTTAACCGATGAAATTAAAAACTTTCATAGCACTTTTTAGTATTTTAGGTTTTATGGCTTGCTATAGTAAGCAGGAACCTAAAAAACCTGAGAACCTAATTTCTAAGGAAAAAATGGTCGATATTTTAATCGACTCTAAACTTATAGGAGCATCGAGTTCGGTTGAAAAAAGAATAATGAAAGAACATGGTATAGATATTACAACCTTTGTTTATAAAAAGCACAATATTGACAGCACACAATTTGCATTAAGCAATAATTATTACGCATTTCATGTAGAAGAATACAAGGCTATTTACGAAAAAGTAAAAGATAGTCTTGAAGCGTTAAAAGAAGCCTTTAAAAAACAAGAAGCTGCAGAATGGAAGAATGCCACTAAAAAAGAGGAAGATTCTATAATTGCTATTCAAGCAACTAAAGATTCTATTGCATTTTCAGAAAAAGTAGACAAATCGAAAACTACACTAAATAAAGATTCCATTTTAAGCGCTAAACTTAAGAAAGATTTAAGACCAAATCCCGACAAGGTTAAATTAATTACGCCTGCTTCAAGTAAATAGCTCCAATTTTGCTAATGGTTTCGCTAACCGAAGTAAACTCGTAATTAATAGCTTCCTTTATTTTATCGCTGCTATAATACGTTTCTGTTGTTAACGATTCTACTAAATGTTTTGTTAAGTGCCTACGTTTACCAGTAATTTTACTAAAAACCCAATCGAAACGCCAAGCTAAATTTAAAAGCCATGGTTTCGCCATAGTTTTTGGAACTTTCCCATTAACCGATTTGGCCAAAGTTTGTAACAGCTTTTTATAAGTCCAATTTTCGGCAACTAAAATAAAACGTTCATCCGTAATATTACGTTCCATTAACTGTATCATTACAGCAACTACATCGTTAACCGAAACAATTCCAACGGTTCCAGAAGTAATATGCGAAATTCCTTTTTGGGCACGTTTAAAAAAATTACCTGTGCCGTAACGCCAAATTCCAGGACCTAAAATTAAACCGGGGTTTACAATTACCGCATTTAAACCTTCTTGGGTTGCACGCCAAACTTCCATTTCGCCACCATATTTGGTAATAGCATAAACGCTGTTATCGCTTTCAGGATTGTAAATTGTAGCTTCGGTAATTGGTTTATTATTTAGTTCGTCGCCCAAAGTAGCAATAGAACTAACATAGCACAGTTTTTTAATATTGTACTGTAAAGCTAAATTTACAACGTTAGCGGTACCTTCAATATTCGTTTTCTTTAAAACATCGTATTTATTAGGCTCAAAACTTACAAACGCAGCACAATGGTAAACATAAGTTACATTTATAAAAGCTTCAGATAAGGTTGGAATATCTAAAATATTAGCTTCAACCCATTCAATTTTATTAAATAACGCATCTACATCATTTGTATAACAAGAAAACACGCTTTTTACATTACTAAACTTACGTTCGTTTCTGTAAATAGCACGCACTTTTTGGTTATTATTTACCAAGGTAAAAAGTAAATGCGCACCTACTAAACCGGTTCCTCCTGTTACTAAAATCATATAACGAATGTAAAGAATTATTAAGAATTGAAGTGTAATTATAAGCGTATTTTTATATTTGCGGTAGTTTTAAAAAATTGGAGAACATGATAAAGAATTTTGTTGAGGAATTAACTTGGAGAGGCATGATACAAGACATTATGCCAAACACCGAAGAACATTTAATGGAAGCTATGCGAATGGCGTATGTTGGCATAGATCCTACTGCAGATTCTTTACACATTGGCCATTTGGTTGGTGTTATGGGCTTAAAACATTTTCAATTAGCTGGACACAAACCTGTTGCGCTTGTTGGCGGTGCCACTGGCATGATTGGCGATCCTTCGGGAAAATCGGCCGAACGTAATTTATTAGACGAAGCGACTTTAAGACATAACCAAGATGCTATTAAAGAACAATTATCTCGTTTTTTAGATTTTGATAGCGATGCTGAAAACGCTGCTTTAATTGTGAATAATTACGATTGGATGAAAAACTTTTCGTTTTTAGAATTTATTCGCGATGTTGGTAAACATATTACTGTAAACTATATGATGGCTAAAGATTCGGTAAAAAAACGATTATCGTCTGAAGCTTCTGTTGGTATGAGTTTTACCGAGTTTACGTACCAACTAGTTCAAGGTTTCGATTTTTTACAACTTTACCGCGAAAAACAGTGTACTTTACAAATGGGTGGTAGCGACCAATGGGGAAATATCACGACCGGAACAGAATTAATAAGACGTATTGATAGTGGTAAAGGTTACGCCTTAACTTGGCCACTTATTACAAAAGCAGATGGTACTAAATTTGGAAAAACCGAAGGCGGCAACATTTGGTTAGATGCTAACCGCACTTCGCCTTACAAATTTTACCAATATTGGCTTAATACAAGCGATATTGATGCCGAGAAATACATCAAAATATTTACCTTTTTAAGTAAAGACGACATTACTGCTTTAATTGAAGAGCACCAACAAGCACCGCATTTACGTGTTTTGCAAAAACGTTTAGCCGAAGAAATTACCACAATGGTGCACTCTAAAGAAGATTTAGACAATGCCGTAAAAGCCAGTAATATTTTATTTGGTAAATCGACTTCTGAAGACTTAAAAGCCCTAAACGAACAAACCTTTTTAGATGTTTTTGATGGCGTACCACTTACACAAATTAACAAGGAAGATATTGAAAACGGTTTAGACATGATTGCCGCTTTAGCCGAAAAAGGTAACTTCTTAAAATCTAATAGCGAGGCGCGTCGTGCTTTAAAAGAAAATTCAATTTCTGTTAATAAAGAAAAAGTAAAAGACGACTATACACTTACAAATGCAGACTTAATAAACAAGAAATTTATACTGCTTCAACGTGGTAAAAAGAACTACTTTGTGCTTCAAATTATTTAATAAGATCAAAACTACTTAATTTTATTATTATAAAACAAACTCTTTTTTTACTAGTTTAAACAAAAAAAATAAAAACTAATATTTAGTTTAAATTTGCGGTTGTTAATGCAAAAATATTTACTATTAATTTATTTTATCACGAAGTTTGTTTTCTCGAAAACTAGCAATCGCCATTTAAAAAACCATATCTAAAAACGCTAAAATTCCCAACGGCCAACGTGCAAAAGACAACACAAAACTAAAAATCATTTAATCCTAATACAGAACAAAATCAGGCCTGTTTCAACTTCTAATAAATAAAATCGCTATTTATTTAACAAAATAAAATTAAGCGTTAATTAATTAAAAATATCAATAAAACTTAAGATTTCGTTCGTAGTTTAATTTTTGGTTTAGTATTTTTATGTTTCATTCTCAATAGAAAAAGAACATATGTCTGTAGAGCCAAAATTAATCCGATTTAAACAAAGTGTTTTATCAAAATACCAAATATACAATAGTATATTTATGACATTACCATTCGATGCTGTTACAAAAACCGGCGTCCTTTTACCTTTATTTCACGAAACTTGTGAAAAAGGGTTTAAACAAGGTGATGACCCAACAACTATTGTAGAAACTTTTTTTAAAAAATACCAAGCACGTCGAAGTGAAGAAAGTCAAATAAATTTACTGTTTCGTTTTATACAATATATAGAACGCCAAGTTGTACTTTTCGATGCGATTGAAGATGCCGCTTTCCCAACGGTAAACAATATGGAAGGTATTGGGACATTACGAAATTTAAAAGAAGCTGCAGCTTCCGAAAATAAACTAGAAGAACTCAAAGATTATCTTGAAGAGTTTAAAGTGCGTATTGTTTTAACAGCACACCCTACCCAATTCTATCCAGGGTCAGTCTTAGGAATTATTACAGATTTAACCGAAGCCATAAAAGATAACGATTTAAATAAAATTAACAACCTTTTTGGACAATTAGGAAAAACCCCGTTTTTTAAACGAGAAAAACCTTCGCCATATCAAGAAGCGAAAAGCTTAATTTGGTATTTAGAAAATGTCTTTTATAAATCGTTTGGAGACATTTACAACTATATACAACAAAATATTTACGACGATAGCAAAAGACATAACGAAATTATAAACATTGGTTTTTGGCCAGGTGGCGACCGTGATGGCAACCCTTTTGTTAAACCAGATACCACGCTTAAAGTAGCAGCTAAACTTAAGCAAGCTATTTTAAAGAAATATTACAGTGATTTAAAAGATTTAAGACGAAAATTAACTTTTAGAGGTGTTGAAGAACGTGTTATTAAACTTGAAACTATAATGTATAATTATAGTATAAACCAAATAACAAGTGAAACCCTAACAGCAAAAGAGTTTATCCGCGAGTTACTAAGTATTAGAGATATTGTGGTAAGCGAGCATCAATCGTTATACGTTAATGAAATAAACGATTTAATTAATCGAGTACATTTATTTGGATACCATTTTGCAACCTTAGATATTCGTCAAGATAGTCGCATTCACCATTCGGTATTTACAACTGTAATCGATCATTTAATTGAAAAAGGAAACTCATCCTTCCCAAATAATTATCACGATTTATCTGAAGCTGAACAAATTGAAATTCTGTCAAAAGCCAACGATCATGTTCACGATTTAGATACTTTTGAAGACGAAATGGTAAGAAATACTCTAAAAACTATTTCAATAATAAAAAACATACAACAAACCAATGGTGAACGTGGTGCAAACCGTTATATAATTAGTAATAACCAAACCGCACTAAACGTAATGCAATTATTTGCTATGCTAAAAATGGTTGGTTTTAAAGAAGAATTAACCGTAGATGTTGCACCACTTTTCGAGACGATTCCAGATCTTGAAAATGCACCAAAAGTAATGGAACAATTGTACACCAACGAAGCCTACATGGCACATTTACGAGCAAGAGGAAGCAAACAAACTATAATGCTAGGGTTCTCCGATGGAACAAAAGACGGTGGTTATTTAATGGCAAACTGGGGAATCTATAAAGCCAAAGAACTGCTAACAGAAATGTCTAGAAAATACGATATTACGGCTATATTTTTTGATGGCCGTGGCGGACCACCAGCACGTGGTGGCGGTAAGACACATAATTTTTACTCATCTTTAGGCCCTACAATTGAAGACAAAGAAGTACAAATTACCATACAAGGGCAAACTATTAGCTCTAATTTTGGTACTTTAGATTCTTCGCGCTACAACCTAGAACAGCTAATAACTTCTGGAATTAAAAATAGAATTGGTGGAGACAACAGCTTATCAAAAGAAGATACCGTAGTTATGGATGATTTAGCTGAAACTAGCTACCAAACCTATAAAAATTTTAAAAGCCATCCAATGTTTATTCCATATTTAGAACGTATGAGTACTTTAAAGTATTACGCCAAAACTAATATTGGAAGCAGACCATCAAAACGTGGAAAATCAGATAAATTAGTTTTCTCAGATTTAAGAGCCATCCCTTTTGTTGGATCTTGGAGTCAATTAAAACAAAATGTCCCTGGTTTTTACGGTGTTGGTACAGCCTTAAAAAAATATGAAGATAGCGGAGAATTTTATAAAGTAGAACAGCTTTATAAAAATTCTAAATTCTTTAAAACATTACTAGAAAACAGTATGATGTCTTTAACCAAATCGTTCTTCGATTTAACTAAATACATGTCTAAAGACGAAGAATTTGGTGCCTTTTGGAATATTATACATGAAGAATATTTAACAACAAAACGTTTACTATTAAAACTAACAGGATACACTGAACTAATGGAAAATGAGCCCGCTGGGAAAGCTTCTATTCAAGTTAGAGAATCTATTGTATTGCCGTTATTAACAATACAGCAATATGCTTTAAAAAAGATTCAAAATTTCGATAGAGAAGGTGTTCCTGCCGACAATGAAGAACGTAAGGTATTTGAGAAAATAGTAACACGCTCCTTATTTGGAAATATTAACGCGAGTAGAAATTCAGCATAAATATTATCTTTTAATAAACTAAAAAAGGATGTAAATTAAAAAATTTACATCCTTTTTTAGTTTAATTATTCCTATTATTTTATTAAAATGTACATTTTTATTAATGCTCATTCAATCTAAAATCTGGATAGGCATCCATACCATGTTCATGCGCGTCTAAACCTTCAAGTTCTTCCTTTTCGGAAACTCTAATTCCAACGGTTTTCTTTAAAGTGAAAATAATTATAAAAGCACTTACAACACAAAATACAGCATACGAACCTACGCCTATTAATTGAATTAAAAACTGATCGACCCCTGCTTTAGCTCCAAAAATACCAACTGCTACTGTTCCCCATATACCACAGGCTAAATGTACTGCAATAGCACCAACAGGATCATCTAATTTCAATTTATCTATTAAACTTACAGCAAATACAATTAAGGCCCCAGCAATACCACCAATTAAAATAGCATCTATTGGGCTCATTTGGTCTGCACCCGCAGTAATTCCAACTAAACCACCCAAAATTCCATTTAAGAACATCGTCAAATCTAAATTTTTATACATAATTGTTGATATTAACATAGAAACTATACCTCCTGCTGCTGCTGCCAAACATGTTGTTACAAGTACTAAAGATGTTAATTCTGGATCTGCAGAAAGTACCGAACCTCCGTTAAACCCAAACCATCCTAACCATAAAATTAAGACACCACCAGTGGCTAAAGGGATATTGTGACCTGGTATAGCCTCTGGCTTGCCAAATTTATTAAACTTGCCTATTCTTGAACCTAATAACCAAACTGCAATTACTGCAGCCCAACCACCAACAGAATGCACCAACGTAGAACCTGCAAAATCGTAAAAACCTTCGGTTTCTCCAATTGTAAATGTAGATAAAAACCCACCACCCCATTGCCAAGATCCTACAATTGGGTATACTAAACCTACATAAACGAGCGTAAAAATCATAAATGGACCAATTTTCATACGCTCTGCAACCGCTCCAGAAACTATGGTTGCCGCAGTAGCCGCGAACATGCCTTGAAATAAGAAGTCTGTCCAATAAGTGTAACCTTCATTATAACTTAAATCGAGTGATCCTTGATCTGTTAACGGCGCGTCTAGACCAAAACCAGCAAAACCAATAAAACCATTAAATTCTCCAGGATACATTAAATTAAAACCTACCAAACAATACAGAAGCAAGCCTACAGTAATTATAAATATATTTTTAAACAGTATGTTTATCGTATTTTTTTGCCTAGTTAAACCTATTTCAAGCAAGGCAAACCCCATATGCATGAAAAACACTAGTGCTGTACAGATCATCATCCATACATTATTTGTTGTAAATATTTCCATTTTAGTTAATTAATTTTTGTTGAATTATTTTATAGTATCTCCTCCTTTTTCACCCGTTCGAATTCGGTAACATTCTTCTATTTGCGATACAAAAATTTTACCGTCTCCAACTTCTCCGGTTGCACCAGAATTTAAGATTGCTTGGACCGTTGCCTCAGCAAAATCATCATTAACTACAATGGACAAATATCTTCGTTGAATATCGCTTGTACTATATGTCACTCCACGATAAACATGCCCTTCTTTTTCATTTCCCAACCCAGTAACATCCCAATAGGAAAAGAAATTTACACCAACTTCGTGCAAGGCTTCTTTTACCGCGCGATATTTGGATTTGCGAATAATTGCTTCAATTTTTTTCATAATTAGTTCTTAAAAATTTTTATTTAGTCTATCAATTTATATAATTAATATGAAATTTTAAAAAAGATCACACTCAAGATATGAAATATTTAAACAATTATATAAATAACAAAAGATGCCTTAAAATAAGGCATCTTTTTATGTAAATTATTTAAAGGGATTATTCTACTATTCTTCGTATTCTCTAACTCTTTTTCCTGGGTAAGCGATAGAACCGTGCTCAGAAATATCAAGACCTTTAATTTCTTCTTCTTCAGTAACACGTAATCCTAAAGTAGCTTTTAAAATACCTAGTACTATTGCAGATAAAACAATTGCCCATACTGCATAAGCTAGAACACCTATAGCTTGAGAACCAAGTTGTGCAGCTCCACCACCATTGAATAAACCAATACCAGTATCACCATCTACACCCCAAAGACCAATTACTAAAGTACCCCAAGCACCGCACACACCATGTACAGAAACCGCTCCAATAGCATCGTCAATTTTAAGTTTTTTCTCTATAAATTCTATTGAGAATACTACAATTACACCACCTATTAAACCAGCAAGTAAAGCGCCAACAGCAGTCATATTACCACAACCAGCAGTGATACTAACTAAACCAGCTAAAGCACCATTTAAAGATTGTGCTAAGTTTGGCTTACCATACCAAATCCAAGTAGTAATCAAAGCACCTAAACCACCTGCAGCAGCAGCTAAGTTTGTAATTAAAACAACAGTTGAAGCTCCAGTAGCATCATCGCCACCCCAAGCTAATTGAGAACCACCATTAAAACCAAACCATCCTAACCAAAGGATAAATACACCTAAAGTAGCTAATATTTGATTGTGTCCTGGAATAGGCATTACTTTACCATCTACGTATTTTCCAATTCGTGGTCCTACCATAAATGCAGCTACTAATGCAGCCCATCCACCAACAGAGTGTACAATTGAAGAACCAGCAAAATCGATAAAACCTAAATTAGTTAACCAACCATCTCCTTGCCATTGCCATCCTCCAGAAATTGGATAAATAACAGCAGTCATTAATACTGAAAAAATGATATAAGTTGTATATTTTGTTCTACCTGCAATAGCTCCCGATACAATTGTTGCTGCAGTTGCTGCAAACATAGTTTGAAAGAACAAATCGGCACCTTCACCTTGCATAAATCCGCCCCAGAAGAACCATCCGTTTGAGGTATCACCATACATTAGAGAGTAACCAATAAGCCAGAAGGTAATTGAACCTACACAAATATCTAAAAAGTTTTTCATAGCGATATTTACCGCATTTTTAGAACGAGTCATACCAGATTCAACTAATGTAAAGCCAGCTTGCATAAAGAAAACAAGAATACCGGATAGTAACATCCAAAGCATACCCATATCGCCTTCTACAGCAGCGGTATCTTGAAAAAATAAAGGAATGTTTAACATTGACATAATTTATTTATTTAATGGTTAGTAAAATTTAATTCTTAAACGCCATAACCCGTTTATAAAAAACGGGTATGGGTTTAATATGTTTGAGTTAGAAAGAATAAATTGCAGCTAAAGTAAATGCAGCTAAGCTCTCGCTAGGCATACCATCGTTATCTAAGAATTTTCCATAAAATTCTCCGCTATCAACATTAGTTAATGCATCAAGTCTAACTTCTGGCTTAATAATTAAGTTATCAACAGTATAACTTCCTGTTAAAGTAGTTGCGAAAACGCTTGGTAAATCGTCACCATCACCATGGATTGCGAAATATTCACCTCTTAAACCAATAGAAAAACTATCAGAAGTTGCTAACTGAGGATATAGAGCAGCTCCATAAAACCCTCCACCTATTTCACTGTTATCATTATAAGCAGCATTGATTCCTAAGAAGAAAGAATCGGATACATCGAAACCACCAGTATAATCGATTTCGAAACCTAAACCGTCGTTTTTACCACTATCGTAGTATAAGTTTAAGTATTGACCATAAAATCCTAACTGAGCACCTAAAGCATACTCACCAGTCATAGAAACATCATTAGTATCCCATGGATTAGTTACAGCTAACATTAAGCTAACATCATCAGATAAAGCAAAATCAGCTTTTAAACCCATATGTGAGAATGGTCCACTAGAGAATAAATAAGAACAGCTATAGTTGAAGTTTGCAGCTGGAGCAATTACCTCGTATCCTAAAAAGGTATTCCATCTACCAAAAGTTAAAGTGGTACCTTCTGAGACATTCCAGTAAACATAAGCTTGATTAACGATTCCGTCAACGATATCTGAATTAAAAGTAGCACCTGCACCTCTTGGACCAGTAACTAGGTCTAACACAGCACCTGCTTTTTCACCTTCATAGCTCACAATTAAGTTAGCCATACCTAGAGCAAAACCAGATTTACCAGCAAAAGCAGTTCCAAAACTTACACCTTCATTATCTGGTGCCGTTAAATAGGTTTGGTAATATGCATCTACACTACCGCTGATACTAAGTTTACTAGTTTCCTCTTCCTGTGCAAAACCTAGAGCCGCTACAAAAAGCAATGAAAGTGTTAAAATTTTTTTCATAATTGTTTTCATTTTTAGTTTTAATTATTAGTTAATTTTTTCTTAAGAGTGAGGTAAATCTATGCTAAAAAGTTATAACCCCCATAAAAAATAGGGGTATTTCCGATACTTTTATCAATATTCTAATTTTAACCCTATTTTTTTAGAGGTATTTTGGATTTTTTTTGATTTTTTGATTTTTTAACAAACCTTAAAATTGAGTTTTTGCTAATTTTTCGCAAAAAATACTATCATAATAGCTATTTAATTATTGCTTTTTTATCATAATAACACTTATCCCTATTTATTATTAACAAAACCATGATTGCATATTTAATAAAAAACACCTTATATATTAGCAGATAATTATTTTTAACTTCACTTCGCCTTAAAAATCGAAATAATGAAACACCCATTATTGCCATTTAATATCTTGTAACTATCTTAGCTATTCAACTCTATTTTTTAATCCAAAATTTGCTGACTATGCTGGAGAAACAAGGACTATATTCGCCCGAATTTGAACAC
The DNA here is from genome assembly GCF_000943565.1 of Neotamlana sedimentorum. Classification (GTDB taxonomy): domain Bacteria; phylum Bacteroidota; class Bacteroidia; order Flavobacteriales; family Flavobacteriaceae; genus Neotamlana; species Neotamlana sedimentorum. The sequence continues at coordinate 35,296 of NZ_JTDW01000002.1, forward strand.
GAAAATTGTGGCGCAGGTTTTATTTGTAATTTAAAGGGAGAAAAGACCAACCAAATTATTCATGATGCCTTAGAAATCCTAGTAAAATTACAACACAGAGGAGGCGTGAGCTCCGATGGAAAAACTGGTGATGGCGCCGGACTTTTAATTGACATTCCTCACGAATATTTTACTCGTGTTTGCGATTTTAGTTTACCCGCTTTTAGAGAGTACGCTGTTGGTATGATTTTTTTACCACAAAACGACAATCAACATATTTTCTGCAAGAACATTTTAGAACAAGAAATTGCCGAACAAGGACTTTCTATTTTAGGATGGCGTAAAGTTCCTGTTGACTCTTCTCAATTAGGTGAAATTGCTCGCGCTTCAGAACCTATTATAGAACAACTTTTTATTGGTAAAAATGAAGCTATAGACGAAGCTACATTTAAAGCTAAATTATACGCGGCTAGAAAGATAGCTGAACATACTATAAGAAAATCAAAAATTTCGGAAAGTGCTTACTTTCACATTCCAAGTTTATCCACTACCACACTAATTTACAAAGGTATAATTATGCCAAAAGACATTGGCCCATACTATACCGATTTACAGCAAATAGACTTAGTTACCAGACTTGCTTTAGTACACCAACGTTTTTCTACCAACACTATGCCTACCTGGGAATTGGCTCAACCATTCCGTTTTATGTGTCAAAACGGTGAAATTAATACCCTTAGAGGAAACGTAAGTAGAATGCGTGTTCGTGAAGAAATTATGAAAAGTGATGTTTTTGGACCACAAATACACAAACTTTTCCCTATAATTTTACCAGGAAAGTCCGATTCGGCATCTATGGATATGGTAGTTGAATTATTAACGCATACCGGTCGTTCTCTACCAGAAATTATGATGATGATGATTCCTGAAGCATGGGAAAAACACAAAACCATGTCTGAAGATCGCAAAGCATTTTACGAATATAACGGCTGTATTATGGAACCTTGGGACGGTCCAGCTTCAGTACCATTTACAGATGGCGATTATATTGGTGCTCTATTAGACAGAAACGGTTTAAGACCTTCGAGGTATACCGTTACCAAAAGTGGAAAACTAATCATGTCTTCGGAAGTTGGAGTTGTAGACGTTGAAGCATCCGATATTAAAGAACACGGAAGATTAGAACCGGGAAAAATGTTCTTGGTTGATATGAATGAAGGCCGTATAATTAGTGATGAAGAAATTAAAAGTAAAATAGTTTCAGAACGCCCTTACAAAGAATGGCTAGACAAAACACGCCTGCATTTGCGAGATGTACCTTACACCAACGAAACTTGCCCAATTGAAACTATTGACATAAAAACAAGACAACGTTTATTTAATTACACCTTCGAAGATATTCAAGAAGTAATTACCCCAATGGCTATTGTTGGCAAAGAAGCTCTTGGTTCAATGGGAATTGATACACCTTTAGCAGTACTTTCTGATAGACCTCAACTTATATCAAACTATTTTAAACAATTATTCGCACAGGTAACCAACCCACCATTAGATGGTATTCGCGAAGAGATTGTAACCGATATTAGTTTAAATCTCGGTAAAGACCGCAATATTTTTAGCATTACAGAACGTCAATGTAGAAAACTACGCATACAAAACCCAGTAATTTCTAATGCCGATTTAGAAAAAATCAGAACCATTGACATTGAAAGCTTTAAAGCCGAAACTATACATATGCTTTATCCTAAAGCACAAGGTTTAAACGGGCTTGAAGACGCTCTTGATTACATTATTGTACAAGTTGAAAAAGCTCTAGATAGAGGGACAAATATCATTATCCTTTCCGATAGAGGTGTAAATCAAGAATTCGCGCCTATTCCTGCACTTTTAGCTTGTAGTTATGTAAACCATCAAATGAACCGTTTACGTAAGCGTTCTTATTTCGATATTATTATTGAATCTGCAGAACCTCGTGAGCCACATCATTTCGCAACATTATTTGGATATGGAGCTAGCGCCATTAACCCTTATATGGTAAACGAAATTATTCGAATGCAAGTTAAAGAAGGCTTCATTAAAAATATAGACGAAGATAAAGCGGTTGAAAACTTTAATAAAGCCATAGGAAAAGGAATCTTAAAAATCATGAATAAAATAGGAATCTCGACCCTACACTCTTATCGTGGTTCTCAAATATTCGAAATTGTTGGCTTCAATTCTGCTTTCGTTGAAAAATATTTCCCATATACAGCCTCAAGAATTGAAGGTATAGGGCTTTACGAAATTGAAAAAGAAATTAACGAACGGTATAAATTAGCATATCCAGATAACAAAATTGATAAACGATTAAGTTTAAATATTGGCGGCGATTACCGTTGGAGAAGAAATGGCGAACGGCACTTATTTAACCCAACAACCGTGGCAAAATTACAACAAGCCGTTAGGTTAAGCGACCAAGCTAGTTACGATATTTACTCTAAAGCTATAAACGAACAAGCCGAAAACTTAATGACTATTCGAGGGTTGTTTGAATTTGATAATTTAGATCCAATTCCTATTGAAGAAGTAGAACCTTGGACCGATATTGTTAAACGTTTTAAAACTGGTGCCATGTCGTATGGTTCTATTTCTCGTGAAGCTCATGAGAATTTAGCTATTGCCATGAACCGTATTGGTGGAAAATCAAATTCTGGTGAAGGCGGAGAAGACAGAAAACGATTTCACCCAGATATGAATGGAGACAGCCGTAACTCTGCGATTAAGCAAGTGGCTTCTGGTCGTTTTGGTGTAACATCACACTACTTAACAAACGCCAAAGAAATTCAAATTAAAATGGCACAAGGTGCTAAACCAGGTGAAGGTGGTCAACTTCCAGGAGAAAAAGTACTACCATGGATTGCCTCCGCACGTAACTCTACACCATTTGTTGGTTTAATTTCACCGCCGCCACATCATGATATTTATTCTATTGAAGATTTAGCGCAATTAATATACGACCTTAAAAACGCAAACCGCGAAGCTAGAATTAATGTAAAACTAGTTTCTGAAGTTGGTGTTGGCACTATTGCCGCTGGGGTTTCAAAAGCAAAAGCCGATGTTGTATTAATTTCTGGATACGACGGAGGTACAGGTGCTTCGCCTTTAACATCATTAAAACATGCTGGTTTACCTTGGGAACTTGGCTTATCCGAAGCACAACAAACTTTAGTGCTTAACGATTTACGTAGTAGAATTGTTGTTGAATGTGATGGCCAATTAAAAACAGGGCGCGATGTAGCTATAGCTGCACTTTTAGGTGCTGAAGAGTTTGGTTTTGCAACCGCACCACTTGTAGCCTCAGGTTGTATTATGATGCGTAAATGCCATCTAAATACTTGCCCTGTAGGCGTTGCAACTCAAGATAAAGAGTTACGTAAAAACTTTAAAGGCACACCAGAACACGTTATTAACTTCTTCTATTATATTGCTGAAGAATTACGTGGTATTATGGCTCAATTAGGATTTAGAACTGTTGAAGAAATGGTTGGTCAAACCCATAAAATTAATGCTAACAGAGCTATTAAACACTATAAAGCTAAAGGGTTAGATTTATCAAGCATTTTGTATCGCCCAGCGGCTTACAAGCACATGACAGTTAAAAATACCGAAAAACAAGACCACGAGTTAGAAAATGTTTTAGATTTCACCATCTTGAAAGATTCTCACCGTGCACTTTATAGAAAAGAAAAAATGACACTTCAATATCCAATTAGAAACACAAACCGTACGGTTGGAGCTATTGTAAGTAACGAAATATCGAAAATTTACGGTCATTTAGGCTTACCTGAAGACACCTTGAATATTAACTTTAAAGGTTCTGCAGGACAAAGTTTTGGCGCCTTTGGTGCTCATGGTTTAACCTTTACATTAGAAGGAAACACCAACGATTACCTTGGAAAAGGTTTATCGGGAGGAAAACTAATTGTTAAAAAACCAGCTAGTGCCGATTTTGTTGCCGCAGATAACATTATTATTGGTAACGTTTGTTTATTTGGTGCAGTACATGGGCAAGCTTTTATAAACGGTATTGCTGGTGAGCGTTTCGCCGTTCGTAACTCTGGAGCTACCGCTGTTGTTGAAGGTGTTGGTGACCACTGTTGTGAATACATGACAGGCGGAAAGGTAGTCGTTCTAGGCAAAACAGGAAGAAACTTTGCAGCTGGCATGAGTGGTGGTATTGCTTATGTTTACGATCCAGACAACAAATTTGTAAACGGTTTATGTAACACCGAAACTATTGAATTCGAGGAAGTGTTATCCCAAGATGCCGAAGAATTAAAAACATTAATCGAAAAACATGTGCTTTATACCAACAGTAACCTAGGTAAAGAATTACTTGAAAATTGGGATATGACACAATCGAAATTTGTGAAAGTAATGCCAACCGAATACAAAAAAGCATTGAAGCGCTTAGAAACCGAAGAAGAAATGTTTGAAGAATTAGAAATAGCTGAATAAGATGGGAAAAGTAACAGGATTTAAAGAATTTGAAAGACAAGACGAAACTTATAAACCCGTTAACGAACGCGTTAAACACTATAAAGAATTTACAGTCCCTTTAAGTGAAGAAGAAATAACGAAACAAGGATCGCGTTGCATGGATTGTGGTATTCCGTTTTGCCACAGCGGTTGTCCGTTAGGTAATTTAATACCAGACTTTAACCATATGGTTCACCAAGGTGAATGGCAAAAAGCCTCTTGGATACTACATTCAACCAATAATTTCCCAGAATTTACAGGTCGTTTATGTCCTGCACCATGCGAAAAAGCATGTGTTTTAGGCATTATAGAAGACCCTATTTCTATTGAAAATATTGAAAAAAATATTGTTGAACGCGCCTTTAAAGAAGGATGGATTAAACCTCAACCTCCAAAAACTAGAACAGGCAAAACTATTGCCGTTGTAGGTTCTGGACCTGCAGGTTTAGCTACCGCACAACAATTAAACCGTGCTGGACATACCGTAACTGTTTTTGAACGTGATGATGAAATAGGTGGATTATTACGCTACGGCATTCCTAACTTTAAAATGGAAAAAGAAATTATAGATAGACGTTTAGCCATTTTAAAAGCCGAAGGAATTACGTTTAAAACAAATGTTCATGTTGGTGTTAATTACGACACCGAAGAACTTAAAACCTTTGATGCTGTTGTTTTATGTGGTGGCGCTACCCAACGTCGTAGCTTACCAACCCCAGGTATCGATGCTGATGGTGTTGTACAAGCTATGGACTTTTTAACCCAACAAACTAAAGTTGTTTTTGGTAAAAAAGTAGAAAACCAAGTACTAGCAACAGGTAAAGATGTTATTGTTATTGGTGGTGGTGATACCGGCTCGGATTGTATTGGCACCTCTAACCGTCAAGGTGCAAATTCGGTTACCAATTTCGAAATTATGCCTAAACCACCGGGACACCGTTCGCCAACTACGCCTTGGCCATTTTGGCCATTACAGCTTAAAACATCATCTTCTCACCAAGAAGGTGTTGAGCGTAACTGGCTAATTAACACTAAGGAATTTGTTAAAGACGAAAATGGTAAACTTACAGCTCTTAAAACTGTAAATGTAGAATGGAAAATGGTTCCAGGACAACGCCCACAGTTAATTGAAATAGAAGGTACCGAAAAAACTTGGCCGTGCGATTTAGCATTATTAGCTTTAGGTTTTACAGGACCAGAAAGTACATTAGCCGAAAAATTAGGAATTAAAACCGATGCTCGTTCTAATTACAAAGCAGATTACGGCAAGTATCAAACAAATGTTCCAAATATTTTTACTGCTGGCGATATGCGTCGCGGGCAATCGTTGATTGTTTGGGCAATTTCTGAAGGTAGAGAAGCTGCAAGACAGGTTGATATTTACCTTATGGGTAAATCAGATTTACCTACAAAAGATGCTAGTGGTGATCTAGTAGCGCTGCATTAAAAATATTAAAGTAATAAAATAACAGGGTTCTCTTCATTTTGATTTGAACCCTTTTTTAAAACAATTTCAAACCAAAAAAGGACCTCAAGTTGAGATCCTTTTTTTCACCAATAAAATTAACTTTAATAAAAAAGTTAACCACCAAAAATTTTATCGCTTAGTTTAAAAACTTAGGTTTTATAACTAGCATAGCCCAAGCCCAGTTTTGTCCACCTGCAGCAGCATCTTCTGTAATACCTTTTAAATCGTACATACCATCGGCAGCAAACATTTGTGAATATCCTGCTACTAAAGCATAACCTTTAAACGCCTTTTTAAAAACAATATCTAACTCTGTACCTAAAGCTTTTTCACCTTCTGTAATTTCTTGCTCACCGCTAAAGTTTAAAACTTTTACTAATAAGCTAGATCCTTTTCCTAAATTAAAGTTTGCACTAGCATGGATATCTACTAAACCAATTGAGTTAGCATGATTACCTACATAAAAATAATCCATAAACCCATTAAACTTGTGGTTTGTACCATATAATGGGAAAAATGCACCAGTTTCTCCAGCATCTGCATCATTACCACTAATAATTTCTACACCAGCACCTAAAGTTACTTTATCTGAAGCTTTAAAAGTTGCATCTAAACTTACATCGTATGCGCCTTTTACAGCAACTTCATTTTGTCTGTCACCTGTTTGAATATAAGCGTTTGCAGCTAAACCAAGTTTACCAGCTTTATATTTTAAGTGCGTACCAAGTGTTAATAAACTACTTGTACCATCTCCTGTTACACCATCATCTTCATATTCTTGAAACCCATTATTCATAAGCAATAAGCTACCTGAAAATTTATCCCAAGCTTTGCTTAAGTGTAACATTTGCATGGTTTTATAAGAGAAAAAACCTGTTGTGTTATATTCTGTACCAGAAGACACAAACCCTGTTGGATTGCTATAATCTTGATTAAATGCTAAAGCAAGATCAAGCTTAAAACTATCTTTTGCATACTTAATTAAAGCAGCATCGTGGTTACGCCCTTGTTGCGCCCAATCTAAACCACCAAGTATACGTTGGTCGTCGTACGATAAAACTTGGCGACCTAATTTAGTAGACCATCCGCCTCCTAATTGCAATTCACCCCAAGCTTGAAAAACACCAAATGAATTATTTTGGTCGTAAGGTAAAATTTGGCGATTTTCTCCCCAAACCATTACATCTTGTAAACTAATAAATACCTTATATTTTTCAGTTTTAAAACCAGAATTTAATCTAATTCTTGTTGAAATCCCGTAACCAGGTTCTGCTTCATCTGCAATTAAGCTTCCAAAACCATGACGGTATTCGGTACGTGGTCTAAATTCACCATCTAAGGTAAATTGTGCATTAGCTACTTGCAAGCAACCTAAAAATAATAGTCCTAGAGTAATTATTTGTTTTTTCATTTTTTGATTATTTTACGTTTTGTGTTAGTTTATATTTTTTTGTTAGTTTTTTAATGCTCTAAAAAGTCAATTAAATGTTTGCGGTATTTGTAATAATCGTCGTGTTCTAAAACTGCTTTACGTGTTCTTGGGCGTTCAAAATCAATACTTAAAACATCTCCAATTTTTGCACGAGGACCGCTAGTCATCATTACCACTCTATCGGCAAGGAAAATAGCTTCATCTACATCGTGCGTAATCATTACGGCAGTAATTTTTTCTTTATTCCAGATTTCAATTAAAATATCTTGTAATTCGCCACGAGTTAAAGAATCTAGCATTCCAAAAGGCTCATCTAAAAGCAATACTTTTGGCTTTATAGCAAATGCTCTGGCAATACCAACACGCTGCTGCATACCTTGAGAAAGTTCGCTGGCACGCTTATTAAAAGCATCTTCTAAACCTACTTTTTGTAAATAATATTTAGCTATATCGTTTCGTTGTGATTTGGTAGCATGAGGAAACACTTGGTTTACACCTAAAAGCACGTTTTGTAAGGCCGTCATCCAAGGCATTAAACTTGGCGCTTGGAAAATAACACCACGATCTGGACCTGGACCTTTAATATGGTTTCCTAAAACCGAAATATTACCACCAGAAATTTCGTTTAAACCTGCTATCATGGAAAGCATAGTTGTTTTACCACATCCTGAATGCCCAATTATAGTAACAAACTCTTCCTTTTTAATTTGTAGATTTAAGTTTTCTAGCACCACATAATCACCTTTTGGCGTTGGGTAAACTTTCTTTAAATCTTTTAAATCTAGCATCACATCTTCCGAAGGAAAAATAATGCCATTTTCTGTTATATTTTGTGTTTGAGTTATCATAATTTCAAGGTTTTAAAAACGTCCTACAAAGCTTTTTGGTTGTAAATCTGGCAATTCAATAGGTGCATTCGCTTCCGCTTTGCGAGAATCTCCTATATCCATTAAATATTCAATAATGGCGTTTCTGGTTTCTTTAAAATTAGCATTATCGTTAAGCTCGGTTTTGTCGCGAGGTCTTTCAATATCAATTTTAAATTCTGGTCCCAAAGTTGCTTTTGGCCCTGGACGTAACGGAATAATGCGATCTGCCATATAAATACCTTCATCTACATCATTTGTAATAAGTAAGGCAGTACGCTTGTTACGGCTCCAAATATTTAAAATTTCGTCTTGTAAATTTCCACGAGTTAAGGCATCAAGCGCACCTAGCGGTTCATCCATAATAATCATTTCCGGATCCATAGCTAAAGCTCTTGCAACCGATACACGCTGGCGCATACCACCCGACAATTCTTTTGGACGTTTATTAATTGCTGGTGTTAAACTTACCATTTCAATATATTCGGCCACCAACTCTTGTAACTCCTTTTTGCTCTTTTTAGGAAAAGCCTCTTTAACCGCCACATATACATTTTGCCCCACAGTTAACCATGGTAATAAGGAGTAATTCTGAAAAATAACACCACGCTCATGGCTAGTACCTTCAACCTTTTGTCCTTTAAAAAGCACCTCGCCCGATGTAGGCGTAATAAGTCCGTTAATTAAGTTTACCAAAGTTGTTTTACCACTTCCAGTAAACCCAACAATCGCCACAAACTCACCTTCTTCTATGGTTAGGTTTATATTCGATAATACCTCTGAAGCATTATCTCCAGTACCATATGTTTTATTTATATTATTTAATTCTAAATATGCCATTTTATTTAAGTTTTGGGTGTTCCCTTCCAGGTCGGGCTTTCGGCTATATCTTTTTTATTGGTTCTGGCGTTTCGCTATCGCTGCACACTAGAACTGACATAAAAAAGGATGCCGCCTCAATCCCTAACACGAGATTTCTACAAAATTTTAAACTATATTACTAACTATCGGTTTGCAATAAAACCAACAATTAAATTGCGTCTGTTTTATCGAAGGACACCGTGTTTTGTATAAACAACATCAATCGATCTAACAAGAAACCTATAATACCAATAACAAACATGGCAACTATAATTTTGGCGTTAGAATCGTTAGCTCCATTTTGAAACTCTTCCCAAACAAATAAACCTAAACCAGGACTTTGTGCTAATAACTCAATAGCAATTAAAACCATCCACGCTACAGATAATGTAATTTTTAAACCTGTAAAAATTAATGGTAACGACGATGGTAAAACCACTTTAAATACTTTTTGAAAAGGTCCTAATTTTAAAACCTTTGCAACATTTATATAATCTTTATCTACCGTAGATACTCCCATTGCTGTATTTACTAAAGTGGCCCACATAGAACACAACCCAACACTAATAAACGAAATGGTAAACGAGCTATCTTCGCTAGAATCTATAAGTAAAGTTTTAACAATCATGAACACTAATAAATACCAAACTACTGGAGATACAGGCTTAAATATTTGAATAAACCAGTTAAAAGCACTTTTTAACGTTGGGCTTAAACCTATAAATATTCCTAAAGGCACTGCAATTAATAAGGCTAAAAAGAAACCGGCAAATACCGTTTTTAAACTTCTAAAAATTTGATCTACAAACGATGGCCTTCCTGTATAAACTATAGGATCTTTACCTTCTGCAACACGTTTTTCATTTAATGCTGCTGTTTTTTCCTTAAATGCTAATTTATCTGCTCTAATTAAAAAGTGATCATCTAAAAGCGATTTGTAAGATGCCCAAACCTGTGAAGGTGATGGTAAAGTATTTGGCTGGCAACTAATATCTCCAGAAGCTATACATGCTTTTAAAGCATCTGCTGCTGCCTGACCTTGTTCGGTTAAAGCTTTTTCAATTTTAAACTCGGCTTCCTTATTGTATAACGCTTTTGCTCCTAAATGCCATATTCCTATAAATAAAAATATAGATAAAATTGGAACAATAAATTTCCTTAAAATCTTTAAATAGTCTTGTTTTCCTAAATTTCCGGAAAATAAATCTTTAAGGGTAGATATAAAACCTAATCCCATAAACTTAGATATTTTATTTAATGTTAAACTTTGACTCATGATTACTAATTTTATTGGTTTGTGTTTAAGTATAAATATTAAAGATTAAGTGACTATTATAGTTTGTAATTCCTGAAATATTGGAGATAATCCTCATCAGGAATAACAAACCAATAAAACCACTTTACTTTTTTACAGCTTATTGCACTGCTTTATCTTTATTTCCTATTGAGAAACTGTTTATGTATGCTATTGGATCTTTAGCATCATATGTTTTACCATCTATAAAATCTGTTGTTGCTGGCTTATAACCATCTGTTGTTGGCACATCGCTAGCAGGAATATGTCCTTCTTCAACTAAAAGATCTGCTGCTTTTTTCCAGATATCTGGTCTGTAAATATCTTTAATAGTTTCTGCATACCATTCTGCTGGTTTTGCTTCTGGAATTTGTCCCCAACGTCTCATTTGAGTTAAGAACCAAATACCATCCGAATAGAATGGATATGTTGCATTGTATTTGTAGAATACATTAAAGTCTGGCATTTCGCGCTTATCACCTTTTTCAAACTCGAAAGTACCTGTCATAGAGTTTGCTAATACCGCTTCGTCTGCACCTACGTATTGAGACATTGATAATATTTTTACGGCTTCAGCTCTGTTTCCTGGCTCGTCTAACCACTTTCCAGCACGAATTAATGCTTTAGTTACCGCAATTGCAGTGTTAGGATTTTCTTCAACAAACTTTTTTGTCATTACAAACACCTTTTCTGGGTTGTTTTTCCAGATATCGTAGTTTGTTGTTACCGGCACACCAATACCTTTAAATACAGCTTGTTGGTTCCATGGCTCTCCTACACAATACCCGTAAATTGTTCCCGCCTCTAAAGTTGCTGGCATTTGTGGTGGTGGTGTTACAGAAAGTAAAACTTCGGCATCAATTTGCCCTTGTACATTTTCAGCAGTATACATTCCTGGGTGAATTCCAGCAGCAGCTAACCAATAACGAATTTCGTAGTTGTGTGTGGAAACTGGGAATACCATACCCATTTTAAATGCTTTACCTGAATTTTTATAATCAGCAATTACTGGCTTTAAAGCTTCGGCTTTTATTGGGTGCACTGGTTTTCCATCTTCTCCTGTTGGTACATTTGGCTTCATTTTGCTCCAAACATCGTTAGATACTGTAATACCATTACCATTTAAATCCATAGAGAATGGTGTAACTAAATCTGCTTGACGACCAAAACCTGCACCAGCAGCAATTGGCTGACCTGCTAACATATGCGAACCATCTAATTGTCCATCAATTACACGGTCTAATACGTTTTTCCAGTTCGATTGCGCTTCAACAGAAACAAATAAACCTTCATCTTCAAAAAATCCTTTTTCTTTAGCAATGGCTAAAGGCGCCATATCTGTTAATTTAATAAAACCGAATGTTAATTGTGGTTTTTCAATTTCTAATGTTTTAGTTTTAGAAGTTTCAGCTACAGCCGCCACTGCTTTTGCCTCTTTTTTAGAATCTTTACCTCCACAGGCAAACATAACTAACGATAGTGCAGCAAGACTTGTTAATTTAATTAATTGTGATTTCATTATTATTCTAGTTTTTATAGTTATCTAAGTATGAATACTTATTTTCAACAAATATATACTTAGAACTAGAAACTACGTATGCAATTGACCATGTAATAACCGCTTTTTATACAGCTAATAACCTGCTAAAAAACATGTTTTTATCACAAACCCTTATTTAACAAGAAGATAAACGCATCGCTATGCAGAAAGAGTTTTAAAAAATTACTTATAAAAACACTTAAAACTTACTTAATTTTTTAAAAAATACGTAGAAAACAAACACTTAAGATTACAGAAAACGACTCAAACCCATTAACAATGACCTATAAATAAACCAATAACTAATAATTGTTTAAGCTCGCTGAAGGGAATAAGGAAAGTTTAAAAAATGATTATTTTTTCAACCATTCTTCTTGAGAAAGTGCGCTATATTTTTTATCGGTTCCATACGGATCGACTCCACCTTTTAAATAAGAACTTATAGCTTTTAATGCTATTGTGTCTTTCATTTTAGAAGCCACTTCGTAACGATGATTTCCATGAAAATCATGACATTGAATACACGTTGTCCATTGCTTTTTAGCGATTAAATCTTTATGAGACACATCTAAAGGATCATTTTCTACTGCTAAATCTTGATGACAATTCATACAATAGTTTATTTTATCGAGTGTAATGCGCTCTCCATGATGTTCTGAGTGACAGGTTACACAAGTAGTTGCATCTATATTTTGAATTGCATCGCTAAAGCGCGGTTCTGAAAAACGATAAATTGGATGCCTATCGTTTGGCCTATCATGACACTCTAAACAGTTATTAGCCGTTACGTCCTGTGTTCCAAAATCAACGCCTTTTTCACGAAATCCTAAGGCATGAGATGTGTTAGACTGCACTTGTTGCAACAAACTACCCTTTGCATCGGCATGACAAGCATAACAAGATAATGTTTCATGTCCAGTATTCATTGGCCCAATAGAAACATAAGACTCGTTAGATTCTAAGGTTAACAAAAAGAAGGCTGCAACACCTACAACCAAACCTATTAAACCCCCTATAACTTGTCTTTTTCTTAACGGACTTACATTAAACATGCACTATAATTTTTTAAAATTCAATAACCACTTTTTCACTTAATGGATACGATACACAGGTTAAAATATTTCCAGCCGAAACTTCATCCTGTGGCATTATATGACCATCTATCATTTTAACTTCACCCTCTACACATTTAGCTTTGCACGTAGAACACATACCCGACCTGCAAGAATATGGCAAAACAACATTATCAGACAAGGCTTGCTGAAGTATAGATTTATTCCCTTTAACTTTTAAATCATATTCTTCGCCGTTTAATTTCAAAACCACATCGCTTAGCAAATCCTTTCCCGTTAATTTTACAGTTGGCGCTTTAAACACCTCGAGTTTAATTTGCTCTCTGGTAATGCCATTTAATTTTAAAATCTCTTTTACTTTTTCCATATAACCATTTGGACCACAAATCATGTATTCATAATTACCAAAATCCAAATTATACTTAGTAAAAATTTCATTTACGAGCCCATTAGTAATTTGCCCTTTGTGATACCCTTCACCACAGGAATCGCAACTAGAAATTATATGCTCTGCATTAAATCTACCTTTATAATTAGCTTTTACTTGTTTAATTTCTTCATGAAAAATAATAGAGTTTAAATTTCGATTTGCATAAATTAAAAGCACACTAGAATCGTTTTCCTCGGTTAAAACAGATTTAATTATTGAAAACATTGGTGTTACACCACTACCTCCAGCAAATAACACATACTGTTTTTTATTACTTTTTTCTGGCGATACACAAAAACTTCCTGCAGGATTATCTACATTTAATTTATCGCCAACCTTTAAATTATCGTGAACATAATTTGAAACTAAGCCACCCTCAACACGTTTTATAGTAATTTTTAAATCCTTATCGGTATAAGGGTTACTACAAAACGAGTAAGCACGTTTATGCACTTGCCCGCTTATTGGCACATGTATGGTTAAAAATTGCCCAGGTTTATAACTTAATTTTTTAAAAAAATTTCCGTTTTTAAAAACCACTGTTAAAGCATCAGGCGTTTCTTTTATAAGTTCTTTTACTACTAATTTCATTTAAAATCTTATTTATAATAAAACACCATTGTAATATGAAACACCATGAGTATGGTTATTATTAAAGAAAGTGCAACATGAGCAATCATCCAACCTTTAAAATAAATTTCTCCGCTTTTCTTAATTACATCTAAATTAAAATACCCCAGTACGGTATTAGCAAGAAACATATACGACAACAAAAGCAAATACCCGTAGCCTAATCCTATACTGTGCATATAAAACAACAACGGACTAATTGCACCAAGCCACTTATGAATTTCTTGCATATTAACTGCAAACTTCTTTAATGTTTTAACGGTTCTAACCAACGACAACAACCATTGAAACAACACAAAAACAGCAAGAAGTAAACCCGTCCACCTTTTATACATTTCTTGTTGTTGCAACTGAAACAACCACTCCCAATTGAGTTTAAAAAGAAACTGAATAACAAAAGCTAGGAAAAAAATAATGCCTAAAATGCTAGTTTTACTTAATGCCATAAAAACGGATTGTAAAAAATGAAATATTACCGAAGTGAATCGAATACTTAATTAAATTATTTTTTATTTAATGAAACTAAGTGCTTCATCGTTTCGTAAGACGATAATTTTTTCACACTATCTAAAAACACCTCTGCAGTTGGCAAATATTTTCCATCTTGGGGCCACTTATCACCAATTTCTGGCTTCTCACTTTCTTTAAAATGCTCAATTTCATCTAAGTATTCCATATAAATATCAACCGTACCTTTTGCGTAAGAATTTAAAACCGCAACAGTTTCTTTATAGGTAAGCGAATCTTTAGGGTATTGCCAAGTGGTTGCTCCCATAACATCTCCTAGTTTCCAATCAGATTTTGTTGTTTGCGGATGATCGTTATGACAGGTTACACAAGCCCCAGCACTAGCTAAATCGGCAAACATGGCTGTATGCAATTTTTGAGAATCATCATAAAAAAATTGAGGTTCTTGATCTTTTTTTATCTGTTCGAACAACTCAGCTTGCTTACCTTCAAACTTATTTGCCGCATTTACGGGGTGGTCAGACCCCAAGTACAAGCCTAAAGGCACAGGGCCGCGTTTAATACTTGTAGCAACACCACGTAAAAACAAAGCTGGCAATGGCCCCGCTTCAACTTTGTCTTTTCGCCAATCTTCGTCAAATTTCATGCCTTGCAATTTCCCTTTACCAACAATAGCTTTAGTATAAAGTGTACGTGTTACGTCGTTTTCTTTAGACACCATTTCTAACACTTCTTCAACCGAAAAAACATTTTCTTCTCCTTGTAATTCAGCTTTTTCCTCAGGAACACCACCACATGCCACAACTATTAATGAAGCTAATAATGGATATGTAAATTTTAGTTTATAAAAAGTTTTCATTGTATTAATTTTTAGTTTATCGAATGTTTTTTTTAGTAAGATGCTTTAATCATAACATCTGCCATTGTACCGTAAACAGCTGCCCAAGCATCTTTTACCTCTGGTGTAAAATCGTCTCCAAGACCAGCTTCTAGAGTACCAAGCAATGCCGCTCCAACGGTATTATAGTGGCTAGCTTCAACCTTATACCCAACATGACGTTTACCTAAATCTTGTAATACAGGGATTAGCGCATCCAGATTACTCAACCCAGCAACCGCAGCACCCAACATAGTCATTAACTTATTACCTTGCTCTTTCATAACACCCTCGTCGTTAGGGAATAATGATTTTAAACCAGGATCTAATTCAAAAAGTTTAGTATAAAAAATGTCGGCTGCGGTAGATGCAATGGGTTTTACTTTTTCGAATGACGTTTGTACAAGTGTTACTGTTTTTTGTTCCATAATATTATCAAGTTAGTTTTATAATTTTCACTTAAGTATTAATACTTAAATAATGAAACAAATTTAATATGACTAGATAAAACTAAGTATGGAAACAAACATGTAAATAACTTTTTTTAAACACCTAATAACCTGATAAATAATAGGAAAATATATGTAATTAGCAGCATTTCATATTTAACAAACACAAAAAAGCCATACATAACAGTATGGCTTTTTTTAATATAAGTTGTTGGTAAAAGTATTAACTATCTAAGTAGAAATTATGTTCGCTAATTTCATTTTTTAAACCTTGAATATCGTTTATAGCAATTTTTTTTCCGCTAGTAGAAATTAATTTTTCACTTTTTAATGCCGAAAAAACTCTAATAACTTGCTCTTCGGTAGTTCCAGCATGATCGGCATATTCTTTTCGATTTAGTATAACGTCTAAATACCCTTTATTCACACCAAATTTTCTGTAAATATATAACAAAGTATCTATAACCCTTTCTCTTACCGTCATTTGTGAAATAGATTTAACTTTAGATTCACTTCTATTGAGCTCATCGGCATAAAACATCATAAAATCGTAGGCAAATTTTGCATCAGATAATAATGCCTCTTGCAAAAGCGATTTTGAAAAATAACACAGCATCGTAGTTTCTATTGCAATGGCACCTATAGAATAAAACTCTTCTGTACCAAACCCACGATGACCAATTATCTCTCCTTCGGTAGCAAACCTAACAATTTGCTCCTTACCATTTATTCCCGTTCTAAACACCTTTACTTTACCATCTAAAACAAAAAACAGGCCATTAACCGAAGCGCCTTCAATAACAAATTGCTGTCCTTTTTTGCATCGTAAAGTATTCTTACTACTTAAAAAAGCTTCGTTTATAGAACTTAAATTCTTCTTTATTAAGCAATTATAATTTTCACATGAAACACAACCTACATTCAAAGATGCTTTTTTTCTATTTAAAGATGAATAGTTCGGCATTATGGAGGTTACTTCATTCAAATTAATATCACATTACTTATTCAAAAGTAAGTAAAAATACTTAGTTTTTAATGTTTTTACGTATTTTTACATATTAAGTAATTATAAATCCTAATTTTTAATAAAACTATAATAAAATGATTCATTATACTTAATTTTTACAAAAATAAGCACAGTATAAATATACTAAAGACGCAATCGTTATATTTACAAAAACATAACGATACATTTAAATGATCTCGATTACCGAAGCCATTTCTTCAATAAAAATTAATCATAAACCTAGTTTTGCAACAACAACAAGACGTATTGAAAAAGCTAATGGCTATATTTTAGCAAAAAACATACGCTCTCCAATTAACATGCCTCCTTTTAAACAATCAGCAATGGATGGTTATGCATTAAACTTACACGATAATTTAACTTACAAAGTCGTTGACGAAGTTAAAGCCGGAGACCAACACCAACCTATTTTAAATCAAGGTGAAGCTGTTAGAATTTTTACAGGTGCAGCCGTTCCAGATTCGGCAAATGCTGTAATCATGCAAGAAAAAGTTATAGCAACAGGCAAACAAATTAAAATTGAACATCAAATTAGCGAACAACTCAATATTCGCCCAATAGGTGAACAAGTAAAACAAAGTGCTACAGCCTTAAAAAAAAGCACTAAACTTACACCAGCTGCCATTGGGTATTTAACCTCATTAGGAATAACCGAGGTTTTGGTTTTTAAAAAACCATCGATAGCCATTATTACAACCGGGAATGAACTTGCAGAACCTGGACACAAATTAAATCATGGCCAGATATATGAAAGCAATTCTAAAATGCTCCAAAGCGCTCTTTATAGTCTAAAATTTTACGACGTAACGCTACACAAAGTAGAAGACGATTACACCAAAACAGTAACACTTCTTAACACCGCTATAAACACCAACGACTTAGTAATAATTACAGGAGGTATTTCGGTAGGCGACTACGATTTTGTTGGAAAAGCTTTAAAAGAATTACATGTTAAAGAGCATTTTTATAAGGTAAAACAAAAACCAGGAAAGCCATTATTCTTCGGAAAAAAGAACAACACATCGGTTTTTGCATTACCAGGAAATCCGGCCGCAGCCTTAACTTGTTTTTACATTTATGTGTACATCGCTTTGCAAAAAATGATGAATAGAACCGAAATAGAATTACCAAAAACACGAGCCAAATCACTTTCTAACTTTATAAAACGAGGGGATCGTCCGCAATTTTTAAAAGGAATTTATTCTGAAGGCAAAGTAGAAATATTAGACGGTCAAAACTCTTCAATGCTACAAACTTTTGCTCTAGCAAATGCTTTAGTTTTTTTACCTGAACACACTCAAGAGGTAAAAATAAACGACAGTGTTGAAACTATTTTACTCCCTGTTTAAACCAACAAACTATGAGCTATAAAATTAAAAGCAGAATTTGGATTGAGGCTAACAACAATGTATTGCTCGGACAAGGCCGCGTACAATTATTAAAAGCCATTGCCGAAACCGGATCACTATCAAAAGCAGCCAAGTCGCTAAACATTTCATATAAAAAAGCATGGACGCTTTTAGACTCTGTAAACAAGTCTGCTAAAAAACCGGTTACCATAAATAGTATTGGTGGTAAAGGTGGTGGTGGTGCCGAATTAACAGATTACGGAAAATCATTAATTCATGTTTTTGACGAGATAAACCAGAATTGCTGGGAGTTTTTAGATAAACAACTTAAGAAAATAGACAATTTATAAACATGTTACAAACAGAAAATATATATATTTTTCTAGCCATACTTCCTATAATTTCATTTTTATATGCAAGTGTTGGTCATGGCGGCGCTAGTGGCTATTTAGCTCTAATGGCCTTATTTTCCTTTGCTCCAGAAACCATGAAACCTACAGCCTTACTACTTAATTTATTTGTAGCTGGCATATCTTTTTTCTATTATTTTAAAGCAGGACATTTTAACAAAAAGCTATTTTCCGCGTTCGCAATCACTTCAATTCCTTGTGCATTTTTAGGCGGCACCATTGAAATTGACGCCTCTATATACAAGAAAATATTAGCTGTACTACTCATATTTGCTATATTAAAAATGCTTAATGTTTTTGGCAAAGAAAAGAACCAAATTAAACCTGTAAAAATTTGGCAAGGTCTTGTTGTTGGTGCCTTAATTGGTTTCTTTTCAGGATTAATAGGCATTGGTGGCGGCATTATACTTACTCCCATAATTTTACTATTGCATTGGGGCAAAATGAAAGAAGCCGCAGCCGTATCGGCTTTATTTATTTGGGTAAACTCTGCATCTGGTTTAATCGGGCAATTAGTAAGCGGAATTACTCTAGAAAAAGGCTCATTCGTGCTTGTTACCATTGCATTAATTGGTGGTGTTTTAGGCGGATTTTTAGGAAGTAAAAAGCTAAACAACCAGAAATTACGATACATTTTAACCTTTGTTCTTGTTATAGCTTGTTTTAAATTAATACTAACCTAGATGATTAATAAAAACAACATAACAGGCATTGTTTTAGCTGGCGGAAAAAGCTCCAGAATGGGCACCGATAAAGGCTTTTTAAAACTCAATAACAAATATTTTGTTTCCTACAGTATCGACGCCTTAAAACCATTAGTTTCTGAAACTCTTATTGTTTCAGATAACAAAGACTACGATGTTTTTAAATGCCAAAGAGTTGAAGATACCATTAAAAACACAGGACCTGTAGCTGGTATTTATTCAGGATTAGCCACATCAAAAACCGAATTTAATTTAGTTTTAAGTTGCGATATTCCCTTTATAAAAACCGAAATATTACAACGACTAATTACTGCCATAGACGATGTTCACGATGTTTTTCAAATTAAAAGTAACAATAAAAATATGCCCCTAATTGCATTGTACAAAACCACTGCTTTAAACGCATTTAATAAAGCATTAAATGAAGATGAACGCCGATTGCAAACCGTATTAAAATCGCTAAAAACAAAATCGGTGGTTTTAAATAAAGAAGAAGACAACACAACACTAAACGTAAATACACCTAACCAATTTAAAGCCATTATAAATGGAAATAACTATTAAATATTTTGGGCAAATTGCTGAAGAAACAAACACAACCGAAGAAACTATTCGTATAGAAAACGGTAATATTTCTAACATTTTAACTCTTTTGCTTAAAAAATACGACGGATTAAAATATAAAGATTTTCAAGTGGCGCAAAACCAAGAAATTGTTTCGCCAGAAACCGAAATAACTGGTGCAGAAATAGCATTATTACCACCATTTTCTGGCGGATAAAAAACACAAATTTTTCATCTTTTTTAAATAGTTAGAAAGCCTAAAAAAAGTAACATATGACAAACAGATACAATAAACATATTATTTTACCAGAAATTGGACAAGAAGGCCAAAACAAGCTTTCTAATGCGAAAGTTTTGGTAGTTGGTGCGGGTGGGTTAGGTTGTCCCATTTTACAGTATTTAGCTGCGGCAGGTGTTGGCACCTTGGGAATTATTGATTTTGATGTTGTCGAAATATCAAATTTACAGCGTCAAGTTTTGTTCGGTCAAACAACTTTAGGAGAAAACAAAGCCTTGGCTGCTAAAAAACGCTTACAAGATTTAAACAGTGAACTAAAAATAAACGCATACCCAGAAGCACTAACCCACCAAAACGCCTTGAATTTATTCATGCAATACGACATTATTGTTGATGGATCGGATAATTTTAAAACCCGCTATTTAGTAAACGATGCCTGCATTATTACCAATAAACCTCTTGTTTTTGGTGCTATTTATAAATTTGAAGGTCAGGTTTCGGTATTTAATTACCAAAACGGACCAACGTATCGCTGCTTATTTCCAAATCCGCCACAAAAAAATGCCATTCCAAATTGTGCAGAAATTGGTGTTTTAGGAGTTTTACCAGGCATTATTGGTAGTATGCAAGCCAATGAGGTTATCAAAATAATTACAGGAATTGGCGCTGTGTTATCTGGAAAATTATTGTGTTTTAATTCGCTAACAAATCAAACATCCATTTTAAAAATTAAAAAAAACGAAGCTATTATAAACGCTGTTAAAACAAAGGCTTCAAAGTTTCAGTTTAATAAATCGATGCAACATAATTGTGAGGTCGTTAAAACGGCTTCATTCAAACATATTATCGGTAAAAAAAACATTCAAATTATCGATGTTCGCGAAATTCACGAGCAACCAAAAATAGATGGTTTCAATGTAATTTCTATTCCGCTTAGCGCAATTCAAAATCACTTAAATCTATTTAAAAATAATTTAGAAAACTACTTGTTTTGTCAATCGGGAATACGAAGCAAAAAAGCAGTTAAAATATTAAACGATGCAGGCATCACCAACTGTTTTAGTATAGAAGAAAGCGCTCAAGAGATAAAGAATTCCACCATCATGGAATTAAAAAAAACATAAAAAATGAAAGACAAAAAACCAAAAAACGTATTTATAAAAGGCGCCATTACCCACGAATTTATTGGGAACAGCATTTATAAACATCAAAGCAAAACTAGCATTGGAGCACACAATATTTTCTTAGGTCAAGTGCGTGCCGATAAAGTTGACGACAAAACAGTTTCGGCTATAGAATACACAGCTTACGAAGACATGGCCAACCAAAAATTTCACGATATTCGAGAAGCCACCTTTAATAAATTCAACCTTACTTGCATGCATATTTACCATAGTTTAGGCACAGTTAAAGCTGGCGAAATTTGCCTATTTGTTTTCGTTTCTGCACCACACCGAAAAGTTGTTTTTGACGCTTTAGAATACGTAGTAGAAGAAATTAAAGCACATGTTCCCGTTTTTGGCAAAGAGATTTTCGAAGACCAATCGCATCAATGGAAAAAAAACACTTAGGTGTTTTTGTGAATCGTTAATTTGTTAAAACGTAGTAATGGTATACCAATTTTTATTTGAAAAATTAAATGTTTGGATAGATCCCAAAGAGCTAGTTAAACTAACATATTTAGTTACAAAAGAATTTCCTATTGAAGAAAAATACGGACTAACTAACCAGCTACGAAGAGCATCCATTTCAGTAGCTTCAAACTTAGCTGAAGGCACTTCAAGAAACACTAATAAAGATAAAGCTCATTTTACAACATTATCGTTTAGCTCATTAATGGAGGTATTAAACCAAATCATAATAGCAAAGGAACTAGGCTTTTTAAATGAAAATAATTATCAAAAAACAAGAACACAAATTGAAAATATTTCAAATAAATTAAATGCATTACGCAAAGTACAGTTAAACAAATAAACCACTCAACACATTAACAAACAACATGGTAGACATCACTCATAAAAACACAACACTTAGAACAGCCATAGCCCAAGCAAGCGTAAAAGTAAGTAAACCCGAAACTATAGAGGCAATAAAAAACGACACCGTGCCAAAAGGCCATGTATTTGCCATGAGTAAAGCCGCTGGACTTTTAGGCGTTAAACGCACACCAGATATTTTACCAGATTGTCACCCATTACCCATTGAGTTTACAGGTGTTGAATATGAAATTGACGGATTAGATATTCACGTTATTTTCACTGTAAAAACCATATACAAAACAGGTGTAGAAGTTGAAGCCATGCACGGCGCAAGTGTAGTTGCTTTAAACATGTACGACATGTTAAAACCTATTGATAAAGGTATTGAAATTCACGCCATAAAACTTTTAAATAAAAAGGGTGGAAAATCTGATTACAAAAACAAATTTAAAACAGATTTAACTGCAGCAGTTGTAGTTTGTAGCGATACCATTTCGGCAGGACATAAAGAAGATAAAGCAGGAAAAGCCATTATTGAAAAGCTTAAATCCTGTGAAATAAGCATTTCGGAATATGTTGTTATTCCAGACGAACTAGACGCCATTCAAAACAAAGCAAAAGGCTACGAAACTATGGGTGTTGATATGGTAATTTTTACTGGCGGAACTGGGCTCTCAAAACGCGACGTAACTCCAGAAGCTTTATTACCCATTTTAAACCGAAGGATTCCTGGTATTGAAGAAGCCATTAGAAATTACGGACAACAACGCATGCCATATTCTATGCTATCACGAAGCATTGCCGGAACTATTGGCAACACTTTAATTTTGGCACTTCCGGGATCTACAAACGGTGCTAAAGAATCTATGGATGCCATTTTTCCATCGGTTCAGCATGTGTTTGGGGTTTTAAGAGGCGCAAGGCATGATTAAAACCAATAAAGTGAAGCATCTTAATTTTATATAAAAAACGATGACAAATATATTAACAGACCATTTTAACAGACAACACAGCTATTTACGCATTTCGCTAACCGAACGCTGTAATTTACGTTGCACATATTGCATGCCAGAAGCCGGCGTTCCGTTGTCGCCTAAAAGTCATTTAATGAGCTACGAAGAAATTTATGCCATAGCAAAAACCTTTGTAGAAAACGGTGTTACCAAAATAAGATTAACTGGTGGCGAACCCCTTGTTCGAAAAGATTTTAGTACCATTTTAAAAAAATTAGCATCGTTACCGGTAGAACTAGCAATAACATCGAATGCAGTAATAATTGATCGCTTTATCGACGATTTAAAAACCTATGGTGTTAAAAATATTAATGTTAGCCTTGATTCGCTTAATAAAGACAAATTTACACATATTACCAGACGCAATAATTTCGATAAAGTTTACAACAATATTTTTAAATTAATAGACGAAGGTTTTAATGTTAAATTAAACGCTGTTTTAATGAAACATTTTAATGAAGATGAAATTGTAGATTTTATTAATTTCACTAAAAACCTACCTATTTCGGTTCGATTTATTGAGTTTATGCCTTTTGATGGTAATAAATGGGATAAAAGTAAAATGATATCTTATGCTGAAGTTATGCAATATGCCGAAGCAGAATTTACACAAAATGATATTTTAAGATTACAAGATGCACCAAACGACACCTCTAAAAACTATAAAATTAAAGGTTACAAAGGAAGTTTTGCAATTATAAGCTCTGTAACCAACCCGTTTTGCGATTCTTGTAACCGACTTAGATTAACTGCAAATGGCCAATTAAAAAATTGTTTGTTTTCTGCAGAAGAATCCGATTTACTAACCACACTTCGCCAAGGAAAATCTATAGAACCTGTTATTAAAAAAGCCATAGAAGTCAAGTTTAAAATACGTGGCGGTATGGATACATTAAAAAAACTAGAAAAACCTCAGCTTCATACCAAAAACAGAAGTATGATAACTATTGGTGGATAGCAAATGCCAGTTTAAGAATTTTTTAAAAAATCAAACAAGAGAATGCCTCTCACTACTTCTTAAGTTTTAACTAACTAAAAACCTCAAACCGACAAATTGCAATCCTTTCTTCAACCAAAAATTAAACTT
The DNA here is from genome assembly GCF_000943565.1 of Neotamlana sedimentorum. Classification (GTDB taxonomy): domain Bacteria; phylum Bacteroidota; class Bacteroidia; order Flavobacteriales; family Flavobacteriaceae; genus Neotamlana; species Neotamlana sedimentorum. Next base: position 59,552 of record NZ_JTDW01000002.1, read on the forward strand.
TATTTATTAACACTTTTTTCTCGAAACTAGATTTTGACGCCTCGCATAACGAACAATGATAAGTTTCTGGCAAGACCTCGAAACTAGTATTTGGTGCAATATTTTGTGTAATATCGCCATATACTTTATTGTAAACTGTTAAACATTCGGTACATTGATAAACTTCTTCCTCTAAAGTTTCAGAAACTACTAATTTGGTTTTCGTATCGGTGCTTTCATTTCCTAAATTTTCAAAATACAGCTTACTTAATTCCATTAATAACCCAGGAAGCTCAACCATATCTACATCTTGAACATGTACTATATATTCTCTTGTATTAGGGTCGAAATTTTTAGCGTAAAGCAAATTATAAGTATCTCGAATTATAAAATCCTCAACTGTTTCTGGCGCTTTATTTTTTTCTATAACTATAGACGTGAAATTATAGGTTGTACTATCAAAATTGGTTATACCAAAAGTTAAACCATAAGTACTAATATCATTTTGATCGAAATTAGTTACTAAGTATTTTTTTAAGTTTAAAGCATCTTTATCGTTTACCGGAATATGCCAATTCATTTCTAACATAGAGTGGCGTACATTTATACCAAACTTCCCTAAAAACTTTTCCCATTGTAATTTAGATTCTGCAGGAATACCCTTTACAATAAAACTTTTCCATGGGGTAATAGATATTTTTCCAATTTTATTTTCTGCACAAATTTCACAAAGTGACTTTAAAAATTTAATATCGTAGCGGTTGTTACGCCAATACAAACCCAACCAATATTTATCACCAATTCGGTTCATGCCTTCATAATAAGGAAAAGGGTAAAATGGCACTTCAAGTGGCTTATCAACAGTTCTATTATTTGTATCAACAGCATCACTAACGAGCTGAAAAATGGTTTCCACATTTTCCGGTTCCTCTTGCAGTACTTGCTCAATAGCCAATTCTATTTTATCCATATCCCAACTATATATTAAGGCAGGGTACATTTGTGTTTTTTTCCAACCAGGTAAGCGCACATATAAATACCAATAATCTTGATGATGTGATGCTACAAAATTTATATTACCTGTAAACAACGGCACCAAACGCTGTTTAGGGTCAGCAACATTTACGCGTAATTTTAAATTGTGTTTAAACTGCTCTATGATGTACAAATACCTATCACTTGTAAGCCATGAAGTACTTGGCAAAATATCAGCAGAAACATAAGACGACGATAAATTTTCTACACTATCTCGCTTTGGTTTAACAAAGGTAATTTTATCAAATTTATTAAATTTACTTTCATCTATTTCTTCTGGGAAAATAATATCTTGTCTCGAGCCAAACGAAATAGCATCCAACCCAAGATACTCTGCAGCTTCACAAATATATTTTAATTCTCCTGGTGACAATACACCACCGTTAATTCGTAATCTGTATGGCTCTATCATTATGCTAATACTTTAGAATTATTAAGAATTTCTCTTACTTCGGTTTTGCAACTACCACAACCTAAGCCAGCTCCTGTAGAATTGCATAGTGCGGTAAAATCGGCACACCCACCACGAATAGCTTCTTGAATGTTACCCACACCTACTTGACTACAAGAACACACCAATTCACCTTTAACAGGCTCTGTATTAGATGCGCCACGAAGCAAAGTGTCTCGTTTTTCGGCCATTTCAATCTTACTTTCAATCATCGATTTAAATTCGGCAAACTCATTTTTATCTCCCATTAAAACTGCTCCAATTAATAAATCGTTTTTAACTATACATTTTTTATAGTAACGCTTTTTTATATCGGTAAAAATTATTTCCTCATAGCTTTCATCATTTTCTGGCACTTTAATTTCTCCTATACTACAAAGATTTAAATCGTTAAATTTTAAAATATTCATAAGTACCGATCCATTGTAAGACGACCCTAAATCTCCTGCAATAAAATTGGCTAAAATATTAGCTTGCTCTTCTGCAGCCGAAGTTATCCCGAAAAGCTGATTGTTATATTCTGCAATTTCACCAATTGCAAAAATATCTGGATTAGACGATTGTAAATGCTGATTTACTTTAACACCTCTTCCGCATAAAATACCATTTTCTCTAGCAATTTCAACATTTGGAATGGTACCAATAGCATAAACAATAGCATTTGCTGTTAAAAATTTACCACTTTTTAAGGTAATATTTAATTCACCCGTATCCTCATCATCAAAAACCGTACTTACCTCATTATCAAAATAAACCTGTATGCCACGTTCCTGCACATCTAATGACAATAATTTGCTTGAAATACTATCTAACTGGCGCTCCATTAATCTTGAGGCGCGTTGAATAATAGTGATTTTAGCGTTTTTATGTTTCATTGCTGCTGCAAGCTCTAAACCAAGTAAACCTCCGCCAACAATTACCACATGTTGCTCTTCTGGCGGTAAGCCTGTAGCCTCTAAATAAGCTTTAAAATCATCTGCATCTTTTTTATTACGCATAGTAAATCGCCCTGGCAAATCTATTTGAACATCGCGAGGCACAAAGGCACGACTACCTGTTGCTAAAATAAGTTTATCAAAATTATGCTTCTCTTTATTACTATCTATTACGTATTTTTCTTTCTGGTTTATTTCGATTATAAACGTTTCAGGATGCACGTTAATATCTAATTTAGAAAGTTCTAATTTCTTGATTTTAAGCAATTGTTCCCAACTTAATTCATCGGTTACATATTCTGGAAGCAACACACGATTGTAAAATAAATTAGGCTCTTTTGAAAACACATGAATATCGTCTACTTCATTTAATTCACGATAATTTTGCACAAACCTAAATGCAGCAGCTCCAGCTCCAACAATTATAATTTTATCTTTTGGCTTTTTATATTTTACAACTTTAACACGAGTGTACTTAAAATCAGGTTCTTTTGAAACTGGATCTATAACCGTATGCGTTAAATTATTAGCTCGATTTAAAGTGTTTTGCAATTGTTTACCCCAATGCATAGGCAGAAAAACCACACCTTTTGCTATATTTTTAGTAACCTTTGCTCTTACACGAACCTCTCCATTTTCGCTGGTTATTTGAGTAATATCACCGTCTTTTATATTATTTAAATATGCATCGACAGGGTTAATTTCCAAAACTGGTTTTGGGTAATGTGTTTTTAATCGTGCTACCTTACCGGTTTTAGTCATGGTATGCCATTGGTCGCGCACACGACCAGTAGTAAGTACTAAAGGAAAATTATCGTTTGGCTTTACTGCCGTATTTTCTATTGATGAAGGCACATTAAAAATTGCCTTTTTTGATGGTGTATAAAACACCTTATCTTCAAACAAACGTGGTGTTCCTGGATGTCTATATTCTGGAACTGGCCATTGAAAAGTACCTTCAGTTTTTAAACGATCGTAATTAAGAAAAGACACATCTATATTTGTGCCTTTTGTCATACTACAATACTCATCGTAAATTTCTTCCGTACTGTTATAATTAAAACCTCTGAACCCCATACGTTGTGCAAAATCGCAGAAAATTTCAACATCTGGTCTGGCCTCACCGGGTGCTTGAATTTCTTTTGGTAAGTATGAAATTCGGCGTTCGGAATTCGTCATTGTCCCTTCTTTTTCCAACCAACCAGCAGCTGGAAGAAGTAAATCGGCATATTCTGTAGTATCTGATTTATGAGATATATCTTGTACCACAACAAACTTAGCGCTTGCCATAGCTTTTTCTATTTTATGCGAATTAGGTAAACTAACCGAAGGGTTTGTACATGCAATCCAGATGGCTTTTAATTTACCAGACTCTAAAGCATCAAACATTTGGGTTGCCGTTAATCCGGGGTTAGGTGAAATTTCTTCTACACCCCAAAACTGAGCGACTTCTCGACGATGTTCTGCATTAGCCAAGTCTTTATGAACAGCTAACAAATTTGCCATTCCACCAACTTCTCGCCCGCCCATGGCGTTAGGCTGACCCGTTAATGAAAATGGACCTGCTCCTGGCTTACCAACATTTCCTGTAATTAACGAAAGATTTAAGAGTGATACATTTTTATCGGTTCCTACAACGCTTTGGTTAAGCCCCATTGCCCACATGCTAATAAAACCTTTCGAAAGCCCTATTACATCGGCAACCTTACGAATGCTTTTTTCGGGAACACCACAAAGTTTAGAAGCTTGTTTAACCGAAGTTTTAAAAATGAGTTCTTTATAAGCTGTAAAACCATCGGTGTAATTGTTTATAAAATTCTCATCTATTAAACCGCGTTCGTATATACAACGTGCAATAGCATTGTAAAGAATAATATCGGTTCCTGGAATGAGTTGTAAATGAATATCTGCAAAATTTGCCGAATCGGTTTTTCGCGGATCGACAACAATAATTTTAACGTTCGGGTTTTCTTCTTTACGTTTTTCTATTCTTCTAAATAAAATAGGATGACACCAAGCTGGGTTTGCACCAGTAATTAAAAAACAATCTGCCAACTCAATATCCTCATAAGAAATAGGCACACTATCTTCACCAAATACTTTTTTATAACCAACAACGGCAGAACTCATGCATAATCTCGAATTAGTATCAATGTTATTAGTTCCTAAAAAGCCTTTAGTTAATTTGTTTGCTATATAATATTCTTCGGTTAAACTTTGACCAGACACGTAAAACGCCACACTATCTGGACCATATTTTTTTATCATTGTTTTAAAAACACTCGCCGCTCTATCTAGAGCATCATCCCAACTTACACGCTCTCTTGGATGTGAACGGCTCCAGCGCATTTCTGGATACAAAATTCTATCGGAAGTATCGTTAGCTACGTAATGCAGATTCATACCTTTACTGCATAGCATACCTTTATTTACCGGATGATCTTTATCTCCTTCTACAAAAACCTTATCGTTATTATCTTTTTTAATAACAATTCCGCAGCCTACACCACAATATGAACATGTTGTTTTTACTTCTTTTTTTAACATATCAAAGGTTTTCTTCTAAATTAAGGTAAATTTTGATGTGAATTTGTTTTACAAACCAAAATATAGCATAAATCAAAAATACGTATAAATACTTAATTTTCTAAGTATTTTATACGTATTTTAAAATTTATACGATTTTAATAATAAGAAATTTTACTTTTTAAGAATATGACAAAAAGAAAGCGATTTATACCCTAAAAAATATAAATCGCTTAATATTAAGCTTATATCGACTTAAATAAGCTGATATTTTTTAGCCTTATTAGTTAGTTCCATTAAATTTTTAACCTCAAGTTTTTTCATAAGATTAAACCGATGTACCTCCGCAGTTCGTTTACTTATTTCTAATTCTTTAGCAATATCTTTGTTGTTTTTTAGCTGTAAAACAAGTTCTAAAATTTGCTTTTCACGCTTAGTTAACTTAAAAGGATCTTGTTTTGTAATTTGGGCTTTAGGGGCTTTAGTTGTTTCCATCGCTATATTTCCGCTTACAAAATTATTAAGTAAAATTGCAGATACTTCGCCTGTAAAATACTTTCCTCCAGAAGCCACAGTGTTTAATGCTTTTAAAAATTCATCTTTACTTGCTCCTTTAAGCATATAACCATCGGCACCTGCCTGAATAGATTTTACTACATATTCTTCGGAATCATGCATAGATAATACTAGTGCTTTTACACCTGGATGTGTTTGTTTAAGCTCTCCAACCACCTCAATACCATTTTTATTTGGCATACGAATATCTACGATTAAAACATGAGGCTGTTCATTATTAATTATATCAATAGCTTCAACACCATCGGATGCTTCATTAACTACATTTATACCCTCTTGATCTTCCAGTAAAGCCTTTATACCATCGCGCACTAACACATGATCATCGGCTAATACCACATTTATTACATCATCCATAATTCGTTTAGTTTTTTAGGTTGGTAAATTTACTAATTTTTCGTTGCTTACCTGCTTTGGCAATGGAATGTTTAAAGTTACTCGTGTACCCTTATCTTTCTCTGAATATAAAAACAAGCGACCATCAATAAATTTAATGCGCTCTTTCATAAAAGTCATCCCCATACCACCATCTGCATTTTTTACTTTCTTAACTTTATTAGGATCGAAGCCCTTTCCATTATCATCAATTACAATACTAAGTAAATTTTCACTGTGCGATAAAGAGACTATTATATATGAAGAATTAGCATACTTAATTGCATTATTTATAGCCTCTTGAACAATACGATAAATATTAATTTCAACTAAAGAATCCAAACGTTGGTTAAAATTACTTTTATTAAAAAGTTGAATGTTTTTACCCGTAAGCTTACTTAGTTCCTGTGTTAACTTTGTTATAGCAGGAACAACACCATGATCGGACAATTCTGGAGGCGTTAAGTTAAACGTTGCCGTCCTTACACCTTTTATAATATTTAAAGCCAACTCTTTTAAATATTCAATTTTTTGCTCTGCCTTTTCTGTATCATTTAAATTAATACTCTCGAGGTTATATTTTAAACCCGTTAACATTTGTCCAATACCATCATGAACATCTTTGGCTATTCGGCTTTGTTCTTTTTCTTGATTTTCTATAATTTGACTTGAAATTATTTTTTGATGATTCATTTTCTCATCAAAACCTTTTTTAGTAAGGCGTTCAATTTCAAGTTGCGCTTCTTTCCTTGAAGTAATATCTGACGCAATAATTAACAATTCCGATTTATCTTCTGATGGATTAAACGGAATAAAAGCCATTTCTAACCATACATCCTTTTCGTCTTTGGTGGTTGCTTTTACCTCTCCTTGCCAACCAATTTTTTTATGCTTAGATACAATATTTTCAATTAAAACCTGTTCGTTTTCATTAACCGATAACACCTCTGCAAAAGATGCAGACGTACTAAACCTAGACACCTTAAAAAGTCTAGAGAATTTTTTTCCCATATGCACCAAAGAGCCGCTAGGGGTAATTCTAGCAAATAGTAAAGTTTCATCCATAGCATAATTTAGGGCTCGCAACTCTCTAATAGATTTTTCTTTTGCTATACTAAGTTCATCCGCTTCAATTGCCATTTGTTTTGCCTTACTTTCTGCTCGAAGCAAATCGGCTAAAGTTGCTCTAATATTTTTTGCGGTTGGCCAAAAAATAAACAAGAATTCCAATAATAAAACCGATAGTGTAAAAATGGTAATAAGCGACTCTAACTGGCGCAACCAATTTACCTTTTTACTAGCCTCTAGATCGTACTGGTTAACGATATCATCCATTAAAAATAAAAAATCACCTTCGGCGCTGGTAACTGTCGCAATTTCTGGTTCGTAATGAACTAATGGTAAAGGCGGTGTATTTTCAATTTTTGAGATTATCCCCTTGGAAGCGTTACTTATACTTAAGAAAACCGGATTTAATTTCTCAAATTTTTGCTGAACAGCTTTACTATTATCTCCTGGTAACCCCATACTATCATTACCTTTTTGTAAAGCATAGTGGGAGGTTTCCCAGACTCTTAAAGTTTGTTTTATTTGATTTTTTAGCTGAAGCTGAACATCTAAATCTTTAGCTGAATTAAGTTTTAAAATATCTTTTGTAAGCTTTTGGCTAAGCATACGTTGCCTTCCTGCAACGTTAATAATTGTTGAATCGCTTTCTTGAGTATTAAGATGTCGCCTAACTAAATACTGACTTACTATAATAGATAGCGCAATTACTGTTAATGCAATAATGTACAACCGGCTTAGTTTACCAAAGGTACGTTGGTCCAATGTGTTGCCGTTGTTACTCATATTTATAATTTAAATTTATGCTAGAGCCTGTTTTATAAGCGCCAAACTTTTTTCTGAATATTTAATTTTTAAGGCTTCTTCGTGGCCTTCATCAGACATTTTAACCCATGTTTTTTGAAGAATATCAATTATTTTTTCATCGGAATGCTTTTCTGCAAATTCTTCAAAATAATAATCTAAAAACACCAAACAAATAACATCTTCTAGTATTTGAGTTTCTTCGTTTTTCTTTATAAGTTTCTTTTTAATTAGGTCGGTTACTCGTTTAATAAACTCAATGTTATATCCTACTTCTTTTAAAATACCCTCTGTTAAATCGGCATGCATTTTTTTTAAAGCCTCACGCCATTTTAAATACCCAACACGATCCATTGGATATTCTTTCCTATCTATTTTCCAACGACAAATGTGTTGTGCTCGAGCTGCTATTTGCAATGCTCTTGAAGCATTAGGTTTAAATTGTAATAATTTTTGCGACATACGTTGCGAATACAATAATTCCTTTGGAAAATTTAATCCATTGGTCGTATATACATTTGTGTCTTCTGCGTTTTTTTTATCTATTAATGCTATTGCGGTTTCAAATCTTGTAGGCTTCATATATGTTTATATTAGTCTGCAAAGCCAATATACACAATTTCTTGTTCAATTTTTACAGGATATGTTGCAATAGGATCTAAATCTCCATTCAAGTTAGTGCCATCTACTAAAGAAAATAATTTTTTATGCAAAGGACAAGCTACTATGGGCACTCCTTTATGATCGCCAATCATGCCACGACTTAACACCATTTCTTCTTTTTCTGGCGATAAGTTTTGCGTGGCATACCAAGTATTTAATCTAGCAAAGTTAAAAACGGCTATTTGCAAATCTTTATACTTTACGCAAGCACCACCATCTTTAGGAAAATCGTTAACCGATGCTGCTTTAAACCAAACTTTTACCTCGTCTGGCTTTACACTTTTATATTTTTTAGCAACTGTAATCATTTTTATGTTTTGTGTTTTTAGCTGTAATTATTATTTCCAAGGTTCTGGCATTTTTTGATCTCTCATTGGCACAAAAACGATGTTATCGTCTTCTTCTTTGCTATTTACAAAATGATTAAAACGTTTCATCATTTCTGGATCGTTAACAGCTTGTGTCCATTCGCATTCAAACTTATTAACTAAAGTTTGCATTTCTTCTTCTAAATCTTTTGCAATACCTAATTTATCTTCTATAATAACTTCTTTTAAATATTCTAAACCACCTTCTAGTCGTTCTTGCCATGCAGCAGTACGTTGTAACGGTTTTGCTGTACGCATGTATAACATTAAGTAACGATCTAAGTATTTAATTACGGTTTCGTTATCAATTTGCTCTGCAAATAACTCGGCATGTCTTGGTGTTGCACCACCGTTACCACCAACGTAAAGATTCCAACCACCTTCAACAGCAATTAAACCAAAATCTTTTCCGCGAGCTTCGGCACACTCACGAATACAACCAGAAACACCACCTTTAATTTTATGCGGTGCACGAATACCACGATAGCGGTTTTCCAGCTCTATACCAAAACTCACACTTTCGTCCATACCGTAACGACACCAAGTAGATCCTACACAGGTTTTTACAGTACGTAGTGATTTACCGTAAGCATGACCACTCTCGAAACCATGCGCTATTAAATCTTTCCAAATTAATGGTAATTGATTTAAGGTTGCACCAAATAAATCAATTCGAACACCACCAGTTACTTTTGTATATAAATCGTATTTTTTAGCTATTTCGCCAAGTGCGATTAACTTATCTGGTGTAATTTCTCCACCAGGAACTCTAGGCACCACAGAATACGTTCCGTTTCGTTGAATATTCGCTAAAAATCTATCATTTGAATCTTGAATAGCATATTCCTTATTCGCAGTATCGGCATGAATACTCGCCATTAAAGATGCTACTACAGGCTTACACAGCTCACAACCATGACCACCGTTTCCGTGATTATCTAAAACTTCATTAAAGGTTTGATAACCTTTAACTTGAATAATTTTATATAAATCTTGACGGTTATAATCGAAATGCTCGCAAATAGTATCTTTAACCTCAATACCCAAAGATTTTAAAGTGGCTTCAGTAATATCTTTTACCATTGGCTTACAACCGCCACAACCAGTTCCTGCTTTTGTACACGACACAACATCGGCTAAATCTTTAGCTTCACCACTTTCAATAGCGCCACAAATTTGCCCTTTAGTTACACTTTCGCATGAACATACTTGAGCATCCTCTGGTAAATCCATAACATCGCCAAAGGCCGCAGCCCCATCGCTAGTTGGTAAAATTAATTGTGCTGGCTCTTCTGGAATAGCCATACTATTCATATACATTTGGTGTAACATATTATAATCGGCAGCATCACCAACTAAAATTCCACCAAGAAGTGTTTTTCTATCTAAACTTACATTAATACGTTTATATAAAAACTTCGTTTTATCTTCATAAATAATAGAATGCCCTTTTGATGCTGGCATAAAAGGCTCTCCAAAACTCGCTACATCTACACCAATTAATTTCAGTTTTGTAGACATATCTATTTCTTCTGGCATTTCAGCAGTAGCATCTCCTAAAACTTGCTTTACAGCAATATCTGCCATATCATACCCTGGAGCCACTAAACCATAAATCATTTGGTTTAACAAGGCCACCTCACCAATAGCATAAATATTCTCGTCTGATGTTTGCATTTTATTATTCACAACAATACCACCACGAACACCAACTTCTAAATCGCATGTTTTAGCAAGCTCATCTCTTGGACGAATACCTGCGGAAACAATTAACATATCAACATCTAAAACATCATCTTCACCAAACTCCATTCCCACAATAGCATCGTCTCCTAAAATTTGATTAGTTGCTTTGCTTAAGTGAATATTTAAACCAATAGATTCTAATTTTAACTGAAGCACTTTACTACTTCTAGAATCTAATTGTCTTGGCATTAATTTAGGAGCAAACTCTACAATATGTGGTTCTAAGTCCATATCTAAAACAGCTTTACCAGCTTCTAAACCAAGTAAACCACCACCTAAAACAGCAGCTTTAGCATTTGGTTTGGTCTTTTTTAAATCGGCAGCATAAGCTAGCATGCCTTCCAAATCTTCAATAGTTCTGTAAACAAACACACCTTTTTTCTCAACACCTTTAATTGGCGGAACAAAAGGCGAAGACCCCGTAGCAAGAATTAAATAATCGTAAGTAAAGGTTCTATCTTTTGAAGTAGTAATAGTTTTAGAATCGCGATGTATATCTACTACACGCTCGTTCGTCACCAAATGGATTCCGTTTTCTACATACCATTCGGCAGGAGCCATTTCTAATGCTTTGGCATCTTGATTTTCAAAATATTCACTTAAATGAACACGATCGTAAGCCGGACGAGGTTCTTCACCAAAAACCGTTAACTTAAAAGTATCATCGGTAGCTTGTTGTACAAACTTTTCGCAAAACTTGTAACCTACCATACCATTACCTACTACAATAATTTTTTTCATAACTACGTATTTTCAAAACAAATATAAGTAAAAACTACGTAATTATACTTAATTTTTAAAATAAGTTTATAGGTAATAATAAAGAATTACCGATTTGACAAACCCAACCTCTAAAATTTGTCAATGTTTAAATATTAGCATTATTTACTAGAAAATTTTTAAATTTTATGAAAAAGCAGCACGAATTATAAGTTAACTAAGTATGATTAACCTTTTAAAATGAAATTAACACCAGACATGGCGTGAATTTTTGTAGTATCGAAAATAGGAACGTTTAAATCGTCTTTAAAAATCATTAGAGGGAACTCTGTACATCCTAGAATTACACCTTCGGCTCCTTTATCGATTAAACTGTTAAGAACGCTTATAACATAAGCTTTAGATTCTTCTTTAATCTCACCATAGGTGAGTTCTTCTATAATTATTCGGTGTAATTCGTTAATAACACTTTCCGATTCTGGTACTAAAACATCTAAACCATTTTCCTCTAACCTTTGGCTTATAAATGTTTCTTGCATACTATATTTAGTACCAATAAAACATACTTTTTTTATGCTTTTTTTTTGAATGGCATGCGCGGTAACATCAGCTATATGAATCACTTTAAAATCTAACTGTTCCTGAACTTGATTGTATACTTTATGCGGTGTATTTGCACAAAACATAACAGCTTCGGCACCAGCCTTACGTAAACTTTTAGCGCCTTGAGTTAACATATGCGCTATAGAATCCCATTTATTTTCTATTTGAAAACGATGTACCTCAGCTTGATTAAGTGTATAAACTAGCAAAGGCGGATTGGTGTTATTACCAAAATAGTCGTTTACAGATTGGTTAATAGCACTGTAATATTCTATTGTAGAATGCCATGATGTGCCACCAATTAAACCTAATGTTTTCATTTTATTTTTATATTGATTTTTTTGAGCATGTATTGAACTTACAAATAACGCTACATTTATAAACAAAAGCACAGAAACACATTTTTTAAACATAAAAAGCTTGTTGTATTAAAAAGTAAATCCCTCTTTTAGTTTATTTGAAAGCTGTTTTATTAAAACTTCGTGTTCAGGGTTATTTACAATATTATAATTTTCTTGAGTATCGTTTTCATGATCGAAAAGCTCTCTCGCAATAAGTTGTTCTGGTACATTTTTATTTTTATTCCATGTGTACCATTCCACATATCTATATCTGTCTGTTCTAACGGTATAACCCATTCGTTCTTGCTTTCGAGCTTCTGGAGGCCCATACCTTCCTAATAAAAACTGACTATAAGCAGCATCTTTTATTGTAGCCTCAGAATCTTCTAAAACAGGTTTTAAACTTAAACCTTGAAGGTGTTTTGGTACGTTAAAACCTGCCATATCGCATAGCGTAGGGTAAACATCTACAAACTCTGTTAATGCATGACTTGTTTTTCCTTTTGATTTTACACCGTTTCCGCTAATAATTAAAGGCACTCGCGTATCTATTTCGTAGTTGGTTTGCTTACCCCAACCATTATGTTCGCCTAATTTCCATCCATGATCGCCCCAAAGTACAACTATTGTGTTTTCGGCTAAACCTAATTGATTAAGCTCATTTAACAACCTGCCTACTTGAGCATCGATGTAGCTAACGCAGGCATAATATGCATGTATTAATTCGCGTTGTTTATCTTCATCCCAAGATGTCTCATTAGGTTTTGGTAAATTGTTTTTTGCATCAACATAACCACGTAATTCGGTATCGCCATGAACCGAAAACTCTGGACTATCTTTTGGTGTGTATTGATTGTTTGCCAACGGAATTTTATCTCTATCATATAAATCCCAATATTTTTTTGGCGCATTAAATGGTAAATGCGGTTTATAAAACCCAACCGATAAAAAGAATGGTGATTTACTGTTTTTTAAAGCCTTTAATTTTTTAATAGCTAGGGTTGTTTGCGCACCATCGTAATAGGCATCGTCTTCTGAAATTCCCATTTCGCTAGATCGTGTTTTAGAATAAATAAAACCGTATTTATCGAACTTTGCTTTACCACTTTTTAAACGCTTTAATTCTAGTTCTTTTTGCTCGACAATATTATCGTGATTTACATAAACGGCATCCGGATCAAAAGGAAATCCATCTACATGCAAATACTCGTTCCATGCTATTGAATCTTGAAGTGTATTATGAAACGTTTTTCCTAATCCTACGGTATAATAACCATTGTTTTTAAAGAACTGAGGTAAAGAGACTACATTAGGTAAATTCCTTCTAAAATGGGTGCGTAAATCCCAAACTTGAGTAGAATCTGGTCTTAAACCTGTTAGCAAACTGGTTCTAGAAGGTGTACAAACCGCTTGCTGGCAATACGCATTATTAAAAACAACACCATTTTCTGCAAGCTTATCTATATTTGGTGAAATTACCAAATCGTTCCCGTAGCAACCTAATTCTGGCCGTAAATCGTCTATAGGAATAAAAAGAATGTTTGGTTTATTATTTTCCTCAATAACTTCTGCTTTTACATTTTTTTCGCCATTACAAGCAACTAGAATTACTAGAAATTGTACTGCAACACTTAATTTAATTAATTTTAAATTCATTTATTTTTTTAAATTTTAGGAACTGCAGCACGCCAACCTTTAGCACGCTTTACAGATAATTCTTCTACTACTTTTTTATATTCAGGGTAGTTAGCTACGTTAACCGTTTCGGTTGGATCTAAATCATGATTATATAGTTCTGTCGCAGCGTAATTTACTTTTTGTTTGGTTTCATTATCCCATGAATACCATTCTATATAATGATAGGTTTTAGTTTGCATAGAATACCCCATGTATTCATTACCATCTTTAGACACTCTGGCGCGTCTTCGAAATTGTGAAAAAACGGCATCTTTCCATTCTAATTCAGGGTTTTCAAAAAGAGGCGTTAAACTTGTTCCTTGAAAATAATTAGCTTTTTCTACGTTTGAAACGTCGCAAAGTGTTGGAAAAATATCAACAAGTTCGGTAAGCGCTTCAATGCGTTTTCCTTCTTTTTGATGGGCTTGTTTTATTATTAAAGGTACATGAGTATCAATATAAAAATTAGTCATTTTTCCCCATCCGTTATGGTCACCTAGTTTCCAACCATGGTCGCCCCATAATACAATAATGGTATTTTCGTAAAGTCTGCGTTCTTTTAATCCTTCAATTAATCTCCCTACGCAAGCATCAATAAAACTTACACTTGCAAAATAGCCGCGTTTTAGGGTGTCGGCATAATCTTCGGGTAAAGGTTCATCTTCGGGTCTTCCAATTTTGTGCGGATGATTATAAGCTCGCAGCTCGTAATTTGAATTTGCTACCATAACAGGTGCATTTTCCGGCAGCTTTGGATTTGCCGCTGGAGAAACAGAGCCTTTTGGATATAAATCCCAATACTTTTTAGGCACAACAAATGGTAAATGCGGTCTAAAATAACCTAAGCCAAGAAAAAATGGTTCGCTTTTATCCTTTATTTTATCTATAGTTTGTAATGCTAATTGAGTTTGCATGGCATCGTAATACAATGAATCGGGTGCATCGGCGCTTTCAATTGCAGGTCCACGATTCCAGCCGTCACCATAAATCTTTTTTCCTTTTCTCTTTTCTAACAGTACTTCTCTATCGCGTTTTTGAATTTCTAAAGCTTCAGGAGAGTAGTAATAGGTTTCTGCATCTCGATTGTTATAAGGCTTTGTATTATATGGGTAAGGTTTTAAATCTGGCTCGTCCCAAGACACAGAATCAGGCATATAATTATGAAATATTTTCCCAATATTTACCGTGTAATAACCCGCTTTTTTAAAATATTGAGGCATGGTTACAGCGTTCGGGTTTATTTCTCTAAACTTATCGCCTAAATGCCAAACTCTTGTAGAATCTGGGCGATATCCTAACATTGTACTGGCTCGTGAAGGCGCACAAACTGCCGACTGGCTATGCGTATTTAGCATAACCATAGACTGTTTTGCTAAAGCATCAATATTTGGTGTTTTAATTTCGGTATTACCATAAACACCTAAATCTGGTCTTAAATCATCAATAGACAAGAAAAGGATGTTGGGTTGTTTTACCTGTAATATTTCTTTAGTATTCGATTTATCTTTTACCTTAGTACACGATTGAATAGAAAAAAAAGAACAAATAATTAGGATTAAAATTCTCATATAATTTGATATACTATATCTTTTTAAGTCAACAATTTTATTTTTATAGACATTTTATATTATAAAATTAGCTACTTATTTTTCATACCACATATTAGTAAACAAGGTTAATCCTTGTGGGGTATTAATATTTGATCCTGCTTCGTTTGTGGAATATGTGTAACGTCTAATAACTTCTGTTGCTCCTGCATTAGCTGGAACATCTAGCTCAACACTTTTAGTTCGCTTCCACTGATTCCAAGCTTCAAGACCATTGTTAAATAATGAAATATAGTGCTGGTCATTTATATAATCTAAAGCTTCATCTGTGCTTAACGTAGATAAATCAGGAAAACTAGCAATATAATTGTCTTTATCTGTTTGAGAAATTTCTCCTAAAGAACCATCAAAATAATCAAGTGCCAATGTAACCCCTTGAATAAACCATGTATTTGCTTGAGACAAACCGCCTGAAACATATCCATTCGCCGCTGCATCTGCAAGTAAAAAATATGTTTCGGATGCAGTTGAATACCTGTCTGGAGTATCGGGTAAAATATTGTTAGCATTAATTTTAGAAATTGTAGCAAACCCTGTATATCCTTGCCATTTTCCTAAGTATGCGCCGTTTACATTAGGCTCGAAATATGTAGATAAACGTGGATCATTTAATTCGTTCATTAAATTTACTAGCGGTCTTCCTGCGTACCACAAATTAATGTTTCCTCCCCAATAATTTTGTATAAACCTATATTTAGGGTTTTCGTTCCCTATTTCTGTTGTGTATGACAATTTAGCTTCTTGACTATTGGTATATATCATAGGCTCACTGACTAAATCTTGCAATTGAGAGCTAACTGTTTCTGGTTTTTTATTAGCAATAAACATGAGCATTTTTAATTTTATAGAATTTGCCCAACGTATCCATGCTTGTCTATCTCCTTTAAAAACCAAATCTGAATCGGTTATGATATCTGAATCCATATCTTGCTCTAAGATGGCTAAACCCTCATCCATTAAAGACACGACTCCCTCAAGAACAACCTCTTGAGAATCAAAATTAGGGTAAGGGTAATCTGTTGGATTTACAGATTCGGTAAATGGCACATCGCCCCAAACCTGAGTAATATTGGAGTAAATAAACCCTTCTAAAATTTTAGCTTGCGCTTTTATATATTGATTTTCAGGATTGTTAGACTCAACCAAAAGCTCTACTAAAGATAAGTTTTTTAAACAGGTAGTATACCATGTTGTCCAACCATTATTTACAGAAGGCACACCTAAAACATAACGACTTCTGCTTAACCAAGTTCCCCCGCTACCACACCATTGTTGTGCGTGCATATTTAAACCAGCAAATTCAATAGACCTAACCGAAGAAAAATTAACCAATACTTCTGGAAACAATAGTTCTGGAGGAACAGATGTTACCGCTAAAGGATCTTCATTAATATCAACCAACTCACTATCGCAAGAGGTTAATGAAAATATTAGAATAAAAATAAATAAGAATTCAAATTTTATATTAGAGAATATATTTTTCATAACTAACAATAATTTTAAAATTTAACTTGAACATTGAAACCAACACTTCTTGTTGATGGCACTCCATTATATTCAATGGCGCCACCATTACTTCCGGAACCAAATAAATTAGTTTCAGGATCTATATGAGGAATACTCGTATTAAAAATGGCTAAATTTCTACCTTGAACACCTAGCCTTAAAGAACTAAATGGCAAAGATTTTAGTTGTTTTTTATTAAAAGAATAAGACAAACCTAACTCTCGCCACTTAATATACGTGGCATCAAACGTGTTACTTTCATGAATTCTACTCGCCGAATAATTACTCCAATATTCTTGAACACTGGATATTGGTATTGTGTTTTCAGAATATGTACCATCACCATTATCCATAAATGCTTCGCTATCAACAAACAGTGTTTCTCTATCTACAGCTGTTTCTGCAGCCAATCCTGAAGTTCTAAGAGATGAAACCGTTTGAGAATAAAGTACTCCGCCTTCTTTCCAATCGAAGGTGGTAGATAAACTCCAACCTTTATAACTAAATACCGAAGTAAGCCCCATAGTAAAATCTGGGAAAATATTACCTAAACGCTCATTATCTCCTTCATACCTAACTCCACTTTCGTTCACTAATATCATATCTTCAATGGTATTTCCGCTGTCATCTACTGCTCGAGCAAATCTATTTCCATAAATACCAATAGATTCTCCTTCTTCTGCACCAACAACAAGACCATTAAATGCCGAAGCCATTGTGTATTTATCAATACCTTCACCTAACTCATCAATTATGGTTTCATTGGTTGAAAAATTATAGTTTAAATTCCACCTAAAACCTTTATACCTAATAATTTTAGCACTTACTTCGAGCTCGAATCCTGTGTTAGAAATTTGCCCTAAATTGGTCATAGAAGTACTATATCCTGTTGAAGAAGGAACCAACAACGCTATAATTTGATCGGTAGTTACGTTTTTATAAAAAGTCGCATCAATATTAAATCGGTTTTTAAAGAAACCTAATTCAACACCCAGCTCATAATTGGCTTGGTTTTCTGGTCTTAAATTTACATTAGGTAATGTATTTGGACCTGAAAACGCTAATTGACCGTCGAAAGGAAAAGTTCCTCCTGTATTGAATTGTCCGAAAAAACTAGATTGCGGAGAATATAAAAAGTCTAATTGATAAGCTCCTGTATCACTTCCAACATTTGCCCAGTTTCCTCTAATTTTTCCATAACTTAAAATATCGCTATCAATATTAAAAGCATCTGTAAACACAAAACTTAAGGCTATAGAAGGATAAAAATAACTATTACCTCCTTGCGGTAATGTTGAAGACCAATCGTTTCTCGCTGTGGCATTTAATGTTAACCATTTTTTGTAAGTAAATGTTAAATCGCCAAACACTCCTAAAATTCGTCGTTTCGAGTAATTTTTCCAAGGTATGTTTGTATCAACATTTCCTGGATCGAATAATTCTGGAATTGTTAACCCAACGCCTTGATTTCCTATGGAACTAAAAACTCTTTGATTCCATTGCACCCCGCCTCTTGCTGTAAAGTCAATATCTCCAAAAGTATCATCGTAAGTCGACAAAAGATCTAATGTTAACTCATTTCTGCTAATATGATTTTCTGTATAGTTTCCATCAAGAAGACCAATGGTACCTTTATGTTTGTTAGAAAAATGTGTTGTATTATAAGTATCGTACCCAACTCGCCCTAGTAGAGATAGTTTTTTTAAAGGATTATAATCTAAACTTATATTACCAAAAAACCGTTCTGTACTGCTAGTTCTTTGGTTTTCATGTATTATCCAATAAGGGTTATTCGTTCCATCACTATCTACGGCTGCTAACTGCTCATCATTACTCTCGGCTTTCCATGGTTTAAATACGTTTACATCTGTAATTCTTGGTAAACGATTAACAATTCCCATAAGCACATTTGGGTCGTTACCTCCTTGAGCAACGGCTCCCTCGACATTAGAATTAATATAGTTAAGACTGAAATCTGATTTTAAATTTTCGAACAATTTTGTACCCGACTTTAAAGCAATATTTAATCGATTTAGTTCCGAACCCGGAATAATTCCCTCTTTAGAGGAATATGAAGTGCTTAACCTGTAATTGCTTGACCCTTTATTTGATAATCCAGAAACAGAAAAATTATTAACTTTTGTAATTCCTAGTGCATAAAAATCTTTTTGCAAGTCTGGGTGAGACTCGAATGTTTGCAAATTACCAGCATAATCGGTATAACTACCTCCTTCTGAAATTAAAGGTCCCCATCCAGGAGAAACATCTTGTAAATTATTTCCATCAATTTCACTATAAACACCCTGCGTACCAGGACCGTATGTGTTTTGAAAATCTGGCAATCTTAAAGGACTATCGAAACGTATTGTAGAACTATATGTTAATGAGCCTTTTTCTTTTCCTTTTTTTGTTGTTACAATTATAACACCATTTGATGCTCTTGAACCATAAAGTGCGGCTGCAGATGCGCCTTTTAACACAGTTAACGACTCTATATCATCTGGGTTTATATCTTGTGCTCTGTTTCCATAATCAATTGAACCTGTTGTTCTTGAACTCGTAAAATCGTTCGCATCTGAAATAGGAACACCATCTATCACCCATAATGGGCTGTTTGAACCACTAATTCGGGTAACACCACGAATAGTTATTTTTGAAGAAGCGCCAATACCTCCTCCTTGTCCTGTAATGTTAACTCCGGAAATTTTTCCTTGCAAGGCTTGTACAACATCTGTTTCTGCTGCCACATCAAAATCTTCCGATTTTACAGTACTTACACCGTATCCTAGTGTTCTGTCGGCACGTTCAATACCCATTGCCGTTACAACAACTTCGTTTAAAGCTTGAGCATCTTCATATAAACTAACATTTATTATTGAAGATTCAGCCACTTCTACTTCCTCTGTTTTCATACCTAAATATGAAAAGACTAAAACTTGACCTTTACTTGATTTAATAGAATAATTCCCATCGAAATCTGTTAAAGCACCCGTATTGGTACCTTTAACTATTACATTAACCCCTGTAAACGGAATTCCTGAACCATCTATAACTTTTCCAGAAATTGTTATTTCCTGAGAAAACGCACTTTGGATAGCTACAAACTGAATGGAAAGAAATAAAATAAATAACTTGGTAATTTTTGAATTCATACACGATTGGTTTTAACAAATACTTATTAATTTATAAGACATTAGTATTTAACTATTTTTAACAGTTTCTTATAAAGCAAATAAAAAACGCCCATTTTAGGGCGTTTACAAGGGTTACATTTGTACTACACTTACGTGTTGAACTAAACTTTTAAGTATATAACAAAATTTAGTCTTTATTTTAATAAATCGATATTTTATATATTCAATAAATACACGAATACTGTGAGAAAATTAATATTTAATTCTTAAAAAAATACTTTTTTTGTATCAAAAATTACAAATTTTTAAATACTTCTTAGCCAAATATACACGTTTTCATCTTCGGGAATGTTAAGTTTTTTTCTTAATCTATACTTTTTGGTTTGTACTGTTTTAGGCTGAACATTTGTATACAATGCTATATCCTTTGAAGAGAAATTAAGCCAAATCATTGCACACAATATTAATTCTGTATTTACTAATTTAGAGTTGCGCAGTAATAACTTTTCGCAAACTTCTGGATAAACTTCTTGAAAACGAGTTAAAAAAGCCGGATCGTTATTTTTAGCAAGTTGAACGACATCATTAAAAGCTTCATTTAATTTTTCTTTTAATTTTTCGCTTTCCATGTGTTTAAGCTCTATTTCTTGTTCTTTTTCAAAAATAATACGCTGTTTTTTTACCCTGAAGTAATATATAATTGAAATGATAATCACAAAAAACATAATCACGGCAAATATTAGCGCTAAGCTTAATTTTTTTTCGCTTGCTTTATAATTAGTTTCTTGTTCTTCTAAAAAGTTATTAATAACCGAATCTACATTTTTTGTATACTTTGCGTTTATACTATCTGTGAATTTCGCATATTTTAATAAATATTCGTGTGCTAACTCTTCATTGTTTAATTCTTCGTGAGTTTCAGAAAGAAGTTTATACGATAGCTTAATCTCTATATATTTATTCATTTTAGTATAGATGGCTAAAGCCTTTTCATAAAAATAAATAGCTTTTGAATACGCACCAGTAGCCTTATAAAAATTAGCCTCTGCTTGAAGAATTATTGATTTTTGATACTCTGTTACAGTCTTCTTATTTTCATAAAACAACGCTTTACTTCTGCTTAAATAAACTTTAGCAGAGTCGATATTTAAATTTTGTTTTAAATAGTAATTTGCAACAACAGCATTCTTAAAAGAGGTACTATCTAACTTAATAGCCTTATGCAAATAAACCAAAGAAGAATCTAGCCGATATGGTGTATTTAAAAATACATCTGCTTTATTTACATACAGCATAGACAATAATTTTTGCCTATCTAAATTTTGAGCTTTTACTATTTCTACACCGTGATTATAGTACTCTAAAGATTTGTTATTTATTTTAAGAGCCGCAAAATTTCTACCATAAATGGCAAGAATTCGCACCTTTAACCTAAAATCGTTTATATTATTTTTATCAAAAGATTTTTCAGCCAATTCTAAATACCTCAAACTTTCCAGGTGTTCGCCGAAAATGCAAAGTATATTAGCTATTTGAGCATATCCGCTAATAACAATTTTATGGTTATTTTCTTTTCTAGCATCCTCAACTATTTCTATATTTAAAAGTAAAGCCTGTTCAAAAAGCCCTTCCTTTATCAAAGAAGCTACTTTCTCTTCTTTTAAAACATATTTATTTAATTCTACATGGCGCTGAGCACTAACAAAAAAAAATGAAAAGTAAAAAAATGAGAGAAACGTACATTTCATAATTTCTTTTAAGAAAAATTTAGCATGCCAACAAAATATTAATATCCACTACCTAAAAGCTCAATCCATTGTGGTGTATACCCAATATTGCGAACGCCATTAGAATGTCCTTTTTTTCCTTCAGGAACAGGTAAATCAAAAGCATAAATATGATCTTTTGGAATATTTAAAGCCTCATAAGTTTCATGAATAGTTTTTGCATTTGGCTCTGTAGCATGATAAGTACCATACCATAAATGCGACGGTGTTACGCTTTCGTAAAAATACCAATCGGCAATTTTATTTTTTGCTGAATAATCCCAACCTCCTGAAAAATCAACTACTCGTGCTACCTTTTTTGTTTTTGCAATAAAAGCAGCCATTCCACCGCCTTGCGACTGACCCGAAACAGCTATTTCACTCCATTTTGGCTTACCATCTTCTAAGTACGCACTCCAATTTGTGGCTTTATCGTTTTTAGCTAGATAAATAAGGAGTTTAGTAAATCGGTTTTCAATAGCATCGTACGATGAATCATCTATAAAATCGAATTCATTTGTACCATAAATTCTTCTTGTTCTAAATTCCTCGGTACATTTGCTATTGTTTTTTAAATTTTCTTTTCTGCAAATTTGAGCAACGGCAGGCCTATTTATGTACGATAAATTAATGACATGATACCCTTGTTGAACAGCAACCGCAAACAATTGTTTAGGTCCCTTTGTAGCAATACCGCCTGTACCTGGCAAAAACAATAGTAATTTTCCTTGCTTTTGTTCTTGATTATACATTATTAAATGCGGCGTGTTCGAATTTACAATTCTAGCATCGGTTTTAGAGGGAGTAACATTCAAAAAAACAATTTCTCCATTTTTTTTATTTGGGTTTTGGGCGATTAAATTATTGGACAGTAACGTTAAAAATACAATTAGTATTGATTTAATAAACATAACATTCAGATTTAAAATAATGAGTTATTATTAAGTTAAGCAACAAATGCATATAATATAGACACTTTAAATAAAGTTAATACAAAAAATTATCTTCTTTACAGTATTTATGTTTTAATTACCTTTGTAACCTTTAACACATAGCTTTATGATTTATTCAATGACAGGTTACGGAAAATCTGTTTTACAATTACCAACAAAAAAAATCACTATAGAACTTAAGTCTTTAAATAGTAAAAATTTAGACTTAAACGCCCGAATGCCTTCAATTTATAGAGAAAAAGAACTGAGTATTCGTAAACTATTAGCCGATAAATTAGTGCGCGGTAAGGTAGATTTTTCGATTTACGTTGAAGCTACCGCCGACGACTCCTCTACACAAATAAACACGCCCGTTGTTAAACAATACATGCAACAGCTAAAACAAGTTGTTAATGCAAACGATGTAGAATTGCTTAAAATGGCAGTACGTTTCCCAGACGCTTTAAATACCGTTAGAGAGGAAATTAATGAAGAAGAATGGGCCACAATACAAACCGAAATTAACAATGCTGTAACCGACCTAGTTAAACACCGGCTTAACGAAGGCCAAGTACTAGAACAAGATTTTAACCAACGCATAATAAACCTGGAAACCTTGCTAACCCAAGTGGCCGCAATGGATCCAGAACGCATTGAAGGTGTTAGAGAACGCTTATTAAAGGGTGTTGAAGAATTAAGAGAAAAATACGACGAAAACAGATTCGAGCAAGAACTCGTTTATTACATTGAAAAGTTTGATATCACCGAAGAAAAAGTACGACTAAAAAATCACCTTAATTATTTTATAGAATCTATTAACTCTAAAGACTCTAACGGAAAAAAATTAGGGTTTATAAGCCAAGAAATGGGTAGAGAAATTAATACTATTGGCTCGAAAAGCAATTATGCACCAATGCAACAACTTGTGGTACAAATGAAAGACGAGCTAGAAAAAATTAAAGAACAATTACTAAACGTACTTTAATAAAACACCATACTTAAGTGACTAAAGAAACTAAAAAACAAGGCAAGCTTATAGTATTTTCTGCCCCATCTGGCTCAGGCAAAACTACAATTGTTAGGCATTTATTAAAAAAAGAAAATTTAAATTTAGAGTTTTCAATATCTGCAACATCCCGCGAAAAACGAGGAAACGAAGTTGATGGTAACGATTACTACTTCTTATCTGCGAAAGAATTTAAAAATAAAATTAAAACAGACGAATTTTTAGAGTGGGAAGAAGTATACCGCGATAATTTTTATGGCACTTTAAAAACCGAAGTAGAACGTATTTGGGCGAAAGGGAAAAACGTTATTTTTGATATCGATGTTTCTGGCGGCTTACGTATAAAACGAAAATTTCCAGAGCAAACTCTAGCTATTTTTGTAAAACCACCAAGTATTGATGAGCTTAAAATTAGGCTTAAAAAGCGTAAAACCGAAAGTGCTGATAAAATAAATATGCGTGTAGCAAAAGCATCTGCAGAATTAGCAACAGCACCTCTTTTTGATAGTATAGTAGTGAACGACAATTTAGAAAAAGCCTTAACTGAAGCCGAAAAACTAGTTAACAACTTCGTAAATTCATAAAACCCATGAAAATTGGTTTATATTTTGGATCTTTTAACCCTATACATATTGGACATTTAATTATAGCCAACCACTTAGCAGAAAACAGCGATTTAGACCAAATTTGGTTTGTAGTAACACCCCACAACCCATTTAAAAAGAAAAGTAGTTTGCTAGATAATTACCAACGGCTAGAAATGATTCATCTGGCTACAGAAGATTATGATAAGTTAAAACCTAGCGACATTGAATTTAACTTACCTCAACCAAATTACACCGTAAACACATTAGCTTACCTTCAAGAAAAACACCCCAATTATGAGTTTGCTCTAATTATGGGGGAAGATAATTTAAAGAGTCTTCACAAATGGAAAAATTATGATGTTATTCTAGAAAATCATCACATTTATGTTTATCCCAGAATTTCAAACAAAACAACTCCCGCCCATTTTATAAATCATAACAAAATTCATACTATTGATGCTCCAATAATTCAAATATCATCAACTCACATACGCAACTCAATAAAAGCAACTAAAAATATTAAACCCTTACTTTCTCCTAAAGTATGGCAATACGTAGATGAAATGAATTTTTATAAATAACTAACACAAGGCCATTTAAAATTTTGTAAATTACCTCATGTATTTTTTATACCATAAACACCTTCTCTGAACTAAAAATTTGTCAATAAAGTATTACTTTAGATGGCTGATAACTTTATTTTTTAAGGAATGGGCGACAAAAACTCTGATTTATACGTAGTAGGTATTGGTGCTTCTGCAGATGGTTTAGATGCAATACAAACTTTATTTGACAATATTCCAAACAATTCAGGTATTGCCTTTGTAATTATTCAGCATTTATCTCCAGATTTTAAAAGCTTAATGCCTGAATTACTTAGTAAGCATACTAAAATGCCCATTTTTACGGCAGAAGATAAACAAACCATTAAACCTAACTGTATATACCTTAATCAGCGAAACAAAAACTTACATATAAAAGGTTCCGAACTTTATTTACTAGATAAAGGCCCTAAAAATAATTTAAATTTACCAATAGATATTTTTTTTCACACATTAGGTGAAGAGTACAAAGAACGTTCGGTTGGTGTTATTTTATCTGGAACTGGTTCAGATGGTTCTAGAGGTATAAGAACTATAAAGGAAGGCAATGGCACTATTATAGTACAAGACCCAATTACAGCTCAATTTGATGGTATGCCTAACTCTGCCATCTCAACAAATTTAGCCGATTACGTTTTAAGCCCGGTTCAAATTGCAGCACTTTTTCAACAAAAACCTATTAAGCATAAAATAGCTATTGATTTAGACACGCACTCATCTAACGAAGCTTTAATTGATAATATTCTTGATGCTATTTATAAATTTTCTGGGATTAATTTTAAAGAATATAAGAAAAACACCCTTTTACGTAGGCTAGAAAAACGCATGAATATTAAAAACATTCATCAGCTCTATGATTATTTAACATACCTTAAAAGCAACGACGAAGAAAAGCAAATTTTAAAAGACGATTTTTTAATAGGAGTTACACGTTTTTTTAGAGACAAAGAAGCTTTTTCAATTTTAAACCAAAATGTAATTGCCGAAATATGTAAATCAAAAAAAAATGCAGAAACCATAAGGGTTTGGATTGCCGCTTGCTCTACTGGGGAAGAAGTTTATTCAATAGCCATTTTAATAGACGATTATATTCGCACGAATAATTTAGGTATAGATTTTAAAATTTTCGCTACAGATATAGATCCTAAGGCACTTGCCATAGCCAGCATTGGCGCTTACCATGTTAATATTGTAAGCGAAATAGACAAATCGTATTTAGATCGTTATTTTTTAAGAACAGGTAATAAAATCCAAATTATAAAACGCTTAAGAGAAAAAATAGTTTTCTCTAATCATAACCTAATTAAAGACCCTCCTTTTATTAGAATGGATTTAATTTCGTGTAGAAACTTACTTATTTACTTTGATAATAAAGTGCAAAAGAAAGTTATGTATAACTTTCAATTTGCTTTAAATAAATATGGGTATTTATTTTTAGGGAATAGTGAAACTCTTGGCGAGGTTTCAAAATTATATAAAACTATTGATGTTAAATGGAAAATTTTTCAAAACATTTCATCAACAAAACATATACCCTCTCAAAATAACTCCATAGAAAGAGTAAGCACATTATCATATAAAACACCTTTTGAGTCTCTTCCAACAACATCTTTTCACAGAGATAAAGAAAACCCTGAGTTAATATTTCATAAATACCTAAGTAAAAAATATAGCCCAGCATCTATATTTATAGACGAAAATTATAATATATTATTCATAAAAGGTGATGCTGGTAAACGCCTAATGCATAAAGAAGGTGTTTTTCAAAATAATCTGCTAAATATTGTACACCCAGATGTTGCGTCAATAATTAGAAACGGAGTTAGAAGACTAAACATCGAAAAAAAATCTGTTTCCATAAAAGGTGTCACTAATAAAACTACAGACAACACCCTGTCTTTCGATTTAACTTTTCATAAACCTAACAAAGAAGAAGGGTTAAGTGATTGTTACTTAATTGAATTTAGTAACGATAAAGCCATAGATCTTTCAGATTCCATTGTGATAAACAATGTAAACTTAAACGCAGCTTCAAGTCAACGTTTAGAAGATTTAGAAAACGAACTTAAATTTGTTAAAACAGAGCTACAAAATGCTATTGAAGAGTTAGAGACAAGTAACGAAGAGTTGCAATCATCCAACGAAGAGCTAATGGCATCAAACGAAGAACTTCAAAGTACAAACGAAGAACTTCAATCTGTAAACGAAGAGTTGTATACTGTAAACTCAGAACTTCAAGAAAAAAACACGGAGTTAACCAACCTTAGTAACGATGTTACTAACCTTTTAGACAATACAGATATTGCCACCTTATTTTTAGATACAGACTTAAGAATACGAAAATTTACGCCAGCATTAAAACAAGTTTTTAGTTTAAGAGAAACAGACTTAGGAAGGCCTTTATCTAGTTTTACATCAAACTTTAACGAAGAGACTAGAGAAGCAATAATTAAAGATTCTGAGCTCGTTCTAAAAAAACTAATAACCGTAGAAAAACAATTAAAAGATAAATTTGGTAATTTTTATTTACAACGCATAAGCCCTTTTATTACTGCCTCAAAAAATATAAATGGTGTTGTTATAACTCTAGACAACATAAACAAACTAAAAGAAATTGAAAAAGAGCTAGCACAAACAGAACGGAGATATCATAGAGTTTTTGAAAACTTAAGTGAAGGCTTTATTCAAGCCAAAGCTATTATTAACGACAAAAACAGAATAATAGATTGGGAAATTATTGATGTTAACCAAAAGTTCGAAGAAATATTTAATTTAAAAGAAAAATTAATTGGATTAAGCATTTTAGATTTAGAACCTTACACTTTAACCAATATTAAAAATTGGATTAGTACTTTTGAAAAAACGGCTTTAACGGAAAAAGACCATTTTATCGAGAACTTCACAACTAAAAACAATAAACATTATTATGTGCATTTATTTTCTCCAGGAGAAAACGAAATAGCAGCTACGTTTACAGATGTTACAGAACTAAAAAACCAAAAAGAGGCACTAACCAAAAGCGAAGCCGAACTTACTAGGGTGCAGTCTTTAGCAGAAATAGGAAGTTGGTATCTCGACTTAAAAACAAATGAAGTAGAATGGACAAAAGAGTTGTATAAAATATTTGATTGGAATCACAAATTACCACCACCTAATTTAAAAGAAACCGAAAAAATATTAGCGCCAAAAAGTTGGATTACACTAAACAATGCCATTGCCAATACATTAAAAACTGGAAAACCCTATGAAATTGAACTTAATTTAAGAACCAAAAAAAATGAAAACACTTGGATTTGGGCTAGAGGAGAAACCGTAAAAGATGAAAACGGTATCGTAATCGCACTTCGTGGAGCTGCACAAAATATTACAAAATCTAAGTCTGCAGAACAAGAAATTATTGCCGCAAAAAAAAATGCAGAACTTGCAAATGCTCATAAAAATTATTTTTTAGCCAATATGAGCCATGAAATAAGAACACCAATGAATGGGGTTTTGGGCTTTTCTGAATTATTAAAAAACGATCAACTTTCAACAAAAGATAGACTGAAATACCTTGAGATTATTGATAGCAACTCAAAACAACTATTAAATTTAATTGATGACATTATTGACATTGCTAAAATAGAATCGGAAGAAATTAAAATACTATATAAACCATGTCATTTAGCTAATCTTGTTAAAAATCTAGAAATAACCTACAATCAGTTAAAACTAAGTAAGTATAAAAAAAGCGATATAGATATACGAGTTGTTATTCCAGAAGAACATAAAGATCTTGTTGTAGTTACCGATATTCAACGTCTTCAACAAATAGTTTCAAATTTATTGAATAACGCTTTAAAATTTTCATTAGAAGGAGAAATATCGTTTGGTTTTAATATTAGTAAAAACAAAATTAATTTTTTTGTAAAAGACCAAGGCATTGGTATTAAGGAAGAAAAACAAAAAGAAATTTTTGAAAGATTTAAACAAGTAAATTACGATGACAATGCCAATTATGGTGGCACAGGATTAGGACTTGCTATTTCTAAAGGCTTAGTAAACCTGCTTGGTGGCGACATGAAACTTCAATCAGAATATGGTGTAGGTACTTTATTTGAGTTTACATTACCACTTAAAGAAGGGAGTCTAAATTCTGATAAGAAAAAAGTTTCTAACATAAACGAAAGCAACTTTATAAAAGATAAAACTATTTTAATAGCAGAAGACGATTCTTTAATACAACTTTTATTTAAAATAGTTTTAAAAAATACCAACGCCAACATTCTATTTGCAAACAACGGTAAAGAAGCTTTGGATATTTTTAAAAAGAAAAAATGCGATCTAGTCTTACTTGACATTAGAATGCCGGAAATGAATGGTATTGATGCTCTTGATAAAATTATAGAAATAAACCCTGAAGCTAAAGTAATTATGCAAACCGCATACGCTATGCCAGAAGAAAAAGAAAAATGTTTTAATAAAGGTTGTGTAGGTTATTTAACCAAGCCTGTAGCAAAAGAAGATTTATTCGAAGAAATAAATAAATGGATTTCATAACAAGACCTAAGTTTGATTACCCACAACAAATGATTAAAAAATCCTTGGTATATTTTTTTAAAGAAAAAAATAACTTTTAAACGAATTTGACCTGTATTTTAAAGAATGATTTAGGGCTTTTATCGAAAAACTTTATTAAAAACAATTTGCAATAACCAATTATTCATAAATTTATCCTGTTATTAATCAACCCCCTCAAATTCATGAAAAATAAAAAATATAGTTTCGCTCCTTTAAGTTTTATTCTTATGCTTACTTTTACAACTAATATGTTTGCTAGTACCTCTGGCAATTGGATTGAAATATGGAATCAATACAAATCTCAAAATAATAATGGGCACACCTCTGTACCAATAGATGGAGGTATGGGTATATTAGTATTAGGAGCTGCAGCTTTTGGTGCATACAAACTAAGAGGTAAAAAAAATGCTAAACATTAAAAAATCATTAAATAACATACCAAAACCTATAAGGCTTTTCCTAGGAAAAGCCTTATTGTTTTTCATAGTTTGGAAACTAGTTTATGGTTTTTATCTGTCTAACACAAAAGTTTTAGATTACCCCTTAACTAAACACGTTGGGGAAGCTTCAACTTATTTATTAAATAATTTTAGCCCAATGAGCGGCTTTACTGTTGAACGGAATGTAGGTACTTTTTATATTGGAGATGAATTAGTCGAAGGAAGTATTTCTTCACAAATTTTTCATAATGATTACCTGGTTCTTCATATTGCCGATAATTGTAATGGTTTAGAACTAATAGTTTTATTTATAGGTTTTATAATATGTATGCCATCAAGCTTTTGGCGAAAGCTTTTATACATCGCTATTGGTATTATAATTATCGATTTTGTAAATATTTTAAGGTGTATGGGTTTAATTTATCTACGTGAATACTATCACGCTTATTTTGATTTTGCACACCATTACTTATTTAAAGCCATTGTTTATACTTGCACATTTTTAATGTGGATGTATTTTTCCAGAAAAATTAGTTTTAAAAATGAAAATTTACAAATCGGATAAGGTTCGTTTTATTGCAGGTCTTATACTTATAGTTATAGTTTATTCTTGGAACGGGTTGTTCTTTATAACCGAAAACCAAGAATGGATGAAATTACCAAAATTAACTTTTCACCTTATACGCTTTGGAGTAACAATAGTTGTCTACTTTATAGGCACCTATCATTTAGGAAAAATTAAAGAGTCTTGGATGAGCACCATTTGGCATTTAGTTCATGTATCTGGTTTAATTATTATTACAAGCTTAGGACTGTTCGATTGGTTTATAATGGAAATACCTCGTGCACTAAAAAGTTTTGCGCATAACGTCCAAGAAATATTAATTTCTCCAGTTTTATACGTTGCCATGGGGTTACTTAACAAGAGTTTAAATAAAGAAGCCAACACTTAGCTAAAAAACTTTAATCTTTTTATCGAGTTAAAAGGTTGTTTTATCTTTTATAAACGTAAATCAAAAGAGTTTTAAAGTTTAAATATTTAGTTTCATCGAAAATACACAACATTTACTATAATAGGCGCTATCTTTATATTGCTATTAATTATTATTTTATAACTCAAATCAACAATTATGAAAACAAATCGTTCAATTTTATTCTCAGCTACCTTATTTGCTGCTTTATTATTTAGTGTAAATGTAAGTGCTTTTGGCGGCAGTGGTCATGGACATGGTGGACCTAAACACAAACCTAAAAAATCTAAAACTAAGAAGTCTAAAAAACAAGATTCTGTGCCTTTAGATGGTGGTTTAAGTGTTTTAGTATTAGGAGCTGCAGCTTTTGGTGTTAAAAAGTTACGTGAAAAAAAATAATTTTAACGTATATGAAATAAAAAAAGGCACTTTTTAAGTGCCTTTTTTTATTTCATATAATAGAGCAATTAAATCTCTAAATTACAAGCATGATGTCATCTGGAAATTATATTAATTTGTTCTCAACCAAATATTCAGCAATTTGAACAGTGTTTGTTGCAGCTCCTTTACGAAGGTTATCAGCAACAATCCACATGTTTAATGAGTTTGGTTGAGTTTCATCTCTACGTATACGTCCAACAAAAACCTCATCTTTTTCGTGAGCAAAAATAGGCATTGGGTAGCTGTTCGTAGCAGTATTGTCTTGTACAACAACTCCTGGAGTTTCACTTAATAATTGACGAACTTCAGCTAAATCGAAATCGTTCTCAAATTCTACATTTACAGATTCGCTATGCCCACCAGCAGTAGGAATTCTAACAGCTGTAGCAGATACAGAAAATGTTCTATCGTCCATTATTTTTTGCGGCTCTCTGGCTAACTTCATTTCTTCTTTTGTATATCCGTTATCTAAAAACACGTCGCAATGTGGTAAAGCATTTCTACCAATTGGGTAAGGGTATGCCATTTCGCCCTCTACACCAGCAATTTCATTTTCTAATTGACGAACAGCTTTTACACCAGTTCCAGAAACCGATTGATAAGTAGAAACCACAACGCGTTTCATTTTATATTTTTTATGTAACGGATTTAAAGCCATTACCAACTGAATTGTAGAACAGTTTGGGTTGGCAATAATTTTGTCTTCTTTAGTTAAAGCAGAAGCGTTAATTTCTGGAACTACTAATTTTTTAGTTGGGTCCATTCTCCAAGCCGAAGAATTATCTACAACAGTTGTACCTGCTTCTGCAAATTTAGGAGCCCATTCTAAAGACGTATCTCCACCGGCCGAAAATAAAGCAATATCTGGTTTCATAGAAACAGCAGTTTCTAAACCAACAACGGTATAATCTTTACCTTTATAATTTAATTTTTTACCAATTGAGCGTTCTGAAGCTACAGGAATTAATTCTGTAACAGGAAAATTGCGCTCTGCAAGAACTTTTAGCATCACTTCGCCTACCATACCAGTGGCACCAACAACAGCTACTTTCATTTTTTTTATATTTAGTTTAAAATGTGCAGGCAAAAATACATAAAAAAAGACCTTATTTAATTAAAAATAAGGTCTTTTAACAACAAATAACAGGTTGTTATTTATTAAACTTTATGTTATTTTTTTAACAAGTCTCTAATTTCAGCAAGCAAATCTTCTTGACTTGGTCCTGCTGGAGCTTCTTCAGCTGGCTCTTCTTTCTTCTTTAATTTGTTAACTCCTTTTACAACTAAGAACATTATAAATGCTACAATTATAAAATCTAAAACATTAGTAATAAACTGTCCGTGCTCTAAGTAAACTTCGCCTACCATTTCTCCAGCATCGTTTAACGTACCGTCTTTTAACTTCATTTTTAAATCTTTAAAGTCTGTATCGAATAATAAACCGATTAGCGGAGAAACAATTCCTCCTGTAAACGATGTAACTACTTCTTTAAAAGCAGCACCCATAACAAAACCAACTGCAATGTCTATAAGGTTGCCCTTCATTGCAAATTCTTTAAACTCTTTTAACATGATAAAAATTTTATTAATAGTTAGTGAGCGACTAAATTAAATAAAATAATTAAAAAAATGTTAAATTTTAGTATAAATACACGCGTTTAATGCGTTGCGAGAGAGATGTTAGAATTTCGTAAGAAATGGTATTCGCCGTTTTAGCAAAATTTTCGGCAGTATTATTAGGTCCAAAAATAATAACTTCATCACCTTCATTGCAGTTTATTTCGGTTACATTTACCATAATCATATCCATACAAACATTGCCAATTATTGGTGCTTTTTGGTTATTAATTATTACATATCCTTTTTCGTTACCATATTGCCTACCAATACCGTCGGCATGCCCAATAGGCAAGGTAGCCGTTTTTAAAGCACTATTACTAATATAGCCACGATTATAGCCAACAGATTCTCCTTTTCTTAAGGTGTGAATTTGTGAAATAATAGTTTTTAAAGTACCTATTGGTTTTAAATTTTGATTTTCTCTTACGGAGTTACCATAACCATAAAGCCCAATGCCACTCCGTACCATATTAAAGTGTGCTTCAGGATAGTTTAAAATACCCGATGTATTACATAAGTGTAAAATGGGTTGGTAGCCAATTAAATTAATAAGATCATTTGTAATAGTTTTAAAACTACTTATTTGAGCTTGAGTGAAAGATTGTTCGTTTAAATCTTCACTGGCTGCTAAATGTGAAAATATTGATTTTACTTTAATAGCCTTCGTTTTTTTTAAGGTTTTAGCTATATAAGAGGTGTCGTTTAAAGAAAAGCCTAACCTATTCAATCCAGTATTAAACTTAAGGTGTATTGGATAATCTTTCTTTTTTACTAACTCCACTTGTTCAATAAATTCATTTAAAATTTTACGACTGTATAAGTTAGGCTCTAAATTATACTCAATGAGCAAATTAAAACTTACTATTTGTGGATGTAATACTAAAATAGGCTTTTTTATTCCGGCATTTCTTAGCGAGATTCCTTCACTAGTATAGGCGACCGCAAAATAATCGACACCCAAATTTTCTAAATAAGTCGCTAATTCGTCGGTATTATTACCATAAGCATAAGCTTTAACAACGGCTAAAAATTTAGTGTTAGATGATATTTTAGATTTTAAATATAAATAATTTTCCTTTAACGCTGCAAGGTTAATTTCTAGCACAGTTTCATTCGCTTTTGGCATCGGGGTTGTCGGTTTTAGCTATCGGAACTTCTTCTGGGTTATTAACTTTAATACTTCGCACTTTATCGCGCATCATGGCTTTGTAATAAGCAGCTCTACTAAGTGGTTCATATTCTTCAACTTCACCTAAAAGTACTAAATTATCATTTTGAGCTTTACGATAGCTATATTGAGCTAAATTACCAGTTCTTGTGCAAACAGCATGAACTTTAGTAACGTATTCTGCGGTGGCCATTAAATTAGGCATTGGGCCAAAAGGGTTGCCTTTAAAATCCATATCTAGGCCAGCAACAATAACACGAATACCTTTATTGGCCAAATCGTTACAAATACGCACTATTTCGTCGTCGAAAAATTGAGCTTCATCAATTCCAACCACATCACAACCATCGGCCAGAATAGGAATATTGGCCGCGGCAGGTACAGGCGTTGATCGAATTTCGTTAGCATCATGAGAAACCACCATTTCTTCATCATAACGCACATCAATAGCAGGTTTAAAAATCTCAACTTTCTGCTTTGCAAATTGTGCACGTTTTAAACGTCGAATAAGTTCTTCGGTTTTTCCTGAGAACATGGAACCACAAATAACTTCAATCCAACCAAATTGTTCTTTAGGATTTACTGTATTTTCAAGAAACATTTTGTAAATTTAACACTAAAACAAATCGATTTTTCGTTTGTATAAAGGTGGCGCAAATTTATTAAAAAAACAAAAGGCTGTTAATAACAATTAAAAAATAAAATAATGAAGAAGAAGTTAGAATCTGAACTCATTAGTATTGCACATAAAATTTTAAAATTAAAAGGCAAAGAGGACGTAAAAAAAATGCATGAGCAAGTTGCATTATTATACGAAAAACTTTCCGTTTTAAAATTTGCCGAAGAAAACGCCGAAGCCGGCATGCCAAGCATTGGTAGTAATTCCTCGTTTTTTGGTATGTTAGATAGTGCGTTCAACAATAAAATTAGTGATAGTATTGAAGTCGAAGATAAGGTTTATATAAAACTAGAAGACGACGAAGATAACAAAGACGATATCATGGAACATGCCATTCATAAAATAAAAGATATGGCAACACTCATGCCCGATAAAGTAGATGAACCTAAAGCAAAACCCGATTTCGATGAAATTACAGCAGGTTTTCAAGAAACACCTATTTTCGAGCCAGTAACAAAAGTAACGTCTAGTTTTTCAGTTGAAAAAAAATCACTAAACGATAAGCTAAATGTTAATAAATTAAGCATTGGTTTAAACGATAAAATCGCCTTTATTAATCAACTTTTTGATGGTAAAAGTGAAGACTACGATCGTGTAATTTCGCAATTAAATACCACCGAAACCTTCACCGAAGCTCAACAATTTATTAATACCATGATTAAGCCAGACTACAATAATTGGCAAGACAAAGAAGAAATTGAAGAACGCTTTTTAGAAATTATACATGCTAAATTCAGTTAACTATTTTTAGGGTGTTACCGCACTCTAAAAGCTAACGCGAGTGCGGTCGTGCTTTCCGTTATATCTTTTTTTATTATTTGTAATACATTTGCAGCATTACAACACTTAGTCATCCTTTTAATTATTCAAACCAATTCAATAAAAAAAGGATGCCACTACAATCACTAACACATGAGTAAACTCTACATTGTACCTACTCCCATAGGAAATTTAAAAGATATTACATTTCGAGCAATCGAAGTTTTAAAAGAAGCCGATTTAATACTTGCCGAAGATACTAGAACCTCTGGGAAACTTTTAAAGCACTTCGAAATCTCAACTCATATGCAATCACATCACATGCATAATGAGCATAAAACAGTACAAAGTATTATTCAAAAATTAAAAGCCGGAACTACCGTTGCATTAGTAAGCGATGCCGGAACACCAGCCATTTCAGACCCTGGTTTTTTACTCTCTAGGGCTTGTATAGAAAATAATATTGAAATTGAATGTTTACCAGGCGCAACCGCCTTTGTACCAGCTTTAGTAAATAGCGGTTTACCAAACGATAAATTTGTATTCGAAGGTTTTTTACCCGTAAAAAAAGGCCGTCAAACAAGGTTAACCCTATTAGCCGAAGAAACACGAACCATGATTTTTTACGAAAGTCCGCATAAATTAATAAAAACTTTAGGGCATTTTTGCGAGTATTTTGGCGAAGACCGACAGGTTTCTGTATCTCGCGAGCTAACAAAAATGTTTGAAGAAACCATTAGAGGAACCGCTAAAGAAGTGTTAGATTATTACACAAACAAACCTCCAAAAGGAGAAATTGTTATTATTGCAGCTGGAAAAAAATAAGTCTGAATTTATAGCTAATAAAAACTAATATGAAATTAGAAACATTTATAAATAAACTAAAAAATAATCCTGATACCATTGAGTTTTCTGAAACTATGGAAACCATCGAAACTAACTATAATTTTACACCAACAGCTTTTAAAAACGGAGATTTACAAAATGAAGCCGGACAAAACACAGGCTCATGTAAATTATTTGCATTCGCCAAAAAGCAACATTTAAGCAAAGCAGAAACATTGGCTTGTTTTGGGAAGTTTTATTACGAAGAAGTTTTAAACGATCCAACAGGAACTGGCCACCAAAACATAAGAAATTTTATAAAAACTGGCTTTGAAGGTTTAACTTTTGAAGGAGACGTTTTAGCAGTGAAGTAACAGGCTTTTTTAAGTTGTCATTCTGTACTAAATTTAGAATCTTTTTTTCTTTTACTAAAAAATAAATCTTTGATTTTGTGTTTTTTATAAAATTCTCTACGTCTTTTAATGATGCCTTCGGATAATTATTAACATGCAAAAGCTTTTAAACAACATAAAATCATGTACTATTTGTGAGCCACATTTATTGCTGGGAGCAAGACCCGTAGTAATTGCCCATCCAGAATCTAAAATTGTAATTATCGGGCAAGCACCAGGCACAAAAGTACACGCCTCGGGCATTCCTTGGGACGATGCTAGCGGTAAACAATTACGCAAATGGTTAAATGTTACTAACAATCAATTTTACAATCCTGAAAATTTTGCTATTATACCTATGGGTTTTTGCTACCCTGGAAAAGGAAAAACTGGCGATTTACCACCGCGTCCAGAATGTGCTCCAAAATGGCACGAGTTACTTTTTAACCAGCTAAACAAAGTAGAACTTGTACTATTAATTGGCATGTACGCTCAAAATTATTACTTGGGTAAATCGGCTAAAAAAACCCTTACCGAAACGGTTAAAAACTATAACCAATATTCGCCTAAATTTTTACCATTACCACACCCATCTCCTCGAAACCGGTTTTGGCTAACCAAAAACCCTTGGTTCGAAACCAATAACATTCCTGTTTTGCAACAACTTGTAAAAAATATTATTAAAAATGGCTAAATACGAATAAACAAATTTTCAAAATACTTTAAAAGCATTGTGGTTTAACTTTAAAAAAAGTATTAACTATATTTGTATACTAACCTTTGGCAAATGAAAAAAATTCTTATTACCATTCTTGTGGTTATTATTATAATTTTTGCATACAATGAATATAAGGATTACAAGAGATTTCATCCTGAAACGTCCAGTTATAAAAGCTGCGATTGCGTAGATTTAGACTATTACAATAAAACTATTGTTTACGATTATTTTAATGCAATTGAAAACCTAAACGGATATGTTTTAATGCAATGGAGCGCTAACGAAATAGATGTTAAATCTCCTGAAAACGACAATAAAGAAACAGAATATGCCGTAAACCAATACCGCGAAAAACTTGCAAAAATTAAATATTTCGAAGCCATATTGGCGCAGTCTAAAAAATTAAAAAATAAAGGTTTTAATAATGCCGATGTTAAGAGTTTTGAATTAGAAGGTTTATCTCTTGACGCTTATAATAAAAAATTAAAAGCCGAAAAATATAAAAATCAGTTAATGTCGAGCATTCCTAAAGAAAACCTAAATTATGGTCGTGGAAGTGCGTTTGTTTACGAAGTACAAAAAATACTAATTAACAAAGGTTATAACATACCATTAGACGGAATTTTTAGATCGGAAACTAGAAATGCTATTATAGATTTCGAAACTAAACATAATTTGTTTCCCGACGGCCAAATAGACGAATCTACTCTAGAAGCTTTGTTGGAGTAATTTTGGCCTATTAAAAGCGGTTTTTTACTCGTATTTATTTAATTGAAATGTTTTTCCATCGAAAACGCCGTAGGTGTAATAAATAATCCAATCACCCAAGTTTATGTATTTTGCTTTGTCTTCAATAGAAATTTCTAGAGGCAAATGTCTGTGCCCAAACACATAGTAATCGCGATGTTTTTGGCTTTCTTTACGCTTGCAATATTGCACAAGCCATTCGTTATCTTCGCCTAAAAATTTAGCATCCTCGTCGCCCGAAATCATTTTATTCTCTACCGATAAGTATTGAGCTAGTTTTACGCCAATATCGGGGTGCAACCACCTAAACAACCACTTACAAAACGGATTGGTAAACACTTTTTTCATGCGTTTGTAACCTTTATCGCCAGGGCCTAAACCATCGCCATGTCCTATAAAAAAAGTGGTGTTGTTAAAAGTGAATTCTTTGGGTTTGTGGTAAACAGGGATGTTTAATTCTTCTTCAAAATAGCCATTCATCCATAAATCGTGGTTACCAACAAAGTAATAAATAGGTATACCAGAATCGGAAATTTCGGCAAGTTTACCTAAGGTTCTGGTAAAACCTTTAGGTACGACGGTTTTGTAATCGAACCAAAAATCGAATAAATCGCCTAAAAGGAAAATAGCTGCCGCATCTTGTTTTATTTCGTCTAACCAGGCTACAAACTTTTTTTCGCGTGGTCGCGAAGCTTCTTTTGTTGGTGCGCCTAAATGATTATCGGAAGCAAAGTATATTTTTTTTCCTTCTGGGATTTGCATGTTATAAATATATCTTTTTTATGGGTTTTAGCCTTTTTAACGGCCTATTAGTTTTGCGTTAGGTATTGAGCAATTGTTGGAGCTCCTTGAAAAGAGCGACTTGCGAAAGCCCGACCCTTGTGGTAACGCCCTAAATATTATCGTAAGCAAACCACTCGGCATACGAGGTGTCTGTTTCTTGTAGCTTTAACGAATGTAAATTGATGTGATTTGGTAGGCGCTTTTTTATTTTTTTCGCAAAATCGATAACCATCATTTCGCTTGTGGGTTGGTAATCGACAAGTAATACGTTGTGCCCACGGTCTTTTAATTCTTTGGCAAGCTCTACATGCGGCGTGTTTTGGTTGAAAACGGTGGCATGATCGAACACATCAACTATTTCTTCTTTTACAATTTTTTTAAGGTCGCCAAAGTCTATTACCATACCAAATTTTACATTGTTAGGGTCTGAAATTGGAGTGCCAATAACGGTTACGGAGAGTTTATAACTGTGTCCGTGTACGTTTTTACACTTGCCATCGTAACCGTAAAGGGCGTGACCGGTCTCGAACGAAAATTGTTTGGTAATACGAATATGGTTGCTCATGATATTGCTTAGAAAATATAATTTGCCACAAAGATATTCATTTTGTTTTACGAATCGATTTTTAGATTACATTTGCGCACTTTTATCCACGGTGGATAGATTTTATTTCTATTTGCTTATGAGCCATTTGTTTGAGGGTATTGATTTTGTTGAAAATACACTTTACGAAAAAATTATCGCGGATTTAGCGCAACAACAATTTTGTATTGTAGAGGATTTTTTCTCAAGTAATGAAGTTGAATTACTTAGAGATTCCCTTTTAAAACGAAAAACGGAAGACGATTTTAAAAAAGCTGCTATTGGTAACAAAACCAACGAAAGTATTATAAAATCGATTCGTGGTGATTTAATTTTTTGGATTGATGAGCTTATAGCTAACACTGCCGAAGGCTTATTTTACACTAAAATTAATGATTTAATTGGGTATTTAAATCGCACTTGCTTTTTAGGCGTGTTGTTTAAAGAATTTCATTACGCTATTTACCCGAAAGGCACGTTTTACAAACGCCATATTGATACTTTCCAGAATGATGATAGGCGTAAACTTTCGTTTGTGTGCTATTTAAACGAAGATGGTTGGTTGCCCGAAAATGGTGGCGAATTAGTGCTTTATCTAAAAAATGAAGAAAAAATTATTTATCCGTTTCCAGGGCGCGTGGTTATTTTTGAAAGCCAAGTTATTGAACACGAGGTTAAGCCGGTAAACACGCAACGTTTTAGTATTACGGGTTGGCTAAAAACACGATAATTTAGCGTTTTCTAATACGGTTTACTATGTAAACTATTATTAAAATTAATGCTAAAAGTAGAAATAAGCCATTACCGCTTAAAAAAGACATGAAATCCATAGGTTTGTTTTTTGAGTAAATTTAATTGTTTTTAGCTAGTGGCAAAAATAGCTGCCTGAATTTAACTATTAACGGTAAGCCACGAGCAACTATCCAAATGGTTAAGGCTATAAAAACAGCATTTAGCTTATAGCCAAAATAATTTAATGTTAACAGTAAAGGAACAAACACTACAAATGTTGAAAACAAGAGTACGTTTCTAAGAAATTTCATTTTACCAAGACCTTTAAATATGCCATCGAAAATAAAAGCTAGAGCACATAATGGCTGCATAATTAAAACTATAAAATAAATAGCGTAAAACGCATCTAAAACTTCGGTTTCGTTGGTAAAAATTCTTCCGATAGGATAATATAAAATAGCACCAATTACCGCTGTTGTAATTCCTAAAAACACACCGTACTTTATAAGTTTATTACTTAATTGAATAAGCAAACTGTACTGTTTAGCGCCATAAAGTTTACCCGATAAAATATTACCCGCACTGGCATAACCATCGATAATAAAGGCGCCTAAAAACCATAAATTTATGGCAATAGTATAGGCCGCTATATAATTGGCTCCATAACTAGTAGCGTACGAACTCGCAAAATAAAGAGTAACATTTAAAGCCAATGTTCGCACGAATAAATTTAAAATCATTAAAATAAATTTTTTAATTTCTTTATTAAATGGCAAGCTTACCTTTAAAGGTATTGGCGTTTTTTTAAGAAGATAGAATGCTGAAAGTAATGCCATTACTATTTGCGAAATTACACTAGCGTAAGCAGCTCCTTTTATATTTAAAGCTGGTAAAACATTGTTTATACCATAAACAAAAATAAAGTCTAATACAATATTTAAAGCCGCACCAATTATTGCTACAACCATTGGATAAAATGTGTTCTGTAAACCTCGAAACGCACCAAAAACAGCAATTGTAAAAAGCGTAAAAGGAAAACCAAAAACACGAATTCGGTAATAATCGACACAGTAATCTAAAATTAAATTACTAGCGTTGTACAGTTTAAATATACTTTGCGCAAAAGGATAAGTACCTAAAATAATAAACAAACTTAACGATGTAATTATAAAAATAGCTTGTGCAGGTAAATTGGTGATTTCATTTAGTTTATTAGCTCCAACATATTGAGATACAATAGAGGAAATAGCACTACGCGTTTGTCCTAAAACCCAAATAAGCATAGATAAAAATGTTGTTACTATACCAACGGCTGCTAACGATTCGGTTGCGTTTTCTGAAATATTTCCAACTACAGCAGCGTCGGTTAACGATAAAATAGGCTCTGAAACGCCCGCAATTAATGCAGGAATAGCTAGTGTGTTTATATGTTTAAAACTTATATCTGCGCTCACAATACTAGTTCGAAACAGTGAAACGGAAATTCACTTTGTTTAGGGAAAAAGATATTACCCAAGCGCTGGTAACCTCTGGTTTCATAGAATTTTACATTTCTTGAATTTTGTGAAAAGGTATCTAATCTTACCGAAACAAAATGATTAGTTTTCGCATAGTTTTCGGCAAAATTCATAAGTTTTTGAGCATAACCATTGCCTTGAACCTCCGGATGAACTGCTAACCTATGAATATAAATATTGTTTTCGTTTTTGGTAAGCCATTTAATTGGCATGTATTCTTCATCCATAAATGTTGAAATAGTTATGCAACCAATAATATTGTCTTCTATTTCTAAAACATAAAGTTCGTCGCGATTAAAATCGTTTAAAAATGGTTTTTTACTTGGATAGAACTCATTCCATTGAAAAATATTTTGTGCAATCATGTTAGCTGCACAGGCTTTTGTAATTTCTAATAACCTATCAATATCTGTAACTTTTGCTTTTCTAATCATGAAAAATGTTTACATTTACGGCAAATTTATTTTAATTTTCTTGTTTGCAATAAGAAGTTGAAACAAATATAAGTTAAACCGGGGATGTAGCTCAGTTGGCTAGAGTGCTTGACTGGCAGTCAAGAGGTCACGGGTTCGAATCCCGTCTTCTCCACAGTAATAAGAGAGCTTCGCAGCAATGTGAAGCTTTTTTAGTTTTGTACAAAATCAAGAACTAGTGTTACAACCTCGTTGAATTCTTTTGGAAGTTCGGTTTTTTCCCAAGGATGACTAGCACCAAATACATGATTAGCTTTATCAATTATTTTTAGTTCGCTGTGATTGCACCATTCTTTTAAACTGAAGGCTTCTTCAATTAAAACACTGGTATCATCATTACCATGAATTATTAAATATGGTATTTTTAATTTGCTTACTGCTCGTTTTATAGTTAAACGCTCCTCGTTTGCTATAAAATCTTCATAAAACTGAATGTAATGAGGCATTTTTTGTTTGGTACGACCATTTAAAATGTACTTTACACCGTCCTTTTGCCACTGTTCTAAATCGCCTATTGTAGAACTTCGTTTACCATAATCTGCAACTCCAGCTAAGGAGATTACCTTTGTTATCCGTATATCTTCTTCGGCTTTTATGGTTACAATACCTCCAGATCGACTGTGACCGAGTAAGGTGATATGGCTTAAATCGGCTTCATTTTTAAAATCTTCGTTATTAAATAGCCAATCGATAACCGATTTTAAATCGTCTAATTCTTTGGTGTAGTTATTATTTCCAAAAGCTTCTAAATCTGGGAAATCTATAGGTTGCTCCAACGTACCGCCATTATGCGAAAAATTAAATTTTATAAAAAACATATTAGCTTTCGCCATTGTTTCTGCCATTATATTCCAAGCACCCCAATCTTTAAATCCTTTGTAACCATGACAAAAAATAATTACAGGTTTTTTTGTGTTATTTTGTTTGAAAAACACATCGGTTAC
The DNA here is from genome assembly GCF_000943565.1 of Neotamlana sedimentorum. Lineage (GTDB taxonomy): Bacteria > Bacteroidota > Bacteroidia > Flavobacteriales > Flavobacteriaceae > Neotamlana > Neotamlana sedimentorum. The sequence continues at coordinate 102,908 of NZ_JTDW01000002.1, forward strand.
AATAGGTTTATCGTGAATACCTTTAACGGCAATATTTTTAATAATTTCCATAATTAAACTTCTTTTTCGGTAAAATCTACCTCTGGATTACAAATTTCTAAAACAAGTTGTTTTAGTTGTTTTGAAAATTCTAAAAGCGTGTCTTCTGTTATTAAACTGTCTTTTTTTCTAGAATGGGTTGATGGTTTTGTAGAAAATTTTAATAAACCAGCACTTAAATTTTTAAATGAAACTATACCAGCTTCAATTGGGAATTTTAATGGTTGTGATTTAGCCATCATATAAGCATAACAAAGTATCTGGAAACTTTTACTGTATTTTTTATAATCGGTATTTAAATCGTCCCAATTAATAATTTCAACTTGACCTTGATCTACTTTACCCGTTTTGTAGTCTATAATTCTTATAACGCCATTGCATTCATCAACTCTATCAACCTTTCCTCTAAGGTTAACAGGTTGGTTTAGTTCTGGAATATCTATTTTAACGTTATTATCGGCTTCAATAGCTATAATTTTTATTTTTTTTCCAGACTTTAGTTCTTTTATTTCTAAATCTAAAAAGTTTAAAACGTAGCGTTTAGCAATTTCGAATATAATTAGGTTTTTGCCCTTAGTAATGTCACCTTCTTTATATTCATTTTTAAAATGATAAGTAACGCGTTTTTCAATATTTTTTTTTAGATCTTGAATGATTTCTACCGATAAGAATTTATTTATTAGGGGTTCATAAAAATCTTCCAAGGTATTATGCACAACAGTTCCTAATGTGTTTGCGGCTACTGTTTCTTCAACATCGTTGTGCTCTTTAATTTTTAATATTTTTTGATAGTAAAAATCAATTGGGTTACGAATATAATTAGTTAAAGATGAGGGTGAAAAACCATCTTCAGCTACTTTTAAAATAGATTTTGTAAGTGTTTCTGTTTTTTTTACAACTGTTAGTTTTTCTGGAATTACAGGAACATTTGGCGCAACTACATGTTTTTTAAGCTCATGAATATTTTCAAGTTCAAGTTGTGTAATTAAGCGGCTTTTTTCGCCTCCAGTTAAAACGTCTTGTTCTGTATTATAAAGAATATACACGTTTTTTGCACGATGTAATAAATGATAAAAGTGATAGGTGTAAACAGCGTCCTTTTCTTTGTAAGTAGGTAGCTTATTTTCAACCCTAACATCAAATGGAATAAATGAATTATTGCTTTTTCCTGAAGGAAGCACACCTTCGTTAACCGAAGTTATTACTATAGTTTCAAAATCTAAAACACGAGACTCTAACATACCCATAAGTTGTAAGCCTTGTAATGGTTCTCCTTGGAAATCGAGTGTATTGCTGCTTAAAAGTTCTTTATAAATGCTGTAAAGCGCCGATATGTCTTTTATGTGGCTGTAATCGTTATTTAATCTTGTTAGTTCATTAAATAGTTCGTTAAATCGAAATAAATATTCTAAGCTTAACGTATTCTGTGTTTTATCTAAATTAAGATGATTTTTTATAATATGAATTAACTCTGTACAATTGTTTAGTGCAGTTGTTGGGTTATTCATCCAGTTGGAGAATAGCATATTAATTACAATATCGAATTTTGTTTCGCTTATTGTTATTAATCTATCTTTATTGATAAATATAATATTGTTACTGTCTATAGTTTCAATAATTTTTGAAGCATAGTCAACATCATTAAAATAAAATAGTGGTTTTATAAATTGATGAGATAGTATTTTAATAACGTCTTTATAATAAAAATCGTTACTAGCTTTTTTATGAAGATGAAATAAATTCTCGAATATTGAAGCTAAAGGAATTGATTTTAATGGAAAACCCATTGTGATGTTTAATTCATTTAAACTCTCAGGTAATGAATTTAAAACAGGAATCAATAAATTTTCGTCACCTAAAACCACAGCAGTATTCTCGAGATTATTGTTTGTTTCTTTAAGCTTTTCTAAAATAGATCCAACATATTTTGCTTGGCCAATATTTTTTGGAACTGCAAAAAGCGAGATGTTTTTTTGCTGAGTATAATTATCTTTTATCCAATTAAAAGGGCTGTTTTTAAAGTGTTTCCAGTTTTTTTTATGTTGATTTATAAATAAACCAGCATCATGGTTTTTGGTATTTATAAAAGCAGCATCTGTATCCCAATAAATTTTGGCTCGGTCTAGTTCTAATAATTTTTGTATTAAGGTTTCTTCGGCCGTATTTAAAGCATTAAATCCTAAAAACACATATTGTTTATTTTGATTTTGCTGCAAATACATTTCAAAATTATTAACGGCCTCTCTGTAAACTAAACCTTGATAACCTATGTTTTTACTAATTAATAATTCTGTGTAGCTTTTATAGTAAGTGTATAACTTGTTCCAAAAATTTATATAGTTTTTTATAAAATCACTTTTGTTTTCACTTATTGACCAATGATCACTTTCAATTTCCTTAATTGCGCTTAAATAATTAAAAAAATTTTCTTGGGGAATTAAGTAACGATCTACTTCGTTAAAATCTTGCAATAAAATTTGTGCCCATTTAGCAAAAGTTTCAAAAGAATCCCTTTGTTTATCTGGAGTTAATTCGCAATAAATTGTATAAAAATTAAAAAGTAGTTCTGTATTGGTAATGGTTTTTAATCCTGATAATTCGCCAACGAACTCCTCGACACTTAAAATTTCTGGAGCGAATATAGTTTTGTCTACAACTTTCGGTATTTGGTGTTTTAAGAATAAACCAGCACGTTTACTGGGTAAAATAAAGGTTATGTTTGCAATGTCAATGTTATTTGTTTGCAGGTCGTTTAAAACATCAAATATAAAAGTCGTCATAGTATAAAAATAAAAAACGCATCGGAAACCCGATGCGTTTTTATAAAACTTATTTTAAGAATTAAATCAGTAAAATTATTTTACTAAGTTAATTTCTACACGTCTGTTGTTAGCTCTACCAGCTCTAGTTTTGTTAGTATCAATTGGTTTAGACTCACCGTAACCAAGAGCAGATAATCTGAAAGCATCAATACCATGACTAATTAAATACTCTTTTACAGAGTTTGCACGAGAATCAGATAATCTTTGGTTTAATTTTTCGCTACCTACACTATCAGTATGACCTTCAACTGTAAATTTAGCAGTTGGGTATTCTTTTAAGATACCAATGATATCACCTAATACAGCTTCAGATTGCGCTTTAATTGAAGATTTACCAGTATCGAATAAGATAGTTTTAGCGTACTCATTTAAAGTTTTTTGAACTTCTTCAGTTACTTCAGGACAACCAGCGTTAGCAACAGTACCTTTTACTTCAGGACACTTGTCATCTTTATCTAGTACTCCGTCACCGTCTGTATCTGGCCATGGGCATCCTTTATTAGCAGCAGGACCAGCAACATCTGGACAAGCATCATCAGCATCAGTAACACCGTCACCGTCAGCATCAGGACAACCAGCTAAAGCTTTTAAACCAGCAACTGTAGGACAGCTATCATCTTTATCTGCGATACCATCACCGTCAGAATCAGGACAACCGTTTAATTCAGCTAAACCAGCTTCGTTAGGACAATCGTCTTTAGAATCTTCAATACCGTCACCGTCAGTATCAGGACAACCGTTGAATGCTTCTAAACCAGCAACTTCTGGACAAGCATCATCTTTATCGTAGATACCATCACCGTCAGTATCAGTACCACCAAATTTAATTGAGATACCAGCAGTATGTTGGAAATGTGTTTGTAAGTAATCTTCGAAAGCGTGCTTATAAGAAGACTGAAGCGTTAAACCTACGTTCTCTGTGAACCAAACGTTTAAACCAACAGTACCATTTACTGTTCCCGCACCAATTTCATCAATCCAAGTGTAACCACCACCAACACCAACGTATGGGTCTAAAGTAGTTCCTTCTAAAAAGTTATATTTAATTGTACCATCTAATCCATAGTAAGATAAATCATCTTCTGAATTTACAACTTCAGGATCTGAACCAGGAACATCTCCCCAGCTTTCAATTTTGTTTAAAGAACCCGTAACACCTAAAGAGAAACCATTTTTAATGTACCTAGATACCGAAATAGTTGATAAAGAAGGTAAAATATTCCAGTGATCGCTTACGTTAAAGTACTCATCGAAAATAGTTTCACCGAATTGAGCATCACCTACAACACCATCTCCAGAAGGATAAGCATCAACAGCATTTGCTCCAATTGTAATTTGCCAAGGATTGTTTTCGTCTTGCGCATTAGCATTGCTATAACCAAGAACTAGCAACATAGCTAATAATAATCTGCTAAGATTTTTCATATTCAAAAGTTTAATTTTTAAGTGTTAATTGTAAACAAAAGTAAGTTGTTAAATGTAATTAACAAAACAAATATAAAAAAAATAGTTCAAAACACTTAAATATGTATGTTTAAGTGGTATTTTAAATGATTTCGAGTGTTTTGCCCACCTTAGTAAAGGCTGTTATTGCTATATCGAGGTGATTTTTTGTGTGTGCAGCCGATAATTGCACTCTAATTCTTGCTTTTTCTCTGGGAACAACAGGAAAAAAGAAGCCAATAACGTAAATACCTTCTTCTAATAAAAGGTTTGCCATAGTCTGCGATAGTTTAGCATCGTATAACATTACAGGTACAATAGCCGAATCACCATCGATAATATCGAAACCTGCTCTTTTCATACCGTTTTTAAAGTAATTGGTATTCCATTCTAAAGTGTCGCGAAGTTCAGTGTTGTTTTCAAGCATATCGAATACTTTAATTGATGCGCCAACAATAGCCGGAGCTAATGAATTTGAAAACAAATAAGGCCTAGAGCGTTGGCGTAACATTTCGATAATTTCTTTTTTGCCGGTTGTATAGCCGCCCATTGCACCTCCTAATGCTTTACCTAGTGTTCCGGTAATAATATCTATGCGATTTAATACGTTTTTTTCTTCAAGTGTTCCGCGTCCGGTTTTGCCAATAAACCCAGCGGCGTGACATTCATCAATCATTACTAGAGCGTCATATTTATCGGCTAAATCACAAATTTTATCTAATGGAGCAACTAATCCATCCATAGAAAATACACCATCAGTTACAATTATTTTAAAACGAGCTCCGTTTTTATTGGCTTCTAGAAGTTGTTTTTCTAAATCTGCCATATCATTGTTTTGGTAGCGGTAACGAGCCGCTTTACAAAGGCGAACACCATCAATAATAGAGGCATGATTAAGTGAATCTGAAATTATAGCGTCTTCTTTAGATAAAAGGGGCTCAAAAACACCACCATTAGCATCAAAAGCTGCAGCATACAATATAGTGTCTTCGGTTTGATAAAAATTAGCGATTTTTTGCTCTAATTCTTTATGAATATCTTGTGTTCCACAAATAAATCTTACCGAACTCATCCCGAATCCGTGTGTATCCATAGCATCTTTTGCAGCCTGAATTACCTCTGGGTGCGACGACAAGCCTAAATAATTGTTGGCGCAAAAGTTTAAAACAGTTTCGCCTGTGTTTAATGTTATTTCGGCACCTTGAGCCGATGTTATTATACGTTCTTCTTTAAAAAGTCCGTTGTTTTTTATGTCTTTAAGTTCTTCTTTTAAATATTCTTTAATTTCTCCGTACATATGTTTTGGGTTTTAAATAACGGTTACGTTTATATCTTGGTTAATGTAGACTAGAATTTTTTGATTTACTTTAAAATTCATGTCCTCTAAAACATCTTGGTATAATAGCAACTGTTGTTGGTGTTTTTTGTTTTCGCCACCCGTTTTGTAATCTATAATAGTAGCTTCGTTTTGCGAATTTATAACTATTCTATCTGGTCGTAAAATAGTTCCGTATTTATCAATAATATCGCGTTCGTTAAAAATAGTTGAATTTGAGTTAAAATATTGTGCTAGCTGCGGATGATTGATAATTTTTAAAATATCAGACTTTAAATATTCTGCTTGGTTTTTGGTTATGGTTGAAGCTTTTATAAACTCGTTTAAAACAGAATCAACATCATTAATAATTTTTATTTTAGCCATAATATCGTGTACTAAATTCCCTTTTTCTATAGCTTCTTGTTGGTTGGTATCCCAAAGTAAGCCCGATTTTGTAACCACTTTTATATTATGATCTTCTTTTGCGGTTGAAATAAAACGTTGCTCGATAGTTGAATCTAGTTTTTCCTTGTGGATAGATGTTTTAGATTTATCTCCGAATGAATATAATAATTGCGAATCGTTCCATAAACCTAAATGTTGCAAATAGCTTATAAATAAACCTGAATGATTTTTAATATTAACTTCACCTTTTGCATTAATATCTTTTTTAGAAATTATATAAAGTTGCTCAACAGGTCGGGTTAATGTTACGTATAATAAATTAATACTGTCTAACTCCAATTCGGCTTGATGGCGGTTATGAATATTATAGCCTTCTTCTCCAAAATATTCAAAATCTTTATTGTAATTTAGTAAAGTGTGTGTAAATCCGTTATATTTTTCTGCATCAAGTTTATACCATTCTTTAGGCTCTATATCTTCATAAATGTTTAAATCTGCGTAAGGGAAAATAACTACCGGAAATTCTAACCCTTTAGATTTATGAATGGTCATGATTTGAATAGCGTTTTGACCCTTGGGCGATACTACGCTTAAATTGTCTTTTTTCTTATCGAAATACTCTAAAAAAGCTGAAATATCTGATCCTTTTTTCTGGGAGAAATCTAAAACAACATCTAGATAAAATTGAATGTAAGCGTTAGAGTTTTCAACCAAATTAAAACTTCTTACTATAGTTTCTGCTAAATCGTAAAGTGGCAATTCAATGAGCTGTTTGCTGTTTATATAAATGTTAAATTTTTCGAAACCTTCAACGAATTCTGTGCTTTCTAGGTTAATATAGTTTGTATAAAATTCGTGTTTGTTTTCAATATTAAAATGATCTGATAAAAAGTTTAAAATGGCAATTTTTATTTCTTTATTTTTTGGTTGAAGTAATAACCATAACATGTTATTTATAAAAACAACTTCGGGTGAATTATGAATTAATAAACCGTCTGCTGAAATAATTTTAAGGTGTTTTTCTTTGGCCAAAAACTTTGCTAATGCTCTTTCTTCTTTTCCTTTTCTAACTAAAACACAAATATCTCTTTGGCTGTAACCGTTTTTTAAACAATTGTTTATGGTGTTTAAAACTTCATTACCAAAAACTTCGTCTCTGTCATCATCTTTTAATATATCTAGAAAATTCAGTTCTACATAACCTGAGTTATCTATTCTAATATCTTGATGTGCATTACTAAAAAGTTCGCTATAAACGGGGTTGCTAAAGGTTTGTGTAGCTAAGTAATTAAAAAAACCGTTATTAAAACTTACTATTTCTTTGTAGCTTCTAAAATTATTCGGGAGTTTCTCAACGTTTTGATTTATAAACGGGAATGGCTTATTAGTTTTATTAAATAAGTCAATGAATTGTTCAGCTTTACCACCGCGCCAGCGATATATGGCTTGTTTAGCATCGCCAACTAGCATGCTACTGCCAACTTGGGTAGCTAACGAGTTGCCAATTAATGGTAATAAATTTTCCCATTGCATGGTAGAGGTGTCTTGAAACTCGTCTATAAAAAAATGGTTGAATTTATCGCCCAAACGCTCGTAAATAAAAGGTGTAGGTTGTTTTTTTATTTCTTTGCTAATTAAGGTGTTAAATTCTGAAATTAGCATTTTGTTTTGCTCTTCCTTAAGTTCTGTTAACTCTTTTTTTATAGCACTTAAAACCGATAGTGGTGTTATGTTTTTGTAGAAGTTTTTTAAGAATTTTAGATTATAAACAGCAGCTTTAATTACTTTATAATAGCTTTCTATTTCAGGTAATAAGTTATCGATAGTAATTTTAAGTGTGTCATCTAATTTTTGAGTATAAATACCTTTTCTTTCAGCTATATTTTCTTCAAGTTTATTGTCGTATATCTTATAAAAATCTAGATTTAAAACTTTAATAAAATGATTTGGTAGTGTACTTCTTGAAAAATTTTCATGCGATAAACCAGCGCTTTCAATTAACTTTAAAACTTCTTCAGCATTTTCTTTAATTAGGGTTTCTTTAGTCTTTATATCTTTTAATAATTGATTTTTTAAAGTTTTAAAATCTTCAAAAGTTTTATTGTTAAGCTTTGTTACATATTCTAAATCATTTTCATTTACAAGTAGTTTTGCTATTTTATTAAAATCGAAGCTAACATCGCCACTTTTATCATCGTCTACTTTTTCTATAGCAAAATCAACTAAAATTTGGGTTAACGCTTTATTTGTTCCAGCTTTAGCAATAAGACTGTCTACAGCTTCATTTAAAAGGCTGTTTTGGTCTAATTCAACTTCAAAATTTAAGGGTAATTTTAAATCGTAAGCAAAGGTTCTAATTATGCGATGTGTAAAACCATCGATGGTTGAAATATCGAAAGCAGCATAATTGTGCATAATGTGGTTTAATATTTTCTTTGCTTTTTCGTGTAGAGTATTTTGGTCTATGTTTAATTCATTTTGAATAGCCAGAAACATATCGTTTGGCTGGGTTAAAATGGTATTATCTGCAAACTGTTTAAGCGTATTTATAATGCGCTCTTTCATTTCGGCCACAGCTTTGTTAGTAAAAGTTATGGCTAAAATATTTTTAAATAAAAATAAATTGTTTGATGCCAGTAATATTTTTAAATACGCTTTTACTAGAGTGAAGGTTTTACCGCTTCCTGCCGAGGCATTATATATTGTAAAAGTTGGTTTATTTTGCATAAGGGTAATTTGCATACAAGATAAAAACTATCAATGATTTCATAACAATATATTATTTTTTATTACCCGCTTTTATGTGTAAATTTGAAAGAAATTAAATATTAATAATTTAAAACTAAAAATTATGGCTTTCGAATTACCGAAACTAGGATATGCGTACGATGCTTTAGAACCAAATATTGATGCACGTACCATGGAAATACACCATACAAAACACCATAACGGGTATACAACTAAATTAAATGCTGCTATTGAAGGTACAGATTTAGAAGGAAAATCTATTGAAGATATTTTAACTGAATTAGATTTAAGCAACGGTGCTGTTAGAAATAATGGTGGTGGTTACTACAATCACTGTTTATTCTGGGAAGTAATGAACCCCGAAGATAAAGGTTACCTTTCTGGTGAATTAAAAGATGCTATTGAAGCAGAATTTGGATCTAAAGAAGCTTTTATTGAAGCTTTTAGTAAAGCTGCTGCAACACAATTTGGTTCTGGATGGGCTTGGTTATGTGTGCATAAAGGTGGTAAAATAGAAGTTTGTTCTACACCAAACCAAGACAACCCATTAATGCCAGGGGTTGGTTGTGGAGGCACACCAATATTAGGTTTAGATGTTTGGGAACATGCTTACTATTTAAATTATCAAAACCGTCGTCCAGATTATATCGATGCTTTCTTTAAAGTAATTAACTGGAACGAAGTTGAAAAACGTTACGCAGAAGCAAAATAAGCGAATCAACATTATAATTCATTTAAAACGTCTAAAATTTAATTTTAGACGTTTTTTTTATCTCTCATTGTGACTTTTATTTTGTACTGTGTCTAAAAGTTGTAAATACATTACTATTTATTGTAATAAAAACTTATATACCCACTCAAATAGGAAGTAGGACTGTTAATAGCAAGATTACTTATAAGTCGGGCGGCTATTCTCCCCTAAAAATAGCCGTCCTTCTTTACAAACATCATACATAAAACAATGAAAAAATTATTGCTTATTGTAGCTATGTTTACGACTTGCGTAGCATTTGCTCAAAAAAAAGAAAAAATAAAAGGGAATAAAGAGGTTATTGAAGTTTATAATAACCTACCACCCTACACCAGTTTAGAAATTTCCGATGGTCTTGAAGTATTGTTAATGCAAACTGGAGCATCAGGTTATAGAATAAAAACCGACTCTAATTTGGTTGATGTTATTAAAGTAGAAGTTGTAGATAAAATTTTAAAACTTTATACTACTATGCATATTTCATCTTCAAAAAAGTTAGAAATCAATTTAACATCGTCACAAATAAATACTATTAATTTATCTCAAGGTTCTAAATTAGAAAGTCAAAATTTAATTCAGTCAGACTCTTTAACAATATCTACCTTTAACAATTCTAAATACAACTTAGATTTAGCTTCTAAATATCTAGCTGTAAATATGCAAGGAAGCTCAAATGGTAAAATTATTTATAGAGGTGATGATATTTTAATGAATTTAAATGAAAGTGCTTTAATAAAAGGAAGTATTTCCGCTACGAATTTTGATTTAACCATAAATGATCGTGCAGATATGAATATTGAAGGGAACTGTGATAACTTAAACTTAATCGCAACAGGTTCTACCGATATAAAGGCTAAAGATTTAAATGTAATGCATGCAAAAATAAATGGTTCTAATAATTCCGATATTTACATTTATTCAAATAAAGATTTAACGCTTTATGCAAAAGGAAAAAGCAATGTCTATGTTTATGGTAATCCTAAAATTAATGTAGAGGGATTAAGCGATAAATCGCAAATAATAAAAAAATAAATATTATTAGATTATTTGGTTAGTTTTTTAAATGAAAAAGGTGAACTAGAATGTTCACCTTTTTGCCCCAAATCTACCATAAACTTAACCTACTTATGTTATGGTGATTCAAAAATATAACTGTAAAGCCTTCTCGTAAAATATATTAGTTAAACCGCATATAAATTAGCTTAAACGAGAGGATGTAAAATTATTGGTTTGACGATTTTAAACTTTAAGAACTTAATAAAATTTCATAAAAAAAGGCGAACAGATGTTCACCTTTTTTTGCCCCAAATCTACCATGAACTTAACCTACTTATGTTATGGTGATACTAATTTATTTCTAATTTAACTAAATCTAACTATTTTTAGACGAAATACAGATTTATCCGTTTATAAGTAGTTTTTTATAGATAACTATAATTAATAGGCCCTTTCTTTATTGCCTTCGTAAAAATTAATAAACGCTCTGTTTACAACTCGATTTCCACCCACAGTTGGATAATTTCCTGTAAAATACCAATCTCCAAGATGTTCTGGACAAGCTTTATGCAAGTTTTCTACCGATTGAAATATTATTTTAACCTCCGCTTTAATGCCTTCATCATCTAACAATTCTGCAATTTTATCAGATATCTGTTCATCGGTAAATGGTTCGTAAATTTCTTTTACAAAATTAACAACTTCTTTATCTGCTAAATCGGTTTGATCTAAACATTTCTTATAGACCTCTTCTACTATATTGTATTGATTATTGTCTTTTAAAAGTTCCAAAGCAGCCTGAAATGCAATTAAACCCTCTAAATTAGCCATATCAATACCATAGCAATCTGGATAACGTATTTGTGGAGCCGAAGACACAACAATGATTTTTTTAGGATTTAACCTATCAAGCATTTTTAAAATACTCTTTTTTAATGTTGTTCCACGAACAATACTATCATCTATAATTACAAGATTATCGGTTGGTTTCACAACGCCATAAGTAATATCGTAAACATGCGCGACAAGGTCATCTCTACTACTATCTTCAGTAATAAACGTTCTAAGTTTTACGTCCTTTATTGCTATTTTTTCTACACGAGCACGTTCGGATAAAATTTCAGTAACTTTTTCAGCCGAAATAGAACGTTGCCCTTTTAAAATTGCTTCAGTTTTCTTTTGATTAATAAATTTATCAGCCATTTTAACCATTCCATAAAAAGAAGTTTCAGCTGTATTTGGAATATAGGAGAAAACCGTATTTTTTGTGTCGTTATTTATTGCTTTTAAAACTTTCGGCATAACAAGTTTACCTAACATTTTACGTTCTTGATAAATTTCGGCATCACTTCCACGAGAAAAATAAATGCGTTCAAACGAACATGCTTTTTTTTCAAGAGGCTCTAAAATTTGTTTTAACCTCATTTCTCCCGATTTCTTTGTAATAATAGCTTGTCCTGGTTGTAATTCTTTTACATCTTCAAATTTCACATTGAAAACCGTTTGAATAACAGGGCGTTCTGAAGCAATTACCACAACTTCATCATCTTTATAATAATAGGCTGGACGAATTCCCGCGGGATCACGTAAAACAAATGCATCACCATGTCCAATTAAACCAGCCATAGCATAGCCTCCATCCCAGTTTTTTGCAGCACGTTTTAAAATTTTTGCAACTTTTAAACGCTCAGCAATTAACGGCGATGCTTCTTGTTTATTGTAGCCTTCCTTTTTAAGATCTTTATATATTTTACTAACCGCATCATCTAAAAAATGACCAATTTTTTCCATTATGGTAATGGTGTCGGTATAATCTTTTGGATGCTGCCCTAATTGTATTAAATTATCGAAAAGCTCTTTAACATTAGTCATATTAAAGTTTCCAGCCATAATAAGGTTTCTGTGCATCCAGTTATTTTGTCGTAAAAACGGGTGCACACTTTCTACACTATTTTTACCAAAAGTACCGTAACGCACATGCCCTAAAAGTACTTCGCCGATATATGGAATATTCTTTTTTTGAGCCGAAACATCATTTAAATACTCAGGATGTAATTTAAACTCGTTGTTTATACGCTCATTTATTTGTGCAAAAATATCTTGAATAGGTTGTTGCGCAACAGATCGAACTCTACTAATGTAACGATGTCCTGGTTGGGTATCTAGTTTTATGCTTGCAAAACCAGCACCATCTTGCCCACGGTTATGTTGTTTTTCCATCATGAGATACATTTTATTTACACCATAAAATGCACTTCCGTATTTTTCTTTGTAATACTCTAAAGGTTTTAACAGCCTAATCATGGCTATACCACATTCGTGTTTTAAAAAATCACTCATAAGTTAAGTTTTTGTTTTAATGAAAAAACAACTGTAGTTCGTTTTGTGTTAATTAAAAAACGCACTCTTTTTAGAGCGCGTTTGTTTATGTTAATTCTATTTCAAATTGTGTTAGTTCCTTAAACTGCAATAGGCGTTTATGTATTTCTGTACTGGATAAATTAAGCATACGTTCGGTGCCAAATTTTTCGACACAAAAAGACGCCAATGTAGACCCAAAAATAACGGCCTTCTTCATATTCTCAAACGAAGTGCCTCCCGTTTTTGCAATGTAACCTGCAAATCCGCCTGCAAATGTGTCGCCAGCACCAGTAGGATCAAAAACCTCTTCTAAAGGTAAAGCTGGGGCATAAAACACTTCATTGTTATGGAATAATAATGCTCCGTGCTCTCCTTTTTTTATCACTACATATTTTGGCCCCATTTCGTGAATTTTTCTAGCGGCAACTACTAACGAATATTCTCCAGTTAATTGACGAGCTTCTTCATCATTTATAGTAATTACATCAACACGTTTTATAGTTTTATGTAAATCTTCTAATGCAGAATCCATCCAGAAATTCATAGTGTCTAAAATAACAAGCTTTGGTTTAGTTGTCATTTGGTCTAAAACACTAGCTTGCACTAATGGGTGTAAATTACCAAGCATAACAACTTCGGCATCTTTGTAATCTTTAGGTACAACAGGGTTAAAATCGGCCAAGGTATTTAATTCGGTAACCAAGGTATCCCTAGAGTTCATATCGTTATGATATCTACCACTCCAAAAAAACGTTTTACCACCTTTAACTATTTCTACTCCGGAAAGATCAATATTTCTTTCGGAAAGTAAATTCAAATAAGCTTCTGGAAAATCGTCACCAACAATAGAAACGGCTGTGGCATCTACCTCGAATGTTGAAGCAGCTAGACCTATAAAGGTTGCTGCACCACCAAGAATTTTATCGGTTTTACCGAAAGGAGTTTCAATAGCATCAAAAGCTATGGTACCTACAATTACTAATTTACCCATAAAAGGATCGCTGTTTTGGTGCAAATATAATGCTTTATTACTAAAATTAAATACTAATATCTTAATGGAAAAGAGAATGTGACTTCTTAATATTTAATGTGTCTTAAAAGCGCTATTAATTAACATTGAAAAATGGGGGATTTTCCTTCGATTACAGAAGTTTTCCTCCATTTTTATTATTTTCTTCCAAAATCCGCAGGAATTTCCCCCCAAGCTTTTGTTTCCCATTTTACTATTGCAGTTGTGTAATTGTTGTTTTTTAACCACAATAATGCACGGTCTACCAGTTCAAACAGTGGTTTATTTTTTTCGCTACGCTGTAATTTAGTATTGCAGTTTTTCTTTTTTACCCAACTTATTGCGGTTCGCGAATCGGTATAAAGTATTTTGCTGCTGTTATTTTTTTTAAGAAGTGCAAGCCCATGAACAATAGCTAAAAATTCACCTACATTATTTGTACCCTCGTTAAAAGGGCCTTGAATAAATAATTGTTTTTTTGTTTTTGTATCTACTCCGCGGTATTCCATAATTCCCGGATTTCCGCTTGAAGCAGCATCAACAGCAATAGAATTATAATTAGGCTGACCAATTTTTTTTAACTCGGCTTCAGATAGTTTACTTTTAAAATTTTTATTTTTTCCAACAAAATCAAAATAATTACCGTTTAAAGCTTTTTTTGCAGCATCAAATGTTAGGAACGATTTATATTGTGCACCTTCAAAATTAGTTATTTGTACTTTGCAATCATTCCAAGAATCAAAAACACCTGTTTTATGGCCTTTCCAAACAGTATAATATTTCTTTTTTTTAGACATATTATTCTAATCCTAGTTCAGTTTTTTTTAATTTAAGCTTTTTCGGTTGAATTTAGCTTAACATTACATATTATTCTAGTAATTTTTGAACCACCTTAGGAAAATGCTTCATTTCTAGTTCATGAATTTTGACAGCAACATCTTCTGCCGTATCACTAGGAGAAACATCACATTTTGCTTGAAAAATAATTGCGCCCTCATCGTAATTTTCATTTACATAATGTATAGTAATGCCTGTTTCTATTTCTTTGTTTTTAACCACAGCTTCATGCACATTCATGCCGTACATGCCTTTCCCCCCAAACTTAGGTAATAGTGCTGGATGCACATTTATTACCTTATTCTCAAATTCTTTTAAAATAAATTCTGGGAATTTCCATAAAAACCCAGCCAATACAATAAGATCTGGTTTTGCAACTTTTAAAAAATTAAGCACATCACTGGTTTGAGTAAAAGCTATTTTATTAAATGAAAATGCGCTAACCTTAAGTTTTTTAGCACGCTCTAAAACTTTGGCATGCGGATTGTTAGTAAGTACCTGAATAACAGAAACATTATCGCTGTTGTGAAAAAACTTAATTAAATTTTCAGCATTACTTCCACTTCCGGACGCAAAAATTACTACACGTTTCATAAACAGACTATAGATGTTAAGATTATTTCAACAAAAAAAAGAATAATTATTAACAATTAGTAGGTAAAATCGAATTACTTGAAATCATTTTATTAAATTAGATTCACATTTTTATGGTAAAGATGTGTTTTAAAAATAAAGTTTTTTATTTTTGCCAACTAATTAAAACCTTAAATTAAAAAATTATGTCAGACATTGCATCAAGAGTAAAAGCGATTATTGTAGACAAATTAGGAGTTGATGAAAACGAAGTAGTAACTGAAGCTAGCTTCACAAACGATTTAGGAGCAGACTCTTTAGACACTGTAGAATTAATAATGGAATTTGAAAAAGAATTCGATATTCAAATCCCAGACGACCAAGCTGAAAACATCGCAACAGTAGGTCAAGCTATCTCTTACATAGAAGCAGCAAAATAAGCAAATTTACTTTATGGAATTAAAGCGAGTTGTAGTCACAGGATTAGGGGCTTTAACACCTATTGGCAATACCAAAGATGAATATTGGGAAGGTCTTATTAGTGGTAAAAGTGGTGCTGCGCCTATAACCTATTTTGATACCGAAAAGTTTAAGACAAAATTCGCTTGCGAATTAAAAAACTTTAACGCAACAGATTTTCTTGATAGAAAAGAAGCTCGTAAAATGGATAGGTTTACGCAATATGCTATGGTAGCATCAGATGAAGCCATTGCAGATGCTAAGCTAAACCTTGACCAAGTTAACAAATTGCGAGTTGGTGTTATTTGGGGTGCAGGAATAGGTGGTTTAGAAACCTTTCAAAACGAAGTGTTAAATTTTGCCAGTGGCGATGGAACACCGCGTTTTAACCCATTTTTTATCCCAAAAATGATAGCCGATATAGCCCCAGGAAACATATCTATTAAAAATGGATTTATGGGTCCTAATTACACCACAGTATCGGCATGTGCATCATCGGCAAACGCCATGATTGATGCTTTAAACTATATACGTTTAGGGCATTGTGATGTGATTGTTACCGGAGGTAGTGAAGCTGCTGTTACCATTGCTGGAATGGGTGGTTTTAATGCTATGCATGCACTATCTACAAGAAACGATAGCCCAGAAACAGCTTCAAGACCTTTTGATGGAACCCGAGATGGTTTTGTTTTAGGTGAAGGTGCTGGTGCGATTATTCTTGAAGAATATGAACATGCTAAAGCTAGAGGTGCCAAAATTTACGCAGAAGTTGTAGGTGGAGGTATGTCATCAGACGCTCACCACATGACAGCGCCACATCCAGATGGTATTGGTGTTATAGCTGTTATGCGTAATTGTTTAGAAAACGCTGGTATGGAACCCGAAGAAGTCGATCATATTAATACACACGGTACATCCACTCCATTAGGAGATGTAGCCGAACTTAAAGCGATAACTGAAGTGTTTGGAGACCATGCAAAAAATATAAATATTAACTCTACAAAATCAATGACAGGCCATTTACTTGGCGCTGCTGGAGCTATAGAATCTATTGCTTCAATTTTAGCAATTGAGCATGGTGTTGTTCCTCCAACAATAAATCATGAGGTTGTAGACGAAAATATCGATTCTAAACTTAACTTAACGCTTAACAAAGCTGAAAAAAGAGATGTTAAGGTTGCTATGAGTAATACCTTTGGATTTGGCGGTCATAACGCCTGTGTATTATTCAAGAAAATAGATTAAATCCCGAATGAAAAACATTCGTAACATATTAAATTCCCGTTTTAAACGTAACGGGAATTTTTTTATGGAAATACATCAAATTTTAGGGTTTAAACCTAAACAAATAAGATTTTATAATAAAGCCTTTACACACCGTTCTATGAACCTAAAGGACGGCAAAGGTAACGCCATAAATTACGAACGTCTCGAATTTTTAGGCGACGCCATGTTAAGCTCGGTTATTGCATCACATTTATATCTTGAAGTACCAAGTGGAGATGAAGGATATCTTACTAAAATGAGATCGAAAGTTGTGAGTCGAGAACATTTAAACGAGTTGGGCAAAGAGCTTAAACTTATTAAATTAGTTGAAAGCAAAATTCCAGCAGGACAGTTCGGTGATAATATTCACGGTAATTTATTTGAAGCTTTAATAGGAGCTATTTTTTTAGATCGTGGCTATAAATATTGCGAAAAATTTATTTATAAGCGGGTTATTATTCCTTATGTAGACATCGAAACCCTTGAAGGTAAAGTAATAAGCTATAAAAGTTTATTAATCGAATGGTGCCAAAAAGAAAAGAAAACCTTTAATTACAATGTTTACGACGATACTGGAAACGACGAGCTTAGGCATTTTTCAGTTAAACTATCCATAAACGATAAGGTTATTTCAAAGGCACGAGCAACTTCAAAGAAAAAGGCAGAAGAAAAAGCCTCTAGACGCGCATTTTTTGCACTTCAAAATCAAATTTCAAAACCGAATTCGGTTTAAAGAATAAAACTATAACGTTATAGTGTAATTTGTAGTTAAGATTGATACTTTCTTAACATCACGCATTATTATAAACCTTATATTTACCAAGTTTATTAATAGGTTATGGCTGTTCAC
This sequence comes from Neotamlana sedimentorum, assembly GCF_000943565.1. Classification (GTDB taxonomy): domain Bacteria; phylum Bacteroidota; class Bacteroidia; order Flavobacteriales; family Flavobacteriaceae; genus Neotamlana; species Neotamlana sedimentorum. Next base: position 120,785 of record NZ_JTDW01000002.1, read on the forward strand.
AAACTTATTTTAGATGATGATTTTGCTGAGGTAGAATACACCCTAATAGCTATACATTGCAATTTGGAAGATTACCGTTTAGCATATCTTTTAAATAAAAATTTAGGGCTATCGCTTACGCGAAAAAAATCAGATTTAAAATTTAATAAAGGCACCATTACTTATCCTATTTATAAATGGGATGATGAAAAACAGCAAGTTTCATGGCATTTAGTTTCAAATATTTGTAAAACAGAAACTGTTCGTGAGGCGGAAGTTAATTCGCTATTCCAAAATCAACAAAAAGTGATAAAAACAACATTTTTATTACCCGAACATAAAAGCGTTAACTATTTTTTAAAGATAGATTTTGAGTTTAGTAATAACAAAAAAAAACTATTACTGAATAATATTTTAAATATATCGCAAATAGCAACTGCTTATAGCTTAAACGCTAACCAAGTAAAAACCAAAGAACATTTAATTTTTAGCTAATGTCAATCAATAAAAAAACAAAAATAGTAGCCACATTAGGACCCGCCACAAGTACCAAAGACGTACTAAAAGGTATGTTAGATGCAGGTGTAAATGTATTTAGAATAAATTTCTCGCATGCCGATTATACCGATGTTACCGAACGTATTAAAATGATACGAGAGCTTAACGAGGAATACGGTTTTACTGCTGCCATTTTAGCAGATTTACAAGGACCTAAGCTTCGTGTTGGTGTAATGAAAGAAGAAGTTGTAGTTAACCCAGGAGACGAAATAGTTTTTGCTACAGGCGAACGTTTTGAAGGCACAAAAGAGCGTGTTTACATGACCTATAAAAGTTTTCCACAGGATGCAAAACCAGGAGAACGTATACTTTTAGATGATGGTAAACTAATTTTTGAAGTAGTTTCAACCGACGATAAAAGCGAAGTTATAGCCAAAGTTATTCAAGGTGGCCCATTAAAGTCGAAAAAAGGTGTAAACCTACCAAATACGAATATCTCACAACCTGCTTTAACCCCAAAAGATATTGACGATGCTATTTTCGCCATTTCTCAAAATGTAGATTGGATTGCCTTATCGTTTGTTCGACATGCTGAAGATTTAAAACAACTAAGTGAGTTAATTGAAAAACATAGTGATCATAAAATTCCTATAGTAGCTAAAATTGAAAAGCCTGAAGCTGTTGAAAATATAGATAAAATTGTTGCACACTGTGATGGTTTAATGGTGGCTCGTGGCGATTTAGGTGTGGAGGTTCCTGCAGAAGAAGTGCCTTTAATTCAAAAAGAATTAGTGCTTCGTGCTAAAAAAGCTAGAATACCTGTGATTATTGCTACCCAAATGATGGAAACTATGATTACTAGTTTAACACCAACCCGAGCAGAAGTAAACGATGTGGCTAACTCGGTTATGGATGGTGCGGATGCGGTAATGCTTTCTGGTGAGACTTCAGTAGGTAAATATCCTGTACAGGTTATTCAAAAAATGGCTAGTATTTTAAAGAATGTAGAAGATTCAGAATTAATTAAAGTACCACAATTACCCCCACATATTCGCACAAACCGTTTTATTACAAAATCTATTTGCTACCATGCCGCTATTATGGCTAACGAAATTGATGCAACGGCCATTTCAACGTTAACAAATAGTGGTTACACAGCGTTTCAAATTTCGGCTTGGAGACCATCGTGTCATATTTTAGTGTTTACATCAAACAAACGTATTTTAACTCGTTTAAGTTTACTTTGGGGTGTTAAAGCTTTTTATTATGATAGTTTTGTAAGTACAGACGAAACAGTAGGAGATATTAACCGTATTGCTAAAGACCAAGGTTATGTTAAAAAAGGCGATATGGTTATTAGTTTAGCATCAATGCCTATTCAAGAAAAAGGCATGGTGAATACTTTAAGAGTACGAGAAATTACAAAAGACTAACAATCTTTATACGTTTATAAAAAAAAGCTGCTCTTGATTGTAACAAGAGCAGCTTTTTTTTTATAACTTAAAAATGCTTTTTAATAAGCTCCTAAATAATAACTACCAGAAATAGTTTTTAATGTAGCACCTTTACTAATTTCTTTTGTTAATGTGTTTATAACATAAATATTACCCTCTTTGCCAGATGGCGTTAATGGCACATATGCTATATCTCCAACAAGACCGATATATTGGTACTGACCTAATGTAGCCTCTAAATCCTCATCTGTTTCAACATCTGTACTTAATTTAACAGAGTTCGATGGGGTGTTTAAATCGATTAAAGCAACGTATCCTCCAGCTGTATCAGCTAATGTGTAAAGCACAATACCAATTCCATCTTTAACATATCTCCAAGCTTTAATAGATGCACCTGTAACACCTATTGCTTCGTTTAAATCAAAATGATAACTTTGATCATAGTCATTAGTTGCACTACTAATACGTAAAACATCTGCGCCAGATGTAGCTGTAGCTTGGTAAATATGTCCATCTGTACCAACATATTGTGTCATAGTACGATATGAGTTATTAACTTCTGTTGAATTTGTAGAAGTAATAACTGTAGGGTTTTTTAATGAAGGATAATCTAAAACTAAAGTTTTGGTACCTTCAATTTCACCATAAGGCCACTCTGGTATACCATCTTCATCTAATTCAGGTGTTGCTGTAGTGTCATACTTTCTTGTTCTACACCCAATAAAAAGTTTAGTTTGAGCGGCGTTCAAAATAGGTACATCTACACGTCCTACGTTGTAACCAGCTGCTCTTTCTTCATCCGTCCAAGGAAAATCGAATATTGCTGTATTAGTAATTGCTGTATTATCTAAATCTAGAACTGCAATTTTTATTTCACTATCTGCACTTAAAAATGTGTAATTTCCATCTTCTCCTTCATACTCTACATCATATGAACTTGCGTAAACACCAATACCAATACCTTCAGCCGCTTTCATCCAACGAGGTGCTGTTCCTAAAATAGCCGCTGTATTTAACTCATATCCTACTTCTTGAAAGTCTCCACCTTCACCAACTTCGTATTTGTTAAACACACCACCTTCTGTACCTGTATATTGTATGTTGTATAAGTATTTACCATCGGCAGAAGCTTGTACACGAGCAGTACGGCTAGATTTTAAACCAATACCTTCTACAAAGGTTCCATTTTCATATTTTAAAAGGTCTACAATATAACTTGGATCCTCTGCATTTTCTACAGTAATACCGTATGCACGAGTACCACCATTACCTCCAGTTCCATCATCGTCTGGGAATGATGCTGTTAACGTAATATATCGCGTTTCATCAACTGGATCTGGATCGGTTATTCCTCCTGGTTGATCATCATCATTACTACAACTGCTAAAAGCTATAGCTATACTTAATAATCCTATTTTAAATAGATTTTTTTTCATGATTAATTGATTTTGATTATAAAAATTTACTGATTATATAATTTAATTTGAAATAGATACCTCTACCTGGTTTTTGTATCGCAAAATTGTCATAGATTTCTGCGTTAAATAGGTTTTTTACATCTATACTTGCTACTAATTTTTGCGAAGGAAAACGATAACTTAGGCCAATATCGTGTGAAACTTGACTAGGTGTTTTAGACCATTCTGGTTGCCCCCAAACCGTATAATATTCTCCCACAAAACCAATAGTGTAATAGGTGTTTAAAATGGATTTTTTTTGAAAAATATTATTGAATCTATATTGAACATTTCCGTTAATTGTAAAAAAGGGCTCATTAGGAACTTGTTGCCCATAAAGAGAATGCGCATTGTCGTTTTCATCGACTTCTTGCTTAAATACATTATTAAATTTTGAGAAATTTAAAGACGTATTTAGTCTGTTGTTATAGATGTAGATAATTTCGGCTTCGAAACCTCGCGCTTGTGTTTTACCAAGATTTACATAGCGAGTTACTTGAATATCTGCTTCTGCTTCTTCTTCAATTTCAGACTCATCAACAGCTTGTTGTGTAATTTTATCGTATCCATTACGCCAAAAAGCATTTGCATAAACCGATACTTTATGCTTATTAAATTCTAAAGTTCCCAAGCGAAAACCTAAATTATAATTAATGTTTTTTTCTGGGCTTAATTGTGTATTTGGAAGAATATTAGTTTCGGGAGATCCATATAATTGTCGCTCACTAGGCGATACATACGAGTTTTCGGTAGATGCGATAATGTATAAATCGGAAACCGCATTATAAGATAACGTTCCGCCATAACCAAAATTAGAGTTAGTTGCAATAGTATCATTTCTTACTATAGAATTCACACCATCGGTTGTTGTAATGTCATATTCTGTTTGACTTGTGTGATTGTATGTATATTTACCTAATAAATTGGTTTTTAGTTTTCTATTAAAGGTTTCCGCTTCATAATTAATAGAAATTATATTTTGAGATATCGTACTTACTGTGGCATAATCTTGATTTATTTCATTTAATAAATCTTCATCTTCTCTATCTGTTGCTTCATACTTATGATTTAAAGATAAACGATGTCTATCGGCTACCATATACCCCAAGTTTGTGCGTATATTGGTGATTTTTCTATCGGTGTTCGAAATAACTTTTTCACCTTGTTGTCCGCCAAGAAGCGTTTTAAGAGGCACTCTTTCGCCAAATTCAATAACTTCTCTTTGGGTACCATCCCAGTTATAAGCTATTCCAACAGTATCCTGTAAAAACGTACTGCGATAACTTCTAGCCGCATTTACTTTTAATGCTAAGTTTTCGGTTAGAAAATTTCTTTTGCTATAATTAAGTAATATAACGCGGGCTTCGGTTTCGTTAAATCTTCCCACATATGGTACAGACATTGTTGTTCCATGCGGTATTTCTTTATAGTTGCTAGAACCGTTGTAGCCTACAAAAAATTGATCTGCCCATTTGGTGTCGGTAAATCCAACTTCGAAACGTCCTCCTAGCGATTTATAAGTATTATTAAATCGTTTAGCGCGATAGGGTCTTGTAATTTGGCCTAAATAATTAACATAGGTTGTAGATCTTCCCCAAGTTTCATAACTGTTATCTGTATAAGTGTAAAAAGCAGAGCCTCTAAAAGCAAGGCCTGTTTTCTTTTCGCGAAAGGTTACTCCAATATCAGATTGTGAAGTATTAAAAGAACCATAAGAGCTAGCTAAATTGATGTTATTTTGAGACACATCTTTTTTCAAAACAACATTTATGGCTCCACCGGCATAATCGCCCGTAAGGTGCGAGGGTAGTACGCCTTTATACACTTCTATGCGTTCAATCATAGAAGTTGGTATATTGTTAAGGTTAAAGGACTGGCCGTATGTTGAAATTTCTAAACCGTCAAGAAATATTCCAATAGCACTTCCAGACATGCCGTTAAGGTTATATTCTACATCAGAACCTATACCTCCATTTTGCCGAATACGTACACCAACAGATCTGTCTAATAATTCATTGGTTGTAAGGTTTCTTAACGATGCTTCTTTAGTATCTATTATGGCGACAGCAAAACCGCCTTCTTCAATTTTTTTCTTGGCTGTTTTTGTTTGTACAACAACCTCACTTAAACCTTGATAATCGGTTAATTCAAGAATTATATTTAGTGATTTATTTGCAGTGTTAAGATTAACTTTTACAGTCTGGCTCTTTGCATTTAACGAGCTTACCAAAATGTTGTAATTACCATAAGATAAATTACTTATAGAAAACTGCCCATTTACATTTGCCGATGTTTCTTTTTTAATGCTGCCATTCTCTATTATTATTGACGCACCGAGGGCAGGTTTATTATTGTCGAACAAAATATAACCACTAACAGTTCCAGTTTGCGCAACCAGGTACATGCTAAAAAGAAATGCGGATAAAAAAAGTAAATATTTTGCCAAGCCTTGAAATTTTTGACAAAAATACTTTTATTTAGACTAAATCCAAATTAAAATAAGAAAAATATCAAGCTTTTAAATGTTAAACTTTAAAAGGGCTAAATCATTGATTAAAAACCAAATTTAAGTTGTGCACTTACTCTTTTTTGTTCCGTTTTTTTCCTTTTTTCGGTATTTAAATTGCTTAAGGAAATACCTAACAATCGTACAGAATTGTTAAGTTTTTCTTGATAAAGTAATTCTTTTCCAGTTTCCAGAATTATACTCTTATCGTTAATAAAATAAGGCAGTGTTTTACTGCGAGTTTGCAGTGTAAAATCACTATACTTAATTTTTAAGGTAATGGTTTTTCCAGAAACCTTAGTTTTAGCTAACCGTCGGGCTACCTCACTAGCGATATGTTCTAATTTTTCAAGCATGAACACCTCGCTCGATAAATTCTCGCTAAATGTACGTTCTGCAGCTAAACTTTTTCTCGTTCGGTTTGGTTTAACTTCGCTATTGTTAATACCTCGCACAACATTAAAATAATAAGCTCCAGACTTTCCAAAATGTGTTTCTAAAAATTCAAGGGACTTTTGTTTTAAATCGAATCCTGTAAAAATGCCTCTTTGGTACATTTTTTCGGCTGTAACTTTACCTATGCCGTAAAATTTTCTAATATCTAAAACTTCTAAAAACTCAATAACCTCCTCCGGATTGACAGTTTTCTGTCCGTTAGGTTTATTATAATCGCTAGCAACTTTAGCTATAAATTTATTTATAGAAATACCTGCAGATGCTGTTAATCCAACTTCATTAAAAATACGTGCCCTAATTTCTTGTGCTATTAATGAAGCACTTGGGTTTCCTTTTTTATTTTGAGTTACATCGAGGTAAGCTTCATCTAGAGAAAGTGGTTCAACTAAATTGGTATAATCGAAAAAAATACTTCTAATTGTATTAGAAATTTCCGAATAACGTTCATAATTTGGTTTTACAAAAATTAATTCCGGACATAATTTTACAGCCAACGTCCCAGACATGGCGCTTTTTACTCCAAATTTTCTTGCCTCGTAACTTGCGGCGCTTATAACACCCCGCTTACCACTTCCGCCAACCGCAATGGGTTTTCCTTTTAATTCTTCATTATCCATTTGCTCGACCGACGCATAAAATGCATCCATATCGACGTGAATAATTTTTCGGATTGGGAAATTGACAGACATCATGTAAATTTATAAATTCCTATGCAGGCAAGAATCTTAAATTAAATTAAAATTATAGTCTTTTTATTATATTTTTGATTTGAAGATAATATGGAATAACCACCAACTTTCTAGGTTTTTTTTATGATAGAAATAGAACGTAAATTTTTAGTAAAATCTGATGCTTTTAAACATGAAGCACACAAGCAAACACGTATTGTTCAAGGCTATTTAAATTCTAATAAAAATCGAGCCGTTCGTGTTAGAATAAAAGGCGAAACTGGATTTTTAACAATAAAAGGCACCTCATCGGCAAGCGGATTGTCTCGCTTTGAATGGGAAAAAGAAATTAGCAAACACGAAGCTGAAGCATTGCTAAATCTGTGTGAACCAGGAATTATAGATAAAATTCGTTATGAAGTAAAAGTTAAAAACCATACTTTTGAAATAGATGAGTTTTTTGGCGAAAACGAGGGTTTAATTATTGCTGAAGTAGAATTGACTTCGGAAAACGAATCTTTTGTAAAACCACTTTGGTTGGCAAACGAAGTCACCGGAGACTCTAAATATTATAATTCGCAAATCAGTAAAAATCCTTTTAAAAACTGGTAATTATGAAACAAGTAATAGCAATTTTAGTAGTACTTCTTTTTTTTATGTCTTGTAAAAATGATGCTAAAAACGAATCTTCAACTATAAATTTAAACGAAAATACCACTACAAATATTGATTCTATTGAAAAAACGGCAAATGAAATTGTTGAAAAACCCGTAAAAATATCGGTTTCCGAACTAAAAACCGATCTTACCAATAAGGGATTTAAAATATTCGATTATGTAGATGAAGAAACTAAAGACACCGTAATTATGCAGCAATATTTTATTGCGTTTTTAAAAAAAGGTCCTATTCGTGGGCAAAATGAAGAAGAAGCAGCCGATTTACAAAAAGAACATTTAGCGCATTTAAAAAAAATGTACGATTTAGGTTATGCTGATATTTCTGGACCTTTTGGCGACGATGGCACTATTCGTGGTATTACAATTTACAACGTACCAACTTTAAAAATGGCCGATAGTTTGGCAAACTCCGATCCTATGGTAAAAGCAGGCCGTTTAGAAATAGAAATTCACCCTTGGTGGGCTGCTAAAGGTTTTCCTTTAAGGTAATAACTATTTAAAAAATTCGTATTCGCGCTCTACTTTACAAATTCTTACTTTATACCACTCGTACCAATTTGTTTTTCCGAGCTTTTGAGCCAAAATATGATTGGTTTGTTGTTTCCACGCACCAATATCATCAAGAGTTTTCCAGTAACTTACTGTTATTCCAATATCATTTCTAGCACTTTCAACACCTAAAAAACCCGGTTGTTGCTTTGCTAAATCTTCCATTGTTTTAGCCATAGCCGCATAATTATTATCTCTATTGGTTCGGGTTGAAGTGAAAATTACGGCATAATACGGTTCAAAGTTTTTCATAGCTACTTTATTAAACCATATAAAAATAAAAAACAGCCTTAAAATAAGGCTGTTTTTAAAGCTATTATTTAAATAATTAATGCTTAATAAGTTTTTTAGAACCTATAAACTCAGCATTATTTTTAAACCTAACAAAATAAATTCCACTATTTAAGGTATCGAAATTAGATATTGTTATTAATTGACCTTTAGCCGTTGTCGTTTTAATTAATCGTCCTTGTATATCAACAAGGTCTAAACTAATGGTTTCGTAATTTATATTATTTGGAAGCTTAATATATAAAACGTCTTTTACTGGGTTAGGGTACATTTCTAAATTAGCCAAGGCAAAATCGTTACCAGCCAAAGTAGAAGATGTAATGTTTATAGTATAATCTTCGAACTCACCACCGTTATTACCATCAAAATCTAAATGACAAGGGTCTGTTCCTGTCCAATACGTTCTTGAAGCAATTCTTAAACGGGTATTACCAGTAGCTGCTGTAATTGGTATGGTAAAACTACCTTGGGCAATGGCTCCGTGAGCAAATAAATCATCTCCATCTGTTGTGCCCCATACTCTTTCGTCTGTATCCTCGAAATCACCATCTTGGTTATAATCAATCCAAACAGAATGTCCCGTAGTTTTATTCCATTCATGTGTATTATGTAAAGTTATAGAAATACTGAAGGTTTCGGTCGATTTGTAATCGGAAGCAGCTACTGCCGTATGGTTAGAATAGCCTTCAACATCATTTGTTTCGTTTGATGAATTATTTAGAAGCGTAGCACCGCTTGCATCGGCAGTAATGGTTACATTACTAATGTAAAAATCGTCTGGATAAAAATCGACCACTGGCGTACAATAAGTAACCGCTGTTGTTGTAAAAGTATCAACTGTTGAAAAAGCCGATTGCGAACCACCACAATCACTTTGTATTTGGTATTCGTAAGTTGTAGAAAGTGTTAACCCAGTTAAAGTTATGGTGTTTGTAGCTACCGATTCTGTTAACCATGTTGAACTGCCTTGTTCTCTATATTGCAAGTTAAAAGACACGTTTTCTAAAGCATCCCAACTAATTTCGGCGGTTGTCGAGCTAGGACTTGCAATCACATTTGAAGGTGATTCTAGTGGGTTAATAATAACATTTTGGCTTGCATTTACAATAGTACCATTATCATTAAACGACCAATTCACAACGTGCGATCCAGAACTATATGTTGTTGGATCGGTAGTAGTACCTGTAATATCTTCACACTCGCTAGCATTATTTGTTACTACAGGCGCCGTTAACGTAATTGGGCAATAGCTTACCACATCTTCTAAGGTTGGTGCTTCTAAAGGCTCTGTTACTTGCGGCCCTACATATTCTATTTTTATAATTACGCCTGGATTAGCGATGCTTACACCACTATCGGACGAAGGTCCAGAGGTACCGCCACCATTATCAGTTACTGCAAAAATGGTTAAACCATCTGGTGAAATAGCTATATCTCGATATCTATCGTTCGAGGAATGAAATTCTTCATAAGCATCATTAATAATATCGTCGCCAGTTGCATTTAGTTGAGCGCGATAAATAGTTCCTTTTTTTAAAGTTGGTATTAACAAAGAAGTGCCCCAACACGGAATGCTACCAGCTTCGTGAATATCGATTCCAGAAGGTGCTACCGTTGGCCATGTAAACCATCCTCCAGGAGGATCTACAGAAGTTGTACTGCCATAAGTACCAATAGGCGGCTCGAAATTACTTGGCACATCTCCAGCAGTTGGATACGATTCGTACTCTGTAGCAGTTTCGGCTCCAGAAGGACAGTTATGATCGCTAAAGGAACCCGAATTACAAGATCCTCCTAAAGAAGACCAGTTGCAATAAGTATAAGCTAAATTATCGTAATAACCCGCTATTTCTGGCCATCCATAATTTTGACCTGACTTAATTATATTTATTTCATCATCTACCTTTGCACCGTGTTCCGACGCATAGAGTGTACCGTTTGCGGCAAAAATAATACCTTGTGCATTACGATGCCCATAAGTATAAACATGACTTTTCACACTGTTTAAAGTTGGATTATCCGAAGGAATGCTTCCATCTAAATTCATGCGGAGTGTTTTACCCGGATAGTTATCATAATCTGTTGAAGAAATTGGTAAAACTTGTGATAAAACAGGATTACAGGCATAATTGAATTGATTAGCACCTTGATCGCCAATAGTGTAATAAATTTTTAAATCTGGACCAATAATTAAACGTCCAGAATTATGGTCTTCGCTACCAGGAACACCTTCTAAAATTGTTCCGTTAGCGTCTAACGAGGTGTCTTCGGTTAAAGTACCGTTGGTATTATTGTAAAGTAATCTCGCAATTCTTAATTTTAATTGGCCACCATCGTTATAAGTATAAGATACAAATACATAATTATTTATTGTTGTATTAATATCAGCATATAAATCTGGATGAATAGCCATTCCCATTAAGCCACCTTGTTTAGCATTAGCGACTTTAGATGATAAATCGATTAATATTGTTGGAGTATTTGTTGATGTAGCAATGTCTACACGTACTATTTTCTCTCCAACTCTTTCGGTTACCCAGAGTTTATCGTCTGGACCATAGGTAATTTCCCAAGGATAATCTAAAGCATTATCCGTTGTAATTTTGTTAGTTTCCCAGTCTGATCCAGAAGTTACAGCACTAGATAAAGGCGTCATAGGTGTTTGGGCAGAAAGCAGTCCAAAACCTAAAAAACAAGCCATTAGGTAGTTTTTTAGCATAGAAGTTGATTATAAGGTGTTGATATTAATTTGAGATTATAATTTTTTTGGTTATTTCTGAGTTATTTATAGATACAGAAGCAATATACACTCCTGTAGCAGATCTTAAAGGAATTTTAATATTAGAGTTGTACAGATTAATGTCTTTATCAAAAATGACCTGACCAAGTGTATTGTATAATTTTATTGTTTTTATTTCTTCATTATTATAATTGTCTATTATTAAAACTTTATCTTGATTCTTGTAATATATATTTAAACTAGATTCTGTAAAATAATTAACTTCTGAAGACAACACTGTTTCGTTATTAAAAACAATTTCAAAACGTTTATTTATTTCATCTTTTTCTATAGTTGAAGAAAAATCTGCTTCATTTAAATTATGATAAGTATTAGTTACATTATCTTTTACATATAACGTCATATTTTCTGGAACAAACTCTAATGATTCGATGGTAATATTAAAAGTTGTATTTGTATTCGATTTAACACCTATTGGTAGTTTGGTGGTTTCAGTATTTATAGTATCGATACCTTGAATTATATATTTTTCATCTTCAATCATCCAATAGGTATCAAATGCATTCTCTTCTATTAAAGCGCCATCGTAACCCCAATCTGTCTTTACAGTTGCATTTTCATCTACAGTAACTAACAATTGTCTTTTATAACCCGTATCAGAACTAATGTTTAACCTAATTTTAGTACGTGTATCTTTTGTAGTAAGGGCTGTATCCTTTTTACTATTAGATTTTAGAAAAGTTGAATTCAAACTAGATTCTGTTACAAAAACACGCTGTTCGTTATTAAAAGTTGTGTCTCCATTAGATAATGCTTTTATAAAAAACCCTTGTCCAACAGGAATATATTGTTCTGGCCTTTTTGTAGAAGCCCCTGATTGTGCAACATCGGAATGTGAAACAGCTGGAACACCTCCTGAAAAATTTAACTGGCCGTAACCTCCCTGATATTCTCTAAGAACGTGTGTACCACCACCAAAGTGCTCCCAAAAATATAAAGTACCATCGGTATGGGTGTTATCTAAAAGAAATGCGTAACCATCTATAGCAGAAGGATATGGGTTACCTACCAAATAATCATTTCCTGCGTTAGTATTTAAGGTTATAGTTCCATTGTTTGGTGTTCCTTTAAAAACATAATTATTTTCAGATGTTACTGCACCAGTTCCATAGCCTTTCATTGTATAACCTTCGCCAACTTTTAATTCTCCAGTACTTTTTACTTGCTGCCAAGCATAATAATTATCGCTTGTTTTGTTAACGAATTTCCACATCCAATATTCCGCAATTTCTACTGGATTTGAGGTTTCATTTCCATTATATCCACCAACAAAATTAAAGTTTTGAGGATTGTTTGCATCGGTTCCATCTAAAAGTACACTTGATACACAATAGCTTTCATCTCCATCAATATCTGTATTGGGGTTAGTGGCATGTACAGGAGACGACCAATAATTGTAGGTATATAAATTTACAGTGCCTTGTTGGTCTCTTTCTAAAAGGCCTGTTCCTAATAAGGTGCTGTTTTCTGTTTGAACTAATTGAGATTCACCTTGTAAATCAATTAAACCTTCTAAATTTAAATACCAGCTATTTTGTAATTCTACATCATTGCTTATTTCAAGCTCAACACCAGAATCTACGATTAAGCCTAAAGTACCATGCCTTGCTGTTGTAGTTAAATTATTTTTTACATGCACAATAGACCAGTCCTTGTTACTGGCTTCATCGGTAATATCCCAAACATCTCCATGTAGCCACGTAGCTTCTGTACTCCAATCTCCATCAGTTACAGTTTCGTATGGTAGTGGGGCTGTTTGAAAGTAAATATTTTTTATGTTATATAATTTTGCTCCAGTGCCAACATCAATGGTCGCAGTGGTTTTATTATCGGTAATATCGGCCTTAAAAGTATCCATTTTGTAATACTTTATAAGTGAAGTGTTAAAAGTTGTCGAGATATTATATGGAATTATTAAACCACTATTAAAAGTATTCGTATCATCTAATTCTTGATAAACCATTTTTTGAATTTGGTCTGCAGTTAAAGCTGCATTAAAAACTCTAACTTCATCTATTTCTCCTTCAAAATAATTTGAATTTAAATTTGGAGCTCTTCCAATTGTGAAGTTTGATGCATCAGTAGGCAAACTACCGGAAACCCCTGGACTATTTATCAATTCTCCATTTACATATTGGTTTAAAATTCCATTAACGCCATCAAAGCTAGCCGCTACATGTATCCAAATACCTTCTGTAAGATTTGATGTTGTTGTTGTAACTCCGTTTACAAATGCAGTAAAAGCATTTCCATTTTCTAATCGTAATACAAAACTGTCTTGACCAACTATAACGCGTTGTCCAGTAGCTCCTGGTTCAATTTTAATCCAGGCCATAAGTGTAGCATTTGGCCAAGCATTAATAATATTATCATCTTCGACATAATCGTTTCTTCCATCAAAAAATAATGTGTAACTATCGTCTAAATCTCTTGGAGAACCAAATACAGTATTATCGGTATCGAAAGTATCTAAAATACCATCACCATCAGAGTCTATAGTACCATCAATTATACCATTATTATCAGTATCAAGATGCGCATAAATTTCATCTATATCACTACCATTAGAAAGGTCATTAGGATTATCAGCACTATCTACATCTAGGTAGTTTGGTATTCCGTCTCCATCATCATCTAATGGTGTTGGGTAAGCGTTTGCCGTTCCATGATCATTATCGTCGGCATCGTCATCGTTGTTATCGGCAAGATTTAAAATACCATCACCATCATAATCATCATTATTAATAGGATCGCCATTTACATCTAAAACTTGTTTATCGGAACCATCGCCATTTCCATCCCCATCAACATCAACATCACCTCTGTTGTCGTATTCAACAGTATCGAAAATCCCGTCATTGTCTGAGTCTAAGTCTAAATAATTTACAACGCCATCTCCATCGGTATCATAAATAGGATCTGTTAAATCGATTGGTGTTCCTAAAGATCCGGAAAAACCTGAATCACCAGGATTTAGGCCATTACTATCTTGATGATCGTAAAGATCTATGAGTCCATTATTATTCGCATCAACCCAAGCATAAGCACCAGAGTCATTGTAAACTGTTCCATCTTTGTCATTGTCTGTAAGAAATAACTCTACTACATTGGGAATACCATCATCATCATTATCTAAATCAATAGAATCTTCAACACCATCACCATCAAGGTCACACAGAGTTTGATAAACAAAAATATCATCGATAGCTAAATCGTTTCCTAATCCACCTGGTGCTTCATTGGACAATCTAACAGTAAAACTAGAATAAGTTGTACTAAAGGTTGCACTTACCTCTACCCAATCTCCAGTTGTATAATTTGCAGTAGGTTGAATATCTCCAGAAGATTCTGAAGCAATAACCGTACCTGTTGGGTCAAGAATTTCAATTAACACAGAAGGTCTTTCTCTAGAACCTATTCCCGGAGCATCTGCCCGATCTAAATTTATGGCTGAAAAACCATAAGTTATATCTACACCAGCGCTAACACCAGAAATAGTGGTTTGATAAAAAACACCTGGATCTTCTTCTGCATTAAACATAGCCATCCTGCCATTGGTGTCTCCAGGTGTATGATCTAAACCTGGGTACCAATATTGATCTGCCCATTGAGCCACTTCTCCATTTGGTGTATCATTAGTACCATTACCATTTGCGGCTTTATAATATACGACATATTCGCCATCATTTAAGTTTGGAGAACTATTACAAGAACCCGAACCATCCTCCCAACAATAAGTAACTCCATCTGTTGTTTTACGGTCTGTTCCTGCGTCAAAATCTTCATTCAAATACGTTGTTCTAGTTGTTGATGCTGATATATTTAGAAGACAAGAGCTTTGCTCATATTCGTCTGTTAAACCATCATTATCATCGTCTATGTCTACATTATTTGGAACACCATCACCATCTGTATCTGGAAATGTTTGATCTCCATAACCCTCTACTACGAAGTTATAAGGATCCTCATCAGAATCATTATTATCAATTGAAATAGTTGCTGATACGGGATTATTTGGATCTGCCACTGATGGATTGAAGGCTACAGTAAAAGTTGTAGATTCTCCTGTCCCCAAAGTTGTAACTGCCGGTTGCGCACTTATTGTGAAGTCTGTACTACCAGAAATTGACACTATTGGTGAACCATCAAGAATTAAATCTGTATTACCATTGTTTGTAATAGTAAAAGTACGTTCTAACGGGATAGGGATGAATATATCGTAAGTTCCAAAATTTGTTAAATTTAACTCGCTTGTGGTAGTTGCGTTATCTAAAATTTCTGCACCGTTTCCAGAGACATCCATTTCAGCAGGACTAGACGGGTCTATTCCTATATTTATTAAATAATCTTCAAATTCTTCAGGATGCCCATCTGTATTGCCACACGAATTATTAGAATGCCAATATCGTCTTGAACCAACACGCATTACGGCATTTCCCGTAATTGCAGAACTAAGTATTGTAAAGCTTAAATCTCCAGTTCCTTCACCACCAGTATCTGCTATAAGTTCCCCCGCATCATCAAAATCGCCATCGTGATTGTAATCTATATGTATAGCCCACCCCATATTGCTACCACCAACAGTAATTGATCCGGTATATAAATTGTTTTTATAAACTTCTAAAGCTGGTATTGTTCCTGTAAAATCTGCATAACCACCATTATCGCCAGAAGAATTATTTATATCCGTACCGTTTTCGCCAGTTATAGAAAAAGAATCAATATAATTAGTACCATTAGTTGTTGATGTAGGTGTACAGTAACCGTAATTTACTGAAATATTTACTGTGGCCGAAACACATTCTTCTGGTATACCAGCATCACATATTTGGTAAGTAAAACTATCAGCACCAAGGTAACCTACAGCTGGAATGTATTCAAAAACACCATCTGAAACTTCAGAAACGGTACCTCCATTGGCTGTAGTTACACCGGAAGTCAAAGCAAAGTTATCACTATCTCCTCCGTCCGTTCCTAAATTATCGTTTGTGCTAACGTCTATTTGGTTGTCTGTTCCAGATGTACTATCAACTAAAACACTTAATTCATCGTCGCTAGCCGAGGGTGTATCTATTCCTAAAACGTTAATTAAATAGTCTTCATAGTCCGAAGAACGTTTATATCCAGTACTTGTATTACCACAAGAATCATAATCATCGGTTTGTAAATGTATTGCCACACGCATTACAGTTGTTCCTGTAATTGCTGTATTAGGAATAGTAATATTATCGCTTTGTGGTGAGTTTTCATTGTTTGTAGAACGGTATAGAGTCTCACCTATATCTGTAAAATCACCGTCACCATTTAAATCGGCATAAATACTCCATCGTGCTTGATTTTTAGGCCAATTATCTGTGGAATTAGAAGTAATAGTTATAGGGTATGCTACCCCTTTATATAAACTTGCTGCAGGAGTAGATGTATAATCGGCATAACCACCATCGTCTCCGGATGAATTATTTATATCTGATGCGCCTTCTCCATCTAAAAACACATTGGAAATGTATAGGTTTTGATTATTACGGTCCGAATCACTATCGGGAGTACAATAATTATAGGTAACTATAACATTTACCGTAGCGGTATCACAATCATTATTAGCGTCACAAAGTGTATAAGAAAAACTATCTGTACCTACAAAACCTGCATTCGGTATATATTCAAAAACACCGTCAACTAATGTTTCGGTAACCGTACCATTAGAAGCAGTAGTATTTAATGCATAATCGTCACTATCAGATCCATCTGAAACACCTATATTATCGTTTGTCGATACATCAATTTGATTGGCTATACCTGAGGCGCTATTAGGATAAACATTTAAATTATCATCATTCGCTACAGGATCTATTACTAATAGAGCAGAAATATTTAAGGTATAGTCTTCAATTTCGGCTCTTCCTGTATAAGTACAGCTATCTGCACTTATGGACGCTCCACCACCACACCCACTACAATATGAAGCAGCAATACGAATTATGGCTTTACCATTTGCAGCAGTGGGATCTACTGTAAAGGAGGCGTTAGTAACTGTTGAACCCGAGTTATTATCGATGTAACCTCCCGAATTATAAACCTCAACATAACTACCATTTCCCTGATAATCAATCCACACAACTACTTTATGATCTCCCCAATTCTCTTTAACATGACTTATATTTAACGTATATGTATTACCTGCTGTAACATTTACCTCTTGAGCCGAAAAATCTGAATATGTAGCGTTATCAGAACCCGAATAATTATTAATTTGACTAGTACCCTCTCCAAGAATTTGAACATTAGAAATATTAAAATTATTATAGTTAACCATTCCAGAAGGTGTACACTGTGCATTGGCAGAAATAACACCTAGAAAAAGCATACTAAAACCAAAACATCCCTTTGAAAGTAAAACCATTGATTTAAGAAAATCGTTTTTAAAAATTAAAAAAGAAATAAATACGCGGAAAAAGCGGAAAACATTTAAAATAAGTGGGTTCATAATTAGTTCCTTTTGGGCTACATAAGAAACAAATGTAGACAACACCACCTTTTATATATAGAGGCAATAAGGTGAAATGCAGTGTTCTGTCGACGAAAAACACAAATGAATGGATAATTGAATTTTTAAGAAAATTGATAAATTTGAGGCCATTTTTATTGAAATTATAACTATTTCTTTTTAAAAAGGGCTATATTTAATTCTCCGTTTGCATCCATAGTAGCTCTAAACATTCCTGGAGTGTTAAATTCCATAACCATATTCCCATGATTATCTACAGCTATAACACCTCCATTGCCTTGGCCATCATCTATTTTTGAAAGCTTACCTTGAATCACGTTTTTAGCAGCCTCCTGTAAACTTAAACCTTTATATTCCATAAGTGCCGAAATATCGTGTGCTACCATACCACGAATAAAATACTCACCCCAACCCGTACTCGAAACAGCGCAAGTATTGTTATTAGCATAAGTTCCGGCACCAATAATTGGCGAATCGCCAATGCGTCCCCAACGTTTGTTGGTCATACCTCCTGTTGAGGTTCCAGCAGCCAAATTGCCATGTTTATCGAGAGCAGCGCAACCAACGGTGCCAAATTTAGAATCTTTTATAGCATCATCGTAAAAGGCAGAAAGCTCGTTTTTTTCTAAATTTTTAACACGTTCTAAACCCTTTAATCTGCTTTCGGTTGCAAAATAACTAGGGTCTACGACGTTAAGATTTTGTTGCTTTGCAAAAACCTCTGCTCCTCTACCAGAAAGCAGAACATGTGGCGATTTATCCATTACAGCACGCGCCAAATTAATGGGGTTTTTCACAATTCGGGTTCCCGCAGAGGCACCAGCGTTTAATGTTTTACCATCCATAATCGAGGCATCGTGTTCGTTATAACCTTCGTTTGTAAAAACCGCACCTTTACCCGCATTAAAAAGTGGCGAATCTTCTAAAATAATTATAGTTTGTTGTACAGCATCTAAACTCGTGCCTCCATTTTTTAAAATATTATACCCCACGGTAATAGCTTCCTCAAGTTTTTGTTGATATTTAGCCTTTTTTGCTTCTGAAAAATTTTCAGGTTTTATATTACCTGCGCCGCCATGAATAACAATGGCAAACTCATTCTCTTTTGTATTTATTTTTTCGGAATTTGAAGAGCTTTCTGTTTCTGTTTTACATGAGAAAACAACAGCCAAAAAAGCAATAATTATAATTAAGTTTTTCATTTGAAGTTATTAAATGTTACATGATAAAGTTACAGGTTTTAAGCCTATTAAACTTTAATTAAAACGACTTAAAATTGTTATATTAGTAAAGAAATCCTATTAAAATAAAAAAAATATAAATATGAACGCTGCAATAAACCATTTTGGAATTGAGGATGCTCTAAATAAATTAGGAATTAAAGCTGTGAACGACGGTTCTTCAACCGGAATACTACATTTTTCTATTGGTAACGATAAAGACATCCATTTAATTGAAAGCTATTCTCCTGTTAATGGTAAACTTATTGGCAAAGTTAAAAGCAGTACCAAAGCCGATTACGACAAAATTATAACCTCTGCCACTACTGCTTTTAAAGTATGGCGCGATGTTCCGGCACCTCAACGTGGTGAAATAGTGCGACAGTTTGGAAATAAACTACGCGAATTAAAACAACCGTTAGGTAAATTAGTATCGTACGAAATGGGCAAATCGCTTCAAGAAGGTTACGGTGAAGTACAGGAAATGATAGATATTTGCGATTTTGCCGTGGGCTTATCCAGACAATTAAACGGACAAGTAATACCTTCGGAACGTCCGGGGCACATTATGCGCGAACAATGGCATCCGTTAGGTATTGTTGGTATTATTTCGGCTTTTAATTTCCCAGTTGCTGTATGGAGTTGGAATACAGCTTTAGCTTGGATTTGCGGCGATGTTTGTATTTGGAAACCCTCGGAAAAAGCACCGTTATGCGGTATTGCATGTCAAAATATTATAGCCGAAATTTTAAAAGAAAATAATTTACCCGAAGGTATTTCGTGTTTAGTAAACGGTGATTATAAAGTGGGCGAATACTTAACAACAGATGATCGAATTCCGTTAGTTTCGGCAACTGGTTCTACACGAATGGGTCGTATTGTTGGAAAAACCGTGGCCGAACGTTTTGGAAAATCGTTACTTGAATTGGGCGGAAATAACGCCATAATTATTACGCCTACGGCAGATTTAAAAGTAGTGGTTCCCGGAGCTGTTTTTGGAGCTGTTGGCGCTTGCGGTCAACGTTGTACAAGTACGCGTCGTTTAATAATTCACGAATCGGTTTACAACACTGTAAAAGACGCTATTGTTGGCGCCTATAAGCAAATAAAAATTGGAAATCCTTTAGATGAAACTAATCATGTTGGGCCTTTAATTGACACTGAAGCAGTAAACACCTATGTAAAAGCTATAGAAAAAGCTAAAGCTGAAGGCGGACGTATTTTGGTTGAAGGCGGTGTACTTGAAGGCGAAGGTTACGAAAGCGGATGTTACGTAAAACCCGTAATTATTGAAGCCGAAAACCATTTTGAAATTGTGCAACACGAAACCTTTGCGCCTATTTTATATATTATGAAATATACGGGTGAGTTAGAAAATGCTATTGCCTTACAAAATGGTGTCGCGCAAGGGTTATCGTCGGCAATAATGACAAACGACATGAAAGAAGCCGAAAAATTTCTCTCGTACGCAGGCAGCGATTGCGGTATTGCAAACGTTAATATTGGTACTTCGGGCGCCGAAATTGGCGGTGCTTTTGGAGGCGAAAAAGAAACAGGTGGCGGTCGCGAATCAGGCAGCGATGCATGGAAAGTGTATATGCGCAGACAAACCAATACCATAAATTATTCCAACGAATTACCATTAGCACAAGGCATTAAGTTCGATTTATAAAATATTTTACAAAAAAACTCATCTTAGAAAAAAATTATCGCAATAAATGGTTAGCAAAATTATTTTTAAAACCTCATGAATTAAATAAATTTCTTACTTAAAACTAGTTCAACCTACTAGTTATGCCTTAAAACCGACATTGAACAAATGTTAATTATTAACAAATTTTTAAAAAATACAACTTAAAACATAACCTTTTCAAGACTAGAAGATTTACTGTTTAATCTAAATTTTCATTATCAGACAAACTACATACGTTTTTTCCGTAATTAAACGTTTTATAATAAATTGAGTCTAAGAGACATGACGTTTAAAGAATATCAACATTTATATTGGCGAGCAGGGTTTGGCGCAAACCCTGCAAACGAGTTTTGGTTTAAAAATAACCGAAAAAAAACGGTCGATTTTCTTTTCAAAAATTCCAAAACCAGCACGCCTTTACATATTGATACTGCTTTTATTGAAAACATCGATATAAAAAAACTTAAAAACGACCCAAAAAAACGTCGAGAATTACAAAAACAAAGTCGAGAAAAAATTAGAGCGTTTAATTTTAAATGGATTGAAAGATTAATTTACCCCAAAGAAATACTTCGCGAACGCATGACGCTTTTTTGGGCAAATCATTTTGTTTGTAAAGACGACAATATTCTGTTTGTAAAACAATTTAACAACACCCTTCGCACCCATGCTTTAGGCGATTTTAGAGCTTTTGTAAAAGCCATTTCTAAAGAAGCCGCCATGTTAAAATACCTAAATATTAAACAAAACAGAAAGCTTAAACCTAACGAAAATTTCGCCCGCGAACTTATGGAGCTTTTCACATTAGGCGAAGGCCATTACAGCGAACAAGACATTAAGGAAAGTGCCAGAGCATTTACAGGTTATAATCACGAACCGGTTAATGGAGATTTTATACTAAGAGCGCGTCATCACGACAATGGTATAAAAATTTTTTTAGGAAAATCGGGTAATTTTAATGGCGACGATATTATCGATATTATTCTTCAAGAAAAACAATGCGCACAATTTATAGCCTCGAAAGTGTACACCTATTTTGTAAACCCTAAACCTAATTTAGAACATATTAACGCTATGGCCAATGTGTTTTATAAAGATTATAACATCGAAAATTTAATGCGGTTTGTATTTACCAGTAATTGGTTTTATACCAAGGAAAATATAGGTGCTAAAATAAAATCACCAGTAGATTACCTTGTTGGAATGGCTCGTACTATTCCCGTAACATTCGAGCGAGAAAACGACCTTATTAAAATACAAAAACTACTAGGGCAAATATTGCTCGACCCCCCCAATGTTGCCGGCTGGAAAGGCGATAAAGCCTGGATTGATGCTAACACCATTATGGTTAGGCTAAAACTAGCATCTGTTTTATTTAATAATGCTTTAATCGACTTAAATAAAACAAGCGAAACACCCAATAACTTAAGAGCAAAATACTTTAAAGCCAATAAAAACAAATTACCTTTTAAAACCACACCTAATTGGACTGCTTTTTTAAAAAACTTTAATACTGTTAAAACCGAAAATCTGCACGAATATATTGTTCAAGGACAATTAAACAACGGCACTTTTTCATATTTAAAATCGCTTAACAAAGCCTCGAAGCAAACGTATTGCATTCAGCTTATGTCGTTACCAGAATATCAAATGTGTTAATTATGGACAGACGAAAATTTTTAAAACAATCGAGCCTTGCAAGTGGCCTTTTTTTCGTGCCCAGTTTTGTAAAAGCTTTCGAAAATATTGCAACAGCAAAACTAGGTTATAAGCGCTTAGTTATCATTCAATTATCTGGTGGTAACGACGGATTAAATACCATAATACCACATAATAACGATATTTATTACAACGCCAGACCACAATTAGCCATAAATAAAGATATTATAAAACTTAACGACGAATTAGGGTTTCACCCGAGCTTAAAACCATTGCGCCCTTTGTTCGATAATGGCGAATTATCCATAATTAACAATGTAGGTTACCCAAACCCGGTACGTTCGCATTTTAGATCTATGGATATTTGGCACACCGCAAGCAATGCCAACGAGTATTTACAAACCGGTTGGTTGGGGCGTTATCTCGACAAGCAAGGCAAAAACCCTTATAATGCCATTGAAACCGACGAGCAATTAAGTTTAGCCATGAAAGGCGAGCACTTTAATGGCATTGCTACTAACGATTATAAAGTATTATACAGAACGGCGCGCGATCCATATTTTAAAAATGTAATAAACCATTACAACGATGCGCATTTAAGCGAACATAATTTGGGCTATTTGTACCAAACCATGATTGAAGCTAAATCGTCGGCAAAATATATTTTTGAAACGACTAAGGTGTCGTCATCAAAACAAGATTACCCTAAAAACAACTTTGCCAAACAATTAAAGTATGTGGCACAGTTTATAAATTCTGGACTTGAAACCAAGGTGTTTTATACCGCTTTAGGTGGTTTCGATACACACGCCAACCAAACCAACAAACAAGCGCAATTACTTAGCGAATATGCAGAAAGTGTACAGGCATTTGTAAACGATTTAAAACGTGAAAACACCTTTAACGATACTTTAATTTTAACCTTTTCGGAATTTGGGCGACGTGTAAAACAGAATGCAGCCAATGGTACCGACCATGGTGCAGCAAATAATGTTTTTGTGATTGGAAAAAATTTGAAACAAGCCGGGTTCTACAACAAATTAGCTAGTTTAAACAACTTAGATGATAACGGCGATATAAAATATGAAATCGATTTTCGTTCGGTTTACGCTACTATTTTAAATAATTGGATGGATGTTTCAACCGATGGGATTATAAGTTCAAACCCTAAAACACTTAACTTTATATAATAAAAAAACCTTGACTCTTTTTCAAAAAGCGATTTGGAGCACAAGGTTTATTAGATTAATAGCATTACAAAAATGCAACTTTTTTTTAATTATAAAAATGTTTTCAAGTTTAAATAAAGGTTAATTTGTTAGTATTCCGATTTTGATAAAAAACCCTTATTAGTTTTATGGTATTTAAATTGTTTAAGCTTCTATATTAACATTTTACAATCTTCTAAGCTAATTATCAAAAAATTAAAACTCTCACTTAAAATTATTTTCAAGTAAGAGTTTTCAAGAATTGATTAATAGCAAATTGTGAATGTTTTTCTTTTTTTAAAATTCAGGATTTTAATTAATTAAAAAATAGTACGAGGTTATTTACTGAATAAAACCCTATAATCCGGCGTTTCTTCATTATAAAGTTCTAAGAATTCATTATCAATAGAATCAATAATTATATTGGTTATATCACCATTTTCAAATTCTACAATAATTTTTGTGCCATCGGCACTCAAAATATAATTAAAAACTTCGAGGCTGCTAGAGACGCAGTTTTCATCTGCATCAAGATTATAGAGCTGAACTAATAATGTTCCATCATTTAAAAAATTGTAGTATGAATTCACACTACATGAGTTTGCTACTTCAATCGTTTCTGGGTCTGTAGAAGTATCTGTAGTTTCTAGAAGAAACCATTTATTTTCTAATAATTCCGAAACTGTAGGTTCTTTTTCATTACTATCATCACTTGAGCAAGCGCTAAATGAAATCATTAAAAGTAATACGGTTAGTAATTTGTAGATTTTAAGTACTGTTTTCATGTTTTTTATTTGTAAATTATGTTAATAGTTGCATGCAAATTATATCTTAACTTGTCAACTTTATAGCTCATATGTAACATGCTTATTTTATGTGTTACAAAGCAACGCAACAATAGTTTGCTTGTAAAGAGTAAAAGCACGCATTTTACACTGTGTTTTACTTGTTTAAAAAAGGTGTTTTCCCCTTTTAGCTGTATTTTACTTTTCTTAAAATTCTAACTGATTCTTTATAATAATTGAAAACTTCGTTACTATGTTTTTTTAAGTAAGGTTTAGCTTCATGAAGTTTGTTAACGGCTTCATGAAATAAGTTTAAATAACAGATAAGGTATGCTGAAGGTAAGTTTTTTAAATCGGCTTCTTCTCGAGGAGTTAGCAATAAGCCTTTTTTTAGTTTTTCTAATAAAGCATTATTATTGTTATAAATATGAAAAAGTATTTTTTTATCGAATTGTGGGGGCTGGAAGAGTAAAGTAGTTTCAATATTATAACTGGCATTGTCTTGAAAGTTTATTATTGTTTCTTCCAGTTGATAATATTTATAATAATCTTGAAGCCCTAATCGCACATACTCTATTATCTTAAAACTGTTTTCATTGTAAAAAATGGAAACCTCATCTAAAGCTGAAAAAAATAACTTTACTTGTTCATTAATTAATTCTATATCAACTCTAGAGAAAAACACTTCATCGTTTACAACTTTTTTTTGTCCGGCCCAACACACTACAAAATACTCTTTAAATACTTTGTATTGTGGTGTGTAATCTGTACGGGCGTTCATGAACTCCATAACACCATCAAGTGTGTGTTCTATATTATTTTGCGAGTTTTTTTCAATAGCGGCAACAAGCTCAGAATTCACATCTTTAATTTCAATATCAAAAACTTTAGGCATGCTCATGCTACCGTCTCTAAAAAATACAGAGCCACCATAATATTTCCAAATATTTTTTCTGAGTGAAGTAATGGTTCCCGTTGGGCGAATGGTAACTAAACCTACTACTTTGTCGTGTGGTAAATGAGGAAACGGTATGTTTTCGTATTGTACAATTGGCGGATGGCTTAAATAAGCGTTTATTAAATTTTGAATTTTACTATCATCAAAAAAATCTACTCCAATAATGGCATTATTTTCATCTTTTACACCAATAACAATATAAGAGTTGTTTTTGGGGTTACTGTTTGATAGTGCACAAATGTGTTTTAAAAATTTGGCTTTACCTTCTTTTTCGCTAATGTCTATTTTTAGCTTTTTATCGTAAAAGCTATTTTCGTCGTTGTGAGCAAGCAAATGTTTAATAAGAAGGCGTTTATTAATCATTTAAAACTCCTTTTTAACGGTTACGCTGTTGGCTTGTGCTGTTGGAAATACTAAAAGATCTGCAATATTTACATGGTCAGGTCTGGAAATTACAAAGTATAATATTTCGGCAATATCTTTAGCTTGCAAGGCTTTAAAACCTTTGTAAACATGGTTGGCTTGGTCGCCGCCTTTAAAACGCACTTTAGAGAATTCGGTTTCTACAAGCCCTGGATTTACAGCGCTAACTTTTATATTGTATGGATTTAAATCTACGCGCATACCTTCGGTAATTGCTAAAACCGCATGTTTACTGGCACAATATACATTTCCTTTTGGATAAACCTCTTTACCTGCCGAAGAGCCAATGTTAATAATGTGTCCCGATTTTCGTTCTGTCATTTGCGGGATTATGGCTTTGCTCACATACAGCAAGCCTTTTACGTTAATATCCATCATGGCATCCCAATCATCTGTATTACCTTCGTTAATAGGGTCTAGGCCATGGGCGTTACCAGCATTGTTTATTAAAATATCTATTTGTTTAAATTTATCAGGCAAACCGTTTATAGCAATGTAAGTGGCTTCTTTATCGCGTACATCAAAATTTAAAATATGTACACGTGTTAGTTTAGATAACGCTTTTTGCATGGTATTTAAGCGTTCTAAACGTCGGCCACAAATAATTATGTTTAAACCTTGTTTTGCAAATTCGTAGGCAGTGGCCTCGCCAATACCACTAGTTGCGCCGGTAATTAGAACCGTTTTTTTCATTTATATATTTGTTTAATCCTTTATAAAAATACTTAAAACAACTCGGATGTAAAAAGTTTGTTTACTTGTAATTCTTTTATCACAAGAAATTAAAGTTGTTTATTTATGATTTACTTATCATAATTATTCGTTAAACCTTTAAGCAAGCGGTTTTAGCTATGTTTTTTAACCATTTTTTAACAGCTACCAAAGAAAAATTTTAACAATTTGCAATGCTCAAATTAGGGCGTTATATTCGTGCTTTATTAAAAAATAAAAATGATGGAAGAAACAGGTACTATTGATATTAAGACCATTAACGAGAAAATTGAAAAAGAAAGTGCTTTTGTAGACTTACTTATGTTAGAAATGAACAAAGTAATTGTTGGGCAAAAACACATGGTAGAACGATTGCTTATTGGTTTGTTAGGGCGTGGCCACATTTTACTTGAAGGTGTGCCGGGTTTAGCAAAAACCTTATCTATTAACACCTTATCACAAGCTGTAGATGGTACATTTAGCCGTATACAGTTTACGCCCGATTTATTGCCTGCCGATGTTACAGGGACCCTTATTTATAATATGAAGGATAATGATTTTTCCATTAAAAAAGGACCCATTTTTGCAAACTTCGTACTTGCCGATGAGATTAACCGTGCGCCAGCAAAAGTACAAGCAGCATTACTTGAAGCGATGCAAGAAAAGCAAGTAACTATTGGCGATGAAACTTTTCCGCTAGATAAGCCATTTTTAGTAATGGCAACACAAAACCCAGTAGAGCAAGAAGGAACTTACCCGTTGCCAGAAGCACAGGTAGACCGTTTTATGCTTAAAACTGTTATCGATTATCCAAAACTTGACGAGGAGCAGCTAATTATGCGCGCTAACTTAAAAGGGGCTTGGGAAAAAGTGCAATCTGTAATTTCAACAGACACCATTTTAAGAGCTCAACAAGCTGTTCGCGAAGTTTATATGGACGAGAAAATTGAAAAATACATCCTAGATATCATCTTTGCAACACGTTATCCAGAAAAATACAGACTTGCCGATTTAAAACCATTAATTTCATTTGGTGCATCGCCTCGTGGTAGTATAAACTTAGCTACCGCGGCAAAATGTTATGCATTTATAAAACGCAGAGGTTATGTAATTCCAGAAGATGTTCGTGCGGTTGTTTACGATGTGTTACGTCACAGAATAGGTATTACTTACGAAGCTGAAGCCGAAAATGTAACATCTGTAGACATTATAAACAAAATAGTAAACGAAATTGAAGTACCATAAAAATAGTTTACAGTGTTCAGTAGCAGTTTGCAGTTGCTTACTATAATTCTGAATACTGTATAAATAGTTTGTGATAACTGAATACTGCGACTGAAAACTGTTTACTGAATAGATGGATACTAAAGAATTACTAAAAAAAGTACGAAAAATTGAGATTAAGACACGCCGTTTGTCTGATCATATTTTTGGAGGCGAATACCATTCGACTTTCAAAGGTCGTGGTATGACTTTTTCTGAAGTTCGCCAGTATCAATTTGGAGACGATGTACGAAATATAGATTGGAATGTTACCGCACGTTATAACGAGCCTTACATAAAAGTTTTTGAAGAAGAGCGCGAACTTACCATGATGCTAATGGTAGATGTTTCTGGTTCCGAAATGTTTGGTACAAACCAGCAATTTAAAAACGAAGTAGTTACCGAAATTGCAGCAACTTTAGCCTTTTCGGCAACACAAAACAACGATAAAATAGGCTTAATTTTATTTTCAGATCAAGTAGAATTGTTTATTCCGCCTAAAAAAGGACGCTCGCATGTATTGCGTATTATACGAGAGCTTATAGAGTTTCAACCGGAAAGTAAACAAACCAATGTTGCTGAAGCATTACGTTTTTTATCAAGTGTAATGAAAAAGAAAGCTATTGTGTTTTTATTGTCCGATTTTATTGCAGACGATTATCATCACACCATGAAAATTGTAGCCGGAAAACACGACGTTACTGGCATACGAGTTTACGATGCTCGCGAAGAAGACATGCCAAATTTAGGTGTTGTACAAATGCAAGACGAAGAAACGGGCGAGCTTATGTTGGTAAACACATCATCAAAAAAAGTAAGACAGAATTACGCGAAATTTTATAGAGAAAAAGTCGACTATTACAAAGATAGTTTCAATAAATCGGGTGCAGGAAGTATGGATTGCCGTGTGGACGAAAGCTATGTAAAAAAGTTACTAGGCTATTTTAAACGAAGAGGATAATAATGCTGTCAGGTTGAGCACTTCGACTTCGCTCAGTATAAACTTAGTCGAAACCTATTTTAGAAATGAAAAGTTATAATTTAAACATACAAGATATCAGAACCAAGAAACAAGTATCAGGATTTATAGTTAATAAAGCTATTATGTCTAGCCTTTTGTTTCTTTTTTCTTTTCTCTCATTTGCTCAAGTAAAATCGTCAATCGATTCAACTTCAATAAAAATAGGAGAACAAATAACCTTTAAAGTTGAGGTAGAAACCGATACTACAAATTTGGTTGTTTTCCCAGAAGGACAATCATTTTCACCATTAGAAGTTATTGAATCTTACCCAATTGATACTTTAAAAAAGACCGATAAGTATAACTTGGTAAAAAAATACGGATTAACACAATTCGATTCGGGTAAATACACCATACCAAAGCAAAAAATAATTATTGCAGATAAAACCTTTTTTACCGATTCGTTACAAGTTGAGGTTTTTAATGTTGCGGTAGATACAACAAAACAAGGCTTATACGATATAAAACCAATTATTGAAGTTGAAAAAAGTAGCAGCGATTGGTGGAAAACAGCTCTTATTGTATTGTTAGTTATAGCTGTTATTGCAGCACTTTTATATTGGTTTATTTGGCGTAAAAAACCATTAACCGAAGCTGAGCAAATTGCATTATTACCGCCTTACGATCGCGCTAAATTAGCACTTAAAAAGCTAGACGAAAGCCACTATTTGGAGCACGAAAATTTAAAAGATTATTATTCCGATTTAACCTTTATTATTCGTAAATATTTAGATGAAAAAGTTTACGATCGCGCTCTAGAAAGCACAACAGACGAGTTAATAGATAGACTTAAAATACTTAAACAAGGTAATCAGGTAGATTTAAGTAACGACGACATTAAAAACCTAGAAAGTATTTTAAAACGTGCCGATTTAGTAAAATTTGCAAAATCCGCACCAGATGTTGAGTTAGCAAAGCTAGATAGAAACACTATTGATGTAGAAATAGATCATGTAAAAGAAGCTTTACCAGAACCAACCGAAGAAGAAAAGCTTTTAGACCAGCAATACCGTGAAGAACAAGAGCGTAAAAAGAAACGCCGAAAAATCTGGTTAACAGCGGGTATAGCTGTGTTTTTAATAGCGGCAACCTATGTTGGGTTTTCATTAAAATACGGTTTTGGTTATGTAAAAGACACCATTTTGGGTCACGACAGCAAAGAGTTACTGGAAGGCGATTGGGTAAATAGTGAATATGGTTTTCCTGCAGTTACTATTTCAACGCCAAAAGTTTTAAAACGCGTTGAGCTTCCTGTTCCAGATGAGTTAAAAGCTAACATGAAAATGACCTCGTTTATGTACGGTACTTTACTTGATGAGTTTAGTGTGTTAGTAAATACAACGGTTTTAAATCAAGCGCCAGAAGGTGGCATTGATGTAGAGCAAAGTATAGAAAGTAGTTTTAAAGTTTTAGAAGCCGAAGGCGCTAAAGATATTGTAACTTTAAAAGAAAAGTTTACTACGCCAAACGGAGCCGAAGGCATAAAAACTCACGGAACTTTAAAAGCAGACCGTTTAAAAACAGGAAATTATGAAGACTTAAAATACGCTATGTTATTTTTTGCTTCAGAAAACGTCGTGCAACAAATTGCTATAACGTATCCTGTTGATGATGTTTATGCAGACCAAACAGTTGAGCGCATTTTAAATTCTATAGAACTTAAAAAAGAACAAGAGTAATGTTAGAAGGTATTGAGTTTGTAAATAAAGAATTTTTCTGGTTGCTATTGGCATTGCCATTAGCTATTGTTTGGTATATTTTTAAAAACAAAAAACAAACTGCCGAACTCAAAATATCGAGTTTAAAAGGGTTTAAAGTTACAAACTCGTTGTTACCAAAATTTAAGCACGTATTATTTGCTTTGCGTTTATTGGCTCTAGCGTTTTTAATTACAGCATTGGCAAGACCACAAACAGTCGATGTTTCTTCTAAAACCAAAACAACTCGAGGTATAGATATTGTAATGGCTATAGATGTTTCGGCAAGTATGCTAGCCAAAGATTTAAAACCAAACCGATTAGAAGCACTTAAAAAAGTAGCTTCAGACTTTATTCAAGGCAGACCAAACGATCGTATTGGTTTAGTAGAATACGCTGGCGAAAGCTACACCAAAACTCCAATTACAAGCGATAAAAGCATCGTATTACGTTCGTTACGAAGCATAAAATATAATAATATAATTGAAGGCGGTACCGCCATTGGTATGGGATTAGCCACATCGGTTAACCGATTAAAAGACAGCAAAGCTTCCAGTAAAGTTATTATTTTATTAACCGATGGTGTAAACAATTCTGGGTTTATCGATCCTAAAATTGCAAGCGAACTAGCCTTAGAATACGGAATAAAAGTATACACTATTGGACTAGGAACTAACGGAATGGCATTATCGCCTGTGGCTATCGACCCAAGAACAGGTAATTTTCAATACAGAAGAATTCAAGTAGAAATTGATGAAGTTTTACTAAAAGAAATCGCCGAAGTTACAAGCGGAAAATATTTTAGAGCGACTAACAATAAAAAACTTGAAGAAATTTACGATGAAATTAATAAGCTCGAAAAAACCGAAATAGAAGAATTTAAATTTTACAATTACGAAGAAAAATTTCGTCCGCTAGTTTTAATTGCTGGTTTGCTATTGTTAATCGAGCTATTATTACGAAACACCGTGTTTAAAAGTTTTGTATAACCGTTTTTAATTTCCGCGAAAGCGAAAATATTAAACATAAAACTTTTGAACTTTAAACTAAAAAGAAAATGTATCAATTAGAAGAGAAAATATGGTTTTGGACGTTGGTTGTTATTCCGGTAATAATCCTCCTGTTTTTAGGTCTACAATTCTGGAGATACAAAACCCAAAATAAGTTTGCCGATAAGGCATTACTTAAAAAATTAAGTCCGAATAAATCTACCTTTAAAACCGTATTAAAAGTAGTGGTTTTATGTTTAGCTTTTTTATGTTTATCCTTAGCTTTAGTAAACCCCAAAATTGGCACAAAGCTTGAAACAGTAAAGCGTGAAGGAGTCGATATTGTTTTTGCACTCGATGTTTCTAAAAGTATGTTGGCCGAAGATATTGCACCAAACCGTTTAGAAAAATCGAAGCAATTAGTTACGCAAATTGTAAATAATTTGGCGAGCGATCGTGTTGGTATAATTGCCTATGCTGGAGCCGCATTTCCGCAATTACCAATTACAACCGATTATGCCTCTGCAAAAATGTTTTTACAAAGCATGAATACCGATATGCTATCGTCGCAAGGAACGGCCATTAGCGAAGCTATTAAATTGGCATCTACCTATTTTGATGATGAAGAGCAAACCAACCGGGTGCTCATTATAATTTCCGATGGTGAAGACCACGGGCAAGAAGCCGAAGCCATTGCCGAAGCCGCACACAACGAAGGCGTTCGTATTTTTACCATTGGTGTTGGCGACGTAAAAGGCGGACCAATTCCAGAAAAAAGAAACGGTGTTGTTTTAAATTATAAAAAAGACAGCCAAGGCGAAACCGTAATAACAAAGCTTAATGAAGACACATTAAAAGCCATAGCAGAAGCTGCAAACGGCGCTTATATAAATGGAAAAAATACAGCTAACGTAGTTGAAAATATTAGAGACATTTTAAACACCATGGATAAAACTGAATTCGAGGCAAAACAATTTGCCGACTTTAAAGACCAGTTTCAATGGTTTTTAGGTTTCGGAATTTTCTTTTTATTATTAGATGTTTTCCTTTTAGAAAGAAAAACAGCTTGGTTAAAAAAATTAAATCTATTTAATGAGAATTTTTAAGATTTTACCGTGTGCAGCGTGTTAATTATTTATCATTTTTTTAACGTGCAAAAACAATGGGTTTTTTAAATTTAAACAAAGAAATGAAGCGTTTACTACTTATTTTAAGCATATGTATTTCAGCAATTTCTGTAGCTCAAGAAGATGCAGAAAAAGCACAATTATTGGCTATGCAAAAAGCAAATAATTTTGTGTACGAAGGCAATTCGTTGTTAAGTGACAACAATTTTGTGTCTGCCGAAATGGAATACCGCAAAGCACTATCAAAACAAGCTTCTACAAAAGCCGGTGTTTACAATTTAGGAACCAGTTATATTAAAAACGGTAATTTCGATGAAGCCCTGTATCGTTTACAACAAGCTACCAGTTCTTCAACTTCAAAAGAGGAAAAACACCGTGCATTTCATAATATTGGTAATATTTTAATGCAAAATAAAAAATGTAAAGAAGCGGTTGAAGCTTACAAAAATGCATTAAGAAACGACCCAACCGACGATGAAACTCGTTATAATTTAGGACTTGCCAAAGAATGTGCAAAACAGCAACAAGATCAAGAAGATAAAAACCAAGATCAAGACAAGCAAGACGAAAACAAAGAAAACGAGGATAAAGAAGACAAACAAGATCAAAATAAGGAGCAGGACGAGAATAAAGAAAACGAAGGAGATAACGACGAAAATAAAGATCAAAAAGACGAGGGCGAACAAGATGATAAAAAGGAAGGTGACGACGAAAAAGATGAAGATGGCAAGCCTAAAGATGAAAAGAAAGATGAAGGCGATAAAGGTGAAGATGAAAAGAAAGAGCAACAACAACCTAAACCTCAACAAGGCCAATTATCGCCACAGCAAATTAAAAACTTGCTAGAAGCCATGAACAACCAAGAACAAAAGGTTCAAGAAAAAATAAATGCCGAAAAACAAAAAGGTGTAAAAATAAAAACCGAAAAAGATTGGTAGTTTTGAAAACCGAAGACTGAATTTGAAATTTTAAAAAAATGTGAAGGCACAAAACCTACTAAACTGAGTTTGTCGAAGTTCTAAGTAAGAATAAATAATAAAATGTCATGCTGAGCGCAGTCGAAGCATCTTAAAAAGTAGAGTTAAAAGAAACGAATTGTCATGCTGAGCACCTTAAAGCAAAGCATCTCATTAAAAATAAAAATGCATATAAAAAATTACATAGCTGTTTTATTTATTGTCATTGCATCAACATTTGCTGGCGCACAAGTTAAGTTCGAGGCCAAAGCAAGTAAGAGCAAATTAGGCATTAACGAGCGTTTACGCATCGACTTTGAAATGAATCAAGATGGCGATAATTTTAATCCTCCAAATTTTGCAAATTTTACGGTTATTGGCGGGCCAAATCAATCGGTAAGTAACTCCTGGATAAATGGTGTGCGTACCTACAAAAAAACCTATAGCTATTTTTTAACACCTAAAAGTCGCGGTACGTTTACAATTAGTCAAGCCACCATAAATATTGATGGCGAAACGTACAAAACCACACCAATAAAAATTGAAGTTACTGCAGCTGTCGATATTCCAAAGGATCCGAACGATCCTAATTATTTGGCTTCAGAGAATATTCATTTAGTGGCCGAAGTATCAAAAACCAATCCGTATTTAAACGAAGCTATTACGGTTGTTTATAAACTTTATGTTTCGCCAAAGGTAGCTGTCGATAATTGGAACGAAATCGATAGTCCGCGCTACAACGATTTTTGGAGTCAAAATATAAACACTCAAAATCAAAAGGTACAAAACGGCACGTATAACGGCGAAGAATATCGCTTTTTGGTATTGCGAAAAACAGTGTTATATCCTCAAAAAACTGGAAAATTAAACATTGAACCTTTAAGCTTAAATATTGCCATGCGCGTCCCTTCAAACCGTCGCGATATTTTTGGAAGCTTACTCATGACACGTGTAAACCGTACCGTGTCTGCAGGTAACAAAACAATAAACGTTAAAGCCTTACCAGAAGCAGGTAAACCAGCAGATTTTACAGGTGCCGTTGGTGATTTTAAGTTTGATGTTTCTACGTCTAAAACCGAATTAGATGCCACAGAATCGCTTCAGCTTAACGTTCGCGTAAGTGGAAACGGAAACTTAAAACTATTTAAATTACCAAAAATTAGTTTACCTAGTTCTTTGGAAGTTTACGAACCTGAGCATACCGAAAATGTAAAAACAAACCTAGCTGGCATGCAAGGAAGCATTGCCGATAGCTATACCGTTGTTCCTCAATTTAAAGGAAAATACCCAATTCCGAATATTTCGTTCTCGTATTTCGATTTAAAAACCGAAAGCTATAAACGTTTATCATCAAATGAAATTGTTATTGATGTTCTAAACGGGCCTTCCAATGGCGTAAATTCTAACGAAAATAATGCAACAAGCAACAATAAACAAGCTGTAGTTTATAACGACAATCAGTTTGCTTTTATAAAGACCAATACCGTATTTTCTAGCATAAAGCAAAGTCATTTCTTTAAAACCAATACCTTTTGGTATTTACTTTTATTGCCGTTTTTAGCCATTCCGTTAGCCATTATTTTAGGCAAACAAAAAGCTAAACGCGATGCCGATGTTTCTGGAAATAAAATTAGAAAAGCCGATAAATTAGCCCGTAAATATTTAAGTAATGCCAAAAAATCTTTAGGCCAAAAAGAAGCTTTTTATGTGGCTCTAGAAAAAGCATTACACAACTATTTAAAAGCTAAATTACAAATTGAAACTAGCGAATTAAGCAAGGATAGAATTACCGAACTGCTAAAAGATAAGCAAGTGGACTCTAGCGTAATTACAGATTTTACTGGCATATTACAAAGTTGTGAACTGGCGCGTTACACCCCAATTGATAATGTAACCATGCAAGAAGATTACGATAAAGCAGCACAAACCATTTCGTTAATAGATAAACAGGCAAAATAATATACTTTTTTTGAACCAAGTGAAGCATTTTATGAAGCACACCATTTATATACTCGTATTTTTTATAGCGGCATTTAGTTTTGGTCAAAATGAGGCCTTGTTCGAAAAAGCAAACGCATTATACAACGATGCTAAGTATGCTGAAGCTATCGATGCCTATGAAGCTATTATAGAAACTGGAAATCATTCGGCCGATTTATATTTTAATCTTGGCAATGCCAATTACAAATTAAATAACATTGCGCCTAGCATTTATTACTATGAAAAGGCTTTGCGCTTAGCTCCCAACGATGCCGATATAAAAAACAACTTAGCCTTCGCGCAAAACATGACTATTGATGTGATAGATATTGTACCCGATTCTGGAATATCAAAATTTATAAAGTCGTTCGCAAACAAATTCACTTTCGATGCTTGGGCAAAAATAGCCGTTGTTTTAGTGTTTGTTTTCGTTATATTATTTCTAATATATTATTTCGCTTTTTCTACCAACAGAAAGCGCTTAACCTTTATTGGAAGTGTGGTTTCTTTAATTTTGATTTGTATTACGCTGACCTTTGCATTTTATAAGTTTAACTTAGACAAAAAAGATAATCCGGCCATAATATTTGCTCAAGAAAGCAAAGTGAAAAGTGGCCCAAACCCAAATAGCGATGAAGCTTTTAGATTGCATGAAGGCACAAAAGTACAAGTAGAAGAAACTTTTGAAAGCTGGAAAAAAATAAAACTTGCCGATGGTAAAACAGGCTGGGTTGCTGCAAACGATATAAAAACCATTAAAGATTTTTAAAACATCTTTAACACGATAATTACTTTGAAATGTTATATTTGTATAACAACCAAACTAAAACATGACTAAAAACACAATTGTTATATTCTTTTCAGTTTTATTGTTGGGCTTTATTGCTGCTCCAACAATAATTGCTAGTATAGACGATTCTGTTGATATTTCAATTTTTTATAATAACGTTGCTGAAGAAGAAGAAGTAAAT
The DNA here is from genome assembly GCF_000943565.1 of Neotamlana sedimentorum. Classification (GTDB taxonomy): domain Bacteria; phylum Bacteroidota; class Bacteroidia; order Flavobacteriales; family Flavobacteriaceae; genus Neotamlana; species Neotamlana sedimentorum. The sequence continues at coordinate 157,286 of NZ_JTDW01000002.1, forward strand.
AAAATTAAGCTTCCGTTTAGTAACGACAGTCATGAACCAGCCGATTTAACTTTCTTAACATCGGAAGTTAGAACAGCATATTTTTTAAAAAATTATCCCAATCCGCATTTAAATCTTTTTTCTCCACCACCAGAAATAGGTTAATTTTTTATTTTCATATCAACCATAGGTTTCCTTAAAAACCAATTTATTTACATTAACCACTTTCAATTAATCTATTTGTCATTGTAATTGAAAGTAAAACTATTTATATATGTTTAAAACAATAAAAAAAGACTTACCAGCCAGTATAGTTGTATTTTTTGTAGCCTTACCTTTATGTTTAGGTATTGCCCTTGCTAGTGGTGCTCCATTATTTTCTGGTTTAATTGCAGGAATTATTGGTGGTATTGTTGTTGGAGGTTTAAGTGGCTCTAATATCGGAGTTAGCGGACCCGCAGCAGGATTAGCTGCCATTGTACTTACTGCAATTGGTTCCTTAGGTGGTTACCAAAATTTTTTAGTAGCCGTCGTTTTAGGTGGTGCTATTCAATTACTTTTTGGGGTTTTAAAAGCTGGCGTTATTGGGTATTATTTTCCATCGTCGGTAATAAAAGGCATGCTTACAGGAATCGGTATTATTATAATTTTAAAACAAATTCCGCACTTTTTTGGTTACGACGCCGAAGCCGAAGGTGCTGACAGCTTTGTTGAAGCATCAGGAGAAAATACGTTTTCTTCTCTTTTAAATATTTCAGATAATATTATTTGGGGTTCTTTTATAATTGGGGCTATTGGGTTAGCTATTCTTATTCTTTGGGATCGTGTTCTTTCTAAAAAAGGTAAAATATTTCAGCTTATACAAGGGCCATTAGTAGCTGTAGTGTTAGGAATTATATTTTATATCACTACAAAAGGTAACGAGAGTTTATCTATTGCAAAATCACACTTAGTTAGTGTTCCTGTGCCAGAAGATGCTTCGTCTTTTTTAGCGCAATTTAGTTTTCCAAACTTTGGTGTCATTACAAACCCAGAAGTTTGGGTTATCGCATTTACAATTGCTTTAGTAGCAAGTTTAGAAACTTTATTATGTGTTGAAGCTACCGATAAATTAGATCCGCATAAAAACGTAACACCAACTAATCGAGAGTTACTGGCACAAGGAACAGGAAATATTATTTCTGGCCTAATTGGAGGATTACCAATTACTCAAGTAATCGTGCGTAGTTCGGCAAACATTCAATCAGGTGGAGAATCTAAAATGTCGGCCATAATTCATGGCTTCTTTTTATTGATTTCGGTAATTTTAATACCGACTTTGCTTAATATGATACCTTTATCTGTTCTTGCCGCTATTTTATTGGTTGTAGGATACAAACTAGCTAAACCAACTTTATTCAAAAAAATGTACAGCTTAGGATGGAAACAATTTGTTCCTTTTATTGTTACTGTTTTAGGTATTGTATTTTTCGATTTATTAAAAGGAATTGGATTAGGTTTAGCTGTTGGAATTGTAGTTATACTTTTAAAAAGCTACCAAAACTCACATTTTCTTCATATTGAAGATAGCACAAACGGTAATCATAAAATGAAAATGACCTTTGCCGAAGAGGTTACCTTCTTTAATAAAGGTGCTATTTTAAAAGAGTTGGATAATATTCCGCCAGATACATTTCTTGAATTAAATGTTCTTGGAACAAGATATTTAGATAATGATATTATTGAAATTTTAGAAGATTTTCTTCTAAAGGCAAAAGAACGGAATATCAATATTAAGTTATTGTCTAAACGTGGTATCGTTGAAAATCCAGAAAGTTTTATTGAATTCTTCAAAAAAAGACCAAAATCGGACCTTAGCTTGAGCTAATTATTATAACAAGACATTAAAAACTATATTATGAAAGCACATACAAAAGAAACTCAGGCAACTATGACGCCTGACAAAGCAATACAATTTTTAAAAGAAGGAAACATTCGTTTTCAAAACAACTTAAAAGCAAATCGTAATCTGTTAGAGCAAGTAAACGATACTAAAGCAGGGCAATTTCCATTTGCCACTATTTTAAGTTGTATCGATTCTCGTGTTTCTGCAGAGTTAGTTTTCGATCAAGGTTTAGGCGATATTTTTAGTGTACGTATTGCAGGAAATTTTGTTAACGAAGATATTTTAGGAAGCATGGAATTTGCTTGTAAATTGGCTGGCACGAAACTTATAGTAGTTTTAGGTCACACGAGTTGTGGTGCAATTAAAGGAGCCTGCGACCACGCCGAAATGGGTAACTTAACCAAGTTAATAGAGAAAATTAACCCCGCGGTAGAAGCTGTAACAGAACCAGCAGACGAAAGCCTGCGTAACTCTAAAAACCTAGATTTCGTAGACACTGTTTCTAAAAAGAATGTCGAGCTTACTATAGATAGAATTCATGCAGAAAGCCCAATATTGTCCGAAATGGAAAAAGATGGCGAAATTAAAATTATAGGTGCCATGTATAATATTACAACCGGTGCCGTAGAATTTTATGAGTAAAATTATGAGCAAAAACTATGTGGCAGCATTAATACTATCTTTAATGCTGCCATTTTTTTCTATAGCACAAGACAGTAATTTGGGTAACTGGTTAATTTATTTTGGAAACAAACAACTTAACCAAAAATGGAACCTTCATCACGAGGTACAATACAGAAATTACAACGCCATTGGCGATTTAGAACAACTTTTACTGCGCACAGGTTTGGGTTACACTTTTAACGAGAGTAAAAACAATGTACTTTTAGGCTACGGCTATATTTTGTCTGAGAATTATGTCGACAATTCAGATAATAAAACCTCAGTAACCGAGCATCGTATTTATCAGCAATTTATATCAAAACAAAATATAGGTAGCGTTAGTTTAAGTCACCGTTACAGGTTCGAGCAACGCTTTGTAGAAAGCGATTTTAAAATGCGATTTCGTTATTTTTTATCGGCAAAAGTACCATTATGCAAACCAGAAAATGGTAACAGTAAATTCTATTTATCGGCTTACAACGAAATATTTTTAAATACCAAAACCTCAATTTTCGATCGCAATCGGTTGTACGGTGGTTTAGGTTATAACCTGTCTAAAAATGTACGTATAGAAGCCGGATATATGAATCAGTTTTTCGAAACCACAAGTCGCGACCAACTAAACATCATGACATTTGTGAACTTTTAAGCCTCTTGAAATAAAGCGTTGTCTTCAGTTTCATCGTCATCAGTTTCATCAGAAATTAACTTCGGAAAAATTAAAGGCACCAAACTTTTTACAGGTGTGTAAAGTATAGAATTTTCAATATCATCATCATCTATAAAGGTGATGGTGTTATTAAATTTGTTGAAAATATTTAAAATAACACTCAGCAAAAGTGCAATTTTTAAAGCTCCAAAAACACCTCCTAAAAGTTTATTTAAAATACCAAGAGCTGCAAAATCGGCAAGTTTAGTAAGTGCTTTACCAGCTAAGGCAATAGCCAAAACAATAACAACAAAAGTAATGGCAAAGGCAGTAATATTAATGGTTTTTTCGCTCCAATCGGTTTTAGTTTGTAAAAATTCGGCAGCAAAATTACTAAAATGTATAGCGCCATAAACACCGGCAACCAATGCAATAAGCGACGCCACTTCAACAAAAAGGCCTTTTAAAAACCCACGAACTAAGCCTAATAAAATTAAAGCTCCTAAAACAATATCAATAACGCCCATAAAAAATCAATTTCAACAAATATAAAATAAATTCCATCCTTTTTTAGTGCAAACCCAACAAGTAACAAAGGCATTCATTAAATTTGAACCCGAAACAAGAAACTTGGAACTTGAAACAAAAAGGAATGGCAAGAGACGAACAATTAAAACAACGCTGGGAACAAGTCGTAAAAAAACTATCCGATCAATTCGCTGATGGCGATACTTTAGATTTAGACGCTATAATTTACCTCATTGGTGTGCAAGAACTCGGGCAATTAAACCGTACGTTTAAAAAAGACCAAAAGCTCGATCTTATGCACATTGCAATATGTAAATTACTCTCGCCATATGGCTATTACGAACTCGATTTTGTAGATAACGATGGTTGGCCACACTACAAAACACTTGAGCAATTGCCTCCCTTAAAAGCCGGAGAACAAAGCGTTTTAATGAAAGAAGCCATTGTAAATTACTTTCTAGAAACCGAATATATTAATTAAATGGGCGTTACCACGCTAAGGCGCGGTCGGGCTTTCCGCTATATCTTTTTCTCGTAACCTCAAAAAAGGATGCCGCTGCAATCCCTAACGCAACCCATCCGCACAAGGCATTGTTTATTCCTTCTTAAATGTAATTTTGCCACAATTAACCATGCAGACTATAGCATTTAAGATAAATAAAACTTGTTTCAGCGCGTTAAAAATCACTAAATTTGCAACCATTTCGATAATATAGCTATGATTGACAAGATAAAAGAACTAATTGCCGAAGCCGAAGCCTTTAAAGCCGAAACTATTGAGGAAGTGGAAGATTTCCGAATTAAATACCTCGGAAAAAAAGGATTACTTAACGCCTATTTTGCCGAATTTAAAAATGTAGCAAACGAGCAAAAAAAGGAATTTGGCCAAACCATAAATAAGCTTAAAACTACTGCACAAACAAAGGTAGACGAGCTTAAAGATGTTCTAGAAAGTAAAGAAGAAGAAAACGGCGTTTTTGGCGATTTATCGCGCCCAGGACAACCCGTTCAATTAGGTTCGCGCCACCCTATTTCAATTGTAAAAAATCAAATTATCGATATATTTTCGCGTATCGGTTTTAACGTAAGCGAAGGTCCAGAAATTGAAGACGATTGGCACAACTTTACAGCGTTAAACTTGCCAGAATACCATCCGGCACGCGATATGCAGGATACATTTTTTATACAAACTAACCCCGATATTTTATTGCGTACACACACCAGTTCGGTACAAGTACGTTATATGGAAAACAACCAACCGCCTATTCGAACTATTTCACCAGGTCGTGTGTATAGAAACGAAGCTATTTCGGCGCGTTCGCACTGTTTTTTCCACCAAATTGAAGGTTTGTACATAGATAAAGACGTTAGTTTTGCAGATTTAAAACAAACTTTACAACACTTTACAACCGAAATGTTCGGGAAAAGTAAAATACGCTTACGCCCATCGTACTTTCCGTTTACAGAACCAAGTGCAGAAATAGATGTGTATTGGGGGTTAGAAACCGAAACCGATTACAAAATTACTAAAGGAACCGGTTGGCTAGAAATTGGCGGTTGTGGTATGGTAGACCCGAATGTATTAACCAACTGTGGTATAGACACCGAAGTATATTCTGGTTTTGCATTTGGTGTGGGTATCGATCGTATTGCCATGTTGTTACACCAAATTGGAGATATTCGTTTATTAAGCGAAAACGATGTGCGCTTTTTAGAGCAGTTTAAATCGGCACTTTAAAAATAATATTGTCATCCTCCCGCAATTTCGGGATCAGGATCTAAATAAATAGATAACAAACTTAAAACCCTGAATTTTCAGGGTTTTTTCATATTCAAAAAATCACATCTTGCATTTTCATAAAACTAAAGTTATCTTCATACATATTTTTTAAACATGAAGGAAAACAAAGAACTCGACCTCGCTTGGAATTTTGTTACCAAAACCAATCGTAATATCTTTTTAACCGGTAAAGCTGGTACGGGTAAAACTACATTTCTTCATAAATTAAAAAAAGATTGCCATAAGCGTATGGTAGTTGTGGCGCCTACGGGTGTGGCTGCTATAAATGCTAAAGGCGTTACTATTCACTCGTTTTTTCAAATGCCTTTTGGCCCTATTTTGCCACACGATAATTTACAAAGTTCGTCGCAGTTTAGCCGAAAATTCAATAAAACAAAAATTAATATTATTAAGTCGCTCGACCTTTTGGTTATAGACGAAATAAGTATGGTTCGTGCCGATTTACTCGATGGCATCGATAAAGTATTGCGCCGTTTTAAAAACAAAATGTTACCGTTTGGCGGCACACAATTACTTATGATTGGCGATTTACAACAGCTTTCGCCGGTAATTAAAGAAAGTGAGTGGCATTTGTTACAACCGTATTACAAAAATGCATTTTTCTTTAGTAGTTTGGCCTATCAACAAAGTAAAGCCATAAGCATTGAGCTTAAACACATTTACAGACAAGAAAACCCCGTTTTTATTACTATTTTAAATGAAATTAGGAATAATAAACTCACCCAAAAATCGGCCGATGAATTAAATAAAAGATATCAGCCCAATTTTATAGCAAACGACGAAGACGGTTATATTTCGTTAACAACCCACAACCGAAAAGCTATTGCAACCAACGAACAAAAGCTAAAGGATTTAACAGGAAAATCTCAAAAATACAAAGCAGCCGTAGAAGGTAATTTTCCAGAACATGCTTACCCAAACGATTTGGTTTTAGAGCTTAAAGTGGGCGCTCAAGTTATGTTTATAAAAAACGATAGCTCTCAAGAAAAGGAATATTTTAATGGTAAAATAGGCAAAGTTATTGCTTTAAATAAAGACGAAGTTGTAGTGCGTTGTCCGCAAGATAATTTCGATATTACTACAAAGCTAGAAACCTGGGAAAACATAAAATACACGGTAAATAACGAAACCAAAGAAATTACAGAAGATAAAGTTGGTAGCTTTTCTCAAATTCCGTTACGTTTGGCTTGGTCAATTACCATACATAAAAGCCAAGGCTTAACGTTTGAAAAAGCAATTATTGATGCCGAATCTGCCTTTGCCCATGGGCAAACTTACGTGGCTTTAAGCAGGTGTAAATCGTTAGAAGGTTTGGTGTTAAAAAGCAAAATTTCTCCGCAACAAATAATTACCGATAGCCATGTTTTAAATTTTAATGAAGAAGCGGCAAATAACGAGCCAGACGAAGCTGTTTTATTAGAATCGGAACGCGATTTTCAACTCGATTTAATTGCCGAACTTTTTAATTTTTACGCCTTTTTATACCCAACAAATCGTGTTTTAGATATCTTTTATAAAAACCGAGGGAGCATTGAAGGTCAAGTTGAAGAACCAGCAATTACAATTAAAAATACCGTAACTAATTTATTAAAAGTTGGTAATGGCTTTAAAGTTCAATTGCAAAACTTGGTTGAAAAAACCGAAATTCCAGAAACCAGCGAACCATTACAAGAACGTTTTGCTAAAGCAGTTACTTATTTTAATGACCAAACAAAAGCCAATATTGAAGCATCATTAAAAGCTTTAAATTTTACAACCGATAATAAAGCCATAGAAAAAGATCTTGAAAAACAACTTGATGCTTTAGAAGAACTTTTAACCGAAAAACTATTGTATTTTAAAGGGTTGCCACACGCCTTTAGTGTAAGCTTTTATTTAAAATTGCGTACCGAAGCTGTATTTTTAGCTAAAGAAAAACCTAAAAAACAACGAAAACAAGTAATTGATGGTACTGTAAATATTGATCTTTTCGAGCTTTTACGAGTTTTAAGAAACGATATTGCTGAACGCGAAGGTTTAGTGCATTTTCAAATTTTCACCCAAAAATCGTTATATGCAATGTGTGAATTATTGCCAACAAATAAAAAAGAATTGCTGGCTATTCATGGCATGGGAAAAACTAGAGTAGATAAATATGGTAAAGAAATTTTAGAGGTTATTACCAAATTTGTTGACGAAAACGATATTGAAGTTACCAACCAAGTTGAGCTAGAAGAAGATCCTAAAAAGCCTAAACGCCAAAAAGGCGATAGCCAAAAAGAATCTTTAGATTTGTTCAAAAAAGGTAAAACCATAGCTGAAATAGCGAATCAGCGTGAGCTTAACGAAAATACTATTTTTGGGCATTTAGCAACATTTATTCCTTCAGGCGAAATTAAAATTACCGATTTAATGGCTTCAGATGTTTACACAGAGCTAAAAGAAATATTACCTACAAAAACCTACGAAAATCTGTCCGATTTAAAACTTCAGCTTAACGATAAATATAGCTACGGCGAAATTAAATTGGTTTTAAGTGAGCTGACATCTTCTTAATTTAAAATAAAAAAAGGCTAACTAATAAGCCGATTTGGAAAAGTTTAAGGCAACCACATAACTCATCTTTGTAACATAAATTAAAACAAAGTATTATGAGTAATTTAAAAGGAAAAGTGGCTTTAATAACAGGCTCTTCCAAAGGTATAGGTGCCCAAATTGCAAAAACGTTTGCAGAAAAAGGCGCAAAAGTTGTGGTTAATTATTCCGGAAGTAAAGCAGAGGCAGAACAAGTAGTTAGTACAATTTTAAAGGAAAATGGTGAAGCTATTTGTGTTAAAGCAGATGTAAGTAAAACCGAAGATGTTAACCAATTATTTGCCCAAAGTATAGCGCATTTTGGCAAAATAGATATTTTAGTAAATAACGCCGGTGTTATGTTAAATACTTTAATTTCTGAAGCTTCTGATGCTATTTTCGAAAAACAAATACAAATTAATTTAAAGGGTGTGTTTAACACACTGCGAGAAGCTTCAACCAAGTTAGCCGATAACGGAAGTGTCATTAATATTTCCTCTACAGTTACACGAACCAATTTTCCAACGTATGGCATATATTCAGCTACCAAAGCAGCGGTAGAACAGTTAAGCAAAGTATTTGCAAAAGAAGTTGGGCATCGTAGTATTAATGTAAATTGCGTTTTACCAGGACCAACAGGAACCGATTTATTTTTACAAGGAAAATCGGAAACCATAATAAATCAGCTTGCTAATAGTAATGCGTTTAAACGCCTTGGAACACCTACAGATATTGCAAATATAGTAGTACAATTGGCAACTAACGAGTTTAAATGGATGTCTGCCCAAAGTGTTGGAGCAAATGGCGGAATGGCTTAAAATTTCATATTATGAAACAGTTTTTATCTGCAATTATAATGGGTGTTTGTGGCGCCGTAGCTACATTTTTAGCTTTTTCGTTTAACTTACCAAGTTGGGTATTGTTTCTAGCTTGGGTAAGTTATTATTTATTTGGCAAATCGTTTAAATCGGCATTATTAACGTTGGTTCCAATATCTGCGGGAATAATTATGGGAACTTTAATATTAAGTTTTGGTGGCTTGTTAGGAGGTTATTTGGCTAAAATGGGTTTTCCCATAGCTGTATTTATATTTATTTCTGCACTTACCTATTTATCAAAAATTAAGTATTTAAATAATATTCCGGCTTGGTTTATGGGTTTAATTATATTTTTTGGCGTTCATCCGCATTTGCAAGTCATTTCAATTTTAAGTCTTTTTATACCAATTTTGGTAGGTCTAGCATTTGCTTTTATAAATGATACGTTAACTCAATTGGTTTTTAAAACTTCTGTAAAATCGTAACTATTTTATATTTAATTTTATAACAACCAAACTTGGTTTACTACAATGGAAAAGATAAAACACATAACAAAATTATCCGATTTTCATGTTTTTGCGAACTTGCCATCTCCAAAACATCCGCTAATCAGTTTAATAGATTTTAGTAAAGTGCAATTTCCAGAAGATATAAAAGGCTTAAAATTAGTTCAAAACTATTACACCATTGGTTTAAAGCGCAATGTGCCTTATAAGTTATTTTACGGGCAAAAAGAATATGATTTTAATGAAGGATTAATGACGTTTTTAGCGCCCAACCAAGTTATGAGCATGGAGCGAAACCCGAATATAAATTTAAGTGGCCCGTTAAAACCTTCGGGCTACTTGCTTTTAATACACCCAGATTTTATTTGGAACTCTACATTAGCGAAAAGTATTAAGGATTATGATTATTTTAATTATGAAATAAATGAATCGTTGTTTCTTTCGGAAGATGAAGAGCATATGATGCTAAACATCTTTAAAAATATTGAAAAAGAATATCGAGCAAACATTGATAAATTCAGCCAAAAAATAATCATTTCTCAATTAGAACTTCTTTTAAATTATGCCGAACGTTTTTATGAAAGGCAGTTTTTAACCAGAAACAAAACAAATCATCAGCTTTTAAGTCAAGTTGAAGCCTATTTAGACAATTATTTTAAAAACGATAATTTAATTGAAGTTGGTTTGCCTTCAGTAGAAAAAATATCATCAGCATTAAATCTATCATCAAGTTACTTAAGTAGCATGTTAAAATCTCTAACAGGCATGTCTACACAACAGCATATTCATAATAAACTTATAGAAAAAGCAAAACAAGAATTAACAACTACTCAGCTGTCGATTAGCGAAATAGCCTATAAATTGGGGTTTGAGTATCCGTCTTCATTCAATAAATTATTTAAAGGTAAAACCGAAATGTCTCCAGTAGAATTCAGGAAAACGTTTAATTAATAATTCTTAAAATAGTTTTAACAACAAATTAACTTCGTTTAGTTCGGTTTGTTCCGAACTAGTTAATATTTTTGCAAAGAAATTACTTCGCAACTTATTTTGCGTTATTGTAATTAATGAAAAAAGGATATTTAATGAAAGGCATTTGTAAAGAAAAAATGGCTTTAGTTGAAAAACTAGGAGTGCATTTAGAAAATAGAGAATATTTAGCACCTGTAGCGGCAAGAATATTGGCTTATGTAATATTAACAGGTAAAAGAGGTACTACTTTCGATGAAATGGTGGAGGTTCTATGTGCTAGCAAAAGCACAATTTCAACGCATTTAAATCATTTACAAGATTTAAATAAAATTGAATATTTCACCAAAACAGGCGACAGAAAAAAATATTTTATTGTTAAAAAAGATATGATTGTTCATCATATTGATAGAATGATGGATCACTGGAGAGATGAACGCAAAATACATTTAGAAATAAAAGATTATAAAAATTTAATTAACGAAAATAAAATTGAAAAAGATGAAGAAAAGTTCGATTTAAATTTTCACAATGATTACATCAAGTTCATAGATAGTGCAACTCTAGCTGTAAAAGAATTAAAAGATAAAATATTAGATAACCAAAAAATATCATAACCATTATTATGAAACAAAATAGATTAATAGCAGTAATCTCGCTAAGTGTTTTCTTAGTGATTTTAAGTTGTGGGAATAGCGAACAGAAGCAGGCGGCACAAGCACCGCCTGCTACTTTTCCTGTAGCGAAAGTAGAGCAAAAAACCGTAACGGGTTATAACGAATATCCTGCAACTATTGAAGGTGTTGTAAACAGTGATGTTCGCGCTAAAACCACCGGATATTTAGAAAAAGTTTTTGTAGATGAAGGCCAAAAAGTACGAAAAGGCCAATCGTTATTTAAGCTAGAAACGCAGTCGTTAAGTCAAGATGCAAGTGCAGCAAGAGCAAGAGTTAATCAAGCTCAGGTGGAGGTAGATAAACTTATTCCTTTAGTTGAAAAAAATATTATTAGCCCTGTACAACTAGAAACCGCTAAAGCTAATTTAGCACAAGCCAAGGCAAGTTATAGTAGTGTTTCAGAAAATATAAATTACGCCACCATAAAAAGTCCAATTAATGGGTACGTTGGTGCTATAAATTTTAGAGAAGGTGCATTAATTAGCCCTAACGATGCTACACCATTAACAACAGTTAGCGAAATAGAACAGGTTTATGCTTTTTTTAGTTTTAACGAAGCGCAATATATCGATCATTTACAACGATCGGAAGGTCGTACTAAAGCAGAACGTATAAAAATGTCGCCAGATTTAACTTTAATTTTAGCAAACGGCACAGAATATTCCGAAAAAGGGCGTATTCAAACCAGTACAGGACAAATAAACCAAAGTACAGGAACCATTCAAATAAGAGCCGCTTTTAATAATCCTAACGAAATTTTAACCAACGGTAACAGCGGAAAAATTAAATTTCCAATAGAATATAAGGATGCCATTGTTGTACCACAATCTGCAACTTTCGAGCAACAAGGTAATATAATGATTTACAAACTTGGAGCCGATAATAAAGTGGGTACATCAATTTTAAAAGTAAAAGGATCGGTAGATAATCTTTATGTTGTGGAGTCTGGTTTAAAAGCCAATGACAAAATTGTAGTTTCTGGAGTTGGTAAACTTAGAAATGGCCAGGAAATTACGCCTCAAGAAATGGCTTTCGACGAAGCTATAAAACCCATAGCAGTACTTTTTAAAAACTAATTAATCCTCAAAAATATTAGTCATGTTAAAAACATTTATTGAAAGACCAGTGCTTTCAACAGTAATCTCTATTATCATTGTTATGCTAGGGGTTATTAGTATAACAACCTTACCTATAGAGGAATATCCAGATATTGCACCACCAACTATTAAAGTATCAGCAACTTATACAGGAGCTAATGCCGAAACCGTTTTAGAGAGTGTAATTATTCCTATTGAAGAACAAATAAACGGTGTAGAAGGCATGACGTACATGACCTCTACAGCTTCAAATACAGGAACTGCAGAAATTACGGTGTATTTCGACCAAGAAATGGATGCAGATATTGCTGCCGTAAACGTGCAAAACCGTGTTGCTAGAGCGGCGCCATTATTACCGCAAGAAGTTACCCAAACTGGTGTTACTACGCAAAAACAAGAAACAAGTGCGTTAATGTTTGTTTCTATGTATTCAGAAAGCGAAAATTACGATGCTACGTTTATTCAAAACTATTTAAAAATAAACGTTATTCCGGCTATGCAGCGTATTAGTGGTGTGGGAGATGTAAGCGTTTTTTCGCAACAAGATTATGCGATGCGTATTTGGTTAAATCCGCAAAAATTAGCAGCATATAATTTAATTCCTTCTGATATTTCAGCCGTTTTAGCCGAACAAAATTTAGAAGCAGCGGCAGGATCTTTAGGTGAAAATAACGGGGAATCGTTTTCGTATGCTTTACGCTATAGCGGAAGATTTAAAAACGAAAGTCAGTACAGCGATATTGTTGTAAAAGCCTTAGGAAACGGTGAGTATTTACGATTAAAAGATGTTGCTACTATCGAGCTTGATGCACAATCGTATGCATCGAACGCTATGAGTTTAGGAAATCCCGCAGTATTTATGGGAATTTTTCAAACCAAAGGATCGAACGCACAAGAAATTATTGAAGGTATAAAATCAACTTTAGAAACCGTTAAAGCCGATTTACCAGAAGGCTTAGATATTTTTATTCCTTACGATACCAGTTTATTCTTAAATGCATCAATCGACAAAGTAATTCACACGCTTATTGAAGCATTTATTCTGGTTTTTATTGTAGTATTTATCTTTTTACAAGATTTTAGGTCTACTTTAATTCCAGCTATTGCCGTACCTGTTTCTATTATTGGTACGTTCTTTTTCCTAAATATTTTTGGGTATTCCATTAACCTTTTAACCTTATTCGCTTTAGTACTGGCCATTGGTATTGTAGTAGATGATGCCATTGTAGTCGTTGAGGCTGTTCATGCTAAAATGGACGACGGGGAACACAACCCTAAAAAAGCCACATTAAAAGCCATGAGTGAAATATCAGGCGCTATTATTTCCATTACTTTGGTTATGGCTGCCGTATTTATTCCGGTAACTTTTGTAACGGGACCAACCGGAGTTTTTTATGAGCAGTTTGGTGTAACTTTAATTATATCCATTTTAATTTCAGCGGTAAATGCATTAACCTTAAGTCCGGCGTTATGTGCCTTATTATTAAAAGAGCATAAAGACGATGAAGCATTAAAAGGAAAAAATCCGCTACAGCGTTTTTATACATTATTTAACCGCGGATTTAATGCTACGGTTAACAAATATGGAAAATCACTTCAGTATTTATATAAGAAAAAATTTGTTTCTGTTGTGTTAATTATAATTGCCGGTATTGGTATTTACTGGGCTTCAAACACAACACCAACAGGTTTTGTGCCAAGTGAAGACCGCGGAATTATTTTTGCAAATATAGAATTACCTGCAGGTGCATCGTTAGACAGAACCGATGCTGTAGCCAGAAAATTATACTCTAAAATTGAAGGTTTAGATGGCATAACAGGCGTAAACTTTATTAAAGGTAGAAGTTTAATTTCTGGAACTGGTACCAACTTTGGTTTTGGTATTATAAAACTTGATGATTGGAGCGAACGTGAAGACGAAGCCCTTTCTGTACAAGCATTAACAGGAAAGCTTTTTGGAATTGCCGCAACGGTGCCAGAGGCTAATATTATATTCTTTTCGCCACCAAGTATTCGAGGTTTTGGTAATGCTTCAGGTTTCGAAATTAATTTATTAGATAAGTTTGGCGGTGAGTTTACCGATTTAGATAAAGCAAACAAAGATTTTTCAATGGCTTTAATGAGTCATCCAGAAATTAAGTATGCAACCTCATCATTCAGTACAAACTATCCGCAATACGAAATGGAAGTTAATGTACCATTGGCAAAAGAAAAAGGCGTTTCTGTTACCAGTATTTTTGCCACATTACAAGGTTATATTGGTGGTATTTATGCTTCAGATTTTTCACGATTTGGGAAACAGTTTAGAGTATACATTCAAGCTTTACCAGAAGATAGAGCAGACGAAAGTGCGCTTAATAGTATGTATGTAAGAACAAATTCGGGACAAATGACGCCAATTACAGAGTTTGTAAAACTAAATCGTGTTTACGGGCCACAATCTGTAACTCGTTTTAACTTACTAAACTCAACAAGTATTACAGGAGCAACAAACGATGGTTACAGTACTGGTGATGCTATTAGAGTTATAGAAGAAGAAGTTGCAAAACTACCAAGTAATTATACCGTAGCTTATTCCGGATTAACCCGAGAAGAAGTAAATGCAGGTAACCAAACTACCTTTATTTTTATTTTAAGTATTCTATTTGTGTACTTTTTATTAAGTGCGCAATACGAAAGTTACTTGTTGCCTTTTGCTGTTATTTTATCCTTACCATTTGGTGTATTTGGAGCCTACATAAGTACTAAGTTTTTAGGTTTAGAAAACAACATTTATTTCCAAATTGCCTTAATAATGCTTATTGGGTTATTGGCAAAAAATGCCATTCTTATTGTTGAAATCGCTTTACAGAAAAGAAGGCAAGGAGAATCTATTGTAGAAGCAGCAATCGATGGAGCAAAATCGCGTTTACGACCTATTTTAATGACATCGTTTGCATTTATTCTAGGTTTAATGCCATTAGTTTTAGCAACAGGCGTAGGATCGGAAGGAAACAGATCTATTGGTTCTGGAGCCGTTGGCGGATTATTAATTGGTACTATTTTAGGTGTTTTTGTAATTCCTATACTATTTATATTCTTCCAATGGTTGCAAGAAAAAATTTCGGGTAAATCAGTAGTTCAAACTATAGAATCTTAAAAACAATGAAAACAAATAAAAAATATAAAACCATAAGTAAAGGCGCTTTATTGTTGGTTGTTGTTGTAACCTTACAAAGTTGTTTTGTAGCGAAAGATTACGAACGTCCTGATGTTACACCAGAAACCGAAGCACTATTTAGAACCGAAAATTTACCACAAGACAGTGTGTCTATGGCAAATGTATCGTGGAAAACCATGTTTACAGATACATATCTTCAACAATATATTGAAGAAGGTTTACAAAATAACATGGATATTCGCATGGCATTACAGCAAATACAATCGGCAACAGCTTATGCAAAAGAAGGAAAAGCAGGTTATTTCCCTTCTTTAGATTTAGGAGCAAATGTTACACACCAAAAACTCTCGGAAAACAGTCAATTTGCTTCTTTAATTACAGGAGATATTGATACTTACGATATTACAGCAAGTTTATCTTGGGAAGCCGATATTTGGGGTAAAATACGAAGTAACCGAAGAGCAACCCAAGCAGCATATCTGCAAACAGTTTCTGCGCATCAATTAGTGAAAACCGAGCTTATTTCAAATATAGCAAATGCGTATTATAATTTATTAGCGCTCGATGCACAGTTAGAGGTTACCAAACAAACTATTGAAACCAGAAGAATAGGTGTAGAAACTATAAAGGCTTTAAAAGATGCCGGCCAAGTAACACAAGTAGCTGTCGATCAAAATATAGCGCAATATAACAACGCCAGAGCTTTACAAGTAGATTTAGAAGCCGCTATTTTTAAAACAGAAAACACCTTGAGTATTTTATTAGGAAAAACACCGCAAAAATTTGAAAGAAGCCGTTTAGAAACACAACATATAGAATCGGAAATTAAGCTTGGTATTCCTGCACAATTACTTAGCAATAGGCCAGATGTTATGGCTGCAGAATATGGTTTAATTCAAAGTTTTGAGTTAACTAATGTGGCAACTAGCAATTTATATCCATCGTTAACCTTAACAGCATCAGCTGGTTTAGAAAGTTTAGAGCTCGATAAATTATTAAACGTTAATTCCTTATTCGCAACAGTAGTTGGTGGTATTGCGCAACCTATTTTTAATAAAAGACATCTTAAAACATTAAAAGAAGTTGCCAAAGCCGATCAAGAACAAGCATTGCTAAGCTTTAAAAAAACACTTTTAATTGCGGGTAACGAAGTATCGAACGCATTATACACCTACGAAGCAGAAACCGAAAAATATGAATACAGAAAACTGGAAGTAGAAGCTTTAAGAGCTGCCGAAACAAACTCTGAAGAATTGCTTAAAAACGGTTATGCGAATTACTTAGATTTATTAACAGCACGCCAAAGTGCTTTAAGTGCAGAGTTAAGCATTATAGATAGTAAACTACAACAATTATCATCGGTTGTAAATTTATATGAAGCCTTAGGAGGCGGATGGAAATAAAATTTTTTAATATAAAATAAAGACAAGTGTAAATTAGTTTTTAATGTTGTGACTAATTATTGATGAAAAAGGGCTTAATTATTTAAGTCCTTTTTTTATGAAGTATAATTAAAAGCGTATTTAAACAGTTTATCTATTTTTGTAATATGAAGAAAGATATAAATATACCTGAAGTAAAAGATGTTCATGTTGCTGTGGTGCAAGAAGAGCATTTAGAGTATAAAACGCAAGATTGGAATGCTTATATTATAAATAATACCAATAAAGAATTAGATACCGTGCTTATTGTATCGCAAGGTTATAACGAAACTAAAATGACGCCACCAATGCGCCATACCATAGCCAAATTACCAGCACGTAGTTACGCCAAAATTGAATATATGCAAGAAAAGGTTTTAGAACTAAACAACGCGTTTAAAGTCACCTTTTTTGAAGGCAATCAAATGTTCGATAAAACCTATTTATTTAGAAAAAACACCATTAATAACAAAGCTTTAAGGCCTTTGCCTCTTATGCAATTAAAAGGTGTTTTGGTGAAGTAATATTTAATCAAGAAATAAAAAAAATCTGTTATTCTTTTGAAGTTTAGAATAACAGATTTTTTATTTTAAAACCTTTGCTCGTTTATTAAGCTGCAGTCAATTTTATTTTCTGGTTAAAGGTGTTTACCCATTTTTCAGAAAAAGGAATTTCCCCATTTAAAGGCGGATCTACTTCATCATCAAAAATATTAAACGTTATTTTTTTACCAGAAAATGTATCAAAAATAATATTAGCGTTTAATAGTGCTTTTTGTCTGCTATCTTTAATAATGTCTAAATAACAATGATTGACGTTTTTTAAATCGACAACAACATCGTCGTTGTTTTTAATAAAGTATGCAAATTCAAAATTTGTATCAATCCCAATAATAGCATTATTTAAAATCTCAAAACTTCCAATTTGGCTATTTTGTTTTTGTGCTAATGTATTTAAACTGTTAATTAATGTGTTTTTGTTTCTTCTTTTTATAATTGAAAATATTACAAATGGCGCAAAGCAAATTAATGCTATAACAAGGCCAATTACGGTACTTCTAGTATCCATTTTTATGTTTTTTTAGTTAAATAAAGGTGTGATTATTTGTGCCTTAATCGTTTAGTTAAGACATAAATATTTAAAACGAAAAAAAAGAATACGGTTTACCAGTGGTAGTGAAACGGAAAAATAATATCGGTTTTCTTAAAAGGAACACCAATTATATTTTGATGTTTAAATTTAACCTTGCAAGTGTTGGTGTATAAAGCTTCAAACGATTTTGAAACATTAAAAGGAAGCTTATAAACCGGAACAAGGTTTTGTGGTGTAGTAACAGACTGTACTAAATTAATTACAGTACTTTCTACACTTTTTGTTGTAATAGAAGGTACATCTGGAGCGTAAAGCTTCCAAATGTTGTCTTCTTGGGCTTGTTCAAATTTAGTGGTTTGTGAATCGTTGTTTTCTAACGAAAAACCATAAGTAGAAAAGCTAAGTAATAAAAGTAAATAAATTAACCTTTTCATGCCACAAAAGTATCTAATAATAAGATGCAGAATGTGTTTTGTAGTGTTAAAATTAATCTAACTTTTCGGTAAGTTTTTTAAAGACTTTTTTTGGGTTTTTGTTTTCGTATAAAATATCGTAAACCGCATTTATTATAGGAAGCTGGGTTTTTTTGTTGTTTTTCTGGTTAAGTAAATGTGCGCTTTTTGTAGCATAATAACCTTCGGCAACCATATTCATTTCCATTTGTGCAGATTTTACAGTGTACCCCTTACCAATCATGTTACCAAACATTCTGTTTCTAGAAAAAACAGAGTAGCCCGTTACTAATAAATCACCTAAATAAGCCGAGTTATTAATATTACGTTTCATGTGATGCATTTTTTTAATAAAACGTTTCATTTCACGAATAGAGTTACTCATTAAAACACTCTGGAAATTATCGCCATAACCTAAACCATGAGCTATTCCAGCTGCTATAGCGTAAATGTTTTTTAGCATAACAGCGTATTCTATACCAATAATATCATCACTAATTTTTGTATTTATATAATCGCTACTTAAATTTTTGGCAATTGCTCTTGCTTTGCTTGAATCGGAGCAGGAAATAGTTAAATACGATAAGCGTTCCAGAGCAACTTCTTCGGCATGACAAGGTCCCGCGATTACTGCAATGTTATCGTAAGGCACATTATAAAAATTATGAAAATGTTCGCCTACTAACAAACCACTTTCTGGCATAATACCTTTAATAGCCGAAACGATTGTTTTTTCAGAAATATCTATGGTTAATTTCTCTAATTCACTGTGAATAAATGCCGATGGAATTACAAATATTAAAACATCGGCGTATTCTGCCATTTCATTTATATCATTACTTAATTTTAATTGCTCTAAATGAAACTCTACAGAACTTAAGTAATTTGGATTGTGCTGTTCGCGTATTAAATGTTCTTTAGTGTAAACACTGCGCATGTACCAGCCTACTTCGTTTAAATTTTCGCACAGCATTTTTACAATAGCAGTGGCCCAACTTCCAGCTCCAAAAACAGCGTATTTTAAAGGTTTTTCCATTTAATTACAGTCAATTTATGTTTGTCAAAAGTAAACAAAATATACACATTCAAAAATCATTAAATCATTAAGATTATTTTTTTTGGCACGCGTTTTGAAATCTATCATACACAAACCATAAACTTTTTGATTATGAAAGCAATAAAATTACTTTTAAGTTTTTCCTTAATTTCAATGTTATTTACCTCATGTTATACCGAAGTAATTGTTGATGATTTTAACGACCATCCAGTTTCTGTAAACCAGTTGTTAAACAGTTATGAACTTTGGTATGTAGATATAAATTCAACTTTAGGTTATGGCGAAACACCATTTTTACAAAAAGCATTTACCATTTCGTTTTTAAACGGTGTAATTTATGCAAATAACAACATTGTGGGTTTAGGGAGCAGCGGAAACGGGTACGGTATAGATGTTGGCACTTACGATGCATATAATATGATTTTAGATGTACAACATGATGTTGATGATTTTGAAACCTTTGATGTATACCAAATAGATAATAATACCATTGAGTTATACAACCCGCATAACGATACTTCATATTTTTTAGATGGTTACCAACGCAGTAATTTTGATTACGACTATGTGTTTTACGACAATATCCATTATTTCTTACAAGAGTATGAAGCTTGGGAAAAAACCTATACCAGTAACTTTGGAGCCATTAATGAATTTGATTCTGAGAACTATTTACAATTTTTAGCTGGCGGAAACGATTCGGAATTTAGAAGCTCTCAAGATGCCACAGGAACAAGTCAAAATAACTTGTATTGGGACTATACTGGTGTTTACGGTGTGGGAGATGTGTCTGGAGACTTTTACCTAAAAACTTTAACATTAGATTATGACTACTTAGGCAATGAATATTTTGAATTGAGCGTTATTAATGACAGAAAGATTGAGTTATATCATCCAAATTCTGGTACGGTATACAGGTTTGAAGGACGTGGATACATTCAATATTTAAAATCTGGAAATAAAAAAGACAGTTTAAAAAATCCAAATACTGATAAAAAACGTAAGTATAGAAAAGATAAAATAGATAACCCTAGAGAAAATATAAGGGATATATAAAAATTTTGGTTGGTTATTTAGTTAAGAAGCCGTTTAAAACAAATGTTTTAGGCGGTTTCTTTTATTTTGACTCATTTTAATTTTTATTTCACTAATTCTAATTATTTTAAGCGTTGATTTATCTTCAAATTTTTAACAATTAAATACCCTTGCATTTCTTAGGTCCAAATTTTTAAAAATGCAAGAGGAAAATTTACTTTGTAATGCTTACTTTTATTTTAGCATTTTACTATAATGCTGAATATTGTAAAAGTATATGTAACAAACAATATTCCCTAAAGGCTATAAGTTATAGTATAAATGTGCTATAAAGCCTTTTTATTCATCTTTTTTAAGCGGTTTTTAAGAATTTTAAGAATGAAATACCCAAATACAGAAATTAAAAATATTACCGACACTTATTTCGGATTTGAAGTAGAAGACCCCTACAGGTGGTTAGAAGATGATATGAGTACAGAAACAGCTGCTTGGGTTGAGGCGCAAAACACTGTAACGTTTAGTTATCTTAATAAAATTCCGTTTAGAAAAAACATAAAAAACCGCCTTGAAAAGCTCTGGAATTACGAAAAAATAAGCGCTCCTTTTAAAGAAGGTAATTACACTTATTTTTACAAAAATAATGGGTTACAAAACCAAAGTGTTATTTATAGAACAGATAGTAATGGTAATGAAGAATTATTTCTAGACCCAAACACATTTTCAAAAGATGGTACTGTTTCCCTTGGCGATTTAAGTTTTTCTAAAGACGGTAGTATTTTAGCTTATTCTATTTCAGAAGGTGGTAGCGATTGGCGAAAAATTGTCATTCTAAATACCGAAACTAAAACCATTGTAGAAGACACTATTATTGATGTTAAGTTTTCTCAAATATCTTGGTATAAAAATGAAGGCTTCTTTTACTCAAGCTACGATAAGCCAAATGGTAGCGAGCTTTCTGCTAAAACAGATCAGCATAAAGTGTATTACCATAAACTAGGTACACCTCAGCAACAAGACCAACTTATTTATGGTGGTTCACCTAACCAAAAACACCGTTACATTTACGCCGGTGTAACCCAAGATGACAAGTACCTAATAATTGCACCAAAAATTTCCACCACAGGAAACAAATTGTTTATTAAAGATTTAACGAAACCTAACAGCGATTTTATTACTATTCTAAACCATACAGATAGTAACACGAATATTATAGACAACAAGGATAATACACTTTATTTAGTTACAAACTTAAACGCACCCAATAAGCGGTTAGTAAAAGTTAATACTTCCAACCCAACTCCTGAATTTTGGGAAGATGTTATTCCAGAAACCAAAAATGTTTTGTCGGTAGCAACCGCTGGTAAATATTTTATCGCTGAGTATATGGTTGATGCCATTTCAAACGTAAAACAATATAATTACAACGGCGAATTAATTAGAGAAATTACGCTTCCCGGTGTTGGTAGTGCCGCTGGTTTTGGCTGCAAAAAAGATGAAATTATAGATTACTTTGTATTTACCAATTACAATACGCCTTCAAATATTTACAAGCTTAATTTAGATACTGGTGCAACAGAACTTTACTGGAAACCATCTATAGAATTTAACAGCAACGCTTACGAGAGCAAACAAGTATTTTACACATCAAAAGACGGTACTAAAGTACCCATGATAATTACTCATAAAAAAGGCCTTGAACTAAACGGTAAAAACCCAACCATTTTATATGGTTATGGTGGTTTTAATATTAGTTTAAACCCTGCATTTAGTATCGCAATGGCAGTATGGATGGAGCAAGGCGGCATTTATGCTGTACCTAATTTACGTGGAGGTGGCGAATATGGTAAAGCTTGGCACGATGCAGGTACAAAAATGCAAAAACAAAATGTGTTTGATGATTTTATCGCTGCCGCGGAATACTTAATAGCTAACCAATATACTTCTTCAGAATATTTAGCCTTACGCGGTGGTTCTAACGGCGGTTTGCTTGTTGGTGCAGTAATAACACAACGCCCAGATTTAGCAAAAGTAGCATTACCCGCTGTTGGCGTTTTAGATATGCTACGCTACCACACCTTTACTGCTGGTGCCGGTTGGGCTTACGATTATGGTACAGCAGAAGATAGCGAAAAAATGTATAAGTATTTAAAAGCATATTCTCCTATACACAACGTAAAACAAACTGCATATCCTGCAACTTTAATAACAACTGCCGATCATGATGATAGAGTTGTACCTGCGCACAGTTTTAAATTTGCAGCAGAATTACAAAATAAGCAACAAGGCGAAAACCCTATATTAATTCGTATTGAAACCAATGCGGGCCACGGTGCTGGTACACCTGTAAGTAAAACTATTGAACAATATGCCGATATTTTTGGCTTTACCCTTTATAACATGGGACTTTCTGTATCAGAATAAGTTTTTAATAAATTCGCAATGTTAATTTTTAGCTAATTTTTTTGTTGGTAAAATAGCATTACTATAGCTTTGTATCCAATTATGAGTAAAAACATTTTTAAATATGTTTCGGTTTTAGCATTGCTATTCTTCACAGGAATTAGCAATTTACATGCTAATAACACATCTCATTCACAGGCCTATATTTATAACCAGTCCTCAAAAATATCGGCGAATAAGCACGTTGAATTAAGTTCGCGACATCATAGAAATACTAGTAATTTAGTTTTTGAAACTGTAGAAGTTGATGAAATTGAAAACGAAGAATCTCCTTCAAAACATTATCAAACGTCATTTCATAATTTCTTAAATGAAGTTTATAAATTTATTGCTTTTAACGAGGTAAAACAATCTCAAAAAGCATCTTATTATAATAAAAAGTATCAAGACAAGGCTTCAACCAAACTTCATGTGAGGCTTCAGGTTTTCATAATTTGATTTTTTCTTCTGTAAATCAATACAACTTCGATTTACACAACATTTATTACACGTAAAAACTTTATAATCAAACTATTTAGTTAGCAGCACTTTTGCGTATTCTTAGCTGAAAAATCACATTAACCTCCATTTATTTCAAACAAAAAATTATGAAAAAAGGATTCCTTTTCATGAGCCTTCTTGTGCTTATAATTTTCACAAGTTGCCATGATAAAAAAGAAAAAAAAGAAGAACATACGGCGTTTTTAGTAACAAACCCCATAAAAAAAGACACTTCAATTACTAAAGACTATGTAAGTCAAATTCACTCAATTCGAAACATTGAACTTCGAGCCTTAGAAAAAGGGTATTTAAAAGACATTGCGGTAGACGAGGGACAACATGTAAAAAAGGGGCAAGTTATGTTCCAAATTATGCCAAATGTTTATCAAGCCGAATTAGAAATGGCCAAAGCCGAAGCCAAAGCAGCCGAAATAGAACTACAAAACACACAACTTTTAGCTGATGGTAATGTTGTTTCAGAAAATGAATTATCGTTAGCTGAAGCAAATTTTTTAAAAGCTAAAGCTGAAGTTGTTCTTGCACAAACTCATCTTGGTTTTACTACAATTAAAGCTCCCTTTAATGGTATTATGGACCACCTTCATGTACGTGAAGGCAGCTTGCTTGATGAAGGCGAACTGCTAACAACATTATCTGATAACAGTAAAATGTGGGTGTATTTTAACGTGCCTGAAGCCGAATATTTGGATTATATAACTAGTGCTGATAAAGACTCGAAAAAAGAAGTAGAGCTTTTAATGGCCAACAACAAACGCTTTAACCAAAAAGGAATTGTTGAAACTATTGAGGGTGAATTTAATAGCGAAACTGGAAATATTGCATTTAGAGCAACTTTTCCTAACCCAGACGGTATTTTAAGACATGGCGAAACAGGCAGTGTTTTAATGACTGTTCCGTTTAAAAATGTTGTCATTATTCCACAAAAAGCCACCTTCGAAATTTTAGATAAAACCTACGTTTTTGTAATAGATAAAAACAATGTTGTTAAACAAAAAGAAATTACAATTGGTGCCGAACTTCCTCACTTATTTGTAGTTAACGATGGCTTAACCGAAACCGATACTATTTTACTTGAAGGTATTCGTATGGTTAAAAACAACGAAAAAATTCACACCAAATTCTTAGAGCCAAACCAAGTGCTTGCCGAATTGGATTTATATGCTGAATAATTAGAATTTAATCTACAAAAACATGTTTAAAAAATTTATAAAACGTCCCGTTTTGGCTATTGTCATTTCGGTAATTATATTATTTGTTGGTGGGCTTTCCATTAAACAATTACCCATATCGCAATTCCCTCAAATTGCACCAACTACGGTAAACATTTTTATTGCTTACCCTGGTTCAAGTTCCGAGGTTTTAGTAAATTCTACACTAATTCCGTTAGAAACGGCTATTAATGGCGTACAAGGTATGCGCTATATTGCATCTGATGCCACAAGTGCTGGCGAAGCTACCATTAGAGTTATTTTCGAACCCGGCACGGACCCCAATCAAGCTGTGGTTCGTGTAAAAACTCGTGTAGACCAAGTTATGCCATTATTGCCGGAACTTGTTCAACGCGAAGGTGTTATAATTACACCTATACAACCTAGTATGTTAATGTACGTTAACCTGTCTAGCTCAGATAAAAACAACGATGAAAAGTTCTTATACAACTATGCATACACCAAAATTATTCCCGAAATACAACGAATTAATGGTATTGCGAGTGCCAAAATTTTAGGTAGTAGAAAATACGCTATGCGTGTTTGGTTAAAACCAGATAGAATGCGAGCCTACAACATTTCGGCCGAAGAAGTGCTTGAAGCCATGGAAGAGCAAAGCATTTTGGCAAGACCTGGCCGTTTAGGTAGAAGCTCGGGAATCACCTCTCAATCTTTAGAATATGTTTTAACATACCAAAACCGCTACAACGAGCCCGAACAATACGAAGACATCATTATTCGTGCAAACAAAGAAGGCGAGATTGTAAACTTAAAAGATATAGCCGATGTAAAATTAGGCTCTGAGTTTTTCGATATTTATTCGAATTTAGATGGTAAACCTTCAGCATCTATAGTACTAAAACAAACTTTTGGAAGTAACGGTAGCGAAGTTATTGATGCTGTAAAAGAAAAATTAGATGAATTAAAAGAAGAATTACCACCAAATGTAGATTTTAATATAAGCTACGACGTATCAAACTTTTTAGATGCTTCCATAGAACAAGTAATACATACACTTCGTGATGCTTTTATTTTAGTAGCATTTGTGGTATTTATCTTTTTAGGAGATTGGCGATCAACTTTAATTCCAATTATTGCTGTTCCGGTGTCTTTAGTAGGCGCATTTTTTGTTATGCAAATTTTTGGGTTATCTATAAACCTAATTACACTATTTGCCTTGGTATTAGCTATTGGTATTGTGGTAGATGATGCCATTGTAGTTGTAGAAGCCGTACACGTAAAAATGCACGAAAAACATTTAAGTCCGTATCAAGCATCTAAAGAAGTACTAGGTGAAATAGGTGGCGCCATTATAGCCATAACATTAGTAATGGTTTCTGTTTTTATACCAATTTCATTCATGACAGGGCCTGTAGGTGTATTTTACCGTCAATTCTCTATAACAATGGCAGGTGCTATTTTAATTTCCGCTCTTGTAGCATTAACACTAACACCTGTGTTGTGTGCTATGTTGCTTAAAAATAATCATGGTAAAAAGAAAAAATCGTTAGCCGATAGATTTATAGACTGGTTTAACCGTGGTTTTGAAAAATTAACAGGTAAATACGTAAAAATTCTTAACAAAATTGTTGCAAGACGTATGGTAACCTTCGGAATTTTAACCGCATTTTGTGCTGGTATATTTTTTACAAATCAAGTATTACCTGCCGGATTTATTCCAAACGAAGATCAAGGGATGATTTATGCTATAATCCAAACACCACCAGGAGCAACTTTAGAGCGTACGAATGAAGTTGCACGTAAACTTCAAAAAATTTGTGAAGAAACTGAAGGTGTTGAATCTGTATCATCTTTAGCAGGTTACGAAATTATGACGGAAGGTCGTGGATCGAACGCAGGTACATGTTTAATTAACCTAAAACCATGGTCCGAACGTCATCATTCTGTTCATGAAATTATGGAAGAATTAGAAGAAGAAACCAAAGATTTAGGTGCCGTAATTGAGTATTTCGAGCCACCAGCAGTTCCAGGTTTTGGTTCCTCGGGTGGTTTTGCAATGCGTTTGCTCGATAAAACCAACTCTACCGATTATCATAAGTTCGAAGACATAAACAGTAAATTTATGGATGCTCTATCTAAACGTAAAGAAATAACTGGATTATTCACGTTTTATTCAGCAAATTATCCGCAATACGAATTAAAAATAAATAATAAAATTGCTATGCAAAAAGGCGTTACCATAAGTAAAGCTATGGAAAACCTTAATATTTTAATTGGTAGTACTTACGAGCAAGGTTTTATTCGTTTTGGACGTTTTTTTAAAGTATATACTCAAGCCGGACCAGAATACAGACGTTTACCCTCAGATTTAGAAAAGCTTTTTGTTAAAAATGAAGAAGGTGAAATGGTACCCTATTCGGCATTTATGAGTGTTGAAAAAAAGCTTGGTCCAAACGAAATTACTCGCTACAACTTATACAATTCTGCTTCAATTAGAGGTTTACCAGCGCCAGGTTTTACAAGTGGAGATGCTATAAATGCCATTAAAGAAGTGGCTGCTCAAGAACTACCTAGAGGTTACGATATTGCTTGGGAAGGCTTATCATTCGACGAAGCAAAAAGAGGTAACGAGTCTATTTACATTTTTATAGTTGTACTAGTATTCGTGTACTTTGTTTTGGCCGCACAATACGAAAGCTTTATGCTACCTTTAGCTGTAATTTTCTCTTTACCGGTAGGTGTTTTTGGTTCTTTCTTTTTACTAAAAATAATGGGGTTAGCTAACGATGTTTATGCTCAAATTGGGGTAATAATGCTAGTTGGTTTACTTAGTAAAAATGCGGTATTAATTGTAGAGTACGCAGTACAAAAACAAAGGCAAGGCGCAACGGTTTTAGAAGCCGCAATTGAAGGTGCCAAAGCTCGTTTCCGTCCTATTTTAATGACTTCTTTTGCCTTTATTGCAGGATTAATTCCTCTAATAATAGCAACAGGAGCAGGTGCTATTGGTAACCGAACCATTGGAGGGTCATCTTTAGGAGGTATGCTTATAGGAACCTTTTTTGGGGTACTCGTTATTCCTGGTTTATACTACATTTTTGCTAAAATGGCCGAGGGTAAAAATTTAATTAAAGACGAAGTAAACGAACCGCTTTCTGAGGAATTTATTAGAATTCGAGAAACCGAGAACCAAACGCAAGCAAACACAACACAAATAAATAAGCTAAAACAATTAATTAAAAAACTTAGAAAAAACAAGACTAATGATTAATTTAAAAACATATAAAGGCTTTTGGCTAAGTTGCTTTATTGCAATTGGCATGTTTTCGTGTGTGCCAACTAAAAATATTAGAGAGGTAAATAAAAGCACTCCAAAACAGTATAAAAATGCCGCAAACGATACTACAAATACAGCTAAAATACCTTGGAAACATTTTTTTAAAGATCCGCATTTAATTGCTTTAATAGATACTGCCTTAACTAATAACCAAGAGCTAAATATTATGCTTCAAAAAATTGGAATAGCACAAAACAACATTAAAGCTAAAAAAGGAGAATATTTACCTTTTGTAAACTTTTTTGCCGCTGCAGATTTAGACAAAGTTGGGGAATACACCAGAGATGGTGCTGTTGAGCAAAACTTAAACATTCGTGAAGATGAAGCATTTCCGGAACCTTTAACCAATTACACAATAGGCTTATCGGCCTCTTGGGAGTTAGATATCTGGAAAAAACTTAGAAACGAAAAAAAAGCTGCTGTTCTAGAATATTTAGCTTCAGTTGAAGGTAAAAATTTTATGGTTACCCAACTAATTTCTGAAATTGCCAGTGCATATTATGAACTCATGGCGCTTGATAATCAACTTACCATTATCGAGCAAAATTTAAATATTCAGCAAAATGCTTTAAAAATGGTTAAGCTACAAAAACAAGCTGCACGAACAACACAACTTGCCGTAAGTCGTTTTGAAGCCGATGTTTATAAAAACCAAAGTAATAAGTATAATATTCAGCAGAAAATAATAGAAACCGAAAACTTAATTAATTACCTGGTCGGTCGTTATCCGCAACCCGTAACACGAGGTTCAGATACATTTTTAGAACAACAAATAAACCCTGTTTTAACTGGTATTCCTTCGCAACTGCTAACGCAACGTCCAGATATAAAACAAGCTGAGTTAGAGTTAGAAGCTTCTAAACTTAATGTAAAAATTGCTCGAGCTAATTTTTATCCGTCGGTTGGTATAAGCGCTGGTGTGGGCTTTGAAGCATTTAAACCTAAGTTTTTAACACACACACCAGAATCTCTAGCCTATTCGTTGGTAGGCGATATGGTTGCTCCGCTAATAAACCGAAATACTATAAAAGCAGCATATAGCACAGCTAATAATAAGCAATTAGAAACCATTTTTGATTATGAAAAAACCATTTTAAATGCTTTTATAGAAGTGTCTAATCACTTATCTAAAGTTGAAAATCTAAAGGAAAGTTATCGATTAAAAGAAAGCCAAGTAAATAGTTTAACCAAAGCCATCGATCTTTCTATCCGCTTATTTAAATCGGCAAGAGCAGAATATACAGAGGTATTGCTAACACAACGTGAAGCACTAGATTCTAAAATGGAAATTATAGAAACTAAAAAAGACCAATTAATAGCAAATATCCAATTATATCAATCTTTGGGTGGGGGATGGAATTAATTTCTCTCAATTAATTCTATTTTTCAAACCGCTCGAAATATTTTGAGCGGTTTTTTTATGTTATTTTTGCAACTATGCTAAACGTTAAAAATCTTACTTTTTCCTATAATAAATCACCTATTTTAAAAAACATTTCTTTTAATGTTAAAATGGGTGAAAACCTAGCTATTATTGGTGAAAGTGGTTCCGGAAAAAGTACTTTACTTAACCTAATTTATGGTGAATTTGATTTAAATGAAGGAAAAATTTTCTGGAAAAACACCGAAATTTTAGGACCAAAATACAACTTAGTTATTGGATACGAATTTATGAAATACGTGCATCAAGAATTCGATTTAATGCCTTACATAACTGTTGCCGAAAATATTGGAAAACATTTATCGCGCTTTTTCCCCGAAGAAAAAGAACAACGCACCCAAGAACTTATAAAAGTTGTAGAGCTTGAAGATTTTGCTAACGTAAAAGTTAAAACACTTTCTGGTGGACAAAAACAACGTGTAGCATTGGCCAGAGCCTTAGCAAAACAACCTGAAATTATTTTATTAGACGAGCCTTTTAGTCACATTGATAATTTTAAAAAACAAAGTTTACGTCGTAGCGTTTATAAATATTTAAAGAATAAAAACATCTCTTGTATTGTTGCTACACACGATAAAGACGACGTTTTAGGTTTTGCCGATACTATGATGGTTTTAAACAACAATGAAATTTTAGACACCGGAAAGCCTGAAACTTTATACAAACACCCAAAAACACCATTAATCGCTTCTTTTTTTGGCGAGTTTAATGTTATAGATAATGAAATTATTTACGCCAATCAATTAAAAGTTGTTGAACAATCTAATTTAAAAGCAAAAGTAATTACCAGCTATTTTAAGGGAAGTTATTATTTAATTGAAGCTGAATTAAATGGTGAAATAGTGTTTTTCGAGCATGGAACTGCGTTAGAAAAAGACTCAGCAATTTACTTATCCATTTCAGAATAATTTTTAACCGATTGTTTCAGTTTTTTTAAAATACGATCTCTTAATTTTTTTGGTTTTAACACTTCAATGCTTTCTCCAAACCCTAAAATAAGGCGTTCTAATTCAAAATTATGCTGCACTAAAATATTAAAAACGGTGCCATCTTCTCTGGTTTCGATGGTACGTTGCGTAGGGTGAAACGGTTTTGTAATTACGTAAGGCGCGTTTTTTTTGTCGACCCAAAATTGCACGCGTTGCGCTCTAGAATTTAATACTGTAACACCAACAACTTCTTTATAAAACACATCGCCATCAATTTTTAAATCAATATATTCCAAATCATTTTCTACTTCAATATTTAATATTCTATCTAAAGCTAGTGTCATCATTTTTTGGTTATGAGATGCTAATAAAAACCACCGATTATTATACTCTTTTAATAACTGCGGATGCACTTTTAATTCGCTCGAACTTCTTGCTGAAAAGGATTTGTACATAACACTAATCACTTTTTTGCTTTGTATGGCGTTATAAATAACATCAATAAACTCTAAACCTTTTAATTGTTCATTTTTATCTAAATGAATAATGGCGCGATTATTTTTTTGAGAAGCATAAACCGAGTCTTCCAAACGTTGCAAAACCCCATCCATTTCTTTAAACAACGAGAAATCTTTAAATTGCCTGAGAACTTGTATAGCTTCGTTCATTACCTTAATATCTTTGTCGGTTACAGGTATGTTTACAATGCTGTATTCTGAATCGTCGTATTTATAAAATTTTCGATTGTAAACCACTATTGGCGCATTATATCCAAGCTTATCACTACGCATCATTTGTATATCTAACTGCACAGTACGTTTACTTACATCTACATCTTTACCTTCATACTCGTAAAGCGCATCAGAACAAGCGGTAATTAAGTCGTCAAGCGTCCATTCGCGATAGTTATTTTGAAGACATTTATCAATGGTTTTATATCTAATTAATGCATTTTTATTTACAGCCATTTTGCTCAATTTTTTCGGATGAAATATAGGTAAATATTTTTTACGCAACTATTTTGCGTACTTCAATTTTTTGAGCAATTTGGGGTTTAAAACAAAAAAAATTGCTTTTTTCAAAAAAAGTTAATACTACGTATTAAGGGTTGTAATTTCCTGAAATTCATAAAATAAATTTTGAAAATTGAAAAATAAATCTAAATCTTTGCAGCGCAATTGGCTAACCGATAACAGCCAAAACAATTAAAATTAAAAACAAGAACAATGCGTTTATCTATAACATATCAACCAAAGCCAAAAGGACTTTCACCTTTTGTGACGCTTCGTGATTATTGTAGATAAACTTTTGTTAACTCATACAAAATGAAAAATCCGAAGCAAATTTTAAACTGTTTCGGATTTTTTGTTTTTCAGTCATTAGCGAGTCTGCTAAAACATTTCCCGAAACTAAGAATTTTAAAATCGTGATGTCACACTGAGCGCAGTCGAAGTGTTTCAAGAACGAAAATATTAAATCAAATTCTGGACAAAATTCAGAATTAAAAACACAAAACAATGGACACGAATTTGTTAAACAACTACGTGCTTAAAGCTATAGATGCCTATCCATATGATTTAGAAGAAACCGTAGAAAACCTAAACTACGCTTTGTCTTACGAAAGTAACAACGCTTACGCTTTGTATTTAATGGGACGTTTGCAAGCAGAGCAATTGGGCGACTATGAAAAAGCCAAACAATTATATGCAGAAGCGTTGGCGAGTAAAATGGAGTTTCACAAGGTGTATGAGAAATACGTTTTAGTATTAATCTGGAACGAGGATTACGCAGCAGCGCAAAACTTAATACATTTTGCGTTAACCGTAAAAGGCATAGACAAAGGTGTTATTTGGCAATGTCAAGGATTGCTTTTTGAAAATCAGCAAGACTATAAAAAAGCCATTAAAGCATTAAAAACAGCAAAAGCATTTGGTTACAACAATGGTTTTATCAGTCATATTGATAATGAAATATCCAGAATAAAAGACAAGATAAAACCTAAAAAGAAAAAAGCTTCTAAGAAGAAAAAGAGTAAAAAAGACAAGAAAAAGAAGAATAAAAAGTAATTTTTAAAACTACGCAAAAACATTGCGCAATAGTGTAAAATATTTGCAGAGTCATTAACAATAAGCTTTGTGGAATCAAGCTTAATTTAACAGTAGCGCTTCACCAGTCGCAGGAACTGGTGAAGCTTAATAAAAGTTCTTAAACATAACTGAAAGGATAACGATGGTTTGTTTACTCGCTTTGGAAGCGAGAGGTTGTAGGTTCGAATCCTATCTCTCAGACAATTAAAACATCAAGCAAGTCTTGTTAAGTGTTTCTGTATAGCACTATTGTATAAATCCTTGCGGTTTCGCATTAGGTTTTTATGTTCAACTTGACTTGAAGGTTTTTAGATTATTTGACCAAATAAATAATCCCATCTATGTACACAGGTTCGAATCCTGTCTTCTCTCACGGGAAGAAGCTAAGTCAGGTATAGCAATAGATTCAAATTGTAGGTTCGAATCCTACCAAGATCTAACGGTCTTGTGGCGAAATTGGCAAACGCGCTGTATTTAGGTTACAGTTTTGAAAATGGACTTTAATCCATCTTTTTTTGATTAAGAAGGTCACTTGTAAAAATCGACCACCAGTGTTACCATCACGTAAAAAATGGCTCTAAAAATAAAAGCAAAGTATAAGTTGGCTAGCTTATGTAATTTTTACAAAAGCAGTCTAGACAACACCTTGAAATACTAATGTATTTAAAGTCACTTTGGGTAATCTTTTAAAGATTCATTTTTAAATTAAATCATTGAAATTATTTCGGTGTAAACATTTAAAAATCATCTACTAAACATTATGTAAAGCGCTATAAAACCATAGTATTTCCGTAGTTAGAAAGATGGTTAATTTTTATTTTGCTTTAACTACGAATAGATCTTTTTCAGCATAAGCTTGAAAATTCTATTATAAATGTATAACCGTTCTGATATTTAAAAAATAATGCAATCAGAACATAATAATTAGAAATCATGAAGAGAGTAAGAATTCATGCAGGAAACGTAGGTTTAGTATTTAAAAGCGGTGATTACAAACGCGTAATTACCAGTGGTACACATTGGTTAGGCTTTAACGAAACCGTTGCAAAATACAGCTTAACTACAGCTTTTAATGCGCCTAAAGCATTGGAAATCTTACTAGAAGACCAAGCTTTAGCCAACATGTTACACGTTGTAAATGTAGAAGACAACCAAATTGTTTTAGTTTACACATACAACAACTTTAAGCAAGTGCTAACCGCTGGTCAATACACCTTTTGGAACACGTTGGTAGACTATAAATTTGTCACTGTAGATTTAAGTAAAATCGAAATCACAGAAAATATCAGCAAGTCTTTATATACCAATATGCAATTAAGACAATACATACGCGCTTTCGAAGTTGCAGCTTACGAAAAAGCCATTATGATTGTAGACGATAAGTTTGATAAAATTTTAGATCACGGTACATACCACTTCTGGAGAAACAATCAAACTATAAAAATCGCAAAAGCAGATTTACGTCAGTTACAATTAGAAGTATCAGGTCAGGAGTTGTTAACCAAAGACAAAGCAGCAGTGCGTATTAACTTTTACGCACAGTACAAAGTAGTCGATATCGAAACGGCATTAATGCAAAATAAAGATTACGAAAAACAATTGTACACAAGCTTGCAATTAGCCTTAAGAGCATACGTTGGCGCTTACACCTTAGACGAATTGTTAGAGCAAAAAGACCAAATAGCAAAAGCAGTTCTAGAAGACGTAAAAGCGCAAGCCAGTAAGTTAGGCGTAAACGTATTACATGCCGGTATGCGCGATGTAATTTTACCAGGCGACATGAAAGACATCATGAACCAAGTGTTAATTGCACAGAAAAAAGCGCAAGCCAACGTAATTACAAGACGCGAAGAAACCGCATCGACACGTAGCTTGTTAAATACCGCAAAATTAATGGAAGACAACAGCATGTTGTTCAAATTAAAAGAAATGGAATACGTAGAAAAAATAGCCGATAAAATTGGCGAAATCACCGTAGCCGGAAACGGAAACGTGATCGAACAATTAAAAGATATTTTTTCAGTAAACAAGTAATTTTTTGGGCGTAACCACGCTTTTAGTGGCGTGGTAGCGCTTTATGTTATATCTTTTGCGAACAAAATGATGCCACTTCAATCGCTTACGCGGGCTAAACCAAAGGGTATTTTGTTAGATAAAAAAACACAAACACGCAAAAACATTGCGCAATACACTATAATATTTGTAGTGTAATTAAAATAAAACAATGAAAACAAA
This sequence comes from Neotamlana sedimentorum, assembly GCF_000943565.1. Classification (GTDB taxonomy): domain Bacteria; phylum Bacteroidota; class Bacteroidia; order Flavobacteriales; family Flavobacteriaceae; genus Neotamlana; species Neotamlana sedimentorum. Next base: position 191,787 of record NZ_JTDW01000002.1, read on the forward strand.
CACAAAAATAACCGGAAAAGACTTAATCAATTTAGGTTACAGACAAGGCAAATGGATGCAAGAAGCATTGGTTTACATTAACGAAAACCAATTACAAGGCGATGCTTTACAAAGTTATTTAGAGCAATACAAGTTACCAGATCCATTACCATTGCATAAAACACCAGTAGACTTTTCAATTAACATAAAAGCAGAAAACGAGTTAGAAGAAGATAACGTTTCTAAAGTCATTAACTCGATGCAAACCTTAATGAAAACACCAACATTAGTCAATGGTGCCATTATGCCAGATGCTTGCCCAACTGGACCAAACGGAACCATTCCTGTTGGCGGTGTTGCAGTAGCAAAAAATGCCATTCATCCTGGTATGCATAGTGCAGATATTTGTTGCTCGGTCATGTTAACAGACTTTGGAAAAGTAAACCCAAAAGACGTGTTAGATGCAGCGCATGCCAACACACATTTCGGTCCAGGCGGTCGTGATAGAAATACGCAATTTAGATTTCCAGAAGACTTATTAAATGCTTTTGAAAATAACCGTATTTTAAACGATAAACAAATGATTAAAATCGCAAGAGCGCATTTAGGAACTCAAGGCGATGGCAACCATTTTTTATTTGTTGGAACCTCAAAAAAAACAGGAAATACAATGCTGGTTACGCATCACGGATCACGCGGTCCTGGTGCCAGATTATTTACTAAAGGAATGAAAATTGCCGAACGCTTTAGAAAAATATTATCGCCCGAAACCTTAAAACAAAACGCATGGATTCCTTTTGATACAGATGAAGGTAAAAACTATTGGGATGCTTTACAAACCATACGAAAATGGACAAAAACCAATCATGAAGTTATTCATAACTCGGTTGCAGAAGCCCTAAACATTAACGTTGAAAACCGTTACTGGAACGAGCACAACTTTGTATTTAAAGATGACGATTTATTTTATCACGCTAAAGGCGCAACACCTCTAGATGCTAAGTTTATGCCAGATATAACAGGCCCGCGATTAATACCGTTAAACATGAGCGAACCTATTTTAATTGTAGACGGCGCTACTACCACTACTAATTTAGGTTTTGCGCCCCATGGCGCTGGAAGAAACGTTAGCCGAACGCAACACCGAAGAAACAAAACGGGAAGCACCATGCAAATTTTTAAAGCAGAAACTCGCGGATTGGATGTTAGGTTTTTTTCGAAAGAAATAGATATTACCGAGCTACCAAGTGCTTACAAAAATGCAAAAACGGTTAGAGATCAAATGAATGAATTTGGCTTAGGCGAAGTTATAGACGAAGTTTTGCCTTATGGTTGTATTATGGCCGGAGATTGGCAAAAAAATGCACCTTGGCGCATTAAAAAAGATAAAAAGTCTAGAAAATAAGCAAAAAAGGCCTGTTGCGTTTTAGTAACTCAACAGGTCTATATTTTTAAACAACCGTTAAGATTTCAAAAGTCAAATTTCTAAAAGTCACTTTATCTCCACTTGTTTTTCCTAAGAGCAATTGGCCTATTGGTGTACTTGCAGAAATCGCATAAAAAGCGTCGTTATTAACCTTAATCTCACCGGCACTAATACTAATAAAATAGTTAGATTTTGTTGTAAATACAACGCTTCCTAAACCAATATTTTTTGAGGTAGATTCTGGATTAATTTTAGAAAGAATTTGTTTTGTTTTTTCAATTTCGGCTAATTGATGCCTTGCTTTTTCACGTTCAAGCTGTAACATCGCTCGTCCCGTTTCATGCTTATCGCCGGCACTACTTTTAGTTTCGCTTTGTAAACTTTGTTTTATATCGTTAATAACAGCCAAAACACTTTGTAAACGCGTCTCTAAACTAGCTGTACAGTGTTTTAATAATTGCGTTTTAATTGTTTGATTTTTCATGTTTTTTCTTCGGAAAAATTAATGGTCCGTAAAAACCCATTTGTTTAATAATCCACTGTTTTCGACTTGTTATATATGCCGTTGCTGGTTGCGCTTTGTAGCGCCTGGGATTTGGTAAAATGGCAGCAATGGCAGCAGCTTGATTTTGAGTTATATTTTTTGCCGATGTGTTAAACCAATACGTTGAAGCTGCTTGAGCACCGTAAACGCCATTACCCATTTCGATGCTATTTAAATACACTTCTAAAATGCGCTGTTTGCTCCAAAACCTTTCTATTAAAAAGGTAAAATACAGTTCTAAACCTTTACGTAACCAACTTCTGTTTGGCCATAAAAACACATTTTTTGCGGTTTGTTGACTAATGGTGCTTGCGCCTTTTATGTGTTTTGATGTTTTATTGTTTTGGTAAGCTTTTTCAATAGCTTCCATATCGAAACCATTATGAGATATAAACTTTTGATCTTCGCTACAAATTACTGCTTTTTGTAAATGCAACGATATCTCTTTTAAACCTACCCATTTATGTTTAAAGGTTTGTGTTTTATTGGTGTTTTTAAAATATCGAATACCCATTAAAGGTGTGAAATACACCGGAATGTATCGATACATAAACACCCAAAACACCGAAATTACAACAAACCATAAGCAGCTTTTTAGTAAAAAACGAAATAGCTTTTTCATTTAAAAATTTGGAACCTTTATTTACTTTTTATTAGCCGTAAAGATACTTATTTAAAAAGAAGGTTGATTTGTGTTAAGGATAGAAGTGGCATCCTTTTTTTGAGATTAGGAAAAAAAAGATATAACGGATAGCCTGACTTTTACCCACTAAAAAGGTAAAAGGAACACCATAAAAAAACTCCGAAAATTAATTCCGGAGTTTTTTATTTATTCTTCAACTTTTTTTTCCATTACAAAGTCTTCCATGAATTTTGTGGTATAATTACCCGCAACATAATCTGGATGCTCCATTAATTGCCTGTGGAATGGTATGGTTGTTTTTATACCTTCTATTACAAACTCATCTAAGGCGCGTTTCATTTTGTTTATAGCCTCTTCTCTGGTTTGAGCTGTTGTAATTAACTTCGCAATCATAGAGTCGTAATTTGGCGGAATGGCATAACCTGCATAAACATGTGTGTCTAAGCGCACACCATGACCTCCTGGAGCATGTAAGGTTGTTATAACTCCTGGTGATGGTCTAAAACCGTTAAACGGGTCTTCTGCATTAATACGACATTCAATAGAATGAAGTTTAGGCGTATAGTTTTTTCCCGAAATTGGCACACCTGCAGCTACAAGAATTTGCTCACGAATTAAATCAAAATCAATAACTTGCTCTGTAATAGGATGTTCTACTTGAATACGTGTATTCATTTCCATGAAGTAGAAATTGCGATGCTTATCGACTAAAAACTCCACCGTTCCTGCGCCTTCATACTTAATATATTCGGCAGCGCGAACTGCTGCTTTACCCATATCATCACGCAATTTATCGGTCATGAATGGCGATGGCGTTTCTTCGGTTAATTTTTGATGACGACGTTGTACCGAACAATCTCTTTCTGATAAATGGCAAGCTTTACCTCGCGAATCGCCTACAATTTGTATTTCGATATGGCGAGGCTCTTCAATAAGCTTTTCCATATACATATCGTCGTTACCAAAAGCAGCTTTACTTTCTTGACGTGCAGAATCCCAAGCCGCTTTTAAATCTTCTTGTTTCCAAACGGCGCGCATACCTTTACCTCCGCCACCAGCAGAAGCTTTAAGCATAACAGGATAACCTGTTTCTTCGGCTATTTTTTCGCATTCTTCGTACGACGTAATAACGCCATCACTACCAGGAACACATGGTACACCAGCGGCTTTCATGGTTGCTTTAGCGTTGGCTTTATCCCCCATTTTATCTATCATCTCTGGAGATGCACCAATAAATTTTATGCCATGTTCCTCACAAATTTTAGAAAATTTGGCATTTTCTGATAAAAATCCATAACCTGGATGAATGGCATCGGCGTTTGTAATTTCGGCGGCAGCAATAATATTCGACATTTTTAAGTAAGACTCGCTACTTGGTGCTGGCCCAATACATACCGCTTCGTCGGCGAACTTTACGTGTAAACTTTCGGCATCAACTGTAGAGTAAACTGCTACAGTTTTAATACCCATTTCTTTACAGGTTCTAATAACACGAAGTGCTATTTCGCCTCTGTTTGCTATTAATATTTTTTTAAACATAACTTATAATAAATTATGAATTCAGAATTCTGAATTCTGAATTTTTAAGATGGATCAACTAAAAATAATGGCTGATCGAATTCAACAGGAGATGAATCATCAACTAAAATTTTAACTACTTTTCCTGAAACTTCAGATTCAATTTCATTAAAAAGTTTCATAGCCTCAATAATACAAAGCACATCACCCTCGGCAATAGTTTGTCCTACCTCAACAAATAAAGGCTTATCTGGAGCAGGTTTTCTATAGAATGTACCAATAATTGGTGATTTAATAGTAATATATTTTGAGTCTTCTGTCGATTTAGTTTCTGATGGGACAACAGGTGTTGCTACCGGTGTTTCTACAGCTGGTGCTGCTGCAACAACCGGTGCAGGTTGCGCTATTGTAGCTGCAGGAACTTGATGAACTATCGTTGTATCTGAATCTGATCCGGTTTTAATGGTGATTTTTACATCGTCCATTTCTAATTTAACCTCGCTTGCACCAGATTTGGCGACAAACTTGATTAAGTTTTGAATCTCTTTTAAATCCATAGTTTTAAATTAATTAGTGGGTTTTGGTTAAACGTTTAAGCATTGTAAGCCCATTTTAAATAGATTGAGCCCCAATTAAATCCACCACCAAAGGCAGCAAATATAATATTATCTCCTTTATTAAGTTGCGACTCATAGTCGTTTAAAAGTAAGGGTAAGGTTGCCGATGTCGTGTTTCCATATTTATGAATATTCATCATCACCTTTTCTGGTTCTAAGTTTATACGTTCGGCAGTAGCATCAATAATACGCTTATTAGCTTGGTGCGCTGCCAACCAGTTTACATCCTCTTTGGTTAAATTGTTTCGCTCCAATATTTTTACTGTAGCATCAGCCATATTAAAAACAGCATTTTTAAATACCGTTCTTCCTTCTTGAAAAGCGTATTGTTTACCTTGGTCTAAGGCTTCATGGGTAATTGGATTAAGTGAACCTCCTGCAGGGGCTTGTAAAAAGTCTCTACCAGAACCATCGCTTCGTAAATATTCGTTCTGATAGCCTAAACCTTCAGTATTTGGCTCGAATAAAACAGCTCCTGCACCATCGCCAAAAATAATACAAGTGGCACGATCTTTATAATTAATTATTGACGACATTTTATCGGCACCAATAAGTAAAACGTTTTTATAACGTCCAGACTCGATATAGCTAGACGCAACCGACATACCGTATAAAAAACTAGAACATGCTGCGTCCATATCGAACGAAAATGCATTGGTTGCTCCAATTTCTGAGGCTGTGAATGATGCTGTTGAAGCGGCTTTTAAGTCGGGGGTTGCAGTGGCTACAATAACCAGTTCGATATCTTTTGGGTCGATGCCTTTTTTATTAATAAGATCTTGGGCGGCTTTTATGGCAAGAAATGAAGTGCCTTTGTCTTCATCTTTTAGTATTCTTCTCTCCTTAATACCAGTTCTAGTGGTTATCCATTCGTCATTAGTATCAACCATAGTTTCCAAAATTTGGTTGGTTAACACATAATCAGGCACATAAGCGCCTACAGCTGTAATTGCTGCAGAAATTTTACTCATAACTTTATAGTTAATTAGGACTAAAAATTATTACAAATCGTACAAAAACATCCAAATTTTAGTGTAATTAAAGAAATTTGGTGTAATAAAATGCAAATTACTAGTTTTTGCGATGTATAAAAAACGTTTTCATAAAAAAAACGCCCAAAAAGAGCGTTTTTCTATATGCTTGCATAATAAATTTATGCTACGTTTTCTACTTCAGAATTATCAATTAATACTTGACCTCTGTAATAAAGTTTACCTTCATGCCAGTGTGCTCTGTGGTATAAATGTGGCTCGCCTGTAGTAGGACAAGTTGCAATTTGTGGCGCAGTAGCTTTGTAATGTGTTCTTCTTTTATCTCTTCTTGTTTTCGAGATTTTACGTTTAGGATGTGCCATTTTATATGTTATTTATCCGTTAATAGATTCTTTAATGTATTCCAACGCGGATCTATATCCTCGTTATTATCTTTATTTTCCTTTTGCTCGTTAGGGCTAAGTTCTTCTAATTTTTTAAGTATTTCGGAATCGAGACTACCGTCTTCAACTCCAGGATGTACGCGTTTTGCTGGAACCGCCAATACTATAAGCTCGTAAACATACTGTTGTATGTTTATTTCGTAAGTACCATGCGGAATGATAAGTATATCGATATAATCGTCGTTATACTCGTCTCCAAACTTAACCACCAAATTAAAGTCGTTTTCAACAGTTTGGTTGTAAGGTTCGTTGGTTAAATCGCAATTTACGTTTACCCATCCAGAGATTTTAAAATGCAACTCTAGTAAAGTTGATTTCTTTTCGAGTTCAACATTTACAGTTATGTTGGCATCATTAAAATCTTCAAACTCAAAATATTCAAAGAACGCTTTCTCAACTTGATAATCAAAATGATGCTTCCCAATTTTTAATCCCACAAAAGGAATTGTAAACTCTTTTAATGGCTTCATTTCAATCATGTCTATTTTGAGCCTGCAAATATATAAATTTTTATTTATGCAGCGTTATTTATAAACAATTTTTTGTTTATTAGTTTAATTTCTAATCAATTAACATTGTTAATTACTTTTATAAAGGTAAAAATAATTACTTTTTAGGAGCTTTTTTTAACGAATTTGCTGTTAATTCTTCGTAATCGGTTCGATTTTTATAAATATTTATGGCGCTAAACACGGCTTCTTTAAACGAATTTTCGTCTGCCAATCCTTTACCCGCAATTTCGTACGCTGTACCGTGATCGGGCGAAGTACGCACTTTATTTAATCCTGCAGTAAAATTAACGCCTTGACCAAACGACAGGGTTTTAAAAGGCACCAAACCTTGATCGTGATACGATGCTATTACGGCATCGAAACTTTTGTAAGTGTTGGAGCCAAAAAAGCTATCGGCAGCATAAGGGCCATAAACTAATTTTCCTTTTTCTTTAATAACTTTTAGTGTTGGTCGTAACACCTCGTCGTCCTCTGAACCTATTACACCATTGTCTCCAGTATGCGGATTAATACCTAACACAGCTATTTTAGGTTTTTGAATTCTAAAATCTTGTTTAAGCGATGTGTATAATGTGTTTATTTTATCTTCAATTAATTTAGGGGTAATGTGGCTGGCAACATCTTTTACAGGCACATGGTCGGTAAACAAGCCAACACGTAACGAATTTGTAATCATAAACATTAGGCTTTTACCACCAAGCTCCTTTGCTAAATAATCGGTATGTCCTGGAAAATTAAAATCTTTGCTTTGTATATTATGTTTATTTATAGGAGCTGTTACTAACACATCAATCTGATTGCTTTTTAAAGCATACATTGCTTTTTGTAACGATTTTATAGCGTATTCACCAATTTTAGGGTCTTCCTTACCAAATTCAATTTTTACATTTTCGTTCCAACAATTAAAAACATTAAACTTACCAAGTGCGATTTGTTCTATGTTATTTATAGCTTGAAACTTTATTTCGGAATTAAATTGCTTTTTTAAAAAAGTTATGGTTTTTGCCGATGCAAACACTACTGGTGTACAAAACTCCATCATTCGCGAATCTTCAAAAGTTTTTAAAATAATTTCTCCACCAATGCCATTTAAATCACCTATAGATATTCCTACTATTATATTTTCAGCTTCCTTCATTTAAAAATGATAACTTTTGTTTGTAATTTTGATTTTGCAAATTTAATTAAATAAACCCACAATAAAATGTTTACAGGTATTATTGAAACTATTGGTACTGTTTCGGCATTAGAAACCGAAAAAGATAATCTTCACATATCCATTAAAAGTGATATTACAAAGGAGCTTAAAATAGACCAAAGTGTAGCGCATAACGGCGTTTGTTTAACTGTAGTTGATATTAAAGATGATATTTATACCGTTACTGCTATAAAAGAAACCTTAATTAAAACCAACTTAAACACTTTAAAAACAAAGGATAAAGTAAATTTAGAACGCGCCATGAAACTTGGTGATAGATTAGACGGACATATTGTTCAAGGCCATGTAGACCAAACAGCAGTTTGTGAAAATGTAACTGAAGAAAACGGAAGCTGGATTTTTACTTTTAGCTACGACCATAACTTAAATAATATAACTATTGAGAAAGGCTCGATAACTGTAAACGGCACAAGTTTAACGGTTGTTAACTCTAAAAAAGATAGGTTTAGTGTTGCTATAATACCTTATACTTACGAGCACACAAACTTTAACACCTTTAAAAAAGGCACAGTTGTTAATTTAGAATTTGATGTTTTAGGAAAATATGTAGCGCGCTTGTTTGAATTGAAGCAATAATAAGTTTATTTTTTGCCAAAAACCATTTTTTTAACGCCATAAAATAAGGCAAAAACAACGCCAAACATTACGCCTCCATCAATAGGTAAACCTACTGGAGGTGGAGCACTAGGAGGTGGCGGATTAGTTTGTCCAACACACACCAAACTTATTAATACAAATAAGATTGAGGCAAATATTCTTTTATTTTGTATTGTCATTGGGTCACAAATGTATGAAAAAAAGCGAACTAGTAAAGTAAATACAATTTTAAAGAACTTAATCCACCTTTAAAATAGTTAAAAATATCGATGAAATGCACTTAATTGTAAATTCAGTCTAAAGTCTTAAATAGACTTTCGCTTTTAATTACGAAACAAATATATCTAATTTTAGTTAAAACCAAAATATAAACGGATTTTGTCTTATAAAATTACATTTAATTTGTTTTTTCTCACTAAAACGCATAACTATCTTATAATAAAGCGCTTAAATCCAAATTAATCTAATAAGGAAAAACGACAGAATAATATTTTAAATATTGTATACGAAAATGCTTTAAGAGATCGAATAGAAGAAGATCATGAAGCTTTAGAAAAGCGTGTTATTAAAATGAATCAAATTATTCAAACTTTGCCTCCAAAGTGCAGACAAACACTTGAAATGAATAAAATTAAAGGCTACAAATACAAAGAGATAGCAGAAATAACAGGAGTTTCTATAAAAACGGTAGAATCACAAATGAACTTAGCTTTTAAAAAAATTCGAAAAGGTTTTGAAAAAGAAAATATTAAGTACCTTTTTATTAATTTTTATAATAATCTAAACCTATTAGCTAAGTAAAAATACTTTAATTTCTTTCATTTTAAAGCTATTTACATACTATAAAGTCTCCACGCTATAATAAAAGGGTAAAGTTATAATTGTATTAGGATCTATCTACATTAAACCTTTAAGTTCAAAATAATATTGAAATAATAAAAAGTTACAAACGTATAAATTACCACTCTTTCTATCTCCCAAAAAATAAAAACCTCCCAAACACAAAGTATTTGAGAGGTTTTATGTGGTCCCACCTGGGCTCGAACCAGGGACTTTCTGATTATGAGTCAGATACTCTAACCAACTGAGTTATAGGACCCATTAGCATAAGCTAACATCTCTTTTTAAAAAGAGAGTGCAATATTACTACTTATTTTAATACTCTACAAGAAAAATCAATCCTTTATATCTTGGAAAAGCTCTATTAAAACACCATTACTGCTTTTTGGGTGTAAAAAGGCCACTAATTTATTATCGGCTCCACGTTTTGGTTCTTCGTTTAACACAGTAAAACCCTCCTTTTTAAGTCGTATTATTTCTGATGTAATATCGTTAACAGCAAAAGCAATATGGTGTACGCCTTCTCCTTTTTTATTAATAAACTGGGCTATTGGGCTATTGGGGTTTGTTGCTTCAAGCAATTCAATTTTGTTATCACCAACCTTAAAAAAAGAGGTGTTTACACCTTCTGCATCTACCGTTTCTGTTTTATAGTGCGCAGCTCCTAAAAGTTTTTTGAATAAAGTGTTAGAATCCTTTAAATTCTTTACCGCAATACCAATATGTTCAATTTTATTCATTTTAAGGCCGTTATTTGTTTAAGATACAAATAATGCTAATAAAAATAATCTTATTTTTGCATTTTAATAGCAAATAACATTTTGGAAGAAAGTCAAAGACAAAAAAAAATAGCATCGGTTTTACAACACGATTTAGTAGATGTTTTACAACGAGCAGCTACCGATGGCGGTATGCGTGGCGTTATAATTTCGGTAAGTAAAGTTCGAGTAACGGTCGATTTAAGTATCGCAAAAGTGTACTTAAGTATTTTTCCAAACGATAAAGCCAAAACACTTTTAGAAGGTATCCGTTCTAACACGTCACTTATTCGTCATGAATTGGCGCAGCGCACAAAAAATCAGTTACGTCGCATGCCTAATTTAGAGTTTTTTATTGATGATTCTTTAGAGTATATCGACAATATAAACAAGTCTTTAAAAGGCGAAGACAACCCCATTAAAGATCCTACAATTTTAGATAAACGCAAAAAAAAGTAAGTCGGTAAACACATCTGTGTTTTTGCTTTCTTATCTTTAAAACATGAATTTTTCGCTTTACATTGCCAAACGCTATTTACACTCTAAAAGTAGTAACAATGCCATAAATTTTATCACCTATATTGCCTTAATTGGCATTATTTTAGGTGCTGCTTCTCTTTTTATAGTATTATCTGGTTTTGCTGGTTTAAAAGATTTTACCCTTAAGTTTTCTAGTATTTTAGATCCCGATTTAAAGGCAGAAACCACAAGTGGAAAATCTTTTTTTATTACCAATAGCGAACTTGCGGAGCTTGAAAACATAAAAGAAATAACCCATTTTTCCAAGGTAATTGAAGATCGCGTTGCCATTCGAACCGAAGATAAAAACGCCTTAGCAACCATTAAAGGTGTTGATGCCAACTACCAATATATCGCTAGCGTTGATTCTATTTTAGATTATGGCGATTGGTTCGACCAAAAATCGAATCAAATTGTGGTGGGTTGGGGAATTTCGAATACGCTATCTCTAGGAGTTTTAGACTTTACGAAACCCATAAATATTTATGTGCCCAAACCAGGAACAGGACAAATAACCTCAACAAAAAACGCCTTTAACTCGGTAAAAACCATTAATGTAGGTGTATTTTTTATAAATGAAAGTTTAAACGATGAATACATTTTTGCGCCCATAGATTTGGTTAAAAACTTACTTAATTATGAGGATAATCAACTTTCTTCAATTGAATTTGTTTTAAGCGAAAACGCCGATGAAGCCAATGTGAAAGCCAAAATACAAGCTATTTTGGGCGATCGTGTAACCATAAAAAACCGAACACAGTTAAACGATGCGCTTTACAAAATGCTTAATACCGAAAATTTAGCCGTGTATTTAATTTTTACTTTAGTACTAATAATTGCGTTTTTTAATATTATCGGTTCACTAATCATGATGATTTTAGATAAAAAGAATAGTCTAAAAACATTGTTTAATATTGGAGCAACTGTAAAAGATATTAAGAGAATATTTTTTCTTCAAGGTAGTTTAATGAGTGTTATTGGAGGCGTTATCGGGCTCATTTTAGCCTTAATTATTACCTTGATACAGCAACAATTTAATTTAGTAATGATCACGCCAACATTGCCTTACCCAGTTACCATTAAACTAGAAAACTTTTTTATTGTGCTGTTTACCATTTCGGTATTAGGAATTATAGCAAGCAAAATTGCTTCTGCAAGAATTACAAAATCAATGGTACAACATAGTTGATTTTTTTTGTAGGGTTGCTTTAATCTTTACAATTTAAAAAAACAAAACTATTGCTTTTTCCTATCGATATGTCCTAAATCTCTACTTGGAGCAATAACGTCTCGTACCTTTATTTTTAAAGTCGTAATTTCTGGGAAACCATTCATTTCTTTTCGCGACCAAATATTCTCTTGGTTGGCATAAACTTCAAAAATACCACCGGTTCCAGGTTCTAATATTAATTCATCTATTTCATCGTTAAACGTAGATAGTAATTCTTGGGCCATCCAAGTGGCACGCAATAACCATTTACATTGGCTGCAGTATGTTATTTTTACAGTAGTTTTCATAATAATTTTAATTTTCGTCAAATTCATAATCTTCAGTTAAATCTAACTCACGAAGTACTTTATTTTTAAAACCAAGGCCAACAACTGTAAGCAATGTCATAGTTCCACCAAAAATAACAGCTCTTGCAGGCCCTAATAATTTCGCAGCTAAACCGCTCTCGAAAGCGCCTAACTCGTTAGACGAACCAACAAACATTGAATTTACAGACGATACACGTCCGCGCATTTCGTCGGGTGTTTTTAACTGCAAAATAGTTTGCCTAATAACCATAGAAATGCCATCGGCAGCACCACTTAAAAATAGAGCCACCACACTAAGCCAAAAGCTAGACGATAGGCCAAAAACTATAATACAAATTCCAAAAATAAATATAGAAGCTAATAACTTTTTACCTGCATTTTTTGCAACCGGAATATAGGTGGTTAAAAACATACTGGCTATGCTTCCTAAAGAAATAGAAGCATTTAAAATACCAAAACCTTTAGAACCAACTTCTAAAATATCTTGTGCAAAAACCGATAATAACGCTACAGTTCCGCCAAAAAGAACTGCAATCATATCTAATGTTAAAGCTCCTAAAATGGCTTTATTTGAAAATACAAACTTAACACCAACAGCCAAACTATCTTTAACCGACTCTTCTTTGTTAGTATTTAAAATAGGTTTCTTTTTAATTCTGAAAGTGAAAATTAAGGCTAAAACTACCAAAATAAAAATGACGCACAGTGTTTTATCGACACCAATCCAATGAATAAAAAATCCACCACAAAGCGCACCTAAAACCGTAGCTGCTTTCCAAGTACTCGTGCTCCAAGTTGCGGCATTTGGGTATACTTTTTTAGGAACAATTAAAGCGATGAGTGAAAATATGGTTGGCCCAAAAAACGAACGTAAAAAACCACCAAAAAACACTAATGTATAAATACCGTATAAAATAGTTTTTGTAGACCAATTTGCTACAACAACATCCCAAGTAAGACAAAATAAACCTAAACTAATAAATGAAAATGAGGCAATACAAAGAGCAAGTAAATTCCGTTTTTCGCTTCGGTCTACAATATGACCTGCAAAAAGTGCCATGGTAAACGCTGGAATAATTTCCATTAAACCAATAATTCCCAGAGCTAACGGATCTTTAGTTAAACTATACACTTCCCACTCGATAACAATAAATTGCATGGACCAGCCAAATACAAGTAGAAATCGCATAAAAAGGAAGATATTAAACTCCTTAAATTTTAAAGCCGCGTAAGGATCGTTTTTTGCCATAATTTTAGATAACGAAAGTATTAAAATTACATCTTGCAGCTAGTTAATTTATCTAATTTTTACATAAATCTCCAACATAATCGTCGAGCTCTAACTGAAAAAGCGTGCCTTTAATTAAATCATCAACCAAGGCTAATTCCTTGTTATTTATTGCAACATCAATTTGTTTACAAGGTGTTTTAAGTAAAATATTTCTGGTATCGCAATTTAAATCGCATTGATTGCAAGGTAAATTCCATTTGGCAGCACTTACACAATTGTAAAATTCTATTATTTCTTGGTGAGAAAAATAAAAGCCCATATCTCTAAATATAATTTGAACTTTATTTTGAACCTGATCTGTAATTGGGTCTTTCCATTTAAAGGCTATACCAAAGCTGTTGTTATATAATTTATAAATATCTTGTTGCATAACACTTGATTTACAACAAATATAAGAATTATTTAGAATAAGTCTAAATAGTTTCTGTGTTTCAAGTTCTCCAGATTCTATTTGATAAATTTTCTAAAAGAGTAGATTGATTCCCTTTATAAATAAAGTTTGGAAACCTTTCTCTTAATTGTTTTCTAATTTTAAAATCTCTAATATCTTGTAAAACCATTTTCACATTATATCCTTTTGCGGGAATAACTATGGTCATATGAACGGTATTATCTCTATGACTACAAGTTTCATTTTTAAGGAATGATTTTATATTAGTTCTCAATGAATCGGCATTTTCCTCAATTATTTTTTCCGAAAATCTATCTTTTCGAAATTTTCCAATTCTAACCAAGTCAAATTTTACTTCCATACAATCAAGATCAATTTTAAACTGAAGTTAAAATAAATTTTGTAAATGACATAAACCTAGATTTTATTTAACATCTCGAAGCTTTAATTGCAAACTTACTTGCCCTTGCCAATGGTTTTCATCAATAGAATATACAGCGCTAAATGGCTTATTATTACTTACCAAATTTAATTTATCGCCTAAACCAAAACCAATAGCTCCCATTTTATTATGGGCGTTTTTTTGAGTGGCCGTGAGCCTTAAATGGGTTTTATCTTCTCCGACGCATTTGGCATAACCGGTATCTATTAAATCTTCAGTCATAAAAACAGGCGTCATATTACCTGGTCCAAAAGGAGCAAATTGTTTTAAAATGCGATAAAATTTGGGTGTAATATTATCTAACTCTATTTTACCATCTACTTTAATTTCCGGTGTAAGTAAATTGGTATCGATAGTTTTGGAAACTTCATCTTCAAAAGCTTGTTTAAAAGCTTCGTAGTTTTCTGCTTTTAATGTTAAACCTGCGGCATATTTATGACCTCCAAATTGTTCTATATGTGCTTTGCAGCCTTCCAAGGCATTGTAAACATCGAAACCTGTTACAGAACGTGCCGAAGCCGCTAATTTATCGCCACTTTTAGTAAACACCAAAGTGGGACGATAATAGGTTTCGGTTAATCGCGAAGCCACAATACCTATAACGCCTTTATGCCAGTTTTCGCTGTATACAACGGTTGTAAAGCGCTCTTGCTCTTGCTGTGCTTCAATTTGCTGTAAAGCTTCTTGAGTAATTAGTTTATCGGTTTCCTTTCTATCGGAATTAAAGGCTTCAATTTCTGCGGCGCACCTTTCGGCTTCAGCCAAATTCATTTCTGTTAAAAGCGAAACAGCGTAGTCACCATGTTTCATTCGACCCGCAGCATTAATTCTTGGAGCCACAATAAAAACCACATCGGTTATGGTTAATTCATCTTTATTTGTTTGAGCTATAATCGCTTTTATGCCGGGTCTTGGGTTAGTGTTTATAACTTGTAAACCATGATAAGCTAATGCTCTGTTTTCCCCATCTATAGGCACGATATCTGCACCAATAGCTGTTGCAACCAAATCTAAATACGGTAAAAGATCGTTGATGGTTTCTCCAGTTTTTGAAGCTAACGCCTGAATAAGTTTAAAACCTACGCCGCAACCACAAAGCTCTTTGTATGGATAATTGCAATCGGGTTGTTTGGCATCTAAAACCGCCACAGCTTCTGGAATTTCGTTTCCTGGGCGGTGATGATCGCAAATTATAAAGTCGATACCTTTTTGTTTAGCGTAACTTATTTTATCGATGGCTTTTATGCCGCAATCTAAAGCGACAATAAGCGTAAAATCGTTATCGTGCGCAAAATCGATACCTTGTGTAGACACGCCATAACCCTCGTTATACCTATCTGGAATGTAAGTCGATACATTAGGCGTGCGTGTTTTTAAATAGGATGACATTAAGGCTACTGCCGTTGTTCCATCTACATCGTAATCGCCATAAACTAAAATATTCTCACCATTTGCAAAGGCTTGCTCAATGCGTTTTACGGCTTTATCCATATCTTTCATTAAATACGGATCGTGTAAATCGTTTAAACTTGGGCGAAAAAACCGTTTTGCATCATTATATGTTGTTATGCCACGCTGCACCAATAAGGTTGCTGTAGTTTCGTCGACATTTAAGGCTTTTTGTAAAGCTTCAACGTTATGAGATTCTGGTTTTGGTTTTAGCGTCCAACGCATTGTTCATTTTAAGTTTCAGGGGTTACTTATCGATATTAATTTGCTTCATTTCTCTTCAAAGATTGACTAAAAGAAACCACAATTAAACTATTTATTATGAAAATGAGTTTGAATATCTAACTCGGCGAATTGACGAAACATTTCCATTACACCACAGTATTTTTCAATAGATAAATCGACTGCTTTTTGAAGCTTTTTTTCGTTTAAGTTACTGCCTGTAAAGTGAAAATGCATGGCAACTTTATCGTAATATTTTGGGTGTTCTTCGGTTAAATTAGCATCAATTTCAATTTTAAAATCGTCTACCTCAAGCTTCATTTTTTTTATTAACGAAGCCACATCTAAACCAGAACAACCCGCTAAACCAGATAGCATAAGTGCTTTTGGACGGTAACCTTCGCCTTTACCTCCGTTTTCTTCGCCTGCATCAATAAATAAATTATGTCCTGATGGGTTTGTACTTTCAAACTTCATGTCGCCCAACCAGGTTGTTGTAATATGATTTGCCATTTTTTGTAGTATTTCAATAAACATCAAAAATACTACTTATAAAGTTAATTTAATAATTATCGCGAAGCCATTCGAATACCGATTCCATGTGATGTTTTACCTCAACTGTAGATTTCCTGTAATGGTTATTCATAAAACTAAAAATAAGTGTTTCTCCAGAATTGGTAATTAAATAACCGCTTAAAGAATAATTATTACCAACCGTTCCCGATTTAGCGTAAATATAAGGCTTATTACCGCCTTTATAATACCGTTTTAAAGTGCCCGTTTTTCCGCCCACAGGAAATAAATTAAACAGTCGTTCATGAGGAATATCGTTATACAGTTTAGTTAAAACTTGAACAAAAGATGTTGGTGTAAACAAATTATATCGGCTTAATCCAGAGCCATCTACCCAACGCGGTTCTTGTTTTAAATCGTTTAACCGATGTTTTAAAATATGAGTTCTCGCTTTTTGAGAACTTAAAGTATCGGACAATGTAGATGATGCCATGATAAGCATTTGTTCGGCCAGAAAATTATCGCTTACTTCCATCATGCGCTTATATAATGAATCTGATGCAATATTGCTGTAAGCTACCTTATCGAATGGTTTGTTTGATGCTTTTACAAAGGTTATTTTATTAGGATAAATGGCTTGCCAAAGTTGTTTTATTAAGGTAGAATCTATGACCAAAGGGACTTCAATAGTATCTTGATTTTTTTTGTTGTAATAGAAGGTGTTATCGTTATAATTTCTGCGCTTGGAGGTAAAAACTTCCGTAACATTTTGGCTTAAAACTTCGGGAGTAACCTGCAAACTATCGGTTTTACTAATTGTTGCAACATTGGCGTACATAGGAAAACTGCTTCGCTCTGGACTAAAATAAGTGTCGTAATCTTCCCAAGCCCAACCAGGACCAAATTTTTCATCATCTAAATTATTATAAATCAATTTTACATGTTTATAATTTTTAGCCATTTTTAAAACGGTGCTATCATTAAAAAAAGGATGCAAAAACGTTGGATTTCCGGTACCTAGAATAGTAATAGTATCGCCTTCTGTTTTATATTTAAATGCAGGAATATGGGTTGGCAAAAGCTGTAATGCCGAATACAGCGTAAAAATTTTGGTATTGCTTGCTGGTGTAAAATATTTGCTCGCGTTATAACTAAAAACGGTATCGCTATTTTTAGCATTTACTACAAGTAAGCCCGTAAATTGATTGTCGTAAAAAGGCGCCTCAATTTTATTAATTATACTTTTTTTTAGTTTAACCGATTTACAGCTTAAAATACCAGCTAACAGAAAAACAAAAACAACCACCTTTTTAAACATATGCACTAAATCTTAAATGATGGTTAAATTTAATCCTGTAAATTCATTAAATATGTCATCATCGGGATTTATATCTGATACTAAAGCATCGATTTCAGATATTGATACCACCGAATGTCTCTTAACAGAATTTACTCTACTGCTTACGCACAAAACTACTACATAATTTGAAGCTCTAATCATACTATTCTTTATTCTAGAAACTTCCCAATTTGGTTCGGTTAAACCACGATTTACATCAATACCATCGGTTCCCATAAAACAAATATCGGCACTAATATTATATATTGGGTTTACAACATCGATACCTACGGTAACTTGCGCTTCTTTATTTAATTTTCCTCCTATAAAAATAACTTCAATTGAGGGGTGATGAGATAACTCTACAGCTATTGGTAAACTATAGGTATAAATGGTTGCATTTATTTCTTGAGGAATTATTTTAGCCAACTCTAAGTTAGTGGAACTACCACTCATAATAATAACTTGGCCACTTTTTATAAGCTTTACTGCTTTAAATGCAATTTTTTTCTTTTCCTCAACATCGGCAATACTACGCTCGTCGTAAGAACGAACCCTATTTTCTTTAAGTAAAGCACCCCCATGTACTTTGTAAATTAAATCTTTTGATTCAAGTTCTTTTAAATCTCTTCTTATGGTATCTTCGGACACTAAAAGCTCGTCACTCAAATTTTTAGACAACACTTTTTTACTCAATTTTAGCTTATCTAAAATCAATTTATGACGCTCTTGTTTTAACATCTTTACTGAGAATTTTTCTATATATATGCAATTTACTAATTTTTTTTGCAAAAAAAACGCACAAACACGCAAAAAAACGCATTTCTTTTTTTATATTTGAGTGACTATTAACTTAAAATTAACTTTTATGAAGAAAAAAACTACCCTCGCTCTTCTTGTTTTTTTCACATCCACTTTTAGTTTATTGTTTGCGCAAAACATTACTGTTAGCGGTAAGGTAACCGACGCCTCTGGTGTACCGTTGCCTGGTGTGAATATTCAAATTAAAGACACAAACCAAGGCGCTTCAACCAATTTTGATGGTGTTTACAGTATTTCGGCAAAAAACGGCGATGTACTAACATTTTCGTTTATTGGATTTGAAACCAAAGAAGCTGTTGTTGAAGGTTCAACCTTAAACATAAGCTTAACCGAAAGTACCGATGCTCTCGACGAAGTTGTTGTAACTGCTTTTGGTATTCAAAAGAAAGAAAAATCGCTTGGTTACTCGGTATCACAGGTAAAAACCGAAGATTTAAATTTAACTGGTAACACCAACCCAATTCTAGCATTGCAAGGTCAGGTTGCGGGCTTACAAATTAGCAACCCTTCTGGAACTGCTGGTGGTGGTGTAGATATTTTAATTAGAGGTATGTCTTCTATGGATCCTACGCAAAATAACCAACCACTTATTATTTTAGATGGTGTTACTTTAAACAACGACACCTTTTCAGGTAGTATTCTGCCTGCGGCTGGAAGTAATGCCTCTGGAAGTAACGAACAATTCTCGTTTGCAAGTAGAATTGGCGATTTAAATCCCGAAGACATTGAAAGTTTTAGCGTATTAAAAGGTGCTGCTGCTACAGCGCTTTATGGTAGTGCTGGTGCAAACGGTGTGATTGTAATTTCTACTAAAAAAGGAAAACTAGGAAAACCAAAAATTAATTTAAGTGTTTCTACAACCCTTAGTAATGTTACAAAAGCCCCAGAATTACAAACCGAATTTAGACAAGGTATTTACGGTGAAACTAACACCTTGTATTTACCAGAAACACAAACTGGATACCAATATATTTCTGGAACATCAAGTTCTGGGCCATACAATTGGGGTGTAAGATACTCCGATGATTCCATTTTACAAGATGGTGAAACTTACGATTTATCTAACGATAAATTTTACGACCCTTACGAACTTTTTGATATGGGCGTAAACAAAAATATAAATTTTGATATCTCAGGTGCTACAGAAAAAATAGACTACTATTTTTCGGCTGCAAACTCAAAAACCGATGGTATAATTCCGTACACCGATTTTGCTAAAACAGCTTTTAGATTTAAAGCTGGTTTTCAAGCTACCGAGAGTTTTAAAATTAACACCTCGATAATGTACACGAAATCGGATTCTAGAAAACCAACTGGTGGTGATAAATCTATAATAAGTGCATTAGGTTATTGGTCGCCAACTTTTCCAATAAACGATTTTTTAAATGCTGATGGATCTGCTAGAAACCCTTATCCAGGATGGATAGACAACCCAAAATACAATGCCTATATTAGTGGTTTAACCGAAGACACTAACCGCTGGTTAGGTAACTTAAATTTAAACTGGACACCAAAAGAATGGTTCAATTTAAACTACACAGCTCAGGTTGATAATTACACAACTTTACTTAATCGTTTTGTACCACCAGAATTAGATGCTGGATCTCAAGTAAACGGCTTTATTGTAGATCAAGTTTACGATTTTATGGGATTAGAGTCTAACTTACTAGCAACCTTCACAAAAGATATTTCAGAAAAACTATCGGCTTCTTTACTTGTAGGTAACTCGATTAGAGATTTTAAAAGAACATCGTATAGAATGTATGGGCAAAACTTAAATATTCCTCATTTTAATCATATGAGTAATGCTCAAGAAAACTTTTCTATTTCCAATTATGTTGCCCAAACAAGAACAGTTGGTGTTTTTGGAGAATTTAAACTCGATTACGACGACAAATTATTCCTTTCTGTTACCGGACGAAACGATTGGTCTTCAACTCTACCTATCGAAAACAATTCTTATTTCTACCCATCGGTTAGTTTAGCTTATAACATTCAAAGTTTATTTGGAAATAACGATATTTTTAGCTTTGGTAAGCTTAGGTTATCTTACGCTCAAGTGGGTAACGACACATCGTTTGGACAAACCGGATATTTCTTTTACCCAGATGCTAATTTCCCTTGGGGAGGCACAGGCGGTTATATTGCCGATAAAACCATTGCAGACCCTAACTTAAAAGCAGAAATGACAAAAGGCTGGGAATATGGTGCCGATTTACGTTTCTTTAAAAATCGCTTAAGAGTAGATTATGCCTACTTTAAAAACGAAGTGCATGATGCTATTTTTGCAACCAATACAGCACCTTCAACTTCGGTTACTTCTATTAGAAGAAATGCAGGTTTATACGAAACTAGCGGTCATGAACTTTTAATAAGTGGCGATTTAATAAAATCGGAAGATTTAAACATCTCCTTAATTTATAACTTTAGTAAAAACCAAGGAAAAGTAATCGATTTACCAGAGGAAGTACCTTATATTAATTTCTCTACCGACCTTACTGGTGCCTATTTATATTTACAACCAAGAGAAGGCGATAACATTGGTGCTATTTATGGTTATAATTATGACAGAACTGAAGATGGAGAACTAATAATTGATTCTTCCATTGGATTGCCAACCACAACAATAACCGACGAAAAAAGAGTTATTGTAGGTGATGCAACACCAGATTTTGTAATGAGTTTAGGAAGCAACATTAAATGGAAAAACTTTGCTTTTAATTTTATGTTTGAATGGAAAAAAGGTGGCGATAAATACTCTTGGCAACGTTATATTTTAAATCGTATGGGACAATCGGAATTTACCATGCAATTTAGAGAAGGCGATGGCCAATACCTTTTCGATGGTGTTATGGAAGATCCAAACAATCCTGGAACTTATATACCTAACACTACAGTTGCCGATTTCTCACCAGAATCTGTTACAGGATATAGAATGTTTAACTGGACTGCTTACGGACGTAGAACGGCAGAAAACCTATTACAAGACGCCTCTTGGGTAAAAATAAGAAGTCTTGGTTTTAGCTACAGCATTAACGCTTCTGTTTTAGAAAAATTACACCTTAGTAATTTCGAACTTAGCGCAAATTTAAATAACATTTTACTGTGGACACCTTTTGATGGTTTCGATCCTGAAGGAAGCGATTACTCTGCAGGTAGCAATAAATACGGATTTACGGGTAGAGGAATTCCTTTAACCGAAAACTATTCATTTGGTTTAACTATAGGATTTTAAAAAATAGCATTATGAAAAATAAAATAAAACATATACTCCTTTTAGTTTTACTAACTACAGGAATTTATAGTTGTGAAGACTATTTAGATGTAAATACGCCTTCGAGTGCTCAAACCGAAGATGCGCTTGATATGAAAGATATAATTGGGCCTGTAATGTTTAACACTGTTTATGCATTTTACTATGCCGAATTATCGTACGGAAACTATACGCAATATTTCGGTTCGTACGGTTACGGTGCTGCTGGACTTACAAGTACCTCTGCCACTTGGTCTAACATTTACACCGAGGGACTTCCAAATATTGAAGTATTAAAAGCCAAAGCCGATGCACAAGGCGCTATACATTACAAAGCGGTAATTAAAATACTCGAAGCCGTAAATTTAAGCTTAGCCGTAGAATGTTGGGGCGATGTACCGTATTCTGAAATTGGTGATGCCTTTACATATCCTTACCCAAAATTAGACGATGGCGAAACCGTTTATACCGAAGCTTTAAATATACTTAATGAAGCCATTTCTGATTTAGAAGGCCCAGACAATTCTCAAATTTTAATGGGAGCCGAAGATTTATTTTACGATGGCGATTTCGATAAATGGTTACGTGCTGCATATACCTTTAAGGCACGCATGCAGTTAAAACTTATAAATACAGGCGGTGCTACTGCTAGCGATGTTTTAGTTTCAATTAATAAGGGTTTCACTTCTAACAACGATAACATCATGTTAGAATTTCCAGAAGGCGAACTTAACCCGTATTACTCCACCAATATTTTAGCGCGTAACACATCAAACTTTTATCGCGCACCTAACGACCAAATAGTTAGCATGATGAATGGTACCTCGTACCCTTTTGAAAGTGGCGTTGTTGAAATAGACCCAAGACTTCCTGAGTTTTTCGAAAACGAAGGTGAACCAGGAGATCCTTGGAGAGGGTTTATGAATGGTGGTACAGGCGAATCATCTGATGGAGAAGATGGAAATACATTCTATAAAGATGGTGGTTACCACACCAGTGCTACATCGCCATTAATTTTAATGACCTATGCTGAAGCGATGTTTATAAAAGCTGAAGCTGAGTTTTTAGCCAATGGCGGCACAACAACAAGCACAGGAACTACAACCGCTGGTTACAACGCTTATTTAGCTGGAATTGAAGCCAGCATGGATGAAATTGGTGTTAATGGTACAGATTACCTCGCCGATACGGCTGTTGCTGTTGGTGAAGCCGGATTAATGCTTAACCACATTATGAAAGAAAAATACATTGCCAATTTTCATAACGTTGAAACTTACAATGACATGAGACGTTACGATTTCTCAGCAGATGTCTTTAAAGATTTAGCGCTTCGTTTAGAGGAAGATTCTGCAAGTGAATACTTAGGTAAATGGTTCAGACGATCTATTTACCCTTCTTCTGAAACAAACTCCAATGAAAATATAACCTACGACGAAACTACTTCAATTACCAATATTTGGCTTTTTGAGTGATAGTTAATTTTTTAATAGCAAGTAAAACCTCAGCAAAAATGCTGAGGTTTTTTTTAAATTAAAAACTTAATACCTGCTTCAAATTTAATAAATCGGTCTTAGTATGGTTTGCAGTAATAACAATACGACTCATTACGTTTTTATACGTAGGGTATTTAAAATTTGTAATTACCATATTTTCATTTAATAACTTCTGATAAAACGTTGCTTCTTCAGAATAAATAACTGGATAATTTTTATTGAATTTTAATGCTTCGGAAGGTTTAAAATCTTCAAACAAAAAACATAAATTTTCTTTCAATTTAGCTTGCTGAGATTTTATAATATCCTGAGATTTTAAATAAGCATATAAATACGCCGAATTTGTACAAGACGACGATACAAACAGCGGTTCGTTTTTAATAGCTTCAACAACATTTTCATCGGCAGCAATAACTCCGCCCGATAATCCTAAGGCTTTCCCTAAGGACGACACCATTATTTTTTGATGTAAACAAGAATTATTTATACTATTAAAAACACCTGTACCATTTTTACCCATAATACCAAGACTATGAGACTCATCGACAACCAAAATTACTTTTTTTGATTTTGAAATATTTTGAAGAAAATTAAAATTTGTAGCTTCTACTTCTAAACCTAAAATAGCATCTGTAGTAATAACAACATGTTCTTCGGTGTTGTTTAATAAATTTGGATGCAACTTGTTGTCTTGAAAAATAGATACACTTTTTTCGTGCAAAATAGCGGGGTGTGTTTTTGGATAATGATAAAACACATAATTTTTTTTAGAAAAATGCTGTAAAACTAATTTTCCGGCTAAAGTTCCAGACGATGTGGTTACCGCTGCTTCTGCACCAATTTGTTCTGCAAAAAGTGTTTCGGATTCATTAAAAATAGAAAGTTTAATGTTGGAATTTCTTGAGCTTCCGTAAAACGATCCCCATTTTTGTAAACCTTCAGCTAAATATTCTAAAAATTTTGGATGCGTTGGCAAGCCTAAATAAGCAGTTCCACCAAAATACAAATAGTCTTTACCATCAATATTTATAAGCCTATCTGGAAACTCATTTACAATCATACATTTAAATTAGCGTAACTCCAACCCCGTTTTTTTCACTGTATTTAATAACGCCATCGGTTATGGTAACTCCCTTTGCAATATCTTCGGCAAGTAATAAAGCGCCATCCATATCTACATAATCGAGCAATGGCAATAAGTGCGCAATGGCCGAAATACCAACCGACGATTCTGTCATGCAACCCACCATGGTTTTCATACCCAAACTTTTAGCTTGATTAAGCATGCGTCGTGCAGGTGTTAATCCGCCACATTTTACCAATTTTACATTAACACCATGAAAATGATTGTGGCATTTTGCAACATCGGCTTCAATTTGGCAACTTTCGTCGGCAATAACAGGTAAAACCGAGGTTTCGAATACTTTTTTATGGCCATCCCAATCATCGGCTTTTAAGGGTTGTTCTAAAAATTCAACACCTAATTTTTTTAATTCAATAGCGTTTTTAATGGTTTCATCTACGGTCCACCCGCAGTTAGCATCAATTCTAAAAACCGCATCGGTATGCTTACGAAGTTCGGTTACTATTTTAATGTCTTCTTTGGTGCCCAATTTTATTTTATAAATTGGCCATGGTAGTTCTTTCATTTTAGACACCATTTTTTCAACGGTATCAATGCCAATAGTATAATCGGTTAACGGATTATTTTCGGTACTGTATCCCCAAAGTTCGTAAAGTTTTTTGCCTTGTTTTTGAGCGTACAAATCGTTAAAAGCTAAATCTAAAGCACAAAGCGCAAACATGTTGTTTTTAAGCAACGGATAAAATACTTCCCAAAACTGTTCTGGAGTTTTATTTTTATGCGCTTGAATCTCTGGAATTAAAGCCGAAATAGCATCGCGCATTTTTTCAACCGTGATATTGTAATATGGATTAGAAGTAGCTTCTCCCAAACCAGAAAAACCATCGTCGTTCAACTGCACAATTAATGATGGTTGCACATCGTGCGACTCGCGCGAAATGGTAAATGTATGTTTTAATTTAAGCTGGTAAGGTTTTAATATAACCTCCATAAATAATGTGTTTTTATTTAAAGTGAAGGTACTAAAAATGCTTATTTACACCAATAAAACAAAGGTTAAAAAAAGTGTTTAACTTTAACAATTTAGCGTTTAAAAATAGAATTATTAAATAAACTGGTAATCGGCAAATTTTTCTTGAACCTCATCAAAAGCAGCGAATACGTCTTTAGCATCGTCGCTTGTTACCATTTTAGTTCTATATTCCTTAAAGTGCGGTATACCTTTAAAATAATTTGTATAATGCCTTCTGGTTTCAAGTACACCTAGAATTTCACCTTTCCAATCGATACTCATTTGCAAATGTTGGCGTGCAGCTTCAACACGTTCTTTCATACTAATTGGAGCTAAATGTTCTCCTGTATTAAAAAAGTGTTTTACTTGCTTAAAAAACCAGGGATTACCAATACTTGCGCGCCCAATCATACAACCATCTAAGCCGTATTCGTCTCGCATCTCCATAGCACGTTCTGGCGTGTTTACATCACCGTTTCCAAACACCGGAATATGCATTCGTGGGTTGTTTTTTACTTGAGCTATAGGTTTCCAATCGGCATTTCCTTTATACATTTGTGCACGTGTACGCCCATGAATTGCAATGGCTTTACAACCAACATCTTGTAAGCGTTCGGCAACCTCAACAATTTTTATAGAATCGTGATCCCAACCTAAACGGGTTTTTACCGTAATAGGAATGCTGCTTCGTTTAACCATTTCGGCAGTAAGTTTTTCCATGAGGCACACATCCTTTAAAATACCAGCACCAGCACCTTTACTTACCACTTTTTTTACCGGACAACCAAAATTTATATCGATTATATCTGGTTTAGATTCTGATACAATATCGATGGTTTGAAGCATACTATCGAGGTTTGCTCCAAATATTTGGATTCCAACAGGGCGCTCTTTGTCGTAAATATCGAGTTTCATGACGCTTTTTGCAGCATTTCGAATTAAGCCTTCGCTCGATACAAATTCGGTATAAACCACATCGGCACCTTGTTCTTTGCACAACTTTCTAAACGGCGGATCGCTAACATCTTCCATTGGTGCTAACAACAACGGAAAATCTGGAAGTTCTATGTTACCTATTTTTACCAAAAGCTATTTTTTTAAGTATTAATTTTCAGCAAGTTCTGTGATCTTTTTCTCGTAAAGGTTTTTGCTTTCTACAACGGCAACGTTAAGTTCGTCCATAATACCATCTACCCTATCTTCAATGCTTTTCATTTGTCCGTTAATAGAATCGAAAGAATTTAATGCTGCAGCAACCTCAAGCGCTTTTACAACCTCGACCGCATCGTTATGTAGCAAACGCAATTTATCAATAGCTTTTGAAGTGTTTGCTAAAGTGCCATTATATTTTGTTTTAGCTTTGCTAATGGCTTTTAAAAGCGTGTTTTTACTAGCGTCATCACTTAAACTATTGGTTTGCTTTTCCATAGCCGCAAATAGGTTTGAGGCTTTCGCTTTTAAATCTTCGTACTCTTTATTTAGGTTATTAACGCGTTTATTTACTTTTTCCCAGTCGCCATAAACTTTCGCAAACTCTTTATCTTCGTTTTTAGCGTCTTCTAATGCGCTTTTTAATGCTCCTAAAGACGATAATCCTTTGGTAACATTTTTATTAGCATTGTCCTTTTTGTTTTCAAATTTTGAAACTTGTGATTTAAATTGATCTTTAAGTCTTATTAAATCTTCCGGACTTTTATTTTTCCAACAAGAAGTTACAATAAATAAAACGAATACAAGCGCAATAGCTTTTTTAACCATAATTGTTAAATGAGTTTATTTGCGCAAAACTACAGCTTTTATCTATATTAATAAAAACAGAAATTAAGTATCTATAAATCAATACATAATTGAAGAAAGAAATTATTGTTCTATAACATAATTCGTCTTTTTTACCACAGGAATACCCGTTGCAGTTAGCCCTTCTAAAGTTATTTGAACCTCGGTTTCCACCGAACTATTAAAATATTTTAGTTGGATTTCTCCGTTGTTTTCAGGATGAACATACGGGTTCCAATATAAGGTATTTCTAATTGCATATTTACTACTATCTTCATTTTTTTCTGAAGGATTTGGCACATAAAATGCTCGAGCTTTGTAAAAGCCATCAATATCGTCTTTAACGGTGTGGTAAATGGTTTTTTCTCGGTTTGATGCGCCTTCTTTTGTATAAATTAATATCACGCCGTTACCGCCGTTGGCACCTAAAATAGAAGCGCTAGCACCATTTAAGGTTTCTATTTTTTCGACATCGCCAGGTTGTATAAAAGCTACTTCTTCTTGCTCCCAAGGAATACCATCTACAATTATTTGTGCAGGTCCATTATATCTTGTAAACTTAATAGTAGAACCAGTAACTTGTACCCCAGGAATAGTTACTTGAATAAGCTGATGGATGGTAGAAAAAGACCGCCTTTCGTCTTCGAAAGTAAACGTTCTATCTGGTGTTCCGTAAATGCTTTGCGAAGGTTCGGTTTTTTTCTTAGCTAAAATTTCAACCTCATCTAAAACGTTTTCTGGCATAACACCAAAAGACATGTATTTTCTTAAAATATTATCTTTTATAGTAGCGTCCTGTAAGGTGTCAATTTTTACAACTTGCGGATTAGAATTGGTTTCAAGCGGAAATCTATTAAACTTATCTAATAATAATTGCCCTTTTCCTTTTCCTTTTTCGTTTTTAGAACTTAACACAAACTTTGTTTTGCCATAAAACATGAGGTCTTTAAATCTAAACATTCCTAAAGCATCGGTTTCTGTACTTAACATTTCTACTTTACCGTTATTAAACAAAGCCAATGTTACTATATTATTTGCCTTAGCTTTTGTTCCCAAAATTTGTTTTACACGACCACTAAATGAAATACCTTTTTCGGCTAAAAAAGGTGCTTTTAATGGTTTAGTTTCTGGTAAATTTTTCCATAAATAGTTTCTCCAACCTTGGGTTAACAATAACAAATCTAAATTTAGTAATCGTCTTGGGTTTGCTTCATCGAAATAATAACCCGGATTATGCACTTTTCCTTTAATGTCGAATTCCATTAAAAAATGTGTTGCAATATTAGAGTTGTATTGTTTCGATTCGTCACCATTTCTATCAACACAACTTATAGAATAACTTGCCAAAGCAACTTCTCCGGTTTTATTTTTTGAAGAAACCGTTACCGTTATGTTTTCATTTGGTTGGTAACTATATTTATTGGTTGTAACTGCAACCTCCAAGTCTTTAGCCTTTTCTATATAAATTAATCGTTCGCTATGCGGCCGGTTACTAGCATCGATTAAAGTAACTTGATTTATACCTTCTGGAAGCGTGTTATTTGGGATTTCTAAATAAGTAGTAGGGCTTGAAATTACCTGTGAAATATCGAAATAAGTAACGCCTTTAAATTTAAATATTATTTGAAAAGATGCACTTGTTTGACTAGCTAAAGTACTTGCATTAGTTTTAATAATGAGCATATTTTTACCTCTTATTTTTCTGAAACCTAAGGCGTAACCTTGATCTAAACTACTTGGAATTGGTGTTTTTTTATCAGAATTTAAAAGTTTAGCATAAAATTTTTCACCAGGTTTTGGCTTAAGTATAAATTTTCCCATGCCATCGTGAAGTGTCCCAAAAAAAGTAACTAAAGAATCGTTTGATGCTTTATAAATTTCTCCTTTTACATGAATTGGAAAACCCTTACCATTCGTTGCTTTAAACGCAACAACATTGTTTACATTACTTATTAACGAACCGCCTTCTGGAAAAAACTGAACATTATTTTCTGCAATCGCATTGGTTTTTAAATCCTCTTTTTTTGATTTTTTAGAAGCCTCTTGAGGTTGAGAATTAGGCGACGCTAAAACATTTAAAATTTCTATGTTTTTTTTAAACACAAAATGATCGTCAAAATTTCTGTTCCAATTGGTATAGGCTCTTAATTGATACATTCCTGGTTTTTTAATTCCTAACGAATCGTTTAAAATAAAATCGCCATGACCCAATCCGTTTTCTAAAATAGTTTTGTTTTGTACCACAACCTCATCGTCTGGAGAAACCAATTCTACATATAAAATATTACTTTTACTAAACAGAAGATTGCTGTAAGGATAAACCGAATAAGCTTTATACCAAAGTGATTCGCCAAACATATATTTTGTACGGTCGGTGTGCACATAAATCCCTTCAATTTCTGGGACTTTTTTATTGGTTTGAGCTTTTAATACACTAATTTTAAAAATAGATAGTAGTATAAAAAGGAAAAAAAACGTTCGTTTTGAAGCTTTTAAAAACGTGGTCATAAGTTTAGCGGTTTAAAATATAAACTTAAGACTACAAATTACTGGAAACGTTTAAATTATATGTAATATTTATAAATTATCACCCATAATTATAAATTAACTTATAATTTACCAACAAGCATTGTTTTACGCTCATTTAAAATCACATATATTTGCAAACTAAATCTATTTTTAGGTTAGCCATATGAAGAATATTAGAAACTTTTGCATTATTGCACATATTGACCATGGTAAAAGTACCCTTGCCGATCGTTTATTAGACTACACAGGTTCTGTAACCGAACGCGAAAAGCAAGATCAACTTTTAGACAACATGGATTTGGAACGCGAGCGTGGTATTACTATAAAAAGTCATGCCATTCAAATGGATTATATTTTTGAAGGCGAAACCTATGTATTAAACCTAATTGACACACCTGGTCACGTAGATTTTAGTTACGAAGTTTCTCGATCTATCGCTGCTTGCGAAGGCGCATTACTAATTGTTGATGCGGCACAAAGTATTCAAGCACAAACCATTTCGAATTTATATTTAGCTTTAGAAAACGATTTAGAAATTATTCCGGTACTTAATAAAGTAGATTTACCAAGTGCAAACCCAGAAGAAGTTACCGACGACATTGTAGACCTTTTAGGTTGCGATCCAGAAGATGTAATTCACGCCAGTGGAAAAACTGGTTTTGGTGTCGATAATATTTTAAAAGCTATTATTGAACGTATTCCTGCTCCTGTTGGAGAACCTAACGAACCTTTACAAGCCTTAATTTTCGACTCGGTTTACAACCCATTTCGTGGTGTAGAAACTTATTTTAGGGTAATAAATGGTTCTATTAAAAAAAACCAGCAAATTAAATTTATTGCAACCGGTAAAACCTATGGTGCCGACGAAGTTGGTACACTTAAATTAAAGCAACAGCCAAAACAAGAAATTAAAGCTGGGGATGTAGGTTACGTTATTACAGGTATAAAAGAAGCTAAAGAAGTAAAAGTTGGTGATACTATTACAGATTCGGCCAACCCAACTAAAAATGCAATTGGTGGTTTCGAAGATGTAAAACCTATGGTTTTTGCAGGTATTTATCCTGTTGATACCGAAGATTACGAAGAACTTCGCGCCTCTATGGAAAAGCTTCAACTTAACGACGCCTCGTTAGTATTTGCTCCAGAAAGTTCTGCAGCTCTTGGTTTCGGGTTCCGTTGTGGGTTTTTAGGTATGCTTCACATGGAAATTATTCAGGAACGTTTAGAGCGTGAATTTAACATGACGGTAATTACAACCGTACCAAACGTAAGTTACCACGCCTTTACCAATAAAAATCCTGACGAAGTTATTGTTGTTAATAACCCTAGCGATTTACCAGAACCTTCCACTTTAAACCGTGTTGAAGAGCCTTTTATAAAAGCAACCATTATTACAAAAGCCGATTTTGTTGGTAACGTTATGGGCTTATGTATAGAAAAACGTGGACAAATAACCAACCAAACTTATTTAACCACCGAGCGTGTTGAGCTTAACTTCGATATGCCGTTGGCAGAAATAGTTTTCGATTTTTATGATCGCTTAAAAACCGTTTCTAAAGGTTATGCCTCGTTCGATTATCATCCAATAGGCATGAAACAATCTAAGCTAGTACGTTTAGATGTTTTATTAAATGCCCAATCTGTCGATGCATTATCTGCATTAATTCACGCCGATAACGCACATAATATTGGTAAAAAAATGTGTGAAAAGCTAAAAGAATTAATTCCGCGTCAGCAATTCGATATTCCTATTCAAGCAGCTATTGGTGCCAAAATTGTGGCAAGAGAAACTGTGAAAGCCTTACGCAAAGACGTTACAGCAAAATGTTACGGAGGCGACATTTCTAGAAAACGGAAATTACTTGAAAAACAGAAAAAAGGTAAAAAGCGAATGCGTCAAGTTGGTAATGTAGAAATCCCTCAACAAGCATTTATGGCCGT
The DNA here is from genome assembly GCF_000943565.1 of Neotamlana sedimentorum. Lineage (GTDB taxonomy): Bacteria > Bacteroidota > Bacteroidia > Flavobacteriales > Flavobacteriaceae > Neotamlana > Neotamlana sedimentorum. The sequence goes on from NZ_JTDW01000002.1 coordinate 223,490, forward strand.
TTTAAAACTTAACGATTAATAATTCAATAAATTTTATATCTATTAATATCAAATTATTATTAATTCTATCTTCAATTATTAATAACTCATTAATTTATTGAAAAATAAGAATAATTTTCATTTTTTGCTGTTTAATTTCGTAAGTTTATATCAACGAAAACTAAATAATGAAAATTGTTCACATAAGCGCAGAATGCTATCCTATAGCTAAAGTTGGAGGGCTTGCCGACGTGGTAGGTGCTCTGCCTAAATATTTAAATAATTCTGGTGAATATGCCCAGGTTTTTATACCTTTTTATGATAATACGTTCACAAAGGCTAATACCTTTAGTGCTATTTATTCTTCAGAAATTCTCTTAGGTGAAACACCTTATAAATTTAACATTTTAGTACTCGAAGAGTCTACACTTGATTTTGATGTCTTTTTTGTAGATGTTCCAGATTTACTTTTTAAAGAACAGGTCTATTCTTTTGAAGATACCGAACGTTTTTTAGCATTTCAAATCGCTTCCCTAGATTGGTTATTAACCTGGCATACCAATCCAGATATTATTCATTGTCATGATCATCATACAGGGTTAATACCGTTTATGCTTCAAGAAAGCTTTAAGTATGAAGTGTTTAGAAAAATCCCGAATATTTTAACTATACATAATGCGCAATACCAAGGTTGGTTTTCGCACGATAAAGTAGGATTAATTCCTCCTTTTAATTTTGATAATGTTGGTCTTTTAGATTGGGGCGGACAAATAAACCCTTTAGCCGCAGGAATAAAATGCGCTTGGCGAGTTACTACTGTTTCGCCAACCTACATGGAAGAATTAAAAGAGAATGCCAACGGGTTACAAAGTCTCTTAGCTACCGAAGGTGAAAAATGCTTAGGTATATTAAATGGTATAGATACAGATGTTTGGGACCCAGAAACAGATAGCTTTCTAGTTGAAAATTACACCATAAAAACAGTAAACAAAGGGGCAAAAGCAAATAAAAAATACCTTTGTGAAGCTTTTAATTTAGACGAAACAAAACCGCTTTTTGCTTTTATAGGACGATTAGTACACCAAAAAGGAACAGATTTGTTTCCTGAAATTTTTAAAAATGCTCTTAAAAATAAAGACCTTAATATTCTTCTTTTAGGTTCTGGCGATCCAGATTTAGAAGACAGTCTTAACGCTCTTAAATCAGAATTTAAAGGTAATTATAACACCTATATTGGCTATGACGAAAAACTATCACATATTATTTACGCTGGTGCCGATTTTCTTTTAATGCCATCACGAGTAGAACCGTGCGGATTAAACCAAATGTACTCTCTTCGTTATGGTACAATACCAATTGTAACAAAAATAGGAGGTCTTAAAGATACGGTTATTGATATAAAAGAACCGAATGGGTTTGGAATTTGCCACAATAGTACAGACATTCAAGAAATAAACAAAGCCATAATACGCGCAGTAGAACTTTATTTAAAACCAAATAAATACAAACGAATAAGAACACAAATAATGAAAATTGACCATTCTTGGCATGCTTCAGCAAAACAATATATCAACCTATATAAAACTTTAAACTAAAAGTCATGATAAACAATAAAGTTCTATCAATTATTCTCGGTGGCGGCCAAGGTTCAAGGCTATACCCTTTAACAAACGAGCGCTCTAAACCAGCAGTTCCAATTGCTGGTAAATATCGTTTGGTAGATATTCCAATTTCAAACTGTATAAATTCCGATATTAAACGCATTTTTGTACTAACTCAGTTCAATTCAGCCTCGTTAAATAGACATATAAAAAACACCTATCATTTTAGTTTTTTTAGCAGTGCTTTTGTAGATGTTTTAGCCGCCGAACAAACACCACACAATAAAGGTTGGTTTCAAGGAACAGCCGATGCGGTTCGACAAAGCATGCACCATTTTGTTCGTCATGATTTTGAGTATGCTTTAATTCTTTCGGGCGATCAATTATATCAAATGGATTACGATAAAATGATTTCAGCCCATGAAGCTAGTAATGCCGAAATTTCTATAGCAACAATTCCTGTTAATGCCAAAGACGCTACCTCTTTTGGTATTATGAAAGCTAATGAAGAGAATGTTGTAACCTCATTTATAGAAAAACCAGATGCAAGCTTATTACCTGAATGGACATCAGAAGTAAGTGATGATATGAAAGCAGAAGGTAGAAACTACCTCGCATCAATGGGTATTTATATTTTTAATCGAGATTTATTAATCGATTTAATGAAAGACGAATCGACCATAGATTTTGGTAAAGAAATTATTCCGCAATCCATAAATAAACATAAAACTTTAAGCTTTCAATACGAAGGTTATTGGACAGATATTGGAAATATCGACTCCTTTTTTGAAGCTAACATTGGCTTAACAGATGATATTCCAAAATTTGATTTGTACGATAAGAAAAAACGCATTTACACAAGAGCCAGAATGCTTCCTACTACAAAAATGGCTGGTACTATTTTAGAAAAAGCCGTAGTAGCAGAAGGCTGTATTATAGGCGCTCAACGTATAGAAAAATCTGTAATAGGTATTCGCTCTAGAATTGGTAAAGATTCTGTGGTAATTAGTACTTACATGATGGGTAGCGACTCTTATGAAACTCTTTTAGAAATAGAAGAGAAAAAAATTGAAATTTTAAAAGGAATTGGAGAACGCTGTTTTATAAAAAATGCCATTCTCGATAAAAATTGCCGCATTGGCGACGATGTAACTATTGAAGGTGGGCCACATTTAGAAAATTCAGAAACTGATACTTATGCCATAAAAGACGGTATTGTAGTAATTAAAAAAGGAGCTGTAATTCCTACAGGCTTCAAGTTATAATATATGACACAAGTTAAAGCACACAGTTTATTTACAGAGTTTGATATAAATCTTTTTAAAGCTGGAAAACATTTTAGACTTTTCGAAAAATTTGGATCGCATATTATTACCTTAGATGGTATTGAGGGTACTTATTTTGCAGTTTGGGCACCTAGTGCAAAAGAAGTATCGGTAATAGGTGATTTTAATTACTGGACAGGAGGCGAACACCAACTTAACGTACGTTGGGACTCCAGCGGTATTTGGGAAGGTTTTATTCCTTATGTAGGTAAAGGTAATCTATACAAATACAAAATTGTGAGTCACCACCATGGCATAGTTACTGAAAAATCTGATCCTTATGCAAGACGATGCGAGCATCCACCTAGTACTGCATCTATTGTTTGGGAAGATAATTACAGCTGGAAAGACAGCGGTTGGATGAAAAAACGTAAAAAGAATAATGCATTAAATGCTCCTTACTCAGTTTACGAAGTCCATTTAGGGTCTTGGAAGAAAAAGGTTGAAGAGAACCGTTTTATGTCTTATTTCGAACTTGCAGATGAATTAGTAAGCTACGTAAAAGACATGAATTTTACACATGTTGAACTCATGCCTATTATGGAATATCCTTTCGATCCGTCATGGGGTTACCAAATTACGGGCTATTTCGCACCAACCTCGCGCTACGGATATCCTGAAGAATTTAAATATTTAGTAGATAAATTACATCAAAACGATATTGGTATTATTCTCGATTGGGTACCATCGCATTTTCCAGAAGACGCTCATGGTTTAGGCTTTTTCGATGGTTCACATTTATATGAACATCCTGACAAACGTAAAGGTTATCATCAAGACTGGAAAAGCTTAATTTTTAATTACGAGCGCAACGAGGTGCGTTCCTTTTTAATAAGTAATGCCATTTTTTGGTTAGACCAATATCATGCCGATGGCTTAAGAGTAGATGCTGTAGCATCCATGCTATTCTTGGATTATTCTAGAGAAGATGGAGAATGGGAACCTAATATTTATGGAGGCCGCGAAAATTTAGCTGTTGTAAGTTTTTTAAAAGAACTCAATACCGAAGTTTACGCATCCTTTCCTGATGTACAAACCATTGCCGAGGAATCTACAGCATTCCCTATGGTATCTAAACCAACCGATATTGGTGGTTTAGGTTTTGGTATGAAATGGATGATGGGTTGGATGCATGATACGCTTGAATATTTCCAAAAAGATCCGGTATATCGTAAATTTCATCACAACGAAATCACTTTCAGTTTAGCCTACGCATTTACCGAAAACTTTATGCTACCTTTATCGCATGACGAAGTTGTGTATGGTAAAAATTCTATTTTAGGACGTATGCCAGGAGATGAGTGGCAACGTTTTGCTAACCTACGTTTATTATATGGTTATATGTTTACACATCCAGGAACTAAACTACTGTTTATGGGTGGCGAAATTGGGCAATACAACGAATGGGATTTTCAAGGAAGTTTAGACTGGAATTTGCTCGATTTTATTCCACATCAAAATCTAAAAAAATATTACAAAGCTCTAAATACATTTTACAAAAACACACCTGCTTTATACCAAAAACCGTTTGATGGTGAAGGCTTTGAATGGATAAGTTACGACGATCATGAAAATAGTGTTATATCATATATACGTAAAGGAGATAATAACGAACAAAATGTGGTTGTAATATGTAACTTAACTCCAACTTTAAGGGAAAATTATCGTATAGGTTTACCCGTAAGTGGTAAAATTAATGAAATATTTAACAGTGATGAACACGATTTTGGTGGTAGCGGAGTTTCAAATAAAAAACCAATAAAAATTGTAAAAACACCTTGGAACGGTAAGCATTATTCGGCAAAAGTAACATTACCTCCATTGTCTGTAATAATTTTCAATTTTATATAAACCAAATAGTAAATTTTGTTTTAGTAAAAATTAAAAACCTCTTATTTTTTATACTTCTTGCGTTATTTAAAGGTTAATCACTTAAATTTTTAATATTTATTAATTTATTAGGTGTTTTTTTAGTAAAAAGAAACGCAAGAGGTTTTTTTAATTTATTAAATTAGAAACCGAACCATATAAAGTATAAGCTATGATACTTAATACAGAATTAGAATATAAAGGAAACCTATTTCCTTCCAAAATAATAAACTACGAAAAAAACATTAATGTACTTTCTTTTACAGCCGATAATGGCGTCGTTCTGCAAATTACTGTTCGAAGAGATAGTATACTTCGCTTTAGATATACAACAACAGGTATTTTTGAAAATGATTTTTCGTATGCCATAACCAAATATGCAAGCAGAGGTTATAACCATTTAGAAGTAGAAGAAGAAACAGATGTATATGTAATAACAACATCTAAACTAATATGTAAAGTATCTAAAGCAGATATGCGAATTTCGCTTTATGATGCCCTAGATAATACCCTAATTTGCGAAGACGAGCTTGGTTTCCATTGGGAAGAAAGTTATCAATTTGGAGGTAATGTTGTTAAAATGTCTAAAACAGCACAACCAGGCGAAAGTTACTATGGTTTAGGCGATAAACCTGTAGATAATAATTTAAAAGGCAAACGTTTTGAAAATTGGGTAACCGATTCGTATGCATATGGTAGAGACACCGACCCAATTTATAAAGCTATTCCATTTTATACAGCGCTTCATAATAAAAAATCGTACGGTATATTTTTCGATAACTCGTTTCGTTCTTATTTCGATTTTTGTCATGAACGCAGAAATATTACAAGTTTTTGGGCCCATGGAGGCGAAATGAACTATTATTTTATTTACGGGCCACAAATGTCTGAAGTTGTTGCTAATTACACTGATTTAACAGGTAAACCGCACGAAATGCCCGCACTTTGGGCACTTGGTTACCACCAATGTAAATGGAGCTACTATCCAGAATCTAAAGTCAAAGAAATAACAAGCAAGTTTAGAGAACTCAAAATACCATGCGATGCTATTTATTTAGATATTGATTACATGGAAGGTTTTCGCTGTTTTACATGGAGTAAAGAATACTTTCCAGACCCTAAACGTATGGTTAAAGAATTAGCCGACGATGGCTTTAAAACCATCGTAATAATAGATCCAGGTATTAAAATTGATATGGACTATTCGGTATTTAAAGAAGGGTTAGATAACGATTATTTCTGTAAGCGTGCCGATGGGCCTTACATGAAAGGTAAAGTATGGCCTGGAGAATGTTATTTTCCAGACTTTACAAACCCCGAAGTTAGGGAATGGTGGTCTAATTTATTTCAAGAACTTATTGAAGATATTGGAGTAAAAGGTGTTTGGAACGATATGAACGAACCAGCCGTAATGGATGTTCCTGGAAAATCGTTTCCAGACGATGTAAGGCACGATTACGATGGTAACCGTTGTAGTCACCGTAAAGCACACAATATTTATGGTATGCAAATGGCACGTGCCACGTATCAGGGTTTAAAAAAATTCTCGTATCCTAAGCGTCCGTTTGTAATTACAAGAGCGGCTTATTCTGGAACACAACGTTACACTTCGAGTTGGACTGGTGATAATATTGCCACTTGGGACCATTTAAATATTGCTAATTTACAAGCACAACGCATGGCTATGTCTGGATTTTCGTTTGTAGGATCGGATATTGGTGGTTTTGCCGAACAACCTAATGGAGAACTTTATGCGCGTTGGATACAATTAGGTATTTTCCATCCATTTTGTCGTACGCATTCATCGGGCGATCATGGCGATCAAGAACCTTGGGCTTTTGATGATACTATAACTAACGTAGTTAGAAAATTTATTGAACTACGTTACCAATTATTACCTTATTTATACACGGCATTTTGGCGTAATGTAAGCGATGGTATTCCTATTTTAAAATCGTTGGTATTGCACGACCAAGAAGATACACAGACGCACTACAGAAATGACGAGTTTGTTTTTGGAGAAAAAATACTCGTTTGTCCAGTTAATGGTCCGAATCAAAAAGGACGTCGTATGTATTTTCCATTTGGAAGATGGTATAATTTATGGACCGATGAAATTGTAACTGGTGGCCAAGAAATGTGGGTTGATGCCGATTTAGATAGCATGCCTATTTTTGTAAGTGAAGGTGCAATTATACCAAAGTATCCAATACAACAATATGTTGGCGAAAAAACTATTGAAGAACTTACTCTTGAGGTTTATTACAAACTAGGTAAAGAAACCTCTCAAGTATACGAAGATGCTGGAGATGGTTACGATTACATAAAAGGACGTTATAGTTTAAGAGACTTTAAACTTACAGGTAAAGAAGACGAACTTATTATACAACAGTTTAAAACAGGTAAATATATAACAACGTATAAAACGTTTAAACTTAATTTACATGGTTTACCTTTTAAAATAAAGAAAATTGAAGTAGATAATGTTTTAATTCCTATTGAAAATTTAATTTCTAGCAGTAATGCTTTAGTAATAGACAAAGAATTTACAGAGCTTCATATTATGGCTTAGTTCTAACAAAATAATTTGTATAACATTGTAAAAAGCTTCAAACGTATGGTTTGAAGCTTTTTTGTTTAATGATGATAACTTTTTAAATAGGTATTTATAAAAAATTAATAATCTAGATGGTCCGTTAATAATGATCGATAAAAAAGATATAAGTCAAATAAAATATGAAAATGACGAAATAGAAACATTTCAAAAATACAACCTCTCAAACAAAAGCGGAATAATCAGAAAAAGAACAAACTGATGACGTAAATAATGAGGCTTTAGAATATTCTAAAAATTTATTAAAAAATATTTTCATCCAAAAAGGTTCTCTTAAAAGTTTATATATTTAATTTTTAATCAAACCTGTTTCTGTATTTATTAAAATACATTACTAGTTATAAAAAATCTGAAATAAACTCAGATTCAACACTTAAATTTTGAGACGATTTTTTTTTAATATACAAAAATTAACTATAGGTTAAATTAATAAGAAGTTTCTTGTTATTTATTCGGTTTTACTTGATTATTAATGATTTAAATATTAATTTTAAAAGTAAAACTTAATATAATGAAGCTATTTAAACTAATTCTTTTTGTTTTTTTAACACTAAACCATTTAACCTCACAAGAACTTATTAAAAGTCATGATTTTAATTTAGAAGAAAATGATTTTTGGTATATAAAAGATAAGAAACTCCATACAATCTATCAATATAACGGAGACACTTTTAAATGCTTCGATTATATAAAGGGTCAACAGGCATGGGAAGTATCTGTTCCTGGTTTTAAAGAAGATGAAATTACTTTATTTAACAATCATCCTTATATAAAACTTACGAAATCACAATTTTTTTCAGACGAAATTGTAGAAAAAACTATAGCTATAAATAGAATAACTGGTAAAGTTATTTTTGATACTAGCAAAATCGAAGATTACAAACCAAGTGAAATTTTTTATTCTCGTGATAATCGTTACGCCTTAATTTTACATACAGAAAAAATAAAACGAGATAAGAAAAAAGGTATTGAAAAAAAGTTTATTTATAACTTAAGCCTAATAAAAATGTCTAATTCTGAAAAGTTGTGGACTATGCTTATGCCAGAACCCGAAAAAACGGACTTATTTGGTTTAAAGTTGAATTCGGCTAAAACTTTGGATTTCGACCCAATTTCAAATGAAGAAGCTATCGTATTTTCTTTTGGGAAAACACTATTTAGTATTGATGTTATAACTGGAAATATATTATGGCAAAAGAATTTTAGTGACTTAAACATTAACAAAATATATCAACCAAAAGGATTTAATAAAAACAATCATTTTATTGCTTTAAACAAATACGAAGATAAGAGTTATAATATGGATTTTATATCTTTTAAAACAGGAGAAATAGACCTTGAAAAAAGAATAAAATTAGGGTCTTACTACAATATAAAATTCAACACTAATTCTATAATGGTAAAAAGTGCTAAAGGCCTTAATTATGTAAATTACGATGGCACGGCTAAATGGGAAAAATGGCCAAAATTTGAAGGCAAAATTGAAAGTGTGTTTCAACAAGACAATAATCACTTAATAATTGAAAAAATTGAAGACAGCTATTACGCAAATTGTATAAATGATATTGGTGAAATACAATTTCAAAATCCATTTAAAATTTACAATAAAAAATTACGCGATGGTTTTTTGTTTAACGATGTTTTAGTTGCTATTACAGACTACAATATTATAACTTATGATATTAATCACAATCGAATAAAAAATATAATTCCCTTAGCATATTATGAGCCTTTTAAAATTGATCATCAAAATAAAAAGGTAATATATTCACAAAAAAAGGGTAAAACGGTTTATAGCTTGGATATAGTAAAAGAAACCGAACAACAGCTAACAGAGAAAAATTTATTCGAAAAAGGAAAAGATACCATTTCTAGAATTGAAATTTTTAACGATAAATACGCCTTTCTTTCTAGTAACGAAATGGTACAATACAACGCAAATGGAGAAAAATTAAAATCGGTATACTTTAAACCAAAATCCAATATAATGAAAACAATTGCTCCTATAGCTATTCTTGCTTTAGGTACCATATTTTCAGATGAAGTCAATAAAATTAATCAACAACTATATAAATATGGCTTAAAAAATACAGATGATTTTTACTCAGATCTAGAAATACAAACCTATACTCATGCTTATGGTATAGGCGATTTTGGAGCAGGTGTTATAGCTTTAGGAGAAGCTGAAAAATTATTTGGTAACTTCAATAAAAATAAACCAAAAACTAATAGGGAAAATCCGTTCGATTTAATTAATAAACTTTGGTTTATAACTGATAAAATAGAAAACGTTGGTACTGTAATAAAAATTATTGATATTAATTTAGGAGATATTGTTAGCTATATTCCCATTGGGAATAAAGATTTCTCTTATTCAATAGATGAAACTGCTAAAACAGTTATTTTAAGAACCGGAAATAATTATTCTTTTTATAGTTTAGATAATATTGGTAAATAATTTACTCCTTTCCAAAAGAATTATTATCAACCGTTGGTACTTTTTCAACATCAAAAGGTTTTCCAAGGTAAACTAGTTGAAAACCGTCTTTTATTTTTTCAACAATATCTAATCCAAAAGATGAAATTATATGTAATTCGCCTTTTATATCTTTAATAAATAGCGGTATAATATCGTCGTCGTTATTCGTAATTTCAATAAGGCTTTCGTAATGAGCTTTATCGGTTAAATCTATTTCCTGTATACTTGGGTGGCGTCTAGAGAGCTCTAACAACGAATTAAAGTCATCACGATGCGAAAATAATCCTTCTTTTGGATGATTACTAAAATCTTGATCGAGCATTTCCTGCGTGGTAATCAATCTAAACGAACCATTTTCTCCAAATTGATTTCCAAATTTTTCAATAGCGTATTTATTAATATCAGAATTTCCGGTTAAAGCCATTAAATAACCCACATCGTTAAGTTCAATATTATCCATAAGGGTATCAGAATAAATATTGGTAGAAATAGCTTCAAGCCCAAGTTCACGTGCTTTTTCAATATTGCGTTCGTTGCTATCAATTAAAACTACATGGCGCCCGTTGGTTTCTAAATAATGACCTAACAAGCGTGATACTTTCGAAGCACCAACTATTAAAATTCCGCCAGATTTTTCTAAAAATACACCCACTAATTTTGCAAATAAGCGTGCCGTGGTAGCATTTAATAAAACGGTTCCTAACACAATCATAAACACTAAAGGCGTAATATATTTAGCATCGGCTATACCTTTATCGGCAAGTGTTAAACCAAATAACGACGCTATACCTGCAGCAACAATTCCGCGCGGACCTACCCAACTAATAAATAATTTTTCTTTTAGTTTTAATTTAGAACCATGAGTGCTTAAAAACACACCAATTGGCCTAATAATAAATACGACACAAGTAAACAAAATGGCTGCATTCCAATTATAAATAAGTAATAAATCTTCAAAATTTATATTAGCAGCGAGTAAAATAAAAAGTATCGAAATTAATAAAACGCTTAAGGATTCTTTAAAATACAATAGCTCTTTTAGATAAGGCGATTTAGAATTTCCTAAAACCATACCCATAACTACCACAGCCAATAAACCAGATTCGTGAGCAAAAACATCAGATAAAATAAAAACACCCAAAACCGCAGCTAATGCAAATACATTAAGTAAATAATGCGGTACTAATTTTTTATTAATTATAAAGTTTAAAGCGTGTGCAAATGTAAATCCGAATGTAAATCCGAATAAAACAATTTTTCCAAACTCAATTAAAGCAGTTTTTGTAAACTCGCCTCCAGCACCAACACTAATAAACTCGAAAACCAATACAGCAACAAGCGCTCCAATTGGATCTATTAAAATACCTTCCCATTTTAAAATAGCCGAAACATCTTTTTTTAAGGGAATGTTTCTTAAAATAGGCGTAATTACTGTGGGTCCCGTAACAATTATTAAAGCCGAAAATAAAAAGGAAATTTCCCAAGTTAAATAAAACACATAATGTGCCGCAATAGCAGCACCAAAAAAGGTTACTACAGAACCTAAGGTTATTAATTTTGTAATAACAGGTCCTACATTTTTTATTTCGTTAATTTTAAGTGTTAAGCCACCTTCAAAAAGAATAATACTAATGGCTAAGGATACAAAGTAAAATAAACTTTCACCAGGAAATAAACCTTCTTTACCATTCCAAATAGGTTCAATCCATTTTGTTCCATCGTACGATAAATATTCGGCAGCGAAAGGACCAACAAGAAGGCCTATTAAAATTAAAGGTAAAATTGCAGGAATTTTAAATTTCCATGCTACCCATTGTGCTAATATTCCTAAAATAATTATCCCTCCTAATTCAACCATATGTTATGTTATAAGCTACTAATTTAAAAAAATCTAATAAGTATATGTTTTTAAATACACTTTGTTATAAATTTTTAATTTTTTTATGAGATTTTAAAATTTTATGTCTTAATAAATTCTTAACATTTTTAGGCAATCCTATTAGATTTCTTAATTTTACATCCTTATGAATTTATATCCTATAAATGCTGGTAATTTTAAACTAGATGGTGGTGCTATGTTTGGTGTGGTTCCAAAATCATTATGGCAGCGTACCAATCCGGCCGATGCTAATAATATGATTGACTTAACAGCTCGTTGTTTATTAATTGAAGATGGTAAACGCCTTGTTTTGATTGATAGTGGTATGGGAAATAAACAAACAGATAAATTTTTTAGTTATTACTTTCAATGGGGCGACTTTAATTTAGATAGCTCTCTAAAAAAATACGGCTTTACTCGCGATGATATAACCGATGTGTTTTTAACACATTTACATTTCGATCATTGTGGCGGATGTATACAATGGAATAAAAACCGAACAGGTTACGAAACTGCCTTTAAAAACGCACGCTTTTGGAGCAATAAAAACCACTGGCAATGGGCTACACAACCCAATGTACGCGAAAAAGCATCGTTTTTAAAAGAAAACATTTTACCAATAGAAAAAAGTGGACAATTAAAATTTACGTCCATTCCAGAAGGTGACTTTCTTGAAAAATCGCAGCTTGGTTTCGATATTTTTTTTGCTAACGGTCACACCGACAAGCAAATGATTCCGCTAATTAAGTACAAAGGTAAAACTATAGCCTTTATGGCAGATTTATTACCAACTGTTGGCCATTTGCCAATACCTTACGTTATGGGTTACGATACTAGACCACTTTTAACGCTAACAGAAAAAGAAAAATTTTTAAGTATGGCTGCAGATAATAATTATTATTTATTTCTAGAACACGACGCTCACAACGAAATAATCACAGTTAAACATACCGAAAAAGGCGTTAGGCTAAACGAAACGTTTGTAGCTACAGACATATTTTAACTTAATTTAAAAATAAACATAAAATAAACAAATGAAAATTATTAAACCCTTATTTACCTCTGCCATAATTTCGGCAGTATTATTTGGCTGCGGTACCGGAGCTAGTATTATTTCTACACCTCCAGAAAACATTGATACTTCACCTTTAAAAGTTTCAGAATTAACGGAAGCCGAAAAGCACAATTGGGGACATTTAGACATGATAGCCGATACCATTCCTGGTATGAGTGTAGAAAAAGCTTACGCTGAAATTATAAAGAACAAAAAAGGAAAAAAAATAATAGTTGCTGTTATTGATTCTGGAATTGATATTGATCATGAAGATTTAAATGACGTTATTTGGACTAACGAAGATGAAATTCCAAATAATGGAAAAGATGACGATAATAACGGTTATATTGATGATATTCACGGCTGGAATTTTTTAGGTAAAGGCTATAACGAACAATTAGAATTTGTTAGAATTTTAGCAAAAGGAGATACCAGTAACCCAAATTATGCCGCTGCCCAAGCCGAATACGATTCGCAATACCAAACATGGATAGGTCGTAAAACACAATACGACCAAATTTACCAACAAATTTTAGCAGCAGACCAAATTCTTGCAAAAGCTACAGGTAAAGAAAAATATACCAAAGAAGATGTAAATACCATTGAAAGTGAAGATGAAAAAGTAAATCAAGCTAAACAAATGGCCCAATACATGTTTAGTAATGGTATGGAATCGATGGATGAAGCTAAAGAAGAATTAAGTTCTAGTTTAGAGCAAATTAACGAACGTTTAAACTACAACCTTAACAAAACGTTTAAAGGACGTGTAACTGGTGATAATCCAGACGATTTATCTACAAAATACTACGGCGATGGTAATGTGAAACCAACTGTAAAAACAGAAAGTCATGGTACCCACGTAGCCGGCATTATTGCAGCAGAACGCAATAATGGTTTAGGTGCAAATGGTGTAGCTAACAACGTTGAAATTATGAGTATTAGAACCGTGCCTAACGGAGACGAATACGATAAAGACGTGGCACTTTCTATTCGATACGCAGTAGATAATGGTGCTTCAATTATTAACGGAAGTTTTGGTAAAAGTTTTTCAACGCACAGCGATTGGGTGCGCGATGCTATAAGTTATGCTAGCGAAAAAGATGTAGTTTTTGTGCATGCTGCAGGTAACGATAGTAAAGATGTAGATACAGAACCTAATTTCCCAGACGATAATATTAACGGCGAAGAAATATCAAATACATACATTCGTGTAGGCGCATTAGCTCCAAAATACGGGTCAAATATGGTCGCTGGTTTCTCTAACTACGGTAAAAAAAATGTTGATGTTTTTGCTCCAGGAGCAAGCGTTTATTCTACAACGCCAGAGAACGAATATGATATTAAAGGCGGAACGTCTATGGCTGCTCCTGCTGTAGCTGGTGTAGCTGCTTTAATTCGTTCGTATTATCCAACTTTAAAAGCATCACAAGTAAAACAAATTATAATGGATTCTGGTTTAGCTTTAAAACCTAAAGTTATTGTTGGAGGCAATTCTAGCGATATCCGTTCGTTTTCAGAATTATCAAAATCAGGAAAAATTGTAAATGCTTACAATGCGTTAATCATGGCTTCAAAAGTTGCCGCTCAATAAAAAAATAAACCTATGAAACGTTATTTTATATATCTTTTAAGCCTTTCTTTTTTATTATCTTGTGGTAGTAGTAAAGGTGCTATTTCTATTACACCAACACCTCCAGAAACACCTGAAACTCCAAAAATTTTAAGTGTTAACCCAGGATATTGGCAACAACATGTCGATTACAAAATGGAAATTGATATGGATGTTAACACCTATCAATACCAAGGAAAACAACAATTAGTTTACACCAATAATTCTCCCGATGTTTTAAATAAAGTATTTTATCATTTATACTTTAATGCGTTTCAACCTGGTAGCGAAATGGATGTACGCTCGCGTACTATTGCAGATCCAGACCGCCGTGTTGAAGATAGAATTAGCAAACTTAAACCTAACGAAATTGGTTATATTAACGTTAGTTCTTTAAAACAAAATGGCACGATTTTAAAGCATGAAACTGTTGGTACTGTATTGGAAGTTGAATTAGCAAAACCTATTCAACCAGGTGAAAAAGTTACCTTCGATATGGTTTTTGATGCGCAAGTGCCCGTACAAATTCGTCGTTCTGGTAGAAACAACAAAGAAGGTGTTGCCCTATCTATGACTCAATGGTACCCAAAATTAGCAGAATACGATTTTGAAGGTTGGCATGCCGACCCTTATATTGGTCGTGAATTCCATGGTGTTTGGGGTAATTTTGATGTAAAACTAACGATCGATAAAAATTACGTTGTTGGTGGTTCAGGGTATTTACAAGAAGAGCCAACTGTAAAAGGCGATAAAAAAATCATGCATTTTAAAGCTCCAAACGTACACGATTTTACTTGGGCAGCCGATCCAGATTATATTCACGATACCTTACAAATAGAAAACGGGCCTTTACTTAATTTCTATTACAAAAAAACACTTCCTGAAGAAAATTTAAAATTTTGGAAAGAATTTCAACCTAAAGCAGCCGCTTTAATTGAATATTACTCCGAGCATGTTGGTAAATATCCTTACGAGCAATACTCAGTAATTCAAGGTGGCGATGGCGGTATGGAATATGCTATGTGTACTTTAATTACTGGTAAACGTAGTTTTGGTAGTTTAGTTGGTGTAACAGCTCACGAAATGGCGCATACTTGGTTTCAATTTTTATTAGCAAGCAACGAGGCAAAACACGAGTGGATGGACGAAGGGTTTACAAGTTACATTAGCGATTTAGCAATGAACGAAGTTATGGAAACTAATAAAGAAAATCCTACTGCTGGCGCTTACAGAAACTACCTGTATTTAGCAAAATCTGGTAAAGAGCAACCGTTAACTACACATGCCGATAGATATGCATATAATCAAGCTTACAGTATTTCGGCTTACAGTAAAGGTGAAGTGTTTTTAGCTCAATTAGGTTATGTTATTGGAGAAGAAAACTTAATGAAAACCATAAAAAAATATTTTACCGATTTTTCTTTTAAACACCCAAAACCATTAGATATTGTTAGAACTGCTGAAAGAGTTTCTGGTTTAGAACTCGATTGGTATTTAATAGATTTTGGCCAAACAACAAACACTATAGATTATGGTATTACATCTGTTGAAGATAAAACTATTACTTTAGAGCGTATTGGTTTAATGCCAATGCCTATAGATTTAACAGTGACTTATACCGATGGTACAACACAAAATTATTACATACCATTACAAATGATGCGTGGTGAAAAACCAACCAATGCAACCGTTATAAAAGATTGGGCATGGGCATATCCAACCTATACTTTTAATGCAGAAAAATCGGTTAAAAGTGTTCAAATAGACCCAAGTGGTTTAATGGCAGATATTAACCCAGATAATAATAAAAAATAGATTTAATTTTTTCTATCGATTTTAAAACCTTCTGTTAAAGCAGAAGGTTTTTTATTTTTATATTTTACATACCTTTGGCAAATAAAAGCTCAATAATTGCGTCTTACCTACCCTAAAAACGAAAAATTAAAAAGCAAAACGCTTATCGACGAACTATTTGCGAGCGGTAAATCGGTTTCAGCTTACCCTTTGCGTTTAGTGTATTTACCAACAACATTTAATAATAATGTTATGGCTAAAACAGGTGTTTCAGTAAGTAAACGTAATTTTAAAACTGCTGTAGCACGAAATCGTATAAAACGTTTAATGCGTGAAGCTTATCGCTTAAATAAACCTGATATATTTAACAATTTATCAACACCCCATGCGTTTATGATTTTGTACATTGGTAAAGAAATACCTAGCTTTTACCATGTAAATGCAAAAATGAAGCAATTATTCGAGAAATTTTCGAATAAAAGCGAAGCCTAATAAAAATTCGTTCATGAAAAAATTATTAAAAAGAAAAGTAATTGTCCCCGTTTTACTTTGTGCTGTATTTTTAACAACATCGGCCTTTAAAAACGACTTTTTTGAAATTGCAAAGCAAATTGAAATATTCACCACCTTGTTTAAAGAAATTAACATGAATTATGTTGATGATACTAATCCTGGTGAACTCATGGATACGGCTATTAAAAGCATGCTTGCCGATTTAGACCCATATACCAATTTTATGAACGAACAAGATGTTGAAGCGGCAAGAATTAATAATACTGGCGATTATACAGGTATTGGTGCTAAAGTTAAAACCTTAAAAGACAAACTTGTTATAATTGAGCCTTATAAAGATTATCCTGCCGATAAAGCTGGACTTAAAGCTGGCGACGAAATTATAAAAGTTGGCAACACTTCTATTTTAGATTATAAAGACGATGCTGGTAACTTATTAAAAGGTACTGCTGGATCGCAAGTTGAAGTAACTTTTAATAGACAAGGCAAAACACAAACTACAACCATTAAACGTGCCGAGGTAGAAATTAAAGCTGTTCCGCATTTTTCAATGATAAACGATAAAACTGGTTACATTGTTTTAAGTTCTTTTAGCCGTAAAGCGCATAGCGAAACTAATTATGCACTACGCGATTTAAAAGCACAGGGTGCTAAACGTATTATTTTAGATTTACGCGGAAACCCAGGCGGATTGGTTAACGAAGCTATTAAAATTGTTAACTTATTTGTACCTAAAGGTCAGTTGGTTGTAACTACAAAATCGAAAGTTAAAAAATACAATCGTACGTATTATACACAAAACGACCCTATTGATACCGAAATTCCATTAGTTATTTTAATTGATGGCAAAAGTGCTTCGGCTAGCGAAATTGTATCTGGATCTTTACAAGATTTAGATCGCGCTGTAATTGTTGGTTCTCGTAGCTTTGGAAAAGGTTTAGTACAACGTCCAAAAGAATTAACGTACGGAACACAAATTAAAATTACTATTTCGCGCTATTACACACCTTCTGGTCGTTGTATTCAAGCTTTAGATTATTGGCATAGAAATGAAAATGGAGAGGCTGTTCGCGTAAAACAAGAAAATTATAACGAATTTAAAACTAAAAACGGACGTAAAGTTTTTGATGGCGGTGGTGTTTTTCCTGATGTTTTAATAGGAAGCTACAAAACCTCACCTATAACATCTGCAATTGTTAATAACGATTTGGTGTTTAACTACGCAACAAATTACTATTATAAACATAAAATTAATGATGTTAACAGTTTAAAATTAAACGATAACGATTTTAAAGACTTTAAGAATTATTTAAAAACTAACGATTTTACTTTTGAAACCGATACCGAAAAAGCCCTTAAAAAAGCATTTGAAGTAGCTAAAAAAGAAGAGTTAAACGATAATATACAAACCGATTATTACGCCTTAATTTCAAATTTAAACAAATCAAAATCGACGGTAATCGATGAAAATAAAAACTATTTATTAAATAAACTTACAGAAGAAATTGTTAAACAATATGCTTATCGCGAAGGTTTATACGAGTATTACAAAATACACGATAAAGAAATTAAAAAAGCCACCGAAATTCTAAGCAACTTAAGTACTTATTCAAGTTTTCTAAACTAAAACATTTACGAAATACGTTATAATAGTGGGGCTATCATAGTTTTCAATTAAAAATACTATATTTATCCCACATTGATATGAATATATTTTTAATCAACATACTACTAATTTTTTGTGTAACAATTTGTTCTTCACAACAAAATTTAACACATGAAGTATATTTTGAAACTGATGAATATGACGTACCAAATACAGAAAAAAACAGATTACTTTTATTCATATCAGAATTAACAGATGTGAATATTGAAACGATTTCTATTTTTGGTTTTTGTGACGATAGAGGTGCCGATACTTATAATTTAAAACTTTCTCAACAACGTGCCGATGCTATAAAAAGCATATTTTCAGAAAATGAAATTAGTGAATCATTAATTACAAATGTTGATGGTAAAGGTGAAATTCTTTTAAAAATAGTCGAAGAAAAAAATCTTTTAAAAATTCGTGGATTAAATAGAAAAGTTGAAATTATTGTTAAACCTAAGCCTCCAAAACCAGTTATTAAGGTTGCTAAAATAGTTGAAAAGCCTAAAGAAAAAACAGTAATAGATAAAATTAACGAAAGCGTTAAAGGTGATAAAATAATTTTTAAAGATATTTTATTTAAAACAGGATATGCAACTATAACTCCTGCAACTAAAAAAAACCTAACCGCAATTGCTGAAGCTTTAGCCAAGAGACCTGATATTTACTTTACTATTCAAGGTCATGTGTGTTGTACCAAATATTCACGCGATGCTATAGATAGAAAAACAAAACTTCGTAATCTTTCCGAAGCACGAGCTAAATATGTTTACGATTATTTTGCTAAAAAAGGCATAGATAAAAAACGTATGCGGCATATAGGACTACGCCGAAAATTTCCACTAGGTGGTGATCCTCAATACGACCGTCGTGTTGAAATTGTAATAAACTATGTTGATAATGCCAATTAAATGTTATGTGCTTCAAAATCTCAGATGTTTGTCTTTTTTTTATTGTTTTTCAATTAAAAGTAATAGCACAAACTTATGTTCCAGATAATAATTTTGAACAAGCACTAATAAATTTAGGTTACGATACTGCTCCGCTAGATAATTTTGTACCAACAACCAACATAAATACAGTTACTTCCTTAGATATTGCAGAACTAAACATTACAGATTTAACAGGAATTGAAGATTTTTTAAGCTTAACAAGTTTAGATTGTTCAGAAAACCAAATTACTAGTTTAAACGTTTCGCAAAACACCCAGTTAACTGAACTGTACATTAATGATAATCAAATAAACACGATTGATATTTCGAATTTAACGATTTTAAAAATATTTTGGTGTTTTAATAATAACTTAAATCAATTAGTAATTGATAACAATCCGAATTTAATTTCTTTAGTTTGTTGGAATAACAATTTATCAACTTTAAGCGTAACTAACAATAAGGCTTTAACTGTTTTAGTTTGTGAAGAAAATAATCTGTCAAACCTCGATATAACTCAAAATACAGCTTTAAATAGATTACAATGTGGTAGTAATTTTTTAAATAATTTAATGCTTACTAAAAATACAAATTTAACTTATTTAGCCTGTGAAAATAACCAATTATCAACACTAGATGTTAGCCAAAATACAGCACTAAAAACCGTAATTTGTAACAATAATAACTTTAAAACACTAGATTTTTCGAATAATACCAACCTATCATATTTAGATTGTCATTCTAATAACTTATGCACATTAAACATAAAAAATGGTAATAATTCGACGATTACGTTTATGGATTTTAGTAATAATAATTTTATTAACTGTGTAATTGTAGATAACGAAAATGCCGATTTTAGCGCTTGGAAACCCAATAATTTTAATAATTATACCAATAAGATTGAAACTTGTAGAGTATTTATACCAGTAGATGAACTTAATGATTTTATTGGTAAATATTATACTTTACCAACCCTGACCAATGGAAATTATTTTACAGAAAGTAATGGTGCCGGAACACTTTTAAATGCAGGTGATAATATTACCGAATCGCAAATAATTTACATTTATAATGAAACCATTTGCGATAGCAATGAATCTTATTTTAATGTATTAATAACCGATGCCGATTATTATATCCCAAAATATTTTACACCCAATAACGATGGTAGTCACGATTTATGGAAAATTTTAGATAATACCAATATAATTTCGAAAATTAGTATTTACAATAAATATGGAAAGCTGTTAAAAAATTTATCTTCAGGAAATTTGCAATGGGATGGTACATTTAATGGTAAACATTTACCAACCGACGATTATTGGTATGTTATAAATTTAAATACAGGCGAAGCTATTCGCGGGCATTTTGCTTTAAAGCGTTAAATTTTAAACATGGCAATATGCGGAATATCATCTTCAAGATACTCCTCTCCTATTTCTTTAAATCCTAAGCTATTATAAAACTTTTTTAAATAACACTGTGCAGAAATTTTTATTTCGGTTTCGTTAAAATAATTATTTACAGCAAGTATTGAAGCGTTCATAATATCGTAACCATATTTATGTTTACGTTCGTTTTGCGCCACTACTACCCTACCAATACTGGCATTTTTAAAATAATCACCTGGTTTAAAAATACGTGTGTATGCTACAATTTTTTCATTTTTAAATCCTAAAATATGAATTGCTTTTTGGTCCTTATAATCAATATCTTGATACACACAATCTTGCTCTAAAACAAATACTTCACTTCGTAATTGAAGTATATTATAAAGTTCTTGGATGCTAAGTTGGTTAAAGGTTTTAGTTTGTATGGTTAGCATATACTATTTTTTTAAAAAGATTTTGAAATAACTTAGGGACCACAATAAAATTGTTAATCTTGAACAATAATATCTTTTATATCGTCTTTATTAAATTCGGGTTGAATTGTTACGTGGTTAATATTAAATTTTTTATGTAAAATAGTTTCAATTGTTAATAAAATAGCATCAAACTCGGTAATATTAACATCTTCATTTAAATCTAAATGCGCTTCTAAATGCAATTCATCATCACTTAAATTCCAAATATGAACATGATGTAATTTTTTTACTTTTGATAACTTGTTAACTTCGTTTACAACTTCATTAATATCAATATGTTCTGGTGTAAATAACATTAACATTTTAGTTGAAGTTTTTAGTAAAAAATAACCCATCCAAATTAAATACAAAGCAATTAAAAAGGTGAGTAAACTATCTACCCAAAACAATTGAAAATATTTCATGAGCAAACCGCCAATTAAAACAGCAATACTTGCTAACATATCGGTTAATAAATGAATGTAAGCCGATTTTATATTTATATTATTCCCAGATTCTTTTTTAAGTAAATACACGCTAAATCCGTTGCCCAGAATAGCCACCAGCGCAAGAATTATAACTAAATTAGAATGAATAGTTTGCGGATTATTAAAACGCTCGAAAGCTTCTTTAATTAAGATAACAGCAACAATTATTAAGGTAGCTGCATTTATAAAAGCGGCTAAAATTTCGGCACGTTTATAACCAAAAGTACGGTTTTTAGATGCTTTTCTCTTTGCTAATTTAGTAGCTACATAACTTACAATAAGCGAAATAACATCGCTAAAATTATGCAAAGCATCACTTAATAAAGAAAGACTGCCTGAAATTAAACCACCAACAACTTGTGCTGCTGTAATAACTACATTTAATAATATAGAAATTAACAGATTTCGCCCATTTAAATTAGGATGTTTGTGCGAGTGCTTATGCGACAGACTGTGTTCCATTCATATTAACAGGATAATGGAATTTTATCGATACGACGTTGGTGACGACCACCTTCAAATTCGGTATTTAAAAAGGTTTCAACCATTTCAACAGCTTGTTCTATAGCTGTAAAACGCGCAGGAATACAAATAATATTTGCATTGTTATGGCCACGAATAAGTTCTACAATTTCTTTAGTCCAACTTAAACCAGCACGAATACCTTGGTGTTTATTTGCTGTTATAGCAACACCATTTGCACTACCACAAATTAAAATACCGTAAGTTGCATTTTTGTTTGTAACATCGGTTGCAACCGGATGTACAAAATCGGCATAATCTACGCTATCTTTATTATCGGTTCCATAATTAATTACGGTATAACCTTTAGCTTCAAGATATTTTACAATGGCGTATTTATAATCGGTACCAGCGTGGTCGTTTCCTATAGAAATTGTCATGTTTATATACTTTATTTATATATAAACAAAGGTAATAAATTAGTATTTAGATAGCTATTATTAAAAAATACTTATGCTTTATATTAACATAGTACAAATAAATAGTATTAAAGTGTTTTATTAGTATTTCAGAATCAAACAAATTAAACTAAATGCTTATTTAAGTGTATAATACATTCATTTATATATTTAGCTTGTTAATAACCTATTGTTTTTTACAAAAGCTGCTTATTTTTTTTCATTACTTGTTAATAAGTGTTGATATGTTTCTAAAACATTTATTTGGTTTTTATCTAAAAAATTACAATCCGTAACATTTAGTTAACATACAAATAAGTTAATGTAAATTTTTAGTTAACTTATAAGCACTAGAATGTACAGTTATAAGCTATGTTAACTCATTCTTTTATTAAAAATTAGCTGTTAATTGAGTTATTAACAGTTGTTAATAGCAAATTAAAAAAGCTTATAAATTAAGAGTTTAGCTAGTTTAAAATATGTTAATTACCTATCAATAATTTTGAATAACATACTTATCAAAATAAAACTTAAAAAAGTTATACCGCTATTAACAAGCTATAATAACCATCATTTATTTTTTAAAATTTTTAAAAGAAAATGGTATTATAATATATAGTGTGGATAACTATATTTTTTAAAATTTAATTAATAAACTTTTGCTAGATTTTATATCTAAATTTGTAATTAGCTATTAATCAATAATTTTTATATGAAAAATATAATTGTATTTCTTTATTTATTACCTGTTTTATCGTTTTCACAAATTCAAATAGGAGAGGATATAGATGGTGAAGCTCAAAGTAATAATTCTGGATGGTCTGTTGGTTTAAATAATGATGGCACTATTGTGGCTATTGGAGCTATTGGTAATTCTGGAGTTAACGGTATTGCTTCGGGTCATGTACGTATTTTTAAAAACGAATCTGGAACGTGGACACAAATAGGAGAAGATATAGATGGTGAAGCCCAAGTAGATTATTTTGGATACGCTCTCGATTTAAGTTTAGATGGTAGCATAGTTGCTATTGGTGCAATTAATAACTCAAATTCGGCTGGACATGTACGAATTTTTAAGAATAATTCGGGTGTTTGGACACAACTTGGAAATACAATAAATGGCGAAGCAGCAAATACTTTTTCTGGTTGGTCTGTAAGTTTAAGTGCAGATGGTAATGTTGTTGCTATTAGTTCTCCAATGGCTGGAGTTTTTTCGGGATACGTAAGTGTTTATAAATACGATTCTGAGTCTGAAGTTTGGCTAAAAATAGGAAACCATATTGAGGGCGATACTTTTGATTATTCTGGTATGTCTATAAGTTTAAGCGCAGATGGCAATATCGTTGCCATTGCTAGTTCTTCTAGTGGCGATGGTTTACCTGCTAATGGTAAAGTGCGCGTTTATAAAAATGTAGCATTAAATTGGGTTCAAATAGGTACAGATTTACATGATAATTTAGCGGGTGAAGTTTCTGAAACAAAAGTTAGTTTAAATGCGTCTGGAGATATTTTAGCTTTTGGTTCTCCTAGAAATGATAATAATGGTGATGATTCTGGATTTGTTAGGGTATTTAAATATAATTCGGGTATTTGGGAACAAATAGGTACTGGAATAAATGGTGAAGCAGCAGGAGATGAATCTGGAAGTGCTATAAGCTTAAATGCTACTGGTGATGTTTTAGCTATTGGTGCATATAAAAATGAAAATAGTTCTGATTCTGGTCATGTTAGAATTTATAAAAATATTGCAGGAAATTGGCAAAAAATAGGTAGTGATATTGATGGAGAGTATGCAGGCGACGAATTTGGAGGAGCGGTTTCTTTAAGTGCCGACGGAAATGTGGTTGCTATTGGAGCTATTGAAAATAAGGCTAAAGGCGTGCAAACAGGGCATGTTAGAGTTTATGATTTAACGGCTGTATTATCAAACAAAAGTTTTGAAAATAACTATTTTTCATATTATCCAAACCCTGTAAATAATGTTTTAAATATAGATGTAAATAATGGTTTAGAATTAAAACAAGTAAACATTTACAACATGCAAAATCAATATTTATATTCTGCAAAAACATCGAAAATAAATGTTAATAAGCTAGTCAGTGGTATGTATTTTATTGAAGTAGAAACCACTCAAGGAAAATCTGCTAAAAAGATAATTATAAATTAAATATTAGTTTTTAAATTTTATTTAAATCGATACAAATTTTATAAGCCTTTTTTATGAATTAACTTTTCCTAAACATCGATTAAATTAAATTATTGTAAGTTTGTGTAAACAAATAGCAATTACTTCACACTAAAAAAGCTATTTACTAACACAATTTCCGTTATCTTAGGAAATAAATATGATTACTCAATTTTTATGAACAGAAAAAGAAAAGGAAAATCCAATAAAAAGGGAATTTCCAACCTTACAAATACAATTTTAAGCATATTAAAAAAAGAACGCAACCAGGCATTTAATTATAAACAAATAGCAGCGAAAATAGGCGTTAACGATGCCAGTAGCCGTAACCAAATTATAAAAACTTTAGCTAAACTTGCAGCTAAACAAGAAATTGAAGAAGTAGATCGTGGTAAGTTTAAAGCCGTGATAAATACCGAGTATTACACTGGAATTTTAGATTTAGCAGCACGCGGGTCTGGTTATATTATCTGCGACGAGTTTGAAGAAGATATATACATAGCTTCAAACAATATTAATCGTGCGTTAAATGGAGACGAAGTTGAGTTTTACCTTTATAAACGCCGTAAACGCGGTAAAATGGAAGGTGAAATTACTCAAGTTTTAAAACGCGAAAAAAGCGAGTATGTTGGTGTTATCCAATTACATAGCAATTATGCTTTTGTAGTTGCAGATAGTACAAAAATGTATAAAGATATTTTTGTACCCATAAATAAAACTTTTAAAGCTGAAGATGGTGATAAAGTATTAGTAAAACTTGAAGATTGGCCAGAAAAAGCTGATTCACCTTACGGAAAAGTAGTAAAAGTTCTGGGGAAACCTGGAGAGCACAACACCGAAATTCATGCTATTTTAGCCGATTATGGCTTACCAAACGAATTTCCAGAAGCGGTTGAAACTTATGCAAACGAGCTCGATACCTCTATAACCGAAGCAGAAATTGCTAAACGTCGCGATATGCGTAAAGATTTAACCTTTACGATAGATCCTAAAGATGCTAAAGATTTCGATGATGCCTTATCTTTTAAAAAATTAGAAAATGGCTTGTACGAAATTGGAATTCATATTGCAGATGTGTCCCATTATTTAAAAGAAGGTACCGTTCTCGACGATGAAGCTTACGAGCGTGCCACATCGGTTTATTTAGTAGATAGAGTAGTGCCAATGCTGCCCGAAGTACTATCTAACAATGCCTGTTCATTGCGTCCGCATGAAGAAAAATATACATTTTCGGCAGTATTTACTTTAAATGATAAAGCTGAAATAAAAGACCAATGGTTTGGTAGAACGGTAACTTATAGTGATGCTCGTTTTGCTTACGAAGAGGCTCAGGCAATAATTGAAAATAATCCCGATGTCACGCTTGGTGCAGTCGAAGCGTCAAAAATCAATACCGAAATTCCTGAAGAAGTATCATTAACAGGAAAAACATATCAAACAAAACCCGAAATTGCCGAAGCAGTTTTAGTATTAGATAAGCTTGCTAAAAAAATGCGCGGTGTGCGTATGCGTTCTGGAGCGATTTCTTTCGATAAAGTTGAAGTAAAATTCAATTTAGATGAAAACAACGATCCGGTTGGTGTATTCTTTAAAACCAGTAAAGATGCTAATAAGTTAATTGAAGAATTTATGCTTCTTGCTAACCGAAAAGTATCGGAATTTATTGGTAAGCAATCACCTAAAAAAACCTTTGTTTACAGAGTTCATGATGAGCCAGACGAAAGTAAATTAGCTAGTTTACAAGGTGTTGTAAAACGTTTTGGCTATAAACTCGATTTTAAAGATAGAAAATCTACTTCAGCTTCATTAAATAATTTACTTAAAGAAGTTAATGGTAAAAAAGAGCAAAATTTAGTAGATACTTTAGCCATACGAAGTATGAGTAAAGCTGAATATTCTATACACAATATTGGGCATTATGGTTTAGCATTCGATTATTACAGCCATTTTACATCGCCTATACGCCGTTATCCAGACGTTATGGCACACCGATTACTACAACACTATTTAGATGGCGGAAAAAGCGCTAATGAGGATGTTTACGAAGAAAAATGTAAACACTCTAGCGATATGGAAAATTTAGCGACAAAGGCTGAACGTGATTCTATTAAATACATGCAAATTCGCTTTATGGAAGATCATAAAGATGAAGAATTTATAGGTGTTATTTCTGGAGTAACAGATTGGGGTATTTATGTTGAAATTATTTCGAATAAATGTGAAGGTATGGTAAGTGTTCGTGATATGACAGACGATCATTATGCTTTCGATCAAGAACTTTACGCTATGGTTGGCAGAAGCAATAAAATTATTTACCAACTTGGTGATGAAGTTGTTGTAAAAGTAAAAAATACTGATTTAGTTAAAAAGCACTTAGATTTTACTTTAATAGGTAAAGTTGAAGAAGAAGCTTAAAATATAAAATAGAATAAAAAAAGAGCTTGTTTAAAATATTTTAATATTATCAACCTTTTAATAGTCTGTAACCGAGCTCCAGTTTTCTCCAGATTTTATGCGGTATAATTGCATTTCTGAAATTCCAAATTGTTTAGCAATCATTTTTAAACGTGTTCTGCGGTTAGGGTCGTTTATTTTTCGTTTTATCAATCTAACTTTACTTTCGGTAAGTTTCGCATAAGTACGCTTTCTAGGTTTATTTTTATATTCTGGATTACTAAATTGATGAATTTCTTTTTCACGTTTAGTGGCCCATTTTAAGTTTTCAACCCGGTTATCATTTTTATCGTAATTTAAATGAATTACGTAAACGCCATCATTTTGTTCTAAAAAGTGTTGTGCAACAAGTTTATGAATATATCGGCTAGTAGATTTTCCATTTACCTTTTGTTTTACTGGTAAATTTCGATACCCGTTTATATACGATTCTTTTACTAAAAATTCTTTTTCACCTTTACAATTAATAACTCTTCCGTAGTTCGAAATTTTAAATTTTTCATTTTCTGCAATAGCATCATCAAATTTAATTTCTTTCCATTCTTCTTTCCAATAATCTCGTATCATAGTTTTTTTTTAAAGTAAAAATAGCAAGTATGTAATTTACGTAAAATAGAAGGAAGCTAGAAGCATTTTAACCAAAAACTATTAATTTTCGCTATAATGAAAGAAATAATATACATTTAAATTTATATATTTTTGTTAAATTATAGTTTTAAAATATAATATAGTTTATTTCGAATGGTTTTGTTTACATATTAAATTGTTCGGTAGTTAATCCGTTATTAAATTTAATATTGCTCCAGTTTACAAGTATCCAAGGATCTTGAGAAACAGTTGCATCCCAAGTAGATTTTTTATACTTACGAGTTGTTGGTATTAATAGATCATCAATCTTTTCGTATTCTAAAGTCATTAAAAAAGGTGTTTCCATAACACCAAAATCGGCAACAGTAAATAAAAATTGGTCTACTAATTGAGTTTCTTTATTAATGTAAAGCTGATAAATATCGGTTGGTTTATCGTTTTTAGTTTCAAACGATACTTTTACAATTTGGTAATTGGTTTCGTTTATAACAGTATCGCCTAAATAGTCGTAAATTAAACCTGGATCTAATAATTTTTGAAACATAGTAAACCAATAAAAATTGGTAGGTCTATTAAATGCAACACGTTTTAAAGCCGTTTCGTCGTTAATTGGGTCACCTTCATGTTTTAACCAATAGTTTTTTCCGTCGTAACCTTGTTCTAGAACGCCTTTTAAATAGGGTAAAGTTCTTTCGTGTTGTTCATATTTTCCATACGAAAGTTCGCCATTAAATATGTATTTTTCTGTCGATACATCTTTTTTACCATCAGGAGTTTGGTAAGTATAAGTGTAAACAACATCTTTTTTTGCGCGAAGTGTTTTGTAATTTCCAACGGTTTGTACCAGGTTATAAACCAATTCGTGTCCTTTATTTTTAAAGGTTTGTTTTGGAGTTTCTGTAGTTTGTTTAATTTCTGTTTTTTCTGTCTTGACTTTGTTATTACACGATAAAGCAAGCAAACTCGATAGCATTACAGCCGAAAAGTAATTTTTTGTAATCATAACTATTATTTTTTGTATAAAAATATAACTAAATAAACGGTTAGCTATGTTTTATATGTAACTTTAACAATCTTTTAAATACTAATAAGTAAATAAAATAGATAAACATGATTTTAACTACAACACCTAATATTGAAGGCCATAAAATTGTTGATTATTTAGGAATTGTTTCTGGTATTTCTAGCAATATAAAAACCTCGTTTTCATTTAAAACCGAGAAGAATTTAAAATTGTTTTCTGAGGCTATAGATAAAGCTAAAGAAGAAGCATTTCAAAAACTAAAAGTAAATGCTGTACAGTTGCAAGCTAATGCTATTGTTGGTATTAGTGTAGATATGGAAACCGAATCGAGCGCATATTTTTTTATTTCGGTGACAGGTACTGCTGTGAAAGTAGAATAAATTATAATGTTTTGCTAAAGTTTTTAGGTAATGGAACAATTATTGATTCCTTTACGTAAATTATAAAAAAGTAGAATTTAAAATTTTTAAAATTTAAAATGAAAACCTTAGTTAAAACACTTGTATTATTTATTACTGTAAACTTATTTTCTCAAAATGTTATTGAAAAAACGGTTGGAGAATTTAAAGAACTTAAAGTTTACGATTTAATAAACGTAGAACTTGTTAAAGCAGACCAAGATAAAGTTGAAATTACAGGCGATAATAAAGACGATGTTGTAATTGTAAACAAAAACGGTACTTTAAAAATAAAAATGAAGTTGGGTGAATCGTTTGAAGGAAACCAAACTAAAGTAAAATTGTACTACACCAACGTTGATATTATTGATGTAAATGAAGGCGCTACAGTAACTTCAAACGATACAATAAAACAATTTGAAATAGATTTTAATGCACAAGAAGGTGGTATAATTAAAATACCTGTAGATGTGTCGTTTACCAATGTTAAAGCGGTAACTGGTGGTGTGGTTGAAGTGTTAGGAACTTCTAAAAGTCAAGATATTTCTTTATTAACAGGTGGCGAATATCATGGTAAAGAATTAGCATCCGAAAAAGCTAAAGTATCAATTAATGCTGCTGGTTCGGCATATGTAAAAGCCTCAAAATCAGTAGACGCTAAAGTTAGAGCTGGAGGCGAAATATTTATTTATGGTAATCCAGAAACAGTTAACGAAAGTAAAATTTTTGGTGGTAGCATAAAGCGTATAGATTAACTTTTAAGCTTTACAACACCTATACACGAGTGCTTGTAAAGCTTATTTTTAGTAATTTAGCTATACAACAAACTAAATTTTACCGTTGAAGCTAACTAAATTTTTAAGTTTTGTAGCTGTAATATATTCTTTTTTAATAGTTACAGCTCAGGAACGCCCGCCTATTCAAATTTTTACACCATCGCAATATGGTGCCGAAAATCAAAATTGGTCTATTTCTCAAGCCAAGAATCAATCTATTTTTATTGCTAATAATAAAGGTTTATTAGAATTTAATGGCGCAAAATGGCGTGTTTATGCTTCGCCAAATAAAACGATTATCCGATCGGTAGCGGTTATAAACAACGTTATTTATACTGGTAGTTTTAGAGAGTTCGGACTTTGGAAACGCGATAATTATGGAAATTTAAAATATACATCTTTATCTCAACAATTAAACATTCCATTTTTAGAAGATGAAGAGTTATGGAATATTATTGGTATAGACGATTATGTTCTGTTTCAATCCCTTAACAGAATTTATATTTACAATACTAAAAATAAAAGTTATTCTATAATAAATTCTCAAGACACTATTTATCGTTTGTTTAAGGTCGACGATTCTATTTATTTTCAAAAGTTAACCAATGGTTTATTCGAAATAGTAAATGGTGAAGCACGTTTAGTTTCAAACCATAACATTATCAAGCAAAATTTACTGGTTAATGTTTTTAAGAAAAATAATAAATTGTTTTTTTTAACCGAGGATAATGGTTTTTACTATTTAGAAAATAATGAAATATTGCCATGGCAAATTCCTGCAAGTAGTTCTTTAGAAAAATTACGCATTTACAGTAGTAAAAAATTAAAAGATGGAAGTTTTGTATTAGGAAGTATTTCCGATGGTATTTTACTTTTATCATCTACTGGCGAAATTCTTCATAAAATCAATCAAAAATCTGGTTTAAGTAATAATACGGTTTTATCGGTTTTTGAAGATGTTGAAAATAACATTTGGTTAGGCTTAGAAAACGGTATTAACTGCATCAATATAAAATCACCTTTTAGTATTTATAATGACACCGAAGGCCATATTGGAGCTGTTAATGCTTCAGTTTTACATGATAATTACTTATACATTGGTACTAACCAGGGGTTGTTTTATAAACGATATAAAAGTAACGAAGATTTTAAGTTTATAAACGGAACTCAAGGTGCTGTTTGGTGTTTAAATATAATTGATAATCAGTTATTTTGTGGTCATAATTCAGGCACATTTTTAGTTAGTAAAAATCAGGCTAATTTAATTTTGAATGTACAAGGAACTTGGAATATTAAAAAACTTAACGATAGTTTATTAATTCAAGGTAATTATACTGGTTTATATCTTTTAGAAAAAGGTAAAAATACTTGGAAACTTCGTAATAAAATTAAAGGCTTTAATATTTCTAGTCGTTATTTTGAAGTGCTTAATAGTAAAAATGTTTTTGTAAGTCATGAATATAAAGGAGTGTTTAATATTACCCTTAATAATGCACTTAACGAAGCAGTTAAAATTTCGCAAGAAGCTATTGAAACCGGCCTAAAAACCAGTTTAATTAAGTACGAAAACAACATTTATTATTCCCAAATTAGTGGCGTTTATAAGTATAATAAAACCGATAAATCTTTCGAGCGTGATTCTATTTTTAGTCAGCTTTTTAATAAAGAAGAGTATATTTCTGGTAAACTTATTGTCGATAACCAAACGAATAAACTTTGGGCAACTTCGGTTTCTGGTTTAAGTTACATGGCGAGTAGTAAACTTAGTAATACGCCAAAAATAAATCATATTGCTATACCAAGTCATTCTAGAAATGATGTAGCAGGTTACGAGAATATAACACACTTAGAACAAAATAAATTCCTTTATGGTAATTCTACAGGCTATATTATTTTTAATTTAGAACAGGTAAAGCAAAAACCATTTAAAGTTTATTTAAATAGAGTCATTAATAGTGCTTTTAAAAATAGAAACGATTCATTAATTTTTGTAAACACTAGTAAAGCGCAAAAGTTTAAATACGCTAATAATAATATTCGATTTACTTTTAGTGTTCCAGAATATCAAAAATATGCTTTAGCCGAGTATCAATATCAATTAGAAGGCATTCAAAACACTTGGAGTAAATGGAGTAAAAAACCCGAAGAATTTTTCGAAAATTTACCGCATGGAAACTATACTTTTAAAGTACGCGCCAAAATAGGAAGTACACCTTCTACCAATACCGAAACATATAGTTTTACGATACAACGACCTTGGTATATTTCTAATACCATGATGATTTGTTATGGTGTTATGGTGCTGTTATTTTCTTGGTTTATGCACAACCAATATAAGCGAAGTTTTAAAAAGCAACAGAAAAAATTAATTATTAAAAAACAACGTGAACTAGAATTAAAAGAACTTGAAAATAAAGAACAATTAACTCGATTTAAAAACGATAAACTGCAACAAGATATTGAAAATAAAAACCGTGAACTTGGTATTTCTACCATGAACTTAATCAAGAAAAATGAGTTTTTAAATAATCTTAAAAAAGAACTTCAAAATGTAAACGATGTTAAATCTATAAAACGAGTAATTAATATTATTGATAAGAATATTAATAATACAGACGATTGGCATTTGTTTGAAGAAGCTTTTAATAACGCCGATAAAAATTTCCTTAAAAAAATAAAACAACTGCATCCAGAACTCACCTCAAACGATTTACGTTTATGTGCCTATTTGCGTTTAAATTTAGCTTCAAAAGAAATTGCGCCATTACTTAATATTTCTCCTCGAAGTGTTGAAGTAAAACGTTACCGATTGCGAAAAAAGATGAATTTAAAGCACGAAGCCAGTTTAACCAATTATATTTTAAGCGTATAGTTACTATACAAATTTAATTTTTACCTATACAACACCACAACATACACCTTTTTTGTCTTTTTTTAGTGTTTCATTAAATTCCTTTATTTAAAGCCTATAACAAGTTAAAATTATATAATTAATAATATTTTTATATTTTTTTTACGATGTATGTTTTTTGTTGAGGTGTTTTTTAATAATACCTAAAACGTCTTTTGTAATTTTATTTCAAACTAAAACTAAATTTTTATGAGACACACGCTAATTAAATGTTTAGCCTTTTTCTTATGTGTATTGTCCTATGCTCAAACTACCAATTTGAGCGGTACAGTTCAAGATGAAACCGGTTTACCTGTTCCTGGTGCCAATATCATTATTAAAGAAACAAACAATGGAACTACCACAGATTTTGATGGTAATTTTACACTAAGTAAAGCTAAAATTGGTGCAACTATTACAGTAAGTTTTATTGGTTATATTACTAAAGAAATAGTTATTACAGACAGTAAAAACCTAACCATTACATTAAAAGAAGATGTATCGCAACTTGATGAAGTTGTAGTTGTTGGTTATGGTACACAAAAGAAAAAAGATGTTACAGGAGCTGTTTCTACAGTTTCTGCCGAAACATTAGAAGATTTAAAACCTATCGATGCCGCTCAAGCCCTTCAAGGTACATCTGCCGGAGTTTCGGTTACGGCTCCTTCGGGTTCTCCTGGTGGTAATTTTAATATTTTAATTCGTGGAGTTAGTTCCAACCTTAATAATGGGCCGTTAGTAATTATCGATGGTTATAAAGGCGATTTAAACTCTATTAACCCAAGTGATATTGAAACGTTTACCATTTTAAAAGATGCGCAAGCGGCTATTTATGGTATTCAAGGCGCTAACGGTGTGGTGTTAGTTACCACAAAATCTGGTAAGAAAAATGCGAAAGTTAAAATTAACTACACGGGTTATACGGGTATACAAGAAACCACTAGAAAATTACCATATTTAAATGCTACAGAATACGCTTTAATTTTAAACGAAAGTTATGCGGCCAATGGGCAAGCCTTACCATATCCAAATGTAAGTGGCTTAGGTGTTGGTGTCGATTGGCAAGATCAATTATTCGAAAGTGCGCCTATTACAAGCCATAGTTTATCCGTAACCGGTGGTGGAGAAAAAAGCACTTATTATTTTGGTGGTTCTATTTTAGAGCAAGATGGTATTATTGCAAGCGATAAATCTAATTTTCAACGTGCCAATGCCAAAATTAAATTAAGTTTCGATGTTTCCGATAAATTAAAATTTACAACTTCGGCAAACTACTTTGCTAATAATCGTGCTACAATTGGCGAAAATGCTTTGGGAACACCATTATTCAACGCTTTAAATTATGCACCAACCTATAGTCTAAATCAAGAAGATACTAGTGGATTTTTAGGAAACGAAGTAGTGAATCCTTTATCTCAAATAGCAAATACCTTTAACGACTATAAAGGAAGTTCTATTGAAGGAACCTTTCAAGCTGATTACGAACCTATCGAAGGTTTAACCATTACCTCACGTATTGGTTTAAAAGCCTACAACGACACAAATAAAACCTTTGCTCCTATTGTAAATTACGGTTCGGGTAAAGTGTTTAATAACGACCGTAGCAGTGTAACACAAACTAAAAACACCAATAATTCCTATACTTGGGATACCTTTGCTACATACAACAAGGGTTTTGGTGAAAATCATAATACAACTTTTACTTTGGGTACTAGTTCACAACGCGCTTGGGGCGATAATTTACAAGCCACTGGTTTCGATGTACCTAATAATTCTTGGGAATTTGCCGATATTTCTTTAGCCAATGGTTTAAGCGAAGCAAAATCTACAAGCTCATACATTTACGATACGCGTTTATCATCATATTTCGGAAGATTACAGTACGATTACAATAGTAAATATTTATTATCGGCAATGATTCGTCGTGATGGATCTTCAGATTTCGCACCAGAAAACCGAATCGATTATTTTTATTCGGCTACTGCAGGTTGGAAAGTTTCCGATGAAAACTTTTTAAAAGATTCAAAAACAATCAACTTTTTAAAACTTCGTGCCAGTTACGGTACGCTTGGTAATAATGTAGGGGAAGATTTATATCGAGCTTTATTAAGTGGTGAAGCTACTTATGTTTTCGATGGTGCTTTGGTTACTGGAACAGCAAATGGTAGAATACCTAATGCTGATGCTAGTTGGGAAACTGCCGAAAAATTAGATATTGGTTTAGATTTAAATTTATTTGATAACAAACTTGAAATTGTTGCCGATTATTTTGTTGAAGATAGAAACGATTTATTAATTGGAGATTTTCCAATTTCAGGAATTATTGGTGGTAGTGCTCCTGGTGCTGGTTTGCCAACCGTTAATGCTGGTACAACAAGAAATAAAGGGGTGGAGTTATTTTTAAATTATAAACAATTTATTAGTGACGATGTTTCGTTTGGGTTAAGTTATAATGTTACTAAAATTGATGGTGAAGTTACAGCGGTTAACAACAATATTGTGTCCGAAGGTGGTTCGTTTAGTGTTGGGCAACCTGCCATTGCTAGAATGGAAGTTGGGCAGCCTATTGGTTATTTCTACGGATTAAAAACCGATGGTATTTTTCAAAATCAAGCCGTAGTCGATGCGCATCCTTCGCAATCTGGATTAGGTGCCGAGGCTTCTCCTGGCGATATTCGTTTTGTTGATGTTAATGGCGATGGCGAAATTACTATCGACGACAGAACGTATTTAGGTAAACCAGTGGCCGATTATATTATGGGGCTTAACTTAAGTTTCAATTATAAAAACTTCGATTTTGGAGCTTACATGTATGCCGAATTAGGTAAAGAAACTGTACGAAACTACGAACGCGATCAGCCTAATGTAAATCGTTTAAATCTGTATTTAAATCGATGGACAGGCGAGGGTACAAGTAATACCGTACCGCGTGCTACAACGGCTGGAACTACCAATAAATTGTTTTCCGATTTTTATGTTGAAGATTCTTCATTCTTAAGAATTCAAAACATCCAATTAGGGTATTCTTTACCCAATGCTGTAATCGAAAAGTTAGGCATGAGTAAATTCCGTTTATATGCTTCTGTAAATAACGCTTTTACTTTTACTAAATACAATGGTTACGACCCTGCTGCAACCAATGGAGACGCTATTGGTGGTGGTATCGATTATGGATTTTATCCTATTTCAAGACAATTTATCATTGGTTTAAACTTATCAATTTAATACAAGCATCATGAAAATATATATAAATAAAACAGTTAAAAGTATACTGCTTGTTTTAGTACTTTTTGGTGCTAATTCTTGCGGTGATTCTTACCTTGAAGAGGTAGATCGTTATAGTATAGATTCCGAGAATTATTTTAATTCCGAAGACGATTATTATCAAGCCCTTGTTGGTGCTTACGATTTGTTACAATCTACATATCTCAATGTTATTTTAGGCGAAATAGCTTCCGATAATACCTTATGTGGTGGCGAAAGTGCTACCGATGTTATTGGTTGGCAACAAATTGATGATATGATTCATACGCCTGTAAATAGTCAACTTAAAAACCTTTGGGATTGGATGTATGCCGGTGTTAATCGAGCTAATTTTATCCTAGAATTTCAAGATAAAACTGATTTTGATGGTAGAGAAATCATTATTGGTGAAGCGCGATTTTTAAGAGCTTATTATTATTTTGAATTAGTAAAATGGTTTGGTCCAATTCCCTTAAAAGAAACACGTTTTCAAATTGGCGATGAAACTAGTTTACCACGCGCTTCTGTAACCGATGTGTATGCTTTAATTGAAGCCGATTTAAAATATGCTATCGATAACTTAAACTATACGGCACCTCAAATTGGAAGAGCAACAAAAGGATCGGCTCAAGCACTATTAGGAAAAGCCTATTTGTATCAGGATAAATTTTCTGAAGCTGCCAGTGTTTTGAATAATTTAATTGAAAACGGACCTTATGATTTGGTTACCGATTACGATACTATTTTCGAAAACGAAGGTGAAAATAATATAGAATCTGTTTTCGAAGTACAATATTCTGATGCCGAAGGTGCTGGTTTCGATTGTTTACAATGTAGCGAAGGTAATGTTGCTGTTGGTTTTAACGGTATTCGTAATTATTCTGGTCCGTTTTTCGATTCTGGTTTTAGTTTTAATGTACCAACTCAAGAAGTGGTTGATGCTTTTGAAGCCGACGATTTACGTAAAGATGTAGCTATTTTAGATATTGAAAATTGGGCAGCTTTAAATGCCGCTACATTTGGTACGGGTTTCGAACATACAGGGTATTATAACCGTAAATATATTGCCCGTAAAGGCGATTTAAATACAGGCGATCAAAACCTTACAAATCCTAATAACTACAGAGCCATTCGTTTTGCCGATGTATTATTAATGGCAGCCGAAGCTTATAATCGTGGAGATATAGACGATACCAAAGCACAACAGTTTTTAAACCGGGTTCGTGCCAGAGCTTTTGGAGATAACAATCATGAGGTTACTTCAACAGGAGCAGCTTTAACCGATGCTATTGCTCACGAACGTCGTGTAGAATTGGTAGGTGAAGGGCATCGTTTTTTCGATTTGGTAAGAACCGAAAAAGCAGCTCAAGAAATTGATGGATTTACCGCTGGTAAACACGAAGTTTTTCCTATTCCCTTTGAAGAAATTCAATTTTCTAATGGAAACTGGGAACAAAATCCAAACTACTAAAAAAACAAGACTATGAATTCATTAAAACATATATTTAAATTTTGCCTGATAGCATTATTCTTAGCGAGTTGTGTTCAGGAAGACGATAATACCAATTATGTAGATAACATAGAGGCACCGTCAAACATTTCGGCAGCTGTTACCGTAACGCAAGATAATACAGGCTTAGTAACGCTAACACCACTTGGTGAAGGCGCTATTAGTTTTGTAATTGATTATGGAGATGGTTCGGGAACATCAAACGAAATTGAACCAGGAGATAGTGTTGAACATACCTATACCGAGGGCACTTACGAAGCATCAATTACAGGTACAGGTATAAATGGTTTAACAACTACAGTAACACAACAAGTAATAGTGTCTTTTAGAGCTCCAGAAAACTTAGTCGTTACTATCGAGAATGATGCAGCCATATCAAAGCAAGTTAATATTACAGCAACCGCCGATTTTGCAACCATGTACGATGTGTATTTTGGCGAAGCTGGAAACGACGATCCGGTTTCTGCCAATAATGGCGAAAGTGTGTCGTATGTGTATCAAGAGGCTGGTACTTATACTATTCGTGTGGTATCAAAAAGTGCCGCAATTGCAACTACCGAATATACCGAAGAGTTTGAGGTTACGGCTATTCTTCAGCCTTTAAATTCGGCGCCAACGCCATTGTCTCGTAATACAGAAGATGTTATTTCTATTTATAGTGGGGCTTACACCAATGTAGAAGGCACAAATTATTTCCCAGATTGGGGACAAGCAGGACAAGGTAGCGGATGGGCAGAATTCGATTTAAATGGCGATACCATGCTGCAATACATTAATTTAAGTTACCAAGGTATTGCTTTAGCAGATGGTACTTCAGTGGATCTATCAGGTATGGAATATCTGCACCTTGATGTTTGGACAGCTGAAGGCATTAATACTATTGAAACCTCACTTATTAACAACGCAGGAGGAACCGTAACCGAAGCTCCTGTAGTTTCTGCGTTAACAGCAGGTGAGTGGACTAGTATTGAAATTCCTATTTCAGATTATACAGATCAAGGACTTACTGTTACCGAAATTTTCCAATTAAAATTCGTAGGCGATCCTTGGGCTTCTGGTACTGTTTTTATAGATAATATTTATTTCTATAAGGAGCCAACTATGGTTTCAACTGGTTTAGCTGGAACATGGAAACTAGCGCAAGAAGCTGGAGCTTTAGGTGTTGGTCCTGCGGTAGGAGATATTGGTTGGTGGAATTGTGATGCCGATTGTGTCGATTTAAGAGCCTGTTATTACGACGATACTTATGTATTTGGAACCGATGGCTCTTTTACAAATAATTTAGGTAGCGAAACCTGGACCGAAGGTTGGCAAGGTGGTAGCGATTCTTGTGGAGCACCAATAGCACCACACGATGGTTCTAACACTGCAACTTATGTTTATAATGAAACTGCAGGAACAGTTACTCTTAATGGCACAGGGGCATTTATAGGGCTTGCAAAAGCTGTTAATTCTGGTGAATTAAGTAATCCGGCAGATGCTCCAGCTTCGGTAACTTATAATGTTGATTTTATAGATGCTAATACTATTTCTGTTTATATCGAAGCGGGTGCAGGTGTATTCTGGCAATATAAATTAGTTAGAGATGGTGCAGTGGTTTCGCCAGTTGTAGGTACTTGGAAATTAGCCGAAGAGGCTGGGGCTTTAGGTGTTGGTCCTGCGGTTGGAGATATTGGTTGGTGGAATTGTGATGCCGATTGTGTAAGTGCAAGAGCGTGTTATTACGACGATACTTATGTATTTGGAACCGATGGCTCTTTTACAAATAATTTAGGTAGCGAAACCTGGACCGAAGGTTGGCAAGGTGGCAGCGATTCTTGTGGAGCACCAATAGCTCCGCACGATGGTTCTAACCCTGCAACTTTTACTTACGATGACAGTACTGGAACAATAACTTTAAACGGATTAGGTGCTTTTATAGGATTAGCTAAGGCTGTTAATAGCGGTGAATTGAGTAATCCTGTAGATACCCCTGCTTCTGTAGTTTATAATGCCACGTTTATCGATAATAATACCATGTCGGTTTATATTGAATCTGGTGCTGGCGTTTTTTGGCAATACAAACTGGTAAGAATTTAAAAATTTAAGAAAAATGAAAAATATAAAATATAAAATTACAATCATACTTTCATTGGCATTAGTAGTTTTTAATTGTCAAGAAGATGATGCCACAATTGGAGATATTACAGCACCAAATACTGTTGAAATTACGGCCGAAATTGTTGGTGCAGATACTGATAATCCAGATGGTGATGGTAGCGGATTTGTAAATTTAATTGCAACGGCAAATAATGCCGTTAGTTATAAGTTCGATTTTGGCGATGGTTTAAGCGAAGTGGCGCCGTCAGGAGTAGTAACACATCGTTTTACTAATGTAGGTACGAATACTTATACTGTTGTGGTAAATGCTATTGGTACTGGTGGTTTATCGTCTAGTACGGCTATGGAAATAACTGTACGAAGTGATTTTGACGATCCAGAATTAAAACAATTACTTTCGGGTGGTTCGTCTAAAACGTGGTACTTAGCTTCTTCTGAAGCTGCTCATTTAGGTGTTGGTCCTGGAAATATTGGTGTGGATGCTGAAGGGTTTTGGTATCCAAAATGGTATGCAGCACAACCTTTTGAAAAATGTGAAGACGACATTAGCGCTTGTTTATGCGACGATGAGTTAACTTTTACTTTAGATGCTAACGGACAACTAACTTACGAATTAGATAATAACGGATTTACATTCTTTAATGCAGGACACCAAGGAATAGTTGGTGAAAATGCTGGTGAAGATGCCTGTTTTGCTTACGATACTTCTGGAGCTAAAATTGTGTCTTTAGCACCATCATTAACCGATTGGACTACTGTTCCCGATCCTGATTTTGCAGCACGCGGAACGGCTATGAATATTGCCGAAGGTGGATTTATGGGTTACTATGTTGGTTCTTCTGTTTACGATGTTATTTCAGTATCCGATACCGAATTATATGTTAGAACTTTAGATGCAAACGATTCTGGTTTAGCATGGTATCATAAATTTCAAACAAGTCCAGCAGATAATACATTTGAAACTGTTTTTACCAATTTGGTTTGGCAAGACGAATTTGATATACCTGGTACACCCGATGCTACAAAATGGACCTACGATTTGGGTGCAGGCGGTTGGGGAAATAACGAAGTACAAACTTACACCAACAATGTCGAAAATGTTATTGTTGAAGATGGTTTACTTAAAATTACAGCTAGAGCCGATGGTTCTGGTGGCTATACTTCTGCCCGATTAAAATCTCAAGATTTACAAGAATTCACCTATGGAAGAGTAGAAGTAAGAGCAAAATTACCAGCGGCACAAGGTACATGGCCAGCTATTTGGATGCTTGGAGCAAATTTCGATACAGTTGGATGGCCAACGTGTGGAGAAATAGATATTATGGAACAAACCGGTCAAGATAAATTTAATACTTCTGCTGCTTTACATTTTCCTGGAAATTCTGCAGGCGATGCTATTACCGAAGAAACATCGAACGAAACTTCAACAACAGAATTTCATAATTATACTGTTGAGTGGACTTCAACTGCCATAAAAGTTTTAGTTGATGATACCGTGTTTTTAAGTTGGGCAAATACATCAGATTCTGCTTTTAATGCCGACTTCTTCATGATTTTAAATGTAGCTATGGGCGGTACTTTAGGAGGAACCATTGATCCGGCATTTACGCAAGACACTATGGAAATTGATTATGTAAGAGTTTATCAATAAGATATGAAACAATTAAAAATATACACGCTCCTAATTTTATTTACAGCTTTAAGTTGTGGTAAAAATCAGGAGGTCATAAAGGATGAAAACAGTTCAGTTTCTTCAAACATAGAGAGTAAAGTTGAAGATTTACTTTCTAAAATGACATTAGAAGAGAAAATAGGACAAATGAACCAATACAATGGTTTTTGGGATGTTACTGGACCTACTCCAGATAATGGAGATGCCGCTAAAAAGTATGAACATTTGCGTAAAGGTTATGTAGGCTCTATGCTTAATGTAACCGGAGTTGAAAACGTTCGTGCTGTACAAAAAATAGCGGTTGAAGAAACCCGATTGGGCATTCCTCTTATAATAGGTTTCGATGTTATTCATGGTTTTAAAACCTTAAGCCCAATTCCGTTGGCAGAATCTGCTAGTTGGGATTTGGAAGCTATTAAAAAATCCGCCGAAGTTGCAGCACTTGAAGCTTCTGCAGCAGGTATAAACTGGACCTTTGCGCCAATGGTTGATATTTCTCGCGATGCCCGCTGGGGTCGTGTTATGGAAGGCGCTGGCGAAGATCCGTTTTTAGGTTCTAAAATAGGTGTGGCCAGAATAGAAGGGTTTCAAGGTGTAGATTTAGGTTTAGAGCATACCATAGCCGCATGTGCAAAACATTGGGCAGGATATGGTTTTGCAGAGGCTGGTAGAGATTACAATACAGTCGATGTTGGTACATCTACTTTAAACAATATTATTTTTCCTCCATTTGAAGCCGCTGTAAATGCAAACGTGAGAACCTTTATGAATTCTTTTAATGAGCTTAACGGTGTTCCAGCAACAGGAAATAGTTATTTACAACGTGATATTTTAAAAGGAAAATGGAATTTTGATGGTTTCGTTATTTCCGATTGGGGCTCTATGATAGAAATGGTTAATCATGGTTTTGCAAAAGATAAAAAACAGGCAGCAGAATTATCTGCTACTGCAGGGTCAGATATGGATATGGAATCTTATGCTTATGTTACAGAATTAGCAAATTTGGTTAACGAAGGTAAAGTTTCAGAAGATTTAATAAATGATGCGGTTAAACGCATTTTACGCGTAAAATTCGAGTTAGGTTTATTTGACGATCCTTATAAATATTGCAATTTAGAGCGTGAAAAAGAAGTAACGGGAAGCCAACAAATACACGATGCTGTTCTAGATATGGCTAAAAAATCTATTGTGCTTTTAAAAAATGAAAATAATATACTTCCATTAGAAAAAGAAGGTCAAAATATAGCCGTAATAGGAGCTTTGGCTAACGATAAAACAAGTCCGTTAGGAAGTTGGAGAATAGGAGCAGAGGATGGTACAGCGGTATCTTTTTTAGAAGGCATGAAACACTATCCTAATAACAAAATTAGTTACGCAAAAGGTGCTAATGTTATTACTGGAGACGCTTCTTTTCCTTTTGAATTAAACATTAATACAACTGATAAAAGTGAGTTTAGTAAAGCTGTTTCAACGGCTAAAAATGTAGATATAGTTGTCATGGTTTTAGGTGAACATGCTTTTCAAAGTGGTGAGGCTCGAAGCAGATCAGAATTAGGTTTACCAGGTGTTCAACAAGAATTGTTAGAAGCTGTTTATGCAGTTAATAAAAATATCGTTTTAGTGTTAAACAATGGTCGTCCGCTAACTATTCCGTGGGCAGATGCTCACATTCCAACTATTGTTGAAGCATGGCATTTAGGAACGCAAAGTGGTAATGCTATTGCTCAAGTTTTGTATGGCGATTATAACCCTAGCGGAAAGTTACCAATGACGTTTCCAAGAAGTGTAGGGCAAGTGCCTATATATTACAACTATAAAAATACTGGAAGGCCAACAGCAAACGAACCAAATAGTGTGTTTTGGTCGCATTATACCGACGTGAGTAATACACCGCTGTATCCGTTTGGTCATGGTTTAAGTTATACAACGTTTCAATATTCTAACTTAAATGTAACTGTTAAAAGTGAAAATGAAGTTGAGGTATCTTTCAATTTAAAAAACACAGGAAGTTTAAAAGGTAAGGAAGTAGCTCAGGTTTACATTCGCGATTTGTTTGCAAGTGTAACTCGCCCTGTAAAAGAATTAAAAGGCTTTGAATTAGTTGAATTACACCCTGGTGAAACAAAGCAAATTACTGTAACATTAACCGAAAATGAACTTGGTTTTTATAATAATTCAGGCGACTATGTTGTAGAACCTGGAGATTTTACAGTGTTTGTTGGTGGAAGTTCTAACACTGCTTTAGAAAACAATTTTACGTTATAAAAGATGAAACCAAGTTTAGTTATTGTTCTTTTTCTAAGTATTTTTTCTTATAAAGGTCAGGATACAGAATTATTATGGGAAGAAAATTTTGATGGAAATACTTTAAATGAATCAGTTTGGAATTTCGAGTTAGGTAATGGTTGTCCAAATATTTGTGGTTGGGGAAACAATGAGCTTCAAGAGTATACAAAAACCAATCATAAGGTGGAAAATGGTTTACTTACTATTACTGCAAAACATGAAGATTCGGTGTATTCTTCAACAAGAATAACAACCAAAAATAAATTTCAATTTAAATATGGCAAAATTGAAGCTAGAGCTAAATTACCTGTTGGTAAAGGCTTGTGGCCAGCTTTTTGGATGTTAGGTAGTAATATTGATAAGGTGGGCTGGCCGAAATGTGGTGAAATAGACATTTTGGAATATGTGGGTAAAGAACCGCATAAAATTTTTAATTCGTTGCATACCCGGGATAGCCATGGAAACACGGTTAATACTAAAAAAACAAAAATTGAATCGATTGAAGAAGGATTTCATGTGTATTCAGCTAACTGGACAGAAACAAAAATTGAATTTTTTGTAGACAATAAGTTGTTATACACGTTTGCGCCAGATGAATTAGAGAATGATAATATTTGGCCATTTAATCAATCGTTTTACGTTATTCTAAACTTGGCTATTGGCGGTAATTTTGGTGGTCCAGAGGTTGATGATTCTATTTTCCCGCAAGAATTCGTAATAGATTATATTAAAGTATTTAAACACAAAT
Organism: Neotamlana sedimentorum; assembly: GCF_000943565.1. Classification (GTDB taxonomy): domain Bacteria; phylum Bacteroidota; class Bacteroidia; order Flavobacteriales; family Flavobacteriaceae; genus Neotamlana; species Neotamlana sedimentorum. Next base: position 267,917 of record NZ_JTDW01000002.1, read on the forward strand.
ATTCTGATTAATAGCACTTAAAACCTTTAGTTTTTAGTTTGTTTGTAGTTTGATTAGCGAGGTTGTTTTTTACAATCTCGCTTTGTTTTTGTTAAATGAAAGTTTAAATACTTTCTCTTAAATTAAAAAAAAGCTTTATTTTGTAAAGAAACCACCACAGCATTTATGTTCGACGATATTTTAGCAGCAATTCCTTTTGGTATTATTTTATCCTTTACTATAGGGCCTGTATTTTTTGTTTTGCTTGAAACTAGTGCTACTAAAGGCATAAAGAGTGCTTTAATATTTGATTCTGGGGTTATTCTGGCAGATATACTATTTATTATTGTTGCCTTTTTTAGTACCAATAAACTTTTAGATAAAATTAAAGACGATCCTAATTTTTTAATTTTTGGTGGCGTTTTATTAACCGCTTATGGTGTTATTACCTTTATAAAAACATCAAAATCGTTTAGAGAAATTGTTCGAGAATACCATAGAGTAGAAATTAAAAAAGGCTATGGAAAGCTATTTTTAAAGGGTTTCCTGCTTAATTTTATAAATATTGGTGTGCTATTAGGTTGGGTTGCTTTTATTGTATTAGCAAATAGCTTAACGAGTTCTAAAAACGGAGTAATAGTATTTTTATCTACTATTTTAATAGTGTATTTGTTAGTAGATATTATAAAAATAATAGTGGCTAAAAAGCTAAAAAATAAGCTCACGCCAAGAGCTATTTTTAAAACCAAAAAAATTATAGCTTTAGTAATTTTAGCATTTGGTATTTTGTTGCTTGTTCAAGGGTTTTTTCCAAAAGAAAAGGAATTAATTAAAGAGAAGTTCGAACAAATTAACCCTATTATCGGATAGTATAAAGTTGGTTTTACCAAGAGAAAACCCTTTCGAATTTTCTCTTGTAAACCAGTATTTTAGTAATTATTTTTTGTCTCCGAAATAAGAAACACCATCACCAGTTAAGAAATCTTCTCTTACTGGGCTAAAAGTATCAATTAAAATTCCAGCTTCTAAACAAACAGCGCTGTGTAATAAGTTTGGCTCGATGTAAACACCATCACCAGCTTCAACAATTTGTTTTACGCCATCAATTTCAAACTCAAATTTTCCGGCAGCACAATATGTAGCTTGTGTATGAAAATGTTTATGAGGAGAACCTAAAGCTCCTTTTTCAAATTTTACTTGTACCATCATTATTTGGTTATCGTATCCTAAGAATTTTCTAGATACACCACCGCCAAGGTCTTCCCATTCCATGTCTTTAGTAATGATGTACTTGTCGCTAAATCTTTGCATTTTATTATATTTTTAGTTATTTCTTTTGCAAGATAATTTATTTCTATGGAAGTTAAAATGACAAAAGTTAGATTTTTAAAGTCTAATGTGCTTAAATAAGTTTGTAAACAAAAAAAGCCTTCAGAAATACTGAAAGCTTTTTGTTTTGAGGCGTCTAGCGGATTCGAACCGCTGTACAAGGTTTTGCAGACCTCTACCTAGCCACTCGGTCAAGACGCCATAATTGGAGTGCAAATGTAAAAAAAAATAAGACTATTTTATACCTAAGTTTTATTTTTTCCTTTTATCGGTCATTTTAATGGTCACTTTAGCTACATCGCCACCAATTGGCGGGTTAACTTTACTTACCAAAACCGTTGCTTTTTTAACTAATTTATCTTCGTTAAAAATACGATCTAAAATACGTCTTGCTACCGTTTCAAGAAGGTGCGACGGTTTTGCCATTTCTTCTTTTATAATACGATTTAAAAAAACATAATCTACCGTATCGCTTAATTGGTCGGTTTTTGCCGAAGGTTGTAAATTCGCTTTAACTTCTAAATCTACACGATAATCGCTACCTATTTTAGTTTCTTCTTTTAAACAGCCATGATATGCAAATACACGAATGTTTTCAACTTTTATAATTCCCATATTGCAAAAATAATACTTTTTCATTCCTGCAAAGGCAGGAATCTCTAGTTTGTAAAAAAGTCGAAAATATTACCTAATGCACTGGTTTTCGATTTATAAAACTCGGTATAGGTGCATTTTTTACATGTTACCGATGAGAATTTTTTGTTTTGAACATCAAAAATTTTGGCAAATGCCCCACCAGTAGCACGCATTTCGTCTATTTCGTAGGTTGTATTTCCGCACTTTGGGCAATGGTAATTCATTTTTAAAAGGTTTTAATTAATATTTATGTACTATTAGTATTAACTTTCTCTGTTTTGTTACGAATTTCATTAATTTTACGCTTTATATTAAGTACAGTTTATATATGTCTGAAGAAACAAAATCGCTCAACTTTATAGAGCATATTATTGAAGAAGATTTAGCTAACGGATTAGCTAAAGATAAACTACGTTTTCGTTTTCCGCCAGAGCCAAATGGCTATTTACACATTGGGCACACTAAAGCTATTGGTATTAGTTTTGGTTTAGGATTAAAGTATAACGCCCCTGTAAATTTAAGGTTCGATGATACAAATCCGGCAAAAGAAGAACAGGAATATGTCGATGCTATTAAAAAAGATGTGGCTTGGTTGGGTTACCAATGGGAAAACGAATTATACTCTTCAGATTATTTCCAGCAGCTGTATGATTGGGCTGTTCAATTAATAAAAGATGGTAAAGCTTATGTTGATTCGCAATCTAGTGAAGCTATGGCAGAACAAAAAGGCACACCTACACAACCAGGAGTAGATGGTCCTTATAGAAATCGTTCTGTTGAAGAAAACTTAGACCTTTTTACACGCATGAAAAATGGCGAGTTTGAAGAAGGCGAACATATTTTACGCGCTAAAATTAACATGCAACATACAAATATGTTAATGCGTGACCCTATTATGTATCGTGTTATTAAAAAAGACCATCATAGAACTGGAAGCGATTGGTGCATTTACCCAATGTACGATTGGACGCATGGCGAAAGTGATTATATCGAGCAAATTTCGCACAGTTTATGTTCGTTAGAATTTAAACCACACCGCGAACTTTACGATTGGTTTAAAGACCAAGTTTACGATTATTCGAAAACCGAATACCCAATGTTACCTAAGCAACGTGAATTTGCACGTTTAAACTTAAGTTATACCATAATGAGTAAACGTAAGTTGCTTAAGTTGGTTGAAGATAAAGTGGTTTCTGGTTGGGACGACCCACGAATGCCAACCATTTCTGGATTACGTCGTCGTGGTTATACTCCAAATTCTTTAAGACAATTTATTGATAAAGTTGGTGTTGCTAAACGTGAAAATGTAATTGATGTAGCGCTTTTAGAGTTTTGTATTCGTGAAGATTTAAACAAAATTGCACCACGAGTTATGTCGGTTTTAAACCCATTAAAAGTAGTTATTACCAATTATCCCGATGGAAAAGAAGAATGGTTAGATGCCGAAAATAATCCGGAGGACGAAAGTGCTGGTTCTAGAAAAGTACCTTTTTCAAAAGAAATTTATATAGAGCAAACCGATTTTAAAGAAGAAGCAAGTAGTAAATATTTCAGATTAAAATTAGGTGGCGAAGTTAGATTGAAGAATGCCTATATTATAAAAGCAGAAAGCGTTGTAAAAAATGCAAACGGTAACATTACCGAAGTGCATTGTACTTACGATACCGATACTTCTAAAAAAGTAAAAGGAACGTTGCATTGGGTATCTATAAAACACGCAATAAAAGCAGAAGTTAGAGAATACGATCGTTTGTTTATGGATGAATCTCCAGATAGCCACGACGGAAAAGATTTTATGGAGTTTTTAAATCCGAATTCTTTAAAAGTAATTGAAGCATTTGTAGAGCCAAGTTTAGTCGATGCTAAAGTAGGCGAGCAGTTCCAGTTTCAACGTTTAGGTTATTTTAATGTAGACGACGATTCTAAACCAAGCGCTTTAGTATTTAATAAAACTGTTGGTTTGCGCGATAGTTGGGCAAAACAAGCACCAAAACAAAACACCGATCAAAAACCACAACAAAATAAGCCACAGCAGCAACGTAAAGCAATTAATGTGGTGCAGCAGTTAGGTAAAAAATACACCAATTATCCGCCAGAAAAACAAGAAAAAGTTAAAGCCGAAATATTAGAATTAGCCAAGGACGTAAGCTACGACGAGTTAGAACCGCTATTTAACACGGCAGTTAAAAAAGTAGGAACTCGTATTGCAGCGATGTTAGTTTTACAAGTAAAATTAAATGAAGGCCAAGAAAAAAACGAAGCAATTAATAGTTTTATTGAAAAAGCTTTAAATGATAAAAATGAATTGCTTGTAACTCAAGCAAAAGAGATAGGTTAATTTTTTTAGAACTCTTCGTCCATTCGAGTAATTCTGAGGCACGAAGAATTGTATCGAGAATAATTCTACCAAGGTCTTTTTTATCTAATATCCATTTTTTAAGTATCTTTAAATACTAACTTTAACTAATAAACATATGGAAATTAATTTTTTAGCTGTGGTGGTAGCTGCAGCTTCGGCGCTGGTTTTGGGTTTTATTTGGTATAACCCAAAAACCTTTGGAACGGCTTGGATGAAAGCCGCAGATATGACTGAAGAAAAAATGCAAGGAGCAAACATGGCTAAAATTTTTATATTGGCCTTTATTTTTGCTTTATTACTCGCAATGAGTATGCATACATTGTCGGTGCATCAAATGGGTGCTATGGGAATGGTTGGTGGCGATATTGAAAATGCGTTACCTTCGTATAATGCCTTTATGGCCGATTATGGAACGGCTCATCGAAGTTTTGGTCATGGTGCGTTACATGGTTTTTTCGCTTCTATTTTTATTGTTTTACCCGTTCTTGGAACTAATGCTTTATTCGAAAGAAAAAGCGCAAAATATATTTTAATAAACTCTGGTTATTGGGCTTTAACTATGGCGGTTATGGGCGCAATAATTTGTGGTTGGCATTAAGTTTTGTAATTATTTCATATAAATAAAGACTGAGAATTGTATTTTCAGTCTTTTTTATTTCAAGCTATGCAATTTAAAATTTATACATCGGTAAACGAGCTTCCAGAAAACTGGGATGGTTTTGTTAGTCACGATGTATTTTTACAAACGCTCTATTTTAAAGCTATAAAGCAATCATCACCAGGCAATATTAGCTGGTTTTTTGTAGGTGTTTTTAAAAATGAAAATTTAGTTGGTGTTGCTGTTATTCAGCGTGTGGCCTTGTATTTAAAAGATATTTTTAGGGATGAAAGAGAAAAATGTATCAGAACATTTTTGCAAGACACCGTTGCTAAAGTTTTAAAAGGAAATATTTTAGTTGTTGGTAATTTAATGCACACAGGGCAACATGCATTTTCTTTTAATGAAGCTTTAATATCGTATCCTGAATTTTTGCAAGGTATTTTTAAAGCCATTGATGAAATAAAAACACTAGTTAAACGCACCCAAAACAAGAAAATTAGAGTTATAATGCTCAAAGATTTTTTTGAAACCAATGCTATTCACAAAGAAACAGTTCTGTTTAATCAGCAAAAACTATATAAAGTAAAAGTGCAGCCCAATATGTTGCTTTCGGTGACTGCAAATTGGCTTAAATTTGATGATTATACAGCAAGTTTAACAAAGAAGTACCGCGACCGATATAAACGGGCTAAAAAGAAACTAAATGGCATTCAAATAAAGGAATTATCGCTTGTTGAAATGGAAAAGCTCCAAAATATAATGCATGAGTTTTACTTAAATGTTTCAAACAATGCAAAGTTTAATACCTTTATTTTACCCGAAAATCATTTTTATAGTTTAAAAGAAAATCTTCAAGACAATTTTAAAGTATTCGGTTATTTTTTAAATGAAGAGTTGGTTGGTTTTTACACCTTAATTTTAAATAAGGATAATTTAGAAACCTATTTTTTAGGCTATCACCAAACGCATCAATACAAAAACCAGTTGTATTTAAATATGCTTTACGATATGCTAAAGTTTGGCATTGAAAATAAGTTTAAAACTATAGTTTACGCGCGAACAGCTATGGCTATAAAAAGTTCGGTGGGCGCAGAAGCAAAAAATATGTTCGTTTATATGAAGCATACAAATGTTTTAATTAACGGATTGTTAAAGCAAATTTTCAAACTTATGAATCCTAAGCAAGATTGGGAAGAACGACATCCGTTTAAAACATAATTTTTTAGTTTTTAACGTCAATTCGAGTGATTTCGAGGGACGAGAAATTGTATCGAGAATAACTTAAAAACGATAATAGATTTTAATCAAGAATCAAAAAATCACGATATTTACAATTACAACCAACAACTAAACCATGAGCTTGCGATCGTTAATATTAATTATTATAAACAGTCTTGTGTTTTTAGTTATTGTATTGCTTTCGGTAACGTTTTACAATCAGTTTTCTAAGGTTTTAGACGATAGAATTCTGCTTCAGCTTAACTCGATTAAAACTTTAAAACAAATTCAAATTGAGCGTTTAATTACTTCAGAATGGGAAGCATTTCGAAATAATCCACAAACGGCATCCTTCAGCGACAGCTTAAAAATTATAAATCCAGAACAGTTATTTTCATCATCTGGAGTTTACGATTTAACCGAGTTTCATCTTAATAAAAAAACATCAATTGCTTTAGTTTTACGCGATAGTAATCAAACTAAAATTAAAATAATCGATTATAATAAAATTAAAAATATTCTTTTAGAGCGTACTGGAATGGGTGAATCAGGAGAATCGTATTTGGTAGGTCAAGATTTTTATTTGCGTTCGCAATCGCGGTTTTTAACTCAAAAAACACCTGCCACGATTTTAGCAAAAACAGTTGGAGTTACTCAAGCATTTTCTGGACAATCGGGTAGGGGAATTTATCCAGATTATCGCGGTATTAAAGTTTATGGCGTTTACGATGTAATAAAAATTAAAAATTTAAAACTCGCCATAGTTTCAGAGATTGACGAAAATGAGGTTAATGCGCCATTAAAAGATTTACGATTGCGGCTATTTGGGTTAATTGTTTTAATAACGGTTTTGGCTATTGTTCTGTCGTTGTTTTTAACCAGAATTATTACCAATCCGGTCGAGAATATGAAAAAGAGTTTAAAAATTATGGCAAATGGCGATTATTCCGAGAGTCATCAATTTAATAAAAACTCTACCGAAATTGCCGAAATGTTTAACGCGCTTGGGCAATTAAAAAAATCGTTGCAAGGTGCTGTTAGTTTTTCGGAAAACATCGGAAAAATGAATTTAAATGCGCAATACACACCAAAAAGTACGAATGATGTTTTAGGTAAAAGCTTGGTAAAAATGCGTGATAAATTGGTTGAATTTCGAAATAATGAAAACAAAAACAGATTAAACACCAAACGTCAATTGGTTGATGGTTTAGAAAAAGAACGTCGCCGTTTAGCAAGAGAGTTACACGATGGTTTAGGCCCGTTGCTAACCTCTTTAAAATTCTATATCGATAATAAAATAGAAAATGATGCGCAGCGTCTTGAAATGAAAACGATTTTAGATGAAACTATTACAGAAATCCGTGTTATGTCTAATGCGCTTATGCCTTCTAGTATTGATGATTTTGGAGTGTCAACAGCTATTTTAAACTTTATTGAAAGCATAAAAAACTCCACTAAAACTCAAATAATTTTTGAAGATTTAACCAAACAAAATGATAGTAAAATAACTAAAAACCAGCAAATTAATATTTTTAGAATCACCCAAGAACTTATTAATAATACCATAAAACACGCCCAAGCAAAACATATTAGAATTAGCTTATCGGAATTTGACGATTTTATATCGCTATTTTATTTTGATGACGGCATAGGTTTTAATTTAGACCATGTAACTTTAGGTTCTGGCATAACAAATATTAAAGAACGTGTAGATATTTGTAACGGCGATGTAAACATAAATTCTAAAGCCGGAAATACCACTTTTGAAATTGAATTACCCATTGATTATGAAACCAATTAACCTAATTATAGCAGACGACCACGAACTTTTTAGAAACGGCTTAAACGAGCTTTTAAAGAAGTACGACGATGTACATGTGGTTGCTCTTGTTGAAGACGGAAACGAGTTGTTTAAAGAATTAGAAAAACATAAAGATATTGCTATTGTTTTACTAGATATAACCATGCCAAATATGGATGGATTTCAGGTTTTAAATAAGTTGAAAAACAGTGATAACAACATAAAACCAATTGTTATTTCTATGCACGACGAAGGTAATTATATTGCAAGTTGTGCCAAAAACGGAGCATATAGTTATTTGTTAAAAAATACCGACCAAGATGAGCTTATAAAAACCATTAGAATTGTAAATGGCGGAAAAAAGTATTTCCAACCGCAAATTGCAGAGAAAATGATTAATTATATGTCGGAACAATCGGTAAGTGAAAATATATTATCAAACAAAGAAAAGGAAGTTTTAGATTTGATTTCTAAAGGATTAACTACCAAAGAAATAGCAAAACGGTTGTTTGTTAGTAGCCGAACTATTGAAACCCATCGGGCTAATATTATTAAAAAACTAGAGGTAAAAAACACAGCAGAACTTATTAAAAAGGCTACAGAAATTAACTTGATATAACTGTTGATTCTGTTTTTAAAAGAAAATGTAGTTAAACTTCTAGTGATTTCTTCCGAATTGAATAATATTTATAAGTCACCTTGAGCGTAGTAGAAAGGTTTTTGAGTATTGTTTTAATAGATTTTAAAATCCATAAAAAGCTAATTAATTTGGTTTCGACTGCGCTCAACCTGACATCACGTTCCACTATGATATTCTAAAAATCAGTATAAATACGGATGCTATTTCGGTAGTTTCATAGACCTGTAAACAGGCTAATCTGTTATTAATTTTATAAAAGAATTTAAAACAGAATTAGTTATGAAAAAAATAGCATTTACCGCATTAGCAATTATAATTTCGTTTGGAGCTTACGCACAAAAACGAAACGAATTTAAAGGGCCTGCCTATAAAAATTACAAACCTTGGCAACACGATGTTGAGCCTACAGTTGTTTATACCATTATTGAAAAAGAAAGTTTAACTGGGCCAGAATATAAAAACCAAAAGGTTTGGGAAAATAAGAATATAGAAGATTATAAAGTAATTTCTATTGGTACAAAACGGTCTAAATTAAAAGGGCCTGCTTATAAAAATTACAAACCTTGGTTGCATAAAAATGAAGAGGATCAAGATTCTTAAAACTTTAGCAACTCTTTAAGACAAAGTGTGTTATATTTTTTATAAGTTATATGAAAACAAAAAATATAATTTATGAAAACTGCAAATAGCGAGATACTTACAGAAATAGCAACTTTAACAAGAACTATTGAAGACAATTATCCAGAGCTTCAAAAGTATTTAGATGAGAGTAGAAGCACTTTACCAAAAGGAAACTTTAATAAAGGAGAACTTGATACGGAAGAATTAGAAAATTACCGAAATAGTTTAAAGAATTTAATTAGCAAATACAACAATTAAAATTTAGAGTGAAAAGATGCCTTATTAAGCTAGTACATTTACCAGTTTAATTAAGGCTCTTTTTTTTTAAGAAATGTAAATCGTTTTCGACTAAGTTTAAAACAATTTACAAAATGAGAAAATTAGCTTTCCTTCTTTTAATACTGCCTTTTTTATCGTTTTCGCAAAGTATGACAAATGCAACATTGCATGAATTATATACTTCGGTAAGCGATTCTATTAATGGAAAATCTGGACGTTGGGAATTTTTCGTAAATCAAGTACCAATGCTTTCTGTTACAGATGAAAACCATAATAGGATGCGTATAATTTCTCCAATAACAGATGCTAATAATTTAAACGACGAACTTATAAAAGCTGCTTTAGTTGCTAATTTTCATACTGCTTTAGATGTTAAATATGCGGTGTCAGATGGTATATTGTGGTCTGTTTTTATTCATCCTTTAAAAGAATTAACAAAAGAACAAGTTGAAGATGCAGTAAGGCAAGTTTATAACGCAAATGTAAATTTTGGAACTACTTTTAATAGTACATCTTTAACATTTCCTGGAAGTATAAATAATAAGGAAAGTAGGGAAGTGGTACCAGAAAAAACAACTATGAAATTTAAAAAATCATAGTTGCAATAAAATAACAAAGGCTGTTTGAAATGCTTCAAACAACCTTGTTTTAAATTTATAAGGCTTATATTAAAATCTAGTCTTCGTTTTCGCTGTTATTTTTCTTTTTGGCATTTTTCATAGCTTCACCAATTTGGTTACTAGCTGTAAAACTAGCGACCATTTCGTTAAGCATGTTACTACCTGTTTGAGGTGAATTAGGTAATAAAATAAGATTACTATTAGTTTCTTCACCTAGCGATTGTAACGTGTCGTAATGTTGCGTAACAACAATTAAGGCAGAAGCTTCTTGGCTATTTATACCCACACGATTTAAAACTTCAACCGACTCTTCTAAACCACGAGCAATCTCACGGCGTTGGTCTGCAATACCTTGCCCTTGTAAACGCTTGCTTTCAGCTTCAGCTTTAGCTTTTTCTACAATTAAAATACGTTGAGCATCACCTTCATATTGAGCGGCTGTTTTTTCACGTTCTGAAGCGTTAATTCGGTTCATTGCAGCTTTTACTTGTGCATCTGGATCGATATCTGTAACAAGTGTTTTGATAATATCGAAACCGTATTCTAACATGGCATCGTTTAATTCGGCTTTTACAGCCAAAGCAATATCATCCTTTTTAACAAAAACATCATCAAGTTTCATTTTAGGTACTTCGGCACGAACTACATCAAACACATAACTTGTAATTTGCTCGTGCGGATAATCAAGTTTATAAAATGCATCGTATACTTTTTGACTAAGCACGCGATATTGTACAGATACTTTTAAGCGAACAAATACATCATCTAAAGTTTTAGTTTCAACAATAACATCTAATTGCTGAATTTTTAAACTTAGTTTACCAGCTATTTTATCTACTAAAGGAATTTTAAATTTTAGTCCGGATTGGCGTATACTATGAAACTTACCAAAACGTTCAATAATAGCAGCGGTTTGTTGTTTTACAGTAAAAATAGAGGAGATTAAAATTACGATTCCAATAAAAAGAATGGGAATAAATACGAAGTTCATAATAATTAAGGTTTAAACATGGTTAAAAAATTAAGGTACAAAATAAATGTTATATTTGGGATGATTTTCTCTCAATCCATGAAACATAACCAATTTATAATATTAGTAGCTATTTGTACATGTTTTGTTACAAAAAGTTTTTCTCAAAGAGGAAATCAACGGATCCAGAACGGTATTGGTTTAATGGGAGGGATTACAAAATTTGATATTGTAACCAGTAATTTTGAAATCGAACAAGGCAATGGATTTTTAGGAGGAACCGCAGCAACTGTTGATATTCCTTTTAAATGGTATAATATAGGTTTTGGAATGCAACTATCTGAAAATCATGTTAATATTTTAGGTCGACCGACTAGTGCAAGCACAGAAAGCGAGTTTATAGATTATAAGTTGTTTGCTGTACAAATTCCTTTATTAATACATATTAAGGTTTTTTCTCATTATTTTAATGTCGACGTCGGCCCTATGTTTCAATACAATAGTAAACTAGAACTTGTCGATGATTCACAAGAAGGATATTACATAAATAACTATAATAATTTAATGGCAGAAGATATTGTAAATATCTCTCAGTTTAACATTAATGGTGTTATTGGTGCTTCGCTTGGAATTAGAAATTTTAAGCTTAAAGCACAGTATATTTATGGATTCACAAATATTTTTAACAAATTAGAAAAACAAAATTTAGAAACTTCTGGAGGCGATTCTCGTTTTAAAGGGAACCAAAGCCAAATATTTTTAGGTGCCGCCGTGATGTTTTAAAATTTATTTATGAAAAGAAGAACATTTTTAGAAACAGGTTTAAAAGCCACAGCAGCCTTAGCATCTCTTCCTTTATTAAACTGTGTTGATGCACCAAAAAAAGAAGAAGCATTTATTGATAAAATTTTACCAGCTCCAAAAAACGGCGGTTTTCGTGATGATAATTACTGGATTTGGGGATCGTCTGTTATAAAAGGTGAAGATGGAAAATACCATATGTTTGCCTCAAGATGGTCTAAAGATGTTGGTTTTGGTAATTGGGTTACAAACTCAGAAATTGTTCGTGCTGTTGCCGATACACCTGTTGGTCCTTATAAATTTCAAGAAGTAGTTTTACCTCCAAGAGGTAAAGCGTTTTTCGATGGTATGTGTACGCATAACCCAAGAATAGTAAAATATAAAGACAAATATTTATTATATCACTTTGGTACAACTTACGATTTCGATATGCCTACCAAAGAAAACCGCAAACCAGAAGGTTATAATTGGAACCAAGCATGGTTAAATAAGCGCGTAGGTTTGGCCATTAGCGATTCGGTTTTTGGACCATGGGAACGTGTTGATAAACCGGTAATTGAACCTAGAGAAGGCCATTGGGATGCTACAATAACATCTAATCCATCTCCAGCGGTAGATCCTGAAACGGGAAAAATTTTATTAATGTATAAGTCTTCGGCGACACCAAAACCACCTTTATTATTGGGTGTAGCTATGGCAGATAGCCCTACAGGCGAATACAAGCGTTTAAGCGAAGAACCTGTATTTAGATTTGAAACACCAGATAACAACCATATTGATGTTGAAGACCCATTTATTTGGTGGGCAGGCGATAAATATGAAGGCGTTATAAAAGACCGCTCCGGATTAATTTGCGGAGAAGAAGGTGGCGGTGTTCACATTTGGTCTAAAGATGGTGTAACCTGGAATTTATTCGACAAGGTAAAAGCCTATAGCCGAAATATACTTTGGGAAGATGGTACAACTACGCATCAAAATCACTTTGAGCGTCCGTTTGTTTTAGTTGAAGATGGAAAACCAACACATTTATTTGCTGCTGTTGGTAGCGGGCCAAAAGCTTGGAGTTTTGAAAATACTTGGAATATGGTAATTCCTTTAAAGCATTAAGCTTTAAAGGAATTTTCTTTTTAATATTATTCTGCTAAGAAAGTTTTTAATGGCTTTATAAAACTATCAAACTTTTCAATATGTGGTAAATGTCCCACGTTTTCAATTTCAACTAATTTGGCATTTGGAATTGCTTTTTGCGTTTTTTTGCCTAATTCTGCATAAAGTCCCATGGTTTTTCTAACAGCTTCTGTAACTAATGGCTTTCCTAAAGCGGTTCTGTCTCTAGTTCCAATTATTAATAGAGTAGGAGCGGTAATGTTTTTAAATTCGTACACTACAGGTTGTGTAAAAATCATATCGTAGGTAAGCGCATTGTTCCACGCAATAGTTTCGTAACTAGAGTTTAATGTCCAACCGGCTAATAAGTTAACCCATTGATCGTATTCTGGTTTCCACTTGTTATCGTAATAATTAACTAACTGATATTTTTTAATGCCTTCGTAACTCTTTTTTAACTCGTTGTTATACCACCACTCAACAGGTTTGTAAGGTACTTTTAGTTTCCAATCTTCTAAACCAATTGGATTTTCTAAAATAAATTTCTCTGTAGTTTCTGGATACATTAAAGCAAATCTAGTAGCAAGCATACCACCCATAGAATGACCTAAAATGGCTGTTTTTTTCACATTTAAACTATCTAATAATGTTTTTGTGTTTTGAGCTAATTGCTGAAATGTATAATGAAAATGATTTGGTTTTGATGATTTACCAAAACCTATTTGGTCTGGAACAATTACTCGATAACCTTCCGATGCTAAACTATTAATGGTAGTTTTCCAGTATGCTCCATTAAAGTTTTTACCATGAAAAAGTACGATGTTTTTACCATTGTAATTTTCTGGTTTTACATCCATATAAGCCATTTTTAAATCTTGGTTTTGGATGTTTAAATCTAAAACGTTAACAGTAAACGGATATTCGTAATTTGATAATTCAATATCTAACCATTCCAATTGATTGGTTTGTGCATTAATGTTAGTAATGGTTAAAATAACTAGGCATAGGTTTAAAAATAATGTTTTCATAAATGTGAGGATTTAAAAAAAGCCCTGATGTTTTTCAAGGCTTTTGTTTTATATTATATTTTTTCAATGAGGTTGTCAATGCGTTTTACAGTTTCGTTTTTGCCTATTAAAAACATAATTTCAAAAACATCAGGACCTTGTAAGGCGCCAACTAAAGCTAAACGTAAAGGCATCATAATTTTTCCAAAACCAATATTGTTGTCTGTAATCCAGCCTTTAATATCGGTTTGTAAAGCATTAACGGTAAAATCGTCTATATGTGTTATAATCCTTTTTACTTTAGTTAATATTTCGGCAGTATCGTCTTTTATAGCCTTTTTAAAAGCCTTTTCATCGTAGTTTGAAGGCGATGTAAAGAAAAAGTGCGATAAGCCCCAGAAATCGTTTATAAATGTTGCGCGTTCTTTTACTAAACTTACAACCATTTCAATATAGTCTACATCAATAGTTTTTAATTCTTCTTGATGGTTTTTAAACGCTTCTGCAAGTTTTAAATTGTCTTGCTCTTGCATGTAATGGTGGTTAAACCATTTTGTTTTATCTGGATCGAAACGAGCACCAGCTTTATTTACTTTGTTTAAGTTAAAAGCTTCAACCAATTCTTCTAAACTAAAAAGTTCTTGTTCGGTTCCTGGATTCCATCCTAAAAATGCTAAAAAGTTTACAACAGCTTCTGGGAAATAACCATCTTCTTTGTAACCTCTAGAGATGTCGCCTTCTGGAGATTTCCATTCTAAAGGAAAAACAGGAAAACCTAATTTATCGCCATCACGTTTGCTTAATTTTCCTTTTCCGGTTGGTTTTAAAATTAATGGTAAATGTGCAAATTCTGGAGCTTCCCAATTAAAAGCACGATAAAGTAAAATGTGTAATGCTAAACTTGGTAACCATTCTTCACCGCGAATTACGTGCGAGATTTCCATTAAGTGGTCGTCAACAATATTTGCTAAATGGTAGGTTGGCATACCATCGCTTTTAAACAAAACTTTATCATCTAAAATATTAGTATCAATTTTTATATCGCCACGAATAATATCTTTTAAGTGTAGAGTTTCATCTTGCGGACTTTTAAATCGTATAACATAATCTTCGCCAGCTGCAATTTTGCTTTGCACTTCTTCCGCGCTAAGCGATAATGAATTATTTAGTTTTAAACGGTTATGCCAATTGTAAATAAAAGTTTTACCGTTAGCTTCGTGCTCTTTTCTATGTTTGTCTAATGCTTCGGCAGTATCAAAAGCATAGTATGCATTGCCCGATGCAATTAATTCATCGGCATATTGCTTGTACAAATGTTTGCGTTCGCTTTGTCTGTATGGGCCAAATTTTTCGTTTATGTTTGGGCCTTCATCAAAAGGAAATCCGCACCAGTTTAAGGCATCAATAATGTATTGTTCGGCACCTTCTACGTAACGGTTTTGGTCGGTATCTTCAATACGTAAAACAAAAGTTCCGTTATGTTTTTTAGCGAACAAATAATTGAATAATGCTGTACGAACACCACCAATATGTAGTGGACCGGTTGGGCTTGGTGCAAAACGCACACGAACGTTTTTTGTCATGTTTTATTATGATTTTTTAAACTTCAGTATTTTTTGCAAAGATACAATTAACAGCTAATTATGATGCGTGTAAAAAATAAAATTGTAGTTTAGTAATTTATAGTGTTTTACCCAAATCATGACAAATTTTAACGACATACAAAACAAAGTTGAAGCCTTTATAAAAAGGTATTATACCAACGAATTGCTTAAAGGTGTTATCCTGTTTTTCGCTATTGGTTTATTGTATTTTTTATTCACGCTTTTTATTGAACATGTTTTGTGGTTAAGCACAAATGCACGAACCATTTTATTTTGGCTTTTTATTGCTGTTGAAGCTGGGTTACTCTTCAAATTTATTCTTTTGCCTTTGGCGAAGTTATTCAAACTTAAAAAAGGCATTAATTATTTAGATGCTTCAAAAATTATTGGACAACATTTTCCCGAGGTTAACGATAAATTGGTTAATATTTTTCAACTTGAAAATAACGAATCAAAATCGGAATTACTTTTAGCGGGTATCGATCAAAAGTCTGTAGAATTAAAACCAGTGCCGTTTAAACTCGCTGTTAATTTTAAAAACAATGTTAAGTATTTAAAGTATGCAGCAATTCCAATAGCTATTATTTTATTGTCGTTTTTCTCTGGTAACTTTAATTGGTTTAACGAGAGTTACAATAGGGTAGTGCATTATAAAACTGCTTATACACCTCCGGCACCTTTCGAATTTTTTGTGATTAATGATAAGTTAACGGCTGTTGAAAATACAGCGTTTAAATTATTGGTTAGAACTGCTGGAGAAGTGGTTCCTGAAACAATGGAAATTTTGTATAACAACGAAACCTATTTTTTACAGCAAAAAGGTAATGGGGAATTCGAGTATGTTTTTACCAAACCAAAAAAGGATATAGAATTTGGGTTAGTGGCAAACGATGTGAGTTCTAAACCTTATAAAATTAATGTGGTAAAAACACCAAGTATTGTTAATTTTAAAATGCATTTGGACTATCCTGATTACACAAATAAAAAGGATGAAATTTTAAATAGTTCTGGAAATGCTTTGGTTCCGGAAGGCACTAAAGTAACGTGGGAATTAATTACCGAAGCGACCAATTCGGTGACCCTGTTTTCAAATGATACGATTCCCTTTTCTAAGGAAAGTGATAATTCTTTTCAGGCTTCAAAACGTATGTTTAATAACATCAATTATACTTTAAGCACAAGCAATACTGATTTAAAAAATTACGAAAATTTAAACTTCAATATTCAAGTTATTAAAGATGCTTACCCTGAAATTAATATTGAAGTTAAACAAGATAGTTTAGATAATGAATCACTTTATTTTCATGGTAGATTAACCGACGATTACGGATTGCGTAAAGCGCAAATGGTTTACTATCCATCTGATAGTTTTAATAAGAAAGAAACTTTAGATTTAGGTGTTTCTGGTACTAATTTTTCTGAGTTTGTTACAGCATTTCCAAATAATTTAAATATTGAAGAAGGCGTAGCTTACAGTATTTATTTTGAGGTTTTCGATAACGATGCGGTTCATAATTTTAAGCAAATAAAAAGTGGCGTTTTCACGTATAGAAAACGGACTAAAGAAGAAGAGAACAATCGTAATTTGGAGCAGCAAGGTAAAACTTTAAACGATTTACAAAAGTCTGTTGAGAAGTTTAAGTTGCAAGAAAAAAGTTTAGAGGAAATTACACGTCTTCAAAAGGAAAAAAACGATCTTAATTTTAATGATAAAAAGAAATTAGAATCGTTTATAGAGCGACAAAAAGAACAAGATGAAATGATGAAACATTTCAACAATAAATTAAAAAATAATATTGATGAGTTTCAAAAGGAAGAACAAGACGATCCGTTTAAAGAAGCTTTAAAAAAACGTCTTGATGAAAATGAAGAACGGTTAAAAAAAGACGAGCGTTTGCTAAAAGAGTTAGAGCGCATGCAGGATAAAATTAGTAAAGAAAAATTAACCGAAAAGCTTGAAGAACTAGCTAAGCAAAACAAGAATAAAAAACGAAGTTTAGAGCAGTTGTTAGAGTTAACAAAAAGGTATTATGTTGAAAAGAAATTAAATCAGTTAAAAGAAGATTTAATGAAACTTGCTATCGATCAAGAGAAGCTTTCTAACGAAAACAAAGAACAAAATACAACTGAAAAACAGAAGGCTTTAAACAAGAAATTTGAAGCGTATAAAAAGCAAATTTCAGACCTAGAAGAAGAGAGTAAATCTTTAAAAAAGCCGGTTGATATTCCAAGAGATAAACAAGATGAAAAGGAAGTTGATCAAGATCAAAAAACAGCATCCGAGGAATTAGAAAAGAAAGAACAAGAGAATGCTTCAGATAATAAAAAGCAGCAACAAAACAGTACAGATGAAAATTTAAAAAAGGCTCAAGAAAGTCAAAAGAAGGCTGCAAAAAAAATGATGCAAATGAGCCAAAGTATGCAGGAAGCAATGCAAAGTTCTGGTGGTGAACAATTGCAGGAAGATGTTGATGCGCTTCGGCAAATTTTAGATAATTTGGTGTTGTTCTCTTTCGATCAAGAGGATTTAATGAACTTGTTTAAATCGTCCGAGACTAACGAAAATGGCTTTGCTTCAAATTTAAAAAAGCAACATAATTTATTGGAACATTTCGAGCATGTAGACGATAGTTTGTTTGCGCTGTCACTTCGTAATCCTAAGTTGTCCGAACAGGTTAATAAAGAAATTTCAGAAGTGTATTATAACATGGAAAAGAGTTTAGAAAACTTTGCTGATAATAGAGTGTATCAAGGTGTTTCTAACCAGCAGTTCGCCATCACTGCAACAAACAATTTAGCCGATTTTTTAAGTGATGTTTTAGATAATATGCAAGAGAGTTTGAGTATGTCTGCAGGAAAAGGAGGTAGTGGCGATATGCAATTACCAGATATTATTATGAGCCAAGAAGAGCTTAATAAAATGATGGAGGAGGGTATGAAAAAAGGAGAAGGAAAACCTAAAGATGGTGAGGGAAAAAAGCCTGGAGAAGGACAAAAACCGGGTGAAGGTTCTCAGGGTTCTGGTGGAGAAAATGATGGTGGCGAAAATAATGGAGAAGGTAAAAACGGAAAGAATGGGCAGAAGCAACCAGGTGAAGGTGAAGGTACAAATGAAGATTTAAACGGACTGCTTTATCAAATTTACCAAGAACAACAAAAGCTTAGAAATGAACTGGAAGATCGTATTGCTAAGGAAGGTTTAAAAGGAAACGCAAGGAATCTAGTACGCCAGATGGAAAACGTTGAAATGGAATTATTGAATAAAGGATTTACGCAACAAACGCTTCAAAAAATGATGCAATTAAAGCATCAATTATTAAAATTGGAGAATGCGACGCATCAGCAAGAAGAAGACAATAAAAGGCAATCTAAAGCTAATTTTAATCAGTTTAAAAACACAACTTCAAATCAAATTCCTACCGCAAAACAATATTTTAATACTACTGAAATATTAAACAAACAAGCATTACCTTTGCAGCCTGTTTATAAAGTTAAAGTACAAGAATATTTCAATCAAACCAATGATTAGTTTTAATTACGAAACCGATTTTAAATTGTCTTCTGAAGAAGATGTTTCTAAGTGGATTTTAGAAACCATTACATTAGAAAACCACAAATTAGAAGAGGTGAATTATGTGTTTTGTGATGACGAATATTTGCATAAATTAAATGTTGAGTTTCTTAATCATGACACCTTAACCGATATTATTAGTTTTGATTATTCTGTAGGTAAACAAGTAGCTGGAGATATCTTTATTTCTGTTGAAAGAGTTGCAGATAATGCAAAGGATTTTAATGTTTCTTTTGATGTTGAATTGCAGCGCGTAATCATTCATGGTATTCTGCATTATTGTGGTTATAAAGATAAAACCGATGACGATGCTAAGGTAATGCGAAGTAAAGAAGATAGCTATTTAGAGCTTTATAATCAGAAGTTTAGTTAATTTTAAAGTATATTCATTATTAGTGTTCCACGTGGAACACTTCAAATTTCCACGATATGTTTAACGAAGTTTATGATGTTATTGTTGTAGGTGCAGGTCATGCTGGTAGCGAAGCTGCTGCGGCTGCCGCCAACATGGGAAGTAAAACCTTATTGGTTACTATGAATCTTCAAAACATTGCTCAAATGTCTTGTAATCCTGCCATGGGTGGTATTGCTAAAGGGCAAATTGTGCGTGAAATTGATGCGCTTGGAGGTTATAGTGGCATTGTTTCAGATACGTCTGCAATCCAGTTTAAAATGCTAAATAAGTCTAAGGGGCCTGCAATGTGGAGTCCGAGAGTGCAGAGTGATAGAATGCGTTTTGCTGAAGATTGGCGAATGCTTTTGGAGCAAACAAAGAATTTAGATTTCTATCAGGAAATGGTGTCTGGTTTGCTTATTGAAGGCGATAAGGTAGTTGGGGTAAAAACGTCTTTAGGTGTTGAGGTTCGTGGTAAATCTGTGGTGTTAACAAACGGTACTTTTTTAAATGGCTTAATTCATATTGGAGATAAAAATTTTGGTGGAGGTAGAGCTGGTGAAAAAGCGGCAACTGGAATTACTGAGCAATTGGTTGATTTAGGTTTCGATTCCGGTAGAATGAAAACAGGAACTCCGCCAAGGGTTGATGGTAGAAGTTTAGATTTTTCTAAAATGATTGAGCAACCTGGTGACGAAAACCCTGAGAAATTTTCATATTTAGACACTACAAAACCATTAAAAGAGCAACGTTCTTGTCATATGTCGTATACAAGTGCTTTGGTGCATGATTTGCTTCGTGAGGGTTTTGATAGGTCGCCAATGTTTAATGGTAGAATTAAAAGTTTAGGGCCTCGTTATTGTCCGTCTATTGAAGATAAAATTAATCGGTTTGCAGATAAAGATCGTCATCAGCTTTTTGTGGAACCAGAAGGTTGGAATACCGTAGAATATTATATAAATGGTTTCTCTACATCGTTGCCAGAAGATGTTCAGTTTAAGGCTTTGCGTTCTGTTGTTGGATTCGAAAATGTTAAGTTTTTCCGTCCTGGTTATGCAATTGAATACGATTATTTTCCGCCTACACAATTAAAACATACTTTAGAAACTAAATTGGTTAGTGGGTTGTATTTCGCTGGTCAAATAAATGGAACAACGGGTTACGAAGAAGCGGCTTCTCAAGGTTTGATGGCTGGTATAAATGCGAGCTTAAAAGTTCAAGAAAAAGATCCTTTTATGTTGAAAAGGGATGAAGCTTATATTGGAGTTTTAATTGATGATTTAATTACGAAAGGTACCGAAGAGCCGTATAGAATGTTTACTTCGCGGGCTGAATATAGAACATTGTTGCGTCAAGACAATGCTGATTTGCGTTTAACTCCTAAGGGTTATGAGTTAGGTTTGGCTTCTGAAAAGCGATTAAAACGCATGGAGCAAAAACATGAGTCTGCTAAAGATTTTGTTTCTTTTTTCGAAAGCACAAGTGTAAAACCTGAAGAAATTAATCCGATTTTAGAGTCTAAAAATTCTTCTCCTGTTAATCAATCGGGTAAATTGTTTAAAATTTTTGCGCGCCCTAATATTGATATGTACGATGTTAGAAAGGTAAAAAGTGTTGAGGCATATATTCAAGAACATCATTTAGATCGTGAAGTTATAGAGCAAACTGAAATTCAAGTTAAGTATTCTGGTTATATCGCTAAAGAAAAAAATAATGCCGATAAGTTAAGTCGATTAGAGTATGTAAAAATCCCAGCCGATTTCGATTATTCTAAAATTAAATCGATGAGTTTTGAAGCTCGCGAAAAGTTGAAAAAAATTCAGCCAACAACGGTTTCTCAAGCATCAAGAATTAGTGGTGTTTCGCCTAACGATATTTCTGTTTTATTGGTTTATATGGGTAGATAATTTAAAAATTAGTAAAAGTGTTCCACGTGGAACAGAAAATAAATATCTAAAAAACAATAAATTTTTAATAATATTCATGAATTCGTGGTGCTAAAACAATCGAAAAATATCATTTTAAAAGTAAAAGATTATTCAGTTTCTGGTGAAGATTTCGAGTTGTTAGAAAACGAAAGCTATGGTTTTTTAGAAACACATCCGCAACCTTCAAAAGAAAAACTTCCGGAGTATTATAAAAGCGAAGATTATATTTCGCATACCGATGCTAAACGAAATCTTTTTGAAAAAGTATATCATTTAGTTCGTGTTTATGCTTTAAATAAAAAGTTGAGTTTAATAAACAACCATGTGTCTGCAGAAAAAAATTTATTAGATGTTGGTTGTGGCACAGGAGATTTTTTAAGTGCAGCTATAAAAAACGGTTGGCAGGTAAGCGGAGTAGAGCCTAACGAACAAGCAAGAGACATTGCTAATAAAAAAACAAACAACGCTGTTTTTAATGTTGAAAAACTAAAAGAATTTCAAGAAGCTTCGTTTAATGTAATTACGCTTTGGCATGTTTTGGAACATTTAGCAAACCTCGAAGAACATATAGAGTTGTTTAAAAAACTATTAAAACCCAATGGTGTTTTAATAATTGCAGTGCCAAATTATAAAAGTTACGATGCTAAACATTATAAAAGTTTTTGGGCGGCTTACGATGTGCCAAGGCATCTTTGGCATTTTAATAAATCTTCAATTAAAAATTTAGTGGAACGTTATGGTTTTAGTTTAAATCAAATTAAACCCATGTGGTTCGATGCGTTTTATGTAAGTCTGCTTTCGGAAAAATATAAAACAGGTAAAATGAATTTTATAAAAGGATTTTTTATCGGCTTAATTTCAAATGTAAAAGCATTGGCTTCAAAAGAAACATCTTCTTTAATTTACGTCGTAAAAAAATAAATTACGATAATTTGGTTGTGAAATTTTACAACATTTAAAAACACTCAATTTTTTATTTATTTTTCTAATAATCCTTTTTTTAGGATTTTTTAAGTGGTTTTTGAGTGAAAAAAACTAAAATATTTATTTTAAGAATAAATATTAAATCAATTTTAAGGTCAATAACTATTTATATGTCTTTTTTATGAAAGTGGCTTAAAACGCTTTAAAACGGGTTGTTTTTTATAAAGGAATTTTATTTTTAGTGAATTGTGTTATAAGTTTTCTTTATTTGTTAAAAACAGAATAATTTTCGGTTATTCTAAAACTTACTTTATTACATTTGTTTGATTAAAAAAAAATGATCTAACTAATTTTCATAAAACCATGAAAAAATTAATTTTTACTGCTTTTGCAGTTTTAGCATTAACTGCTTGTCAAGAGGAAAAAAAAATAGCATTTGTAGATAACGGAGAAGTTATAAATGAATACCAAGAGAAAAAAGATGTTGAAGCTAAGTTTCAATTAAAAGATGAAGCTTTTAGAAAAAGAGCCGATAGTATAGGGCAAGCATTTCAAGCCGAAGTACAATCTACACAAGCGACTGCTCAAAAATCGTCGCAACGTAAAGCGCAAGAATTAATGGCTGGTTTACAACAAAAGCAACAACAATTACAGCAGCAAATGCAAATTGAGCAGCAACAATTAACGCAGGAGTTTCAAGCCGAAATTGACTCTGTTATTGGTAAAGTGAAAGACTTTGTTAAAGATTATGGTAAAACAAACGGTTACACTTATATTTTAGGAACGAGTGATGCAGCTGCAACAGTTATGTATGGTTCTGAAGAAAACAATTTAACCGAAACAATATTAAATGCGCTTAACGATTCTTATAAGTCAGAATAAGGTTTTAAGCTTAGTATTTTAAAATATCAGGCCAGAAGTTAATAGCTTCTGGTTTTTTTTATGTCTTTTTTTAATTATTAGTGTAACAAACTTAGGGTTATGGTCGTCTTTATTAAGTGTTTACCAATGTTTTATCGTTAATAAATACATAAAGGTAAATGTCATTTTATTTATTAAACATAACCTAACTTTATCAAATCAAAATAAGAACAGTTTTAATGAAACATTTAAGTTTAATTATTGTCTTGTTTACGAGCTTTATGTGCTTGTCGCAAGAAAAATTTAGTATCAGCGGTACTATAACCGATGCGACTAACGGAGAAACACTTTTAGGAGCAACTGTTTACTTAAAAAACACCAATTTTGGCGCTACAACTAACGAGTACGGGTTTTTCTCGCTAACTGCCCCAAAAGGAGATTATGGCCTAGTAATTTCATACGTGGGTTACCAAACATTTTCTCAAAATATACAGCTAAATGCAGATAAAAAACTGGATTTCGAATTACAAGAATCGGCAACTTCTTTAGATGAAGTTGTTATAATTGCAGAAGAATCGGAAGTAGTAAGCATTAAAAAACCACAAATGAGCGTGTCTAAACTTAACGCTCAAACTATTAAGGAAATGCCTGCGGTTTTAGGCGAGGTAGATGTTATAAAATCGATACAAATGTTACCTGGTGTTACGAGTAATGGCGAAGGTTCAGCTGGTTTTCATGTGCGTGGTGGTGCGGCCGATCAAAATTTGGTGCTTCTCGATGAAGCTATAATTTATAATACCTCACATTTCTTTGGTTTTTTCTCGGTATTTAATACTGATGCGATTAAAAATATTAAACTTTATAAAGGTGATATTCCTGCGAAATTTGGTGGGCGGGTCTCATCTGTACTCGATGTTCGACAAAAAGATGGAAATAACAAACAATTTGAGCTTAACGGTGGCGTTGGTTTAATATCTAGCCGCTTAACTGCAGAGTCTCCAATTTTTAAGGATAAAGGCTCCTTTTTAATATCAGGCAGAGCCTCGTATGCACATTTATTTATGCCTTTAATAGAAGATGTTAAGGATGATAAAATTTCTTTTTATGATTTAAACCTAAAAACAAATTTCGAACTTAATAAAAAGAATAAGTTGTATTTGTCGGGTTATTTTGGTCGCGATGTTTTTAACCTATCAAGTTTAATTGAAAACAACTACGGGAACGCTACCGGAAACTTAAGATGGAACCATGTTATTAGCGATAAACTATTTTCTAATTTATCGTTTATTTATAGTAAATACGATTACAATATTGTCCTTGATTTTATTGAGCTCGATTGGGATGCCGATATTGTTAATTACAACATAAAATACGATTTAGGTTATTATGTAAATAACAATTTAACACTAGATTTTGGAGTAAGCGCTTTAACTTATAATGTTAATCCAGGAGAAATCCATCCTTCTACAGAAACATCTTCGATAAATGCTTTAATTTTAGACGAAAAACGCGCGTTTGAAGGCGCAGCTTATGTGAGTGCAGAACATAAAATTACCGAAAAATTAGCTCTAAATTATGGTTTAAGATTTAGCACTTTTTCGAGACTTGGAGGACAGACTATGACGAATTATATTAATAACCAACCGGTTGTTTACAATAGCGAATTAGATGTTTACGAGCGCGGTGAAGTCGAAAGCGAAACTGATTATTCAAAGGGCGAAAGCATAAAAACATTTGGAAATTTCGAGCCTCGTTTTGGTGTTTCTTATCAGTTAAATAAGGCATCATCTATAAAAGCAAGTTATACAAAATCGGCTCAATATTTGCATTTATTGTCTAACACATCCTCGGTAACGCCATTAGATGTTTGGACACCAAGTGGGCAGTATATTAAGCCACAAATTTCCAATCAGTATGCATTGGGTTATTACAAAAATTTTAAAGAAAACACCTTTACATTAGAGCTTGAAACTTACTTTAAACAGGTAGATAATAGAATAGATTACATCGATGGATCGGATTTAATAGGTAATAATAATATTGAAACCGAAATTTTAAACGGTGAAGCAAGAGCGTATGGTTTAGAATTGTTGTTTCGTAAAAACAAGGGTAATTTTACCGGTTGGTTGGCTTATACCTTATCAAAATCCGAACAGCGTGCGCTTGGTGGAAATGCAGGAGGACCAGGAATTAATAATGGAGATTGGTACAACACCTATTACGACAGAACACACGATGTGTCTTTAACAGGTTCTTATAAATTAAACGATAAGTGGCGTTTTAGTAGTAATTTTGTGTTTCAAACGGGGCGCCCTGTAACTTATCCTAATGGGCAATATAATTATGAAGGCTTGTCTATAGCTACTTATGCTAATCGTAACGAGAATCGTTTACCAACCTATCATAGACTCGATATTTCGGCTACTTTAACTCCAAAACGAAAAGCAGATAGACGCTGGAAAGGCGAGTGGGTGTTTGGTATTTACAACTTGTACGATCGTCGTAATGCGGCTTCAGTTGGTTTTAATCAGAATAACCAAACCGGATTAAACGAAGCTTCAAGAATTTCTATTTTCGGCCGAATTCCTTCAGTAACCTACAATTTCAAATTTTAAATAATGAAAAAGATATATAAATCAGTCATTTTTATCGCTTTAAGTTTAATACTTTCTTCTTGTGAAGATGTTATTGATGTCGATGTAAATACAGCAGAACCGCGCTTAGTTATTGAAGCTTCTTTAGATTGGGAAAAAGGAACAACCGGAAGTGAGCAAACCATAAAATTAAGCATGTCCTCACCTTATTTTAGTACCGATACAGACACCAGTGTAACTGGCGCTTTGGTAACTGTTACGAATATGAATAGTGGATCTGTTTATTCTTTTACAGATGAAAATAATGGTTCGTATTCCATTGATAATTTCGAACCAATTATTGGTAACACTTACCAATTAAGTGTAGCCTATAATGGTGAAACTTATGAGGCCACAGAAACTTTAATGGAGGTTTCAAGTATAAACCAAATTAATCAGAGTATTGAAGACGGTTTTGATGACGAATTGCCTGAAGTAAACATTTATTTTGATGATCCAGCCGAAGAAGAAAACTTTTATTTAGTAAGTTTTTATGAAATAGGTGATATGTTTCCATTTTTTGCAGATGTTTCAGACGAATTTGTAAACGGTAATGAGGTATACTACTTTTTTGAAAAGGAAGAAGATGAAGACAGTAACATGACTCCATTTGAAGCTGGTGATACTGTTGAAGTTAAACTATATGGCATTTCAGAGCAATATTATCGTTTTATTAGACTTTTAATAGAACAGTATTATAACTCAGGCAACCCATTTGCATCAAATGCTGCTCTTATAAAAGGAAATTGTATTAACCTAACTAACCCAGATAATTATGCTTATGGGTATTTTAGAGTTACAGAAGTGGATATAGCTACTTATACTTTCGAGTAAAATAGACATATAAATTAAACTTATTTGACCTATCGGTTGTTAAACCTGATAGGTCTTTTTTTAACAGCAAAACAAAACATAAAAAACATTAGTCTGCATTTGTAATATAATCTATGTCTATAAGAAAAAGAATGGTTAATAGCTGGAAACTAATTCTCTTTTTTATGCAATAAACGAGTTAGTTTTATGCTTAAATCTGTTAAAATAATTTTAGAGTTGCCGTTACGCTCAATATGGTAAATAGCATCTTGAAGTTCGTTACTAATATCCATAATATTGTTTCCATGAACGTAAGGTGCGAATTTATTTAAATTAAAAGCCTCACTTCTAGGTTCAAAAAACACTAAATTGTTAGCATTATAGTTTAATAGTAGTGCTTGTCTAAAAAAATCTAAACAAAAATTCAAAAATTGTTTTTGAGTTTCTCTCCCTGTTTTTGCAACCTCTTCACTCCATGAAATTAAATCGTGAATTGAGGCTTTGTTGCCTTTAGCTTTAAAAGCAGTACGTACCCAAAACACAAACCACTTTTCAAATTGAATATCTTCACTATCGTTATAAACTAAATCGCAAGCTTTGTTGTAGTTTCCGTTAGCCTGATGCGCAATTTTTATAGCATCGGCTTCAGGGATATTATATTGCTTAATTAAAGCGTCTTTAACGTGGTTTTCTGCTAAAGGCGGGAAATGTAAAACTTGACAACGCGATTTTATCGTGTTAATTATTTGTTCTTCATCTTCAGCAATTAATAAAAATATCGTTTTTGCTGGTGGTTCTTCAATAAGTTTTAAAAGTTTGTTTGCAGCTGCAGTATTCATTTTTTCGGCCATCCAAACCAAAAGAATTTTATAACCACCTTCGTAAGCTTTTAACGATAACGATTTTACTATATCTTGAGCTTCATCTACACCAATTTGGCCTTGTTTATTATCAACACCAAGTAGTTTATACCAATCGAATAAATTCCCATAAGGTTGCTCGTTTAATAATTTTCGCCATTCTTCTAAATAATGACTAGAAACAGGGTGTTTTTTTACTTTTTCGCTGGTTGTTACCGGAAATGCAAAATGTAAATCGGGATGCGAAAAGTTTTTAAATTTAAGGTTACAACTGTCGTTTCCTCCGGTATTTTCGCCATTGGTATTATTGCAAAGTATGTATTGTGCATAAGCCAAAGCCATTGGTAGAGTACCAGAGCCCTCGTTACCAACAAAAAGTTGGGCGTGTGGTATACGGCCATTATCGGCACTTTGCGTAAGGTGCTTTTTTATATGTTCTTGTCCTATTATTTCATTAAATAGCATAAGCAAACCTACATATTTTTTTGTATTAATTTTAATTCTTATAACGATAAAAAATGCCTATAAAAAATTAATTTCAAAAAAATCTTTGTAAGCTATATCGATTTCGTGAAAAATCGCATTTTAATTAGGCTATTTATTAGTTACATTTGTAGGACAAAATAGTAAATACAAAATAATGAAAACGATAAACGATTTTAATTTCGAAAATAAAAAAGCACTTATCCGTGTAGATTTTAATGTGCCTTTAAATGATAAGTTTGAGGTAACCGATACCACAAGAATTGTTTCGGCAAAACCTACAATTATTAAAATTTTAGAAGATGGTGGTAGCTGTATTTTAATGTCGCATTTAGGTAGACCAAAAGGGGTGCAAGATGAATTTTCGTTAGGTCATATCGTTGAAACTGTCAAAGATATTTTAGGAGTAGAGGTTATTTTTGTAAAAGCATGTGTTGGCGAAACGGCCGAAGCTGCTGCTGCAAAATTAGAACCAGGACAAATTTTGTTATTAGAAAATTTACGTTTTCATGCCGAAGAAACCGCGGGCGATATTGCTTTTGCAGAACAATTATCTAAACTAGGTGATATTTACGTGAATGATGCTTTTGGTACAGCGCACCGCGCGCATGCTTCAACTACTATAGTTGCACAGTTTTTTGAGGGTAAAAAGTGTTTTGGTACGTTATTAGCTCAAGAAATTGAAAGTATTAAAAAAGTGTTAGAAACAGGTGAAAAACCAGTTTTAGCAATTTTAGGAGGTGCTAAAGTATCTTCTAAAATTACAATTATTGAAAATATTTTAGATGCCGTAGATCACTTAATTATTGGTGGTGGTATGGCCTTTACTTTTGTTAAAGCTCAAGGTGGAAAAATAGGAAATTCTATTTGTGAAGACGATAAAATGGAACTGGCTTTAGATATTTTAAAACAAGCTGAAGCTAAAAATGTAAAAGTTCATATTCCAATAGATACAATAGCTGCCGATGCGTTTAGTAATGATGCTAACACACAAACGGTTGATATTAATGTTATTCCTGATGGTTGGGAAGGTGTTGATGCTGGACCAAAATCGAGAGCACAATTTCATGAGGTGGTTATGCAATGTAAAACTATTTTATGGAATGGGCCATTAGGTGTTTTTGAAATGGAAAGTTTTGCCGGTGGAACTATTGAGTTAGGAAATTCTATTGCCGAAGCTACTAAAAACGGAGCATTCTCACTAGTAGGTGGTGGCGATTCTGTTGCTGCAGTGAAGCAATTTGGTTTCGACGATAAAGTAAGTTATGTTAGTACAGGTGGTGGCGCTATGTTAGAAAGCTTAGAAGGAAAAACATTACCAGGAATAGCTGCAATTTTAAAATAAAACCTTTATTTAAAGGAGTTTAGGGATGTTTTTTTGTTTGTATTGAAGCGCATTACTATGCAGTTGAATTCGGCAAACGGAAAAAATTAAATTTAAGTTTTTTAATTCCCTTAAAAAATACGAATTTAGCCATAATGTCGTTGATTAACATGTTAACCGATTTTATGGCTATTCGTTTTTATATTGTTTTGTTTGTGTGTGGTTTAGGATTTTCTCAAACTACAGATTCTATTATTGATGGAAGTAATAACACCTTAAAAACAATAGAAGTTAAACCCGATTCTACCGAAGTAAAAGGGTTTGTTGATAATGAATACGCAGCGCAAATAGATGAAAAATGGCTCGAAGAATTGTATAGTAATGCCTTGTTTGACACCATTTACAAATCAGTCACAGAACTCGATTTTAAAGCTGTCGATTTTCCAGAGTTATCTACCGATACTTTAAAAGCACGATTAAAAGAACTCGATGCCAGAACACCTTTTAATGTAGAGTATAATCCGTCGCTAGAAAGTGTAATCAAATCTTATTTAAAACACCGCAGAAACTCCATTCAAAAACTTATTAGTTTAAGTGCGTATTATTTTCCAATGTTCGAGCGCGAGCTGGATTTATACGATATTCCGTTAGAAGTTAAATATTTGGCCATTGTAGAATCGGCTTTAAAACCACGTGCCAGATCTCGAGTAGGAGCAACTGGGTTGTGGCAATTTATGTTTAGCACAGGTAAAATGTACGGACTCGATGTAAGTAGTTATGTCGACGAGCGTAGCGACCCCATAAAATCTACCGAAGCAGCAGCAAAATATTTAGCTAAATTATACAGCATTTTTGGCGATTGGGATTTGGCTTTGGCAGCCTATAATTCCGGACCAGGAAACGTATCTAAAGCCATTCGTCGTTCTGGTGGATATAAAAATTATTGGAATATTAGGCACAATTTACCTCGTGAAACCGCTGGTTATTTACCAGCATTTTTAGCTAATATGTATATTTTTGAATATGCCGAAGAGCACGGTTTTAAAAAAATAAAACCCGAATTAGCCTATTTTGAAACCGATACCGTTCGAGTAAAAGAAATGATAACTCTCGATCAAGTTTCAGAAGTCACCGGAACACCAATCGAAGAACTTCAATTTTTAAATCCGTCTTATAAATTAGATATTATTCCATTTATTAAAGACGAAAACTATACGTTGCGATTACCTCGCGATGTCGTTGGTGCTTTTGTAACTAACGAAGATTCTATTTATGCCTTTGCTAGAGCCGAATTTAATAAACGCGAAAAGCCTTTACCACAATTTTCAAATGCCGATGAAAAAGTGCGTTATCGTGTAAAATCGGGCGATTATTTAGGTAAAATATCAAGAATGTATGGTGTTCGTGTAAGCGATATAAAACGTTGGAATGGCTTGCGAAACAACGATTTAAGTATTGGGCAGCGTTTAACTATTTACCCTAGAAAACCACATGTTTCAACACAGCAAAAGGTGGTGCCAACAACACAAACAAAACCTATTTCTGGACCAGTTACAATTTATATCGTGAAATCTGGAGATTCGCTTTGGAGCATTTCTCAAAAATTTCCAGGCGTTTCTATTCAAAATATTAAAGATTGGAACGGTATTGGTGGTAGTAAACTAAAACCAGGAATGAAGCTTAAAATTGCCAAGAGCTAACTTCTTTTAAAAAAAATTAAAACAATGATACGTTACATTATTTTATCAGCATTTACATTATTTTTTTTAGTGTCATGTGGAAATAAAAAGAAATCAGATAATGATATTTATATCGCCGATGCTTCTGGAGCTATTAATAATGTGTCGGTGGTTATGGAAAACGATTTATGGAATGGAAGTGTTGGTGAAGCTGTTAGAAGCGTGCTTGCGAAACCTATTTATGGATTGCCACAAGATGAACCTACATTTACAATAAGTCAAATTCCTCCAACCGTTTTTTCGGGTTTTGTAACTAAAAATAGAACAGTTTTAAAAATTGAAACCAATAAAGCTCCTGGGTTTGTTGTAAAGGACGATGTTTACGCGAAACCACAAAAGGTAATAGTTGTATCGGGAAAAACAAAACAAGAAATCATTGATTTAATTTTAGAAAATGAAGTTAAAATTGTTGATGTTTTTCATAACATGGAACTTGCCGAACGCGCCAGACAAATGGCAAAATCACCTCATAATTATAAATCGATTGAAGAAAAATTAGGTTTAACTATAGATTTCTCTTCAATTTACAGAATAGCGAAAGAAACTGATAATTTTTTCTGGATTAGAAAAGACATTACTACAGGAACAACAAATTTACTGCTTTACGAGTTACCATACGATGCTATTAAACGAAACGATAGTGTAGTTAATCAAATAATAGCCATTAGAGATTCTATTGGAAAACAATTTATTGAAGGTCCAGTGGAAGGCTCTTATTTAGCAACAGAAGCCGCTTATACGCCATTTCATGGTGAAACTATTCTAGATAATAAACCAACCTTAGAAACCAAAGGTATTTGGGATGTGAAAAATGCGTTTATGGGTGGCCCATTTATTAATTACGCAATAGAAGATAAAGTAAATAATCGTTGGGTGGTTATTGAGGGCTTTGCCTTTGCGCCGTCGGTAGATAAACGAAACTATGTTTTAGAACTGGAGTCCATTATAAAATCAATTGAAATAAAATAAAAAAAACCAGCAAATCTGCTGGTTTTTTATTATTGGTATAAATCTAAATTATTCTTTTTTCGATGTATCGGCACTATCTTCTTTACTAGCATCTTTAAATTCTTTAATACCACTACCAAGTCCTTTCATAAGCTCCGGAATTTTTTTACCTCCAAAAAGTAACAAAACTACAACGGCTATCAAAACTATTTGAGGCCAACCGATAACTAATGGTAACATATATAAGCTCATAATATTAAATTTTAAAGCACAAAGTTACTAATTAAACTTTAATAAAATTGTTTTAAACATAATTTTAGCATAGTCTTATATTTAAAAAGATTTTATGGCGTTATACTTTACTTAAAAGCACAGAGCATTTAATAAATTCTATTATTTTTGTTTAACTATGGCTACTAAAAAAAAGAAACCAAAAAAAATTAAAAAGAAATTACTCGATAAGTATCGTTTACTTGTACTTAATGAAGTAACTTTTGAAGAGCGTTTATCGTTTAAGTTAACACGTTTAAATGTGTTTGTTTTAGGTTCTATAATTTCGGTGTTTTTAATAGCGTTAACCTATTTAATTATTGCGTTTACACCATTGCGTGAATACATTCCGGGATATTCTTCAACAGCTTTAAAAAAGAAAGCCACAGAATTAAACTATAAAACAGATTCTTTACAACAAGTTATTGCTATTAACGAAACCTATTATGCATCAATTAAAAAAGTATTAAAAGGAGATATAAGTGCCGAAGATTTTAATAAAGATTCAATTGTTGAAGCCATAAAAATTGAAGCAAGTGAAGTCGATTTAAACCCAAGCATCGAAGATTCATTATTGAGAGAAAAAGTCGACAAAGAAGATAAATACAATTTGTTCGAGTCGGCCATATCGGCTACAAACTTTGTATTATTTCCTCCTGTAAATGGCACGATTAGTTCGCATTACAATGCTAAAGAAAAACATTATGCTGTAGATGTTGTGGTTGCCAAAGACACACCTGTAAAAGCCACCGCCGATGGTATTGTTATTTTTGCAGAATGGACAGCTAACACAGGTTACGTTATAATTTTAGAACATAGTCATGGTTTAATTTCAATTTATAAACACAACGGTTCTTTAACAAAGTCTCAAGGCGATTTAGTAAAGGCGGGGGAAGTAATTGCAACCTCAGGAAACACGGGCGAATTAAGTACTGGTCCACATTTACATTTTGAATTATGGAACGATGGCTACCCAATTAATCCAACAAACTTTATAGATTTTAAATAAATGATTTCATTAAAATCGGCGTTAGCAAAACCTTTTGCAAAACGTGTATATAAAAGCATACAAAAATGGGCAAATAACCCCATTGAAACACAAGAAAAAGTGTTTCAGGAACTTATTGCAACGGCAACAAAAACTGTTTTTGGTCAAGATCACGATTTTGTAAGCATAAACAATCATGCCGATTTTGTAAAGCGAGTTCCTGTGCGCGATTACGAAGGTTTAAAACCTTATGTAGAACGCATGGTAGCCGGCGAACCCGATATTTTGTGGGAAGGAAAACCTCTTTATTTTGCAAAAACTTCAGGAACAACTTCGGGATCTAAATTTATTCCAATTACCAAAGAAAGCATGCCAACGCATGTTGAGGCAGCAAGAAATGCTATTTTAATGTACATTAAAGAAACAGGTAATGCTAAGTTTGTAAATGGTAAAATGATTTTTTTACAAGGTAGTCCCATTTTAAAAGAACAAAACGGTATTCAGTTAGGGCGATTATCTGGTATTGTGGCCCATTATGTACCTAAGTATTTACAAAAAAACAGGTTGCCATCGTGGGATACTAACTGTATCGAAGATTGGGAAACTAAAGTAGATGCTATTGTTGAAGAAACTTTGCCTGAGAATATGACTGTTATTTCTGGAATTCCATCGTGGGTACAAATGTATTTCGAAAAAATTAAAACCAAAACAGGTAAACCAGTAGGCGAAGTGTTTAAAAACTTTAACCTGTTTATTTTTGGCGGTGTAAATTACGAACCTTATCGTGCAAAATTCGAAAAATTAATTGGAAGAAAAGTTGATAGTATAGAGCTTTATCCGGCAAGTGAAGGCTTTTTTGCATTTCAAGATAAACAAAACGAAAAAGGCATGTTACTTCAATTAAATTCAGGTATATTTTATGAGTTTATTAAAGCCGACGAATTTTTTACCGAAAACCCAAAACGAATTACAATTAAAGATGTAGTTGTTGGTGTAAATTATGTTATGTTAATTTCAACCAATGCGGGGTTATGGGCATATAATATTGGTGATACTGTCCAGTTTACTTCAACAAAACCGTATCGTGTTATTGTTTCCGGAAGAATAAAGCATTTTATTTCGGCCTTTGGTGAGCATGTAATTGGTAAAGAAGTAGAGCAAGCCATGCAAGAAGCTATTTCTGGAACAAACGTTCAAGTTTCAGAGTTTACGGTAGCTCCTCAAATTAATCCTGAACAAGGTTTGCCTTACCATGAGTGGTTTGTAGAGTTTGAAAACGCACCCGAAAATCTGTCAAAATTAGCCAGAAAAATAGACCAATCGTTGCAAAAACAAAATACTTATTATTTTGATTTGATTCAAGGTCATGTTTTACAACCTTTAAAAATAACAACTGTAAAAAAAGATGGTTTTCAAAAGTATATGAAATCTATTGGTAAATTGGGAGGGCAAAATAAGTTGCCAAGACTAGCAAACGACCGCAAAATTGTAGACCAATTTCCTCAATTCAATTAAGTTAAATAGTACTATATTTGTATCCGACTAAATCTTAATATGAACAGTAAAAAACATCAAGGAAGAACTAGAGCACAGGAAAGTTCAAACGCTATAGAACGCATGTATATTACAATGCGACACCTTTTTAATCGTGGGTTTTATAAACCAATGGGTATTTCGGGCGAAACTTTAAGGCAGGCGTTATTGTCGTTACGCCCCGAAATTTATGGTTCTATAGCCGATGAAAAAGCCGAATTAGAAGGATTGTTATATGTAATCGACAGGCTTCCATCTGGCATTGAAGAATGTACGTTTATAAATTTAACCAGCGATGAAGGTTATTCCGATTCGCATTTTAAAGCCATAATTCCCGAAAAACGACGCCGAAATTGTTATCGCATCGATAATGAGCAAATGAATATTGAAATTACGCGAGGGCGATCGGAAATTTACGATATTTTAACGCATCTTACTTTTTTATTTATTGAATCGCATAAAATTAGTAATCGGGTTTTAATTAACGAAGAAGGTTTAACCACACGAGATTGGGAAAAGCTTGAAAAAGCCGTTTTAAGTAAAAAGAAATTAAGTCAAGAAGAACGAGAAATAGCAATAACACATACGGCTAATATTTTAGGTAGAACTTTTAGAGAGATAACAGCTGTTTATAATAATTTTGCCACGCAAAAACAACCGGAAAGATTATTACACATTGTATACTGGCTTGGTAAATTAGCTATTGAAGAACAAGTAAATAACAATAAGCGCACCGTTACTTTTACACCAGTGCTTAGAGAGCGTATTGGACATCATATTCATGGAGAAATTTGGGCCGATGCAGTAAAAGAAACACTTTATAAAAACGGTTTAATAAATCGTCCAATTCATATTATTAGTGCTAATATGCATAGTGTAATGAATACACTATTTGCATTTAGTGCTTTAAAAACAGAGTTTAATAAAAAGGATGCTTTTCAGGTTTACGAGGCCTTAAGTAATAGTGAAAACACTAGTTTAAGGAATAAAATTAGTAAGGAAGCTTTGCAAAAGGGTATGATTTATATTGATGATACATCTGGTGCAAATATTGATGTTCAAATTTTCGATACTGAAAAACTTGACGCTTCAAAAATTGATTTAGATATTTCAGAAAAGGTTTTAAAAGAAACCAAACCCGTTATTTTAGTTATGGATTATGCGTTTGGGGAGCAGGCTTACGAAACTATCGACGAATTATTAAAACCTTACCAAGTTAAAGGAAAAAAAATACATTTAAATGTTGAGTCCGTTTCCATAATGGGAAAAGCGGGGATTTTAGAAGGCGGTAAAGGCGATATTATGATTCCGTTTGCACATATATTTGAAGGAACAGCCGATAATTATCCTTTTGAAAATGAGCTTAAAAAAGAAGATTTAGAAGGTCAAGGCGTTGATGTTTACGAAGGTTCTATGATTACCGTTTTAGGCACCTCGTTACAAAATAAAGATATTTTAAAGTTTTTTTACAACTCCACTTGGCAGGTTATTGGGTTGGAAATGGAAGGTGCGCATTATCAAAAAGCTATTCAAGCAGCTGCAAAAGTACGAGGAAGTATTGGTCCAGATGTAAAAGTACGTTATGCCTATTACGCTAGCGATAATCCGTTAGAAACAGGAGCAACTCTAGCATCGGGAGGTTTAGGAACCTCTGGAGTTAGGCCAACTTATTTAATAACAAGAACAATTTTAAAACAAATACTAAATTAATATAAAATAAAAATGAGTAAAGATTTACAACCATCATCGCAAAAATCTGAAGAAGTCGATTTAGGGCTTTTATTCAATGTTATTGGTTCTGTTTTTAATCGGTTTATCAAGTTTATAGAAAAGGTTTTTAAGTTAATATATAATTTATTATTAATATTACTTTTTCATATTTATAAAAGGTTTTTATGGTATGTTGGAGCTGCTTTAATTGGAGCCGTAGTTGGTTTTATAATTGACATGAATTCTGAGCAAATTTATGGAGCCAATATGTATATTGAAACTAATTTTAAGTCATCAAGACAAGTTTATGAAAATATTAAACAATTTAATCAATTAGCTTCAGAGGATAAAGATTCATTGGAGTTAGCCAAGGTATTAAAGATATCTGTTAAAGATGCTTCAAAACTTAAAGGATTTTATATCGAACCTGATTTGGACGAAAATAACATCGCTAAAATGTATTCTGATTTTTATAAAAATTTAGATTCTGTTTCTAGAGATGAAACTAATTATGAAAAATATAAGGAGTCATTAACACCACATAATTTTAATGTTCATAGAATAGGAGTAGCGAGCTCAGATAAACATTTATATACAAAAATAGAAAAAGCATTTACAAAGGAGCTAACGAATAACTCTTATTTATACGATCTTCTTCATGTATCAAATGAAAACCTTGACAATGAAGATTTAACTTTACAGACTCAAGTAAAGAAAACAGATTCTTTAGTAGCAGAGTATTTAACTATTAGAATGAATGAATCTAAACGGCAGACAGCTTCAGGAAGTAATACAAACCTATATATGGGTAATGCTGAAGCAAACAACTTAATTGTAGATGAAACTAAACTTATAGACAAACGCTTAGATCTTGAAGCGCGTAGACGTTTTGTAAACACAAATAAGGTGGAACAACAAGACGTTATAAATGTTTTAGCAGGCTTTCCAAAAACAGGTTACGATATAAGTGTGTGGCATCAAAAAATGAAATTTGTTTTGCCGTTAATTATTTTTGGATTAACATTTTTGTTTTTCTTACTTTTTGGTTTAAAAAAATATCTAGATTCTGAAAGTAAAAACTTATCATTAAAATAATATGAAGGTTTTAATTACCGGCGGTGCAGGTTTTATTGGTTCCCATGTGGTTAGGTTGCTTGTTAAAAAATATCCTAATTACCACATTTATAACCTTGATGCTTTAACTTATGCTGGAAATTTAGAAAACTTAACAGACATTGAAAACGAACCAAATTATACGTTTTTAAAAGGCGATATAACATATGAACCTGCCATTAGTGAGCTTTTTAAAACCTATAAATTTGACAACGTAATTCATCTAGCTGCAGAATCGCATGTCGATCGTTCCATTACCGATCCATTAGCGTTTGTAAAAACAAATGTAATTGGTACTTTAAACTTATTAAATGCCTTTAAAGAACTTTGGAAGGACAAATTTGAAGGCAAACGTTTTTACCACATAAGTACAGATGAGGTTTATGGTACCTTGGGCGAAACGGGTTTGTTTACCGAGACTACGTCTTATAATCCAAACTCACCGTATTCAGCGTCAAAAGCAAGCTCAGACCATTTTGTGCGAGCGTATGGCGAAACATATGGCTTACCTTTTGTTATAACCAATTGTTCTAATAATTATGGACAAAATCAGTTTCCAGAAAAGTTAATTCCGTTATTTATAAACAACATAATTAATAAAAAACCTTTGCCTGTTTATGGTGATGGTAATTATACTAGAGATTGGTTATATGTTATAGATCATGCCATAGCAATCGATTTGGTTTTTCATAAAGGAAAGAACGCCGAAACTTATAATATTGGCGGATTTAACGAATGGAAAAACATCGATTTGGTAAAAGAATTATGTAAACAAATGGATGTTAAATTGAGGAATCCGGAAGGCACATCTGAGCAATTAATTACATTTGTTAAAGATCGTCCAGGGCACGATTTACGTTACGCTATTGATGCCTCAAAAATTAATAGAGAATTAGGGTGGAGCCCTTCGGTTACGTTCGAAGAAGGATTAAAAATTACCATCGATTGGTATTTGTCGAATGCCAATTGGTTAAAAAGCGTTACCTCTGGTGCTTATCAAAATTATTACGAAAAACAGTATAGCTAATCATATATGAAAGGGATTATTTTAGCAGGCGGATCGGGAACTAGGTTGCATCCTTTAACACTTAGTGTTAGTAAGCAGCTTATGCCGGTATACGATAAACCTATGATTTATTATCCACTTTCAACATTAATCTATTCTGGTATAAAGGAAATATTAATTATTTCAACAGCTAAAGATTTACCGCTATTTAAGGATTTATTAGGCGATGGAAAAAAATACGGATGTTGTTTTGAATATGCTGTTCAAGATGCGCCAAACGGATTAGCTGAAGCTTTTATAATTGGAGCAGATTTTATTGGTAACGATAAAGTTGCCCTTATTTTGGGCGATAATATTTTTTACGGTTCGGGTTTAAGCAAGTTGTTACAGGCTAATAATAATCCAGAAGGCGGTATTATTTACGCCTATCGTGTTCATGATCCCGAACGTTATGGCGTTGTTGAGTTTAATAACGAAGGACAAGCCGTATCTATTGAAGAAAAGCCAGATAATCCAAAATCTAATTATGCTGTACCAGGTATTTATTTTTACGATAACTCGGTGGTAGAAATAGCAAAAAACATAAAACCAAGTAATAGGGGAGAACTTGAAATAACCGATGTAAATAAAACCTATTTAAAACAAGGTAAACTTAACGTAAGCGTACTCGATAGAGGTACCGCTTGGTTAGATACAGGTACGTTTCAATCACTAATGCAAGCCTCACAGTTTGTTGAGGTTATCGAGGAGCGTCAAGGTTTAAAAATTGGCTCTCCAGAAGCAGCAGCTTTCGAAATGGGTTTTATAAACGAAACAGAATTTAAAGCTTTAGCAAATCCACTACTTAAAAGTGGCTACGGAAAAAATTTATTAGGATTACTTAATAGTAAAAAATGATAGTTTCAGAAACCAAACTAAAAGGTTGTTTTATTTTAGAGCCTAAAGTTTTTAACGATAGTAGAGGTTATTTTCTTGAAAGTTTTAATCAAAAAACGTTTGAAGAAAAAACAGGTGTTGCTGTAAATTTTGTTCAAGATAACGAATCGCTTTCTTCAAGAGGTGTTTTACGTGGCCTGCATTTTCAAAAAGGAGATTTTGCTCAAGCAAAATTAGTGAGAGCTGTTAAAGGAAGTGTTTTAGATATTGTGGTCGACATAAGAAAAGACTCCTTAACTTTTGGAGAGCATGTTTCGGTCGAACTATCCGAAGAAAATAAAAAACAATTATTTGTACCTCGTGGTTTCGCTCATGGGTTTGTGGTGTTAAGTGAAATAGCTTTGTTTTCATATAAATGCGATAATTTTTATAATAAAGCTTCTGAAGGAGGTATTATTTACAACGATAAAAATCTGAATATAGATTGGAAACTAAACGAATCTGAATTTATAATTTCAGAGAAAGATTTGGTGCTTCCAACGCTCGAAATGGCTAAGATATGATACGAATTTTGGTTACTGGCGCTAATGGGCAGTTAGCCCAATGCTTAAAAACGTTGACTAAAAACCTTGAAGGGTATCAATTTTCCTTTTATTCTCGTAACGATTTCGATGTTTCAGATAAAGCTAAAGTTGAGGCTATATTTAAAACCAAAAACTTTTCATTTTGTATAAATTGTGCCGCTTTTACAAATGTTGACACAAGCGAATCTAATAAAGAAACATCAGATTTAGTAAACCATAAAGCGGTTTATAATTTAGCGGTCGCTTGTAACCAAAATAACGTAAAATTAATACATGTTTCAACTGATTTTGTGTTTGATGGCAACCAATCTTTCCCTTATAAAGAAACCGATAAAACGAATCCGTTAGGAGCGTATGGAAACTCCAAATTGTTGGGAGAGCAAGCTATACAAAACACCTGTAGCGCGCATTATATTTTACGAACATCGTGGTTGTATTCCGAGTTTGGTAACAATTTTTTAAAAACTATGTTGCGTTTAGCAGAGACTAGACCAGAAATTGGGGTGGTTTTCGATCAGGTAGGAACACCAACTTATGCGATAGATTTGGCTGCGTTAATTATTACAATTATTCAAAAAAATAACGATGCTTTTGGCGTGTATCATTACAGTAACGAAGGTGTTGCTAGTTGGTACGATTTTGCAATGGCTATTTTCAATTTAAAAAATTTAAATACAAAAGTGTTGCCAATTCGCTCAATACAATATCCAACACCAGCAAAACGACCAAGTTTTAGTGTTTTTGATAAGCAAAAAGTAAAGTATACCTTTAACATTTCTATTCCACATTGGAGAACAAGTTTAGAAAAGTGTTTACAAAACGTTTAAATGATGAATTATAACATAGCAATAATAGGTTTAGGATATGTGGGTTTACCGCTTGCAGTTGAATTTGCTAAAAAATACAAGGTTCTTGGTTTCGATATTAGCGAAAGCCGAATAAACGAACTTAAAAATGCTAACGATAGCACTTTAGAGGTTGAAGAAAGTAGTTTAAAGCAGGTATTAAACACACAGGAAAACGGATTAACCTTAACAACAATACCAGCAGAGATTGCCGATTGTAATATTTATATTGTAACGGTACCAACTCCAGTCGATAAAAATAATAAACCAGATTTTACACCTTTATTAAAATCGTCGGAACTTGTTGGAAGCGTTTTAAAACACAACGACATTGTAGTTTATGAATCTACCGTTTATCCTGGAGCTACAGAGGAGGTTTGTGTTCCTGTGTTAGAAAAAGTAAGCGGATTAACCTTTAATAAAGATTTTTTCTGTGGTTATTCTCCTGAGCGAATTAACCCGGGAGATAAAACAAGAACGGTTACAAAAATTATCAAAGTAACTTCTGGGTCTACGCCCGAAATTGGTAAAACTGTCGATACACTTTATAAATCAATTATAGAAGCTGGTACGCATTTGGCTCCAAGTATAAAAGTTGCCGAAGCTGCTAAAGTTATTGAAAACGCTCAAAGAGATATTAACATTGCCTTTGTTAACGAGCTGGCAAAAATATTTAATCTTTTAAATATTGATACGCATGCGGTTTTAGATGCTGCTGCTACAAAATGGAACTTTTTACACTACAAACCGGGTTTGGTGGGCGGCCATTGCATTGGCGTCGATCCGTTTTATTTAGCACAAAAAGCACTTGAAGTAGGTTATCACCCAGAAATTATTTTGGCTGGACGCCGATTAAACGATAGTATGGGCGAATTTGTAGCCACAGAAGTATTAAAGCTAGCCGTAAAGCGTAATATTGAAATAAATACAGCTAAAGTGCTTCTGTTGGGCATAACATTTAAAGAGAATTGTCCAGATATTCGAAACACTAAAGCTATTGATGTGTATCGCGCATTAAGCGATTTTAATATGAATGTAGATGTTTATGACCCAAGAGCATCATTCGAAGACGTTAAAGCAGAATACGGAATTGATTTAATAAAAAATATTAATAAAACCTACGATGTTATTGTTCATTGCGTATCGCATAGTGATTTTTTAAATCTGAATTTTTTAGAAATAAGAACCGAAAATTCGGTGTTTTACGACGTAAAAGGCACTTTAGATGTTAATTTAATTGACAAACGACTTTAAATATGTACGAAAATAAATATCACGACCAAGATTTAAGTCAATATTCCTTTTTGGTAACGGGTGGCGCAGGGTTTATTGGATCTAATCTCGTAGAATATTTGTTAAAGTATAATGCAAAACAAGTGGTTATTTTAGATAATCTTGAAACAGGATTACTAAGTAATATTGAGCATTTTATTAAACAGGAAAATTGTACGTTTATTGAAGGCGATATTTGCGATTTAGAAACCTGCCAAAAAGCCGTAGAAGGTGTCGATTTTATTTTACATCAAGCGGCATTAGGTTCGGTGCCACGTTCAATAAAAAACCCGATAAAAACAAACGAGGTAAACGTAACGGGTTTTCTAAACATGTTAATGGCAGCAATAGCATCACCTACATTAATTAAAATGGTTTATGCAGCCTCTTCTAGCACCTATGGCGATCATCCAGATTTACCTAAAGTTGAAGATAAAATTGGTAACCCTTTATCACCTTATGCCGTTACAAAATACATTAACGAGTTGTATGCCAACGTTTTTAATAAAACCTACGACCTACAAATTGCAGGTTTGCGCTATTTTAATGTTTTTGGGCCAAAACAACAGCCCAATGGTGCTTATGCGGCTGTAATTCCGTTGTTTTTTAAAGGGGCAATAAATAATTCCGAAGTAAAAATAAATGGTGATGGTGAGCAAACCAGAGATTTTACTTATATCGAAAATGTAGTTCAGGCCAATATAAAAGCACTTTTTGCCGAAGTAGATAAACACGAAGTTTACAATGTAGCTTTTGGTGAAAGAATAAGCATAAACAAGCTATGGGAAACTATTAAAGCGTTTACCAATTCGCAAGCTAGTGCAGAGTATGGACCAACTAGAGTAGGTGATGTAAAAAACTCTTTAGCTAATATCGAAAAAGCAAAAAATCAATTGCAATACAATCCTCTATTTAACTTACAAGAAGGCTTACAACAAGCCTTAAAATGGTATTTAGCAAATAATTAATCTATAAAAAATTGGAATAAACCGCAATTATTCTATTTTTGTAAAAAATTAAACCCTATTAAATTGGTAGGAAAAATAGAAATTACATATTAAAGCAAATTTTTATGTTACAAAATTTAGTTCTAGCCATTGAAGCTGCTTTATTAGCAGGAGAAGAAATCTTAAAAATTTACAATAAAGATTTTAGTATAGAAATTAAAGATGATAAGTCGCCATTAACCGAAGCCGATTTAGCTTCAAACGAAATAATAGTTAAAAAGCTTCAGGAAACTAATATTCCAATAATTAGCGAAGAGAATAAAACCATCGATTTCGCAACCAGAAAAACGTGGTCGCAATGCTGGATTGTCGATCCTATTGATGGTACAAAAGAATTCATTAAAAAAAATGGCGAGTTTACTGTAAATATTGCTTTAGTTGAAAATGGAAATACTAAACTAGGTATTATTTATGTACCAGTTTCAAAGGAACTTTATTACACAAACGTAGATCAAACAAAAGCCTATAAAACCATAATTTCAGCTCAAGATTCAGCTATTGATGCTTTGCTTTTTAAGGCTGAAGATGAAATTAATAAGGCAGAAGCAAATACTTCAGAAATTAAAGTTGTTGGTAGCCGCTCACATATGAATGACGATACTTTACAATTTGTAGAAAGCTTAAAAACAAACGGAAAAGAAGTAGAAATAGTATCGAAAGGGAGTTCGTTAAAATTTTGTTTGGTAGCCGAAGGTAAAGCTCATGTGTATCCAAGATTTGCACCAACCATGGAATGGGATACCGCTGCAGGACAAGCCATTTGCGAAGCCGTTGGTTTAGCCGTAATAGACCAAGGAACTAAACAGCCCATGGTTTATAACCGAGAAAACTTATTAAACAATTACTTTTTAGTTACAAACAATGGCTAAAAGTGTATATAAAAGGCATATTGCAAAAGCCATAACCTGGCGTTTGGTTGGTACTATTGATACTATTTTGTTGTCGTGGATAATATCTGGCAACCCATTAACAGGGTTAAAAATTGGAGCCTTTGAGGTGGTAACAAAAATGATTTTGTATTACTGCCACGAGCAAGTTTGGTTTAAAATAAAAATTGAAGAAAGTAAAAAACGCCATCTGTTTAAAACAATAACTTGGCGTGTTATAGGAACCATTGATACGATGACGATAGCTTGGATAGTTTCTGGCAATCCGTTAACCGGATTAAGTATTGGTTTAGCTGAGGTTTTAACAAAAATGGGACTGTATTACTTACATGAAAGAGCTTGGT
The DNA here is from genome assembly GCF_000943565.1 of Neotamlana sedimentorum. Classification (GTDB taxonomy): domain Bacteria; phylum Bacteroidota; class Bacteroidia; order Flavobacteriales; family Flavobacteriaceae; genus Neotamlana; species Neotamlana sedimentorum. The sequence continues at coordinate 312,402 of NZ_JTDW01000002.1, forward strand.
ATAAAATTGATTTTGGATTAGATAAACGCAGACGATTAAAACGATGGAAAAAAACATCAAAAAACACGAGTACAGAGTCGGGAAATTAGACCGCCAAAAATTAAAAGGACATAATTCCTTTTTAATATTTTTTACTGGTCTTTCTGGCTCGGGAAAATCTACAATTGCAAATGCACTTGAAGAAAAACTTAATAAACTAAGTGTACACACTTACACGCTCGATGGTGATAATATGCGTTTTGGTTTAAATAAAGATTTAAGTTTTACACCAGAGGATCGTACCGAAAATATTAGACGCATTGGTGAAACAGCAAAACTTTTTATCGATGCCGGTGTTGTTACACTAGCGGCATTTGTAGCACCGTACGAAAAAGATAGAAAAAATATAGAAGATACCGTTAAAACTGATAACTTTGTCGAAGTTTTTGTAAACACGAGTTTAGAAGAATGCGAACGAAGAGACGTAAAAGGCTTGTATAAAAAAGCTAGAGCGGGAGAAATAAAGAACATGACAGGTATTTCGGCACCATACGAAGCACCGCAAAACCCAACGGTTGAAGTTTCGCATTTAAACTCTGTAGAAGAATCGGTTGAAATTATTTTTCAAGCCATTAAAAATAAATTAGAAATTAAAGAACAATGAGTAAATATTATTTAAACTATTTAGACGAATTAGAATCTGAAGCGATTTTCGTTTTAAGAGAAGTTTGGGCACAGTTTCAAAACCCAGTAATATTATTTTCAGGAGGGAAAGATTCAATTGTAGTAACCCATTTGGCAAAAAAAGCATTTTATCCTTCTAAAATACCATTTTCTTTAATGCACGTCGATACAGGACATAATTTCCCTGAAACTATTCAGTTTAGAGACGATTTAATAAAAGAATTAGGCGCAAACTTAATTGTAGGTTCGGTTCAAGAATCGATTGATGAAGGTCGTGTGGCCGAAGAAAAAGGTAAAAACGCAACCCGTAATGCACTTCAAATAACAACACTTTTAGATGCAATTGAATCGAACAAGGTTGATTGTGCTATTGGTGGTGGGCGTCGTGATGAAGAAAAAGCACGTGCCAAAGAGCGTTTCTTTTCACACCGTGACGATTTTGGACAATGGGACCCGAAAAACCAACGTCCGGAATTATGGAACATTTTTAACGGTAAATATTTTGAAGGTGAGCATTTTAGAGCGTTCCCAATTAGTAACTGGACCGAAATGGATGTTTGGAATTACATAAAGCGTGAAAACCTTGCAATTCCATCGTTATACTTTGCACATGAGCGCGAAGTGGTTTGGAGACAAAACTCATGGATACCAAACTCTGAATTTTTAGTATTAGAAGACCACGAGGAAGTTGTTACCAAAAAAATAAGATTTAGAACTTTAGGCGATATCACAATTACTGGTGGTATTGAATCTGATGCCGATACGTTAGAAAAAATTGCCGATGAGGTTTCCACCATGCGTCAAACAGAACGTGGTAACCGTAGCGACGATAAGCGTTCAGAGTCTGCAATGGAAGACCGTAAACGTCAAGGATATTTTTAATCAATCAGTTCTAATCAACAAAAAAGAAAAATTAACATGTTAGATAATAATCAATTATTACGTTTTACAACTGCAGGAAGTGTAGATGATGGAAAAAGTACCTTAATAGGTCGACTGTTATACGATTCTAAATCTATTTTTGAAGATCAAATAGAATCTATTGAAAAAACAAGTAAACAAAAAGGACACGAAGGGGTAGATTTAGCTTTGTTTACCGATGGTTTGCGTGATGAGCGCGAACAAGGTATCACTATCGATGTGGCTTACCGTTATTTTACAACACCAAAACGTAAATTTATTATAGCCGATACACCAGGACATATTCAGTATACTAGAAATATGGTTACAGGAGCTTCAACAGCAAATGCAGCCTTAATTTTAGTTGATGCACGCCATGGCGTTATTGAACAAACCAGACGTCATGCTTTTATTGCTTCATTATTACAAATTCCACACATAATTGTTTGTGTTAATAAAATGGATTTGGTTGATTTTAGTGAAGAGGCTTATAACAAGGTTTTAGGTCAGTTTGAGGAGTTTTCATCAAAATTATTGGTAAAAGACGTTCGTTTTATTCCAATGAGTGCTTTATTAGGTGATAACGTAGTAAACCGTAGTGAAAACATGAGCTGGTACCAAGGTGCGCCATTATTACACACACTTGAAACGATGCATATTAGTAGCGATGTAAATAAAGTAGATGCACGTTTCCCTGTACAAACCGTTTTAAGGCCACAACGAGAAGGTTTTATCGATTATAGAGGTTATGCGGGTAGAATTTCGAGTGGTGTGTTTAGAAAAGGCGATGAGGTTACAGTAATGCCTTCTGGGTTTACAAGTAAAATTAAAACTATTGATGCTTTCGATAAAGAACTAGATGAAGCCTTTGCGCCAATGTCTGTTTCTATAACGTTAGAAGACGATATTGATATTAGTCGTGGTGATATGTTGGTGCGTTCTAACAATAAGCCAGATGCTTCTCAAGATATTGAGGTAATGTTATGTTGGTTAAACAATGCACCATCTAAGCCAAGAGCAAAATATAGTATATTCCACACCTCTAATCAACAGAAAGCTATGATTAAAGAGTTGGTTTATAAAATAGATATTAATACCTTGCAACGTAAGGAAGACGAAGCTGAACTAAAAATGAACGAAATTGCAAAGGTTAAAATTAGAACAACAAAACCTTTAATGACAGATTCTTACCGTGAAAACCGAACCACAGGAAGTATTATTTTAGTTGATGATGCAACTAATGAAACTGTGGCTGCGGGGATGATTGTGTAAATAAAAAATTTTTTTAAGAAACAACCTTTGAATAAACATTATAAAAACTCTTTTGCACTACTATTAAATAAAGCGGTGACAATTGTGTTAACGCTTGCCGTAAGTATTTTATTTGCGAGGTGTTTAGGTAAAGAGCTTTTAGGTAAATTTAATTACGGTTTATCTATAATTGCCTTTTTAAAACCAATTGTAGATTTTGGTTTAATAGGGATGGTTGTTAAAGAGATTCATCAAGCGCCAAATAATCGCGTAAAAATTCTTCGAAATGTATTTACTATTAAACTATGCCTTGCATTTATAATTGTTTTAGGAGTTTTTGTTTTTAGTTATTTTTCGAGTTTTGAGTTAAAGTTTTTAATATGTATTCTTTCACTTGGTTTAATAAATCAAAGTTTTGCTGTAATTCAATTTTATTTTGAAGCCATAAGTTTAGGTAAAAACAATCTTATTGCGTTTTCAACGGCCTCAATAATATCTTCAGTTTTAAAAATAATATTTATCCTTAACGGATTTCATATTAATTACATAGCGATATTATTTGTGTTAGATACAACATTGGCTTCTTTAATTTTTGTTTTAATTTTATACAGAAGGAATAAATCAATTTTTCATGATTTCAAAATTGATTTCAAGTATATTAAATCGATAACTTCAAAATCATATCTTTTATTACTTTCTTCCTTTGCTAGCATTTTTTATTTAAAAATTGATCAAATAATGCTAAAAATGATGCGGTCCTATGAAGAGGTGGGGGTATATTCCATAGCTGCTCAAATATCAGAAGTATGGTATTTTATTCCAGCAACAATTGCTGCTGGATATTTCCCTAAAATACTTGAAACAAAACATTCGTTTAAAGACTTTAAAATTGAGGTACAAAAACTACTAGATTTTTTATCTTTTTTATCTATTTTAATAGCTGTGATTCTTATGTTTATAGCGACTCCCTTAATAAACTTTTTTTATGGTATAGAGTTTAACGAAGCCGCCACTATTTTAAAAATTCATATTTGGGCATCTGTTTTTGTGTTTTCAGGATCTGTTTTTAGTAAGTGGATATTAGCCGAAGAAAAATATAAATATTCCATTTTCAGACATATTCTAGGAGCGACCTTTAATTTAATACTTAATTTTGTTTTAATTCCAAAGTATGGTGGTATTGGTGCAGCAATAAGCACGATTATATCTTACGCGGTTGCTCATTTTTTTTCTATACTTTTGCTAAAAAAGGCAAAGTGGTTATTTTTAGCTATGGTTAAATCGTATTTAGTTTATTTTAGGTTGCCTATAATTATAAAGAAATTTAAAAGTTAAATGAAAAATTATTTAAAAAAAATTATACCTAAAAGCATGTTTCTTCTTATAAAGAAATATGTTATTTCAGTAAATAGTATAATTTATAAAATTTGTGCTTCGAATAGGTTTTTTTCAGTATTGTATTACGTTTTTTTATCCAGAAGTTTTTACCGCGAATGTCAGTCAGTAATTTCAGGCAAATCATCTTATTATAGCAGTTTAAAAAATAATAATGACTTTGAATTTTTATTAAGAAGAAACATTCATAGAATAGAAAAAGGACTTATAATGATTCCTAGACGACCCGTTTTTGCACGTGATTATATAGTTGAAACGGTAGAAGCTTTTAGAGATTTTAGTAATCAACAAAATAAATCTAATTTAAGTCAAGAGTATTTTTGGTATAAAGATGTTTTAGATGAGTATTTTTTAGCTGTAGATAATTCAGAAAGCACAGTAAAAAAAGCAAAACTAATTTACAGTCAGAGTAATAATAAGAATGAGAGCAATCAAGTAAAGCGTAAACCTTATGTACGCGATTTCAAAAATAAAATTGCTTACGACGATATGTATGAATTATCTAGGCAAAGAAGAAGCGTTAGGTGGTTTGAGCAGCGAAAAGTAGATCGTGATTTACTAGATAAAGCTTTTCTTGTAGCAAATCAATCTCCTAGCGCCTGTAATAGGCAACCTTTTGAGTTTTTGGTATACGATAATGCAGAAATGGTTAGAAAGATATCCAATTGTTCAATTGGTATGACTGGTTTTAAAGAAAACGTGCCAGGTATAATTGTATTAAAAGGTAATTTAAATGCTTATTTTTCTGAGAGAGATCGTCATATAATATATATTGATGGGGGTTTAGCAGCTATGTCTTTTATGTTTGCTCTAGAAACCTTAGGATTAAGTTCATGCCCAATTAATTGGCCAGATGTAGAAAAAAATGAGAAAAAGCTAGCTAATCTTCTAAGGTTAGAAAAATACGAACGCCCCATTATGTTAATAGCTTATGGATACCCAAATAAGAACGCGTTAGTGCCTTATTCTGAAAAAAAATCACTAAACAATATAAGAAGATATGATAATACAAATTGATGAGACTAACACTCTAAATAAAGGTGCAGAATTAATGTTTTTTGCTATCATAGAGGAATTAGAGAAAAGACAGCTTAGTTCGAAAGTAATTTTTAATTCTAGCACACCACATTTGCCTAAAAACAGGAGTAATCTTAATTTAGTTGAGAGAAGAAAACAGTTAGGTTATCTTTACTCATCAATAATTGCACCTGGGTTAAATAAATTTAATTTACCCAATGCATTTTTTACAACCAAATTTAAAGTAGACAATGTAGATGTTGTTATCGATGCTGGGGGCTTTCAATTTTCAGACCAATGGAAGCCCACACAAAATTATTTAAATTTAATAAATAATTATTATGGTAAATTAAAACGACAAAACCCTAAATCAAAACTTATATTTCTTCCTCAAGCATTAGGTCCATTTGAAACAAAAAATGGAAAAAAAATAGTAGAAATTTTAGATAAATATGCTGATTTAATTATTGCTAGAGAACAAATTTCGTTTGATTACATAGAAAAACACTTAGTTAATAAAAGTAAACTAAAATGTTTTCCAGATTTTACCTTAAAGGTTTTAGGTGAAATTCCAGAAAAATACAAGCATTTAAAAGATAAGGTTTGTATTATTCCTAATAGAAAAATGGTAACGCATACCAATGCTTCAATTGACCAATATGTTAACTTTTATAAAGTAATAATTAATGAGTTGAAAAACAGAAACAAGGATGTTTTTTTGCTAAACCATGAAGGAAAAGGAGATTTAAAAATCTGTAATACTATTAGACAAAAAATAGATCCAAATATAGAAATAGTAACTAATATTAACGCCAAGGAGGTTAAAGGAGTTATTTCTCAATCGGCATTAGTAATCTCATCTAGATTTCATGGTGTTGCAAGTTCTCTTAGTTCGGCGGTGCCTTGTTTATCAACTTCATGGAGCCATAAATATAAAATGCTCTTTCAGGATTTCGGACAAACGGATATGATTTTTAACTTAGATTCTGATGAAGAACAAATAAAAGAAAAAATTGAATTTGTTTTTAAAAACAAGGAAAAAATTCAAGACACATTAAAAACAAAAAAAGAAGAGTTATTGGTTAAAATTGAAAGCATGTGGGACTTGGTAGAAAATACTATAAAAAACAATTAATAATACGGTTAGGTTACTAAAAAAAGAAAAACCTTAATGAAAAACATGAATCATTTAATTTCTGTAATAATACCTTGCTATAATAACTCTGTTTCTATCTGCAATACATTGGATTCATTAGTGCAGCAAACTAAAACAGTTTATGAAGTATTAATTATTGATGATTTTTCAAATGATTTTGATGAGCTCCAAAAAGTAGTTTTAAATTATAAGGAAAACCTACCTATTAAATTGTTAAGAAATTATGAAAATAAAAAGGGGGCTTACACCAGGAATAGAGGGATAAAGGAAGCAAAAGGAGATATTATTGCTTTTTTAGATGCAGACGATTTGTGGCTTTCTCATAAAGTTTCAACTATAATAGAACACGTAAATCTTTTTGGTAAAGACAATTTATTTTTCTCTAAGGTTAAAATAGAAAATAATGGCAATATTGTAGGGTCAAGACCAAGTCATTTTAACCCAAATGTTCATATCTCAGAATACTTATTTCTTGAGGATGGTTTTATTCAAACTAGCAGTATATTTTGTAGCACCAAAATAGCAAGAGAAATTCTGTTTCAAGAACATTATAAACGACATCAGGATTACGATTTTGTATTGCGTGCGGCATATAATAATGTAGAATTTAAATTTATTGAAGACGAATTAGCAATTTATTCAAGCGATATTTCTGTAAATCTATCCAAAGGCGAAGCATCTGAATATTCCCTTTTTTGGTTAAACGATATGAAAAAGTATTTTTCTAATAGTGGTTTTAAAGGGTTTCGGTTTTTTAATATAACAGCTAGATTATTGGCTGAAAAGAAGTATTTAAAAGCCATCATTAATGTAATAAAGGTGTTTTTTACTATAAATATAAAAGATTACAAAAGAGTTTACCCTAAGTTTAAAAGAACAATAAAAGGGACTCTATTAAATTAATATTTGTTTAATAATCATTCAACTTTTGCCGGGTTTATATGATAAATTTGTTTAAAATTATTTACAATTAATAGTAAAAGGAATTCTTGAGATGAATTTATTTTAAGTCATTATTTCTAAGTATAAAATTAACTTGTATAACTAATAATACTAAAATTCTTATATTTTAATATATTTGTGACTACACGGTTTTAGCTTCTATTTTTTTTGCTTTTATAACCTCAATCAGAAATTTGTAATAAATAATAGGTTTAAAAAAAATTTATTTTAACAATGAAGCATAAACACTTAAAAGGATTAAATACATTACGTTTTTTTGCTGCTTTTCTTGTAGTAATCTATCACGGAAAGCACCATGTAAACAAAATGGGTGTTGACTTTGCTGAAAATTGGACCATTTTTAATCGAGGTATTGAGGCTGTTAGTTTCTTTTTTGTTCTTTCAGGATTTTTAATAACATTTTTAGCCATTAATGAAATAAATTATAGAGGGCGTGTTAATTATAAAAACTTTTTTTTACGACGGGTTTTTAGAATAATGCCCTTATATTATTTGATACTTTTTCTAATGTTATTTTTTTTAGGATTTGCTGCTCCCAAATTATTATCTCAGGAAAATGTATTAGTTTTTCCAATGTTAAAAGGAACGTTATTGTACGTTTTTATGATTCCTAACCTAGTTAAACCTTTATGGCCTGATATTCCGGGCGGTATGAATATTTTTTGGAGCATAGGTGTAGAAGAACAATTTTATTTGATTTTCCCTGTATTAATATATTTGTATTTAAAATCTAAGAATAAGGTATATACATTGCTAACAGTTTTTTTATTGTACTACATATGTTATATGCTGGTGTACTATAACGTGTTTAATTTAAATCAAGTTTTAGTGAAATTTATACTAACACTAAAATTTCATTATATGTTAATGGGCATGACTTTGGCGGAATTTGCTCAAAAAGCTATTTTGAAAGAAAAATTGGTGAAACTTATTAATAAAGATATTTATCAACTTGTAAGTTTCGGGTTGGTTATTTGTTTCTTGTTTCTTGATATAGAATACCCAAAATTATTAGAAGATATTTTGCTTTGTTTAATTTTTTCGAATTTAATATTTGTTGTCGCTTTTCGAACAAGAGGCAGCCTTTTGAATTATAACGTTAAATTTTTGTCTTATTTTGGTGTTATTTCTTATGGAATTTATTTAATTCATCCTTTGGCGTCCTATTTTGTAAGAATGCTAATAGTTAAAATTCAATTTTTAAATAAACTATTTATAAACTATCCCATAATTTATATTATGATTTTATTTATGGTTACTTTATTGTGCTCTCATGTTTCTTATAAATTTTTTGAAAAACCTTTTTTAAAATTTAAGGAGAAATTTAGGTAAAACTTAATAAATGAATAAAGTTTTGAAAATTTCAAAGTCAACTATAGTTTTTTATTTTTTATTTTTAATAGGCATAATAATAACTATTTTATCATTATATATATTTCCAGAACGATTTTTCTTTGATGCTAAAACAATTTTAGGAAGAGGAGGATGGTATTTTGAACCTGGTTTAAGGGGGAGCTATCAATTTTCTATTTTATTTTATCAAGTTACAGGGTTAAAACACTTGCCTTATCCCGTTATTGGTTTAATTCAATACTCAACTTTATGTTTTATTTTTTATAAAATTGGAGTTTCTAAGGACTTACATAAAATTACAATTAAAAACTTAATTATATATATAATGTTTTTGTTTCTGGCACTTTACGTGTCAGTTCCATCTAAAGAGTTTATTAATTTTACTTATTTGTCGTTAGTAGTTTTTTTTATAAAAAACAGAAAATTAAGTTTTAAAAAGACATTAATATTGACTTTATTTTTGGTGATTTTTTTAGGGTATTTTTTCAGACCTTATTATATTATAGTAGCAATAATTACTCTTTTTATGTATGCCTTAAGTTATGTTAAATTTAAAAGCTTTAAAGTTGCAACCTTTTTTTATGGCCTTGCTTTACTGGTTGGAATGTCATTGAGTTATGGTATAGTAAAAGGCCAATATATTTCTAATAGTACGAGATCAGCTATGGTAGTATACGGTAATTCAAATTCTGCTATTGTTCCACCACTAGATACTAGCACATGGTACGGTGAAGCAACAAGTATTATTCATGGGTTTTTTTCTGTTAATTTACCTGTAAATGGTTTTAAATTTTTTAATTCTCCTCAAATTATTTTTTTCGTGATTTGGCAACTTGTATTGTTTTATCTCTTAATTTTAAGATATGATAGATGTATAAAAGAAGGTAAAAGGAGAAATTTTGATTTATGGTTATTTTATATTTTATTCTCCTATTTTATAGTTCAGGGTGTTTTTGAGCCAGATTTAGGGTCTGCTCTAAGGCATAAAGCAAGTGTTTTTCCAATAATATACTATTTGTTAAATTATGAAGAATTTAGAAGAAAAAAGTAATAAGGCATATAGTGTTTTTCTTGTTCTTATTTTAAGCACCTTGATGTTTAGGGAGTTTAATACTATTTTAATACTATTTTTTGCGTTTTTTAATATCCTTTTTAGGAAACACTTTAATATTACAAAAAAAACATTGGTTTTTACTTTATTAATAGCATTACCATTTTTACTCGATCTATTCTTTTTTTGGAATAACGATTCCTTTTTAGCCGCCATAAAAACGACAGAAAAAAGAGTAACGCTGCTTTTATTTCCTCTAATGGTTGTAGGTTATTATAAAAAAATAGATTTTATTTCGCTTCTTAAAAAAGTAACCACTTTAACATCTATAATTTTAGTTGTTTTGTTTATTAGATATGTTATTGTTTATAACGAAACGTTTAGTAAATATTTAAAAGGTATAGATTTATGGGAGTTAGGATATAGCTTTTGCAATAGCTTTGGTAATCATGCTCCAGCGTTTAATATGCAAATAAGTTTTATTGCTTTAAGTAGTTTTTACTTGTTTTTCAAATTAAAAAAGAAAATTTTTGGCTTTATATTCTTATTTTTATTTGTAGCTGTTTTGTATATAAATACTAGAATAGCTATTGTTAATACCATTTTATGTTCCGTTTTTATTTTAGTTTATGAATTAATTAATAAAAGTAGAAATAGGAAACTGTTAGTAAGAAGTGTTTTAATATTATCGTCGGTTATTTTTATTTTAGTTTTTTTATTTGTAACAATTTTCCCCAGATTGGTTAAAAAATTCACTACGGATAGTTTTTCTAATATGGATAAAATAGGAAAAATAGACGAGCTTGAAAGGCCAGAAACAAAACACGGCTCGCTTGTTTTAAGATTAAGTATCTGGAAAGGTTCTTTAGAATTGGCAAGAGAAAAAATATGGTTTGGTTATGGAGCATCTGATGGTAAAAGAGAACTTATTAATTACTTTGAAAAAACTAATCAGAAACATTTGGCTAAATGGAAATTTCCAGTGCATAATCAATACTTAGATTTCTTATTGAAATTTGGTATTTTCGGCTTAGTTTCAGTTTTCATTTATATCGGTTTTATTGGTTATTTAGGTTTTAAATTAGAGAACTCATTAGTAATAAGTTTTTTTATTGTTTTCTTCATTTCAAACTTAACAGATGATTTTTTAATAAGATACGACGGCATAGTTTTTAGCAGTTTATGGATATCAATTTTTGCTAATCAATTTAAATATAAAGTTATAAATGGGTAAAATAAAGGTGGCTCACATATTACACTCAGTTGGAGGCGTGGAAGTCTATTTGGATTTAGTAGCTAAAAATATTGACTCTAATAAATTTGAAACAATTATTATTCATGGTAAATCGCGAAAAAATAAGCAGTATTTTAATAAGGAAAATCAAGTTGTAAAGCAGTTTTTTGTTCCTATGACGCGAGATATTAGTATTATTACTGATTTAAAATGTGTTTTCAAAACTATAAAAATTTTAAAAAGAGAAAAACCAAACTTAATTCATGCGCACAGTGCGAAAGGAGGAATTATAGCTAGATTAGCATCTTTGTTTTATAAAGTACATGTTTTACATACACCCCACGCTTATTCATATTTGTCGACTAACTCTAAGCTTAAACGTAATTTGTTCTTAGTAATTGAGCAGGTTTTTAAAAGTTTTAACTCTATATTATTAGCAACTTCAGAATCAGAACTGGAACGCGGAATTAATGAGGTTGGTTATAAAAATGAAAAAGCTTATTTGTTTAATAATTCAATAAAGCCAATAAAACTCTCATCAACTAATCAAGAGATTAATTATAGTTTACCTAATAACTATATTTGTACGGTAGGTAGGCCATCATTCCAAAAGAATATTGAAATGATGGTGGAAGTAATACAATTGGTAAAATATTCGATTCCTAATATTCATATGGTCGTTATGGGATTAGGTGTGGTTAGTCCTAATACCGAAAATGTAAAACAATTAATTAGAGAAAAAGGGCTAGAGTCAAATTTCACTTTAATTGAATGGATGGAAAGAGAAAAGGCCTTAAAGGTTATTAGTAATTCTGGATTTTATTTATCTACTTCCAGATATGAAGGGTTACCATATGCAATAATTGAAAGTTTAGCCTTGTCAAAAGCCATAATAGCAACAAATTGTGATGGAAACAAGGACTTGGTTAAAAACAATTTCAATGGGTTTTTAACACCTCAAAAAAATAAAAAACTAACTGCCGAAAAAGTTATTGAATTATTAAATAATTTAGAAATGAGAAAAACTTTTGAACGTAATTCGTTTGAGTTATTTGAAAATAATTTTAACATTGATTCTAATATTAGTAAGTTAGAAAATATTTATTTAAAATTTTCAAAATAAAATACCGTTTAGAAAAAACTATATAATTAAAGTTCTTATGAAGAAAAAAGGATATTCAATAATTATAAAACCATTTATTTATGTTATCGATTTATTTTTAATTTCTATAGCTTCATTTTATTTTCTAAAGCAAGATATGAATAATATTGTAGCCTTTTGTATAATGTGGTTTAGCCTATCTTTTTTTACATCTTTCTACAAGATTTATAGGTTTACAAAAATTACAGAGGTGATATCCTTGTTAAGTAAACAAATATTTATTTTTATTACAGTAGTATTTGCTTTTTTATTTTTAAAAAATTCGGATGTAAAACCAGTAAACGGAGTTTACTTTTTTTTATTATTATATATTTTAATGGTTTTATTTCGTGTGGCTTTCTTTTTTTTATTGAGAAAATATAGAATTGTTACGGGAAGTAATTACAAAAAAGTTGTTATTATAGGTATAAATAATTCAACTAAAAAACTTGAACATTTTTTTAAAACTCATCCAGAATTTGGCTATAAATTTTTAGGTTTTTTTTCCGATGAAAAAAGTATTGCAAAAAGAGGAAGTGTCTCAGAAAGTATAAATTTTATTTTAAAAAACGAAATTGAAGAAATATACTGCTCTGTAAAAGAACTTTCTAACAAACAAATTAAAGAATTTATCGATTTTTGTGATATTAATATGAAATCCTTAAAATTTATACCAGACAATAAAGAGTTGTTTACTAAGAACTTATATCTAAATTATTTAGATATAACCCCCATTTTATCTTTAAGAAAAATTCCTTTAGAGGATTCTGTTAATAGTTTAGTAAAACGTCTTTTCGATATCATTTTTTCGTCTTTTATTATTGTGTTTGTACTTTCATGGTTAATACCAATTTTAGGATTAATAATAGTTTTAGAAAGCAAGGGGCCAATATTTTTTAGGCAAGATCGTCCTGGGATAAAAGAAGAAGGTTTTGGTTGTTATAAGTTTAGGTCTATGACTATTAATAATAATTCTGAGATTTCAGCGTCGAGAAATGATGCTAGAGTAACACGAGTGGGTAAATTTATTAGAAGAACAAGTGTTGATGAACTCCCTCAATTTTTCAACGTTTTATTTGGTTCAATGTCAGTTGTTGGTCCTCGTCCACATTTATGGAGACAAAACGAAATGTACGGAACCAAAGTGCCAAAATATATGGTAAGACACTACGTAAAACCAGGGGTAACAGGCTTGGCACAAGTAAGAGGATATCGAGGTGAAATAGAAACAAAGGAAGACATAATTAACCGAACCAAATATGATATATTCTATATAGAAAACTGGTCCATTCTTTTAGATATTAATATTATAATTCAAACGGTGGTTAACGTTTTTAAAGGAGAAGATAAGGCATATTAAAAAACTTTAGAGTTGAAAATCATAAAGCTGGCACCGCCGTATAAAACTATCAACGAAGTAAAATACGTTGAAGAAGCCATTTTAAATGGTGAAATTTCAAATTATGGTGAAAACTTATCTGCTTTTAACAAAAAATTAGAAAGGTATTTTTCGAAACCGAATAAAATAGCTCTTTTAAATTCAGGTACATCTGCAATACATTTAGCCTTAATTCAATTAGGAATAAAAGCTAACGATGAAGTTATTTGCCAAAGTTTTACCTTTTCTGCAACAGCAAACCCAATTTGTTATCAAAAAGCCATTCCTATTTTTATAGATAGCGAAGCAGATACCTGGAATATGTGCCCCGTTCAACTTGAAATAGCAATAAAAGACAGACTGTCTCTGGGCATTAAGCCAAAAGCAATCATTGTTGTTCATAGTTATGGAATGCCAGCGAAAATGGATGATATTGTAAAAATTTCAAAAAAATTTAGTATACCAATAATCGAAGATGCAGCCGGCGCACTTGGCAGTACATACAAAGGATTAAAGTGCGGTAGTTTTGGTGAATTCGGTATTATATCTTTCAACGGAAATAAGATAATTACAACATCTAGCGGTGGTGCTTTAATTTGTTCTTCAGAAGATCAAAAAATAAAAGCTAATTTTGTAGCAACACAGGCTAAAGCTAATGAGCCGTTTTACCACCACGAAGAAATAGGGTATAATTACAGTATGAGTAATATTACAGCTGGTATTGGTAGAGCCCAAATGGAGGTTTTAAAAGAACGTGTTCTAAAAAGACGTGAAATTAATGCGTTTTATAAAGAAATTTTTGAGAGCATTAATGGCATTACTTTATTAAGTGAGCCTAGTCAATATTATTATTCTAACCATTGGTTAACCTGTATTTTAATTAATTTTGAAGAGGTAGGTTTTTCTAACGGAGATTTAAAAATGGAATTAGAAAAGTATAATATTGAAACTCGGTTTTTATGGAAACCTTTACATTTACAACCTGTATTTAGTGATTTTCCATATTATGGACGGGTTATTAGTGAACAATTATTTAATACGGGGTTATGTTTGCCATCCGGTTCAAACTTAACAAAACAAGATAAGAATAACATAAAAACAGTAATAATGCGCTTTATATCTAATAAAATTAATTAATGCCGTTATTTCTTTCTTTTTTTGCATTTTAGTTTTAGATTTAAGCACGGTAAAACGATAATTTATAATAAGTTATATACAAACAAGTATGAAAAAAATATTAATTACAGGAGCGGCTGGTTTTTTAGGCTCTCATTTATGCGATCGCTTCATTAAAGAAGGGTACAAGGTTTTTGGTATGGATAATTTTATTACTGGTGATGCCAAAAACCTTGCTCATTTATCTAATAACCCCGATTTTGAGTTTATAGATCATGACGTTACCAAACATATTGACTTTGAAGGAGATTTGGATTATATTCTTCATTTTGCATCTCCTGCAAGTCCAATAGATTATTTAAAAATTCCTATTCAAACCCTAAAAGTAGGATCGTTAGGAACGCATAATTTATTAGGTTTAGCAAAAGCTAAAGACGCAAGAATTTTAATTGCATCTACATCCGAAATTTATGGAGATCCACTCGTTCACCCACAAACCGAAGACTATTACGGTAACGTAAACACCATTGGTCCTCGTGGTGTATATGATGAAGCTAAGCGTTTCCAAGAATCTATAACCATGGCTTATCATACTTTTCATGGTGTAGAAACACGTATCGTACGTATATTTAATACCTATGGTCCAAGAATGAGACTAAATGACGGACGCGTAATTCCAGCTTTTATGGGGCAAGCTTTACGTGGTGAAGATTTAACTGTTTTTGGTGATGGATCGCAAACCCGTTCGTTTTGTTATGTAGACGATCAAGTTGAAGGTATTTACCGTTTATTATTAAGCGATTATTCACATCCAGTAAACATTGGAAACCCTCACGAAATCACAATAAGAGATTTTGCAGAAGAAATTATAAAACTTACAGGTACAACTCAAAAAGTAATTTATAAAGATTTACCGGTAAACGACCCAATGCAAAGGCAACCAGACATAACCTTAGCTAAGAAAATTTTAGGTTGGGAGCCAAAAGTAGATCGTGCTGAAGGAATGAAAATAACGTTTGATTATTTTAAAAGTTTAACCGAAGACGAGCTTTATAAAAGCGAACATAAAGATTTTACAGGATTTATAAAATAAACTAGTGTATGGAATATAAACGCGGAAGATTTTCGTGGTTATTAAGACCTATACTAATTATTTGCGATCTATTAATTATAAACATTCTTGCTCATTATATTTTACAGTTTAATGAGCAAGATTTATATTTTTATAAGGTCGATAGAATAAATAACCAGCAGTTATTATTTGCTATATATTCTTTATTGTTTTGGTTGTTTTCTGCTTCATTAATTAAGTTTTATGAGGTTTATAGGTATTCGTCTTTCTTAAAAATAACGTCGCTTTTATTTAAGCAACTTGTTGTTTTTTTAATTGGTGTTTATGCTTTTATTGGTTTTTTTAGAAGTGTTGATATTCACGCGCTTGTTGTTCTTAAGTATATTTCCTTTGTATTTTTAGCTGTTGGTGTTTTAAAAATATTGACGTATTTGTTTTTAAAAGCTTTTAGAGCTTATTTTCAAGGTAATATTAGAAATATTGTGGTTTTTGGTGAAGGAAAAAACATAGATGAATTAATTTCAATATTTACAAATCAAAAGGAACTAGGATATAATTTAAATGCGTTTTTTAGTGATAGAAATTATTTAAATAGAACAGGAACCGTAAAAGATGGGCTAAAATACTTAATAAACAATACAGTGGTTGATGAAATTTTTTGTGCCATTGATGAGTTAACAGAAAAGGATGTTAATGAGCTGGTGAAACTTGCAGATATTAATAAAAGTAATATAAAGTTTATACCTAAAACTTCTAAATTATTTAAAAAACGTTTACGTGCCGATTATTATGCCTTTTTACCTGTATTTTCTATTCAGGAAGGTCCATTAAATAATGTTTTAAATAAAATGTTAAAGCGCGTATTTGATGTCGTGTTCTCACTGTTTGTACTTATATTTTTATTTTCTTGGGTATCCATCATCTTATTTGTTATTATTAAGTTAGACTCAAAAGGACCGCTATTTTACAGACACAAGCGTAATGGAATTAATTACAAAGAATTTTATTGTTATAAATTTAGGTCGTTAAAAACAACCAAAGAAGTTAAAGGGACTTACGTAAAACAAAATGACGACAGATTAACTAAAGTTGGTAGGTTTTTAAGGAGAACTAATCTTGACGAATTACCACAGTTCATTAATGTACTTCTTGGTGATATGAGTGTTGTTGGACCAAGACCTCATATGTTGTCTTATACAGATGTATATTCGAAAAAAGTAGATAAGTACAATTTTATTTATAGACATCATATTAGGCCAGGAATTACAGGTTTAGCGCAAGTGAGTGGTTATAGAGGTGAGATAGAGCTTGATTCAGATATTATAAACCGAATTAAATATGATAATTTTTATATTGAAAACTGGTCGTTGGTATTAGATATAAATATTATTTTTCAAACACTTTTCAATATTATAAAAGGAGAAGAAAAAGCTTATTAAAGTATCTTAACTAAAGCAACCAACTGCTTTTCAAAATTAAAGTTTTGTAAAGCAGTTTTTTGTATTTGAGATCTAAATTGATGATTTAATTTATTGAGTTCAATTTTTGAAAGCTGAAGGTTTAATGCTTTATAATTTGTTGGAGGCACAACCCAACCTAAATTATAAGTTTCAATTATATTTTCGCCTTCACCACCACCAAAATAAAGCATAGGAAGCCCTAATTTGCCGTATTCAAATATTTTTGAAGGTACAGAACCATAAATTCTATTTAAAAGCGGAATAACGGTTAAATCGTATTTTAAGAGCGCCTCATGAAGTTCTGTTCGGGCAATTTCACCGTGATATATAATATCTAGTTCTGGATTTTTAGCAATTAACGCTTCAATTTTTTCTTTCTCGGCGCCAGCACCATAAATATGAAACTGTATATTCTTATAATTTAACTCTGTGCAAAGTTTATAAATGCCTTGTGCTATGCCAAGTAAGCCAGCGTAAACCATTTTTATTTTTCCGTTTTCGGTAGCTTGTTCTTCCAGAATTGGCGGATTAAAATCAGGAAAATTGCGATATAAAAAAGTATCTTTTTCAGGGAAAAGTGAAGTTATGTGTGTTAAAATTTCTTCACTTTGCCCTAGAACTAAATCGGCTTTTTTGTAATTAAATCGCTCTATGCGTTCTAAAAGTTTGTAACTAAAATTCTTTTTAAATGCACCAAGCTCTAAACCTGCAATAGGCCATAAGTCGCTTACATTTAAAATAAGTTTACGTTTCTTATTTCTTATAAAAAACATACAAGTAAAAGCGACTAAAAGCGGGGGCGACTGCACAATAACTTTCTCCGGAAGTTTGTTCCACATAAAAAACCAAATCAAGCTAAAACTATACGAAAGCATGGCAATTAAGCGTTTTAGTTTGTTTTTAGAATTGCTAGCGTAAATCCATAATCGGTGTATGGTAATATGGTGTTCTGTAGTCGTTTTTTTAAAAACACCTTTATAACCATCAAAAATTTTGCCTTTTGGGTAATTGGGTAAAGGTGTAATTACCGAAACCTTGTAGTTTTGACCTTGTAAACCTTGGGCTAAATGAAAAATACGGTTCGATGCCGCTCCTATTTCTGGAGGAAAATAGTTGGTTATTATTAAAACTTCCTTCACTATAACTTGTAAATTTCTGTAAGATGGTCTATAATTCTTGTAGCCGTTTGTCCGTCCCAAAGTTCAGGAATTTTACCTGCTTTCCAATGGTTAGCTAATAAATTTTTAAAGGCTTCTTCAATTTTTTTACTGTCGCTTCCTACTAAAATATTGGTGCCAATTTCGCAGGTTTCTGGGCGTTCGGTATTTTCACGAAGCGTAATACACGGTACATTCATAACTGTGGTTTCTTCAGTTATACCGCCAGAATCGGTTAAAACACCAAGGGCATATTTTACTAAATAATTAAATTCTAAATACCCTAGCGGATTAGTGTAATGCAGATTTTTAAAGTTTAAATTTAAGCCTTCTAATAACTTTTTAGTACGCGGGTGCACTGGAAAAATAATAGGTAAATTTTTACCTAAAGTTACTATTTGTGTGATTAATGATTTTAGCTGATTTTCTTCATCTACATTACTTGGGCGATGTAATGTAATTACTAAATAGTTTTTTGGTTTTAGATTTAAAGTTTGCCAAACTTCGGGTTGCTTTAGGCGATGTTCGTTTTTTCTAAGGGTGTCAATCATGACGTTACCTACAAAGAAAATTTGCTCTGGTTTTATGCCTAAGTTTAATAAGTTTTCGTTGGCTTTGGTTGAGGTTGTAAAAAAGTAGTCGGTTAAACTATCGGTTACAATACGATTAATTTCTTCGGGCATTCGCATATCTCCCGAGCGAATTCCAGCCTCGACATGAGCCACATCAATTCCCGCTTTTTTTGCAACTATAGTACAAGCCATTGTTGAGGTTACATCGCCAACCACCAACACTAAATCGCATGGATTTTGGGCAAGTTCTTCCTCAAAACCAACCATAATACCTGCCGTTTGTTCAGCTTGTGTGCCGCTTTTTACTTCAAGATTAATATCTGGTAACGGAATATTTAGCTCTTCGAAAAAAGTACTGCTTAAGTTTTTATCGTAATGTTGCCCGGTGTGTACTAACCTAAAATTTATATTAAAACCTGCACTTTTTTTTTGTTTAATAGCTTCAATAATAGGAGCTATTTTCATAAAATTTGGTCGTGCACCTGCAACTATGGTAATATTCATTTTTTTTTGTTTAAATACGACGAAAACTGCTTCAATTTACCACTTTTCTGTCGGTTTAACTTATTTTGTTTTTCGTAAATAATGTGCAACCCGCTTTCAAGGTAATGCTCAATTTTACGATTTATGGTTTGTTTTTGGCTTTCGGAAAGTGTTTCATCTCCAACATAAATAATTTTAAAAGTATCGGGTTTTACCTGTTCAATTACAAATTCTTTAACCTTGCCATCGTTTTCAATAATGCTTTTGGTAATGTAATAAAAGGTTAAACCAGCAGCTCTTTTTCCGCTAGGCAAAATTACAATATCGTTTGTTCTTCCGGTAAGTTTTTCTAAAATAGGTGTTTTTATGGTACTTTTTTTACTTAATACACCAATATCACCAAGGTCGTAGCGAATAAATGGCTGTGCTTTGTTGTAAAGCGAGGTAATTACAACACGACCTTCTTCGCCGTTTGGTAAAACCTTGTTTTTTTCATCAAGAATTTCAATAAATAAAGTTTCGCTATTAAGTTGCCAGTTGCCGTTTGGGTTTTGAAAAGCTATTAAATCGAGTTCGGAAGCACCATATTCGTTCACCACAGGAATTCCTAATTGGGTTTCCAGCAGTTTTTTGTCGGTTTCAAAAAGCATTTCAGACGTTACTACACAAACATTTAAACTCGGGCAAACCGATTTTAAAACAATGTTTTTTTTCTCTAAATATTTAGCAAACTGCACAATGGCACTGGTGTAACCATTAATGTAATGGAATGTTGTGGTTTTGAATTTTTGTAAAGTAGCCGCAAAAGCTTCATCACTTAAATTAAAAACAGAAAACCGATAACGATGACTCAAAAAATCTTTAAAACGCTCTTTGTAATAACCTACTTTATTTAACGGAATACCGTAAAAACGCGCTTGTTTAGAGCTATTAAAATTAATGTTATACCAGCCAAATCGGTTTTGAATAACCGCCCAAGTTAAAGCATGACAAAATTTATCTTTAGCAAAAATAAATGGGTGTCCAGAAGAGCCTGAAGTTTTGTTAACGTAGATATTTTTGGTTGTAAACCCTTCGCTTAAACGTTGTTCTAGCGGTTGTTGTAAATCGGATTTCGTCATTACAGGAACGCTGTTCCAATTGTTTAAATCGATGTTTTTTCCGAAGGATTTGTAAAACGGATTATGATTTAGGTGATACATTATTATATCACGTTTTTTCTCTTCCGCGAAAGCGATAAAATCTACTTCATTTTTACTTTGAATGTCTTTTAAAACACGTTTAGCTTTCGCAATAGGAAAGCCATTTAGTTTTAAAGAAAAATCGAATACATTCAACGTAAGCAAAATTATTAGGTAAAGTAACTAAAAATAATTCGTGTATTTAAAGCATTAGTTTATTTTTGTGCAAACAACAAAACTCATGAACATTTTAATTCTTGGCTCTGGAGGAAGAGAGCACACATTTGCTTGGAAAATAGCGCAAAGCGATAAATGCAATAATTTATTTGTAGCACCAGGAAACTCGGGAACTGCCCAGGTTGCAACCAATGTAAATATTAGTGAAACTGACTTCGATGCGATTAAAGAATTAGTGTTAAAAGAAGCCATTAGCTTGGTTGTTGTTGGTCCGGAAGCGCCGCTTGTAAAAGGTGTTCACGATTATTTTTTAAACGATGATGCGTTAAAAAATGTATCGGTAATTGGGCCACAAAAAGTTGCTGCCGAACTTGAAGGCAGTAAAGAGTTTGCCAAAGAGTTTATGGACAGACACAATATACCAACGGCTGCTTACCAAAGTTTTACAAAAGATAATGTTGAAGCTGGTTATACTTTTTTAGAAAGTTTAAAACCACCTTACGTTTTAAAAGCCGATGGATTGGCTGCTGGTAAAGGTGTGGTGATTTTAAATGATTTAGATGAAGCTAAAGCTGAATTAAAAAGCATGTTAGTTGATGCTAAATTTGGCGATGCGAGTGCAAAAGTGGTTATCGAAGAGTTTTTAGATGGTATTGAGCTTAGTTGTTTTGTGCTTACCGACGGTAAAAACTATAAAATTTTACCAACAGCCAAAGATTATAAACGTATTGGCGAAGGTGATACAGGTTTAAATACGGGTGGTATGGGAGCTGTTTCTCCAGTGCCGTTTGCTACTCCAGAATTTTTAAATAAAATTGAAGAACGTGTTGTTAAACCAACCATTAATGGTTTTGCAAAAGATGAATTACCTTATGTTGGTTTTGTGTTTATTGGCTTAATTAAAGTTGAAAACGACGACCCTAAGGTTATCGAATATAACGTGCGCATGGGCGACCCAGAAACCGAGGTGGTTTTCCCAAGACTTAAAAACGATTTAGTTGAAGTGTTAGATGCTATGGCAAACCAAACATTAGACAAAATTAATATTGAAATTGATGAGCGTGCTGCTACAACTATTATGGTTGTTTCGGGTGGTTACCCTGAAGCTTACGAAAAAGGAAAAGAAATTACAGGTATAGAAAACATAACAGAATCTATTCCGTTTCATGCAGGTGCGCAGTTAAAAGATGGTAAAATTGTAACCTCTGGCGGACGTGTAATTTCTATAACGTCGTACGGAGAAACGTACCAAGAGGCCATAAAAAAATCTTACCAAAGTATAGAAAAACTACATTTTGATAAGATGAATTATCGTAAAGATATTGGATTCGATTTATAAAAACGAGTGCGAAGAAACGCTTTTGTCTTCAGCTTCGGTTTTATTAAATATCTGTAATTGTTTTAACCAGTAAACTACAGCTGTCATACAAATTAAAATAAAAATCCAAGAAATAGTATTGGCTGCCCACCAGTTTTCTAACTCTAATTCTTTAAGAGCATCCATTGGTGATAAAAGAACATTTACAAATAAATCTTGTATAGCGTAGAAAAAATCTTTCATAGTGTAATTTGTGTTTTCTAACTCGTAATTGTTAGTATATTTACAAAGCAAAAATACAAAAACAGTTAATGATTACAAGTTTTTTTAAAAAATCTAAATCAATAAATTTTATTATTGTTTTTTTTATTGCCTTATTAGCCTTGTTAATTGGGAAATTAGGGGTAGAAAACCTTGTTTTAGACGTTAGCTTTTTTGTAAAATTAGCAGTGCTATTTGCTGTTATTTTTGGTTCTATTTTATTGCTTAATTTTATAGTTAATAAAAACAGTTTAACGCAAAAAGACAATTACGAAATGTTGCTGTTTAGCTTGTTTTTACTGCTAATAACACAGTCGTCGCAACATTCTAATGTGTTATTTTCCAATCTTTTTATTTTGTTGGCTTTAAGACGATTAATAAGCTTAAGAACGTTAAAAAACACAAAAGAAAAACTGTTTGATGCCGCCTTTTGGATTGGCGTAGCAGCCTTATTTTACTTTTGGTCTATTTTATTTTTTGCACTTATTATTTTGTCACTAATTCTGCTTTCCGATGGTAGTTTAAGACATTGGATTATTCCTTTTTTAGGAGTTTTAGCGGTTTTTATATTGTCTATTGCCGTATCAGTTATTTATTATGACGAATATTTTCGGTTTATCGATCAATCTTTTAGTGTAAGTTTCGATTATAGTATTTATAACTCCTTAAGTTATATTATTGCTATTACGCTATTGTTTTCTTTTGGCGCTTGGTCGTCGTTATTTTATTTAAAAAATATTAAAAAGAAGAAAAAGGCGTTTCGAGCATCGTTTGTTACCATTATTTTTGCAGCCATTATAGCGTTTTTAATTGTGCTTATTGCGCCCAATAAAAATGGAGGTGAGTTTTTATTTTTGTTTGCACCACTTGCAATTATTATTACAAATTATATCGAAGTTATTCACGAAAAGTGGTTTAAAGAGGTGTTTTTGGGCATTTTAATTATAGCGCCATTTGTGCTTTTATTGTTGTAGTTTTTCACCAAAAGCTAAATCGCCAGCGTCACCTAAACCAGGAATAATATAACCTTTATCGTTTAAGTTTTTATCTATAGCCGCAATCCATAAATGAGTATTTTCCGGAAAATTGGTATTAACAAAATCGACACCTTGTTGTGCGCCAATAACACTTATTAAATGCACTTCTTTGGGTGTTCCAAACGGTTTTAAAGCTTCAAAAGTAGCGAGCATCGATTGTCCTGTAGCTAGCATAGGATCTGCTAAAATTAAAGTTTTTCCTTCTAAATTAGGGCAGGCTAAATATTCAACTATAATTTCAAAAGTTTCAGGGTTTTCTTTATGATGGCGATAGGCCGATATAAAAGCATTTTCGGCGTCGTCAAAATAATTCAACAAACCATTATGTAAAGGCACTCCAGCACGTAAAATGGAACATAAAACAATGTCGCTTTTAGGTAAAAAAGTTGGGGTTGTTCCTAATGGCGTTTCAACAGTAACATTTTTATAGGTCAAGGTTTTGCTCATTTCATAACCTAATATTTCGCCAATACGCTCAATGTTTCTTCGAAATCGCATGCTGTCTTTTTGAATAGTCGAATCTCGTATTTCGGCAATAAATTGATTTAAAATGGAGTTTTCGTTCGAAATGTTATGAATTTGCATTTGCTGAATTTTATTAAGTTTAGTAAAGTTAATTATAATCGAATAATAATTTCCGGTTTATTAATACGAAAAATAAAATCTACCGTTTTTATAAATAGTATCAATATTATATAATTTACGTAGTTTTGCACATTAAATTTTTACAACATGTTTACAGATAAGGCTAATAAAATATTTCAAGACGTTATTGAAAAGTACCACATTATTAACACGGTAGACCAACCGTTTGAAAATATTTACCCTAAAAGCGATTTAATAGAGCATTTATTATACAGAAAATGTTGGATTGATACCGTACAATGGCATTACGAAGATATTATTCGCGATCCACAAATAGATCCTGTTGCTGCGTTAACACTGAAGCGCCAGATTGATGCATCGAACCAAGATAGAACGGATATGGTTGAGTATATTGATAGTTATTTTCTAGAACAATATAAAGATGTTTCTGCAAAAGCTGATGCTACAATAAATACCGAAAGTCCTGCTTGGGGAGTTGATAGGTTATCTATTTTGGCCTTAAAAATATATCATATGAATGAGGAAGCTACACGCGAAGATGCTACAGATGCACATCGCGAAGCATGCCAAAAGAAACTTGATATTTTATTAGAACAACGTGTAGATTTATCTACTGCTATCGATACACTTTTAACCGATATTGAAAACGGAGATAAGTACATGAAAGTTTACAAACAAATGAAAATGTACAACGACGATGAGTTAAACCCAGTGTTGCGTTCTCAAAAATAACATCTGTTATCCTGAACTCAATTCAGGATCTCAATTTAAATTTAAATGCCAAACCCAAAACACATACTCGTTATTCGCTTATCTGCAATGGGCGATGTAGCTATGACGGTGCCTGTGTTGCGAGCATTAACAAAACAATATCCCGAGGTTAAAATTACCGTTTTAACTCGGGCTTTTTTTGCGCCTTTTTTTAGAGGTTTACAAAATGTTCAAGTACTTGCAGCCGATGTAAAAGGAAAGCATAAAGGTGTTTTAGGACTCTATAAACTTTCTCAAGAAATAAAAACTTTAGGTGTTGATGCTGTAGCCGATTTGCATAATGTGTTAAGAAGTAAAGTTTTGAAGTTTTTTTTATCAGGAAAACCTTTTTACCAAATAGATAAAGGGAGAATCGAAAAAAAAGCTTTGATATCGGGTGTTTTTTTTAAGCCTTTAAAAACCACACATCAGCGTTATGCCGATGTTTTTAAAAGTTTAGGGTTTCCTATAGATTTAAGCAATCCATCTTTTCCTAAAAAAGCCAATTTAAATAATAAATGCGAAGCGCTTTTAGGTGATTTAAAAAGTAAACGTATTGGTATTGCGCCGTTTGCTGCACATGAAGGCAAAATGTATCCTTTAAGTTTAATGAAGGAAGTTATTGAAACTCTAGCTAAACAGAATAAAATCTATTTATTTGGTGGTGGTAAGCAAGAAATTGAGGTTTTAAACCGCATTTCTGAAGCTCATGAAAATGTACAAAACTTTGCGGGGAAACTAAGCTTAAACGAAGAGCTTGATGTAATTTCGAATCTAGATGTTATGCTTTCTATGGATTCTGGAAATGCACACATTGCAGCCATGTTAGGCGTAAAAGTGATAACTATTTGGGGAGTAACACATCCGTATGCTGGGTTTGCACCATTTAATCAGCCAGAAGATTGTGCTTTGGTAGCAGACAGAACTAAATACCCGTTAATACCAACTTCAATTTACGGCAATAAACACCCTGAAGATTATAAAAATGCAGCAGGAAGTGTTTCTCCAAACACAATTGTTGAAAAACTAGAGTCCGTTCTTTAGTTCAAATTAAAGCAGACGTTTTTCAAAAGGCTTCATGTATTATTTTTTGAGTTTTTCGCTTTCGCGGAAATAAATAACGGTCTAATAATTAAACATCATCAAAATCTACCGAAATATTTGGAGTTTTTGGGTGTGCTTGACAAGTTAAAATTAAACCTTCAGCAACTTCGGCTTCAGTTAAAATATTATTTTGCCTCATAGTAGCTTCGCCCTCTGTAACGCGAGCTAAACAACTACTACAAATACCACCTTGGCAAGAGTAAGGGGCATCTAAATCTTCATCGAGAGCTGCTTCAAGAATGGTTTGTTTGGCATCCATTTCAAAAGTAGTAGATTCGTCATCAACAGTTACGGTAATTTTAGATTTTCCTTGGGTAACTGGCGCAGCAGCTTCAGTTTCAATTTTTGATGCTTTAAATAATTCAAAATGTATTAAATCTTCAGAAACACCATGTTCGGTTAAAACATCTTTTACCGTGTGTATCATACCTTCTGGCCCACAAATGTAATAGGCATTAGGTTCAATATGCTTGTATTTGTTTTTAACAACGTAGTTTATGGTACTTTTTTCAATACGACCAAAAACAGCATCGCTTTCGTCTTGCTGGCTAAACACAAACTGAATAGAAAAACGGTCGTTATATTGATTTTGTAAATCTAATAATTCGTTTAAAAACATAGTGTCCTTTGTGGTTTTATTACCATAAACCAACACTATTTTACTGTTTACTTCTTCGGTTAAAGCACATTTAATTATGCCTAAAATTGGCGTAATACCACTTCCTGCGGCAAAAAGTGCAATGTTTTTTGTTTTATTGTCTTTTGGTGTAAACGTAAAGCGTCCTTTTGGTGGCGCAACTTCAAGTGTGTCTCCTGCTTGTAAGGTGTTGTTGGCATAAACCGAAAATGTACCGCCATCAACCGCTTTTACGGCAACCGTTAAATTTCCACTAGTTGGTGCATCGCAAAGGGAATAATCTCTACGAACTTCGTTGCCATTAATTGTAGTTTTTAAAGTAATGTATTGCCCTGCGGTATAGTTAAATGTGTCCTTTAAATTATCTGGTAAATTAAAAGTGATGCTAACCGATTTATCTGTTAATCGAGTAATGTTTTTTATAGATAGGTTGTAAAATGACGCCATGAATATAAATTTTTAGCAAAAATAAGGAAGCCTAAATTGTTTACCTTGTTTTTCTAAAAAAATTAATACCTAAAATCCTTAGGTATAGTATTTTTCTGTATATTTGATTTATGCCAAACTCAAAACTTTATAAAGGTAGTTTAACCACTATAATCTTAAAGCTATTAAGCGAACAAGAAAAAATGTATGGTTATGAGATTACCCAAAAGGTAAAAGAATTAACCAAAGGTGAATTAAATATTACCGAAGGTGCGCTTTACCCCTCGTTGCATAAGCTTGAGGCCAACGGTTTGCTTGAAGTTGAGGTTGTAAAAGTAGATAATAGATTGAGAAAATATTATAAACTAACCAATAACGGAACCAAAGAAACGGTAAATAAGCTCGAAGAATTGCAGAGTTATTTAAAAACCATGCAGAGTTTAATAGGTAAGCTAGCTTAATTTTATTCAATGAAAATAACTGAACAACAAATACAAGAACTTTACAAATTTACAGCGCAACATTACGTTGAGTTTTACGATGTACAAACCGAACTTGTAGATCATTTAGCAAACGGTATTGAAGCATTATGGCAAGAAAAACCAGAATTAAAATTTGAAGAAGCTTTGCATATTGAATTTAAAAAGTTTGGCGTTTTTGGTTTTTCAGATGTGGTAGAGCAGAAATATAATGCACTGTCTAAGCACTACCGTAAACAAGTTTATAAATACACCAAACAATACTTTAAACTCCCTAAAATTATACTAACCTTATTTAGTATGTGGGCTTTGTTTAAACTTTTAACAGTAGTTGAAAACAAAAACTATATTGTTATCCCATTAATTGCTTTTTTGTTTGCTTTTCAAATGTGGTATTTAATTTTTGAACGAAGAAAACGAAAAAACATTAAACAATTCACAGGGAAAAATTGGCTTTTTCAAAGAATAACCACCGAGTTGGGTGGATTGGTACATTGTGTCAATTTTATATTATATGTGCCTGACTTATTTTTTATAGATGGCCCATGGTCTTTATGGTATCAAATTGTATTTTCAATAGGAACTGTACTCTATATATTAATGTTATATGTTGGCGTAAATATTGTATCACCTAAATTACGCATGGAGGCGCAAAACCAATTCCCGCAATTTAAATTTATTTAGTTGTAACATTTTAACTAAATTTCATACAAATAATTATCAATTATTAAATCACTCAATTTACATGAAAAAATTACTATTACTTTGTTTATTTGTTATAGGATTAACTACCCAAATGCAAGCTCAAGATGATGCTTTTAAAACTGAAACCATCGAATTTATAAAACTTACAGGAGCTGGTTCTGCTTTCGAAAATGCTATTGGCCAAATTGGAGCCATGGTGCCCGAAGCCAAAAAAAAAGGTTATAGGCAAGAAGCTCTAGGAACTTTAGATGGACTTTATGGTAAAATGGCCGATTTATACATGAAAGAATTCACACAAAGCGAGATTAAAGAATTAGTTGCATTTTATAACACCGATTTAGGTAAAAAATTAGCCGAAAAACAATTAGGATTAACCCAACAAGCCATGATGCTAGGTCAATCTTGGGGTATTGAGGTTCAAGGAATCGCTCAAAAACACATGTAATGCATGGTTAGCCAGTTTTTAAAACTAGAATGGAAATCTCTTTACAGATCTGCTAGCTTTGGTAAATCCATAGGTATTAAAATATTTATGGGTTTATTCGCCTTGTATTTTATTGTTATGTTTTTGGGAGCTGGCTTGGTGCTTTATCCGGGTTTAAAAAAGGAATTTCCAGACCAAGAACCTATTTATATTTTAAATAATGTTCTTTTTTACTGGATTTTAATCGATTTAGTATTTCGGTTTTTCTTTCAAAAACTACCTGTTATGGTGGTAAAACCATTATTAATCTTACCTGTAAAGCGCAGTAAGGTGGTTAATTATGTTCTACGAAAATCGGCATTATCGTTTTTTAACTTTTTGCCTTTATTCGCCATTGTTCCTTTTGGAATAACATTGTTAGTTAAAAATTATCCTGTCGTGTCGGTTTTAAGCTGGATGCTTGCCGTTGTTTTAACCACTTTAATAATCAATTTTTTAAATTTTATTATTGAAAGTTTTTCAGCCGAAACCGAATTTTCTTTTTTACCAGTTGTTATTTTTACAGGTGGTTTGTATGCTTTAAACCATTTCGATTTAGTGTCTTTTAATACCATTGTTGGTGCTGGTTTTAATGCGGTTTACGAAAACCCTATTTATGTTCTAGCGCCTTTATTAATTTTGGTTGGCTTATACATTTACAATGGGAAACTATTAAAGCAAAAACTTTTCTTAGATAGTGGACTAAAAACAAAAGTTAAAGAAGTTAAGGCTTCAAACTTAGAATGGACAAAGAATTTTGGAGACATAGCGCCATTTTTAAGGCTCGATTTAAAACTTATTTGGCGAAATAAGCGTACAAAATCATCCGTTTGGATGCTGGCCATGGGTTTGCTTTATGGCTTGGTTTTTTATCCGAATCCACAGTTTAAAAACTTTGAAGGTATTTATGTTTTCGTTGGAATATTTTCAACGGGTATTTTCTTAATTAATTTCGGGCAATTCATTCCAGCTTGGGACAGTGCATATTACAAACTATTAATGAGTCAGAATTTAAAATACGAGCAATATTTAAAGTCTAAATTCACATTAATGGCAATTAGCGTAGGTGTTTTGTTTTTACTTGGTATTCCGTATGTTTTTTTTGGTTGGAAAATTTTAGTAGCTCATTTTGCCGCTGCCATTTATAATGTTGGCGTTAATACGCATGTTATTTTATTGGGCGGTTCGTTTAACCGCAAAAAAATAGATTTATCGCAAAAAGCCGCCTTTAATTATCAAGGTACTGGTGCTGTGCAATGGTTAATTGGCATCCCGTTATTGTTGCTGCCAATGGGTATATTTTCTCTAGCTTTTTTTACAATAGGTTTCGAGGTTGCCTGTGCTATAATTGCTGTTTTAGGCATTATTGGTGTTGTGTTTCATAAGCAATTCATGAAAGCTATTACAGCCAAATATTTACAATCGAAGTATAAAATGATTGATGCTTTCGATCAAGACAACTAATACATTTAAAGAATGATATCTACTATTAATTTATCAAAAAAATACGGCGGAAAACAAGTTTTAAATGTTGAAGCTTTAGATATTCCTAAAGGACAAAGTTTTGGACTAGTAGGAAATAATGGTGCTGGTAAAACCACCTATTTTAGTCTGTTGTTAGATTTAATAAAGCCAACCACAGGCCATATTATAAACAACAAAGTTAAGGTTAACGAAAGCGAAAACTGGAAACCATTTACTTCGGCATTTATAGATGAAAGCTTTTTAATAGGTTACCTAACGCCCGAAGAATATTTCTATTTTATTGGCGAATTACGCGGACAAAACAAAGCCGATGTTGATGCCTTGGTAAGTCAATTTGAAGATTTTTTCCATGGTGAAATATTAGGTCAAAAAAAGTACTTGCGCGATTTAAGCAAAGGAAACCAAAAAAAGGCGGGAATTGTTGCTGCTTTAATTGGAAATCCTGAGGTTGTTATTTTAGATGAACCTTTTGCAAACCTCGATCCCACAACACAAATTAGGTTAAAAGCAATTGTAAAAGATTTAGCCGAAACAAAAGGTGTTACCGTGTTAATTTCTAGTCACGATTTATTACATGTTACTGATGTTTGCGAGCGCATTGTAGTTTTAGAAAAAGGAGAAATTGTAAAAGATTTAGAAACTAGCGAAGCTACATTAAAAGAACTTGAAGCCCATTTTACAAACTAGAATTTCGTGTAAAAGTAATGGCTTTATCTAGCTAAATTCAAAAAGATGCTTATTTTTACCGTTAAATATAATAATGGCAAGCCTTTAAAGTTATTATTATGGTAAAATATGAACCTTGTTTAGTAAATCGTTAAAATACATATTCGTTTTTAGTATCGTTTTTTTTGTGGCTAGTTGCTCCAGAAAAAAAGATAAATTTTTAAGCAGAAATTTTCATGCGGTTACGGCCGAATATAACATACTTTACAACGGACAAATTGCTTTCACCGAAGGCCGAAATGCTCTAAACGATGCTTATTTCGATAATTATTGGGAAGTTTTACCTATTGAGCGCATGCAGGTTTTCGACGAAATTGTGCTGCCTGGGCAATCTAAAAACGAGCAGTTTACGCGTGCCGAAGAAAAAGCGGTAAAAGCCATACAAAAACACAGCATGAATATTGGCGGAAAAGAAAAAAATCCGCAAATAGATGAAGCTTATCTGCTTTTAGGTAAAGCGCGTTATTTCGACCAACGTTTTATTCCTGCGCTAGAGGCTTTCAACTACATACTTTATAAATATCCAGCTAGCGATAAAATTAATCAAGCTAAAGTTTGGCGCGAAAAAACCAATATTCGTTTAGATAATAACGAGTTGGCTATTAAAAATTTAAAGCGTCTGTTAAAGCAGGAAGAAATTGAAGGTCAAGATTTAGCCGATGCTACATCAATAATGGCTCAAGCCTATTTAAATCTTAAGGTTGTAGATACGGCAATAACCTTGCTAGAAGTTGCTTCAAATGCTACAAAAAGTAGCGACGAGCGTGGTAGATATCGATTTATTCAAGGGCAATTATACAATCAGTTAGAAATAAAAGATAGCGCCAATTACGCTTTCGATCGAGTTATAGAGCTTAACCGTCGTATTCCAAGAATTTATTTAATTTCGGCTTATCTAGAAAAAATAAAAAACTTCGATTACGAAAACGGAAACAAAATTGAAGCACAAGAATTACTTACTAAACTTGAAGAAAACCGTGAAAATCGTCCGTTTTTAGATAAAATTTATCACCAAATTGGCACCTTTCATTTAAAAAATAATAAAGATTCTTTAGCCGTAGTTTATTATAATAAATCTTTACGAGCTAACTCCATTGACAAAGTTTTAAAAGCCAAAACATACGAGATTTTAGGCGATATGAATTTTGATGAGACTATTTATGCCGAAGCAGGTAAATATTATGATAGCACCATGCTAAATCAAAAACTTAACTCGAAACCTTATCGGGTTATGAAACGTAAACGCGATAATTTAGACGATGTTATTCAATATGAAGCTATTGCTAAGGCTAACGACAGTATTTTAACCTTAATAAGTCTGCCAGAATCATTGCGATTGTCTTATTTTGAGCGTTATATAGAAGATTTAAAAGTTAAAGACGAAGCCGAACAAGCATTGGCAGAAGCGCAAGCTGAAGCAGAAACCAATACGGCTACCAATAATTTAGGAATTAAAAATTCTAATGCGCCACGTACAGGTTTTGGGCCGCCAGTTAGTTTCCAGCAAGGGCAAGCGGCATTGTTTTATTTTTATAACCCAACAACATTGGCT
The DNA here is from genome assembly GCF_000943565.1 of Neotamlana sedimentorum. GTDB lineage: Bacteria > Bacteroidota > Bacteroidia > Flavobacteriales > Flavobacteriaceae > Neotamlana > Neotamlana sedimentorum. The sequence continues at coordinate 344,671 of NZ_JTDW01000002.1, forward strand.
TATGGTAAAAATGAGTTTGTAAAAGTTTGGGGTAATCGTCCGTTAGAAGATAATTGGCGATGGTCGACAAAAATTTCTAGTATTTCGGAGGTTTCAAACACTTCAGAAAACAATGTTGAAGCTTTAGCAACCGAAAATGTACGTTACAACCCTGAGTTTTATTTATCTCAAATACCTTCAACCGAAAAAGAAATCGATAGTATTAAAAAAGATAGAAATTTTGCTTACTATCAACTTGGTTTAATTTATAAAGAACGATTTAAGGAATACGAATTATCGAAAAATAGATTTTTAAATTTACTAGATAGCCAACCGGAAGAACGTTTTATTTTACCATCAAAATATAACCTTTATAAGTTGTATGAATTGTTAGGAGAAGAAAGTGAAGCTGCAAAATTAAAAGTAGATATTATTTCGAGTTTTCCAGATTCGCGTTACGCAAAAATATTAACCAATCCAGATGCGGTATCTGAAAAAGATGAAAACAGTCCGGAAAATATTTATGCGGCACTTTTTGCGAAACACGAGAATCAGGAATATGCCGAGGTTATTAAATCGACCGAAGCGTTTATAAACGATTACGAAGGTGATGTACTGGTGCCAAAATTCGCGTTGTTAAGGGCAACAGCAATGGGAAGATTATATGGTTACGACGCCTATAAAGAAGCGATAAATAATGTGGCACTAACTTATGCCAATACACCCGAAGGAAAACAAGCGCAGCATATTGAAACTAATGTTTTACCGCAACTCGCAAATGCTAATTTTGCTGCAACTGGCAATGGTGATACAAGCGATAATTATAAGGTAGTATATCAATTTAATAGTAACAATCCAGAAAAAATAACAGCATTTAAAACAACTTTAGATGAGGTTTTAGAGCATGTTAGGTATTACCGTTTAACAGCATCTGTTGATGTTTACGATACAGAAACAACATTTGTAGTGGTGCATGGTATAAAATCGGAAACCGTAGCAAAAACCTTTACGCAATTGTTTAACGACGAAGATCAAGAAAAAATAAAAGAACCATTTATTGCGGTTTCTTCAACGAATTATCAAATAATACAAGTGCATAAATATTTAAATGTATTTTTAAACCTAAACAACAATTAAAACCTAACAGGTTATGTTTTCAGATAATAAAAAAGAACGACACATGGCAGATACAAGCTCAAGCCAAAATATTATTGCTAAAGGCACTAAATTGGTTGGCGATATTAATAGTGAAGGCGATTTTAGAATTGATGGCACTATTGAAGGTAATGTAAACACAAAAGGCAAAATAGTTTTAGGTAAAACAGGAGCGATAACAGGTACTTTAAATGGTACCGATGCTTATTTTGAAGGTGATTTTTCGGGTAAATTAACACTATCTGGTACCTTAACTTTAAAAGCTTCTGCAAATGTAGAAGGCGAAGTTGTAGCAGGAAAACTAGCTGTAGAACCAGGCGCGACTTTTAATGTGTCTTGTAGTATGCAAGGTGCGGTAAAACAAGTTGGAAAAAGTGACAGAAAAACCGCAAAAGCAGTTTAATAAATACATTAGGTTTACAACCATGGCTCTACAAATGGGTGTCACCATTTACTTAGGTAGCTTGCTTGGGGAATGGCTCGATGTTAAATTTAATAACACCAACCAGCTGTATTATAAAATTGTAACACTTTTAGCTGTTTTTTTAGCGATGTATGTTATTATTAGGCAGGTTTTAAACATTACCAATAAAAACGATTAAATTTGATTAAACGCATACTTGTTTTTACGCTAGTTGTAATTGGCGTATTGTTTTCATCCTATTTTTTGCACGATTATTTAATTACAACAACACTTTCATTTAAATTATGGCAAGTATATGTATTTCATGCTATTGCCGCATTTTTAGTGTATTTGTGTGTGGAAATTACAGCCGATAAACTACCAAATCAGGCTGGTTATGCCTATTTAATGCTTATGTTTTTTAAAATTGGTGCCTTTGTTTTAATTTTTCAAGAATCGGTATTTGCTAAAGAAAGTTTGCTTAAAGTAGAATCGGTTGCCTTAGTTATACCATTATTCTTATTTTTAATTATTGAAGCTATTGCTGTAGCGCGTCTTCTTAACAGCAAATAAACTAGGTGTTTAAGCAAAATAAATACAATATTGAAGTGTTAAATAAAACTAAACAAAAAAAGGCCTTGGTTTTTTAAATTATTGTTTACATTTGCACAAAATTTTACAAAGCCTAAATGTTATTATTTAGAAAAGAAATTATGATAGCAAAACAATCTATCAAGTTTTTAGTCGTATTGTTTACATTAACAGCTTCATTTGCAGTATTTGCTAATGGAGGCGACCATGAAAACCAACACACTAAAGGAAACCAAGTTGATACTCCAGAAGAAATTAAGGGGTATATTGAACATCACTTAAAAGATTCTCACGATTTTCATTTTTATACAGATAATGCAACCGGTTCGCATGTAAGTTTTCCGTTGCCTGTAATTGTTTGGACAAGCGAAGGGTTAAGAACTTTTATGTCTTCAGAATTTCATCATGATGATGCTGGACACGTTGTTGTAGAGAAAGATGGTGTACACTTAACTAAAATCCACAGTAAAATTTACGAATTAGAAGCTGGTGCTCACGAAGTAGAATTCGACGATCATCACCATGCAACAAACGCTCACAAGGTTTTAGATTTTTCTATTACCAAAAGTGTTTTTGGTATGTTGCTAGCAGCGCTTTTAATGTTTTTAGGGTTTGGTGCATTAGCTAGAGGTTATAAAAACGGAAAAACGATTCCAACTGGAGTAGGTCGTGTTTTAGAGCCATTAGTAATTTATGTGCGCGACGAAATTGCAAAGCCAAATATTGGCGAGAAAAAATATAGAAAATTCATGGGCTTTTTGTTAACCGTGTTTTTCTTTATTTGGATATTAAACTTATTAGGATTAACGCCACTTGGCTTTAACGTAACAGGGCAAATAGCAGTAACGGTATGTTTGGCTATTTTTACCATGTTAATTTATATGTTTAGCGGTAGTAAAGATTTTTGGGCGCATACGTTATGGATGCCAGGTGTACCAGTAATATTACGTCCTATTTTAGCAGTAATCGAGTTGGTTGGTTTTATTTTAATTAAGCCATTCTCTTTATTAGTGCGTTTATTTGCAAACATGACGGCAGGTCACTTTGTGGTAATGAGCTTAATTGCTTTAATGATTACCATGAAAGAAGCCTTTGGTCCTGTTGCATCAACAGGAATGTCGTTGGTGTTAGCATTATTTATATCGGTTATCGAAATATTGGTAGCCTTTTTACAAGCGTTTATTTTTACGATGTTATCATCGTTATTTATAGGGATGGCTGTTGAAGAACACGAGCATCACTAAATATAAATTTGTTTAATTAATATATTTAAAATCAATTAGTATGTACAATTTAATTGGAGCAGGATTAATCGTAATCGGTGGAGGTATCGGTTTAGGTCAAATTGGTGGTAAAGCAATGGAAGGTATTGCTCGTCAACCAGAAGCAGCTGGAAAAATCCAAACTGCGATGATCATCATCGGTGCATTATTAGAAGGTTTAGCTTTCGGTGCATTAATCTTAGGAAAATAATATTTCCGCATTAAAAACAAAAAACCAGAATACCTGTAACGGTTGGTTGCAGGTTCTGGTTTTTAAAACAATTAAACAATAAATAACCCATTTAATAAAAAAACATGGATCAGTTATTAAACGATTTTTCACCAGGTTTGTTTTTCATGCAAGCCATCATTTTAATAATTTTAATATTATTAATGCGCAAATTTGCATGGAAACCTATTTTGAATTCTTTACAAGATCGCGAAGATGGTATTAAAAATGCATTAGAATCGGCTGAAAATGCGAAGTTAGAAATGCAAAATCTTCAAGCAGATAACGACAGATTGTTAAAAGAAGCAAGAGCAGAACGCGAAACGATGCTTAAAGAAGCGCGCGAACTTAAAGATAAAATGATTGAAGATGCTAAAACTGAAGCTCAAGAGCAAGCAAATAAAATGATTGCTCAAGCACAAGCATCAATTGAAAGCGAAAAAAATGCGGCCATGGCAGAACTTAAAAGTCAAGTAGCTGGTATTTCTTTAGAAATTGCAGAGAAAGTAGTACGTACAGAATTATCTAACAAAGACAAACAATTACAATTGGTTGAAACAATGTTAGATGAAAAATCATTAAACTAATAAAGCATGTCTGGATCAAGAGCAGCCATACGTTATGCTAAGGCCGTGTTTAGTTTAGCAACAGATCAAAATACAACCGAGGTTGTAAATAACGATATGAAGCTAATTGCAAACACCATAGCAGAAAGCAAAGACTTAAGTGATATGCTTGAAAGTCCAGTAATAACTTCGGCCGTAAAAAAATCGGTATTAAACGAAGTTTTTAAAGGCACAGACAAATCAACTTTAAGTTTAATAAATACATTAATAAGTAATAAACGAATTAATATTTTAAATCAAGTTGCAGAAAAATACAATGCGTTATTTGATGCTTCAAAAGGTGTAGAATTAGCAACAGTAACCACAGTTGTGCCCATTACACCAGCAATTGAGGAAAAAGTATTAGCAAAAGCTAAGGAGCTTACTGGTAAAACAGTTGTAATAAAAAACGTTATTGATGAGACTATATTAGGAGGTTTTATTTTACGAATTGGCGATATACAATACAACGCAAGCGTAGCAAACCAACTTAATAAACTAAAACAAGAATTTACATTGAATTAAAAAACGTTTTGTAACATTAAGCATAGTCGAAATGTTTCAAAGCGACATTTAAACATAAACAAAAGATGGCAGAAGTAAAACCAGCTGAAATATCAGCAATCTTAAAACAACAACTATCAGGTTTCGAAGCAAGTGCTTCGTTAGATGAGGTAGGAACTGTATTAACTGTAGGTGATGGTATTGTACGTGCTTACGGATTATCGAACGCACAATATGGCGAGTTAGTAGAATTTGAAGGCGGCTTAGAAGGTATCGTTTTAAACCTTGAAGCAGATAACGTAGGTATTGTATTATTAGGTGCTTCAAAAGCAGTTAAAGAAGGTTCTACAGTAAAAAGAAAAGGTGTAATTGCTTCTATTAATGTTGGTGAAGGTATTGTTGGCCGTGTGGTTGATACTTTAGGAAACCCAATTGATGGTAAAGGCCCAATTGCTGGACAAACTTACCAAATGCCATTAGAGCGTAAAGCGCCTGGTGTTATTTATCGTGAGCCTGTAACCGAGCCATTACAAACGGGTATTAAGTCTATCGATGCTATGATTCCTGTAGGTCGTGGACAACGTGAGCTTGTTATTGGTGACCGTCAAACTGGTAAAACAACAGTTTGTATCGATACCATCTTAAATCAAAAAGAATTTTACGATGCTGGTGAGCCAGTATATTGTATATATGTTGCTGTTGGGCAAAAAGCTTCAACAGTAGCAAACATTGCAAAAACTTTAGAAGATAAAGGTGCTTTAGCCTATACTACTATTGTTGCGGCAAATGCATCAGATCCTGCTCCAATGCAAGTTTACGCGCCAATGGCGGGTGCTGCAATTGGTGAGTATTTTAGAGATACTGGTCGTCCTGCTTTAATTATTTACGATGATTTATCGAAGCAAGCAGTAGCATACCGTGAGGTATCTTTATTATTACGTCGTCCACCAGGACGTGAGGCGTATCCAGGTGACGTTTTCTACTTACACTCGCGTTTATTAGAGCGTTCGGCGAAAGTAATTAACGATGACAATATCGCTAAAGAAATGAACGATTTACCAGAAAGCCTTAAACCAATAGTAAAAGGTGGTGGTTCGTTAACAGCTTTACCAATTATTGAAACACAAGCGGGAGACGTTTCGGCATATATTCCAACAAACGTAATTTCTATTACCGATGGACAAATATTCTTAGAGTCAGATTTATTTAACTCTGGTGTTCGTCCTGCAATTAACGTAGGTATTTCGGTATCTCGTGTTGGTGGTAATGCGCAAATAAAATCAATGAAAAAAGTATCGGGTACGTTAAAATTAGACCAAGCACAGTTCCGTGAGTTAGAAGCTTTCGCGAAGTTTGGTTCAGATTTAGATGCCGCTACTTTAAATGTAATTGAAAAAGGTAAACGTAACGTTGAAATCTTAAAGCAAGCACAAAACGACCCGTTTACAGTTGAAGATCAAGTTGCAATTATTTATGCAGGATCTAAAAACTTATTAAAAGACGTTCCTGTAAATAAAGTAAAAGAATTTGAAGCAAATTATATCGAGTTCTTAAATGCTAAACACAGAGATGTTTTAGATACATTAAAGTCTGGTAAATTAACAGACGAAGTAACCGATACTTTAGTAGCCGTAGCAAAAGAATTATCGGCTAAATATATAGCTTAAACCATTATAATGTCATCCCGAACTTGTTTCGGGATCTCATAATTTTTTAAAAAGATTCTGAAATAAACTCAGAATGACAAATAGGAAAAAATGGCAAACTTAAAAGAAATACGTAATAGAATATCAACGGTATCTTCAACCATGCAGATTACCAGTGCCATGAAAATGGTATCGGCTGCAAAGTTAAAGAAAGCTCAAGATGCTATTACTGCAATGCGTCCATATGCAGATAAATTAACAGAGTTGTTACAAACGTTAAGTGCGACGTTAAATGATGATTCTGGAAGTATTTATGCGACGCAACGCGAAGTAAAAAAGGTTTTAATAGTTGCGATTACTTCTAACAGAGGTTTAGCTGGTGCTTTTAACTCGAACATTATAAAAGCAGTTAACAGACTTACCGAAGAAACGTATGCCAACCAAGAGGTGTCTTACGTAGCAATTGGTAAAAAAGCTAACGATGCGTTTAAAAAAACGAACAAAGTTATTGCCGATAACAGTACTGTTTTCGATGATTTAACTTTTAATAATGTGGCTGCAATTGCAGAAGATTTAATGGAGAAGTTTGTTGCTGGAGATTTCGATAAAATTGAAATTGTATACAACAAATTTAAAAACGCGGCAACACAAATTGTAATGACCGAGCAGTTTTTACCATTAGTACCAGTTGAAGGTGAAGCTAATGCGAATACAGATTATATTTTTGAACCATCAAAAACTGAAATCGTAGAAGAACTAATTCCTAAGTCGTTAAAAATTCATTTGTATAAAGGTATTCGCGATTCATTTGCATCAGAACACGGTGCTCGTATGACGGCAATGCATAAAGCAACAGATAACGCAACAGAACTTAGAGATCAGCTTAAATTAACTTATAATAAAGCACGTCAAGCTGCTATTACTAACGAAATTCTTGAAATTGTTGGTGGTGCAGAAGCTTTAAATAATTAATATATTTGATGCTCGATTTTTTGAAGCAGACAACATAAATTGAAAAGCCTCACTTTTAGTGAGGTTTTTTTATGGATATATTTTATAACTAAACCAGATATTTAAAGCGAACTTAGCAATATCCAACAATCTACTTTTGGCTAAAGCAAATTAAAAGGTTATTTTTAACCAACTAGAAATATTCAATAATTGAGCGGATTAAAAACACTATTTAAGCAAACATTTATTTACGGTTTGGCAACTGTTTTACCCAGAATGTTGAGCTTTTTATTAGTACGATTACATACCGACGAAAGTGTTTTAAAATCGGTGGCCGATTACGGCGATGTTTCACTTGTTTTTTCTTATTTCGTACTGTTTAATGTTATTCTTGCTTATGGCATGGAAACCGCATTTTTCAGGTTTTATAATAAAGATGATAATAAAGAAGAGGTTGTTGGTACTTCAGCTATTTCGTTAGTAATATCATCTTTTCTATTTTTTGGGTTAGCTTTCATTTTTAAAAAACAAATTTCTGTTTTAACCGATATAAAAGAAGCTTACATAAATCTAGTTATTTGGATTTTGCTTCTCGATGCACTTGTTATCATTCCGTTTGCTTGGTTACGTGCCAATGCGAGACCAATAAAATATGCGATTATAAAAATTTTAAACGTTGTAATTAACTTAGGATTAAATCTGTTTTTATTATTATGGTTGAAAGATTTGGCAAATGGCAATGCTATTTTTGATAGTATTTATAAACCAAACTTCGAGATTAATTACATATTTATAGCCAATTTAGTGGCAAGCGCAGTGACAATATTATTCATGTTGCCGTTTTATTTTAAAATAAAATACAGCTTCAATAAAACCCTTTGGAAACAAATGATGCAATATGCATTTCCGGTGCTTATTGCTGGTGTTGCTTTTTCAATAAATGAAACTTTCGATAGAATTTTACTCGATAAATTATTACCAGAAAACATTGCCAAAACCGAAATTGGTATGTATTCGGCATGTTATAAATTGGCGTTGTTTATGACTTTGTTTGCAACTGCTTATCGATTAGGAATAGAACCCTTCTTTTTTAGTCATGCAAAAACTGAAAATCCTCAAAAAAACTACGCTAGAATTTTAGAATATTTTGTAATATTTGGTTCTGTAATTTTGTTAGCCGTTGTGGTTTTTGCCGATGTTTTAAAGGTTATTTTTATAGGCGACGAAGCTTATTGGCAAGCCATGTGGATTGTGCCTATAATATTATTGGCAAATTTCTGTTTAGGTATTTATCACAATTTATCGGTTTGGTACAAAATAACCGACAGAACAAAATTTGGAGCTTACATTTCGGTTTTTGGAGCCTTACTCACATTAGTGTTAAACTTTTGGTTAATTCCTATTATGAGCTACAAAGGTTCGGCAATTGCTACGTTAACAGCCTATGCAAGTATGATGTTGGCGTCCTATTTTTTTGGGAAGAAATATTACCCAATTCCATATAACGTAAAAAAAATAAGCGTGTATTTGTTTGGGTCGGTTTTGTTTTCTGTTATATCGTTTTACCAATTTAGAGGTAATTATTTTGTAGGGATATCAATGTTAATTGTATTTTTGATAATCGTTTACGTTTCAGAAAAAAAGACAATAAAGAGTTTAATTAACAAATAAAAGCCGCTTCCCTTTGGGAAGACGGAAAATAGGCTTATGAAAATAAAAATAGTAAACAAATCCAACCACGAATTGCCACATTACGAAACCATGGCATCTGCAGGAATGGATTTACGAGCAAATTTATCCGAATCACGTATTTTAAAACCGTTAGAGCGCACCATTGTTGGTACAGGTTTATACATGGAGCTTCCTGTTGGTTTCGAAGCTCAGGTACGCCCTAGAAGCGGTTTAGCGGCAAAGAAAGGCATAACTGTACTAAACGCCCCAGGAACTATCGATGCCGATTATAGAGGCGAAATAGGTGTAATTTTGGTAAATTTATCCAATGAAAATTTCGAAATTAACAACGGCGAGCGCATTGCGCAATTAGTAATTGCAAAACACGACCGCGCCGAGTGGGAAACTGTAGAACAGCTCTCTGAAACCGCTAGAGGTGAAGGTGGTTTTGGAAGCACTGGAGTAAAATAGCATTTGTAAATTGTTATTAAACTTTTAGCTATTTGTTGTAATAATATAAAGTTAAATTAAAGACACCCGCTTTCGCGGGCATGAAATATGAAAATTATAGTCCCAATGGCTGGTCGAGGTTCTCGATTACGCCCACATAGTTTAACCGTACCTAAACCACTCATTCCTGTAGCAGGAAAACCTATTGTTCATCGCTTGGTAAGTGATATTGCCAAAGTATTACAACAACCTATAGAAGAAGTTGCCTTTGTTTTAGGTGATGCGGCTTGGTTTGGCGATGATGTAGTGCAAAGTTTAACCGAATTAGCCAGTAGTTTGGGTGCTAAAGCCTCCATTTATCGTCAAGATAAACCATTAGGAACAGGGCATGCCATAATGTGTGCCAAACAATCGCTCTCTGGCTCAGCGGTTATTGCTTACGCCGACACGTTGATTCGTGCAGAGTTCGATTTAGACCCGGATGCAGATGGCGTAATTTGGACCAAGGAAGTTGAAAATCCTCAAGCATATGGTGTTGTTAAGCTAAATAAAAATAAAGAAATTATAGAATTGGTTGAAAAACCAAAAGATTTTGTTAGCAATGAAGCTGTAATTGGTATTTATTATTTTAAAGATATAGAAATTTTAAAAAATAAATTACAAGAAGTTTTAGATGAAAACGTTATGAATGGAGGCGAATACCAAATTAACGATGGAATTAAACGAATGATGACAGATGGAAAGGTTTTTAAAACAGGAAAGGTAGACGAGTGGATGGACTGTGGAAATAAAGAAATAACAGTAGAAACCAATGGTAAAATGTTAGGATTTCTGGCGACTGATGCAGAAGAAATACTTGTTGATGCATCAGTTATACTTGAGAATTCAGAAATTATAGAACCTTGTTTTATTGGTGAAAATGTGGTGCTAAAAAACACAACTGTTGGACCAAATGTGTCTATTGGTAGAGGTTGTGTCTTTGAAAACACAACCATAAAAAATAGTTTAATTCAAACTGAAACCACCATAAAAAATGCTAATTTAGATAATGCCATGATTGGTAATCACGTAAAATATGATGGTAATTTTACTAGTATAAGCATTGGAGATTATTCTGTGTTGGAGTAAGTAAGATTTTTTCTTAAGTTAAGGTTGCGATAAATGCAATTGAAGTGTTTTTGGTAGAATTTCAAAACTATGAAACAAAACATCTACATATTAATTTTCCTTTTCGGAATTGTTTTAATTCCTAGGTTGTCCTTTGCTCAAAATGACGATTTAGGCGATAACGACGATAAGTTTCAAGAGTTATTTTACGAAGCATTAAAGCAAAAAGGTATAGAAAATTACGACCGTTCGGCCGAGGCCCTTTTAGCATGTATTGAAATAGATAAATCGGTGCCCGTTTTATATTTCGAATTAGGTAAAAATTACATGCAACTTAAAAATTTTGGTGCTGCTGAAGATGCTTTGAAAGAAGCGGTTAGTAAAGATCCTAATAACGAATGGTATCTTGACGAGTTGTATGGCTATTACGCGTCGCAAAACGATTATAAAAATGCCATAAAAACGGTAAAACAATTAGTGAAATATCATCCTGATTACGAAGAAGATTTGGCTTCACTATATCTGAAATCTGAAAGATTTGATGAGGCCTTAGAAGTGTTAGATCAAATGGATGCGAAACATGGAGTTTCGGTATCACGGGATTTAATGCGAAATAGAATTTATAAAATAACCGGACGGAAAAAAGATCAAATTAAAAACTTACAAGATAGGGTAGATAATAATCCTCAAAAAGAATCGAATTACTTGGCGCTAATCTTCCGCTACAGCGAAAACAATGAAAAAGAAAAAGCTTTTGCAACAGCTAAAGAGTTATTAAAAATGAATCCGGAATCGCAATTGGTTCATTTGGCGCTTTATAAGTTTTATTTAGATGAAAACGATGCTGAAAATGCTATTGAATCGATGAAAATAGTTGTTAAAAGTACCGAAATTAAGCCTGAAGCAAAACTGAAAGTACTTACCGATTTTGTGCAATTTGTTAGCGATAACCCCGAATATGAACAAGATTTGGTTGAAGCTACCACTTTGGTAAGTAACACCAATAATAGCAAAACCTTAATTGAGTTGGGGCAATATCATTTATCTAAAAACGATAAAACGAAGGCTTTAGAGTATTTTGAAACAGCGCTTCAACTAGAGCCCGATAATTTTAATGTGTTGCGTACCGTAATGCTGTTATATATAGATTTAAAACAGTATAAATTAGCCCAAGAAAAAAGTAGTGCAGCTTTAGAAGAATATCCGTCACAGCCGTTATTTTATCTTGTAAATGGTGTTGCGCTAAACGAATTAAATACCCCAAAAAAAGCATTGGAATCTCTGGAAATGGGTTTAGATTTTATAATAGACGACACTAAAATGGAAGCCGATTTTTATAAACAATTAAGTAAAGCTTATACCTTGCTAAACAATACGCAAAAGGCTAAAACGTTTAATGATAAAGCGCAAAAATTAGAATCTTCAAATTAATGATAAAACATATCAAATACAGCTTTATTTTAGGGTTGGTTGTCTTTGTTTTTGGCTGTAAAACGGCTAAAACAGTTACAAATGGTGAAGCCAATTTAAATTTAAACACGAAGCAATTAATTAAGGAAAACGCAAAACGTGTAGCGACCTATAAAACGTTACAATCTAAATTAAAGTTAACCCTAACTCAAAAAGGAAAAACACAATCGTACACGGTTACTTACCGAAGTAAAATGGACGAAGTTATTTGGATAAACGCTCCTTTTTCGGTAATTCGAGCTATGATAACACCAGAAAAAGTAAGTTTTTATAATAAGCTAGATAACACTTATTTTGATGGCGATTATAATTATTTAAGTGATTTATTAGGTACAGAACTCGATTTTTATAAAGTGCAGAATTTACTTATTGGAGAAACTATTTATAATTTAAATACAAGTGATTATGAAGCCGAAGTTGCCGATGGAAATTATGTGGTAAAGCCAAAAGTACAACGTAACTTATTTGATATATTATTTTTAATCGATCCTAGTATCTTAAAGGTTAAATCGCAACGCATTTTGCAACCAGTAGAGCAAAGAGATTTACAAATTAATTACTTAAGTCATCAAAATATTAATAACCAAAGTTTACCTGAAGAAATAAAGGTAGTTGCTGTTGAAGAAAATGAAGAGTTAATTGTAAATTTGGAGTTTAAAAATGTTGTACTAAACGAAGATTTAAGATTTCCGTTTAAAATACCTTCTGGTTTTAAAGCCATAGAACTTTAATGGATTTTACTAAAAAATCATATTTTAAAAATGTTGTATTTACCCTTGTATTGGTAAGTACAATGGCATTTTCTCAAAACAATAAACAAAAAGAATTAGAAACACGTCGCCAAGAATTGCGCAACCAGATTGAGCAGTTAAATAAATTACGTGCCGATAATAAAACCAAAGAAAAATCGCAGTTAAGTTTAGTTGAAGGCGTTAATCATAAAATTAACGTGCTTTCAAACTTAATTAAAGTGACCAATCAACAAGCCAATTTATTAACTCGGGAAATAAACGATAATCAAAAAAAAATAACAAATTTACGTAAGGAATTAGCCGATTTAAAAGACGATTATGCCGCTATGGTGGTTAAGGCTTATAAAAGTAAAAACAAACAAAGCAGAATTATGTTTTTACTGTCTTCAAATAACTTTAAACAGGCTTACAAGCGCTTGCAATATATTCAGCAATACGCCGATCATCAAAAAAAACAGGGCGAAAGTATAAAAACTAAAACCTTAGAATTACAGGCAACAAACAAGAAGCTGCTAAATCAACAAAAAGAAAAAAACACGTTAATTGCCGAAAACCGACAAGTGCAAAAAACCTTGCAAGAAGACAGAAAGGAACATGAAGCCTTAATGCAATCTATACAAAAAAACCTATCGACTTATACAGCACAAATAAGGCAAAAACAACGCGAGGTAAACAGAATTGATGCCGAAATAGATAAAATAATTAAGGCTGCTATTGCAAAATCGAACACCAAAGCGGGTAAAAGTTCAAGTTCTAAAAGTTTTGCTTTAACACCTGAAGAAAAGGTATTAGCATCAAATTTTACATCCAATCGAGGGAAATTGCCATGGCCAGTAGATAATGGATACGTGAGTTTGGGTTATGGAACACAGCGCCACCCAATCGATAAAAGTTTAACCATTAAAAGTAATGGTGTTAGAATTACCACTCAAAAAGGTGCGCAAGTTAGAGCTATTTTTAATGGAGAAGTTAGTGAGATTTTAAAAATGCGAAACGTAAACCCAATTGTAATGATTAGGCATGGAAACTACCTAAGTATTTATAAAAATTTAAGTAAGGTTTATGTAAAAGTAGGCGATAAGGTTTCTACAAAGCAGGCCATTGGCGAGGTATTTACCAATCCTGGTAATGGCGAAACAATATTAAGTTTTATTATTTCTAAAGACAGTAATACACAAAACCCAGCAAGTTGGTTGTATAAAATGTAGTGTGTTTTTTAAGATAAATGAAATTTAATAAAATGTTGTTTGCCTTAATTTAATTTACACTGTTAAGTTCAAAAATACTTCTCGATACAAATTTGCTACCCCCGCTCTGCGTAAATTCACTCGAAGTGACAACATGAGTTTTATGTAATGAAGGCTTTATTTGAGTTACGCCGTCAGTTCGAGTGATTCTGAGGTACGAAGAATTGTATCGAGAACAAATAACTTGCTATAACTTTATTTTTTAATCAAACAACGCTTTTAATTCTGTCGCATCTTGCGGTTTTATTTTCCCAGCAAGAAGTAAACTAAGTTGTTTACGACGTAAAGCAGCGTCGTAGCGTTCTTTTTCGAGTTTCGTTTCTGGAATAACTTCAGGAATGGTAGTTGGCTTACCGGTTTCATCAACGGCTACAAAAGTGTAAATCGCTTGGTTTACTCTCGTTCGTTCACCAGATTGACGATCTTCTATCCAAACATCAATACATACTTCCATTGAGGTTCTAAAAGCACGTGATACTTTAGCTTCAACTGTAACAACACTACCTAGCGGAACTGCTTTTGTAAAGGCAACATGGTTTACAGAAGCCGTAACAGTAATGCGACGACTATGTCTACCTGCTGCTATGCTTGCAGCACGATCCATTCGAGCTAAAAGTTCGCCTCCAAAAAGGTTGTTTAATGCATTGGTTTCGCCTGGTAAAACGACATCGGTTAAAATGGTTTTTGATGCTTCTGGTGTTTTTGCCTCCATAGTAGATTATTATGATTTGGCAAAGGTAAAATTATTCTTGATTTTTTAAGTAAGAATCTAATTTAACTCCTTAACCAAAATCCAAGCATCTTGATTGTGAGTTTTTCTAATACTTTTTACGGCGGCTAAAGCTTCGCGCCCTGTTTTGTAAGTGCCATATACCACTTCGTGCAAGCCATATTTGTTCAAGCCAATTTTTCTAGCTTCGTAGCCAAGTGCTTTAAGCTCTTTAACTTTAGTGTCTCCGTTGGCTTCAACTCTAAATGCACCTGCAACAATGTGAAAATTTCCTAAGGTTTTCTCTGTTTTATTGATGTTTAACGTTATAGCTGGTAACGGGTTTAAATTAAAAGTTGCTTGCTGAATTTTTGTGTCTAATTGTTTTGTAGCCTCTTTTTGTGCCACTTGATTGTAAGCTTCAACTTCGTTAGCGTAGTAATTTGAGGCTATATAACCGCCAAGTGTTAAAGCTATTAACGCAATAGATGCATACTTTAAAAGAGGAGATGTTTTTCGCTTGTTATTTGTAACTGCAATTGGGACTACTTTTTCTATGGCTTCGACTTCTTCTTTATAAACTTCTCTATCAATTTTTCTAGAAGTAAACTGAGATAAGCCAAAAGCTTCAGTTAAATAATTTAAATGATAGGTAGGTTCAAATTGTAATTTGCCTTCTCCATTAAGAGAAATAGTTCCAATATTATTAAAAGTTAAAGTCTCACCTTGCGTTAAAAACGATTTTAAGTTTTTAACACGGTTTGCAACTTTTTGATTGGCCGTTTCAAAAGGTATTTTTTCTACATCGGCAATATAATGTGCTAACAAACCATCGTTATTTTGAATTTGCTCGTTAAACGACATAATTTTTTTTGGAGCAAAAAAGGTGTTCGACGCTTCATCGATTGTAGCCGATGCATTTTGAGTTAAAAATGAACCAAAATCTGGTACAGTAACGCACTCGTATCGGTACAATAAATCGCTTATGTAGGTTTCTAATTGCATAGTAACAAAGTTAAAATTTTTTATTTTCTCATAAAAATTTGCGTTACATTTTTTTAAGCCTGTTAAAATTAGCTTATTTTAGAAAAAATATACCTAATTTTCTTAATGAGTGAGCAAGATTTAATTTACACTTTAGCCTTACAAAACGTGCCTAATATTGGCGATATTATTGCTAAACGACTAATAAATCATTGTGGTTCGGCCGAAGCTGTTTTAAAAGAAAAGCCATCAAATCTTTTAAAAATTGATAGTATTGGAAGCATTACTATTAAACATTTACATGAACCATCACGCCTTTTGGAAGCCGAAAACGAACTTCGATTTATTAGAGAAAATAATATAAAGACGCTTTATTTTGAAGCTAATAATTATCCTAAAAAACTAAAACACTGTATCGATGGCCCAATTTTACTTTTTCAATCTGGGAATATAAGTCTGGAAAATCAGCGTATTATTAGTATTGTTGGAACGCGTAAAATAACCACTGCAGGTATTGCTTTTTGCCAAAATTTGGTTGAAACACTTGCTGTTTATAATCCTATTATTGTATCTGGGTTTGCTTATGGCACCGATATTACTGCTCACAAAGCCGCTATTAAAAACGAGTTGCAAACTATAGGCTGTTTAGCACATGGTTTAAACACAATTTACCCAAAAGTGCATAAAAAATACATGGTCGATGTAGAAAATAACGGGGGATTTTTAACCGATTTTTGGAGTACAGCTAAGTTCGATAGAAATAACTTTTTAAAACGAAACAGAGTAATAGCTGGTTTAAGCGAGGCAACAATAGTTATAGAATCGGCCGAAAAGGGAGGAAGTTTGGTTACTGCCGATATTGCTAACTCGTATAATCGTGATGTGTTTGCAGTTCCAGGACGAACTACAGATAGCCAAAGTGTAGGTTGTAATAATTTAATAAAGCAGCAAAAAGCGCATTTGTTAAGTACAGCTTTAGATGTGCCTTATATTTTAAATTGGCAACTCGAAGAAAAAGCACCTCCAACCATACAAAAGCAATTGTTTGTAGAACTTAATACCGAAGAAAAATCAATTTATAATTTCTTAAGAGATAATAATAAAGAGCAACTCGACACTATTGCTATAAATTGCAACTTACCAGTGTTTAAGGTAAGTAGTTTGTTATTAAATATGGAATTGAAAGGCGTTGTGCGCCCCTTGCCAGGGAAATTGTTTGAGGTTATTTAAAAAAAGTTCCGTTTTTTGTGTCACCCTGAACTTGTTTCAGGGTCTTATAAAATTAGAGAATAAGATTCTGAAATAAATTCAGAATGACATTCTAACGTCTACTAAACTAATATCCAACCTTCTCACGAACACGACCAATAACAGCATTTGCAACTTTCGATGCTTTTTCGGCACCAATATTTAAAGCTTTATCCAACTCAGCAAGGTTGTCCATGTAGTAATGGTACTTTTCGCGTTGTGCAGCAAAGGTTTCAACAATTAATTCAAACAGCGCTTGTTTCGCATGTCCGTAACCATAATTACCATTTTCATAGTTGGCTTTCATGGTGGCTAATTGTTCGTCGTTAGCTAACAGCTTATAAATAGCAAAACAATTACAAGTACTCCAATCTTTAGGTTCTTCAAGAGGCGTACTATCGGTTTGAATACCCATTATTTGTTTACGTAACTTTTTATCGTTTAAAAAGATATTGATGGTGTTATCACGACTTTTACTCATTTTTTCACCATCGGTACCCGGAATTAGCATGATGTTTTCTTGTATTTTACCTTGAGGTAAAACAAAGGTTTCTCCCATTTTATTGTGAAAACGAGAAGCCACATCGCGAGTCATTTCAATATGCTGTAATTGATCTTTACCAACTGGAATTATTTCGGCATCATAAGCTAAAATATCGGCAGCCATAAGCATTGGGTAAGTAAATAAGCCTGAATTTACATCTTCTAATCTATCTGCTTTATCTTTAAAACCATGGGCAAGTGTTAAGCGCTGGTACGGAAAAAAGCAACTTAAGTACCACGATAATTCGGTTACTTGTGGCACATCGCTTTGTCTGTAAAACACCGTTTTTTCAATATCTAAGCCAAAAGCTAACCAAGTTGCAGCAACAGAATAAGTGTTATTGCGAAGCGTTTCGGCATCTTTAATTTGTGTTAATGTATGCAAATTAGCAATAAATAAATACGAATCGTTTTCTGGCTGTTCTGCCATTTTTATTGCAGGTAAAATTGCTCCTAAAATATTGCCTAAATGCGGTGTTCCTGTACTTTGTATTCCGGTTAAAATTCTTGCCATAGTTATATTCTCATTAAAGTGAGAATTGCATTAATATTAATCTTAATCTTTTTTGTTCGAGCAAAGGTATATTTTTTAATAGAATTGCTCAATACAATTCTGTATTTTTGAATTTCATGAAGGCTTTTAAATACATTTTTTGGATTCTATATCGGGTTTGGTTTTATGTACTGGTAGCGTTGCCTATTTTGCTTTTATTCCCAATTTTATTGATTTCTATTTCAAAAGAATCGTGGTATCCGTTTTTCTTTAAGCTTGCGCGATTTTGGGCAAAATTTATTCTTATTGGTATGGGCTTTACATATAGTATTAAACGCGAACAAACGCCTATAAAAGGTAAAAGTTACATGTTTATTGCGAACCACACCTCAATGGCCGATATTATGCTTATGCTTGCCACCGTGAAAAACCCATTTGTTTTTGTAGGTAAAGCAGAATTAGCAAAAATACCGTTGTTTGGGTTTTTTTATAAACGTACTTGTATTTTAGTTGATAGAAGTTCAGAAAAAAGCCGAAAAGCTGTGTTTTTAAGAGCACAACGACGTTTAAAATCGGGACTAAGTATTTGTATTTTTCCTGAAGGCGGTGTGCCCGATGAAGCGGTAGTTTTGGACAGCTTTAAAGATGGCGCTTTTAGGTTGGCCATAAACCACCAAATTCCTATTGTGCCAATTACCTTTGCCGATAATAAAAAACGATTTTCCTTTACTTTTTTTAGTGGAAGCCCTGGTAGAATGCGTGCCTATATCCATAAATTTATAAAAACCGAAGGCTTAACCATACAAGATACTAAACCGCTTAATATACAAGCACGAACCGTTATTTTAAATAAACTACAGGCGTATAATAAATAAAAAACTGCCCGGGGGAACGAGCAGTTTTTTTAGATTTGTACACTTCTGCACAAATCCAGATCTAACCAAAAACCTAAAATTTAATAGCGAATCCGGTATACACTCCAATAAAAAATGGTTTGAAATTACCAGAAGTATTTTTAAACGTATTAATTTGATATTTAAACATAGGTTCTAAATTCAAATCAATTGTGTTAGTCATTTTATAATTTAAGCCAAGGCCTAAATTGGCACTGTAGCTAAAGCTGTTAATATTGTTGGCTTCTCCTAAGAGAATGCTGTTGCCGTTTGCAGACTCCGAGTAAATTTCATTTTTATTTAAAAACAATGAACTGAAACCTCCAATTACATTAACACCAAATTTTTTATCTAAAACCACATATTGAATTTCTAAGGGCACTTCAATATATCCAAGAGATTGATTTAGCGAAGTGTTTTCGGTTTCAAACGAATTAGGTATTACAGCAGCAGCTTTGGCGCTTTCAAAACTTACATTGGTACTGCTGCCAGAAGCATCGTTGGCTATTAAAGCGTCACTAGTATTAATAGATAAGTTTTGCAAAGCACTACGGTTACTAACTCCAGCCGATTGAAATACAAGCACATCGTTGGTGTTGTAACCTAAATTCACACGGTTCACGCCCGAGCGAATGGTAATTTTATTATTAACAGCATAACTCGCCGAAATACCATAACTCATATTAATATTTCCTGTTTTAGAGTTGCTATTAAATTGCGGATCGATAGAAGAACCATTGCCCATGGTATTAAAATAAACAGGCGCAGCATTTGGGGCAACGCTCCACCTGTTTTTGGGGTTTTCTTTTTCTTCTTCAATGGTTGTTTTATTGTTTTCAAGAGCTTCTTCAATGGTTAAAGAGGCCTTTGTATTGTTTTCGGTGTTATTGTTTTCGTTACTTGTTTTGGTTTTTGTGATAGCCGTATTATTGTTATTCGTTTGGGTAATAAGTTTCTTAGCTTGGGTTTTATCAATTAAAACAGTTGGTTTTTCGGTGTTGTTTGGTGTTGTAACCACAGCTTCGGTTGCGTTGTGGTTATTTAAAACCGACTTACTTTCATTTTCAGCAATGTTTTTCAGCATGTTTTCGTTTTGGGTTAAACCCGGATTTTGTGCCAGATGCGAATTGTTTTTAGTTTTATTACCTGCTTTTGTACTCGCATTAAAGGGTTTTGTAATTGCCGTTTCATCTGAAGGTTTTACAACAGTTGAAGCGGTTTTGGTGTTTGAAACAGCTTCCGTTTGTGTATGGGTGTCGTTTGGTTTTGTATGGCTTGTATTGGCTATGTTATTTTTGTTTGCTGCGTTTGTGTTTTCAACGTTATTAACATCAGCAATACTATTTTTATTAGTGTTTATTGTGTTGTTTGGTGTGTTTTCAGAATCAACAACGTTTATGGTGTCTTGTGGTTTATCAGTATTAAAATAATTAAAACCTATGGTTAACAATAGCAATAAAGCAGCGGCTACACCAGCATAACGCCACCAAATTGGTATAACACGACGTTTTTTATTTTTCTGGTTAAGCTCTGTTTCAATACGTTCCCAAACGGCATCATTAGGTGTGGCTTCAAAATCTTTAAAGCCTTCCTGAAATAATCGATCTATGTGTTTTTTATCACTCATTATAAGGTTTGCGACTGTGGTCGCGCTTTATGTGCTTCTATGGTTTGTATCAAAATGTGTCTTGCTCTTGCTAAGTTCGATTTTGATGTGCCAATATTAATATTTAGCAAACCAGCTATTTCTTTATGCGAATACCCATCTAACACGTAAAGGTTAAACACCAAACGATATCTATCGGGTAATTCTTGAATTATTTTTAAAAGATATTCTATAGAAATGTTGTTGTCGTCAATTTCTATATACTCATCTTCAATATTATTTTCGTTTACGATATCAAAAACCTTTTCGTTTCGGTAACGCTGTAACGCGGTGTTTACAGTAATGCGTTTTAGCCAACCTTCAAAAGAGCCTTTGTGTTTATACTGTTCTATTTTATTGAAAATTGTTAAAAAAGCATCTTGTAAATTATCTTCGGCTTCGGCATAATTACGCGAATACTTTAAGCAGGTGGCGAATAACTTACCCGAAAAGAGTTTGTATAATTCGCTTTGTGCTTTGGTATCATTGGTTTTACAATTTTCTATGAGTTGTTTTAAACTCAAATTAAAACACGTATTAATTTATAATTAGTTTATTCGGTTACCGGTACTTCTATGGTTAAATAGGTGTCTTCTTCTGCATCGTTTTCACCTTGCCAAAATTTAAAAATATACGACCCATTACTTGTTACCGTAAAATTAAATGTGGCTTCAACCAATTCGTCATCTAGGGTTTCGCATGCGCTATCTTCAAAAACATAAGTTATTGGAGCTACTGTACGTTCGTTATTGTTTTTATTATAATAAAAATCTCTGAAACTGTGGCAAGAGGTTGGCCTATAATAATAAATGGTTATTGGGTAAGTTTCTCCCATTATGAATTCATCGGGAATGTCTACGCTATCAACAGGTAAAACTTCAAAATAGTAATTAGGGTCATCATCTAGACTACATGATGCTAGGCTAAAAATTAGTAAACAAAGTGCAATAAACTTTTTCATTGCTTTAAATTTAGGGATATTATACACGTTTGCCTATAAGATGCAATGTTTTATAAAAGGTTGCGTAGTAAAATAAAAAAATCCCGTTTTTAACGGGATTTTATAAATTTTTTAAGCTTTGGCTTCTGCTACAGCTTGCCTTACTTTGGCTTCTAGTTCATCCATTAGCTCTGGATTGTCTTTTATTAAAGCTTTAACCGAATCTCTACCTTGGCCTAGTTTAGTATCGTCGTAACTAAACCACGAACCGCTTTTCTTTACAATTTCGTAATCAACGGCTAAATCTAAAATTTCACCTACTTTACTAACGCCTTCACCATACATAATATCGAATTCGGCGGTTTTAAAAGGAGGAGCTACTTTGTTTTTCACCACTTTTACACGAGTTTTATTCCCCGAAACATCTCCGCTTGTATCTTTAATTTGTGTAGATCGACGAATATCTAATCTAACCGAAGCATAGAATTTTAATGCGTTACCACCAGTTGTGGTTTCAGGGTTACCAAACATAACTCCAATTTTTTCACGTAACTGGTTAATAAATATTACAGTACAATTGGTTTTACTAATCGATGCTGTTAATTTTCTTAAGGCTTGAGACATTAAACGGGCGTGAAGTCCCATTTTAGAGTCGCCCATTTCGCCTTCTATTTCGCTTTTTGGGGTTAATGCTGCAACAGAATCTATTACAACTATATCTATAGCTCCAGAACGAATTAAGTTATCGGTAATTTCTAAGGCTTGTTCACCATTATCTGGCTGAGAAATAATTAAATTATCTATATCTACACCTAGTTTTTTGGCGTAAAATCTATCAAAAGCATGTTCAGCATCAATAAAAGCAGCAATACCTCCAGATTTTTGTGCTTCGGCAATGGCATGCAGCGTTAAGGTCGTTTTACCCGATGATTCTGGACCGTAAATTTCTATTACACGCCCGCGTGGATATCCGCCAACGCCTAAGGCAATATCTAAACCTAACGATCCCGACGAAATAGCTTCTACATCTACAATGGCAGAGTCGCTCATTTTCATTACTGTACCTTTTCCGTAGGCTTTATCTAATTTATCTAAAGTAAGTTTTAGTGCTTTTAATTTTGCTTCTTTTTCGCTACTCATCGTTTCGTTTTTTTCTAAAAAATTGTATGCTAAAATACTATAAGTTTTGGCATCTTACAATATTAAGGCCTATGCTTTTTTAACAATTTACGTTGTTGTTAATAATTTATCTTAATTAAAAAAAAATTAGCACGCAACCTTTTTATGTTTTTAGCATCTACTATTTAAAGTGGGAAAAATTGCTATGAAAAGATTATTTTTTTTTCACGAAAACTAAATTAACTAACGCCTGGGGTTTCTCAATAGCCTTTTTTGGTTAATGGTAATTGTAAAATCACCGAAGGAGAAAAAGCACTTTAAGTTTAATTAAAGTGCTTTTTTTATGACAAATAATTGCTAAAAGCCTCGAAAATTGTAGTTTTGCACTTTATATTATTACTTTTTTTAACCTTAAAACTTAGTATAGCATGCAACTGTACAACAAATTAAGCGCAAAAGAAAGAGCAGAATTAATCGAAAAAGCAGGGCAAGATCGATTAACACTTTCTTTTTATCAGTACGCCAAAATTAAAAATCCACACGAATTTAGAGATCAACTTTTTTTAGTTTGGGATAAACTCGATGTATTAGGTCGAATTTATGTCGCAAACGAGGGGA
Organism: Neotamlana sedimentorum; assembly: GCF_000943565.1. Taxonomy (GTDB): domain Bacteria; phylum Bacteroidota; class Bacteroidia; order Flavobacteriales; family Flavobacteriaceae; genus Neotamlana; species Neotamlana sedimentorum. The sequence continues at coordinate 367,885 of NZ_JTDW01000002.1, forward strand.
TTAACGGGCAATTATCGTTGCCAGCCGAAAACTTCGAAGCTTTTAAAACACATTTAGATACCATTGATTTTTTAAAAGATATTAGACTGAATATTGCTGTAGAGCAAGACAATATGTCGTTTTTAAAATTAAAAGTTAAAGTGCGCCCAAAAATTGTAGCCGATGGTTTAAATGATGAAACTTTTGATGTAACAAACAAAGGGGTACATGTTGCTGCCGATAAGTTTAATGAGCTTATTGAAGATGAAAACACCGTTTTGGTTGATATGCGTAACCACTACGAAAGCGAAATTGGACATTTTAAAAATGCCATAACGCCAGATGTTGATACCTTTAGAGAATCTTTAGATATTATTGAAGACGATTTAAAAGAACACAAAGAAGATAAAAACTTAGTGATGTATTGTACAGGCGGTATTCGATGCGAAAAAGCCAGTGCTTATTTTAAACATAAAGGATTTAAAAATGTGTATCAGCTTGAAGGTGGTATTATAGAATACACCAGACAAGTAAAAGAGGAAAATTTAGAAAATAAGTTTTTAGGGCAAAATTTTGTGTTCGACGATCGGCGAGCAGAGCGCATTAGCGACGATGTAATTGCAAATTGCCACCAATGTGGAGAACCTTTTGATGTGCACACCAATTGTGCTAACGAAGCCTGCCATTTATTATTTATTCAATGTCCAAAATGTAAAGAAGAAATGGAAAACTGTTGTTCTACGGCGTGCATGGAAATAAACCGTTTGCCCTACGAAGAACAAAAAGAACTTCGCAAAGGTCAAGGCAATAGCAACGATATCTTTAAAAAAGGGAGAGCCGACCATTTGCCTTACAAAAAAGATCTCCGAAATATATTTGAGCATTTTAAAAAATAATCTATCAAAAAAAAGCAACTTAAATAGTTGCTTTTTTTATGCCATAAAACGTTTTATTTCGAAAAGTAATTTCTAATTTAGTGATGTTTACGTTACATAAAATGTATATTTATTTAACTAAACAAATAATGTTATCTTTACACATTAAAATTAATTACAAATCGTTATTCGTAATAAATTAGTTATTAACGAATTCAATATATACTTTATTAACTTATGGCTTGTGCAAGTTGCTCAACTAAAGATGGACAACCAAAAGGTTGCAAAAATAATGGCACGTGTGGTACAGATAGTTGCAACAAATTAACTGTTTTCGACTGGTTATCTAATATGTCACTTCCATCGGGAGAAGAACCTTTTAATTGGGTTGAGGTGCGATATAAAAACGGGAGAAAAGAATATTATCATAACACCGAAAATTTAACGCTTAGTATTGGTGACGTTGTTGCTACCCAAGCTAAAGCAGGTCATGATATTGGAATGGTTACCCTTACGGGGGAATTGGTACGCGTGCAAATGAAGCGTAAAAAAATACCAACCGACACCAAAGAGGCTTTAAAAATTTACCGAAAAGCAAGTCAAAAAGATATTGATATTTGGCAAAAAGCCAGAGATCGCGAAGAACCTATGAAGGTTAAAGCGAGACAGTTTGCAATAGATTTAAGATTGCAAATGAAAATATCTGATATCGAATTTCAAGGTGATGCCAGCAAAGCGACCTTTTATTATACAGCAGAAGAACGCGTGGATTTTAGAGAGCTAATTAAAGTTTTTGCACGCGAGTTTCGTACAAGAATCGAAATGAAACAAGTAGGCTTCCGACAAGAAGCAGCCAGACTTGGTGGTATAGGTTCTTGCGGGCGTGAATTGTGTTGTTCTACCTGGTTAACCGATTTTCGTTCGGTAAGTACTTCAGCTGCGCGTTATCAGCAGTTATCGTTAAATCCACAAAAACTTGCTGGACAATGTGGAAAATTAAAATGTTGTTTAAATTATGAGCTAGACACCTATTTAGATGCTTTAAAAGATTTTCCTAAAGTTGAAATTAAAATTCAAACAGAAAAAGGAACTGCTGTTTGCCAAAAAACAGACATATTTAAAGGGCACATGTGGTATGCATACGAAGGCGAATGGATGAATTGGCACAAAATTACTACAGAACAAGCCAACGAAATTATTGCGCTTAATAAGCAAAATAAAAAAATAGCCAGCCTCGAAGAATACGCTAGCGATTTGGTTGAAGATACTAAAACTAATTTCGAGAACGTTGTAGGACAAGATAGTTTAACACGTTTCGATAGTCCAAAACGTCCTAGAAAACGTAAAAACAATAGAAACAAGCAAAACAGCGCGAATAAAAACAACGGAGGTGGTAATAATAATCGTAGCCGTAATAGTAACAGGAGTAATAATAACAATAACAATAATAAGCGTAAAAAACCGCAAAGACAAAAATCGAATAATGGCTCGAAGTAATGTTTTTTTATTGTTTTTAATAACCTTTTTAAGTTTAGTATCGTGCGATTCAAATCGGGTTTTCGACACCTATAAATCGGTTCCTAATAAATGGCATAAAGACTCTATTGTTAGTTTTAATATTGCACCGCCCGATTCTACCAATGCGTACAATTTGTTTGTAAATTTAAGAAATACTAATGCGTATAAATTCAGCAATTTATTCTTAATTGTAGAAATGCAATTTCCGCATGGTAAAACTGTAAAAGATACTTTAGAGTACCGTATGGCAGATCCCACAGGAAAACTTCTTGGGGTTGGGTATACCGATGTAAAAGAGAATAAGTTGTGGTACAAAGAAGCCGTTATTTTTAACGAAACTGGTAATTATATTGTAAAAATACAACACGCCATGCGAGAAAATGGTAAAGTAAATGGTGTTGAAGAACTAATAGGTATTACCGATGTTGGTTTTAGAATAGAGCATGCAACGAAAAGTAATTAATAGAACTTTTTAAGGTAATTATTAAAATAAATTATGGCTAAAGCAAAAAAACAAGAAAATGAATCGCAAGGATTTTCAAAATACATTCGTTGGTTTTGGTGGTTATTTTTAGGCGGTATTTTTTCGGTTATTTTTATTTTTTTATTAGCGTCATGGGGCGCTTTTGGCGATATGCCAGACCATACGGTTTTAGAAAACCCTAAAACCAATCTAGCAACAGAAATTATTTCTTCCGACGGAAAAACCCTTGGTAAGTTTTATTTTGATGATAACCGTACACCTGTAGGTTATAATCAGCTGCCTCAAAATTTAGTCGATGCTTTAGTCGCGACCGAAGATGCTCGTTTTTTCGAACATTCCGGTATCGATGCTCGTGGTACCTTACGAGCCATTGTAAAGTTAGGTGCAGGCGGCGGTGCGAGTACTATTTCGCAGCAATTAGCAAAACAATTATTTCATGGTGAAGGGTCTAAAAATATTGTAGAAAGGGTGTTACAAAAAGCTAAAGAATGGATTATCGCTATTCGCCTAGAGCGCCAATACACCAAAGAAGAAATTATAGCCCAATATTTTAATATTTACGATTTTGGTAATAATGCCGATGGTATTCGTAGTGCATCCAGAATTTATTTTAATAAAGAACCTAATGAGCTCGATTTAAAGGAATCGGCCATGTTGGTTGGGATGTTTAAAAACTCTTCATTGTACAATTTTAAAAGGAATCCTGTAGGCGTAAAAAATCGTCGTAATGTGGTTTTAGCACAAATGTATAAATATGATTTTATTGCTGAAACGGTTAAAGATTCTCTACAAAAAACAGATTTAGGAATTGATTATACACCTGAAACTCATAATGCTGGTACTGCTACATATTTTAGAGAATATTTACGCGATTTTATGAAGCAGTGGATAAAAGACAATCCTAAATCTGATGGTGAAAACTGGAGTTTATACAACGACGGACTTAAAATTTACACCACCATCGATTCGCGTATGCAAAAACATGCCGAAGATGCCGTAGCACAACACATGCCAAGGCTACAAGCTGAGTTTTTTCATCAAAATACGCCAGATAGAAACCCAACCGCACCGTTTTTAGATTTAGAGGAAGATGAGATTACCGATCTAATGAATCGTTCAATGCGCCGATCGGAGCGTTGGAGACACATGAAATACGATTTAAAAAAATCGAATAAAGAGATAGAAGATTCATTTTACAAACCAACGCAAATGGAAGTTTTTGCTTGGGACAATGGTAAACCAACCGAGATTGATACCATTATGAAACCAATCGATTCTATGCGTTATTACAAATCGTTTTTACGTACCGGAATGATGTCTATGGATCCGCATACAGGTCATGTAAAAGCTTGGGTTGGTGGTGTAAATTACAGACATTTTCAGTACGACATGGTAAAGCAAGGGAAACGCCAAATAGGTTCAACCTTTAAGCCTTTGGTGTATACAGCAGCTATCGATCAGTTACACTATTCACCATGCGATGAGTTTCCAGATGTACCTTATTGTATTGAAGCTAATAAATATGGAAATCCAGAAGAATGGTGTCCAAAAAATTCGACGCCAGACTATGGTGGTACCCGATCGTTAAAAAATGCCTTAGCAAATTCGGTTAACACTATTACTGCGCAACTTATTGATAAAGTGGGGCCACAAACCGTGGTCGATTTAGCTAAAAAATTAGGTATAGAGTCCGATATTCCTGCGGTACCTTCAATTGCTTTAGGAACGCCAGGTATTAGTGTTTACGAAATGGTTGGTGCTTATTCTACGTTTGCAAACCAAGGTGTTTATACCAAACCTGTAATGGTTACTACCATTGAAGATAAAAACGGGACTATTTTATACCAATTTAAACCAGAAACCCGCGATGTTTTAAGTGAAGAAACGGCTTATGTAACGGTTAAATTAATGCAAGGTGTTACCGAAGGTGGTTCGGGTACACGTTTACGAACCGTAGGTTACGATAAGTGGCGCGCAGAATACAGAGAAGTTATTACAGGATATCCATACCAGTTTACAAACCCAATAGCTGGTAAAACAGGTACTACGCAAAACCAAAGTGATGGTTGGTTTATGGGTATGGTTCCAAATTTAGTAACGGGTGTTTGGGTTGGTGCCGATGATAGAGCTGCGCATTTTAAAAGTATTACCTACGGGCAAGGCGCTACAATGGCTTTACCTATTTGGGGTGTTTATATGAAAAATTGTTATGCAGATGCCGATTTAAATATATCCAAAGAAGACTTTATTGCGCCAAAGGAATTAACCATTAACATTGATTGTTCAGTTAAAGATGATGGTAATAATGCTTCAGATGATACTCCAAATACCGAAGAAACTTTAGATGATTTGGATTTTTAACTAATACTCTTAGCAAAATCAACAAAAAACGCCACCGATTCGGGGTTTTTCATAGCATCAATATTTATGCTTTTTTCTAAAGGCATTTTAAGTAAAATCTTTTTTACGGGTGCTTCCATTTTTTTACCGCTAATGGTATACGGTATATCTGGAGTTTCTATAATTGCATCGGGGACGTGGCGTGGTGAATATTCGGTTTTAAGTTCGTGATTTATTTGTGCTTTTAAATCGTCGTTTAAAACGTTGTTGGGTTTCATTTTTACAAAAAGAGGCATGTAATGGTTACCACCTTCAAGTTCTAAATTAACAATTAAAGCATCTTCAATTTCGGTTATGTTGTTAATTGCTCTATAAATTTCGGCAGTACCAATTCTAATACCGTGTCGGTTTAAAGTAGCATCAGAGCGTCCGTAAATAACTAATCCGTGTGTTTCAGAATTAATTTTTATAAAATCGCCATGGCGCCATTTGCCTGGGTAATCTTCGAAATAACTGGCTTTATAACGTTTGTTTTCGGCATCATTCCAAAAATAAATAGGCATTGTGGGCATGGGTTTATCAATTACCATTTCGCCTAATTCATCTTCAACTGTTTCAGCTAAATCATTATAAGCAAAAAGCGACACACCTAAAGCTCTACATTGAATTTCACCCGAATACACAGGATAGTCTAAACAACCACCAACAAAAGCAGTACAAACATCGGTGCCACCAGCCATTGAGCATAGCCAAACATCATTTTTAATATGTTTATAAACATAATCGAATGCATCGGGAGGTAAAGGGGCTCCTGTTGAACTTATGGATCGAATAGACGATAAACTGTGTGTTGTTTTTGGCGATATATTACGTTTCATACTGGTTACTAAAAACGGTGCGCTGGTGCCAAAATGAGTGATGTTTACCTTGTCGGAAAAATCCCAAAGCGCATTAAAATTGGGAAATGTTGGAGAACCATCGAACAATACCATAGTAGCGCCCATGAGTAATGAAGCTTGCAAGAAATTCCACATCATCCAGCCTGTTGTTGAAAACCAAAAGTAATTTTCGTTAGGTTTTACATCATTGTGAAACGCCATATATTTATAATGTTCTAGTAAAACACCTCCAGTACTATGTACAATGGGTTTTGGCAGGCCTGTGGTGCCGGAAGAGTATAAAACCCAAATAGGATCGTTAAACTCAACAGGTGTGAATTCTAAAGTTTTAGCAGTGTTGTTCCAAAGAGTTTCAATATTTGTATAGTGCTCTGGAAATGCGTTAGCTTCCTTTATATAATTATGAATAATAACGTTCTCGAGCGATGGTAATGCTTTAACAATACTATTTACAACATCGGTTTTATCGTAGGGTTTTCCGTTGTAATAATAACCGTTTACAGCAATAATTACTTTTGGATTTATTTGCGAAAAGCGATCGATTACACTATCAACACCAAAATCGGGAGAGGTGCTCGACCAAATTGCGCCTAAACTATTTGCCGCCAGAAAACAAATGGTGGCTTCGGGTATGTTTGGTAAAAATGCTACGACACGATCGCCTTTTGTTATGCCTATACTTTTAAAATAATGTGCCATGGCAGCAACTTTTAGTTTTAACGCTTTCCAGGTAATGTTTTGTATTGTTCCTGATTCATGACCAAAAATAATGGCCGTTTTAGTGGCTTGGTAGTTTTTAAAAATATGTTCGGTATAATTAAGAGTGGCGCCTTCAAACCATTTTACACCTGGCATATTGTAGCTTGAAATAATGTTTTTGTATGGCGAATGGAAAGTTACTTTAAAATATTTAGTAATGCTTTGCCAAAAATCTCCAATATGTGTAATGGACCATGTCCATAGCTCTTCGTAACTTTTAAATTTGAGGTTGTAATGTATTGATAGCCAGTTTCTATATTGATTTAAATGACTTTGTTTTAAAACACTAGTTGTTGGTATATAAAGTGGTGTAACCGACATAGTTTGTATGTTTTTAATTTAGTTGATTTACGCCTAAAATTTTATCAAATGTTAAAAAAATATGTATTTCAACGAAAAAATATGTTTTTTAGCGATATAATTAAATAACTCTATTATATTTGTAGAGCCCAAAATAACCAAATAATTAATAATAGATTTAGCCAAATCTGCTAAAAAATTAACCAAAAATGTAGACCCAAATCTACCTGAACTTAACCAAAATTGTAGACCCAAATCTACTAAAATCTTAAACCTATGAATTTTGCATCAAATCTACCTGAACAACCTACTTTAATTGAAAGCAAATTCAAGGAAACTGTTAAAAAAAATATACAGTTTTTGAAAAGTTTGCTTTATTTAACCAAAAAGATTTTCATGCTATAACCCTTTGGGTATAGCATGAATTAGCTTTTGGGTATATGCCTTTTTAGGGTTGCTGTAAATAGCATCGGCATCATCTAATTCTTCAATTTTACCTTTATTCATTACCAGTAATTGATCGCTCATATATTTTACCACTGCTAAGTCGTGTGAAATGAAAATATAGGTAAAACCAAAAGCTTCTTTTAATTCATTTAATAAGTTTAGCACTTGGGCTTGAACCGAAATATCTAATGCCGATACAGATTCGTCGCAAACTATAAGTTTTGGCTGTAATGCAATAGTTCTGGCAATACCAATACGTTGACGTTGACCACCAGAAAATTCGTGTGGATATCTATTAAAATAATCTTCACTTAGACCAACACGGTTTAAAATATCGATAGTTTTTTCTTTTCTTTCAGTATCTGTTTGATATAATTTATGGACTTTCATGGGTTCCATAATAGCTTCACCAATTGGAATACGTGGATTTAAAGACGAATAAGGATCTTGAAAAATGATTTGTATTTCTTTTCTTAAGGTTTTTAAATCGCTATTTTTTAGCTTTGTAATATCCTTACCTTTATATAAAATACTTCCTGCTGTAGCCTTGTCTAGTTGTAAAATAGCATTGCCTAAGGTGCTTTTACCACAGCCCGATTCGCCAACTAATCCTAATGTTTCGCCTTCGTAAAGCTTAAAACTAACACCGTTTACGGCTTTAAAATTCTCCGGTTTTGTAAACCAACCACCTTTCTTTAAATATTCTTTTTCAACATTTATAACCTCTAATAGAGGTGCTTTACTATATATTTTCTTATGGTTTTCGGTACGTTGTTCTGTGGTAATGATTTCGGTTTTTGGTGTGCCATCTAAAAAATCTTGAATGGTTGGCAAAACTTTTAATCGAGTATCTAGCGAGGGTCTAGAGTTAATTAGGGCTTTGGTGTAAATGTGTTTAGGCTCCTTAAAAATAGTTTGTGCTTTACCTTGTTCTACAATGTCTCCTTTGTACATTACTAAAATACGATCGGAAATTTCGGAAATTAAAGACAAGTCGTGAGTAATAAAAATAATACTCATTTTAGTATCGCTTTGTAACGATTTTAAAAGTTTAACAATGTCTTTTTGTACGGTTACATCGAGTGCTGTTGTTGGCTCGTCGGCAATTAAAATATCGGGTTTGCAAGCAATGGCCATAGCAATCATTACCCGTTGTTTTTGTCCGCCAGAAATTTCATGGGGATAAGCTTTAAATACCCGTTCTGGGTTAGGGAGTTTTACCTTTTCGAATAGAGAAATAACTTCTGGTTTGGCTTCCTTTTTTTCGTAAAATGTATGCTGTGTTAATATTTCTAAAACTTGTTCTCCACAACTCAAAGACGGGTTTAAAGAACTCATTGGTTCTTGAAAAATCATAGCAATTTTATTGCCTCGAATGTCTTGAAATGATTTTGATGGTAAGGTTGTTAATTCTTGATTGTTATAAGAAATAGAACCAGAAGTAATTTTTGATATTTTTTTAGGTAACAAACCTAAAATAGCTAAAGATGACACCGATTTGCCTGATCCAGATTCTCCAACAATACCCAAAATTTCGTTTTCGAAAACTTGGTAGGAAATACCATGGATAACTTCATTTTTGCCAAAGGAAATTTTAAGATTATTTATCGATAAAATAGGTGCTTTGTCCATTTTAGTTTTTCAATTTTTATACATGTAAAATTTCATCCTCATTTAAAATATCGTCACCGCGTAGGCGCAACAGTATTTGCGCTACAGCAATAGTGTCTTTTTCACAATAAATTATTATTCGGTCTATGTCGTTTTCTTCGTAATATACCCGGCACACTTCGCTACCGTCAATATCGTCTTTTGGCGACGGAATTCCTAACACATTGGTTAATAACTTTAATGAGGTGTAAGTTTTAAAATCGCCAAATTTCCAGAGTTCGAGGGTGTCTAAATGTGGAACTTCCCACGGTTTTTTACCAAATAAATTAAGTTTATATGGTAACTCGATATTATTTATAATCATGCGGCGCGCAATGTATGGAAAGTCGAATTCCTTGCCGTTATGGGCGCAAAGTAAATGATGATTTTGGCTAAAATGAGAAATGATTAAGTTCTTAAATTCACGTAAAAGTTTGGCTTCTTCACCAAAAAAGGAAGTAACTCGAAATTTGCGTAAATCACCTTGAAAATTAAAGTAACCGACAGATATGCATACTATTTTACCAAATTCAGCCCAAATACCAGCACGTTCGTAAAACTCTTCAGGTGTGTAATCGTCTTTACGTTGGTATTTCGATTTATGTTCCCAAAGGGTTTGTTTGGTTTCGTCTAAATCTGAAAAGTTTGCTGTTTCTGGAACGGTTTCAATATCTAAAAATAATATATGTTCAAGATTTAGTTTTTGTATCATGGTTGTTTTCCGCGAAAGCGCTGTGTTAATTATTCATCATTTTGTAGGCTTCTTCTATATAAACGGTTATATCGTTTGTGAATTTACCAACGCCTTGGTCGGGCGATTTTTTGTGGCCTAAGCGAACAATAATTAGGTTGTCGTTGGGTTCAACTAAAACGTATTGGCCTAAGTGGCCACGCATCATAAAAAAGTGTTTGTTGTCAACATCTTTTAGCCACCAGCCATAGCCGTATTCTGGACTTTCTTTAAAGCGCGGGGTAATGCTTTTTTTTACGAATGCAGAGTCTAGAAGTTGTTTGCCGTTCCATTTACCGTTGTCTTTGTATAGTTTGCCAAAGCGGGCAAAATCTCGAGCACTGCTTGAAATACAACAAAACGTTTTGGCTAACCTGTTTTTGTCGTCGTCTAGTTGCCAAAGCGCATTGTTGGCAGCTCCCATAGGTTTCCAGAAACTTTCTGATAAGTAATTGGCTAAGGTTTTTCCTGTAGCCTTTTGTATTACCATGCCTAATAGAGCTGTGCTTCCACTTAAATATTCAAATTCTACACCTGGTGTTTTTACTACTTTTTGGTTTAAAATGGTTTCGGCTAAATCGTCGTCGTAATTGGCTCGTGCGGTTACCGAAAACGGACTTGTGTAATGCTCAACCCAATCTAAGCCTGATGCCATTGATGATAAATCGCCAACCGTTGTTTTTGCATAATTATATTGAGGATAAAAATCACTTAACGGTTGGTCTAGGTTTTTTATATAACCATCCATAATGGCTTTTCCTAATAGGGCTGAGGTTATACTTTTTGCCATTGAGAACGAGTTGGTTTTAGAGTCTTTATTGTACCCATCGTAATATTTTTCAAACCAAATACTATCGTTTTTTATAATTACATAGGCAATGGTTCCCCAATCTTGATTTACTTTCTTGAGCTTTTCTGTAGGTTTTACGCTGTTGTAGTTTTTATGAATTGGCCATTCATCAACCTTTGTTCCTTTTTTTATGGTATCGTTTTCAAAGTACGGATAATCGTCTATAAAAGCTGTTTTATGGCCAGTAAAATAAACAACTTTTACGCCTTTAATAATATAATCATAATCAAAAACATATAATAAAATTATTATAAGAGCAAGTATTGCAGCAAGCCATTTAAGAAGCTTTTTTATAAATTTCATAGGGTGTAGGGTTTAGTTGAAATAAATATAAGTATTTTAAATGAAGATTATTTATTTCTACGAAGCTTTAGCTTTTCTTTGTAAAAAGATTTATTCGCAACATAAATGGTTTTGCTTAATTCTGATATTACAACCCCGTTTTTATCTGTAATGCTTGTGTTTTTTATAAGATTAAACTCTCCGTGTTTTGCAACTTCAGATTTTATGTTTTTAATTTCTTCGTTTTTAAATATAAACTCGCAATAAACAGTGCTTCTTGCTGGTTTTTTATATTTTATAGTTGCTGCTTTATCCCAAACTACATACTCTTTTCCTAAAATATTTATAAGCTGAATCATGTAAAGTGGGTCTGTTGCAGAAAACAAACTGCCTCCAAAAATAGTTCCACAAAATTTTTATAGCTTAAAGGAATTTTTATTTTAACGTATAACAAATCGTTTGATACTTCTGTTACTTTAGCTGTTGTTCGCCTATACATTGGCGACCAATTAAAGCCATATTTATATATTTGAGCATCGCTAAAAAATGTTCTTGCTAATTTTGTAATGGTTTGGTACACACTAAAACAAAGTTTGTTGTTTAGACGGGCTTTCGTGATTTAATAGCCATTGTTTGCGGTGTAAGCCCCCGGCATAACCTGTTAAACTACCATCGCTACCTATTACGCGGTGACAAGGTACTACAATCCAAAGAGGGTTTTTGCTATTGGCGTTGGCAACGGCTCGAATGGCTTTTATATCACCTAGTTGTTTAGAAAGTTCTAAATAAGATAATGTTTTTCCGCAGGGAATTTGTTCTAATAGTTTCCAAACTTGTTTTTGAAAGTCGGTCCCTTTTGGATTTAGTTTTAAACTGAAGTTTTTACGAGATCCGTCAAAATACTCTTTTAATTGAATAACACAGTCTTCTAAAATTATAGGAATAATATCTGTTAAGCTTTCTTTTGAATTTAAAACAGTAATGGATTGAATACCATTCTCATTTCCGGAAATTTTAGTGAATCCTATTGGCGAGTTAATGATACATTCTTCCATTTATTTTTTTGCTTAAGATACAAAATATAACAGCAAAATTTTTTTTGATGACATTTTAAAATTAATTCGATGAGTAAACAAACAATACAATTATCAAGTTATGAAACAAACAAATTTTTTATTCTTTTTAATTCTAATAACAGTTACTGTTTTGGGGTGTAGCTCGGAGAATGATACTAGTAATAATATTTTACAGGAAGATATAATTAATGTTAATGAGGCTGTTGAGAATTTTATGCAAACCTATGATGTACCTGGAGCAAGTTTAGCTGTAAGCATAAATGAAAAAATGGTGTACTCTAAAGGTTTCGGATTTTCTAATGTTGAGATGGACATACCCACAAACAAAGATGATGTATTTAGAATAGCTAGCGTTACTAAAGTATTTACATCAACTGCTATTATGAAATTAATTGATGACGGTCTGTTGTCTTTAACCGATAAAGTTTTCGGTGATGACAGCGTACTTGGTAATGATTTTGGAACGTCAACCTTTACTGAAGATCATTTGAATATTACTGTTGATCATCTTCTAATGCACGAACACGGCGGTTGGGGCGTATCGTCTGGTGGCGACCCTATTGACTATCAACCTCAACTAGATACTAATGATTTTATAGAGTATTTTATAAATAATTGGCCATTGCAAAATGTTCCAGGTCAATCATTTAGTTATAGCAATACAGGATATTGGCTTTTAGCTCGAGTAATAGAACGCGTTTCTGGTGAATCTTTTGAAAGTTATATACAAAGCATGCTTGCTGATTCTGAAATTACTAGCTTCAAAATCACCACATTTAGAGAAGAAGACAGAGAAGAAAATGAAGTTTATTATTATGCCAATGAGGCTGAAACTCCCTATATCTATAATATAGCTTCACGACGAGATGGTGACGGCGGAGGTGTTATAAGTGCTCCAGATTTGCTGAGATTTTTATGTGCTATAGATGGTTTTTACAATCGAGATGAAATATTAAGTAATTTATCCAATAGTATAATGAGACAGACTAGCTCTCACAGTAGCCTAGGGCGAGGGTTGGGCGTGTGGGAATCACAAGGTCTATACTATTTTACAGGGAGCTTTCCTGGAACAAGAACTTGGTTTATTATACATAATAATGGTAAAACTGTCGTTTTACTACTAAATTATCGGAGTAGTTTGAAAAATTTTGACCAAGACTTTCAAAACCTATTACTAAATATAGTGACTAATGATAGCATTCCTTGGCAAACAGAACTGGATCAATTTTAAAAAACAACGTAGTAAAGACGTTTTAAACTCGTTATGATGTCTTTGAAAATAAATAAATTAAATAGTATGAAAGCAACAAAATCTTTATTAATGTTATTTTTAATAGTGGCAACACTTTATTGTTCATCAAGTGATGATTCGGACGAAATGAATATTGATTTAATGTCAGGATTCTGGTCGGGAACATTTAGTGGTGATGATACCGGAACCTTTTCTGTATTCGTCTATGCAAATGGTACAGTTACAGGAACAGCGTATTCTAATAGTTTAAAAGCATCTTTAGAAATAGAAGGAACTATAGATGAAAAGGGTAATTTAGATGCAGTACTAGGATCTTCCGATAATGGGGCTTCTTTTACAGGGAAATTTGCAAAAGTAACATCTTCAGGTACATGGAATAACCCAAATTTTAATATTTCAGGAACTTGGTCGGGAACAAAAGATTAATTGATGTTAGTTTTTTTGAACGCCATGAAACCATTTGTATTTCACGCCGTTACTTATTTTTTTAGTCTTCTATGATTCCAAGTTTTTTAGCTCGTGCCTCCCAGCTTTTTCTAGCTTGTAATTGGAGGTCTAGGACAGTATCACTTTCATCCATAATTTCTAATCCTAAAAGAGTCTCAATAACATCTTCCATGGTTACCAAACCACTTACACTGCCATATTCATCAACTACTAAAGCCATGTGGTTGCGGCTTTCAACTAGTTGTTCAAAAAGGGTAGGAATTGGCAGGCCACGGTTTACAATTATAATAGTTCGTTGCAATTCTTCTAGCTTTTTATTGCCGTTTCCAAGCGCCATTTCTTTAAAAATTTCATCTTTTAAAACAAGGCCTTTTATATTGTCTGGGTTATCGGCGTAAATAGGAATTCTAGAAAAACGAAGATTTAAGTTTCTTTTAAAAAAGTCTTCAACAGTTGCAGTTTGATTTTCGGTTTTCATTACTGTTCGCGGCGTCATAATATCTTTAGCAAACACCTCTTTAAAAGTAAGTAAGTTTTTAATGATTTTGCTTTCGTTTTCTTGAAAAACACCTTCTTTATGTGCCATTTCAGTCATTACCATAAAGCTTTCACGATTTAAAACACTGCCATGACCTTTGCCTCCTATAAGTTTTGTAGTAAGTTGTAGTAACCATAAAATACCTGTCCATTTTAAAGGAAATATTAAAACATGAAGTGCTTTTGTTGTAAAATTTGATAATCCTTTCCAATAGGTTGCACCAATTGTTTTAGGGATTATTTCTGATGCTACAAGTATTAAAATAGTCATAATAGATGATACGATACCAACCATTAAATCTTCGGTAACAGTAATGCCAAAAATGGTTGAGGTTTTCGAGCCATATATTTCAACATAAGCCACTTTAGCTTGCACACCAACTAAAATAGCACCAACGGTATGTGCAATAGTGTTAAGTGTTAAAATAGCAATTAAGGGGCGGTCTACATCTTGTTTTAATTGCTCTAAACTTGTGGCAAAAGCTTTTCCTTCCTGTTTTTTCAGGTTAATAAAAGTAGGGGTAACACTTAATAAAACAGCTTCTAAAATAGAGCATAGAAATGAAAAAAAAATGGAAATAACGCCGTAAAAAATAAGTAAGGCCATAAATTGGAATATAGTTTATATATAGGACTAAGTTACAAAAAGCAATTTACAATTAAAGGCTTTTTTAGTATTGCTTAAATATAGTTTAATCTTAGGTTTAGTACTTGTATAAAAAAAATGAATATTGTTAAAAAAATGAGTAAATAATAAAATTTTGATAGAAAAAAAATGCGAAAATAGTTAAAAAACACGGTTTATTTTTGTGTTTTGCTGTTTTCAATGCGAATAATTAAATTTTATTCAGCTATTGATTTAAGTTACTGATTATTAAGTTTTTAATATTATTTTTGTGCTTTCAAATTTCGGTAAAAGCTAAAAACATAAGCTTTATTTATAATAATTGTCTGTATACCTTTAGGGTGTATAACTAACTTATATTAATCCGAAACTTTATGAAAAAAATTACGCTTTGTTTAATGATGCTAATCGGCATCACTGCATTTGCTCAAATCGAGATTGTAGAAAATTTCGATGGGCTATCTAACAACGGTGTTCCAACTGGTTGGACAGAAACCAATTTTGGAGCAACAGCGAACTTTACTTGTGATGGTTCTGAATATGCTATGGGAACTGCATTTACAGGAGCCGGATCAGAAACTTTATCAACACCTAATTATTCGGCTATTTCAAACGGTACCGATCTTACTGTTAGCTTTTCATATAATATATTTGAGCAAACAAGTCAATTTCCTCCTGTAGCTTATACAGGTCCAGCATCTGGTTGGGGTTCTATTGCGGTAGAATATACTACAGATGGTACAACTTGGAATCCGCTTACAACAATAACCGATAGTGATTTTACATTTGTAGATAACCAAACTTGTGGAACTGTAAATGTAAATGCTGGTACTATTGCTAATGCTAGCGATTTTCAAGCGCGTTTTGTAGTTACAGCTTCTACTATTTCTACTTTTGTATTATGGGTTGTTATCGATAATGTTTCTTTAACACAGGTTGCCGATGCGGTACCTAATTGTGATGCTGTTTTAACATCACCTTTAAATGCATCTAACACAGCCGAAACCGATGCTACTTTAACATGGAGTAGAGCAACTGGTTTGGCAACTGGTTACACGCTTTCTGTTGGTACTACTTCTGGTGGAACCGATGTTGTAAATGCTGTAGATGTAACAGGAACTAGC
Source organism: Neotamlana sedimentorum (assembly GCF_000943565.1). Lineage (GTDB taxonomy): Bacteria > Bacteroidota > Bacteroidia > Flavobacteriales > Flavobacteriaceae > Neotamlana > Neotamlana sedimentorum. The sequence continues at coordinate 384,059 of NZ_JTDW01000002.1, forward strand.
TACGATGTAACAGGTTTAGCATACGAAACCGATTATTACGTAAACATTGTACCTTACAATGCTATAGGAAGTGCAACAAGCTGCACAGAAGAAATGTTTACAACTCGTGTTGAACCTATAGATGGTACAAGTTGTAGTAAGCCAATTGCAGTTTCTACGTTCCCATTTTTACACCAAGACGATACGGCTAATTACGAAGATAATATTGATGTGAGCCCATGTAGTAATACTTACATGAGTGGTAACGAAGTATTTTATGAAATTACACCAGCTACAGACATGTCAATAAACATTTCGGTTACAAACATTTTACCTGCAACTGGTAGTAGAGCAGCCATTCACGTTGTTGAAGGTTGTATAGATACGGCTACCGAATGTTTAGGTTATGTTGGTGCTTACAGTGCGCCTTCTGGTGGTGTTGCAGATGAAAGAACTTTAAACGATATTGTTCTTTCTGCTGGAACAACATATTACGTTGTTTTAAGTACTAGTAATAATAGTGCTACTTTTTCTTATAATTTATTTATTGAACAAAATCCATGTATTAACCCAACATTTGGAGAGTTAACACCTGTTGCCGATTGTGGAAACAATCAATTTACAGTAGATGTAGATATAAACTATTTAGGCGATGCTACTACGTTAACTTTATCAGATAATATGGGTAATACTTATGAAGATATTTCTGCAACTGGTGTAGTTAGTGCAGGACCTTATGCAAGCGGATCGACTGTTGAGTTTACAGTAACAAACGACGATGAAGCGTCTTGTTCTGCAACAGCATCTGCATATTTTTATTGTCCTCCTGCTAACGATGAATGTTCAAGTAGTATTGTCTTAACGGTAAATGCAGACGATACTTGTACAAATATGTTATCGGCATCGAATGCTGGTGCAACAGAATCTACTAGCGATACTGTAACTTGTGGTAATAATACAAACGATGTTTGGTTTCATTTTGTTGCTACACAAGAAAGTATGGTTGTAGAATATTCTAATGTAACTGCTGTAATTGGTACAGGGGGAACTATTCAAGCTACTGAGTTTTACGAAGGTACTTGCGGTAGTTTAACAAGCATATCTTGTACAACAGGAAATTATATGACTTATACCGGTTTAACAATTGGTAACACCTATTACTTACGCAATGTTTCTAATAACTCTGGAGAGTATGCGCAAAGTTTTGATATTTGTGTTAGAGAATTATCTAGTCCGCCGGCAAACGATGAGTGTTCTAGTGCTACTGCATTAACAGCGCCAACAGCCGATAATGCGCTAGAAACTATATCAGGAACAACTGTAGGCGCATTACCGTCTGCCGATAATGCTTGTAATACTTCTGGTTATGGTGATGTTTGGTATGTTGTTAACCCAACTGTCGATGGCATTTATCAATTCTCTATCGCAGAAAACCCAACTGGTCAAACAGGTTCTGTATATTTTTCAGTTTACGAAGGCATTTGTGGTAGTTTAACAGAAAAATCTACCTCATGTAATTCAAGTAGCGATTTTATTATTTCATTAAGTAGTTCATCTACATATTATGTAATGGTACAAACAGCGCTTACATATCCAGGCATCACGTTTGATTTAGATTTAACAAAATTACCAGATGCTGTAGCACATAGTGATTGTTCGAGTGCATTAGCCTTTAACGAATCTCCAGATGCAACTGGAGCTAATAAAATTACCGGAAATATTAATGTAACCGATGTTGTATACTATTCTCCAGAAGGTTGTGCTAGTTCTACTAACGAAACGGTTTGGTACGAATTTACACCAACTAAAACGGGTACTTATCATTTTGAATTAGTGAGAACTTCAGGAACATCTTATTACACTGTATACAGTTCTAACGATTGTTCTTCAGATTTAGAATATTTAGGTGGCGAAATTAATAGTTGTTTTGAATCTGGATCGGATTCTGGCCCTGTGGAAGCAGGAAAAACTTATTTAGTAAGTATTCAAGCTTCTTCAGCAGCAGAATTTACTTTTAACGCTTACCCAGATGAGACATTAGATATTAATGATGTTAATTTTGAAGGATTTACTTATTATCCAAATCCAGTAAAAAACACATTAACTCTTGAGGCAAGAAATGCTATTTCTAGTATTAGCATTCGCAATATCGTTGGGCAAGAAGTAAAGCGAGTTGTGCCAAACAGCATAAAGTCTATGGTAGATATGAATAATCTAAAAGATGGTGTTTACTTTGTATCGGTTAAAATTGATGCTTCAGTAAAAACGTTTAAGGTTATCAAGAAATAATTTCATAATTCATTTTTAATTATTTGCTTATTCTGTAAAAAGTATAGCAGGTCATTTTTTTTAAGCTTGGGCATTTTTGCTCAAGCTTTTTTGTTTTACTATTAAGTTTTCTTTTATAATTTTAGTTAAATTATAGGTATGATTATTTTGTGGTCGTAAAACTTTATTAAAGTTTAGTATATTTATCATTTTTTAATTCTTTTGTTGAAAATTTTAACATTGATTGAATTTTGTTGATTGAAAAAATGCAAATTCTGTATGTGTAGAAATTGAAATGCTTTTGAGTTTATGAATCAAAGTTTAACATATTTTAAAAAACGCTTTATCAAAGCGTTTTTTTGCATGTTATTATTTTGTGTTTCGTCAGTGTTTTCTCAAGAGAATGATTTATTAAATAAAGCTCAGGAACTAATTTATTCTAATCCCGATGAGGCTATTAAAATAGCCGAACATGCTTTAAAAAATACCGTGCATATTAGTGATAAAGCGCAACTTAATGTTATTCTTGGGAAAAGTTATTTTACAAAGGGAAGTTATAATAAGGCCGCTAATGCTATTTTTAAAGTACATAATAGTTCGCCTAATATTGATAGTCTAGTTAAAATTGATATTAGCCTAGAAAAAGCAAAAATATTGCGGGTATTGTATTTAGACAAGCAATCACAACAACACCTAAACGAAGCTAAAAAATTAGTAAGCCATATTTCAGAAAAAAGCACTAAAGATTCTATTCAATATCTTGTAGCTTTAGAGGATATAAACTTTAAATTAAACCTAAGGCAAAGTCAAGAAGCTTTAAGCGCAATACAACAAGAGTTAAATAATTTTAAGTCATTTTTAAACTCACATAAACCAGAACATCAAAAACTACTGTTGTTAACGGCAATTGCGTATAAACAATTAGAAAGGTACGATTTAGCAGAAAAATATATTGATGAAACCTTGAAATTTATACACCCTATGCAAATAAATAGCTTGAACGAAAAAGCTATTATTTATAAAGAAATAGGAGAGCTTTATTTGCAAGAAAAAAAATTTAACGAAAGTGAAGAATCGCTTTTTATTGCACTTCGATTTGCCGAAATAATACAAAATCCTGTACTATTAATGGAGATTAATAGAGCTATTGCTATTAATTATATAGCAACCAATCAACAAAGCAAGCACCGGGTTTATAATGATGAATTTTTGGTGTTAAATAATAAGGTGGAATTAATGGAGCAAGATGCCATAAACACTGTTTTTAATTTAATAAATAGCGAAGATAATCAAGCTGTGATATTAAAAGAAAACACCTATAAAAAATATCAAAACTTTTTAGTTTTTGGACTAGTTATTCTGTTTATTATAAGTGTGTTTATGTGGCAAAAAAGCCAAGGAAAAAAACGACGGTTACAAGAAATTATTAAATATTTAGAGATAAGTAGAAATACGTTTAAAAAAACAAAACCTAAAACAAAACCAAGAGCTAATCGCATTGTAATTCCGGCAGAAACCGAAAAAACAATTTTACAAAAGCTTAAGCGTTTTGAGAACTCCAAAATCTACTTAAACAAAGATATGTCCTTAGCCTTGTTAGCAGGACATTTTGAAACTAATACTAAATATCTTTCAGAAATAATTAACAAACATTATAACGATAACTTTAATACTTTCATAAATAAGTTAAGGTTAAATTACATTATAAATAAGTTAAAAAATGACCCGAATTATATAAATTATAAAATAAGCTTTTTAGCAGAAGAAAGTGGTTACTCATCTCACAGCAGTTTCGCTACAGTGTTTAAGTCTATAATTGGTATGTCTCCGGCAACTTTCATCAACTTAATAAAAGAAGAGCGCGAGGCTAATAAAAAGAAAGAATCGTAAATAAATGATACTTAAACCAATATATCGCTTTATTTTCTTAATACTTTTAAGTGTTATTTCGGGAGCTATTTATGGTCTTGAGACTAACGTACAACAAATTGATAGTTTACTTAAAGCAAGTAAAAATAGAGTTTACGAAACGCCGGATAAGTCTATAGAATTAGGTGTATCTGTGGCAGAAAACACTTCATATTCAAAAACCATTCGAACACGAGCTTTAATGTTGGTGTCATTGGCTTATACCTCGAAGCGCGATTATCAAAAAGCACTTGAATATAGTGACAAAGCAGGTGTTTTAGCAAGCCAAATAAATGACAAAAAACTAGAAATTGAAATACTTTTTACTACCGGAATTTTATACCAACAACTTAAAATATTCGATAAATCCATTGAGTTTTTAGAAAAAACTGAAGCCCAAGCATTAATTTATCCCGAGCGCGATTCGGTTGGTAAACTTTTGGCTAACAGTTATATAGTTAAAGGTTTCATTTACAAGGATAATTTAAATTGCGATATTGCTCAAGAGTTTTTCGATAAAGGAATTCATCAATATCAAAAATTAGAAAATCAAAGTCATAATGCTAATTTAAGCATTGTGTATTATAATAAAGGGAATTGCTATATTTTACAATCGGAATACGGACTCGCAAAAAACAGTTTTAACAGATCTATTGCTTTTGCAGAATTAGAAAATGCAAGTAGTTTAATTTCGTTTGCTCAAAAAGGGTTAGCTGAGGTTTATACATTGGAAGGTGCTTATCAAAAATCGGTCGATTTACTTTTAACGGCTTTGAATCAATCAAAAAATGTTGGAGATCTAGTTTTAAATTCGGCAATTTATAAAGGACTTTTTGAAAATTATTTAGCCTTAAATAATTGGGAATTATATCGAAATTATTACAATTTATATTTAGAAGTTCAATTAGATATTAAGACCTCAGAGCGAAACTCAATTAGCGATTCTTTAAGTAAAAATAAAATTAACCAGAATAATTATTTAGAAATTTTAAATAAGAAATATAAAATTCGCTTTATATGGATACTTGTTTTTTCTTTTTTAGTGTTTGTTTCGCTGTTCTTTTTTTATAAAAACAACCGAAAAACAATAAAATCTTTACAAAAAACAATAGATTCTATTCAAAATACGCAATAAAACATCTAGAGTGTTAAGAAATATCTAAAACATACCTATGTATCTGATTGTTAGTTTTTTATGTTTAATTTTTGGGTTTCAAATTTCAGTAAAAAGCAAATACTAAGCCTTAGTTTACACCTTTATATTATTTATCTTGGACATTGAAAACTCTAACTGAAAATGTCTTAACATGCAAAACAAACTACAATGTGTATTTGTTGGTAAGTCTGCTGGTAATTTTAAATTCAATTCGCAGGTAAACGCACAAAGCACAATTTACAAAAAAAGCACCCTCATATTCTTTTTTGTACTTAGCATTTTAATGCTGTTCTCGAACAAAAATTATGCACAGTTAACTGAAAATTTCGAAAGTGGAATTCCTGGAACATGGACCATAATCGATAATGGCGTTGGTACTTTAAATTGGCAAGCCACCACCGATGGGTATTTTGCAAGCAATGCGGTATCGGTTAATCCTGGAGCCGATAATATTGGCAACCAAAACACAGCACAATACTTTTTGGTAACACCACAAGTGGCAGTTCCAGAAAATGGCGAAATTCAATTTTACACTAAACAGTCTAGTAACGACGATAATGGTGCGCAATACGAAATTAGAATTTCAACAGCGGCACAGCCCGATATTAATGGGTTTAATATTGTACTGCAAAGTTATACCGAAACAACCTTAAATATTGGTTCGCAAACGGTTTACGAAAAGAAAGTAGTCGAAATACCAAGTTCTATTCCTCAAGGCTTAAATATTTACGTGGCTTTTGTAGCTGTAAATACTCAAAATGGGGCTTCTCCAACTGGCGACGAATGGTTTGTAGATAATGTGGCTATTGTACAAGGTTGTTCGGAGATTTTAGATGAAGAAGTTTCTATAGATAATATCACTATAGATTCGGCCGATATTACATGGTCGCATCCTAGTGCTACAAATTTCGAAATTCAAATTTTACCTGAAGGTGGTGTGCCTGCCGATAGCGGTATTCCTATTTCAGGAACCAGTTATAGTTTAACAAACTTAGATAGCCAAACCAATTACGAGGTTTACTTGTCTGCTATTTGCGATAATGATACCGAAAGTACTTGGACGGGTCCTTACGCGTTCGAAACCTTAAAACTAGGATTGTCTTGTGCGACACCAATTGTATTAGAAAATCTAGATACAGACCCATTTTTAATGGTAGACAATCTTTCGAATTGGCAAAACGAAAACGAAGTTTACTCAACACAAGGTAGTAACTGTTTAATAAGTTCTTCAACGGCAAATCATTTGGCAGGAAGCAAAGTGTTTTTATCTTACACACCAACCGAAGATGGTTTAATTACCTTAACTCAAGAAACTGGTGTTGGTGGAGATCCAGATGATAATTGTTGGAACTCTAGAAGTTCATTATTTGTGTATAATGGTTGTTCTAATGTAGGTGTGAATTGTTTAGCTGGTGTAATTACCGTTAACAGTAACGATCCTAAAACCATTTCTAATTTATTTGTTGAAGCTGGACAAACTTATATTATTGTAGTATCTTCTCAGCTATCCTCAACGGCAGGAATTTGTTTTAAATTGGAAATAACAAGTCCAACTTGTGCGCCTCCAGGAGACTTAGATATTAATAGTTTAACCGATACTAGTGCTAGTGTTTCATGGGATAATGTTGGCGGTTTTGCAAGTGCTTGGGATTACGCCATTGTTGCAACCGGAGCTGGCGAGCCAACCTCGGGTACACAAACAACAACCAATACAAATAACCTGTTAACAGGATTAACACCTGCAACTACTTACGATTATTATGTGCGTTCGATTTGCGATGGTACTCCAGGTGTTTGGAGCAGGCCATTTACTTTTACAACGCAGTGTACTGCTTTCGATGCGCCATATTATACAGGCTTTAATAATGCAACTACAGAATCACCAGAACCATGTTGGACCATAATGGACGAAAACCGCGATGGAGTTACATGGGATTTTATTGGAAGCGCAGTAACAAACGCTTATGCAACCGTAAGAATACGTGATTCACAAGAACAGAATTACGATATTTATGCTTCACCACAAATAAACTTCGATGGTGTTACTCAAAAACGAATTCGCTATAAACATGCAACAACTCAAGGGGTTTCAACATACGCTATTGTGTTATCAACTACTGGAGTTGGTGTAAACGATTTTACAACAGTTGTATTACCCGAAACTACAATAAATAATACAACATTTCAAGAAACTATTGTAGATATTCCTGCAAACATATCAGGGCAAGTAAACATTGCTTTTGTCGTAAGCCCAAACACATCAGAAACAGCATTGCGTCTTTCAATTGACGATGTTTATATTGAAGATAAACCAACTTGTCCAGACCCAACAGGATTAAATGCACTTAATATTGATGCAGATTCGGCTTGGTTAATTTGGAATAAAGGTGACCAAGAAACGCAATGGGAAGTTGTTATACAAGATTTGGGTTCTGGAGTTCCAACAGGAAGTGGTGAATTAACGTCTACTAATTTTCCTCATCAAGCTACCGGTTTAGAACCTGGAACACGATACGAATTTTATGTTAGAGCTTATTGTGCTACCGACGACCAAAGTAATTGGGTTGGGCCATTCGCCTTTACAACCGAGTGTACATCGTACGACACGCCATTTTTCGAAAGTTTTAATGAAGACGATGTAAATACTCAAAAATTTTGTTGGCAAGTGGCCGATAATAACAATGATGGTTTTACATGGACTATTAACGAAAACGAAGCCGAGTTTGGTTTTGGTGGAGGAGACGACTACTTAATTTCGCCAGCGATTAATATTGATGGAACTAAACAATTAAAATTTAAGTATCGTGCAGAATTTTCTTTTGCATCGCAATCTACTATAAATAATTTTGAAGTATTAATGTCTACAACAAATGCAAACGCATCTAGTTTTACCACGGTAATATCGCCTGTAGAAACCATTACAAACCCAAATTATTTAGAAAAATCGTTAATTATTCAAGCTACAGGAACGATTTACATCGCTATTAGAGTTCCTCCTGGAGTAAGCGGTTCTTCACCATTACATATAGATGATTTTAGTATAACCGATGCACCTCAATGTCCAGATCCTTCAGATTTGGCCGTTGAAACAGTTACAACAACGGGCACTACTTTATCTTGGACTCCTGGATATCAAGAAACATCGTGGCAAGTGGTTGTTCAACCTTCAGGAACAGGAGCACCAACAAGTACCACGGCGGGAGAAAACGTAACAACCCCTTCTTTTTCAACAACGAGCTTAAATGCCGATGTTCAATATGAAGCTTATGTTTTAGCTAATTGTGATGCCGAAAATAGTAACTGGGTTGGGCCTATTAATTTTAAAACATTATGTGATAGTTTTATGTTGCCTTTTGTTGAAACGTTTAATACCGATTCTGAAACAGAGAGCTGTTGGACGGTGTTTAACGAAAACCAAGATGCTGAAGCTTGGGAACTAAATAGTGCTTCATATCCATACGAAGGCGATCAAGCCGCTGCGATTTTTTCTGGTACAAATGGTAGAAACGACGATTGGCTAATTTCGCCTACTATTAATATAACAGAAAATCAACGTTTACGTTATTATTACCGTGTTAACGATAGTTTCTTTAGCGAAGATTTAGAGGTGTTATTATCAACCACTGGAATAGGATTAGATCAATTTACAACCGTTTTATACGATTCTGATGATGATCCGGTACTTATAAATAATACCGAGTACAAGGTTAAAATTATTAATATCCCAACAAATATTATAGGAGATGTTAATATTGCATTTCATGTGCCATATTTCCCGAGTACAGGACCTTACAGAGGTCAAACTTTAGTAATCGATAATGTTAATATTGAAGATATTCCCGATTGTCCAGAGCCTACAAATATCACTTTAAATACTATTACAGATACAACAGTTCAAGTGGGTTGGGATGCTAACGGAAGCGAAACAGCTTGGGAAATATCTGTACAACCAACAGGAACGCCAGCACCAGTTGGCGATACCGATCCTAGTTATTTATACAATGCAACTACAAACCCGTTCGATATAACAGGATTAACGGCTGCTACAAAATACGATGTGTATGTAAGAGCTGTTTGTTCTGGAGATACAGAAGCTGTTTGGACAGGTCCTATACAGTTTACAACTAAATGTAGTTTCGATAATTTATGTCAGTATACGTTTGTGTTAAATAGTGATTCCGATATTTCAATACGTTTAGATATTACACAAAATAACCAAGTAACGCAGTCGTTACCATTCGATAATATAGACGACGATACTTATGTTATTAATTTCTGTTCTGGAGTAGAGTTTAGCGTTTTTCTTGCTACTATTCCAGGTGGTGGTGGTAACCCAGCACAGTATGAAAATTATACGGTTGAAATTTATGATGCTGAAAACAATTTAGTTTTCATGAATACATCAGGAATGGCGATAAATACAACAGTTTATAGAGGTTACGCTTCGTGTGGTGTAATTTCTTGTCCAGAGCCAACCAATTTATCGGTTAGCGAAACTATGGAGTTTTCATGGGACGCTGGTGGAAGCGAATCGCAATGGGAAGTAGCTGTACAGCCTTTTAAAAATCAAACTATTCCGCAATCGGGAACCATTGTTTCAACAAATTCGTATATGCCTGTTGCTTCAGATTTTTCAGATCCTAATGCTGCAACTTACGAGTATTTTGTTAGAGCTGTTTGCGGAACAGATGATGAAAGCTTTTGGTCGGGACCATATCCGTTTGTTAGAAACGACGACGTATCAACCGCTTTGGAAGTTCCAATAAATAACGCTGAAGCTTGTAACGAATCAACAACAGCTGTGTCGTTTATTTCAGCTACAGCTTCAGCCGAAACCATGAGTTGCGAAGGTAATATTTCAAACGATGTTTGGTTCAGCTTTACAGCACAATCAAAGGTGCATAATATAGTTGCTAGTTTTTATACAGGTAACTACAGAGTAAGTGGAAGCTATCCTGTTTATCCAGATATTGTTATGACGCTTTATAAAGATGACGGTTCTGGTGACTTACAAGAATTAAGTTGTAGCTACGACAATGCTATTTCAGCTATGTATTCTAGTGCATTGGTTGTTGGCGATACCTATAAAGTTCGCTTATCTAAAGTAAGTGCAGAAGATACCGAGTATTTATTAAACTTATGTATTAGTACACCAAACGATATATGTATAGGAAATACTATTAATGGTAATTTCGAACAGCCTAGTTTAAATGGTTTAAGTGGTGTAAATACCATTGTAAATATTAATACGGTGCCTGGTTGGAGATCAAATTTAGACACTACAAGCGGGTTATTCCTGTGGGAGTCTTTAAACGCTCCTGGTTTTCAGCCGTATGAAGGCGGTCAATGTGCGCAATTACTTTCCGATCAAGGTGTAGAAATCGATCCTAACGATAATATTAATGTAAAAGGGTTGTATCGAGATTTTGATACTTCAGAAATTACTTTACTAGAGTTTAGCTACGCGCATTTAGGTAGGTTCGACGATAATTCTATTCAAGTATTTGCGGGTGCTCCAGGAGGACCTTATACTATGATTAATGAACATTTAGGTCCAACACAAGCTTGGAGTGTTGTAATGGACGATTATCAAGTGCCTGCTGGTCAAACCCAAACAAGAATTATTTTTAGGTCTAAAGACAACATTATTGGTAACGTTTTAGATGCTATTGAGTTTTGGTCTACAAACGAAATTATATCCACTCCTTTCGAAGTAGATTGTACCGATCCAACAGCAACGTTAAATGCTAATGGTATTGGAGAATGGGTGGCTGCCGACGGTAATCCGGGAGATGTTACTATTAATAACAACAACCCAGGAGAAGCCGAAGTTACAGGTTTCTTATATCCTGGTACTTATACTTTTATTTGGGAAACAAGTAATTGCTCTAGCAGCATAGAACTTACTTATAACGGTGTTGCCGATATGCCAACGGTTACCACACCAATTGAGTATTGTTTAGATGCAACGGCTACCGAATTAACTGCCACAACTACAAGTCAATATGCTTTAGTTTGGTACACCACCGAAACGGGAGGAACAGGAAGTACAACAGCAATTACGCCAAGTACAGCAACTGTAGGGAATACTTCGTATTATGTTGCTAATCGCGATACTAATGGTTGTGAAGGTCCACGTAGCGAAATTGTAGTTACCATAAACGATGTTATTACGCCAGAGTTAATGTTTAGTTACAGCGAAACATGTGTTGTTTCTACCACAAACCCAACAGCAAGTTTGGCAATAGGGTTCGCTGAAGGTGGAACATTTAGTTCATCTACATTAACGGTTGATGCTGCTACTGGAGAAATCGATATCACTTCAGCTTCTGTAGGAACACATCAAGTAACATATACTTTTAATGGTGATGATGCTACTTGTACGCAATCGGGAACTTACAATGCTTCTATTGAATTTACAGCGGCTATCGAACCTGTTACAACGTTCGATTATGGAATGACCTCGTTCTGTGAACTTGAAACCGGAACAATTTCGCCAATCTTAGCAACAGGATTTACAACTGGTGGAGCTTTTAGCTCATCAACATTAACTATTGATGCTTCAACTGGAGAAATCGATTTATCGAATGCTTCTTCAGGAACGCATAATATTACTTACACTTACCAAGGCGATGCAACTAATTGTGAAGCAGATGGTCTTTATAGTTTAAGTATTGAAATTATTGAAGCAACTGCAACAGTTTCAGATTTTACATATGAAAATGATGTGTATTGTGCTTCAAGCTCTAACGTTTTACCAGAACTAGCATCAGGATTTACAACTGGTGGAACATTTTCAGCAGAAGCAGGATTATCGATTGATGCCACAACAGGTGAAATTAATATTGCTGCAAGTACCGAAGGAAATTATAATGTTACCTATCAAGTTTTAGATGATATTGCAAACTGTTCCGCAGGAAATACATCAACATTTAATATTACTGTTTTAGATGCTATTGAAGCTGAAATTGAAGGCGGTTGCGAAAATGAATCTTATTGGTTAACTGTATCGCCTGTTAATAGTTCGTATGAAGCGAGCGAAGTAAGCTATACTTGGATGGATGCCAGCGGTAATGTTGTTGGGAATGATTCTGATATGTTTGATGTTACTGCCTATGCCGATGCAAGTGCTAACCTTACTACACCAATTACATTTACCGTTGTGGTTAATTTTGGCGATTGTTCTACAACTGCAAGTTTTACTACAAGTCGTTTATCGTGTAGAAACATTCCTAAAGGTATTTCGCCCGATGGTAACGGTAAAAACGATACGTTCGATTTAACCGGATTTGGTGTAGTAAGACTTAATATTTATAACCGAAATGGTGTTGAGGTGTATCGCTTTAATGGTAATTACACCAACCAATGGAATGGGACTACTAATAAAGGGAAAGACCTACCAGATGGCACTTATTTTTATAACCTTCAAAAAGACAATGGAAGCTCTGAAACAGGATGGGTTTACATAAACAGAGCGCACTAATTGTAAAAAATATACCAATGAAGAAAATATATTTAACAACACTAATTGTATTTACGGTTTTGCTAAGTGTTTCGGCACAACAAGACCCGCAATACACGCAATATATGTATAACATGAATGTTGTAAACCCAGCGTATGCGGGTTCTAAAGAAAATCTTGCTATTGGGGTTTTATACCGTTCGCAATGGGCTGGTATACAAGACGCTCCTAAAACAGCAACGTTTTCTATACACAGTCCTGTTGGTAAAAATGTAGGATTAGGATTTTCAATAGTTTCCGATAAAATTGGCCCTGTTGAAGAAAATAACATTTATGCCGATTTCTCTTATACTTTAAAATTAAGTGGCGAACATAAGTTGGCCTTTGGTTTAAAAGGAGGTTTAACAGCTCAAAATATAGGTTTGTATAGCGATATTGGAGCTGGTTTTGTTCCCGATGCCAACGATGAGGCTTTTAGCGAAAATAGCAGTAGCACCAATTTAAATATTGGTGCAGGTATGTTTTATTATACCAATAATTACTATGTGTCTTTAGCTGTGCCAAACATGCTTAAAAATACCTATTTAAATGTCACCAATAACGGACAAGAGTACACTTACGGAAGCGATGTGATGCACTATTTCTTGTCTGCTGGTTATGTGTTTAACCTTTCGGAAAACACCAAGTTTAAACCATCATTTATGTTAAAATCGGCATTTGGGGCACCATCGTCGCTAGACTTGTCGGCTAACTTTTTGTTTTTCGAGAAGTTTGAAGCAGGCGCAACCTATCGTTTAGACGATTCGGTTGGGCTTATGGCAAATTTTGCTATTACGCCAGATTTACGTATTGGTTATGCTTACGATTATATTACCTCAGAATTAAGTGCAGGAACTTCGGGATCGCACGAAATTATGTTATTGTTCGATTTAAACTTCCCGAAAAAAGTATCTATTTCACCTAGATTTTTCTAATAAAACTACAATTAAAATGAAAAATATTTTCTGTCTATGTTGTTCAATCTTACTTGTTGCGGTAAGTTATGGGCAAACAAGTTATACCGAAAAAGCCGATAAGCTTTTCGATACCTATCAATATGTTGATGCCATTGATGCATACTTACAACTTGTTGAAAAACAAAACGCCGATGCTCATGTTTATAAACAATTAGCCGATAGCTATTATAACGTTTTTAACATTAATGAAGCTGCAAAATGGTATGAAATGGCGCTTACAACCTCGCAAGATGCCGAAACTTATTACCGTTATGCTAACGTTTTAAAATCACAAGGAAAATACGAGGCGGCAAACAAACAAATGGATATTTTTGCTAAAATGGCGCCTAACGATAATCGTGCAAAAGCACATTTAGCTGATCCTGATTTTGTGCCTAGTCTAGAAAATAGTTCGAAGCTTTATACCGTTGAAGAAGCACCGTTTAATACGGCAGAGCAAAGCGATTTTGGTGCCGTTTTAACCAACAACAATATTTTATACTTTGTTAGTACCAGAAATACTGGAAAAAAGGAAGATAGTTGGACAAAGCAACCGTATTTAGACATTTATAAAGCAAACAGGAACGACGACGGTACTTTTACCCAAGCCGAACCAGTAAATAGTTTAAATACACCATATCATGATGGGCCTATAACTTTGAGCGAAGATGGAAAAACCATTATTTTTTCTAGAGATGGCCATAGCCAAGGACTTTATAAAAAGTTAGACAAAAAACAGGTAAAATTAGCGCAACAAGGTCTTTATCAAGCAACATTAATCGATGGTAAATGGGATAATATTAAACCCTTGCCGTTTAACAGTAACGAGTATTCGGTTAGTCACCCAAGTTTAAGTAGCGATGGTAAAACCTTGTTTTTTGCATCGAATATGCCCGGAGGTTTAGGTGATACCGATATTTGGAAAGTAAGTATAACGAATGGCAAGTACGGTGAACCCGAAAATTTAGGGCCAAATGTTAATACTCCAGGTAAAGAGGGTTTCCCGTTTATTAGTGGCGATAATATTTTGTATTTTTCTTCAAGAGGAAAAAAAGGTTTTGGTGGATTTGATATTTTTAGGGTAGACCTAAACAAGAGCGAGGAGGCCGAAAACCTGGGAAAGGACATAAATACTAAAAGTGACGATTTCTCTTTTAGTATTAATTCAAAAAATAATGTAGGTTTTTATGCATCAAACAAATCAGGAAACGATCAAATTTATGTTGCTGTTCCTGTGTGTAAATTCGATGCCATTGCTTTAGTTAAAGATGCAAAAACAAAGGCTCTTTTAAACTTAGCAAAAGTTTCTTTAAATGCTAAAGCTAACGTTTTAGCTGTTAAAAACACTACAACTAATGGAAAAACGAGCTTTAATGTAACTTGCGAAAATCCGTATTCTTTTACAATTGAAAAAGAGGGTTACGAGAGCTTAACTGTTGCTGTAAAGCCTAACAACGGAGAAGCTGTTGTTGTTGAAGCATTATTAATTCCAATAGTAGAAAATGAATTAATTACTGAAACAGAAGTTAAATTAAACAACATTTATTTCGAGTTTAATAAAAGTAATATTACCGCTCAAGGAGCTAGTGAGTTAGATAAGTTGGTGGCTATTATGAAAGCCTATCCAAACATGGAAATTTTAGTACAATCGCATACCGATACTAAAGGTAAAGCCGCTTATAACTTAAGCTTGTCTGAAAAACGTGCACAATCTACCGTTCAATACTTAATTTCAAA
The DNA here is from genome assembly GCF_000943565.1 of Neotamlana sedimentorum. Taxonomy (GTDB): domain Bacteria; phylum Bacteroidota; class Bacteroidia; order Flavobacteriales; family Flavobacteriaceae; genus Neotamlana; species Neotamlana sedimentorum. The sequence goes on from NZ_JTDW01000002.1 coordinate 399,564, forward strand.
AGGAATTGAGAAAAATCGTCTATCGGCAAAAGGTTTAGGAAGTACACAACCAAAAATAGATTGTACTCGTAATTGTACAAAAGAAGACGACGCAAAAAATAGACGTTCAGAATTTTTGATAATTAAGAAATAGAATTGTTAAATTTATAACCTAAATAATTTGATTATTATGAAGATAGGGCAAACGGTGAAGTTTTTATTGTTGGGGTTATTAATTTTAAGTTTTGTTAAGTTACAAGCTCAAAATGAACCTAACGATTGTGATAACATAATAACTGTTTGTGGTAACGGAAATTTTCAATCTAATGCTACTGGTCCTGGAAACAACCCAACCGAGGTTAATTCCTGTGGTGGATTCGAACATAATTCGTTGTGGTTAGAAGTTAATATTGCCCAAGCTGGAACTTTAGGTTTCGATTTAATTCCTAACGATCCGGATATTATGGTCGATTACGATTTTTGGGTTTATGGTCCAAACAGATTATGTTCTAACCTAGGAAGCCCTATTCGTTGCGCAACAACTAATCCTAATCAAGCTGGTTTAGCAAATAATCATACAGGTATTAATGGCTCAACAACATTAACGCAAACGGGACCAGGACCAAATGGTAATGGTTACGTATTTTGGTTAACTGTAGCGGTTGGAGAAACGTACTACATTGTAGTAGATCGACCTGATGGTGATGGCGGTTTCGAAATTCAATGGACAGGGACAGCAATGCAAGGTACAGGTGCTTTTCCTGCGCCTCCAACAACTAATGCTATTGATGACGTTATTGCTTGTAGTGGTACGCCAGATATTTCTATTTTTAATTTAGATGGTTTAAAAAGCAGTATTAACGCAGATCCTAGTAACACCATCGAATTTTACGAAAACTTAGCCGATGCTACCGATGGCATTAACGCCTTACCAGGTATTTATGCTAACACCAGTAATCCGCAACAAATTTATGCTAAGGTACTATCGGGAACGACCGATTGTTATAGTTTAGTAGATTTTAATTTAGTGGTTTCGCCTATTCCAGATGCTCAAGTTTCTGTAGATAGAAATACCATTTGCGATGGTGAGTCGGTTTCTTTTACATTCACAGGAACCGAGAATACAACAGTAAATTACAATATTAACGGTGGTGCAACACAACATGTTGTTATGGATGCTTCAGGTGTAGCAACTTTAAATCAGGTGCTAACGGTAAATTCAACATTAACACTAGAAAGTGTGCAGGTTATTGATGGTTCTGGAACTGTAATTTGTTCACAAAATTTAACTGATTCTGAATCTATAACTGTTAACCCAAGTGAAACACCAGATTTTGCACAGGTTGCCGATATATGTAGTGGCGAAACTTTAGCTGCGCTTCCTACAACCTCGAATAACGGAATTACAGGAACCTGGAGTCCGGCACTCGATAACACAACAACCACAACCTATACTTTTACTCCAGATGGTAGCCAGTGTGCTTTCACCCAAACCATGACGATTACAGTTAATCCAAATATCACACCCAATTTTACACAAGTGGCCGATATTTGTAGCGGTGAAACTTTAGCAGCACTTCCAACAACCTCCGATAATGGCGTTACGGGAACATGGAGTCCAGCGCTCGATAATACGGCAACCACAACTTATACGTTTACACCAGATGCAGGTCAATGTGCTTCTAATCAAACCATGACAATCACTGTTAACCCAAATGTTACACCAACATTTACTCAGGTGGCCGATATTTGTAGCGGTGAAACTTTAGCAGCACTTCCAACAACTTCCGATAATGGTGTTACGGGAACCTGGAGTCCAGCGCTCGATAATACTGCAACTACAACTTATACATTTACACCAGATGCAGGTCAATGTGCTTATAATCAAACCATGACAATCACGGTTAATCCAAATATTACACCAACATTTACTCAAGTGGCCGATATTTGTAGCGGTGAAACATTAGCTACGTTGCCAACAACTTCCGATAATAATGTTACAGGAACCTGGAGTCCGGCATTAGATAATACTGCAACTACAACTTATACATTTACACCAGATGCAGGCCAATGTGCTACGGAGCAAACTATGACCATTACAGTTAATCCGAATACCTCACCTGATTTTACACAAGTGGCCGATATTTGTAGTGGTGAAACTTTAGCGCCATTACCAACCACCTCGAACAATGGTGTTACAGGAACCTGGAGTCCGGCGTTAGATAATACAACAACTACAACTTACACGTTTACACCAGATGCAGGCCAGTGTGCTACGGAGCAAACTATGCTTATAACGGTAAATCAAAATATTATACCCAATTTTACACAAGTGCCCGATATTTGTAGTGGTGAAACTTTAGCAGAATTACCAACCACCTCAAACAATGGTGTTGTGGGAACATGGAGTCCAGCGCTCGATAATACCGCAACTACAACCTATACGTTTACACCAGATGCAGGTCAATGTGCTTCTAATCAAACCATGACAATCACTGTTAACCCAAATGTTACACCAACATTTACTCAGGTGGCCGATATTTGTAGCGGTGAAACTTTAGCAGCACTTCCAACAACTTCCGATAATGGTGTTACGGGAACCTGGAGTCCAGCGCTCGATAATACTGCAACTACAACTTATACATTTACACCAGATGCAGGTCAATGTGCTTATAATCAAACCATGACAATCACGGTTAATCCAAATATTACACCAACATTTACTCAAGTGGCCGATATTTGTAGCGGTGAAACATTAGCTACGTTGCCAACAACTTCCGATAATAATGTTACAGGAACCTGGAGTCCGGCATTAGATAATACTGCAACTACAACTTATACATTTACACCAGATGCAGGCCAATGTGCTACGGAGCAAACTATGACCATTACAGTTAATCCGAATACCTCACCTGATTTTACACAAGTGGCCGATATTTGTAGTGGTGAAACTTTAGCGCCATTACCAACCACCTCGAACAATGGTGTTACAGGAACCTGGAGTCCGGCGTTAGATAATACAACAACTACAACTTACACGTTTACACCAGATGCAGGCCAGTGTGCTACGGAGCAAACTATGCTTATAACGGTAAATCAAAATATTATACCCAATTTTACACAAGTGCCCGATATTTGTAGTGGTGAAACTTTAGCAGAATTACCAACCACCTCAAACAATGGTGTTGTGGGAACATGGAGTCCAGCGCTCGATAATACCGCAACTACAACCTATACGTTTACACCAGATGCAGGTCAATGTGCTATCGAGCAAACCATGACCATTACGGTTAATCCTGTTATTGATCCAGAATTTACGCAAATGGCCCCACGTTGTAGCGGACAAAATATTAACCCGTTACCAACCACCTCTAACAACGGTGTTACAGGAACTTGGAGTCCGGCAATTGATAATACAACAACTACAGTTTATACCTTTACGCCAGATGCTGGCCAATGTGCCAACGAGCAAACTATGCGTATTATTGTTAGCCCAACACCAATAATAGTTTTAGATAATTTAAGTGAATGCACGCTTAGTGGCAACGGTTATTTCGATTTCGATTTAAATGCCGAAATTCCTGCTATTTTAGGAAGCACACAAGACGCTTCAGATTTTACTGTGGCATTTTTTGAAGACGCTTCTGCTTCAATGCAAATAACAACAAATCCGTATACTAATTCAACGGCATACAATCATATCATTTATGTTCAAATTACAGATAATGCTACGTTGTGCGATGCTATTTTTCCATTTAATTTAACGGTTGAAGACGCTGCAATTGCAACAACACCTAATCCTATTAATATTTGTGATGGCGATGGTGAAAATGATGGGTTTTTTCAGTACGATTTAACTACTTTAAATGCTGAAATTTTAAATGGACAAGATCCAAATAATTATATTGTCGATTATTTTGAAGACCCGCAAGATGCAGAAGATGGCGTAAATGCTATTTCGAATCCAGACACTTTTGTGAATTCGGTGGCAAACAATCAAACCATTTATATTCGTGTTTATCATGCTAGTTCGCCAGATGTTTGTTATGATACAACTTCGGTAAGTTATACTGTAAATCCTATTTTAAAACCGTTGATTTCATCTTTAACAGGTAACAACACTTTATGTGTCGATTTTGAAACAAATGCCGTGTTAAACAGCGTAACATTGGTTAGCGATTTACAAAACGCAAATTATGTTTACACTTGGTTTTTAAATGGGGTTGAAATTACTGGAGAAAATGATAGTGAGTTAATTATAGATGCTGCCAATCCTGGTGTTTATACTTTAAGCATTGAAGAAAATACACCTATTGCTAATTGTACTTCGGCAATTAGTGAAGGTTTTGAGGTGTTTCAATCTGGGCCACCTGTTTTATTAAGTGTTACACAAACTGAAACCTTCGAACCCAACCCACGAATAACCGTTTCGGTTGATGGTTATGGCGAATACTGGTTTCAGTTAGATGATGATGCACCTTTAGATAATGGCGGTGTATTTACAGGTGTTAGTAGCGGTACACACACGGTAACTGTTTTCGATATGAAAACCAACAACCCATCGTGTGGTACAATTACGGTTGATGATATTACGATTATAAATTACCCAAAAGTTCTTACACCAAATAATGATGGTTATAACGATACTTGGCATGTTTTTGCAGTAAGCGATCAGCCTTCAACTATAGTTAAAATTTTCGATAGGTATGGCAAATTACTTAAGCAATTACGACCTAACGATATTGGTTGGGATGGTACTTTTAGAGGTCAACCTTTGCCAGCAACCGACTATTGGTTCGATTTAACTTATGAAGAAAATGGCGAGCTCAAACATTTTGTGTCTCATTTTTCGTTAAGACGATAACGTACCAGTTATTTCTTTTTTTAGTATTTATATTTTTTGTAATTTTATAAAAATCAATTATTTACCCAGTTCTGGGTATTGTGTTTCCTCCCTAAAAATGTCAATTTAGCATTGTAAAATTCATTTGTGTTTTATTTAGCATATGGGTTTTTGCAGTAAAACCACCACTAAACTAAATATTATGGAAACATTTGAAACTTTTGGGAATAACCAGCAAATTGCAGTAAATATTACAGACATCGATACGGTAGCCCAACAATTAGGCACTCCTGTTTTTGCATTAAAAGCTGAAGAAAACCCAATGGATTTCGAGATTTTAGAGTCTAAAGAAAACTCGACTTCATTCTCAAAAGAACAATCTAAAAGTAGGCCAGTTTTGGCTATTAAGTTTGTTTTTATTGTCGATATAAATCAAGAGCCAAATATTAAAAAAGTCATGGAACGCACCTTAATTCGATACAGCGTGTACGACCAAGACAACAGAAAAACCTATTATTCTTCATTTATAAATTTTGAAGCTGAATTTGTTAAAATCTCCGATGAGCAGTTTACAGTAGAAAAAAATATAACGGTTGTTTTAAACGAAGATTTAAGAAGTAATCACAGAGCGTTTGTTAAATCTTTAAACTCATAATTATGAAACGGTTTTATATATTTTTTCTAGTTTTTCTTGGTTTTATGCAAAGCAAACAAGCACAAACATCAATAAGCGATTTTAATTTTGAAAGTACCACAAATCCAGCTTTTACTTTAGTTGATGAAACTCCGACTGCCATTAACTCACCGGAAAACATTAAAAGTTTAGCGGTGTATGCTTACAACGGGTTTTCTAACGGAAACATAGCTTTAGAATCGAATCCGTATTGGATAATCCCGAATAAAAAAGATCGTTCTTATTATGATTATCGTGGCATAAAATTAAACAACAAAGGCGCATATTATATCAATCCGTTTAACGGTATTAAAACCAACTCTTCATTTTCGTTTGGCTACATTACAAAACAGTTTGATGGTTATGCTGAAGAAAAAAAAGTGGCTTCAGTTGGTGTTAGAACGGCGCTATTTCAATTTTATAATCAAAATAAAACAAAAGGTTTAGTTGATATTTTAGAACGAACGCGTGCACCGTATTCCAATGAAGCGCTGCAAAAATTTAATGGCACATTAGTATTTTTAAATTTAATTGTAACCAAATTTGACGCTGAAGAATATATTATAAACAACAAAATACCTCAAAATTTTATTGATGCTGCCAATAATTTTTTAGCTAATAATTCTGAATTTAATTCCAGTTATCCAGATGGTAAAAGTTTGGCAAATGCCTATTTTAAAGAAATTGCCGATAGAATAGTTAACTTTTACTATAACCCTAAAGATATAAAGCCCTTTTTACGAATTGATGCTGCTTTGGCCTATGGCATGCTTTTTAAAGATAATAACATCGCATCGAATGTAAATAGGTTTTCTAGTTGGTTAACCCTCGATTTTGCTATTAATTTGATAAAAAAGGAAAATTTACGCTCTAAAAATGCCAACTATTTACATGTTTACTGTATTGCCAAATATGTCGACGATGGTTTTATAGCAAACCAAGGTGTTTTTTGGGATTATGGCGGAAAAGTGGAACTTGAATTTCATAAATTAAAGTTCGCTTACGAGTATTTAAAACGCGATGGTTTTGGTAAGCAATACCGGTCTGTTGGAAATATAAATTACCAAGTTTTTAAAAAAGTAAGTTTAACAGGTGCTTTTGGTAAAGATTTTCCTGAAGACAATAATTTAATTACGCTTTTAGGGGTGAATTGGGATTTAGATTTTAAAGGGCTTTTTTAAAACGATAAATTATTCAATATCACCACCGCCAACTTTTACGCTAAAAGGCTCGCACCAGTAGAGTAAATAGGTGTAATCGGTTAAGTTTACATTTTCTATAATGTAGTTGTGTGCGCCACTAAAAACTTCAACTGGGCCAAGAGATAAAGCATTAGTAACCGAATTGGCATCGTTAGTTAAATACACATACAAACCAGGCAACTCGGTTGAAGCTACATAGTTTTCGTTTAGAGTAAGCAATAAATTGTTAGTGTTTTCAATGCTAGAAAGTGTAAAACTTCCCATTAATTCGTAGTCGCTAGTTGTTGCAACAACGCCCGATTTAGAGCTGCCAATAGGTGTTTCTTCAGTATCAATTTCTTCAGTATTACAGGCGAAAAAACTAAAGAATAAGCAAGTGAAAATAAAAATTCTAGACATCCGTTATGTGTTTTTAAAAATAGTCGGTTATAAACTCACATGCTTACTTTTAAAGTTTAATTAGTGAGTGTAGCGTTATAAAAAACCTGTTGTAATTTAGGGCGAATGTTTAAATTATAAATATTTCGATGGCTTCGCGATGGATAAACACGATTAGATAAAAATATAAAAACCAATTCTGCTTTTGGGTCTGCCCAAATAAAAGTGCCCGTAAAACCAGAATGACCAAAGCTTTCCGGACTAACCTGTGGCGCAGGATAAGCCTTTGTAATGTTTAATGTGTCGTTGCCAATTAATGGTTTATCGAAACCTAAACCGCGGCGGTTATTGTTTTCTGGATATTGAATTTTTGTAAATTCCCTTACAGTTGCAGGTTTAAAAATAGTGTTGCCATTAAAAGTTCCGAAATTTGTTAGCATTTGCATGTATTTTGCCAAATCGGTTGCAGTGCCAAATAAGCCGGCATTTCCCGAAATACCACCAAGTAAAGCGGCATTTTCGTCGTGAACCCAACCGTGAGTTAGTGTTTTTCTAAAAACCGAATCGTTCTCGGTAGGAACAATGGTGTTTTTAAAGTTTTTTGTTTTAGGAAGGTAACCTAAAGTTTCGCAGCCTAAAGGTTTGTAAAATTGTTTTTGAAGATAATCGGTGTAATTTTCACCTGTAATATTTTCAATAATTTCAGGATAAATTAATGACGCTAAACCCGAGTATTTATAAGTTTTATCATTACTAACCTTGGAGCGATTTATGTTTCGAAATACTTTGTTTTTAAAACGATTTTTCACATAAATGCCTTCGTATATTTGGTTTGAAAATCGTTTACTAGCTTCAGTTTTAATAAATCGTTTTTTAAGCTTACCATTTTTAACAACACGACTTAAAAATACAATATAAGGTTGCATTCCCGATTGATGCGCTAAAAGTTCGCGCAACGTGATGTGTTTTTTGGTTTTTTTATGTTTCCAAGCGTTCCAGTAATTATTAAAAGGCGCATCTAAATCCAGCTTACCTTCTTCGTAAAGTTTCATTAGAGCGGGCAGCGGCCCCACAATTTTAGTAACCGAAGCTAAATCGTAAATATCGTTTAAACTTACTTTATTAATACTATCGTAAGTGTGATAACCATAAGCTTCATGAAAAATAATTTGTCCTTGTTTAGCCACTAATAGTTGAGCGCCAGGAAAAGCCTGCTCTTTAATGGCTAATTGCATAATAGAATCGACTTGCGTGTTAATGTAATCACCGTTTAAGCCAACCGATTCTGGGTTTGTATAAGGCATTTGCGCGCAAGCCCATTGGCAAAAAACTAAAAAAACAACGAATTGAATAGCAGATTTTATCATTAAACAATATTTACAAAAAAGCACTATCTACAGGTTCCCAAAGTTCAATTTTGTTGCCATCGTTATCTAAAATATAGCCAAATTTACCGTATTCGTATTCTTCAATGTCGCCAACAACGGTTACGCCTTCTTCTTTTAAAACCTTTAATATTTCGTGTAAATTTTCTACACGATAATTAAACATAAAGTCTTTTTTCGATGGTTCGTAGTATTTTGTGTCTTCCGGAAACGGGCTCCATTGCGTCGAGCATTTATTGCCGGCTTCGTCTTTCCACCAAAAGGTGCAGCCATAATCGTCGGTATCAAAGCCCAGGTGTTTTTTGTACCAATCTTTAGTGGCATTAGGATCTTTGGTTTTAAAAAATAGCCCACCTATTCCTGTTACTCGTTTTTTCATGAATTATAATATTTAAAGTTACGCTTTCGCGGAAATGTAATACGACATGTTAAACATGCTGATCGATTAAAATAGTATTCCCGTCAGGGTCTTTAAGTACAATGCTTGCAGGTCCGGTTGAAGCTTCATCAGCTTCGTTAATTAGGGAAACACCATTGTTTTTTAAATGGTTTTGAATGCTACGAACATCATCGAAATCGGGTAAAGTTTGAGCATTTTCGTCCCAACCAGGGTTGAAGGTTAAAATATTTTCTTCGAACATGCCTTGAAACAAACCAATTAAAGCATTGCCATTTTTCATGATGAGATAATTTTTATCTAAATCGCCAGCAAAAACCGAAAACCCTAAGGTTTCATAAAATTGTTTTGAAGCTTTAATGTCTTTTACACTCAAGCTTGTTGAAAATGCGCCTAGTTTCATAATATTTGCGTTTAGTTACTTTTTAATTGCGGTTTCGTAAATGGAAATCCATTTTTCAACAGTCAGTTTTTGACAAAGTTCTGCAATAAGCTCAAACGGAATTTGATCTACTTTTTTAAACCGGATACAGCTTTTTTCCATATCGAGTTTTAATTTAGAGTGCTTGGGGTATTCGGCAACAAACCAATCGTAAATTTCGGCAACAGCATAAATACCCATATGATATAAATTTACAGAGTTTTTCTGTGAAGCAAAACTCATAAAAGGCAAAGGTTCTTCAGGTTTACAATGGTAACCATCGGGATAAATGCTGTGTGGCACAAAATACCCAATCATGCTGTATTGCATGCCTTCTTTAAAACCATCCGGAAGGTTTTTATTTATAACCTCTCGCAATTTATTTAAGGCTTCGTGCCTATTTTCTGGTGTTTGTTTTATATAGTCTTCTGGCGAGTTGGCTTTATATTGCATGGTGTTAGCTTTAGAAACCTAAAGTTAACAAAATTTCGCTTTAATTTTATCTACAATAGTTTGGGCTAGTTTTTCTTTGCTTTCTACAGTCCAACCAGCAACATGCGGTGTTAATAACACATTTTTAGCATCGATTAAATACTGAAACGCTTCTGGCATTTCCACGGCGCCCGATGTGTCGTCTTGTTTAAAAAGGTTCTCGAACGATGCTTTTTCGTATTCTAAAACATCTAAACCTGCGCCTAATATTTTACCAGATTTTAAAGCGGCAACTAAATCTTTTGTTACCACACTTTTACCTCGCGCCGTGTTTATTAACCAAAACGGTTTTATAAAGCCGTTTATAAAATCGGCATTAATCATGTTTAAAGTAAGTGGTGTTTGTGGCGTGTGTAAACTTACCACGTCTACTTTTTCTTGAAATTCCTTAAGCGATACTTGTTTGGCATTTTCGTTACCAACACCTTCTTTAATATCGTAACACAACACCTCGACATCGAAACCGCGTAGTTTTTTAGAAAAGGCATTTCCCATATTGCCATAACCAATTAGTCCAACGGTTCTGCCATCGAGTTCTATACCTCGGTTGGCTTCGCGAAGCCATTTGCCACTTCTAACTTCTGCATCGGCCTGGTTTAGTTTATTAAAAAGCGATAACAGCATGCCTAAGCTATGTTCGCCAACGGCGTTACGGTTGCCTTCTGGAGCAGATATTAAATGAATGCCTTTGGTTTCGGCATAATCGCAGTCTATGTTTTCTAAACCGGCACCAACACGACCAATAAATTTTAAATTAGTGGCGGCATCGAGAAATTGTTTATCGATAGTGAAACGACTACGGATAACAATACCATCGTAGTTTGAAATTTTTGCTTCAATAACTTCTTTTGAAGCTGTAAAATCGGTGTGGTTTGTAAATCCTAAATCGTTTAACTGATTTATTAATAACTCGTGGTTAGAATCTAGGTGAAGTATTTTCATGTAAAAAAGCTAATCTAAATCTTCTTATTGGGAAGATGTTTTCATATTTACCCAAAAGTAATTTGTTTATTGAGTTGATGCAAGCTAATGTTGGGTAAATTGTATTGTTAATAGTGTGTTATGGATAAACACTATTTATTTTATAGCAAAATATCATTAAAACATGCTTTACTTTGTAACAAAAAATATAAAAATAACCCTTTATTTTGTTACAAAAAAGTATATTTGTGTCTAAATTACTAAAACAAGTGTAAGATTGAATTTTAAGAGACATATAAGTATACACTTAGAAGATTGGAAGGTTTCCAGCAATAGAAAACCCTTAGTGTTAAGAGGTGCAAGACAGGTTGGTAAAACCACTTTAATAAAAGAATTTTCTAAGGGATATAAGCATAGCATTTTATTAAATCTTGAAAAATTTAAGGATGTTAGGTTTTTTGAAGACTATGAGGATATACACACAATTAAGGAGGCTTTGTTTTTTGAACATAATATTTCGAGTAGTGAAATTAATAATACCTTAGTATTTATTGACGAAATCCAGGAGTCTCCAAAAGCAATTCAATTATTGCGTTATTTTTATGAAGAATTACCCGATTTGCATGTCATTGCAGCAGGTTCGTTGCTAGAGTTTGCAATACAACAGGTAAAAAGCTTTCCAGTAGGAAGGATAGAATACTTATATCTATACCCATTAAATTTTTCGGAGTTTTTATTAGCTCTAAATAAACAACAGGCTTTCGATGAGTTGAATCAAATTCCTGTAAAAGAATTTGCGCATAAAACCCTTATAAATTTGTTTAACACTTATGTAATTATAGGCGGTATGCCCGAAATAGTACAAACGTATATTGTAAATAATAGCATTTCTGATTTACCAAAAGTGTATGAAAGTATATGGACAAGCTATAAAAATGATGTTGAAAAATACACTTCGAATAATACAGAACGTAGCGTAATTAAACACATTATGGATGTTACGCATTTATATGTTGACCAACGTATAAAATTTCAAAACTTTGGAAATTCTAATTATCGTTCACGTGAGGTAAGTGAAGCGTTTAAGAATTTAGATGCGGCAAAAGTTATTCAGTTAATTTACCCTACAACAAATCTGGAAGTGCCAATTATGCCAGATATTAAAAAATCGCCTCGATTACAGTTTTTAGATACAGGACTTATCAATCACGATCTAAAAATTCAAGCTGATTTATTAGCGCTTAACGATCTAAGTAAGGCTTATAAGGGAGCAATTATTCCACATATAATTACTCAAGAAATATTGTCGTTAAACACTATTAGTACATCGAAACCTAATTTCTGGGTTCGAGAAAAGGCACAAGCATCATCTGAAGTTGATTTAGCAATTCAATATAAAGACAAAATTATTCCTGTCGAAATAAAATCTGGAGCAACGGGTGCTTTAAAATCGTTACATGAATTTATAGAGCGAACAAATCATAATTATGCTATTCGCATGTATGCTGGAGCGTTTAAAATAGAAACGCATGAAACACCAAAACAAAAGAAACCATATAAGCTTATGAATCTTCCTTATTATTTAGGGACAAAACTACCAGAATATATTGCTTACTTTACAAAGCACTATTAAAAAATAGCACAACCGAAAATTTATAAAAAGAATACGACTTTAAACAAACTCACCTGCGTTAGGGGTTGCAGCGGCATCCTTTTTTAGAGGCACGAGAAAAAAGATATAGCGCAAAGCCCGACCCCGAAGTTTCGGGGGTAACGCCCAAAATATTTTTTTGAAATGCTGAAACTAGTTAAGCATGATAAATAAATTCCAATAAAAATTTAGATTCCTAGTATGAGTTTGGCTATTGAAAAGTAAATTAAAATGCCAAAAATATCGTTACTGGTGGTTATAAATGGCCCTGTAGCAATGGCTGGATCGATACCGCGTTTGTCGAGAAATAAGGGTACAAATGTACCTATTAAACCTGCTACAATTATTACCACAACTAATGAGGTTGACACGGCTAATGCGGTGTTGGCTTCGCCTTGTGCTATCCAAACGAATACGAATAAAAATAGGGCGAGAATTAGTCCGTTTAGGGCTGCGAGTAGCATTTCTTTTAACAGACGACTGTTTATGCTACCTTTTACATCGTCGTTTGCCAGACCTTGAACAATTATGGCGCTAGATTGTACGCCTACGTTTCCGGCCATCGCAGCAATTAACGGTGTAAAGAAAAATAACACGGTGTATTTGCTAAAGGCTTCGTGGAACCCTTCCATGATTAAAAAAGCGCCCACACCACCAACTAAACCAAGGAATAACCATGGTAAACGGGCTTTGGTGAGTTGTATGATACTATCATCGGCTTCGACATCGCTGGTTATACCTGCGGCCATTTGGTAATCTTTGTCGGCTTCTTCTTTTAAAACATCAACAATATCGTCAATGGTTATGCGGCCTAAAAGTACTTTGTTGTCGTCGCTTTCAATTACCGGAATGGCTTCTAAATCGTACTTTGCCATAATTCTGGCTACTTCTTCGGCGTCTTCGTTTACGTTTACATAATCGACATTAGATATATAAATATCGGCAATTTTTTGTTCGCTTTTAGCTACTATTAAATCTTTTAAAGAGAGACGACCAATTAAACGGTCTTTTTTATCGACTACGTAAATGGAATGTACACGTTTAACATCTTTAGCTTGCCCGCGAATTCGGCGTAAACAACCGGCTACAGTCCAGGTTTCGTAAACTTTTACAAGCTCTTTTGCCATGAGTCCTCCGGCAACATCGTCGTCGTAGGTTAATAGCTCGGTAATTTCGGCTTTGTGTGCCTCGTCTTCTATTTGGTCTATTACAGCTTGTTGGCGTTCTTCGGGTAATTCGGCAATAATATCGGCAGCATCATCGGTGTCGAGCTCTTCAACTTCTTCGGCAATTTCTTTTGCTGATAGGTTTTTTAATACTTTTTCTCGATTGTCTTCATCGAGTTCCATTAAAATATCGGCGGTGGTTTCAGAATCTAGAAGTTTTATAACGTACATGGCTTGTTCTAGATTTAATTCGTCTAGAATTTCGGCAATGTCGGCGTAATGAAACTCGTCCATAACACTTTTAAGTTCCTTATCGTTTTGGGTTTCGATAAGTAACTCCACTTGCTCTAAAAGCGTATCTGTTAATTGAAATTGGCTATTTTCTTTTTCTTCTGACATGAGATTTCACCGTGTTTTGAAATTTCCTGATGCATAATTTTTGAAACCTATGCATCGTTTGAAATTCTATGAAACTTTTTTAATTCTGGTCGTTATCAATAAGTTGCGTAAGTTCTAAAAACTGTTCTACGCTTAATTGTTCTGGCCGCTGCCCAAAGATAGTATTTGCTTTTAAATTATCGGACAGATTGAATGTTTTTAAACTATTACGAAGTGTTTTTCGGCGTTGCTGAAATGCGGTTTTTACCACCCTAAAAAACAATTTTTCGTCGCATGGTAATTGGTAGTTTTCTTTGCGCTTTAAAATAAGCACGCCAGAATCGACCTTTGGTGGCGGGTTAAATACGTTTGGTGGCACAGTAAACAAGTATTCGGCATCGTAAAAAGCTTGTGTTAAAACCGATAAAATACCGTAAACTTTACTGCCTTCTTTTGAGCAAATACGTTGTGCCACTTCTTTTTGAAACATTCCAGAGAATTCTGGAATTTGATCGCGCATTTCTAAGGTTTTAAATACAATTTGGCTAGATATGTTATACGGAAAGTTTCCTATTATGGCCAAAGGTTCGTTATTAAAAACCTCGTTTAAATTGTACTTTAAAAAGTCTTTTTCTATTATTCGTGGTGCTAAATTTAGGTAGTTGTTTTGTAGGTAATCTACAGATTCGCTATCTATTTCTATAACGTAAGTGTTACAGGGTTTTTTAAGTAAGTATTTGGTAAGTACACCCATTCCTGGGCCTATTTCTAACACATTTTTATAGCCTTGTAGCGAAAGTGTATTGGCTATTTTTTCGGCGACCGTTTCATCGTTTAAAAAATGTTGTCCTAAATGTTTTTTTGCTTTTACCTGATGATTGTTGGAGTTTTTTACCACGAATAGATGCCTTTTAGGAAACAAAGATACAAAACCCTTCAGGATTGCTTTTTACTAAAGGGTTTTTAAATTTTTAATACAACAGTTTTACAACATCCTTAGCAAAATAACTTGTTATAATATCGGCTCCAGCACGTTTAAACGCCATTGTAGTTTCTAACATAATTTGGTCGTGGTTTAACCAACCTTTTTCGGCCGCAGCTTTAATCATAGCATATTCGCCAGAAACTTGGTATACAGCAACAGGAACATCGACTTCGTTTTTAATATCTCGAAGAATATCTAAATATGAAATACCAGGTTTTACCATTACAATATCGGCGCCTTCTTCAATATCAATTAAAGTTTCACGAATCGCTTCTATTCTGTTACCAAAATCCATTTGGTAGGTTTTTTTATCTTTTGGTACATCAACTAAATCAACAGGAGCAGAATCTAGAGCATCACGAAACGGACCGTAAAAAGATGATGCATATTTAGCGGTGTAAGCCATAATGCCTGTGTTTATAAAGCCTTCTTGCTCTAATAACTCGCGAATTTTTAAAGTTCGCCCATCGTTCATATCGCTTGGTGCCACAAAATCGGCTCCAGCTTGAGCGTGGGTTAAGGCCATTTTTGCTAAAACTTCTGCCGATTCGTCGTTAATTATCATGCCGTTTTGTACAATGCCATCGTGACCAACTGAAGAGTAAGGGTCTAGAGCAATATCGGTCATTACCAACATATCTGGACAGGCATTTTTTACGGCTTTAACCGCGCGTTGCATTAAACCATTTGGGTTTAAGGCTTCGGTGCCTTTATTGTCTTTTAAATTGTCTGGAACTTTTGCAAAAAGTAATACGGCTTTTAGACCTAAACTCCATAATTCTTTAACTTCTTTTTCTAATAAATCTAAACTATAACGAAAGTAATTGGGCATTGATGCAATTTCGTCTTTTACACCTTTACCTTCAACTACAAAAAGTGGTACTAAAAAATCGTTAGGCGTTATAACAGTTTCTCGAACTAAACTGCGAATAGCCTCGTTTGTTCTTAATCTTCTATTTCTTCGTAATGGGTACATAGTTTTATCTGTGAAGTTGTTTTTAAAGTTTTCTATTAATAAATACAAAGTTAATTATTAAAACTTAGTTTTATTTATCTGGATTATTTGGGTTTATTATTTACTCAAACCTAAATAATACCATTTGTTATTTTCTTTTACAAAAGCCGATTTTTCGTGAATTACATCTACTTTTCCGTTTTCGTAAAAATAAGCTTTAAAAGTTACGGTGCCTTCGGTGTCGTTTTCTGTTCCTTTTGTTGTTTCTAGAACATCTAGTTTAATCCATTCTACAGATTTTGCCCATTTTACAATGGCTTTCTTCTCTTTAATTGGTCTGGTTGAGGCGTGATGACTCTGCATTAAATAATCGCCATTAGCAGTAACAAAAGCTGAATATCTAGAACGCATAAGCTGTTCGGCAGTTTCTGCTTTCTCTATGTTTTTGTGTGCTTGTTCGCAGCAGTTGGCGTAAGTTTTTGGTTGTCCGCAGTAGCAATTCATATTTAATAATTAAACCCAGTTTACAGGATTTTGTAATACTTTAATTAATTTTTCTTCTTCGCTGCCTGCTTCTGGTTGATGATTGTAAACCCATTGTACATGAGGAGGTAAACTCATTAAAATACTTTCTATTCGTCCGTTTGTTTTTAGCCCAAAAAGGGTGCCTTTATCGTGCACTAAATTAAATTCTACATAACGACCACGACGAATTTCTTGCCAATTTCTATTGGCTTCGGTATATGGTAAATCTTTACGTTTTTCAACAATAGGCACGTAAGCCTCTAAGAAACTATTGCCTACTTCGGTCACAAAATTATACCAATCTTGCATATTCATAATGTCGGTTGCTTTGCAATAATCGAAAAACAAGCCGCCAATACCACGACCTTCATTGCGGTGTGCGTTATAAAAATATTCGTCGCAACGGGCTTTGTATTTTGGGTAAAACTCAGGATTATGTTGGTCGCAAGCGGTTTTACAAGTTTTATGAAAGTGTTTAGCGTCTTCTTCAAATAAATAATAAGGTGTTAAATCTTGGCCACCACCAAACCATTGGTCAACTATATTTCCTACTTTATCATACATTTCGAAGTAACGCCAATTTGCGTGTACAGTGGGCACCATGGGGTTTTTGGGGTGTAGTACTAAACTTAATCCGCAGGCAAAAAAATCGGCATCTTCAACGCCAAAATATTTCTGCATAGAGTCGGGAAGTTTACCATGAACACCAGAAATATTTACACCGCCTTTTTCAAAAACGTTGCCGTTTTCTATAACTCGTGTTCGACCACCGCCACCTTCAGGTCGTTTCCAAATATCTTCTTGAAATTTGGCTTTACCATCAATAGCTTCTAAACTAGAGGTTATGGTATTTTGTAAATCTTGTATATATTGGTAAAATTTGTTTTTCATTGAAATTTTGTTTTCTGCACAAAAGGATTTATTTAATTAATATCAAATGTTGCCAGCAATATAGCTGACATATTCTTAATAAACTGACTTACTAAAATCGCTTTATTTTTTTCCACTCTTTTTTTGGCTTGTTTGCGGATAAAACACTGATTGTTAAAAACTTGTTGATAAGGTTTTGGATTACTCAGTAATCTTTTTACTTATATTTTATAATTTTATAGTATAAATGAATGAAATAAATATAACAATTATGACCAGAGCAATCACAGAAAAAAAGACAATCACTTTGCGTAGTGAAATAGTTGAAAGACTTGAGCGTATTGCGCAAGAAGAGAACCGTAACTTTTCCAACATGATGGAAACAGTAGCTATAAATTATCTAAAACAAAACGACAACTATGCGTTATAAAAAAGAACAAAGCCTTCCGTTTGGAGGGCTTTGTTTTATGAATGTTGACCCTGTGGCCAAGTGGTAAAGGCGTCCGCGTTGCAACCGGGAAGACGTCAGTTCGAATCTGACCAGGGTCTCAATCAAAGGAATGAAATCAAATTTCATTCCTTTTTTTTATTTTGTTGTTACAAATTAACTAAAATATTTGACTTCTAAGACAATCACAATGTTAAAAACGTTATATTTTAAGCATATATGTGTATTTCATAGATTTTTTTATTTATTTTCAACAAATAACACTTTTTTATAATTTTTTAGTTTTTCTTACGTCAGCAATTAGCCAAAGCTCTAAAAAAATAAAGGTTTCAGTATGTCAATGAACTTTTTGTGTGACTGAAAATACAGCTGGCAACAACGTGTATTTTTAACTGGTTTTTTCAGTCTTACTTATGAAATCGTTTCGGATTTTCTATTTCGGTTTTAATTGATATAACTCCATATTCAAGGGTTTTTCACCCGGAGGCGTGTATTCTTTTTCAAGTGTTTTTATCCAAGTAAATTTACAATTTTCTGCAACTTTAATACTTGTAATATTGGTGTGGTGTACAATAATTTGAAGGTTTTCTAACTTAAATTCTTGAAAAGCATATTGAGACAAGAATTTTATGGATTTTGAAATGATGCCTTTACTTTCAAAATTATAATCGATAGCATATGCAAATTCGCCTTGTTTTGTATTCCAGTTTAGAGCTTTTAAATAGATGAGACCAATTATTTTTTTAGAATTATTGGGTTTTAATGTGAATAGGAATTCTTTTTTTGCATTGTACTCTTTTACTTTTTTTGTTACAAAAAGTTGCGCTAAATCTGGTGTTAAATTTTGCTCTAGTGTTAATGGAAAATAGCGCTTTAATCTATCTTCGTTGGCTGCTACAAAATCGCAAATGCTCCAAGCATCTTTTTCAGAAATGGTATGTATTTCAAATAGCGTAGAATTATACAGCATGTTGCGGTTTGTTTTTCGATTTTAAAGTATTAATAGTTGTAACCGATGCTGCAGTTACAGAAAGCGGTAATACTAGAACAAAACCAAATATAGGAATTAGTAAAATGAGTAGGAATACAATACCGTTTCCGATGGCTATTCCGCGATTGTTTTTAACAAACTGAATGCTTTCTTGGTATTTAAAATGCCGTTCTAAAGTATAATCCATATTACCAAAACCGGCATAGTAGGCTTGCATTAAAAAGAGTAAAACGGTTGAAAAAATATTTACAACGGGAATAAATTTTAAAAGTAAAATAGGCATGGTAAATAGCAGTTCCTTTCCTAAGTTTCTAACATTTACTCGAATACCACGCCACAATTGTTCTTTAAAGGTGGTATTACGATGGTAATGCACTGTGTTGCCTGTAATGTGTGCTTCAATTTTTTCGGAAACGGGACTCATAAATGGTGCAGAAAGCGCCATAATAATGTGTTTAAACAAAATTAAGCCAATAACTACAATAATTAAACCGCCAATAAACGCGCTTATGGTTGTGAAGGTTTCGTGACCCCAATTCCAGATCCAGATTTTTGCAATAAAATGCCCAATATTATCCGAAAGCGTATAAGCTGAACCAAAAATAATAATAAAGGTTATAAAGCTTATTAACATGGGAATAGCAAAGTATTTCCAGAGTTTTAATTTTGAAATTAAGCCGAAAGCACCTGCATAACCTTTTAAACCTTGAAGTATATTTTTTATCATAACTTTTTTAATTAGTTATAGATCTGCGTTAGCGATTGAGGCATTTGTTGAAGCTCTTTTATTTACTATTAAAAGTAAATAAAAAGCGACTGCCGAAAGCGCGACCTATTTTTTATAACTATTAGTTTGTTATTTGCACTAAATGTTACTTAAAAAATAGGTAACGCCCAATTTATTTTAGGCTTTATAGTTTTTTACAGCATCTATAAAGGCTTTGGCATTTTCTAGAGGAATATCTGGTAAAATACCGTGCCCGAGATTTACAATGTATTTGTCTTTACCAAATTGGTTAATCATTTCTGTAACCATTTCTTTTATTTTTTCTGGTGAAGAATACAATCGTGTTGGATCGAAATTACCTTGAAGTGTAATGTTCCCGCCGGTTAAATAGCGTGCATTTTTTGGAGAACAAGTCCAGTCTACACCAAGGGCAGAAGCTCCAGATTTTGCCATAACATCTAATGCAAACCAACAGCCTTTACCAAAGGCAATTACTGGTGTTTCATCTTTTAAAGCATCGATTATTTGCTGTATGTATTGCCAAGAAAATTCTTGATAATCGGTTGGTGACAGCATACCGCCCCAAGAATCGAATA
Source organism: Neotamlana sedimentorum (assembly GCF_000943565.1). Classification (GTDB taxonomy): domain Bacteria; phylum Bacteroidota; class Bacteroidia; order Flavobacteriales; family Flavobacteriaceae; genus Neotamlana; species Neotamlana sedimentorum. The sequence continues at coordinate 419,547 of NZ_JTDW01000002.1, forward strand.
CTTGTACGGCGTTACAACCAGCTTTTACTTTTTGTTTTAAATAGGCAATGGTTGTGTCGGTAATTTTTTGCAGCATTTGGTGTGCCGCAACAGGGTTTGTAAAGCAGAATTTTTTGGCTTTATCGAAATTTTTACTGCCTTGACCTTGCACGCAATAGCAAAGAATTGTCCAAGGTGAACCTGCAAAACCTATTAACGGTATTTCGTTGTTTAGCTTTTCTTTAGTGGCTTTTATTGCTTTGTAAACGTAGTCTAACTCTACTGTAACATCTGGTACAACTACGTTGTCTACATCTTTTTGTGTACGAATTGGGTTTGGTAAAAACGGGCCAAAATTGGGTTTCATTTGCACCTCAATATTCATGGCTTGCGGAATTACCAAAATATCGCTGAATAAAATAGCGGCATCCATACCGTAACGACGAATAGGTTGAACGGTAATTTCACTAGCAAGTTCTGGGGTTTGGCAACGTGTAAAGAAATCGTATTTCGCTTTAATTTCCATGAATTCTGGTAGATAGCGACCTGCTTGACGCATCATCCATACGGGTGGACGTTCTACGGTTTCTCCTTTTAATGCTCTTAAAAATAAATCGTTTTTAATCATGTTAGTTTTTGGCTTTTGGCTCTTAGCGGTTGGCTAAAAAGCATTAACTATTTTTTATTTTGCTTATTAAGCTATTTATCATTCTTGCTTCTTTTTGAATTAAAGTAAAACTATTTTCAAGTTCATTTTCTTTTAGGAATTTTAATTCTTTAGCAATAATTAATTGTGTTTCTACTTCAAATAAAGAACCGATTGCAATTTCTAAAAATCGTTTAAATTCAATCTCACTATTTCTACTACAACCTTCTGCTATATTCGATGGAACAGAAACTGCGGCTCTTGTAAGTTGACTTTTTAAACCAAACTTTTCTTCGGAAGGTAATTTGTTAGATAATTGATAGACTTGTTTTACAAGTTCGATTCCGTTCTTTCATATGTCTAGTTTTTTAAAATCTCTCATTTTATTAACTATTTACCTTTAGCTGTTGGTTATAGTGCGTAGTTGTGCCAAAAGCCAAAAACTAATAGCTAAGAGCTACAACACAAAGTGGTTGTTCACCAACTCGATAACGCTTTCTACGGTTGGTACTTTGGCTATTTTTACTTCTTTAAAATGTTTTCGAGCTTCTTTTGCGGTGGTTTCACCTATGCAAAACGCTGTAATGTCGTTATCGTTTTTTTGCTTGTAACTTTGTACAGTCGATGGGCTAAAAAACAGCACACTGTTTACAGATTTTGGAAGCTCTACAGCATCGAATTTGGTTTGGTAAGCTTCAACTTCGTTTACTTTAATATTATTGTTTTCTAAAATATTTGGTAAATCGTCGAGCCTTAAATTGCTACAAAAGTAAGTGACTTCGGTGCCTTCAATATATTCAACTAAATGTTCGGCTAAAGCTTTTGCGTTTTTTTCGGAGTGCTTTACTTTGCCAATTTTGTTTTCAATTAAGCGTTTTGTGCGACGACCAACACAATAAATATTTTTGAATTGTAACTCGGGTGCCGAAAAGTTGGTTAGCAAAGCATCAACAGCGTTTTTACTTGTAATTATTACGTTTTCAATTTCGTTTTTTATTACATGTTTTAAAATGCGGTTGGGGTTAGTTTTTATAAAATCTGAACTTTCTGCTTTTATAGCATCACTAAAAAGTAAACGTTGGTCTTCGGTTAAGGATTTTGTTGAATAAACGTTGGTTTGCTTGCCTTCGTTTTTAATATCGTCCATTAAACGTTTACCACCGCGTTCTATAATATAATTTGAAGCGTATGTTGCAATATCGTGGTGTTTACCTAGTTTTTCAACGCGTGTTACTTCTATTTTTTTGCTTCCGTCTTTACTTAAAAGAATACCTTTAAACGAAACTTCTTCATTTTTAATTTTTGCTAAAGCACCTATTGGAGCAGTACAACCGCCTTCTAATTTGTTTAAAAAGTCACGCTCTATGGTTGTGCAAATTTCGGTTTCTTCGTCGTTAAGTTGTTTGCAAGCTTCAACTGCAAAGTCGTTATCGGCTAGAGCTGCAATCATTATGGCGCCTTGTGCGGGCGCAGGAATCATCCAATCTAAATTTATGGCTTCGGTTGGTCTTATTCCAATTCGGCCAATACCTGCAGCGGCAAAAATAGCACCATTCCAATCGTTGTTTTGTAGTTTTTCGAGTCTTGAGTTTACATTTCCTCGTAAATCTACAACGTTGTGGGTTGGATAGCGGTTTAGCCATTGTGCGCGCCTGCGTAAACTTCCGGTAGCGATAGTTGCATTTTTAGCTCCTAAAAACTCTTCGTTATCTTTAAAAACCAATGTATCGTTAACATTGCCACGTTTTAAAACAGCGACTTGTTTTACGCCTTTTGGTAAAATGGTTGGTACATCTTTTAGAGAATGCACCGCAATATCTATATCTTTATTTAATAAAGCAATATCTAGAGTTTTGGTAAAAATACCAGTAATTCCAAGCTCGTAAAGTGGCTTGTCGAGTACAATATCGCCTGTAGATTTTACAGGAACTAGCTCGCTTTTATAACCTAAGTGTTCGAGTTGTTGTTGTACAGTTTTGGCCTGCCATAACGCTAATTCGCTATCGCGGGTACCTATTTTTATAATTTTAGACATTTTTTGTGGAAGGCTCTAGTTGAAACACTTTTTTAATTAGTTCTAAACTGTCGTTTGTAGAAATATTATCATCTTTTAAATGATGCGCAAAGTGGTTTGTTATTTTTTGAATGATGTTATTACTAATTAATTCGGCTTGGGCTTCGTTAAAATCGGATAGTTTTTTACGTTGCACATCGAGTTCGGCAACGGCAAAATCGTTTAACTTGTGTTTTAAAGCTTTTATTGTTGGTGCAAATTTTCGGGTTTCTAACCAGGAGTTAAAATCTGCTTTAACATCTTCAATAATAGTTTCGGCTAAAGGAATATGTTTTTTTCTTGCTTCTAAAGTTTGATCTGTGATTTTCGATAAATGATCTAAATGAATTAAAGTCACATTATCCAGTTCTTTTACGTTTTCATCTACATTTTTAGGTATAGATAAATCGAGAATTAATAATGGCTTTTTACTCTGAATTAAATATTTATCGATAGTTGGGCGTTGTGCACCAGTGGCCACAATTAAAATGTCCGATTTGCTTAATTCTTCTTGTAAATTGGCATAATCTTTAACTACTAAATTAAATTTACCAGCAATTGCTTCGGCTTTAGTTTTGGTACGATTAATTAATGTAATATGCTCGTTCTTAGTGTGTTTTACAAGGTTTTCACAGGTGTTTCTTCCTATTTTTCCAGTTCCAAAAAGTAAAATGTTTTTGTTAGGAATATCTGCAACAGTATTAAAAATATATTGAACCGATGCAAACGAAACCGATGTTGCACCAGACGAAATTCCAGTTTCATTTTTAATACGTTTACTGGCTTGAATGATTGCATTTACTAAACGCTCTGAAAATGGGTTGAGTAAGTCGTGCTTTCTAGATAATCGTGCAGAGATTTTTAACTGACTAATAATTTCAAAATCTCCTAGAATTTGGCTGTCTAAACCAGAACCTACCCGAAACATGTGCGAAATAGCTTCTTGGTTTTTATAAATGTATGCTACTTCTCTAAACTCTTCAACTGTACCTCGGGTGTTGTTACAAAGTAATTCAATAAGTTGGTAAGGGTGTTGTGCAAAACCGTAAATTTCAGTACGGTTACAAGTAGAAATAACAATTAGGCTATCAATAGTATTAGCTTTAGCTTGTTTTAATAATTTTAGTTTAGCCTCATCGTCTAAGCTAAAATGTCCTCTTACTTCGGCATCGGCCTTTTTGTAACTTAAGCCAATAGCATAAAAGGAACTACTTTTCGAAATGTTATACTGCTGCATACTCAAACCTAAATTCTGGAAACAAAAATATAGTCTTACCTTAACAAAAAATAACGCTTAAAGAACTTTTAGTATCGTTAAGAGTTTTTTATGGTTAATTTACTTAAAACTGTGATAAATATCATATTTTTGTAGTAAATACAATGGTTTTGAATACAACTATTTAGAACAAATCTAAATAATACAATGATGAATAACACTCAAAGTCAAAAAAAAAATGTCGCTGTAAGAACTTTTGAAGAAACAAAAGTAGACGAAGGTTTTTTTGTGTTAACTTATAAAAATGATGAAAACCAAACGCAAAATATTGTAAAAGATATAGATAGCGATTATATACAATTTCATTTTTGTTTAAAAGGAAGTAGTAAGTTTGTTTTTAATCAAGGACGCTATGCGTTAAATATTTTGGCAGAAAATGCATTACTACTTTATAACCCACAGCGCGATTTACCAATAAATTTAGAAGCCGATCCCAATTCTTGGATTGTTTCGGTATTAATTTCAATAAAAAAATTTCACGGTTTATTTTCTCAAGAAGCGGGTTATATTACTTTTTTAAGTGAAGAAAATATAGATAAAAAGTATTATAAAGACGGAGTAATTTCACCATCAATGGCAATTGTTTTAAATCAGTTAATCAACTATAATTTAAATCAGAGCATTAAAAATTTGTACTTTAAAGCTAAAGCATACGAATTACTAAGTCTATATTTTAATAGAAGTGAAGATGCTGATGTAGAACAGTGTCCGTTTTTAGTTGATGAAACTAATGTTATTAAAATTAGAAAAGCAAAAGATATAATTATCGCAAGAATGGCAGAACCACCTAGTTTGCAAGAATTAGCAGATGAAATAGGATTAACTTTAAAAAAGTTAAAAGAAGGATTTAAACAAATTTATGGCGATTCTGTATTTAGTTTTTTATTCGACTATAAAATGGAAGTGGCGCGTAAATTACTTGAAGCCGGAAATGATAATGTAAACGAAGTTGGCCTAAAAGTTGGATATAGTACGGCAAGTCATTTTATTGCAGCCTTTAAAAAGAAGTATGGAACAACTCCAAAAAAATATGTAACCTCTTTAAATTAGTATGTTATGAAATTTTTAACCCCAGAAATTGAAGCATTAGCCAACGAATCAAACAGAAAATCGTTAGTAAAACAAGGTGTATCTTGTGGTATTTTTCAGGATACCGAAAACAAAAACGAACGCCAAAAATATTACTACGAGCAAAAAATAGAACAACAAAATAAATAAAACATGAAACAATTTTTATTATTAATCTTAATAGGTTTTACCTCTTTATCGTATGCCGGCGATAAGGTTTTAGTATTTAGTAAAACCGATGGTTATAGGCATAAATCTATAGAAGTAGGAGCAGAAGCAATTAAGAAACTTGGTAGTGAAAACCAGTTTGAAGTTTTCCACACCGAAGATGCGAGTTTGTTTACCTATAAAAATTTAAAGGAATACCAACTTGTTATATTTTTAAACACCACCAAAAATGTTTTAAATGAAAGCCAAGAACAAGCTTTTAAAAAATACATTAATAAAGGTGGTAGCTTTTTAGGTGTTCATGCAGCTACCGATACCGAATTTAATTGGCCTTGGTATAATAAATTGGTTGGCGCTTACTTTTTAAGTCACCCAAAACAATGCGAAGCTACTATGCATGTTCAAGATGGTGAACATGAGGCAACCAAACATTTAAATGAAACTTGGGTAAAGCACGACGAATGGTATAATTTTAAAAACATTAGCGATGCTATTAATGTGGTTTTAACAGTTGATGAAGACTCTTACGAAGGTGGAGAAAACGGCGATTTTCACCCCATAGCATGGTACCAAGAGTTTGATGGAGGTCGCATGTTTTATACGGCATTAGGGCATACTAAAGAATCGTATACTAATCCTAAATTTTTAAATCATTTACTTGGAGGTATTATTTATTGCTTAAATCGGAAATAAAATAATGTTGCGAACATTTTTTAGTTTAAAAATAATTGCAGTTTTGAGTTTAACCTTAAGTTTACATAATTTAGAGGCACAAACAATACATGTATTAACTTATATAGAAAATAATACCGCCGTATTTGAAACCGAGGTTTTTCAATTGTATTCTAACAAACTTAAAAACCAATCTGAAGCTATAAAAAATCAGCTTCAAATTTCGCATTTAAAAGCTAAGTATGCCGACCATAGTGGGTTTAGTAGCAGTTTTTTCAATTTGGTAAAATCAGAAAAAAAGGAAAATATCTTTAAGGCTGAAAAAGAAATACACTTTAAATTAGATTATATTATTGATGAAACAGGGGAAAATGTTTTAGCCTGTGCTATTTGTTTTCCAAAAGAACAAGTGTTTTTAAGCGCTTCAGAAATTCAGGCTGTTTTAGAAGAAGCCATGTTGCATAGATTTACGTACATAAATAAGCCAAAGGGCATAAGTAATTTTTATTTCACGGTAACATATTCATATAATACTTTGCTTTAAGGTTGTATAAAACATAAGATATTTGTAAAAAAAATAGATGAAAAAAGGAGTTTTACTTGTAAATTTAGGTTCACCGGATAGCCCAACACCAAAAGATGTTAAAAAGTACCTTGGTGAGTTTTTAATGGATGAGCGTGTTATAGACATTCCCACTATAGCCAGAGCAGCATTAGTTAAAGGTATTATTTTAAAAACCAGACCAAAACAATCTGCCGCAGCATATCAAAAAATTTGGTGGGACGAGGGCTCTCCTTTAATTGTTTTATCAGAAAGATTACAAAGTAAAGTGCAAAGAAAAGTTGATTTTCCTGTAGCATTGGCGATGCGTTACGGTAGTATGACTATTAAAAAAGGATTGCAAGAATTAGTAGACAAAGGTGTAAGCGAAGTGCTTTTGTTTCCTCTTTACCCACAATTTGCTATGGCGACTACTGAAACTATTACAGTTTTAACCGAAGAATTACGACATGCATATTTTCCGAATTTAAAAATAGAATCATTTCCTGCATTTTATAACAAAGAAGATTATATAGAGGTATTAGCCAATTCTATGAAAAAGCATTTAGAAGGGAAAAAATTTGATCACCTTTTGTTTTCTTATCACGGAGTTCCAGAACGACATATTCGAAAAAGCGATGTAACAAAATCGCATTGTAAAATAGATGGTAGTTGTTGTAAAAACGCTAGTAAAGCACACGAGTTTTGTTACAGACATCAATGTTTTGAAGTAACACGATTGGTGGGCGAAAAGTTAGAACTAGCAGAAGGCACGTTTTCAACATCATTTCAATCCAGATTAGGTTTCGATCCTTGGTTACAACCTTATACCGATAGAACTATAGAGCGTTTTGGCAAAAAAGGAGTAAAAAATATGGCAATAGCAACTCCAGCATTTGTTAGTGATTGTCTTGAAACCCTTGAAGAAATAGCTATGGAAGGCGAAGAAATATTTCATGAAATGGGCGGGGAAAATTTTACAACCATTCCGTGTTTGAATGACGATCAAGAATGGGTAGATTTACTCGCAAAATGGATAAATAATTGGGCAAAGGCCTAACCCGAAAAAACATAAATGCCAAAAATACAATCTGAAGATTTAGCAACATTACCAATAAATAAACTTTTAATAAGGCAAGCAGTTCCCGCCTCAATAGGCATATTGGTAATGTCGCTAAATATTCTGGTAGATACTATTTTTGTAGGACATTGGATAGGTTCCATAGCCATAGCAGCTATAAATGTAGTATTACCAGTATCTTTTTTTATTGCAGCTTTAGGTATGAGTATTGGCATTGGTGGCTCATCTATAATATCAAGAGCTTTAGGAGCAAATAATAAAGAAAAAGCTTTATTAACTTTTGGTAATCAAATAACACTAACCTTAATCTTAACACTAACCTTAGTAACACTAGGCTTATTTTTTATCGACAATATTATTCCAGCATTTGGAGGTAAAGGCGATATTTTTGCTCCAGCTAAAGTTTATTACAGAATAGTACTTTATGGAGTGCCCATATTGGCTTTAAGCATGATGGGTAACAACGTAAGTCGTGCAGAAGGGAAACCTAAGTTTGCTATGTATGCCATGATGTTGCCATCGGTAAGTAATTTAGTTCTAGATTATGCTTTTATAAATTTATTAGGTTGGGGAATGCAAGGCGCGGCATGGGCAACAACATTGTCCTATGGTTTTTCATTTTCATTTTTATTATGGTTTTTCTTGTCTAAGCACTCCGAGTTAAAAATAAATTTCAAGCATTTTACTTTAAATTTTGGTATAGTAAAAGAAATTACCTCTCTAGGTTTTGTAACTTTATCAAGGCAAGCTGTAGTGAGTATAACTTACTTGCTTATGAATAATATTTTGTTTAATCTCGGTGGTGCAAATTCAGTAACGGCCTATGCTATTGTTGGGCGTATGCTTATGTTTGCAATGTTTCCTGTTCTAGGGGTAACCCAAGGTTTTCTGCCTATAGCAGGGTTTAATTATGGTGCAAAAAATTATATACGAGTAAGGCATAGTATAAACATAGCAATAAAATATGCATCTGTTTTAGCAACCATAATTTTTATAGTATTAATGGCTTTGCCTGAATATATAACCAAGATGTTTACAACAGATATAGAGGTTATTAAGCAAACACCAAATGCTATGCGATGGGTGTTTGCGGCAACACCAATAATAGCCGTTCAACTAATAGGTGCGGCTTATTTTCAAGCTATTGGTAAAGCAAAACCAGCACTTTTATTAACGCTAACACGGCAAGGTTTTTTCTTTATTCCTTTAATTTTTATCTTGCCAAAGTTTTACGGCGAGTTTGGTGTTTGGGTATCGTTTCCAATAGCAGATGTGCTTTCAACATTAGTAACGGCATATTTTTTAAACCAAGAAATTCGAAGAGATTTAATAGCCAAAACAGAATAATTATGGAATATTATAACTACATAAAATCATTTCATTTAATTTTTGTAATTACATGGTTTGCAGGTTTGTTTTACATTCCACGTTTATTCGTTTATCAAATAGAAGCCAACCAAAAACCTTCGCCAGATAAAGAAATTTTAGGTAAGCAACTAAAACTTATGGCCAAACGCCTTTGGTTTATAATTACATGGCCATCTGCAATTTTAGCAACACTTTTTGCGGTTTGGTTGCTTATTATTATGCCACAATGGCTAGAACAACCCTGGATGCATGTTAAACTTGCATTCGTTTTTTTGCTCTTTATTTATCATTTAAAAACCCATCAATTTTACAAACAATTACAAACCGATACCTGTAAAAAAACCTCAAGTTTCATGCGAATTTGGAACGAGGGTGCCACCTTTATTTTATTCGCTGTTGTGTTTTTAGTAATTTTAAAAAGTGCTATAAATTGGGTTTGGGGTATTGTAGGTATATTAGTTTTAGGTGTTTTAATTATATTAGGCTTTAAATTGTATAAAAAAATCCGCGAAAAAAATTCAGAAGCCTAATTATAAATAGTAAAAAAATATTTTATGGCGTTACCACGCTTTAGGCGCGGTCGGGCTTTATATTATATCTTTTTCTCGTACCTCAAAAAAGGATGCCATTTCAATCCCTAACGCGGGCAGCAACACTACAAATTTACAGTAATATGTTTATGTTAAACAATATCGTTTATATAAGCTTTAACTAATTTTGGTGTAATTATTGCTATCTTTAAAACCAATAAAAGCTTTGCTGTTGAAATTAAAAAAATTATCCCTACGAACCCGAATATTTATAGCCATGATACTTTTAGTATTATTGGCATCTATATTAATTTCGGTAGTCGTTGTATATCAATATAAAGAGCAAAGTGAAGATTATCATACAGATCGATTAGAACGTAAAGAAGAAAATATTCGAACGCATATTACGAATGTTTTAAATGGAAGACAAAACACTTGGGAAATAAAAACTGAAAACATTCCATACATTTTTAAAGAAGAAGTTTACAGTATAGCGCACGTCCATAAACTTCAAATAAATTTGTACGATTTAGATGGGAGTTTACTTATATCATCCAAAGCAAATTTAAAACCCAATGAAGAAGATAAGTGCATTAATGCAGAAATTTTAAATGCTATTTCTCATGGTGTAGAGCATCGTTACGTAGATAAAAATGTAGAAAATGGAGAAACATTTCTTTCATCCTATACCTATATTAAAGATAAAAAATCGAATTCGTTAGCCATTCTAAATTTACCATATTTAGAAAGCGACGATTTCTTAAATATGGAGCTTAATGAGTTTTTAGAGCGTTTACGTTATGCGTTTTTTTTAATTCTGTTAATGGCTATTGGTATTGCGTTTTTGCTTTCTAAATTTATAACCAAATCATTAAAAACTATAAGCGATAAAATAAATGCAACACGTTTAGAGAAGCGTAACCAAAAAATTGAGGTAAGTGATACCAGTGAAGAAATTTCAACGTTAGTAACCTCATACAATAGTATGATAGACGATCTTGAAGAAAGTGCTATACAACTAGCAAAAAGTGAGCGTGAACAAGCCTGGAGAGAAATGGCAAAACAAGTGGCGCACGAAATAAAAAACCCGTTAACACCAATGCGATTAACGGTGCAAAACTTTCAGCGTAAGTTTAATCCAGAAGATCCCGAAATACAAACTAAAGTCGACGAGTACAGTAAAACACTCATACAACAAATCGATACCATGAGTTCTATAGCTTCGGCATTTTCTAACTTTGCAAAAATGCCAGCGCAACAAAACGAAACACTTAATGTGGTTAATATCGTAAAATTGGCCTTGGATATTTTTAACGAAAATTACATCGATTTTTCTGCCGAAGAAGACGAAATTATCGCCAAAGTAGACCGAACACAACTTATACGTGTCGTTACCAATTTGGTTAAAAATGCCATTCAAGCCATTCCAGATGAGGTTTCCGGACGCATAGAAGTAAATGTTTCTAAAACCGAAAATCAAGTATTAATTACGGTGGCCGATAATGGCTCGGGAATTTCCGAAGAGAATATCGATAAAGTGTTCGAGCCTAAGTTTACAACTAAAACCAGCGGAATGGGACTTGGTTTAGCCATGGTAAAAAATATTGTAGAAAACCATAACGGAACTATAAATTTTACAACCCAAAAAAATATTGGGACAACCTTTACAGTCATTTTTCCTAAAGAATAAAATTATGAGTTATAATAACATATTGTCGAGTTTTAAAAATGGAATAACAACCATAACTATAAACCGACCAAAAAAACTAAATGCACTAAATAAAGCAACTATAAGCGAGCTTCATGAGGCGTTTAACGCTGCGAATATTCATAAAGAAACTCAAGTAATTATTGTTACGGGTAGTGGAGAAAAGGCTTTTGTTGCCGGTGCCGATATTAGCGAGTTTGCTAATTTTTCGGGTGAAGAAGGTGCCGAATTAGCCCAAAAAGGACAAGATTTACTTTTTAATTTTATCGAAAACCTAAATACGCCTGTAATTGCCGCAGTAAATGGTTTTGCACTTGGCGGCGGACTAGAATTGGCTATGGCTTGCCATTTTAGAGTGGCAAGTGATAATGCTAAAATGGGCTTACCAGAAGTTAGTTTAGGCGTTATTCCTGGTTATGGCGGCACACAACGGTTACCGCAATTAATTGGTAAAGGTCGCGCTATGGAAATGATTATGACTGCAGGTATGATTGACGCTAACAAAGCACTAAATTATGGTCTTGTAAACCATGTTACTACTCAAGAAGAATTGCTAAATTTAAGTGAAAGTATTGGTTTAAAAGTAATGAGAAATTCTCCAGTTGCTATTGGTAAAGCTATTGAGGCTGTTAATGCTGGTTTTAAATCGGGTGTAAATGGTTTTACTAAAGAAATAGCATCTTTTGGTGCTTGTTTTGATAGCGATGATTTTAAGGAAGGTACCACTGCCTTTTTAGAAAAACGAAAAGCTAATTTTCCAGGAAAATAATTTATGAAGTACTTTATTAGTTGTATTTGTATTCTGGTTTTTGTGTTACAAAGTTATGGTCAACGCATCAAAACCTTAAGTGGAGATATTACTGTTTTAGCTGGAGAAAAAGAACTCTCAGTAACTTTTAGCTACGATAGTATTAAAGTACATGGTTACGATACCGAAGCAGAATTTGTTAAAGATAAAGCTCAAATAAGAGATAGTCATGAGCCTGGTTCTGGAGCTGTTTTCGAGAACGCTTGGTTTGCCGACAGAGAAGCCGTTTACGAACCTTTATTTATCGAAGATATCAACAAGGCACTACCCAAAAAACGGCAAATTAATTTGGTTAAAAATAATCCTAAAGCCAAGTATAATTTACATGTTGAAACGCTTTGGGCATTTCCTGGTTATAATGTAGGTTGGTCTCATCCTGCAAAAATTGATGTCGCCCTTAAAGTTTACGAAATTAATAATCCTGAAAACGTGGTTTGGCAATCACAAGCTCCCATTAGGATACAGGCTAAAGTAGCACCTTATAAAAGAGAGTTACGCATAGGTGCCGCTTATAAGGAATTAGGAATTTTATTATCTTGGTATTTTAAGAAGAAGTTGAAGTAGGTGTTTTTAATTTACCAAATGTATATTTTCATATACAATTTCTAGTATTTCCATGGCGGGTTCGTTTGTGCTTGCTTTAAGGTCGCTCCATTGTAATTTTATAGGAAAAGCGTTTGCCAATTTCCAAGTTATTTCTGGTTCTTTATTTTCATTTAGTAGCGAAATGGTAATATCTCGACGCTCAATGGTGTTTCCTATTGCAGAGTTTATCCAATCGTAATAGTCGTTGTCGTTTTTAATAACACCTCGTTTTAAAATAATAGTATTCTTTTTTTGTTGTCCAGGCATTAAAATTGGGCCATTTGTAACAAAGCTGCCTTCGGTATATTGAATAGGTTCAATTTCTAATGAAAGGCCTATTACTTCTGAAACGCCTATACGATTACCGCCCCAATTAACAGTAAATCTATTTGTGCTTAATGGATATTTAGACATAAAAATTACTTTATTAAAAATATTATTAATTCGATTAATCAAAACTAAGTTTTTTATTATCAGTAGTTTAATTCTTAAATTTAGTGTATTTAAGTCAATTTACCAATTTGTTAATAACCAACGCTTGCTTTAACAATTACTAGCGGTTTTAATACTTAACTTTAAGCTGAATTTTTCCAAAAAATCCTCAAACCCTTAAATATTGAACCCAAAATCTGCCATAAAAGGTCGCGGAGCGCAACAAAACACGCCTAATCGGTTTTTCGAGTTAAGCCATGAAGTGCGTAACGATTTCTTAGAATATTGTCATAAAGAAGGCGAAAAAGCCGATAAAAACAAGACACTTTACTTACCAGTATTTCCTAAAACAATAGTAAATAAAGTACAAAGTCCCGATGTTGGTATGGCGTATTCTATGAATATGTATCAAGGTTGCGAACACGGTTGTATTTACTGTTATGCGCGTAATACACACGAATATTGGGGTTACAGCGCTGGTTTAGATTTTGAGCGAAGAATTTTAGTAAAAAAAGACGCTGCAAAACTGTTAGAAGCCCATTTAAAAAAGAAATCCTGGAAAGCGCAAACTATTGTAATGTCTGGTAATACTGATTGTTACCAACCAGCCGAAAAAGAATTTGAAATTACAAGGCAGTGTTTACAGGTGTTTTTAAAATATAAACACCCGGTTGGTATAATTACCAAAAACGCTTTAATTCTGCGTGATTTAGAGGTATTAAAAGCACTTGCAAAAGATAATTTAGTGACTGTAAATATTTCTATTACATCTCAGTTTGAAGATACGCGACGTATTTTAGAACCGCGAACGGCTAGTATTAAAAAGCGTTTAGTGACTGTAAAAGTTTTAAGCGAAAATAATATTCCAGTTAATGTTATGCTGGCACCAATTATCCCTGGAATAAATAATCATGAAATATTGCCTTTAGCTAAATTGGTTGCAGAACATGGAGCACAGTCTATTAGTCATACCATTGTGCGGTTAAACGGAGCGATTGGAGATATTTTTACCGATTGGATTTATAAAACCATGCCAGATAAGGCCGAAAAAGTATTGCATCAAATAGCCGATTGCCATGGTGGGAGTTTAAACGATTCGCGTTTCGGTAATCGCATGCGTGGTGAAGGTAAAATAGCAGAACAAATAAATAACCTAATTGCTTTAGCCAAACGCAAGTATTTTGCAAATAAAAAAATGCCCAATCTTAATACTACTCTGTTTGAGCAGCATAAAAACGGACAACTAAAACTGTTTTAAAATAAAAAAAGGTTGCCATAATAGGCAACCTTTTTCAATATATCGAAATATGATTAGTGAAATATTAAATGTTTTGGGTAAAGATTTTACCTTCAGTTTTAAATACTAACTTGTAGTGGTTATTTCCTAATCCTTCAAGCTTATAAGCTTTTTGAATGTTTTTCTTGTGATCGATGTTATCAGAGTAAACTAAATCTGAATTAGCATCATAAATGTTTACTTCTAAAGGAGCTTCATTTAAAGATAATTTTGAAACATATACTACACCATTTTCTAATCTAGCATAAGGCTTGTAAGTAACTGTTTTGCTATCATTGTTAAAAACAACTTCGCTTGCAGATACAGAGAAAGGCATTGTATCAATTTCTAAATCTTTATCTAATTCTACAGTATAATTTCCATCAGGAAGCGATGTAAAATCGAATGCTTTTTGGTAGTTACCAGTTTCGGCAATAACCTCTTTATATAGAATAACACCGTTTGCATCAATAATAGTTAACTTGTTGCCTTCTTTAACACTTTGTAAAGTGATTACTGTTTTTTTAGCGTTTTTAGTTACAATTACGTTAGCAGACTCGTTTGCGAAACTTAACAAGGTAGCAAACATTGTTACCATTAAGAATCCTTTTTTTGTGTTTTTAATTACGTTTTTCATAATATGTTGTTATTAACTTTCAACACTTCAAAGATAGGGGAGGTATGAGACAGGGAAAACAATGATATTAATTGATAATTATGCTATTTTAACAAGAAAATTGGCAGCTTGTTAATATGGTATAGTTTCGGATTAAATGAGCATAAAACCGATGAAATGCATAATTTTTTTGATGAAATTTTTATCAATTTAAAATATAATTTGAGGTTTATCTTAAGGCATTAAATAATTAAATGAAGATTGGTTTTCTACGGAATACATTTTTAAGCATAAAATGATTTACCTTCATCATTTAGTTTAAAATAATTTTTACTGAAGAATACCTAACACAATATACCCAAGCTTTACATTAATAAAGTATAGTCTGTTTTTAAATAAATATTATGAAATAAGATTAGGACAAAAATGGTTTCATATAATATTTGAAGAGTTGCTGATGCAGTTATACCGAAATTTAAGTTGCGCAGAACCTTAAAGGTTTTTGATTTTTTTAATCTTTGAACAATTTATAAGAAGAAAACGAAACTAAACCAAACATGTATGTTATATAATTGGAGGCTAATTATTTTATTTAATCTATTTGTTGTGAAGAATTCATTATAGGTTTGAATAACCTAAACCTATAAGTGATACATAATTTATAGTTATTTATGCAAGCTTTGCAGCATTTATAATTTTAGATGAAAAGATAAACGGTAATGTAGCAGCTATAGTAATTGTTTCTTCTACTATAATTTAATTTCCTAGCAAAATATTACGTTATTTAGTAGTCCCAAAAGTTAAATACTCTATATTCTATGGATGGTGTTGGTAGCTGTAATATAGTTATAACAAAAAAGCGGATCATTTATAAAATGATCCGCTTTCTTAATAAAATCAAGAAAATAAAGGGATTAAATTTGTTCTGTAAAGGTTTTACCTTCAGTTGTAAATACAAATCTGTAGTTACCTTCACCTAAACCAGCAAGCTTGTATGCTTTTTGAATGTTTTTGGTGTTTTCAATACTTTCAGAAAAAACTAGGTTAGAATCCTGACCATAGTAAATTTCAACTTTTAAAGGCGATTCGTTTAATGAAAGCTTCGAAACAAATACAACGCTATTTTCAACGCGTACAAATGGTTTGTAGGTTACTTTTTCACTGGCTTTATCAAATGTTACCAGATTATTCGTAACAGTAAAAGGCATTGTGTCAATTTCTAAATCCTTCTCTAGTTCAAATACGTATTTTCCATCAGGAAGCGCAGTTAAATCGAAAGATTTTTGGTAGTTACCAGTTTTGGCAATAACTTCTTTATATAATACAATACCATTTTGATCAATAATGGTTAATAGATTTCCTTTCTTTACACTATCTAAAGTTACGATAGTTTTTTTTGCATCTTTAACAACAGTTAAATTAGCAGGTTCTGTTGCGAAACTTAACAAGGTAGCAAACATAGTTACCATTAAGAATCCTTTTTTTGTGTTTTTAATTACGTTTTTCATGATTTGGTGTTATTAACGTTCAACACTACAAAGATATGATAGAAGTTTAAGGTGTAAAACATTGATATTAATTACTTTATATGCTAAATTATCTAATAAATTAAGGTTAGGTTAATTTAGTTGTATCATGGGTTAAATGACCATAAAAACCGACGAAAGGTGTTTTTTTAGTGAGTTAAAATGAAATAACTCTATTCTATGTATCTATTAGACTAAACGTTTTTTTTAGTTTAAAAGTTATGAATAGTATGGTTGTTATTATGCCCGTAATTTAAATTAATAATGTGGTTAAATTTAATGTATATCTTAAATATAAATTAGATAAGTATGGCTCGTTAGTAGCAAAAAAAAAGGCTGCAAATTGCAGCCCTCTTTTATTCTAAAATTTATTTAAAATTATATGACCTTAGTAAATGTTTTACCGTTTGTAGTAAACACAAATTTATAGTTAACGTTACTTGAACTTTTTAATTTAAATACACGCTCAATAAGCTCGGTATTTTCAATAGTTTCTGTATGAATAAGTTCGAACGATCCTTCAGAACCCGAAAAAACTTCAATTTGTAACGGCGCCTTATCTAAAGATAATTTATTAATAAAAACTAAATCTTTTGAAGTACGAACAATAGGTTTGTGAATTACAGTTTCTAATTTATTATTAAAAACAACTTCTTTATTGTTTACTTGAAAAGGTATGGTAGAAACTTCTACGTCTTTATTTAATTCGAAAACATATTCTCCGTTTGGAAGTTTAGAAAAATCGAATGCTTTTTGGTAATTTCCAGTTTCGGTAATTTGTTCTTCATATAGAACAACACCATTTGTGTCTAGAATAGTTAATAGGTTTCCGGCTTTTACACCTTCCAAAGTTAAGATTGTTTTTTTAGCATCTTTAACAACAGGTAAGTTAGCAGACTCATTTGCGAAACTTAATAAGGTAGCAAACATAGTTACCATTAAGAATCCTTTTTTTGTGTTTTTAATTACGTTTTTCATGATTTGGAGTTATTAACGTTCAACACTGCAAAGTTATAGGTAGGATTAACGGTGCAAAACATTGATATTAATGGGTTTGTATGCTAAATTACCAGTGGAATTCTAAGTGTGTTAATATGGTATAGCTAGAGGTTAAAAGACCATAAAATCGGTTAAAACGTAAAATTTGAATAGGTAACTTAGCGAATTGTAAAAGAAGATGGCTTTTTAAATTAATTTTAAACAAAAAAAAAGTGAGCCACCACAGCTCACTTTTACCAACTAAACTAAATAAGACATTAAACTAATTATTAATGAATTTTGTCACTCTGTTAGAGTATATATTTTATCGATTTTTATTTTAATAGACTTAAAAAAATCTACCACCAATTTTTTCAAGTCTGTTATCATTAAAATTATATCGATATAATTTA
>NZ_JTDW01000019.1 GCF_000943565.1 Neotamlana sedimentorum
ATGAGTATATCCATCCAATAATATGATAACTGGATATTTTTTATCAACTTCAGATGAATTATTGTATGAATCAGGAAGACTTATTAAACAGGTTCTTTCTTCATCTAAAATATTAGATTTAATAACGAACTTACTTCCTACTATAATATCATCTGTTTCATTCTGTCCAAATGTGGTTTGTACTCCTGAAAGAAGAATATATAAAATTACAAATGTCAAATTTTTCATAGTTTGCTTTATATGTTTGGTAACGGTTATGTATAAGATCATTTGCGTGGTTTAAGCAACTAATTTAGCAGATAAATTACGGGTAGAAAGTCCGCGAGAACTTTCATAAATTGGCTAAAACAAGCAATTAATTTTATACAGTGTCAGCCGTTTTTTTTCTGTTTAATATTTTAATTCCAAGTGTTACTAAGATGACTATTAATGCAATAAAAAATATACTTGTTGAAATGCTTTTTATAACTGAAAATATATTAGTTGTATAAACTGCAGTCTCATTCAATTCGGGATAGTTTTTAAGCATTGTGATAATTCCGATATTTTCCAAATAATCTGCAATTCCAGCAATTATCGGTATTACGCAGAGATAAATATATGGGGAATTTAATTTGTTCAATTTTTTTAAGAAATAACCCAAAAGCAGACAGTAAGAAAGTCCGAATAGCAGTGGGTAAAACATATCAACAGGTATTTGATTGGTTAGATACGTCAAACGTCCATTTTCTCCAAGCGAATTGAATAATTCACTAACATAATTCAAGTCATATCCTGTGGGCATCATATCCAATAATTTAATTCCGTTAGAGAATTCCATTGTTTTGGGAATGGTGACTGTCAGCATAAAAGTGTAAACAAGATTGGTCAAAATAAAAAGACTTAAAACCTTTTTGCCCGAAATATTCTTATCTATGAATTTTAATAATCGTTTCATTTTTTTCTCAAATAAGTGCTAACGATAAATTGGATAGTTAGTGTCAGATTGCTTAGTAGTTTCTTATAAGACTTCTACTTTAGCATTACTTAAATCCGCATTATGAATTAGAAAATCTATTACGAACCAAAAACACTGCAAATCAGCTACTTCGTTTCGTTATCTTCTCTAACCATAGCGATGCTATGCTTTTCAAATTTAACATCCTGATTTATTGTGTTTTTGATTCTCATAACAAAGTTCTAATGCATATTGCGGGTTATACAAAATGTTAGCCTTTGTTATTTGTTTTTTAGTTCTTGAATTCTGTTTTTATAGTATTCGTCATTACTTAATTCAGCAGCTTTTTGCACAAACCTTAGTGCATTAGTAATATCATTTTGAGCTTCATAATAGTCTGCCATTGAATTATAGGCACTTGCGCTGTTGGGGTAATAATCAATATTCGATTTGAAAAACATAAATGCTTTTTCAGGTTGCCCCATTTCTAAATTCATATAGCCATAGCCACTAAACATTTCCTCAATCATTGGAGGGAAGGGATAACCAAAATGCGTTGAATAGATTTCTTCTTGTTTTTCCAATAGCTTAACCAATTCTTCTACTGTCGTTTCAGGATTATTATATTTTTGCGGAGATTTAAACTGGTACCATTTAAAAAGAAAAATCAATCCATCTCTCATCGTTGGGAGCGGAACAGTACCATGTAAATCTTCATTGTACACCTTCCATGAGAAATTTAATCCACTCTGTTTTTGAGAGGTCGCAAAAGTTGAAAAGTCAACGATTGAACGTGCAAACAAAGTGAATTCTGAAGCGTCGTCCATAATATTCTCCATGGTTATTTCTTCATCCCACATGTGTAGCTGTTCTGCTGCTAAAGACACATAAAGAGATTTACCTTTATAACTTTCTGAACTCAGCTTTTCTTTTGCCTCCTTCAATAATTTTTGGTCGTCCCAATCCAAACTTGGATCTATGGCTATATAGTTTTGAAAGAGATGTTTATGATTAACCAACATATTTACCGTAAACAAACCGGCATAAGAATGCCCAATTAAGGTACGATAGGCCGTGGTTGGATATTTATTGTCAATGTATGGGATTAGTTCTTTTTCAATACTTTGGGTGAAGTTTTCCGCACCACCAGTTTCTTTATTCATTGCTTGCCCACGCCTCATTTTAATCTGAGAAGTAGTTAAGTCCCGTATCCTGTTAGTTTTGTTAGAAATTCCAATTAGAATCATATGAGGCAAATAATGTCCCCAATAATTATCATAAATTTCTTCTAAATTTTCTCTCAGAGAAAATCCATCTAACAAATAAACAACAGGATATTTTACACTACTATTTGGGTTATAATTATCAGGGAGTTTAACCCAAAACTTTCGATATTCTTTGAATACCTCTGAATAAACAGAATCAATAATTTCTGTTTGAAATTCACTCGATTGATTCAACTTCGATTGTGCCGATATACCTTGAAAGACAATAATGAGTCCTATTGTCAATACTATTTTTAATCCTTTGCTCATTTTGTTGTTTTTATTAATTGTTGTTTTTTTGTTGGTGGATAAAGTTCTACAGCTATCTATTTTAAAATAGCATGCTTCAGACCTAATATTATTTTAATCCTAAATTGAAATTCTGATGGCACTAGTGTTTCATTATTTTTGATTATTGATTGATTTTGTAATCTCAGAAATCACATTTCCTGTATGCAAAGCTGATTTATTTTCAATAAGCATTAAATGGCATTCCTTTTTAGAACTGACTTTATGATTAATTCCTTTTTTTACAATGAACAAATCCCCCTTTTTCATTGTAAATGGTTCTTGGTTTTCTATTTCAAAAACAAGACTTCCTTTAAGCACATAAAATAATTCATCTTCATTTTTATGGTGATGCCAAGGCACTTTGTTTCCCTGTATTTTTACAAGTTTTATAAAAACATCATTTACTTCACCAATTATTTTAGGAGAATAGTAGTCTTTTATGGTTTTAAGTTGCTCGTTTATATTCATAATATAAAATAATGAAGTTATGTGAAAAGGATATTTATTAATGAGTTTACGCTTATAAAATAGATTCAAAAATTAATGCTTGTTTATAGTCTCTAACAAATTCTGCTTCCTCTCTATAAATTACCATTCTTGTTTCCATTTCTCTTTTTTAGCCATTAAATTCTGCCAACCATTTTAAAATTGATTGATTAGTTTCTTGTGGTAATTCCTGTTGAATGTGATGGCCACAATCTAAACTAATAACATCTAAATTCGGAACGAAATCCTGTAGCCTTTCAAATTTTGGTATCATATCTAGATTGCCATAGATCATAAGAGTAGGCTGTTTGATGATTGGGTTAATATCTGCTAATAAGTGCCAGTTCCGGTCGAGGTTTCTATACCAATTAATAGCGCCATTAAATCCGGAATTGTTAAAGGCCTTTACAAAAACAGACAAATCATCGTCGTTCATAATAGACTCACCAAAAGGCTTTTCTGCTTTTGCAAGGTTCATCATTAACATTCCTGGTTCTGGTGGTGCAAGAGGTACATTCTTACGAAATAAATTACGAAGAAAATTTTCTGTATGGTTCTCTAATACAGCATCTGCAACTCCTGGGTGTTTATTAAAATGAACAAAATAGAAATCGTCTCCAAAAAACGCTTCCATCAACTCAATCCATGGTTTTTTGCCGCGTTCTTGATAAGGTAGTGCAAGATTTATGACTTTATTTACCCGCTCTGGATGTAAGAGTGCAAGGTTCCAAACTACATTTGCACCCCAATCATGACCCACAAAAACAGCATCTTTGTAGTTGTAATAATCAAGTAAAGCTACCATATCACCTGTTAAATGGGTGATATCATATGCTGTTACGTCTTTAGGGCAAGATGAATAACCATATCCTCTTTGATTTGGAACAATGACATGATAACCAGCTTTAGCAAGTGCTGAGATTTGATAACGCCATGAAAAAGCATGTTCGGGAAAACCATGACAAAGTACAATTGGATTGCCAATATTTTCTTTACCTGCTTCAAATACTTCTAACTCAATTCCATTTATTGAAATTATATTTGGACTAGGGAATTCTAAAGATTTTATTTCTGCTATCATTTTAGTATCTGTTTTTATCAATAATTAAATCCTCTATTTTTTTAAAACCTTTTGAATTTGGTACGTGTTTAGTATCTTCAATCAAAACAACGTCTTCTATAGAAGAAAATATTCGTTTGGCTCTTTTAATCAATTTTCTACCAGGAAACATAATATCGTTTTCACAGGCGAAAATGGTAATAGGTGTTTCAATTTGTTGAGCAGATTTTTTAGCTATTACAGGTAATGGTGAAAAGTCCATATTACAATTTTGAAAAGTGGTTCCCATAAACTGGATGGCAAAATTATCAGCATCACTAAAAAGAGCTTTAATGACTTTTTTTAGATAGTTATCATTACCCGTTTTTATAAATTTCTTTAAAGGAATAAACATCTTAAATAATCCTATAAAAGGATTTCCATTTACGATGTAAACTGGCGCTATTAAAAAAACGTTTTTTATGAGTCGTTCGTTAAATTCTAAAGTCTTTAGTGAAATAAGGCCTCCAAAAGAAAATCCTACTAAAGTAACGGCTTTCAATCCTAGTAAAATAATAACTTCCGTTAACCATTCTCCATAATCTAAAGTCTTCATGTCTAACCTGTTTTCAGCACTTTTATTAGGTTGGGCAAGTACGTCTATTGCATAGACACAATATGTTGAAGATAAATTAGGAAATGATTCTAATATTAATGGTGCACAACCGCCTGTGCCATGAATAAGGAGTAATGGAGGGTTTTTTACGTTTCCAGTAATAATAACATTTGTAACGCCAAACTTTGTTTCTACCGATTCTTCGGAATATTCAATATTTAGCTCATTTAACTTCTGGCTATACAGGGATAAGATTTTGTCTTTTCCTTCTTTTGATTTGAAAAACATATACTGTTCGTTTTTTGATTGATGATTGTGATTGGTTTTATCTATGCTAAAATTTATACCCTATTCGCAAGTGCATATTTAATTCCATTTCACTTTTGTTCTTTACATAACCAGCGCGTTTAGCAAATGTGTAACTAAATCCTGCACCAAGACCTGCTTCAAAATCAAAGTGTTTACCTAAATTTCGCCTAATTCCCCAAGTGGGTATAATGGAAAAGTCACTTACTATAGGCGCATCGTCAGTATTGAACAGTGCCAATTCTGGATGATAACCCATCTTTAAAGCAATAAAATTGCCACTATTTCCATCAATTGGTTTTGAGTGCTCTGAGCGTTTTTTGAGGTTGTAATAGAATCTTGGCTCCACAACTATCACAGGTGTGAGTAGAAATGGAGAGTCATAATCATCGTAAAACGTAGATTCCCAAATACCAAAATCAAAACCGAGCTCTGTTCTCAGTGCTATGGTATTTGATAGTTTTGCTTCATTATATGCCCAGATTCCTAGAACTCCAGTTTGTAATCCGAATATTGATTTTTCTACACTTGTGCTTTGAGCTTTGGCGATTAATGTTAGTCCGCACAAAGTCAAGGTAATTAAAGTTTTTTTCATGATAATATTTATTTTAGATACAATTGAACTTGTAAATATGATTTATGTTCAATTTTTTCTCATTACTCAGAACTTACTGTTTATGAAACGTAGCGTATAAATACACACTATATTTCACTTTAGTTCAGAGCTAAATTTTTATATTTTGTCAATAGATAAATTCACTATATATTAAAGTTTATAACCAGCTAAACCCTAATCCTACATTAAAGATTACTGCATCTCTGTGTGCATCTCCATCTAAAGACGCACGACCAAGCACTAATTTAGACTGAACATTAAGCGCAAAGTTTTTCTTTTTGTAAATTTCATAACCTGTACTTGCCATAACGGCGCAACCAAAGTTCCAATCATCATTTACATCATCTTTAATATCATATAGTGCGGGCGAATCTATGGCTAAACCAATTCCGCCATGAATCCACCAGTTGTCTTTTACCCAATATTGTACAGATGGTATAAAACCTCCAAAATTCCTGTCATTACCTTGAAATTCGTATATGTTTCCTGGCATAGCGGCAGTAATGGCAAGATTTTCATTCAACATATAGCCCAACTTTAGATCTGGAAAAACAAACGTTCCTTGAGCTTTATCAAAGGTTTGAATACCTTCACTATCTTCTAAACTGATTAGACCTCCACCTACTGAAAATTCAATAATAAAGCCATCTCGCTGTGTTGAGGTTTCTGGATTTGTGTTTTGAGCGTATGTTATACTTGATACTAATGCAAAGGCTACGCAAGCCATTCTTGATAAGATTTGTTTTTTGATTGTTTTCATTTTAATTAATTTCATAATTGTTCGTTTTTTGATTGATGATTTATTTTGTAATTTGAGTTGTTACATTAAGATTTTTTTGAGTATTCTAACGCGGCACCAATGGCAATTCCAATTGGAAGCCATAAAGCTATGTTTGAGGTTAATAAGCCTACTAATACTCCTGAAAATATGCCTATTGCAAGTCTAATTCCTTTTTTACTTTTAATTGAATTCATAATTGTTCACTTTTTGATTGTTTTTTTTTGATTAGGATAAACTTAAAAAAGGTCTTTAATCAATTAAACTTTATATGATATTCGAATGTTTGTTAATGATAAACTACCTCTTACTAGTTACAAACAGAATTTGTACCTTATAATCATTTGTTAGTACTTATTTTTCCTTAGTTCATCTAATACATAAGTGATTAAATCCATAATAATTAAAAACTTGATTTTCGTTTCTACAAAGATCGATCCAGAAGCAATATGCTTCCTACCCCTTATGAAGCCTTATGTATAAAGTTTGAGGATAGATTGAAAACTATGACGCAGTTATATAAATTATGATGCATATAAGGCTTTCTATCGCATCTTTTATTAATTTTTCTGACTTATATCCATTTTTGGCAGTAATTTATTTTTCAATGACTAAGTTTTCCAAATACCTTAGCGCAGTAGCTACCAAATTCTTTCGATTTATTGCATTTTCATTAAAAGAATCCAAGGTCTCTCTGTCTAGTTTTCGTCCTTTTAATCGCACTGCCGTCAACCTAATTGCTATCAACTTTATTAAATCCGTAGCTCCCATGAAAAAAGAAATATTTACTATTTGGAGTTAAGCTTGGATAGGTTTCGTCAAATTGAGTGTTGTTTTTGCTAAAACCTATATCCTATTCGCAAGTGCATATTTAATTCCATTTCACTTTTGTTCTTTAAGTAGCCAGCGCGTTTAGCAAATGTGTAACTAAATCCTGCGCCAAGACCTGCTTCAAAATCAAAGTGTTTACCTAAATTTCGCCTAATTCCCCAAGTGGGTATAATGGAAAAGTCACTAACTACAGGCGCATCGTCAGTATTGAACAGCGCCAATTCTGGATGATAACCCATCTTTAAAGCAATAAAATTGCCACTATTTCCATCAATTGGTTTTGAGTGCTCTGAGCGTTTTTTGAGGTTGTAATAGAATCTTGGCTCCACAACTATTACAGGTGTAAGTAGAAATGGGGAGTCATAATCATCGTAAAACGTAGATTCCCAAATACCAAAATCAAAACCGAGCTCTGTTCTCAGTGCTATGGTATTTGATAGTTTTGCTTCATTATAAGCCCAGATTCCTAGAACTCCAGTTTGTAATCCGAATGTTGATTTTTCTACACTTGTGTTTTGAGATTTAGAGATTAATGTTAGTCCGCAAAAAATCAAGGTTATTAAAGTTTTTTTCATGATAATATTTTTAGAATTATTTGAATTTGTAAATTCAACCTTATAACCAGCTAAATCCTAAGCCTACATTAAAGATTACTGCATCTCTATCTGCATTTCCATCTAAAGACACACTGCCAAGAACTAGTTTTGACTGCACATTAAGCGCAAAGTTTTTCTTTTTGTAAATCTAATAACCTGTACTTGCCATAACAGCGAAACCAAAGTTCCAATCGTCATTTACATCGTCTTTAATATCATATAGTGCTGGCGAATCTATTGCTAAACCAATTCCACCATGAATCCACCAACGATTTTTTACCCAATATTGTAGCGATGGAATAAAACCTCCAAAATTCCTGTCGTTATCTTGAAATTCATATATATTTCCTGGCATAGCGGCAGTAATGGCAAGATTTTCATTCAACATATAGCCCAACTTTAGATCTGGAAAAACAAACGTTCCTTGAGATTTGTCGAACGTTTGAATACCTTCACTATCTTCTAAACTGATTAGACCTCCACCTACTGAAAATTCAATAATAAAGCCATCTCGCTGTGTTGAGGTTTCTGGATTTGTGTTTTGAGCGTATGTTATACTTGATACTAATGCAAAGGCTACGCAAGCCATTCTTAATAAGATTTGTTTTTTGATAGTTTTCATTATAATTGATTTCATTATTGTTCGTTTTTTGATGGTGCAAATTTGAGGTATAAGAAAACTGTAAACGTCCGAGATTATAATTTCGGACGAATTCAAGTATTAAAATGAAAACTGTTTGAATTTTAAATTTGTTCGGTTAACTCTAGTGGTGTACAAGAGTAAAATAATTTTAAAATCTAAATATTAAGAAAGGATAAGGCATCTAAAAATTAATTTAAATTCTATTAACTGAGATAAAGGACTTGTAACTTTACGTTATTTAGTATTAGATTTTACCCATTTACTAGGTGTAGTGCCCTCTGTTTTTTTGAAGTACGTGTTAAATACGCTTTTAGAATTAAAACCACTGTCATAAGCTAAGCCAAGAATAGTTAAATGTGAGTTTTTTGGATCTATGGCTATTGATTTAAAATGATTTAAGCGATACGAATTCACAAAGTCATTAAAATTAAGATGAAAAGCTTTATTGATTACGTAGGATATTTTATTGGTATTTAATTCAAACACATCAGCCACGAATTTTAAACTTAATTGTGGATTTAAGAAAGGTTCATCCTCTTTAAAATAAGAACCTAATTCCTCTTTTAGCGTTTCTACTTGTTGAGCATCTAAAATGATTGGTGATGATTTTTCTTCGTCTGTTTGATGGCAATCAACGTCTTCAATGGACAAATTAGACTTGTGTAGCTCTGAAAATTCTTTGATATTATGTAACGGTTGTAAAAAAGGTTCTAGCCTATAGTTTATAACCTGCCCACGTCTTTGCTCAATCATTTCTTTTAAGCGTGTAAACCCTTGGTCTGTATAACTTGAATTGCTTAAAATAAACACATCATAGGGAACTGGCATCGTTTCTTCGTTTTGAGATTGTGACCATTTTGTCATCATTTGTTCCGGAACTTCAATATCCTTATTGTTGATAAGTTGAAATAATAGATTTTTCTCCTCTTTCAAGGTAGTATCCTGAATACAATATTGAAACTGTTGGCTTCTGTTTAGCCATATTAAACAGAAACATTTCAAATGATGCGCTAATGCTAAATCAGTATTAAGTGTTAGAGCGTAGTTTACATTTTCTAATGCTTTTTTAAACTTACGTTGGTAGTAGTAAATGCTAGCTAATGTGTAATGGTTATTTGCGGATAGCGGATCTACCTCTAATAATCTATTTGCATACGTTAAAGCCTTATCAAAAAAGCCAAGTGCTATAAAAAGCTCTGTCATAGCTTCTAATCCATCAATATAATTAGGATTCATATCTAAAGCTTTTTCTATATGTATAAATGCATTTTTAAAATCCCATTCACCCCAAAGAAACTTTCCTACAAAAGAGAGTGGATATTCGGGTAATGCTGTTTCTATTTCTTTGGCTATTAATAGATTGCCAACAGCTAAATCCATAGCTTCTTGGTAAGGCATATAACCCCAAACGGCCAATAACCCATAGCATTGTAAATTGGCATAATATGCTTTAGCGTAATTTTTATCTAAGTTAATAGCTTGATTATAGTATGATATGGCTTGATTTAGACTTTCTGGTGTCCATTTTAATTGCAATGAACGCCCTTGTAAAAATAATTGATAAGCCTCGACATTATTTGTAGGTTGTTTAATTAAATGGTCCTGCACTTCAAAATGCCCAAAATTGTTTCGGACTTCATCAGCTATGGCAAGACTCACTACATCTTCCAATTCGAAGATATCTATTAATTCTCTATCGAATTTTTTAGACCAATATTGCGTACCGTATTTTGTATCTATCAATTGCCCTGTTATGCGAATGCTATTGTTTGATTTTCTAACGCTTCCTTCTAAAACAGTAGCCACACCTAATTGATTACCAATATGTCGAACATCAATGTTTTTATTTTTAAATGCAAACGAAGACCGTCTTGCAATCACCTTTAAGCCTTTTATTTTTGATAAGGCATTAATTATTTCTTCTGCAATACCATCACAGAAAGATTCGTTATCAATATCATTACTCATATTGACAAAAGGTAAGACAGCAATAGATTTCTCGTTGATCAAAGTGATGAATTAATCACACAAATGTATAAAATTAAAACTTTAAATTTATGAGAGCCAACGATTGTTGCGCAGTATATTAACTAAGTTTAGAAATAAAAGAAAATAAGACTAAAAACAAATCGATAATTAGGACATTTACTCGTTCTTCTTGATAGGGGATGTTGAGGTATTGTAGTTTTAAAACTTTAGGACTTGTGTTTTTCCATTAAATTGCATGAATTGTTCGTTTTTGTGATTGATTGATGATTTCTGTTTTTAATTAAATGTTAAGAAGCATTTCAAGGAATTTTGATTTCTCCACTTTTCCAACAGCGTAATCAATTACCTCTCCCTTAGGATCAATGAAAATTGTTGTTGGTGTAGCACCAATATTATATTGTTTTACTAGTGCTTTAGAATTTGGGTCATCAATATTAATTTCTAGTGAGACAACTTTAGCATCCATAGCTTTTGTAACCTCATTATCAGCAAAGACTTCACGCTTCATAATGCGACAAGGTGAGCACCATTCCGTGGTAAAGAATACCATAATATTTTTATCAGAATTAAAAGCTAGCTTTTGAGCAGATTCCAAGTTATCTTTCCATGTAATATTATTTGAAGGTGCATAAAATGAGTACCAAGCATACCAAAGCGATACGACAAGAAATGTTAGCCAAAAAAATCGCCAAAAAGGATGGGATTTTCTTTTTATATGCTTTGGAGAATTGTTTGATGTGTTTTCTGAGTTATTCATTTGTATTTGATTTATTTACAGATTGAAAAATTATAATTACTCTGCAAAATCTAAGAGATAAGTTAATTTATATATGTTCCTTCAATCCTTTGTGCCAAAAGTAAATTCCAAAAACACAGGTCACAATTGCAAACATAATTCCGTTTTCACCAAGCCAATGTTCTGTTCCTTCATCTTTTATGGTTAGAGGCGGCATTATTTTTTGAATATACACATTACTGACTGCATGAAAAATGACTGCTGGCCATAGACTTTTAGATTTAAACGTGTAGTAAGTCATAATAAATGACATGGAGACAATTACGATAGTGAAGGTTGCAAATTCTAATAGGACATTGTTACTATAGTAAACTAGCAATGGCCAATGCCAAAAAGACCAAATCAATCCACTAAAAATTGCTACTCCAGTAAAAGACAGTACTTTTCTCAATTCGTAAATAAAAAATCCTCGCCATCCAATTTCTTCTCCCAAGGTGGTTGCAGAAGCTCTTATCACTTCAACAGTGCCTAATAAAAAAACAGCTATGATTGTTATCGCTGTTGGGTTTAAAGTGCCTATGCCAAATAAGCCAAGTTCTTTTCCCCATTCTGTAATGGCTTCGCTTTGGCTAAATTTCCAAAACCTAAAATCCAAATAAGCACATAAGTGATAATACCATATAAGGCAGGAACAACATAAGACCATCGGATATATTTCCAATTTCCCCAATTCCAGTTTAGGGATGATATTTTACGTCCTTTGATTTTTAAGGTTAAAAATGCAGCTATTGCAGGACACCACATGATAGCTCCAACACAGATTCTGGATGGGTATAAATTAACTATTGCATAATGAAATGGTGACGTAAGAGCAATTACCAAACCGAGAAATATAAAGATTGTATTCCAAGTGCTTTTTCCTTCTGTAAATCTTTCTGGCATTTGAGTTTTCATGTTATTATTTTTTGGTAAATGATTATTAAGTCTGCTTGATTTCTATTAAGGTCTAGTTTTTCTTACTTACCTCTATATTTTTTTCAATCAGTGATGATTTATTATAAATTACAGGCATTTGTCCTTTCCAAGTAATCCATAAACTGGCATTACTAATGAGCTTCATCATAAAATGCCCAACATTTATTCTACTTGTTTTTCCTGCATTAAAAATTGCGCTTCTTATTGGAGAAGGATAAATTTCGTAGTCTGAAACTTTATCATCATTAATTAAGCCATCTGGTCTCACTATTACCCATTCAATTTGTTTATTATTTTGCCCTATTTGGGTTCGTAAATAATCGGCTGCTTTTTCATTGTCTACATGAGGTGGTAATACTATGCGAAGTAAACCCACGACACATTTTTCAGCAAATGAAATGGTTTCGTTTAAGTCACGATTACGATTTCCTGTAGTGTTCATTAAAACAAACTTTGTTGGACTTTGAGCATTGTTTGATTTTATGGCATCACATAAGCGTTTCGTAGCATCTGTTACTAATCTTCTTGGTTCCCCATATACACCTTTCCATGTTAAATTGTGACCAAGACAAGATGCCACAGCATTGCAACCACTTGTAATAACACTCATTTCCGTATCGCTTAATTCTAATATACTTGCAGAGATAATTTGTAAGTTTTCATTAGCTTTCCACGATTCTGGTAATTTTTCTGGCGATCTTACAATCACTTTAACTTCGTATTCTTTAATTAAAAGTTGTTCTACTAACTTGCTACCTGTGGCTCCACTGGCACCGACGACTAATACTGTCATTTTGTTTTTATTTTTTATAATTTGCAATACTCAGTTTTCAATAATTTTTAAAAAAGAAATCAAAAGTTAAAGAATGGGTTAACTTATAGTCAAGCATTTTTTAATTTGTATTTCGTAATTCAGCATAAGTATATTTTAGGTTTTTTAATGATTCAATAACCTTACTGTAAGCCTCACGATTTTGCGCAAGCGTTGTCATTCTCGTTAAAACCATATTCTCAAAATAAATGTCTTTTCCGTAAGTGTCTGAAGACGTATCCATTTCCCTAAATTTAACGTTTGGCATCAAAGAATTCTCGTGATAATCTGCAAGGGTTGGTTGATCTGCTAATGAAACGGAGTTTTCATTACAAGATATTAACAATAAGATTAGCACTGGATATAGGCTTTTTATTAATTGAAATACTACTTTTAAATAACTCATAATAAGACTTTTAAAATAATTATAGCACAATGTAAAGCTTATGTCTCTATCACAAAAGGAAAAGTACATGAGCGTAAATAAATCTAATTGTACGTTAGAAAATTTCATAATTGTTCGTTTTTTGATTGATGATTGATTGATGATTGATTGATGAATTATATTTTATTGTTTTGATGTACTGATAACTATTATAAAGTGAAAAGATAAGTTTGAGTTAGATTCTAAATCCTTTTTAATTCTTTCTGTACGACCCTTTTAAATTTCCATTTCAAACCAAATAAAGGTCTCAAGATTGTAATTCTTTTTAAGGTGAATTCATAAATGAGAAAACAGACTATAAACGTAAATACTGTAATTCCTACAAACTCTAGCATAGGATGAAGATCTAATGGCAGAATGAGTAATGCACCTGCATATAAGACAAACATGTGAATAATATAAACTGGATAAACAGCTGCACTCAAATAGCTTAGTAAGGCACTTGGTTTATTAAGGTAACTATAGCCTATTCCAAATAAACCCAATATCCAAGAATTTGATTCTATGGTGGTGATATACATATTTGATAATGACTCAAACCCTGTGAAACGAATCACGAAGAGGATGGCTGCCAAACCGATATATAACCATTTCCACTTTGAAACGGTTTGCCAGAATACTTTACCGCTATATACAAACAGAAATCCAAAAAAGAACCCAAGCAACCCGATAAAAAATCCATGCCAGGTTTTAGCGTATAGTTCAAATAGCTGTGGTTTAACAATACCTATTTCTATCATAAAAAATACGGATATAGATAATGGTCCTAAAGCATAGGTCATCACTTTTGAAATGGCTTTTTTAAATTTTCCATTTCCATTTTTTTTCAAATAGTAAAAAACAGGTGACAACACTACGACATAGACAAAAATGTTTCCTAAAAACCATAGATGTCCCATATGCGGAAAATAACTCAATGGCATATTATAGTAGTTTTGAAAGACTAAAAAGTGTAACGGAGTGATAGCTAAAATACCGAAAACAAAGGGTAAAAGAATTCGTTTACTGCGCTCTATGAATAATTGCTTCCAATTTCTTTTTTTCATTGCAAAATATAAGCCCATTCCCGATACAAAAAACAGTAAGGGTATCCTCCAAACATTGAGCATGGTCATTGGTTTCCAAAGTCCTTCTAAAGCGTCTTCACTTCTTATAAACCCTATAAACATGGCCCAAGGTTGAAATATAATCGCTATATGGTAAATCAGTAATAAACCTATAGCAATGACTCTA
This sequence comes from Neotamlana sedimentorum, assembly GCF_000943565.1. Lineage (GTDB taxonomy): Bacteria > Bacteroidota > Bacteroidia > Flavobacteriales > Flavobacteriaceae > Neotamlana > Neotamlana sedimentorum. Next base: position 14,594 of record NZ_JTDW01000019.1, read on the forward strand.
AGCCAATCAATATCGTATCTTCTTTCTGTTGTCATCTTGTTTTATGTTTATTGTAGCATCATTGCAACAACAGGACGTGCCTTTTGTAATTCATCAAGATCTAATGTAAATCCCATTGGTTTTAATTGCTGAATTAACATTTCATAGATAGGTTTCATTTGAGCAAAATCTACCATTACTGTTTCCCTTGGTGTAGCTCCATAATTATTACGAACCGTTTTATCAGCTTTTGCATCCATAAGTAATTGTACAATTTCGATTCGCCCGAAGAATGCTGCAGTGTGTAAAGCTGTTCCACCATCATTATTTTTTATAGACAAATCTGCATTTCCATTGATCAATGCTTTCGCTATTTCAGGTTTATTAAAAGTGGCTGCTGACATTAAAGGTGTAGATCCAGACATGGCCTCTTTTTGATTAATATCAGTCCCAGCTTCAATATGTTGCTTAACTGCATCCAAATTTCCCGTTAATACAGCTCCGTGAATATCTATATCAGGTGCGTTTACTGTTTTTGTTGCTTTAGCGGAATCATTTGAACTTGTTTCTTTGTTAGATTGTGCGCATGAACTTGTTAATAAAAGTGCAAAGATTAACATCTGAATTGTCATTCTAATTGAAGTAATTTTAAATGTTTTCATAATTTAATTTATATTGATTAAGAACTTGATTTTTGTTTCTACAAAGATGCGATACTAACTTAGTTGGTTGATAATCCGCATGAAGCCTATTGTGTCAAGTTTGGTGAGAGATTGAAAATTATGACGCAGGAGTATAAATTATGACGCAAAAACTCATTTTTTGATAAAGAACTTTCAACTATAAGCGACATAGTGTTTAAATAAAAATTTCTACTTTTGGAACAGTACAAAGCAACATGTCTAACATCTCACATCAAGAAAAATTTATTGAGCAAGCTCAGTCGCTTATTTTAGAGAATATCTCTAATGAGCAATTTGGAGTTTCAGAATTGGCAGACCTCATGAATATGAGCCGATCAAATTTGTTGCGGAAGATTAAGAAACAAACACAAGGTAGTGCAAGTCAATTTATTCGTGAAGTCCGACTTCAAAAAGGGATGACGATGTTAAAAGAAACGGAGCTTACTATTTCTGAAATTTCTTATGAGGTTGGCTTTAGTAATAATTCTTATTTTATTAAATGCTTTAGAGACTATTATGGGTATTCCCCAGGCGAGGCCAGAAAAAAAATAGGTAAACAAACAGAATTTGAAGATGAATTTAAAGTCGAAGGAGATCACCAAAACACAGAGATTATTGAAGTTGCTGAAAAAACTTTTTTTAAGCCAAACCGTATTCAGATAATAGTAGGAACGGTCTTGGTTATAGTACTAGCACTATTTTTGTTTCTCCCAAAAGAAACAATCAATTCTGAAAAAAATGTCGTCAACCTTAAGAAATCGATTGCAGTATTGCCGTTTATAAATATGAGTAATGACTCTGATAACCTTTATTTTGTAAACGGACTTATGGAGTCAACGTTAAACAATTTACAGAAAATTGAAGATATTCGAGTAATTAGTAGGACCTCTGTAGAAAAATATAGAGATACAGATAAGACAATAACAGAAATCGGTGAAGAACTAGGTGTCAATTACTTGATTGAGGGTAGTGGACAACGCATTGATGGTCAGGTTTTGTTGAATATTCAATTGATTGATGCGTCAAAGGATTCACCTATATGGGCAGAACAGTACAACCATAAAACGGAGGACATTTTTTCTGTACAAAATGAAGTTGCAAAAAAAATTGCAGAAGCCATTGAAGCAAAAGTAACACCAGCGGAGCTACAACAAATAGATAAAAAACCAACGGAAAACGTATTAGCTTATGATTATTATTTAAAAGGACTTGAAGCCTTACAAACAAAGACAAAAGAGGGGTTGCAAGCTGCTATTAATTTATTTGAAAAAGCGATAGAACAAGACTCGGAATTTGCACTCGCCTATGCTCAGATTGCAATTTGTTACTATTACTTAGATGTAAATAAAATTGAAAAGAAATATTTAGCCGAATTAAATGAATATGCAGATAATTCCCTGTTGTTTGATTCTACTTCTGAATTGTCTCTGATTGCAAAAGCACTGTATTATATAAACGCAAACGAATTTAGGTTAGCGATACCTTACTTGGAAAAAGCACTAGATTATAACCCAAATGCTTCTTCTGTAGTACTAATTTTATCTGATATATATGCTAGAGTTGTTCCAGATACAAATAAGTATCTCACTTATGCATTAAAAGGAATAAAATTAAATATTGAAGCTAACGATAGTATTTCTAAAAGCTTTATCTATCTAAACTTGAGTAATGCATTAGTCCAAAACGGGTTTGCTAAAGAGGCTTCAAAATACATTGAAGAATCTCTGAAGTATAATCCTAAAAATCAATATAGTACCTACTTAAAAAATTTTATAGATTATGCGAATAATAAAGATTTAGAATCCTTAAGAAAAAAAATGCTCATAGAGTGGCGTAAAGATACTACTCGCGCTGATATCACTCAAGAATTAGCCAAAACATATTATTTTCAGGAAGATTACGAAAAATCATTGGTTTATTACGAGAAATATATTAGTATACTTACTACTGATAAAATTGACTTGTATCCAGCAGAGAACATAAAAATAGCCTACACCTATAAAAAATTGGGTCTTCCTAATAAAGCAGAAAAATATATTCAGAAATATAAAGATTATTTGGAAGAAGATGAGTCAATTTACAGAGAGGCAAGTTTAGCTATGCTGTATCTTTATGAAAATATGCCAGATAAAGCTATAGAAGCCTACGATAAATTTAGTTCACAAGATGGTTTCCAATATTGGGTGCTTTTATTTATGAAGGAAGACCCTCTATTGAACCAGTTGCAGAATCATCCAAGATACGACGAAACTATTGAGAAAATAGAAGTGCAATTTTGGGAAAAACATAAAATACTTAAAGAAACTTTAAAAAAGGAAAAACTATTATAGATCGTTGGAATTTAATTATCCATACTATTCAAAATATTGGTTGAGGTTGAGTAATAGTTAAATTTTAGCGCAATCAACTCAATTTCATATAACTTAAGAGTGACCGCGAAGGGATTCGAACCCCCAACCCTCAGAGCCGAAATCTGATATTCTATCCAGTTGAACTACGCAGCCATTATTTTAATTTAAGCTAATTTTGCTTTAACTATGCTAGATATAGTTTTACCATCGGCTTGTCCTGCAAGTTCTTTGCTAACAATACCCATAACTTTACCCATATCTTTCATTCCTAATGCTCCAACTTGCTCTATAGTTGCAACAACAACTTTTTCAATTTCTTCTTCACTTAACGCTTCTGGTAAAAATTGCTCTATTACTTTAGCTTCTGCTAATTCTGGTTCTGCTAAATCCTCACGACCTTGCTCTGTAAAAACTGCTGCACTATCGCGACGTTGTTTTACCTGCTTTTGTAATATTTTTAGTTCTTGCTCTTCCGTTAACTCTTCTTTAGCTCCACTCTCAGTTTGTGCCAACAAAATTGCAGACTTTACAGCTCTTAATGCTGTTAAAGCTGTTTGATCTTTAGATTTCATAGCGTTCTTTAAAGCTGCCATCACTTGTTGCTGTAAACTCATTATAATTAATTTTTAGGAATGCGAATATACTAAGATTCTGAGCTTTTAAGAAATAATAGTGTAAAGAAAAAAACCCGAAATGGTGAGAGAAACATTTCGGGTTAACAATTAACATAATCAGCTTCAAAAATTAATCCACATTATCATGTAAAAAAGAATTATTTTTTCGTATTTGAATATCGTCATTATCATTTAAACCAACGCTTGTTCGAGACATATTGCTTTCGGATGAATGCTTAGTAGCATCTAAATCAATACCTTGACGCTTGTAAGCAGGAACTTTTTCTATATCATCAATTTTTCCATTGTGGAACTTATGATTAAAATCTTTCATTTTACGTCGTCTCTCCGCTGCTCTATCTTTTAAAACTTCAGAAATTGGTGTATTCATTGGATCAACCTCTTCGGTTTTTGGAGCATCAATAGGTTCGTTAACTACCTTTTTCTCAAAAATCATATCTTTATCAACAACCTCAACAGCTTCAGTTTTTGGGCTTACCTTAGACATTGAAACTTGCTCGTCTTCTTTATAATCTTCAAGGGTGTATCGAATATTTCCTTTTGCATCTTCATTTACAACTGGAACTATTTCTTCATACTCTTCAACTTCAATATTGTTAACTTCTTCTTCATTTAATTGATGAGCTATAATTGAATTTTCAAATGCAGGTTCTTCTTCTTTTTTATCGAATAAAGGTAAATCGAAAGTAAGTGTAAATTGCTTTTCTTCTTCGTCTTCAACAACAGGCTGTACGCTTTCTTCCTGCATCGTAGTTACAGGTTTAATAATAAAATCTTCGTCCTCGAAATTAGCTTGAACTTCATCATAAACTACATCGATATTTTTAATTAAACTTGAAGTTGGAATTATGTCGAAATCTTCCTCTATCTCTTCAACAGGCTCTACAAGCTGTTGTTTGCTAATCATTCGTTTTTCAAATTCACTTAAATCATCCGGCTCTTCGTCCAAGTTTAAAGTGTGACGTACAACGGGTGGTTCTTTTTTCTTCTCAAGCTCGATAACTGGAGCTATAATTACAGGTTCTGCTTCTTTAGTTTCTATGTCGGCACTTGCTCCTAAATTGTGTATAACGCGCTTGGTTTCTGTATTAGAAATTTCGTCTTGTTGCTCTACATCAAAACCTGTTGCAATAATAGTCACTGCAATAGATTCTTCTAAAGTTTCATCTTCGCCAACCCCCATAATAATGTTAGCACCATGACCTGCTTCGTTTTGAATATGATCATTAATTTCACCTATTTCATCAATTGTAATTTCGTGTGAACCAGAAACTATAAGTAACAATACGTTTTTAGCACCTCGGATTTTATTATCGTTTAATAATGGGGAATCTAATGCTTTTCGAATGGCATCTTGAGCACGGTTTTGACCAGAAGCCAAAGACGACCCCATAATCGCTGTTCCACTGTTACTTAATACAGTTTTAGCATCGCGTAAATCAATATTTTGTGTGTAGTGGTGTGTAATTACTTCGGCAATACCACGAGCAGCTGTGGCTAATACTTCGTCGGCTTTAGAGAATCCGGCTTTAAAACCTAAGTTTCCATAAACTTCACGTAATTTATTATTATTTATTACAATTAAAGAATCTACTACATCTCGTAATTTCTCGATACCTTTTTGCGATTGTTCTATACGCATTCTTCCTTCAAATTGAAAGGGCATAGTTACAATACCAACCGTTAAAATATCTAAATCTTTAGCCATTTTAGCTATAATTGGTGCTGCACCTGTACCCGTACCACCGCCCATACCTGCTGTAATAAATACCATTTTTGTATTAGTATCTAGCATGGTTGTAATATCATCAAAACTTTCAATAGCCGCTTGCTCACCAATTTCTGGATTTGCACCAGCACCTAAACCTTCGGTAAGATTTACACCTAATTGAATTTTGTTAGGAACACCACTGTTTTGAAGGGCTTGCGAATCAGTATTACAAATGTAAAAATCAACACCTTTAATACCTTGCTGGAACATGTGGTTAATAGCGTTGCTACCTCCACCACCAACTCCAATCACCTTAATAACGTTGGATTGGTTTTTTGGCAAATCGAATGAAATGCTTTCGAATTCTTTGTTACTGCTCATAAAATTCTATTTTCTGGGGTTTTGTACTTTATATTATAATTCTTTGGATTAATTTTATTACTCGGCATTATCTAGAAAATCTTTAACACGTTGCGTTAACTTATCCAGAAAGGAAAGCCGCTCCTTTGCTTGTTGAGCCTGTTCTTCCTCTTCTTGATTTTCTTCAAGTTCCTCAATATTTTCTTCCTTTACTATTTCGTTTTGGCGAAACTCATTCTTTTTTCTTTCTTGTCGTTTTAAACCATCTAAAACCAAACCTACAGCTGTAGCGTAAAGCGGGCTTGTTAAATCGTCTTCACTATCACCTGCCAAATGCTCATTAGGATACCCTATTCTGGTATCCATTCCTGTAATATATTCTACTAATTGTTTTAAATGTTTAAGTTGGCTACCGCCACCTGTTAACACAATACCTGCAATTAACTTTTTCTTTTGTACCTCGTGACCGTAATTTTTAATTTCGGCAAAAACTTGTTCTACAATTTCTACCATTCTGGCATTAATAATTTTAGACAAATTTTTTAATGTAATTTCTTTTGGTTCTCTTCCACTTAATCCTGGAATAGATACAATTTCGTTATCCTTATTCTCACCAGGCCATGCAGAACCAAACTTAATTTTTAATAATTCGGCTTGTTTTTCAATAATTGAACAACCTTCTTTTATATCTTCTGTAATAACATTTCCTCCAAATGGAATTACAGCTGTATGACGAATAATACCGTCTCTAAAAATGGCTAAATCGGTAGTACCTCCACCTATATCTATTAAAGCCACACCAGCTTCTTTTTCTTCTTGACTCAACACTGCATTTGCTGATGCTAAAGGTTCTAAAGTGATACCTTCAAGGTTTAAACCAGCACTTTGCACACAACGACCAATATTTCTAATAGACGAAACCTGCCCTACAACTACATGAAAATTAGCTTCTAACCTACCACCATACATACCAATTGGCTCACGAATTTCTCCTTGACCATCCACTTTATATTCCTGCGGAAGCACGTGTATAATTTCTTCACCAGGCAGCATCACTAATTTGTGCACTTGGTTAATTAGCCTATCAATATCATCATCATCGATAACCGTATCGCTAGTAGTACGCGTAATATAATCGCTATGTTGCAGGCTTCTAATATGCTGTCCTGCAATACCAACAGTTACATCATCAATTTTAACTTCGGCCGCAGCCTCAGCTTGTTGTACCGCTTGTTGAATAGACTGTATAGTTTGTGTAATATTGTTTACCACACCACGATGTACTCCTAAACTTTTAGACTTACCAATGCCTAAAATTTCAAGTTTACCATATTCGTTTTTACGACCAATCATGGCTACAATTTTTGTGGTTCCTATATCTAATCCAACGGCAACATTTTGCTCCATTTCAATATGAGTTTCTCCTTTATTTAATCCAGCTGTTTGATAATTTTCCATGGCTTAAATTTTGGTACAAATTACTTGATTTTCAAACTGCAAATTCACAACACTATACTGGTTAAGTGTTTTTTCCTTTGAGCTTTTTTTATAAAATGCTTTTAGGTTATTTATTTTTCTTTCTATAAAATTTATATCTCCCAATTTTACCATAAAATCACATTGGCGTAGTTTTAGATAAAGTTTATGGTTTTGATCTTGATGAATTTCGAAAACATGTGTTTTTAAAAAATCATCGTTCATTACTTTTTGGGCAACCGTATGGACGCCTTTTAAATTATTTTTTTCTACATAACCAGTAACAAATGGAACTCTTGCCGAAAAATTACTTGATAATGGCATGTATTCACCATCCGTATCGATGTAATATGATACATTTGTATTTACCCTCGCAATTGGCGTTTTTTGCTCAACATTAGCTTTAAGCGTACCATTTACAGCCAAATACACTTCGGCACTTTTTATCATGGCATTAGATTTGAGGGTGTTTTCTAACACATTCAAATCTAAAGTTTCTTTAGGTACATTTTCAAGCCCTACGTAATTTTGTATTAACAATTTACTAACATTTTCACTCGTTATAAAGAGGTTATTTTCTCCTAAAAATTTTATTTTTGGTTTCACAATATTGCGCTTTGCATTACGCCCCGAGGCAAAGGCACACAAAAAGGTAACTAAACCTAATAACAAAATCATTTTTATTTGATACCACTTAATTTGCAATCTGTAACGCGTTTTTAATATGTTCAACTTCTGCTCCAATATCTCCAGCTCCAATAGTTAACACTACATCTGCTTGAATTGATTTGATTTCGTTTATTAACTTTTCTTTACTAACTAGTTTTTTATTGTTGTTATCTATTTTACTTAATAACCAACTTGAGTTTACACCTTTAATAGACAACTCTCTTGCCGGATAAATATCCAACAATAACAAAGCATCAAATTTTGCTAAACTAATTGCAAATTCATTTGCAAAATCCTGGGTTCTACTAAACAAATGTGGCTGAAAAATTGCCAAAACCTTTTTGTTAGGATACATTTCTCTTACCGCTTGATGTACCGCATTTATTTCTTCTGGGTGATGTGCATAATCGTCTATAAAAACCAAATGGTCCGTTTTTATATGATATGAAAATCTACGCTTAACCCCTTTGTAAGATGCTAATGCTTTGGCGAGCTGCTGGTGAGGGCAACCATACTCTACAGACATCGCCAAGGCTATTAATGCATTCGACAAATTATGTCTCCCAGGCAGGTTAAAGTGTAAGTTTTCAAGTACTGTTTCAGGTGTTTTAACATCAAAAACATAAGTACCATTTTCTATTTTTATATTTTTTACAGAATAGTCAGCATCATCTTCAATTCCGTATGTTATTCCCTTTAAAGGCAAACCATTCTTTACAAATAATTTACCATTAGGTTTTAATTGTTTTGTAAAATCTTCAAACGATTTTGTTAACTCATCTTTACTTCCATAAATATCTAAATGATCTGCATCCATAGAAGTTATACAAGCCAAATTTGGAGAAAGGGTTAAAAAGGATCTGTCGAACTCATCGGCTTCAACTACCGAAACTTCATTGCCTTTTAAAATTAAATTTGAGTTGTAATTCTCTGTAATTCCACCTAAAAACGCTGTTAAAGGCACATTACATTCGTTCATTAAATGTCCTAAAATACTGGTTGTTGTTGTTTTACCATGTGTTCCTGCTACAGCTAAACAAAACGTATTTTTGGTGATTATACCTAACACTTCAGAACGTTTTAAAACCTGAAATTCATTATCAAAAAAATAATTTAATTCTCCATGAGTTTTAGGAATAGCAGGCGTGTAGACTACTAAGGTGTCTTCATTTTTAAATGATGATGCATAAAATACATCGTCGTTATAGTGAACTTTTACACCTAAAGCTTCTAAACTTTTAGTTATTTCGGTTTCAGTTTTATCGTAACCTACAACTTGTTTATTATTAGCTTGAAAATAGCGCGCTAAAGCACTCATGCCTATACCGCCAATGCCAACAAAATAAATAGTATGTATATTACTTAAATTCATTATTTTTTTAATAGGTTTTCAACCTCTTTTACAATATCGTTAGTTGCATTTACCAATGCTAATTTTTTAATATTTGCCCCCAAAGCTTTTTGTTTTTCTGAAGATGACACCAATTGTGAAAATTTATTTTGAAAATCGGCATCTAAATCTTCTTCTTTAATTAATAACGCGGCATCCTTCTCTACAATCGCCATAGCATTTTTAGTTTGATGGTCTTCCGCCACATTTGGAGACGGTATAAATATCACCGGCTTACCAACAATACACAATTCGGAAACAGAACTTGCTCCTGCACGAGACACTATAATATCTGCAGCAGCGTAAGCAAAATCCATATTATTTAAAAACTCGTAAACTTGCACGTTTTTTGTATTGTTATAAATTTTATACTGCTGATAGTATAACTTACCACATTGCCAAATAATTTGGACATTTTGCATGTCTAGAAAATCTAATTCCTTTTCAATTAATTGATTAATACGTCTTGACCCAAGACTTCCGCCTATAACTAAAAGTGTATTTTTACCATGTTTTAAATTGAAGAAGTTTTTAGCTTCAACAGTTTTATCCTCTATATTTAAAAGCCCCTTACGAACCGGGTTTCCTGTTTTTACAATTTTATCTTTTGGAAAAAAACGTTCTAAACCATCATAGGCTACACATATTTTATTAACTTTTTTAGCTAACAATTTATTAGTGATTCCTGGAAATGAATTTTGTTCTTGTATTAAAGTTGGAATACCCTTTGAAGCTGCCACGTGAAGTAGCGGACCACTCGCAAAACCACCTGTACCAATGGCAAAGTCAGGTTTAAAGGCACTTACAATTTTACGAGCTTTCCACAAACTACTAATCAATTTTATTGGGAACATGGCATTCTTCAATGTCAACTTACGCTGAATTCCAGAAATCCACAAGCCTTCTATATTATATCCCGCTTGTGGCACTTTTTCCATTTCCATTCTATCCTTGGCGCCTACAAACAAAAATTCAGCATTTGGGTAACGTGATTTTAACTCGTTAGCAATGGCTACAGCAGGATAAATATGCCCCCCTGTACCACCTCCGGATAAAATAATTTTATATGTTTCTTTTTTTGCCACTAATTCGTGATTATTTACGCTTTTAAAAACTTTAATCGAGCGCTTCGCTCAAAACCTCCAAAGGGTTATCTTCTATATTTTCTTGTTCTTTAATTTCTTCTCTTTTAGCACTAACGCTTAAAATAATACCAAGCGCTAAACAAGTCATCCAAATTGACGTACCGCCACTACTTATTAACGGCAAGGTTTGCCCCGTAACCGGAAATAACTCTACTGCAACAGCCATATTTATTAAGGCTTGAAATACAATGGGCAGCCCTACGCCGAGGGCTAGCAACTTACCAAAAATGGTATCTGATTTCTGTGCCACTATAACCACTCTAAACAATAACCACAAATACAAAATCATGATTGTAAAGCCACCTATTAAACCATATTCTTCAATAATAATGGCAAAAATGAAATCGGACGACGACTGTGGTAAAAAGTTTTTTTGCATGCTCTTTCCAGGACCAACACCTTGTATACCTCCTGTTGCTATAGCTATTTTAGCTTTCTCTATTTGGTAATCTGACTCTGTATCTTCTGGATTTGCAAAACTTTCAATCCGCCCCATCCAAGTATCAACACGATTAGGCATGGCATCGGGAAATGCTTTTGCAGCTAACACAAACAACATTAATACCAAAACACCCGAACCAACGATAACAACTAAATATTTTATTGGATACCCGCCTAAAAACACTAACATTAAAACCATTAAAAACATGATTGCTGCTGTTGAAAAGTTAGCCGGTAAAATTAAAATAAGCACCATAAACACAACTGTCCAAAGCGGTAAAATAGACTCTTTAAAAGTTACTTTTTTATCTTTAATTTTAGACATATACCTTGAAACATATACCATTAAAACAACCGATGCCAGTGTTGACGTTTGAAACGACATACCTACAAATGGTATTTGAATCCATCGACTGGCATTTGCGCCATCAATAGTCGTTCCCTGAAGCATAGTAATAGCTAAAAGCACTAAGACTACTGGAATCATTATCAAAGATAACCCTCTAAAATATCGATATGGTATTTTATGCACACCAAACATTATAACAAAACCAAAAATTAAATGCATAAAATGTTTTACAAAAAAAGTAAACGTATTCCCGCCACCACTTTTGTAAGCCAAATTACTAGCCGCACTATACACCGGTAAAAACGATAAAATAGCCAACAGAGCAACAATTGCCCATATTAGTCTATCTCCCTTTATGTTTTTAAATAGTGCTTGCATTCTTTATTTTTTAACTTCTTAAAAAGAACTTTTATTTAATGTATCCTTATTTGTATTTTCCAATCTAAGTATACTTCGACCACGCTCAACATCACTGATTTTTTATAAATTTCGAACAGCGTTTTTAAATTGACGCCCTCTATCTTCATAATTTTCAAACAAATCAAAACTTGCACATGCTGGCGACAACAATACATTATCTCCAGATTCTGCCACTTTATAAGCAATCTTTACTGCTTCGCTCATAAATTCTGTTTCAACAATAATATCAACCATATTACCAAAAGCCTCAAACAACTTTTTATTATCTACACCTAAACAAATAATAGCCTTTACCTTTTCATTCACAAATCGAAATAACTCTTCGTAATTATTTCCTTTATCTACACCTCCAACAATCCAAACGGTTGGTGCATCCATACTTTCTAAAGCAAAATATGTTGCATTTACATTGGTTGCCTTAGAGTCGTTAATGTATTTTACTTTGTTAATTTTTAGTACTTCCTCTAAGCGATGCTCGACTCCTTGAAAATTCTCTAAACTCTCACGAATAGTTTGTTTTCTAATTTTTAATAAATGAGCAACTGTTGAAGACGCCATAGCGTTCTTTACGTTGTGCTTCCCTTCTAATGTCAAGTTTGATGTCGGCATAATTATCTGGCTTTTTTCTATTGTTATTATTATGTTATCGTTCTTTAAATACGCGCCGTTCTCTATAGTTTTAGTTAATGAAAATGGCAATAATGTTGATTGAACTGGATTGTTTTTTAAATGATTAGTAATAACTTCATCATCGGCATCATAAACCAAATAATCATCTTTTGTTTGATTCATTGCTATTTTAAATTTTGAAGCAATGTAATTTTCAAACTTATAATCATATCGATCTAAATGATCGGGTGTTATATTGGTTATCACAGCAATTTTCGGCTTAAAATCTTTGATATCATCTAACTGAAAACTACTTATTTCCAGCACGTAATTATCAAAATCCTTCTCTAAAATTTGTTTAGCAAAACTGTCGCCAATATTTCCAGCAAGCCCCACATTTAATTCTTGTTTTAAAATATGATGCGTTAAACTTGCCGTGGTAGTTTTACCGTTACTTCCGGTAATTCCAACAATTGTGGCATTTGTACATTTTGATGCAAATTCAATTTCTGAAACCACAGGTATTCCCTTTTCACGAATTTGTTTTACCAAAGCCACTTTATCTGGAATTCCTGGGCTTTTCATAACCACATCGGCATCTAAAATTTTAGATTCGCTATGCTGCTCATCTTCCCATTCAATCTCATTATGTATAAGAACTTCTTTATAGTTTTCTTTAATTTTTCCTTTATCTGAAACAAAAACATCGTAACCTTTTGCCTTTCCTAAAAGTGCAGTTCCAACTCCACTTTCTCCACCTCCAAGAATTACAAGCCTTTGTTTTTTCATTTAATTTTTACATTTTTAATACTTGAAACACTTCGATTGCACTCAGCACTAACTTCTTTATCTAATTTTTAAGGTTACTATTGAAAGAATAGCTAACAAAATGCCTACAATCCAAAATCGTGTTACTATTTTACTTTCGTGATATCCTAATTTTTGATAATGATGATGCAAAGGCGACATTTTGAAAATGCGACGACCTTCTCCATATTTTTTCTTGGTATATTTAAACCAACTTACCTGCATAACCACAGATAAATTTTCAGCTAAAAAGATGCCACACAACACAGGAATTAACCATTCCTTACGAACTGCAATAGCTATTACAGCAATAATACCACCTATGGTTAAACTACCTGTATCTCCCATAAATACTTGCGCCGGATAAGTATTGTACCATAAAAATCCGATTAAAGCTCCAACAAAAGCTGTGGTATAAATGGTGATTTCTTCCACCCTTGGTATGTACATTATATTTAAGTACTCTGAAAATATGATGTTACTAGAAATCCAAGCAAAAATGCCTAGTACTAGAACTATTATTGCAGAAGTTCCTGCGGCTAAACCATCAATACCATCGGTTAGGTTTGCGCCGTTTGAAACAGCCGTAATTATAAAAATGGCAACTATTATAAAAATGACCCAAGCGTATTTTTCAAGATTTGGACTAATCCATGTAATTAAATCGGCATAATCAAACTCATTTCCTTTAAAAAATGGAATTGTAGTTTTTGTTGATTTTTCTTCTGGCTTAAATAATTTTGATGGTGCGATTTCAGGGTTTTCTGCCAACAGCACTTGTTGTTGTTCTACAGGCAACTTTTCTTTCATAGTAACTGCAGGACTAAAGTATAATGTAGCTCCTACAATTACACCGAGACCAACTTGCCCCATTACTTTAAACTTACCTTTTAAGCCTTCTTTATCATTTTTAAACTTTTTAATATAATCGTCTACAAAACCAATTACTCCCATCCAGAGCGTAGTAACAATTAATAGAATGATGTATACATTCTCAAGTTTTGCAATAAGCAATACCGGTATTAAAGTGGCAATTATAATAATGATTCCACCCATGGTTGGCGTACCTGCCTTTTCTGCTTGACCCGCTAAACCTAAATCGCGAATGGTTTCTCCCATTTGCTTTTTTTGTAAAAAACCAATGATGCGTTTACCATAGATAGTTGATATTAATAAAGACAATATCATAGCTAAAGCCGCTCTGAAGGTTAAAAACCCAAAAAGCGTGGCTCCAGGAAACTGAAACTGTTTTTCTAAATATTCAAATAAGTAGTATAACATTCTTTATTTTTTGATTTTTTAATTACGCTTCGACTGCGCTCAGCGTGACCATTATTTTTCTAGTTTTACTAATAACTCTTTTACAATTTTAAAGTCATCGAAATCGAAACGCTCACCGTTTATCTCTTGATAGTTCTCATGACCTTTACCCGCTATTAAAACAATATCGTTTGGTTGCGCCATTTGGCAAGCTGTTTTTATAGCCTGTTTTCTATCTGCAATCGTTAAAACCTTTTTAAAATTTTGAGGTTCTACACCATTTTCAATTTCATTTAAAATATCTTGCGCGTTTTCTGTTCGAGGGTTATCATTTGTAAAAATCACTTTGGTACTTAATGCAGAGGCAATATGTCCCATTTTCGGCCGCTTTGTTTTATCGCGATCGCCACCACAACCTACAACCGTTATTAACTCTTCGTTTTTTGTACGAATGCTATTTATAGTTTCCAACACATTTTTTAAAGCATCTGGTGTATGCGCGTAATCTACAATAGCAGTGATTTTTGTATCTGAAATTAAATACTGAAAACGTCCGCTTACACTTTGCAAATCGCTTATCAACCTTAAAACTTCCACTTTTTCAAGTCCTAATAATTCCGCTGTAGCGAAAATCGCCAACACATTATAGGCGTTGAAATTACCAATAAGTCTTGTCCAAACTTCGCTATCGTTAACCTTTAGCAGCAAACCAGTAAGTTGATTTTCTAGAATTTGCGCTTTATAATCAGCATACTCTTTTAATGCGTAAGTGTATTTTTTAGCTTTGGTATTTTGCAGCATTACCATGCCATTTTTATCGTCGATATTGACTAATGCAAATGATTTTGGCGATAACTCATCAAAAAACTTCTTTTTAACATCTCGGTATTCAGCAAACGTTTTATGATAATCTAAATGATCGTGAGACAGATTAGTAAATATACCACCTTCAAAATGCAATCCTTCGGTACGATACTGATGAATACCGTGCGAACTTACTTCCATAAAACAAAACTCCACACCAGCAGCACTCATTTCAGTTAAATACTTATTTATAGTCAACGAGTCTGGCGTAGTGTGCGTTGCTTTATACTCAACATTATCAACCATTATTTTTACAGTAGACAACAACCCAACCTTGTAACCAGCATTTTTAAACAGCTGATACAACAAACTTGCAACCGTAGTTTTTCCGTTAGTTCCTGTTACGCCAACTAACTTTAAGTTTTCAGACGGATTTTCGTAATAATTTGAAGCTATTATTGCCAAAGCTTTGTTCGAGTTATCTACCTCAACATAAGTCACGCCATCTACCAAAACTTCAGGAATACGCTCACAAACAATACTTTTCGCGCCATTTTTTATAGCCACATCGATAAACTCATGACCATCAACCGTAACGCCATTAATAGCTACAAACAAATCGTTTGCAGTAATTTTTCTAGAATCGAAATTTACTGCATGCACCTTTGTAAGCGTACTACCTACAACAGCATTTATAGCTACCTTATATAATATGTCTTTTAAAACCATCATGATGCTGTTAATACTACGGTTTGATTATTTTTTAACTTGGTATTCTTATTTACCGACTGTGCTTTTACAACACCATTCCCGTTAAGTTTAACCTTAACATCAACTTGCATATTTTCCAACAGAACTACCGCATCCATAGCAGGAACGCCAACCAAATCTGGCATAATAGTTTTGTGTTTTTGAGCCGTATTATAAAATTTTTCGTATTCCTTTTCTACTGAAGCCTTCTGCACATTTAAAGTTTCAACTTCATCAACATTAGGCGTATCGATATATATTTTTTGAGCTACTTTTTTAAATACAGGCCCCGTAACATCGGCACCATAATACCCCTTTTTCACACTTGGTTTATGAATAACCACAATACATGAATACTTTGGGTTTTCGGCCGGAAAATAACCTGCGAACGACGAAATGTAACGACGGTTTTTCTTCCAATCTTTCATCCAATATTCAGTCTGTGCTGTTCCAGTTTTACCAGCCATTGAGAAATAATCGAGATACAAGGAGCGCCCAGTACCGCGAACCACAACATTTTTAAGTATGGTTTGCATTGATTTTAAAGTTTTTTCGGAGCAAATTTTTTCATTCACCACTTCTTCATCAAAACTTTCAACAACTCTATCCAACTCACGTACCGATTGAATAAATCGCGGCTTTACCATAACACCGTTATTAGCAATAGCATTATAAAATGTAAGCGTTTGTAACGGCGTCAACTTTAAATTATACCCATAAGCCATAGAAGGCAATGCGTTTTTACTCCAAATTTTATCTCCTGGCTCTGGAATCACTGGAGTTCCCTCTCCAATAAGAGACAAACCAATTGGCTTATTTAGCCCCCAAGATTTTAATCGATTAATAAATTTTTTAGGATTTGAAGCATACCCCTCATCTATTATTGACGCAAGTCCAATATTAGAGGACACCTCTAATACTCTTGCCGCAGAAATTTTACCATGACCATGCGTGTCGTAAATAGCTCGCCCATAAAACTGCTTATAACCCGCCTTTGTATCTATAACCGCAGACGTATCAACAACCTTATCTTCTAAAGCAGCCATTAAAGCCATTACCTTAAATGTAGAACCTGGCTCATGACTTTCACCAACCGCATAATTTAAGCGCTCAATATATTTTCCGTTTTTATTTCTTCCCAAATTTGAAATAGCACGAATTTCACCAGTTTTTGTTTCCATTACAACAACACAACCATGATCCGCCTCATAATACTCTAATTGCTCCAACAAAGCATGATGTGCAATATCCTGAATATTAACATCTATAGTAGTATAAACATCATACCCATCTTGTGGCTCAATTTCGTTTGCATCATGCAATGGCTTCCATTGCTTATTCCCAATTAATTGTTTTTTACGCTTCCCATCAACACCGCGCAAATATTTAATTCCGAAAGCTCCATCAATTCCAGGCCGTGTCACATTTCCCTCCTCATCAAAACGCTCATAACCAATAGTCCTATGCGCAATATCCCCCATGGGATGTTCTCGCATTGTAGTTTGCTCAACTATTAACCCACCTTTATAAGCCCCTTTCTCTAATAGTGGAAAATTACGCATGCGCACATAATCGGAATACCCAATATTTTTTGCTAGTAGATAATATCTATTTTTATTAGCTCTAGCCTTTCTTAACTGCTTTTCAAAATAATTTGACGACCTATTTTTAAAAAAACGAGACAATGAATCACTCAACGGCTTCACATTCTCTTCGAATGTTGAATTTCTAGATGTTACCGCATCAATACGAATAGTATATTTAGGGACTGAAGTAGCCAACAAATTTCCATTAACAGAATACACATTACCTCTATTAGCAGGAATAACAACATCTTTAACCACCTCTTTAGTAGCCAAAGACCTGTATTTATCCCCTTGAAAAAACTGAATACTTACCAATTTAAACACCACAGCCAAACCAAAGACAAACATACAGCCTGCCACAAAATACAATCGATTTAATATGTTTTTTTCGCTAACCGCCACGTTTTATTCTTTCGATTTTACTTTTATTTTTTTAGGGGGTATAACAGATATTTTTAAACCCTTTTTATTCATTTCCTTTACAACAGCAGATTCCATTTTAAGCTTCATTAAACGAGAGCGCCCATCAACAAATTCTGACCTCAACTCCTTTACTTGCTCTTTCATTTTTGCAATCTCATACACTTTTTTATCAGCACTATGCGAACTAGCAATCATTACAATTGCCAAAAAAGACACAAACAAAATGAAGCGCCAGTTTTTAAACGCATCATCACTTACTAAAAACGTTCCTTTTAATATGTTATAAATATTTTTCTTCACTTAAACCTTTTCAGCAATTCGAAGCTTTGCACTTCTTGCTCTATTATTTATTTTAACCTCTTCTTTTGTTGGCACAATTAAACCACCTACTTTTTTTAGCGGAACTTCAAAATTTCCGAATACATCACGCTCCGGCTCACCTTCAAACATGCCGTTTCTAATAAAACGCTTTACCAACCTATCTTCAAGCGAATGGTATGAAATAAAACTCAACCTTCCTCTTTCATTTAAAATCTCTGGCGTTTGCAACAAAAACTCTTTAAGCACTTCTATTTCCTGATTCACCTCTATACGGATAGCCTGATAGATTTGAGCCAATACTTTATTCTCATGTTTTGGAGGCAAAAACTTTTTTAGAACAGATTTTAATTGCTCGCTTGTTACGATAGACTCTGTTTGTCGACACTCAACAATTAATCGAGCCATTGCCGGAGCCGATCTCAACTCACCATACTGCAACAACACTTGCCTTATTTGCTCTTCACTATATTCGTTAACTACATGAAATGCCGATAAGCTATCATCTTGATTCATGCGCATATCTAACTTCGCCTCAAATCGAGTTGAAAAACCACGCTCAGCAACATCAAATTGATGTGACGACACTCCAAAATCTGCCAAAATACCATCCACTTCTTTCACCCCATAAAACCTTAAAAATCGTTTTACAAACCTGAAATTCTCATGAATTAAAGTAAATCGAGGATCGTCAATAGTATTTTCAAGTGCATCTTTATCCTGATCAAAAGCAAAGAGCCTACCACCTTCACCAAGTCGTTTTAAAATCTCTTTACTATGCCCACCACCGCCAAATGTAACATCAACATAAACACCATCTGGTTTCACATTTAAACCATCAACAGTTTCTTTCAATAATACTGGATTATGATATTCCATGATCATCATCGTCTTGTCCCATAACCTCTTCAGCTAAATCTGCAAAATCTAAAGCTGCATCATCTATGGCTTGTTCATACAAATCCTTATCCCAAATTTCAATAATATTTATAGCCGAAGCCACCACAATATCTTTAGAAATGTCAGCAAAAACAGTTAAATCTTTTGGTATCAGCAACCTTCCGCTCGCATCCACTTCAACTATTTTTGCCCCCGCCGTAAAACGTCTTATAAAATCATTATTTTTTTTCTTGAACTTATTTAGCTTATTCATTTTCTGCATTAAAGCCTGCCACTCGCTCATTGGATACAGTTCCAAACATTTTTGAAACACAGAACGACGCAACACAAAACCATTTTGCAACACAGCAGACAACTGTTTTTTGATTGCAACTGGCATCATTAACCTGCCTTTTGCATCAACCTTACAATCGTATGTCCCTGTGATTAAATCCAATATGAAATTTTATAGCTATAACGTTTACATCTCAAAGATATTGAAAATTTTACCACATTTTACCACTTTATACCACTTTGTTGATAAATTTTACTATTTTCAAGTATATCAAGACGCTAAAAAACCTGAAAACCCTTTATTATCCAAGCCTCATAAACCACATCAATATCTCATTTTCTCAATTAGAGTTATCAACATTTACATTTTCTATTTTTTTTTGTGATAAAATTGATATTAATAGGAAATAAGAATGAAATACCTATATTTGTTTTTAAAGCAATGACGAACTAATTAATGGCGCACAGATTAAAAAAAGAAGGCATTTACAGTTACTTTGAAGAAGGAGAAGGCACACCAATTATTGTTTTACACGGTTTAATGGGTGGATTGAGTAATTTTAGTGCTGTATCGGATTTTTTTAGTAAAAAAGACTACAAAATAATTATTCCCGAGCTCCCTATTTACACAATGTCTTTAATAAAAACTAACGTAAAAAGTTTTGCGAAATATTTACATGATTTTATTGATTTTAAAGGACTTAAAGAGGTTATATTACTAGGAAATTCACTTGGCGGACACATTGGATTATACCACACAAAACTTTTTCCGGAAAGCGTAAAAGCTTTAATTATTACCGGTAGCTCTGGACTTTATGAAAGCGCTATGGGAAGCGGTTACACCAAACGAAGTGATTATGAGGTTATCAAAAAGAAAGCTCAAGATGTATTTTACAATCCTGAAGTTGCTACAAAAGAAATTGTAGATGAAGTTTATGCTACGGTCAACGACCGCAACAAACTGGTAAAAACACTTGCCATTGCAAAAAGTGCCATTCGCCACAATATGGCAAAAGATTTACCACATATGAATGTACCTACTTGTATAATTTGGGGAAAAAACGACAGTGTTACACCACCCGAAGTCGCCGAAGAATTCAACGATTTACTTCCAGATTCTGAGCTATTTTGGATTGACAAATGTGGACATGCAGCCATGATGGAACATCCTAATGAGTTTAATAATATTTTAGATTCTTGGCTTCAAAAACGAGGATTTTAATATAATTGTATTGAAATTAATTTAGCTAACGCCGAAAAAAGAACATGGTTATAAAACACGCCGAATTTGTTGTTAGTAATTCCGATGTTAGTAAATGTCCAAAAAGCAGACTACCTGAATATGCATTCATAGGAAGAAGTAACGTTGGCAAATCTTCACTTATAAACATGCTAACCAACCGTAAAAGTTTGGCAAAAACATCTGGAAAGCCGGGAAAAACACAACTTATAAACCATTTTTTAATTAATAAAAACTGGCATCTTGTAGATTTACCGGGTTATGGTTATGCACGAGTTTCGAAGAGTGCAAAAAAGGTTTTTCAAAAATTTATTACTCAATATTTTAGCCTTCGCGAACAGCTAGTTACTGCCTTTATTTTAGTTGATATTAGACACAAACCCCAGCCAATTGACTTAGAATTTATGCAATGGTTAGGAGATAATGGTATACCGTTTTCAATAATTTTCACAAAAGCCGACAAGCTTAAGCCAAAAGCCATAGAGAACCACATTGAAGATTACAAAAATATTATGCTAGAAACTTGGGAAGCTATGCCGAATTATTTTGTTACCTCATCGACAAAAAATATTGGACAAACCGAGCTTTTAAATTACATTGAAGGGTTAAACGAAAATATGAATCTTGACAGCAGTGAATAACTATTATTGCATTGCAGTTGCGCACTATACTTTTTAATCCTTTATAAACCAAATAACAACTTAGGATCTGGGCAATTGGATTTATAGAACTCAACATCTGCTTTACTTGAAACCCCAGGATAATCGCCCACACAACCTTGAATATCTTTTATAATTTGAAAGTGAAGATGTGGCGGATAATCACCATTCACAGACGCATCGCCCAAAACAGCCATAAGCTCACCTTTTACAACAGGCATTCCTACTTTTAAATTAGCAATAGATTGTAAGCTTAAATGTCCATAAAGCGTGTAAAACACTTCGCTTTTATAGCAATGTTTTAAAATTATTGTTGGGCCGTAATCGCCAAAATTCGTATTATTTTTAAAACTATGCACTTCTCCATTTAAAGGTGAGAATATGCTAGTCTCTGCATCGCACCACAAATCTAAACCTATATGAATATTTCGTTCGGTTAAAGCTTGGCTATTAAAATGCTTACTTCGTTTGTAAATATTTCTAACTTCTAAATAACCTCCATAAGCTACTTTCCCATTCTGGTTTTGAATATGGTTAGATACAAATTCGGACAGTTTTGCCGAAGAAGAAACATCTACACTATTTAAAAAAGTATTTGTTTCAGATAAATTAATTGTTACAAAATCATCTTTAGAAAAAGAATCTCCTAAAACTGGAAAAGCATCATTTGCAAGTGACTTAATAAACTTTGAAAACGAATTAAAATCCATAACCTACTCTTTTTCAACCAAAATAAGTTCTTTTTGAAAACTTTAAAACGTGATTTTAAACTAATTTACCACGTCGGCATATAAATCGAAATCTTCAGCTTCAGTAATTTTAACAGTGGTGTATTCTCCAGTTTTTAAATAGGTTTTAGTTGCATCTATTAAAACTTCGTTATCCACATCGGGAGAATCGAACTCGGTTCTACCAATAAAATAATTCCCCTCTTTTCTGTCGATAATCACTTTAAATTCTTGTCCAATTTTAGCTTGGTTAAGTTCCCAAGATATTTGCGATTGCAATTCCATAATTTGGTTTGCTCGATCTATTTTAACATCTTCTGGCACATCATCTTCTAAATTATAAGCATGTGTGTTTTCTTCATGAGAATATGTAAAACAACCTAAACGCTCGAAACGCATATCTTTAACCCATTGCTTAAGTGTTTGAAAATCTTCTTCTGTTTCACCCGGATATCCAACAATTAAAGTGGTTCGAATAGTCATTTCTGGCACTTTTGCTCTAAATTCGTGTAAAAGCTTAGTTGTTTTAGCTTGCGTTGTACCACGACGCATACTCTTTAAAATAGCATCGGAAATATGTTGTAAAGGAATATCAAGATAATTACAAATTTTAGGTTCGCGATTCATAACATCTAACACATCCATTGGAAAACCAGTTGGAAATGCATAATGCAAACGAATCCACTCGATACCTTCAACCTTCACCAAAGCTTCTAAAAGTTCGGCTAAGTTTCGTTTTTTGTATAAATCGAGTCCGTAATAAGTTAAATCTTGAGCTATTAAAATTAATTCCTTAACGCCATTTGTAGCAAGTTTTTCTGCTTCAGTTACTAAATCTTCAATTGGTGTACTGCGGTGTTTACCGCGCATTATTGGTATAGCACAGAAACTACACGGCCGATCGCAACCTTCAGCAATTTTTAAATAAGCGTAATTTTTAGGTGTTGTTGTTAAACGCTCTCCAATAAGTTCATGTTTATAATCGGCACCTAAAGCTTTTAGCAATCCTGGTAATTCGGTTGTACCAAAATATTGATCTACGTCCGGAATTTCTTTTTCTAAATCTGGCTTGTAACGCTCCGAAAGACATCCTGTTACAAAAACCTTATCAACATCTCCGGCTTCCTTTTTTTGCATATACTCTAAAATGGTATTTACACTTTCTTCTTTGGCATTATTAATAAAACCACAAGTGTTAATTACCACAATATTGCCCTCTTGTTCGTGCACTACGTCTTTACCACTAGCTTTAAGCTGACCCATAAGCACTTCGCTATCGTAAACATTTTTACTACAACCTAAGGTTACAACGTTAATTCTGTTCTTTTTAAGAGTTTTAGTACGCATACTTTTCTATAAATCAGGGCGCAAAGATACAACTAAATTAAACCTTTTATATATTTGAGGGTCTTAAAATTAAAATCTACCTCATGAAAACTGCTATTAACCTAATTATTTGTCCTTTATTCGTCTTACTTTTTTTCGGTTGCTCAGGTAACGACACAGATACCGAGCCAGAAAATGAAGATATAGAAACAACTATTTATTTCCCACTGATTGATAACGATACTTGGGAAAGCACGTCTGTTACAGATTTAGATTGGAATGAAGCCGAGCTTCAAAATTTATATGATTTTTTAGAAGAGAACAACAGCAAAAGTTTCATGATACTTTATAATGGGAAAATTGTAGTTGAAAAATATTTTAACGATCATGATGAAGACACAAACTGGTATTGGGCAAGTGCAGGAAAAACATTAACCACCGCTATTACAGGAATTGCACAAGAAGAAGGTTATTTAAATATAAACGATAAAGTTTCCGATTATATAGGAACAGGTTGGACAAGCGCTACAACAGAACAAGAAGCATTAATTACCAACAAACATTTACTTACCATGACTTCTGGTTTAGATGATAGTGATGACGATATTGCTCCTGAAGACCTAACCTACCTCGCCGATGCAGGAACACGTTGGGCATACCATGGTGTTTTTTTAAAACTACAAGACGTTGTGGCAACAGCTACAGGCAGCACTTGGAATTCCTATTTTAATAGCAAACTAAAAGACGAAATAGGAATGAATGGGTTTTGGTTTCCTTTTGAGAGCACCAATGTGTATTGGAGCAATACCCGAAGTATGGCACGTTTTGGTTTGCTAATGTATGCCAATGGCAAATGGGAAGATTCCCAAATTATTCCTGAAGGTTTTTTAAATGAAGCTATTAATACTTCGCAAACCATTAATGAAGCTTACGGTTACATGTGGTGGCTAAACGGAAAAGAAAGTTACCATTTACCACAAACACAATTTGAATTTAACGGCGAACTTATTCCTAACGCACCAAACGATATGTATGCTGGTTTAGGTAAAAACGACCAAAAACTTTACGTTATACCTAGCAAAAAATTAGTAATTATTAGAATGGGAGATGCCGCCAGTGAAGAGAATTTTGCCCTCTCTACTTTTGATAATGATTTATGGGAAAAAATTAACAATCTTATCGACTAACCAATAAAACACTACAAAACAACCCGTTACAAATAAACAAACACGACTCTATTTGTTAATGTTTTGTTAATTTTTAGTACTATGCGTAACAAAGTACCTTCTTTTAGACATATATTTGTATAAGAAACTATTATATGTTTTAATCAATCGAAAAAATCATGGTAACAACGCATCAAAAAAACATCGCTACATTTATTCACTTATCTACATTTAGCCGGTTCTTTATTCCGTTTGGAAATTTTGTAGGCCCACTAGTATTATGGTCCATAAACAAAGAGAAAAGTAATTTTATAGATACGCATGGTAAACAGGCTATTAATTTTCAAATAAGTATTTTATTGTATGCCGTTATTCTGGGTACACTTTCTATTCCGTTTTTTATTTTCAAATTATTTAATGGTTTAGATGTTATAGATTTTCATGGCTTTAGTAATTTTCATATTAACGTTGGTAAGCCTTCTCCTCTACTTTATTTAGGTGGTTTTTTAGGTGCAGTTGCTGTTATTGCCTTTATTATTGAACTGATATTAATTGTAGTTGCAAGTTTAAAAGCTAGAGATGGCGAGTTGTATGAATATCCTTTAACTATTAATTTTATAAAATAAGAAATAACACACCCCTTACTCCTTTCTTTTTAAAGGGGACACTCAAACCGAATACTAAAACTTATAATTAACTAAAAGTTTATAAAAACTATGAAGCGCGTTAGGGATTGTAGCGGCATCCTTTTTTGAGGGACGAGAAAAAGATATAGCGGAAAGCCCGACCCCGAAGTTTCGAGGGTAACGCCAAAAAAAATAAATTTCATCAAAATCAATCAATCAATCAATCAATCAATCAATCAATCAATCAATCAAAAAATGAACAGTTTTAAAAACATTAAACGCATGACCTTATGAAGATAGAGAACACCAAAGCACAGATGCGAAAAGGCGTTTTAGAATTCTGCATACTTTCGGTTTTAAAAGACGAAGATGCTTATGTTGCAGAAATTTTAGACACCCTAAAAAATGCTAAGTTGCTGGTAGTTGAAGGCACTATTTACCCTTTACTTACACGACTTAAAAATGCGGGATTATTAAGCTACCGCTGGGAAGAATCGACCTCGGGACCGCCTAGAAAGTATTACGGATTAACCGAAACGGGAAAACTATTTTTAAAAGAATTAAACACAACGTGGAGCGAATTGCACAACGCTGTAACTATTGTAACTAGCCAAAAAACAACCAAAAATGAATAAAACAGTCAACATAAATTTAGCAGGTATATTTTTTCATATAGATGAGGATGCTTACCTAAAATTACAACGCTATTTGGAGGCTATTAAACGTTCGTTTACAGACTCGCAAGGGCGATCTGAAATTATAGCCGATATTGAAGCGCGTATTGCCGAACTTTTTAACGAGCGTGTACAAAACGACAAGCAAGTTATTGGTATTAAACAGGTAGATGATGTTATTGCCATTATGGGGCAACCGGAAGATTATATTGTAGACGACGAGATTTTTGAAGACGAGCCACAACCCGTTCGTCCTAAAAAAACAGGAAAGAAACAAAAGCTTTTTAGAGATCCAGACAATGCCTATGTTGGTGGTGTTTCGTCTGGTTTAGCACACTATTTTGGCATTGATGCTATTTGGATTCGTTTAGCTTGGATATTATTAATTTTTGGACTAGGAACTGGGGTTTTATTATACATTTTACTTTGGATTTTAGTACCTGAAGCCAAAACGACTGCCGAAAAAATTATGATGACCGGCGAACCGGTGAACATAAGTAACATTGAAAAAAAAATTAAAGATGGTTTTGAAAACGTAACAGAAACAGTTGGTAAAGCAGCGAAAAATGTTACCGATTCTGTTACTAATGCGGCTAAAAACGTAGATTTAAAAAAGCAATCGAATAACATAAAATCGTCTTCGCAAACTTTTTTTGATGCGGTTAGTAACTTTATCATGTTTTTTGTAAAGCTTTTTGCCAAATTTATAGGTATACTCTTAATTTTTGTTGGTGCTGCTACTTTAATTACACTAATTATCGGACTTTTATCGGTTGGGGTAGTAGATATTATTCATATCCCGGGTTTAGATATGGTTGAAATTGCAAACACAGGAAACACGCCTATTTGGTTGGTATCTATTTTTACCTTTTTTGCAGTTGGTATTCCGTTTTTCTTCCTGTTTTATTTAGGTTTGAAAATTTTAATAACCAACTTAAAATCTATTGGTAATTTTGCAAAATTCACGCTACTAGGCTTATGGTTAATTTCTGTAATTGCTCTTGTTGTAATTGGGGTTAGACAAGCAAGCGAACATGCTTACGACGAAAGTTTTAATCAAAAAGTTGAGCTTCCTGTTACCGCAAACGATACACTTACCGTAAAAATGGTTAGTTCAGATAGTTTTCACTCTAGTTTTAACCGCAATAACGGTTTTAAAATTAAGCATAACGAGGCCGGAGAAAAAGTAATTTACTCTACAGATATTAATATTAGAGTAAAATCTACCACCGAAAATACTGCAAAACTAATTATTGAAAAACATGCCGATGGCAGCGATTACGATATTGCTTTACAACGTGCAAAAAACATTGTTTATACTTACGAGTTTAGAAATAACACTTTATACCTTAACGACCATTTAACCACTCATGTTAAAAACAAATTTAGCGACCAAGAGGTTTATGTTTACTTGTATTTACCAGAAAATGCCGTGGTTTATTTTAGCCAAAGCACAAAATCGTTTTTATCGTATTACCGTAATAGCAATAACTTGGTGTCTCGCGAACTTACAAACCATTATATAAAAATTAATGCTGAAGAATCTGAATGTTTAGATTGCCCTGAAGAAGATGATTTTGAAATTGAAGTACACACGCCAAAATTAAAAATAAATGATGATGGTATTGAAATTACAACCGATGGCAACGAAATTAAAATTGATGATGAAGGTGTTAAAGCAACCTCTGAAACCGTTAGAGTTAACATTAATTCTGATGGCATTGAAATAGATTCTGATGAGAATAATTAAAAACAATACAATTCATCCTGAATAATTTACAATTCGGAAATCAAAATTATAAAACACATCAATCAATCAATATTTTTGACTCACAAATAAATCAATTAAAAAACGAACAATCATGACCACTCTAATCAAAATCATTGTTGCTGCTGTACTAAGCTTAAGCCTATTTTCCTGTAAATTTGATATGGGCGAGCGCGGTAACGGCAATGTTGTAACCAGTAATAGACCCATAACCGAAAGTTTTAATACCATTAAAGCTACCGAAGGTTTAGATGTGCATTTAACACAAAGCAATACCGAAAGTATTATTGTAGAAGCCGACGAAAATTTACAAAACCTAATTTTAACCGATATTGAAGATGGTGTTTTAAAAATACATTGTAAAGAAAGTATTGGTTACTCTACCACTTTAAAAGTTAATATTAATTTTAAAGACGTTCATAGCATTATATCTACAAGTGGTAGCGATGTTTTTTCAAAAACACCAATTGTTGCAGAACATTTAAACTTAAAATCTAGTAGCGGAAGTGATATAAAACTAGAAGTAAACACCAACAGCCTAAATTGCAAAGCAAGCAGTGGTAGCGATATACGCTTAAGCGGAAGCACACAAAAACTAACAGCCCAAGCCTCTAGCGGTAGCGATATTAGAGCTGCAGATTTAATAACAAAAAGCAGCGAAGTAAAGGCTTCTAGCGGTGCAGAAATAACAGTTAACACAACCGAAACACTAATTGCAAAAGCTTCTAGTGGTGCAGATGTAAATTATTATGGAAACCCAAAAACTGTTGATAAAAGCGATAGTTCGTCTGGGAGTGTGCAGCAACGATAGGTACTTTAGTAAATAAATAAAAAAACAAAACAGGCTTCGATTAATTATTGAAGCCTGTTTTTGTTATACTAAAATATTCGCCAAAATTATACTCATAATACTAATTTGTATTTATTAATTGCCTTGTTTAATTACAAATCTCCAAAAAATCGAAACAAAACTTATTCGCCCTTAAGTTTTCGGAAATTTTATGCTAATTTTAATTATATTTTTACTTAAAATGAAAATGCACCCCAAAACGGAAGTTACTTTAGAAGGACTGGAAAATTCGATTAATCGGGGTATAGATTATTTACACGATCACCAATTACCTAACGGAGAGTTTATAGTTTATTTATCTGGAGATGATGCTATGCAATCTTGGACGCTCCCAGAAAGTTGTATTTTTCCTGCTTCATTAATAGGTCATTCTTTACTCACTCTTAAGGAAGACAAAAGGGTAAAAGAAATTCTAGACAAGACTGCAGCTTTTTTAATTTACCAAATGGATATAGGCGCAACTTGGAACCATTACACTATTCTTCACAGATATAGAAAAGTTTGCCCACAAGACTTAGACGACACAGCATGTGTATCTCATTTTTTAAGAGCTATGAACGCTGATTTTTCTTCTGAAATTAATAAAAAATTAATTCTGGATAATAAGAGAAAAGATGGTCTATTTTATACTTGGATTACGTTTCGATTAAAATTAAATTTTAATAAATTATATTGGAAATTATCTTTTAGAGAACTTAAAGTTCCTGTTAAATCATTACTATTTTGGAGATCGGCCGATTGCAAACGAAACGACGTTGATGCCGTTGTTAATGCAAACATTTTATATTATTTAGGAAACAGTAATGAAACAAAGCCAATCGTAAATTATTTAATTAAAATAATAAAAGAAAACAAGGAAAATGATTGCGATGCTTGGTACAGAAACCCCATAACGGTATATTATTTTATTTCAAGAAATTTTACCCATTGCAATAATCTTAATACCATAAAAAAAGATTTGATAAGTAAAGTATTAAAACATCAAAATAAAGATGGTAGTTTTAGTAAATCCAGTTTAGAAACGGCGCTAGCAATTAGTACATTATTAAACCTAAATTATATGGAAAGCGAAGTGTTTTTAGCTGCTAAACACCTAATATCTAACCAAAAACAAAGAGGCAATTGGAACCGCTGGACATTGTACTATTCAGGACGCAGAAAACGCGGGACATTTGGTTCTGAAGAAATAACAACGGGGTATTGTTTAGAAGCATTGGCTAAATTAAAACCGCTCCTATTACCCACTTAATCAGATGTTATAACCAATTTATCTATTTTTTTACAATCTAAACATACACTAAACTATATTTACCCTATAATATCCCAAAACCTTATAAAACTTCAATTTAACCTAATATTTGTGAAAAGCGTCCTTATTAAATTAATTAATTCTAATAGAATTTTTTTTAATATATTCTACAAGTTTCAAAAAATAAAACAGCGAATTCTTCCCCAAAAGAAGAACTTGCTTTTTATATTTAGTGGGCGTTCTGAATACAATTTAAATATGGGTTTAGAGCTTTTTGAAAACGAAAGTGTCTTTAAATCATCTATTTTAGAATCTAATGAAATAATAACTCAACTAGGAGGAACCAGCATTTTACCAAATTTTTCGAAAACTGCACCAAACAACTTTTTCGAAACTGAAACTAATATATACAATACAATAGCTGCCATTCAAATAGCAACTTTTGATTTATTAAAAAATAAAAAAACTTCACCTAACGCAATTCTTGGTTTAAGCATGGGAGAGGTGTCTGGTTTGTATGCTTCTGGAGCAATACCAAAACTAGAAGTTTTTAAAATTTTGCAAGCCATGGAGGTTACTAGCTCCCATGAAAGCCAATCGTACGTTTCTATTTTAATAAATGAAAGTATTGAGGTTTTAAACTATACTGCAAATGACGATCTAAATATAATTCATCCCGTTTACGAAAATACACCAAAATCAACAATTGCTTTAGTAGATGAAGCTAACATTGCTCTTCTAAAAGAATATTGTAAGAAAAACGAATTAACATATAGAGTTATTTCAAAAAACAACCTATTTCCTTATCATACATCAAAAATTGAAGATTTTAAAGCTGAAGTAAAAGAATGTTTTAAAGACTTAAATTTTTCACCCTTAACAACCGATTATTACTCAGGGTCTGCAGGAACTGTTATTCCTAAAGGTACAATTTTAAATGAAGACTTTTTTTACCATTGTTTAAGGCATGTAGTTCTAGCCAATTCAGTTTTCATTAAAATAAAAGAAACTAACGAACTGTTTGACCTCGTTCAAATTGGCCCAAATATTTTTGGAATTAATCACTTAAAAGGAATATTATCGAACAATATTGTTCCAACAATTTTTCAAACGTTTTCCAAATCAAACAACTATATTCTATTCAAAAACACATTTAAAGCTATTCATAAAATTGGAAAGCAAAATTATAGCTTAATATCGAAAGAAGAACCTTTTACTTCGTTTATTGAAAATTTCAACATTAGTGATAAGTATTATAAAAACAAACCAATACCCTATTGGTCGTATTTAAAAACAAAAGGAAACATCCATTTTTTACCAAGTTGTCAAACTTGGCTAGTTATAGATCACAACACGATTAGTGATATTCTAAAAACTCCAGAAGTATTCTCAAGTAAACCTTATAAAGATTTCGATCCCTATTTGGTTGGAGCAGATGCTCCTTCTCATGAGAAAATGAGAGGGCTATTACAATCTGTTTTTTCTAGCAAATCACTAAACCGACTTGAGCATTTTGCTACTAAAAAAGCGGAAAAATTAATACAAAATTTCCCGAAAAATTGTCCAATAAACTTTGTTGATTATTTTTCATTACAATTATCTCGATCTGTAACTTTTTGTTTATTAGGTTTAGATGAAATTCAAGCGGATAAAGTTAATAGCATTATAGGTGTTAATAACTTTGACACAAATGACCTACTAATTGGATTGTTTCGTGATTTATTGGCATCGAATTATAAATTTGATGATGATTCGGCGATGGCGTACTTAAAAGAACAGATAACACTTAAAACAATGTCGTTAGAGGCAGCATCAAGTATAGCCAGATTATTGTTTACGGCAGGCGTATTAACAACTACAATGCTTTTAACCAATTCATTTTTAGAGTTAATGAAATCCCCGAACATCGTCGACACTTTGGAAAAATCTCCTAAATTAAAAAACAGATTTATTGATGAAATTTTAAGACTTCATCCACCCGAAACAATCCTGTTTAGGCAAATAACCAAAAATATTCATCTAAACGATGTGCATATTCCACAAAATGCTATGATTGCTTTAGATATAAGATCGGCGAACCTTGACAAAAAAGTTTATGCCGATCCGTTTACTATAAACTTAGAAAGAAGCAATACAAAACACCTTTCGTTTGGCGCCGGCGCTCATGTTTGTATTGGTATAGGACTTGCCAAACTGGAAGCAAAAATTGCTTTAAATTATTATTTCGATATTATTAAAAAAATGAACCCCATATTAACTGACGACATTACTTATTTTGATTCTAGCCACTTATACGGACCAAAAATTGTAAACGTACAATTCAAAAAAGCTTAATTTATGCTAAAAGATTTCAAATTAAAGCTTGACAAGTTCAAAAACAGCTTAAACCTTAAAAGGTCAATAAAACTAATTTGGACAATTACCGAAGGAAAAGTATTGAATACATTAATTATAATGTTTTTCGAGAGTTTATTCTTTATGGGTAGTTTGTATATATTTAAAAAATTAATAGACATTGTTGCTGCTTCTAATTTAGAAGAAAAAGAAACTCTAGTGATAACATATTTAAGTGTTGCTGGATTATCTACTTTATGCTACTTAATCCTAAGATCATTTTCAACTTATTACACCCAAAAACAATCTGCAGTAATAAGTGAATATATTGATGATAAAATACATAGCAAAGCTATAAAATTAGACTATTCATTTTACGAAAGTCCTGCTTATTTTAACACACTCGAAAGAGCCAAAAATGCCGGTCCAGAACGGCCAGCTGCTATATTAACTGATTTAGTTAATCTTTCAAAAAACACCATCATGCTTGGCGTTTTAGGATTTTCGTTAATATATATTAGTTGGTTGTTGTTACCATTATTAGCATTATTTGTTTTTCCAACACTTTATGTACGTTTACAATTTGCAAACAAGCTTTTTGAATGGCAAATGCAAAAAACACCTTTAGAACGTAAATCTTATTACTTAGGTAATTTAATTACAGGAGAAGTAGCCGTAAAAGAAATTAAAACATTTAATCTTGGGGCATACCTAAAATCTAATTACCTAAAAATTCGTCTCAATTTACTAAACGAGAACTTCCGAATTACAAAAAAGGCTACTATTAACGAAACAACCACCAATATTCTAGCTGCTCTAGGTATGTATAGTTGCGTTGCTTTTATTTGTATAAGCACTTTAAATGGCACCACATCAATTGGAGATATTGCTTTATTTTTAGTTGTATTTCCACAACTTTTTAGTGTTATGCAATCGCTTTCAAATGGTATATCATCCCTATATCAAAACAATATTTTCTTAAGCTATTTATTCGATTTATTGGATTTAGAACCGGCGATGACAGACAAACCCAACACACTTAAAATCCCTTACAACAACCCAGATTTAGTTATAAAAAATGTAAACTTTAAATACCCACACGCCGAAAAAACAACTCTTAAAAATATAAGTTTAAAAATACCAGCAGGAAAAGTAGTTGCATTAGTAGGACTTAATGGTTCTGGTAAAACAACACTTATAAAATTACTTAGTAGACTTTACGATCCTACCTCCGGAACCGTTGAACTTGGTGGCGAAAACATTAAAAACTTTAAAATAGACGACTTTAGAAATCAAATTAGTGTGGTTTTTCAAGATTTCGTAAAATATAATTTAAGTGCAGCCGAAAACATTAAATTTGGTAATATCGATGCCGAATTAGATGAAGCATTAATGGTTGAATCTGCAAAAAAATCTGGAGCACACGATTTTATTAAAACTTTCCCCGAAAAATATGACACCACCATGGGAAGAATTTTTGAAAATGGTAAAGAAGTAAGTATAGGTCAATGGCAAAAAATTGCAATAGCCAGGGCCTTTTATAGTAAATCTCAATTTATAATATTTGATGAAGCCACCAGCGCATTAGATGCAAAGTCCGAGCAAGAATTATTTGATGACTTAAGAGCTAATATTGGCAATCGTGGCATTTTAGTTATAAGCCATAGAGTTTCTGCTGTAAAGCATGCCGATTACATATATGTTTTATCTAAAGGTGAAATTGCGCAAGAAGGCACTCACGAAAAACTTATTTCTTTAGATGGAGATTATGCCAAGTTATTTAAAAGAAAAACAAAATAAAACAACATGAATCCCAAAAAAAACAACATGTTGACAAATAATCACATCGCCATACTTTCTACCTGCGAAGACGATTGGGGCGGAAGCGAAGAGCTTTGGGCATTAAGCATTCCTTTTTTACAAGCCAAAAACTGTGCAATTACTTTGGTAAAGGACACCATTAATCAAAAACACCGTAGAATAGCCGAACTAAAAGCTAGAAATGTGCAGTTTAAAGAATTAACCAATAAACCTCCTCGAGGCCTAGGCAGATTCTACAACGCATATAACATGCTTACGCAACAGTATCATAAACTAGCATATAATAATTTTGAAGCTTTTTTAAAGAAAGAAAGCCCTACGTTGGTTGTAATTTCTCAAGGTATAAATTTTGATGCCCTTTATTATGGTTACTTATGCTTAAAACACCATATTGATTATGTTATAATTTCTCAAAAAGCAGTCGAATTTTATTGGCCTGCAAAAGATGATAGAGATTATATGATTGAAACATTAAAACATGCAAAAAAATGTTTTTTTGTCTCGAAACACAATCAAAACTTAACTGAAGAACAATTTGGTTTTCGGTTTAAAAATGCTCATATCATTTATAATCCCAATAAACTAGACAATATTGAACCTATTCCGTACCCGGCTACAGATAATGGATTTAAACTCGCTTTAATTGGCAGATTATTAATTATAGACAAAGGTCAAGATATTATTTTAAGAGTATTATCTCAAGAAAAATGGAAGGCCCGAAATTTAAGTGTTTCGATTATTGGTAGTGGTCCAGATGAAAAAGCCCTTAAAGATTTAGCTAAGTTATTAGATATTAAAAATATAGATTTTTTAGGTTTTAAAAATAATATTGAAGATATTTGGCATAACCATCATACATTACTACTCCCCTCAAGAAGTGAAGGTCTGCCCTTAGTTGTTATTGAAGCTATGGCTGCTGGTCGTCCAGTTATAGCCACTAATGCCGGTGGTACCAACGAAATTATCCAAGATAATAAAACTGGATTTATAGGATATGCTAATGAGGCTAGTTTAGATGAGACCCTAGAAACAGCATGGAATTCAAGAAACTCTTGGAAAAAAATGGGCATTGAAGCTGCAAAAACGATAAAAAATAAACTCCCAAATAAACCAGAACAAGAATTTGCTAACATTGTTATAGCACTAATGTATCATGAAAAAAATTGAAACACCATTAGTATCGGTAATAATCCCTACCTACAATAGGGTGAAAATGTTAGGGAATGCTATTAATAGCGCCCTAAACCAAACATACAAAAACTATGAGATCATTATTGTTGACGATGGCTCTACCGATGGAACAGAAGAATTTATAAAACAAAACTTCTCTAATTTAAAATACATAAAAAAAGAAAATGGCGGACAAGCTTCTGCGAGAAATGCCGGTCTTGAACACGTCAATGGAAAATATATTGCTTCGTTAGATTCTGATGATTGTTGGCACGAAAACTTCTTAGAAAAATTAGTAGAAAAATTAGAAAACGATAATTTCGATTTTGTTTTTGCCAACTGGAGCCAAGAACAGAAAGATGGTAAATTTATTGATTACTTATTAAAACAATATATACATCTTCCTGAAGATCATCCAAAAGAAACTAATGTTTGGATTGAACTCGACTATGATGATTTGAGAAGCATTTACATTGCAGGATGCCCTTCTCCATCAACATCTCTTCTTATTAAAGCAGAATTACTTAAAAAATTAGGTTGGAATGAAGAAATGAGTATTGGAGATGATTGGTGCATGTTACTAGACATTATTTTTAATAATAAAATTAAAGGAGCCTATACAACAGAACAACTTTGGAAAAAGCATATAAATGCAAATAATATTTACGACGGCCGAAACAGAATGGAAGTTTTAAAACTTTTACATATTAAAGACAAATCTGCCATATTAAATAGATATAAGCATTTAATGACACCTAGTGAAATTGGCCATATGCAAAATGAATATGTAACTAACTTAATATTAATCTCAAAAGAATCTTTAAAAATACATAAAAACGTTAAAGATTTTACCTTGTATTTCTTTAAGGCTTTAGCAAATTATCCTAAGCTTGCTTTAAAATTAATGTTTAAAGGCGGAGTTAGAAAGATAATAGCCCGAAACTCTAATAAAAACGTTGTTGTTAACAAATGAAAGTTCCTTCAATTTTTAGGTCTACCGACTGGTGGGATTACAAAATTGTTCCTCTTTTAACTATAGGCTATTTAACAATTATGTTAAACAGCTTTAATTTAGTACAACATATTGCTTGGTTACTTTTTTTAATTCTTGCAATTGCAGTAGGCGCTATTTATGTTAGCATTATTAACGATTATACCGATGTTAAATTTGATTTAGATAGCGGAAAATCGAACAGATTAGCAAAGTTTACGCCATTTAAAAGAGGTTTAATCTTAGCTTTTTCTATACTAATAAGCCTTTGTTTTTGTATATATTTTAGCTCCGATTTATTAAGCTTTACCTTTTATTTTTCTGCCTACATAATGTTTAGCTTGTACTCTATTCCTCCTTTTAGATTTAAAAACCGAGGTATATTAGGTGTAATTGCAGATGCTAGTGGCGCTCATTTATTCCCTAGCTTATTCGTGTATGCCGCCATGGTTTATAAACTCGAACTAGAAATTAACTATTACTTATTAATACTTATTACAATTTGGTCTTTAGCCTGCGGACTAAGAGGCAATATGTGGCATCAATTTTGGGATCGTGAAAACGATTTATCAATTAACCATAAAACTTTTGCTACATCAATTAGTAACATAAATTCTATAAAACCTTTTGAAATTATTATTTCAATTATAGAAGTTGTAAGTCTATTTTTAATTTTAGTGAAACTGGGTTTTATACTACCAATACTAGGCTTATTGTTTTATGCCATTTTACTTTTAGGATATAAAAAAATCAAATACAAAATAATAGTTATCCTATCCGGTAATCCGCCGTGGCATATTTTTATGAGTGATTTTTACGAAGTTATATTGCCTTTTACTTTAATATTCACTTGCACCATTTATTATCCTTGGAGTGCAACTCTATTACTAGTTCACTTTATTCTGTTTCCTAAAAAACCACTAATACTATTAAAAAATATTAAAATGATGCTAAAATCTGTTTTAAAGAAAATAGATTAAAATTACATTTTAGCCTTTTATAACTCAAAAATCTTTTCCATTAACATCCATTTTTCACCAGGTTTGGCAGTAGGTAAAGCTTGCTGATATTTCCACATTAACGTTTCCCATTCTTGCACCTTAGCATTGTTTAAATCCATTTCATTTTTCTTCTCAAACGAAAACGTATCGTTTACTTCCATAATCATAAACAATCTATTTGCTACCAAATAAATATCTAAAACTTCTATTCCCGAATCTTTTATACTGGCAATAATTTCTGGCCAAACGTTTTTATGATAATCTTTATAAGCCTCTATTAAAGCTGCATCATCCTTTAAATCGAGAGCAAAACAATGTTTTTTCATAATATTTAGTTTTAAATAGTTTTACCCTCGTGCTTGTTAAACACATGAAAACCATACCAAGCAATGTAAACAAAGCAGATTAATGGTAATATAAAGGAGAAATTAACCTCGGCAACACCCATAATTAAAGTATCGGCTACACCAGAGCCACCAGCATCAATTATCATACCTTGTAACATTGGTAACAAAGCACCACCAACAATAGCCATAACTAAACCAGCAGAACCTACTTTTGATTCTTCCTCGTTTAAATCGTTTAATGCAATACCATAAATGGTTGGGAACATTAACGACATACAAAATGAAATACCAACAACACAATACAACCCTATAGTTCCCGTTACAAAAATGGCTCCCGCAACAAAAGCTCCTGCTAAAACAGCAAAAAACATTAATAATTTACCAGGGCTCATTACACGCAACATGGCTGTACCAACTACACGACCAACAGCAAATAAAATGAAAGCCACAAATTGGTAGGCAAAAACGTCTATTTTTTCGTAACCAGCTACATCGGCATTTGCTAAGTCAATAGCTTCGGCATATTGGTAAATATATGTCCATGTCATTATTTGCGCGCCGACATAAAGAATCTGCGCAAAAACACCTAAAACATATTTAGAATTTTTAAATAATCCTTTGAACGTTGCGCCTAAACTTGGCATGCTACCTTCGGCTTTACTTTGCGGCATTTTATTAACTAAAAATAACACAAATACACCCAAAATAACCAAACCTAAAACCACATAAGGATCGCGTATCACTGCTAAATCGGCAACTCTAACCATAGCTCTTTTAGTTTCGCTTAACGCGGAAAAATCGGCAATATCATCAGATTGCAATTTATCGTAAACAAAATACTTTGCCACTAATAAACCAGCAATTAAACCTACCGGATTAAATGATTGTGCTAAATTTAAACGTTGTGTAGCCGTTTCTTTTGCGCCCATGGCAAGAATGTAAGGGTTTGCTGCAGTTTCTAAAAAAGCCAAACCAAAGGTTAAAATATATAAACCTAAACAAAAAAACCAAAACATTTCTGTAGTGGCAGCAGGATAAAACAACAATGCGCCGCTAGCATAAAGCCCCAACCCTATTAATACCCCAACTTTATACGAATATTTTCGCATAAATAAAGCCGCTGGTAAAGCCATACAAAAATAGCCGCCGTAAAATGCCATTTGCACCCAAGAAGCTTGTGTGTTAGTTAACTCTAAAACCTTTTTAAAAGCATTTACCATTGGGTCGGTAACGGCGTTTGCAAACCCCCAAAGGGCAAAAAGTGAAGTTACCAATATAAAGGGTAAAATTATTTTTTTAGATACCACTGGGGTCTTTACTATATTATTCATAAAATATCTTTGTTTAAATCTGTATTTTAATTTAGTTGAATTAATAAATTAAGGGAAATTAATACTATTTTTTATAAGCTTTTACGTTTTGTTTTGAAACCCCTAAACCTTCAATACCTAACTCCATAACATCGCCTTCTTTTAAGTACATTGGTGGATTTAAACCTAAACCAACACCAAATGGTGTTCCTGTTGAAATGATATCGCCTGGTAAAAGCGTCATAAATTGGCTAATGTGGCTTACTACGTGTTGTACGTTAAAAATAAAATCGGAAGTGGTGCTGTTTTGCATGACTTCGCCATTTAATTTTAACCATAAGTTTAAGTTATTCGGATC
>NZ_JTDW01000020.1 GCF_000943565.1 Neotamlana sedimentorum
TCAGAATCTGTAGCTGTAATTAAAGGTCCCCCAGCATTAATGCGGTAAAGTGGAACAAACGAATCAGGATTTACAATGTTCCACTCAAAAGAAATAGTAGTTACATCATTTGAATAGTTATCACTATCGTCAACTGTTACAGTAACAGTGTAAGGACTATTTGTGTCTGCATCAGAAGCAATAGTTCCGTTAAAAGTACCAGTAGCACTATCAAGAGTAATTCCATTAGGTAAACCAGAAGCAGTGTACACTAAATTACCATCGCCTCCTGAAGCTACAACATTTAGAGTGCCGTCTATAATATCATTAACGTTATTATTTTGAGTTGCTATAAGTTCTACTTCTATAGGTTCTTCATTGGCAATTAATCTAATTTCAATAGCGTTCAATAGCGGGTTTTCAATAACCGAGTGAAGGAATTCAATATTAAGAACGTTATCGTCAACGGTAACCGGAAAGCTAAGCATAACGCCAACACGGTGCCCATATTGAGCGACAAGGTCTAAGTTAGATTGTACAGTGTTTCCTTCTATAGCAATATCGAAAATACGTTCACCTTCACCATCAATACCGTTGTAGGTATTTGAGAAGAAAATATTCACCATATAGTCGGCATTATCGACATTAAAATTGAATTCCATTTCAGGAGCTGCGCTAACATCGTAACGTTCTGTATTAAAAATAGTATTAAAGGTAGCGTTATCAATATAATCTGGGATAGAACTGTGTCTAGTAATGTTAACGTTATGTGCGTATGCATTACCCGTGTTAACTGCGTAGTTAGTGCCTGTATATGCACCAGAAGTATTGTTGCTTTCCCAGTCAATATCAGA
>NZ_JTDW01000021.1 GCF_000943565.1 Neotamlana sedimentorum
AAGTATTGTTGCTTTCCCAGTCAATATCAGAATCTGTAGCTGCAATTAAAGTGCCACCAGCGTTAATTCTATATAAAGCATCACTATTAATAGGGTGGGAGAAAGAAGTAACTTCCCATGAGAAAGTAATGGATTCGGTATCATCATTAAACTCATCATCGTCATCAACTGTAATAGTTACAGAGTAAGGACTGTTAACTTCGGCACCCAAATTAATAGTACCTCCAATTTGACCATTAGTTGGTTCTATAAATAAGCCTGGTGGTAAACCTATAGCAGTATAGTTTAAATTTCCATCACCTCCTTGAGCGCTAACAACTAAACTTCCATTTAAAGTTTCTCCAGCATAGTTAGTTTGATTTGCCATTGCCTGGACAATAATTGGCGTATTGGATACAGAAACCAATGACATAATTTCAATTGCATTTACAAGAGGGTTGTCTGTATTGTGTAAGAATTCAATATCAAGAACGCCATCTGTTACACTGACTGGATATGATAGCATTCCAGCAGTTTGGTGACCAAACTCTATAACTAAATCTAATTCTGTATAAGCAGCGTTATTTTCAATTAAAATATTAAAGACACGATCGTCTACATTTTGTGTACCATCGAACGTATTACATAAATATAAGTTAACCACGTAATCGTCGTTAGGAACGCTTATGCTATATTTCATTTCAGGGGTTGCTAAATCATCGTACCTTTCTGTAGCGAATAAGGACGTAAATAGGGATTCAGAAATATAATCCGGTATAGAATTATGTCTGGTTAAATTAGAGACACCATTTGCATAAACTTTTCCTGTGTTAACGAAAAAGTTTGAACCTGTATAGCTCCCTGCAATATTGTTTTGTTCCCAATTTATTCCAGATTCAGCATCGTTTATAGTTGTTCCTCCAGAGTTTATTCTTAAAAAGGGCTCTAAAGAAACGTCGTTCATAATTACCCAGTTAAAAGTAGTGCTAACATTGTCTGTACTATCACCATCACTATCATCTACAGTTACTGTTACATTATACGGACTATTATTTGCGGCGGTAAAAGCAATTGTTCCTGTAAATACACCTGTATTCGAATCAATAGAGATTCCTTCGGGTAATCCTGATGCACTATAAATTAAATCGCCATCACCTCCAGTGGCATTGGCACCAAATGTATTATCTAATATTGTTCCTGTATTATCAATTTGATCAGAAATATTCGATAATTCAATAGGATTGGTTTGGTCTTTGGTTACACTTAATACTCCCCAAGTACCTTCTAACTCAACATTAGGAGCGTTTGATGTACCGATAAATCCAACAGCTAAATCTTCATTGGATTGCTGAATAGCATTTAAAATTGCACCTTGTGCTAAAATTGTGCCAAATGTTTGTTTTGTATCGTTATCAAAAGTGTATTCTAAAGTGATTTCTCCGTTGGTTGGATTAATTGTGAAGTTGAAAATAATTAAACCTTCAGGTCTATTATTTATATCGATATTTAAATCAATAGGAGTTTGAGGAATATCATTAATTTCTTGTTGTACTCTTAAGCCTTGTTGTCTAGCAACAAACTTTATATAATTACTTTGTGTACCATCTCCAATAAAGAAACCTAATTCACCATTTGGAGCTGATGTATTTCCATACAACTGAAGCGGTTGATTAAAGTTAACTATTTCTCCTTTTACAGTATAAATTCCAGTATTGGTGTCTGATTGTATACCATATTGAAATGCTTTTTCTTGCGTGTTTGCAGTACCTAATGCAGTACCAGAAGTCATTTGCATAGTCATGGCCCCAATGGCTCCACCTAAAATATCATTAGGGTTAGGCTCGTTAGGATCATCTCGTCTGTCTATCCAATTAAGCCAGTTACCGTTACCATCACCATTATTCATCATTCCGGTTAAACCTAAACCTAAATAACCTCCTAAAAGTGGGTTGTCTGAAAATAATTCGTTTATTACAGGTAGCACAAAAGCATCACTACCCGTTTTAGTAAAATCACCTAATTGAAAAGGATCATTGATATCTAAAATGCCATCATTATCATCGTCATCATCATGTAAATTCGAAGTCAATGTACCTCCCGCTTCTTTATCGAAATCGGTTGGCTGCGATCCTCCATTACATGGATCGGTTAAGTTGTCCTCTTCATCTTGATTGGTATAACCATCGTTGTCGTAATCAGCTAATGGGTCGTATTCAAGGTCACTAGGGTCAATACATTCAATAAAATCTTGAGGTTCTAATACAGTAATGTTTTGATTAAAGTTGCCCACCCAAATTGTTCCAGGAAAAATATCAGTATCACCATTACAGGTTACTCCTAAAACATTACCTCCTAGACCAGATATAAAGCTTTCGGTATAATTACCAACATTACCGTTTTCATCAAGTTCAACTCTACGTAAAATACCTGTGTTTGTACCAGCTAATAAGTTACCCTGCATGGCACCGTTAAAATTGCTGGCAGTATATTCGTCTATTCCATTAGTATTTGTACCCCAAATTAAAATGGCATTATCAACAGGACCGTCAGGATTAACTTCTCCAGGCCCTCTCCAATCACCTTCTACCGGGTTTGCATTACTAATGTCTAACGGAGGCCAATCGGCAGGTAAACCAATACTTGAATCGGTTGTTGAGTTTGGGGTAGAGCCGTCTGGGTCATATAACAAGGTTCTAAAAACAGCGCCATTTAATCCGTGTTGTTCTGGAGCTGTAAATAAACCTGCTCCAGAAGGATTTGCTCTAGTAGGGTTAGGATGCCCACCATAAACACTTCCAAAAATATAGTTGTCTATATCTGTAGTTACAACATGTAGTTGGTCTTCATTATTAATTTGTTCTCCACCAGAAGGTGTACTACTACCAGGTTCAGAAGAATCATAATTGTTGGTAACATTAGCTGTACCTTCGTTAATAGGGAAACCTCCCCAACCACCATTGGCACCATTTTCTGTAACATAAACAGCTCCAGAGTTTGTTACTACTAAATCATAAGAGTTTCTATAACCTGGTGAGAATATTTGAACTGGGCTTCCAGCTACTATTTTTGCTTGATTTAATCCGTCATTTCCTCCAAAAGGGTCGTTAACGTCTATTCCATCATAACCAGGAGCATTTGGGTCTTCAATACCGTTTTCGTTTGGTCTTGTAGGATCATCTAGTGTAGGAAGGTCGTAAATGTAATTTCTACCATTATTATTTAATATGGGTAAACTTTCAATTTGAGTTAAGTTCACAGTTATAATTGCGGCAGATAAAGCATATTCTGGTAAATATGTGAAATTTTTTGAAGGACTACCACCATTTGTGTTTCCTCCCGAACAAACTAATAGGTAATCTTCACCATTTATTTGAGTAAAATCAAGACCGTGTGTTCCGTGATTTTCCTCCGATCGCGGCAAGCCTCGCACAATGTCTGCAATATCCCAAGACGTTCCGTTCCATATGTATCGTGTTATAATTCCGGAGTTTGTGTCTAGTCCAACATCGCCATGGCTAGAACCACCTCCAATTCTATAATCACTAGAAGTAACATATATAATAGGGTTTGATGCTGTTCCTGCAACAGTAATACCAGTAGTTTCTCTATTGGTTGTTGTGTCTAAACTACCATCATCATTATGATTTTGAATAGTTTGGATATCGTTTAAAGTTTCCTTGGCTACAACTTGATAGGTGCCATTTTCAAGTCGCTCGATGGTGTATATTTTAATAAGCCCTTCATATTCTACGGTATAAAGGCGACCATCGGGACCAAACATTAAAGCTGTTACTTTATCGGCAGCACCAAATCCATTAAAATTTAATGTACTTTGACTGAAATTTTGAGAAAAACTAAAGCTTGAGAATAAAACTAATAGAAGTGTAACAACTCTAAGTTGTCTTAAGT
Organism: Neotamlana sedimentorum; assembly: GCF_000943565.1. Taxonomy (GTDB): domain Bacteria; phylum Bacteroidota; class Bacteroidia; order Flavobacteriales; family Flavobacteriaceae; genus Neotamlana; species Neotamlana sedimentorum. The sequence goes on from NZ_JTDW01000021.1 coordinate 3,889, forward strand.
AATTTTTTTCCATAATAGCGAAATACTGTTAACATAAATAGTTTAAATGTAAAATACTTTTATTTTACAAGTTTGTTTAAAATTTGGGTTTTAAACCTTTGGTTATAATGGCGCTATTAATCAAAAGAATTTAGGTGTTCGATATTGAGAGAACCTAAATATTTAATACAAATGTATATGTTGATGTTTAAAGAGCTTATCAAAATCTTTACATAGCAGTTATTTTCGTTGAACTGCATGTTTTAATGATGGATTTTTAAAGTTATTGGGTAACTGGCTAAAAAACAGATTTATAGGTTTTTTAAGAGGATTTGTATTTGTTAAAAAAAGGGTTGTAAATTTATAAAAATTACATTTTAACCTCATTATTTTGATAATTTAGTAATCGGATTTTTTGAGTTCTCTTAAAATATAATCTTTGTTTTTAGTTAAGTCTTTGATTTTTAGTTTTTTGTTTGATGATTTCAAATTAATAGCAAAAGCACAGTGGTAGTTATTAACTAAATTCAAACTAAAAACTTCCCATTTCCCATTATAAGCAGTATCTAAATTTTTAACATTGTGAGTCCCATTTCTGGAGGGTAGTTGTTTAAAATCATCATCAATCCCGATGCCTGAAGCTTTAACAAGAGCTTCTTTTCTCGTCCAAAGTTTGTAAAAAAGCTCATTTGTATTTGAAGTGTTTAAAATTAAATCGGCTTCAGTATTATTAAATATGCTTGTAATTATTTCGCGTTCTATGGGTTTTGATTTTATTTTTTCGATATCGATGCCAACTTGTGTGTTAGAAAATACTATTGCTGCATATTCTCCCGAATGCGAAATATTAAAAAACATAGTAGGAGCAGTGTCTACATAAGGTTTTTTATTGGAATCAATTTTAATATTAATTTTAGTGGCAAGTATATTGGTGTGCTGTTCAAGTAAGAGTTTTAAAATTGTTCTGCAAACAATAAACCTATCACGGTCTTTTTTATGATAATAACGTTGCGCGCGTTTTAGCTCTTCTTTATTAATAAGATGTTTTGCATGATCAATTAAAAAATGAAAGTCGGAAATTTTAAAATAATAAATGAAAGTATCTGCCTCATTTAATTCAAAATTTGAAGATTGATTATAATCAGAACAATATATGGTAGTTTTATTCTCTGGCATTTCTTCGATCTATAACTTTTTGAAATACTTGAGCAACTTCTTCTTTATATTCATCTGCAAAAAGGTTGGCATGGTCTCCAGGAATATAGTGTATGTTTACACCTTTAAGAGCGAACTTTTTCCAACCCAAATGGTTTTTTACTTTTTTGTATGATGTTTCTTCTGTAGCTCTAAACAAATCAATATTAAAATTTTGAGGTTTTAAATGATATTGCGCTTTAAAACTTTTAATTATGCTTTCGGTTTGCATATAACGTTCGTACCTAAGTTTTTCTTCTTCGCTACTCCATTCAACTTTATTTATGTAATTAGTTGTGGGTTCAATGTAATATTTCTTTATAAAATCTATTTTTCGTTTTATATGTTTTTTAAGATTAGTTACACTAGAAAGCATCTCCTTTAAAAAGATAAAACGACGGTTCATACCTTCTGCGAAAATGGCTAATTTTTTTAATCGATGCGATTTATAATGAAACTCTGTTTCTATTCTTGTATCGAACAAACCAATCATGCTTAATTTTTTGTTTCTTGCGGTGAGTTGAATGGCCATTTCGTAGGCTATAATACCGCCAATAGAATAACCTGCAATAGCGAAGGTGTCGGTTTCAGGTTCCATTTCAACTAATGAGTCTACATAAAACGTTGCAAGTTCTTCGATCGTTTTATAAGGAAACGTATCTTTTTTTATGACACCTTTTACTTGTATACCAAATACAGGCTGATCGGGATCTAGATTTTCGGCAACGGCATTAAAAATTAAAACTTCCATACCAGCGCCATGTACAATATAAACAGGTTTTTTATTGCCTTTAGGTTTTATAGGAATTATTGCTCCTGGGTAGTTTGTTTCTTTTGTATTACTATCGGTAATTAGTTTCGAAAATGTTTCAATTGTAGGGTATTCAAATAACGAGGAAATTGGTAGTTCTTTATCAATTTCTTTTTTTATATCGTTCATTACCTTTAAGGCAATTAATGAATGACCACCTAATTCGAAAAAGTTACTCGTTATACTTATTTTACTTATTTTTAAATGCTTTTGCCAAATTTTGGCTAATAGCTTTTCGGTTTCGTTTTGAGGTGACACAACTTGTGTTTGCGACTCATTTTTCGATGAACTTATTTTTTGTAGCGCATTTTTGTCTATTTTTCCGTTTGGTGTTTTAGGGAAATTAGAAAGCACATTTATTTCTTGAGGTACTAAATAGGCAGGAAGTTTACTTTCAAGATATTGTTTCCAAGCTGTTATTTCGGCAGATTGAATTTTAGTCGTTTTTTCTGGCTTTATAAAAGCAATCAACCTATCGTTGTTAACAATAACAATTGCCGAATTTATTTCGGTGTTTTGCGTTAAGGTTTGTTCAATTTCACCTAATTCTATACGGTGTCCACGAATTTTTACTTGATTATCCATTCTACCAAGACACAGTATTTCTCCGTTGGGTAGCAGTTTTCCTAAATCTCCAGTTTTATAAAGTTTGCTCTCACTATAATTAGTATTTATAAACTGCTCTGTTGTTAATTCGGTTCTGTTAAAATAACCGTTTGAAACACCCAAGCCAGCAATTGAAATTTCGCCTATTACATTTGGTGGCATTAAATGATTTTCTGAATTTAAAATATAAACTTCGGTATTATTTATTGGTTTTCCAATGGTTATTGTGGTATCGTTTTTAGTTATTTCTGTAATAATAGAATAAATAGTGGTTTCTGTTGGACCGTACATATTCCATAGCGATTTACATCTGTTTAAAATTTGTAAAGCAAGGTTATTGCTTAAAGCTTCACCGCCACAAAAGGCTTTTATTTCGAGTTTATTATTCCAGCCTGCTTCAATAAGCATTCTCCAAGTAGTTGGCGTTGCTTGAATAATGGAAACCTGTTCTTTTTTTATGAGTTTTAATAATAAATTACCGTCTCTAGTTGTTTCGGTATCTGCTAAAACAATTGAGGCTCCGTTTAATAATGGCAAAAACAATTCTACCAACGAAATGTCGAACGAAATGGTGGTAATGGCCAGCATTTTGTCGGATTTTGTGATGCCGGGTTTTTCAGAAATACTAAGTAAAAGATTTATTAAATTTTTATGCGTAATGCTAACTCCTTTTGGTTTTCCTGTTGAGCCTGAAGTGTATAAAACATAAGCGTAATCATTTTGAGAAATCTTTATGTTTGGTTTTGCTGTAGAATGATTGTTAGAATCTTTTAATGCGTCATCTAATGGTATAACTTTAAGATGTTCTGGTTTAGAAATGTTTAAATTAATACTGGTAATTAAAAATTTAGCTTTCGAATCTTCAAGCATAAATGCAATGCGGTCTTGAGGATATTTGGTGTCTAGCGGAATATAAGCGGCGCCACTTTGTAAAATAGCAATTAGCGTTGGTAACAAGTTGCTGTTACGATCTATGCAAACGCCGACAAAATCACCCGGTTTTACGCCTTGTTCTATTAAATAATGTGTTAGCTGATTTGCTTTAAAGAATAAATCCTGATATGTGACATGCTCGTTATTAAAGCTTAAAGCTAGGTTTTTAGCAGATTTTTCGGCCTGTTCTTGCAGTAAAATAGGTAAGGCATCTGCTGAAAATTGACTAGTAGTGGCATTTAGTTTTTGGTATGCTTCTAAATAATTTTCTGAAAAAACATCATGCAGCGGTTGGTTTGGTTTTAAGCAAATTAATTTTATAATAGCCTCAAACTGTTGCATGAAGCTTTTTATGGTTTCTTCTTTAAAAATAGAGGTGTTGTACGACCATTCCAGCACCAAATTATTTTCGTTTCCACTAGCATTTAAAAATATTTCGAAAGTTTCAAATGTTCTGGGGTTGCTTTTTAATTTATAAGTTAGATTGTTGAAAAAAACGCCATTTGTCATTCCCAAATCGATATTAAACACTATGGGAACAAGCGGCACTCGCGACGGGTTTCGTGGTATTGAAATCTTTTTAAGCAGATGTCCGAAGCTAAGTTGTTGATGTTCGTAGGCATCAAACAGAGTCGATTTACGTTGTTTTAAATATTCTGTAAAGGTTTGGTTATTGGTTAAAGTGGCTCGAAGCGGTAGTAAATTTACACAGTGCCCAATAAGTTGCTGCATACCTGTAACCGATTGGCCTGCTGCTGGTAATCCTATAGTTATGTCGGTTTCTCCAGTAACTTTAAAAACGAAAACTTCGAATGCCGCTAATAGTGTAGTTACCAAACTAGAATTATTATTTAAACCACATTGTTTTATTAGGTTTAAAGCCTCTTTACTTAAAGAAAAATCGAGTCTGTTACTTGCGTAACTTCTAGATTTCGGAAATGAATAATCGGTTGGTAAGTTGTAGTTGGGAATTGAAGATTTATAAGTGTTTATCCAATAATTTTCAATAGTATTATAAGTGTCGCTTTCAATTAAATCTGAATTTTCATCGGCATAATCACTAAAATTGATACTGTTAGGTAATTCTGGTAGTTTATTTTGATTATAAGCTGAATATAAAACACCAAGTTCTTGAAGTAAAATGCCTAACGACCAACCATCGCAAATTATATGATGCGCTGTAATGACCAAAGTGAAGGCTTCTGTGGCTGTTTTTATTAAGCCAAACTTTATTAGCGGCCCTTTTACTAAGTTAAATACGTAATTGGCTTCGTTATTTATAAAATTGTTTAGGTAAGTGTTGGTTTTAGGGGTTTTTTCTAAAGTTGTGTCTTTAAAAAATAATACTGTTTTTAGATTTTTAAAAACGGTCATAAACTGGCCGTTAGTACTAAAAACCGCTCGAAGCGATTCATGACGATTCACTAAATCGTTTACCGATTTTTCTAAATGATCGATATTTAGATTGCCTTCAAAATATACCGAAATAGACTCGTTATAGGCTCTGTTGGCATCATCGCCACCTAACTTGCAGCTTGTCCAAATTTCATCTTGAGCTTGAGTAGTATGTATAACCTTTTCTATTTCTGAACCAGAAAAGGGATTAAATGGAGTTGTATTTAGAGTAAATTCAGGGTTTTCCATAAATTAAATTGTATTCACTTCACAATTAAGATTACACACGAATCCCTTTTTTATCTAAGGTTTTCATGAGACGAATCATCTTATTTAAATAGATTTTTGCTAGTTTAGATTTAAAACTACTTCTTTTGTTTAAACTCATTTCTACTTCTTTTTGAAATTGATCGAAGTTAGATTGATTTAAACTGTCTTGAGCAATAGAAATTGTTGGCGTTAACGATTTTGCTGTATGCCACCAGCCGCAGGGAATAAACAAGGTTTCACCAGGACCAACGGTAAATGTAATTGGAGTTAATTGTTTGGCTTTAGGGAATTTTTCATAATCTATATTGTAAATATTAGGGATTTCAGAAACCCATAAATTTTCTTTTACTGGATATACAAATTCGGTTTGATGGGGTGGTATTACGGTAAATTCTTTATAGCCTTGTATTTGTGTGATATAGGCATGCAAACATAAATAATCGTAATGCACATAAGGGAACATGCCTCCTGGACTTCCAAAGAAAATTTCTAAAGTATCGGCATGACCAAGAAATTTTTTAGGCATTAATTTACTGTGACACCAATCTGGCATAGCATATTTAAACCTTGGTGAAACATCTGGAATTAATTCTGGGTAATTTCTATCTATTTGAAGTTTGCAAGGGTAGGGTGCTGGGTTATCTTCGTTCGCCGTTTCCATTAAATCAATATAATCTGCTAGTTTGAATGTTTTTCCTTCAATCCAAACTTCCCGATCGCCATATTTCTCTTTAAAAAACTGTGTCGTAAATTTTTCTTTTGCCTTCCAATCTTTACAAGCATCACCTAAAACTACAGGATAATTTGCAAATAAATGCTTTTCTGCAAATGCTTCATAAGTAAGGTTGTACTTTTTTTCAACCGTATAATTGCCCACTTTAGCCAATTCAATTGTATCCATAATTTTTATATATCTAACTTAATAAAATTACCATTTTCATTATTATCTTCAATAAACCAAGCAGGATTTCCATCTTCATCTAAACCTAATTTAGCTCCTGCAATAGGTGGTGTATTAAGTTCTGCAGTATTTCTTTTTTTAGTTATTTGAGTTGAACTTTTTGATGTGTTAACGTTAAAAATTCCATTTTCAATTAAGCAATTAACACTATTATTAAAGGCTTTTATTATAAACCTGAAATCTTCTTCAGTAAAAGCGGTAGTTATAAAACAAGGGAAACCATCCCAAATATGTATGCCTTCATTTCGCAATAAAACAAAAAGTAGTTCGGAATAAGGGATGTCTTCTAAAAATTTAACGCGCCAGAGCGAACCAAAGTAGTTAACTTGAATAGGTAATTGATGCTGATTAAATATTTGGTTTACCTTATCTGCAAATGTTTTTGTAGCGATATTTAAATTAATATGAAGTTTATCGCCTTCATTTATCATATGTAATAAGGACGCTTTTGCTGCCGCTAATGTTAATGGATGCCTTACAAAAGTACCCGCAAAATAGGTGACACCTACTTCGGGGAACGAGCTATCGCCATATTGCCAAAAACCGCCATCTAGAGCATCCATAAATTGTTTTTTACCTACAATAGCGCCAATAGGCATACCGCCTCCAATTACTTTTCCGTAGGTAGAAATATCGGCTTTAATGTTAAATAAGGCTTGCGTACCACCAATGTGCATTCTAAAACCTGTAATAACTTCATCGAAAATAAGAACAGCGTTGCTGTTTTGGGTAATTTCTCTTACTGATTTTAAAAATGCAACGGGTTGAAATTCAGGACGCCTACTTTGTACAGGCTCAACAAGTACGGCCGCAATTTCATGTGCTCTTTCTTTAATTATTTGTAAACTTTCTTCGGTTCCATAGTCTAAAATTAACATGTTTTGTACAGCTCCAGAAAGAATGCCTGGTGCGGCAGGAAATGTTTTTAATTTTTTCGATCCGCGTACTATAACTTCGTCGTTAATGCCGTGATAAGATCCAGAAAACGCAACTATTAAGGAGCGACCTGTTACGGTTCTGGCAATTCTCATAGCTCCTAATACGGCTTCAGACCCTGTGTTGCACAAGGCTGCGCGATCTTGGTTTGTGGCCTCACAAAGTAGTTTACAAACATCTCCAGCCAAAGGGTGTTGCGGACCAACTTCGTAACCTAATTCTATTTGATTTTTTAAAGCTTCTTTTATAAATTCTGGCTGATGGCCAAAAAGGCAAGAACCAAACCCATTGAGTGCATCGATATATTGGTTGCCATCAATATCCCAAAGTTTATTTCCTTTCGATTTTTCTATAACAATAGGGTAAATAAGCTCTTTTACTGTTGGCTTAAAGCCACTCACCACACGAGGATCGGCCATGTGTTTTCGGTGTTCTTGAGTGAAATTTTTACTGGCCTTAGTTTTGTTATTATAATCTGTAATTAATTGTTTTAAAAAGTCCGATTGCTGTTCGGCTAGCTCGGTTGATTGTTTTTCAATTTTAGGAGAAGCTCCAAAGGGTTTTTTATGCTCTTTTTGTTCTTCTTCTGTTAAAATGGTATGCTTGCTTTCTGCTTTAACAAATTGGTTTGCGCTAGAATTATCTGCACTATAATTAGGGTTTATTATTGGTGTAGCACTATTTCCTTTTTGAAGTAATTCAACTTGCTTTCCTAATAACTGAAGTTGTTGCGTAATTAAGTCTAACGCCGTATGATTAGTTGATTCGTTAAATTGATTATTGTTTGATTGATTTAAATTAACGAGATTATTATTTGCTAATTGTTGCGTTGCATAAGCTTCTTTTGGAAGGTGATTATCTAAAAAAGAGGCAAGAAGTTCGGGAGAACTTAGCTCTTCATTTAACTGGCGGAATGAAATAGGAATATTAAATTCGTTTTTGCAGGTTAAAGCAATTTGAGTTAATATTAAAGAATCGAGTCCGAGTTCTAGGAAACTATAATTGTAATCGGTAGATTCAATTTCTATTCCCGATGAATTGGTAATAATTTCAGAAATTTTATTAAGTAATGCAGGTTTCCTCATTGGTGTAATCTTGTTTGTCTGTTCGGCTACTGGACTATTGTTTTCAATTAGTGTACTCTGTTTATTTTCTTCAATAAAAGATACATTTTGATGTGGTGTAATTGGTTCTATCCAGCATAATTTTCTATCGAATGCGTAAGCAGGAAGGTTAAGTCGTTGTATGTTTTTGGTATTAAAAAACGAGTCCCAGTTAACCGATATGTCGTTTATCCATAATTGCCCAACGGTGTTTAGTATAAGGTCGTAAGCGGTTTCTTTATCCTTCGGAATGGTTAAACTTGGTAAAACTATTTTATGTTTAGCTAGTGTTTGTTGTTTGGTTAACGTCGTAAGTGCTTTGCCAGGTCCAACTTCTAATAAAGCAACATCGTTAAGATTTAATATTGTTTTTATGGCTTCTGAAAACTGTACTGTTTCTCTTAAATGATTAACCCAATAATCCGGATTAGTCGCTTCTTCTGCTTTTAACCATGTGCCAGTTACAGTTGATGAAATTGGTATTGAAGGAGCATTCAATTCCATGTTTTTAAAGACCTTTTTAAAGTCGTTTAGTATAGGATTCATCATACTTGAATGAAAAGCATGACTGGTTAAAAGTTGTTTGTTAACAATATTATCCTGTGATAATTTAGCGCTAAAGTTTTTTATAGCCTCGTCTTCGCCGGAAACAACACATAAAACACTGGAGTTTGCTGCAGCTATAGAAAGAGATTTTGGTAAAATAGGTTTTATATCTTCAACCGAAAGTCTTACAGAAAGCATACTTCCTTTAGGTAATTCACTAACAAGTTTTCCTCTGGTAGCTATTAATTTTAAGGCATCTTCTAGACTGAAAACACCTGCTAAATGTGCTGCAACAAATTCCCCAATACTATGTCCACAAAACGCAGTAGGTTTTAAACCCCAATGCAACCAAAGTTGAGCTAAAGCATATTCTATAATAAATAAAGCAGGTTGGGTGTATTTGGTGTCTTTTAGAAGCGTTTTGGCTGTTTCATTGCTGTTGTTAGGGTAAATTATATTTCTTATATCTTCATTAAGAATTGGGATTAATATTAAGGCACATTTATCGACAGCTTCTTTAAAAACTGGTTCGTTTTCGTATAAAGCTTTCCCCATGTTTAAAAATTGAGCACCTTGACCAGGAAACATAAACACCAATTCACTAGGTGAATATGTGTTTGTGTTAACGGGTTTAAAATCCTTAAGTTTTAATTGATCGATAGCATTTTCAACCGAGTCTGTAATTATATATTTTCGATGTTTAAACTTCGCTCTAGTTTTATTTAGGGTATAGGATAGACGGCCTAAATGTGTTTCCGGATTTTGTTCTAAATAGGTTATTAAACTATCGGCATATGCGTTTACACTTGTTTCGGTTTTAGCAGACCATGGTAAAATATAACTGAATTTGGTAGGGGTAATGGTGTTATTGTTATTCTCAAATTCTTCTAAAACAACATGAACATTTGTGCCACCAACACCAAACGAACTTACACCAGCTCGTCTTACTGTAGCGGATTTCCAGTTTTGTAATTGAGCGTTCACATAAAACGGACTATTTTTAAAGTCTATTTGTGGGTTAGGGGTTTTATAACCAAGCGATGCAGGAATTTGTTTGTTGTGTAAAGCTAAAACCGATTTTATTAACCCTGCAACGCCTGCAGCTGCCGTTAAATGCCCCATGTTGCTTTTTATAGACCCTATGGCGCAGAATTGTTTTTCTTCTTGTTCACCAAAAGCATCATTTAACCCTTCAAATTCAATAGGGTCGCCAATTGGTGTCGCAGTACCATGAGTTTCAACATAACTAATGGTTTCAGGTAAAACATCGGCATCAAATAATGCCTTTTTTATAGCGTTTGTTTGTCCTGTAGCATTTGGAGCAGAAAAACTGCCTTTGTTTCCGCCATCGTTATTAATGCCTATACCTTTTATTATTCCGTAAATAGTATCAGCATCGTTTTGGGCATCTTCTAAACGTTTTAATAATACAACTCCTGCACCATCACTAAAAACGGTGCCTTTTCCTTGGGCGTCGAACGAGCGGCAATGACCATCTGGACTCATAATTGAGCCTTCTTGATATAAGTGTCCAGAATTAATAGGAGCGGTTACACTGGCTCCACCAGCAATGGCGACTTCACATAAATTATTTCGAAGCGCTTCTACAGCATGAGCAATAGCTAACAACGATGTAGAGCATGCCGAATGTACACTTACCGCTGGTCCTTTTAAATTTAAATGATATGCGGTTCGTGTGGCGATATAGTCTTTTTCGTTAACAGAATCGGCTTGAATGTCGCCAATACTATTTAAAACATCTTGATTTGGTAATATGTTTTTCTTGAAATAGCTATTCATTCCAACCCCGGCATAAACACCTACACTACCATTAAAATGTTCGGGTAAATAGCCAGTTTGTTCTAAAACCTCCCAAGCAATTTCTAAAAATAAGCGTTGCTGCGGATCCATACACGCAGCAAGCTTAGGGTTTAAGCCAAAAAAGGCAGCATCAAACGTTTTTGCAGTTGGTATAATGCCGCGTGCTGCTACATACTGCGGATTGTTTTTTATATGTTCTGGAATCGTTTTATCTAATTCTTCATGAGAGAAAAAACGAATGGTTTCTTTAGCATTTTTTAAAACATCCCATAACTCGGTTATTGTATTGGCTCCAGGAAATCTTCCAGACATACCAATAATGGCAATATCTCGGTTGTCTAAACTCGTGATTTTTTTAAAGAATTGATTCTTGGTATCTAAAGTTTTACCTTCTAAAATGAAACTTAATGCTTCAATGGTAGGAAATTGATAAATTTTAGTAACCGGAAGTTTTTTGTTTGTTTCTTTTGATATTTTAATGCTTATTTTTTGGGCTAGGAGCGAAGTGCCGCCCATATCAAAAAAATTATCGTAAATACCTATTTCTGGAATGCCTAATAAGTCTTCCCAAATTTTAACAATTATTTTTTGAGTTTTAGTTGTTGCTTTTTTTAATACAGGTGCGTTTTCTGGACGTTTATATTCTGGTTTAGGTAGTGCTTTTTTATTGATTTTTCCGCTTGCTGTACGCGGAAAATCTTCAACTTCAATAAATAAAGAAGGCATCATGTATTCTGGTAAAACATTACCTGTTTCTTCTTTAATTTTAGAGATGGAAAGGTGTTTATTGTTAAATTGAACGTAAGCTACCAACTGTGTTTGTTGCATGTTTTGTACAGCTAAAACAACAGTTTGTTGCACGTTATTTATATTGTTTACAGCAATTTCTATTTCGGCTAATTCTATTCTATGACCACTAATTTTTACTTGGTCATCTTGTCGTCCTAAAAATTCGATATTTCCATCGGGTAAATATTTTGCAATATCACCAGTTCTATAAATTTTTAGTGTTTTACCATCAGCATTGGTCCAGTCTACAAACTTTTCGTTTGTTAGGGAAGGATTATTTAAATAACCTTCGGCTAAGGGTGTGCCAGTGATACATAATTCACCTTGCTCCCCGTTAGGTAAAGGTTTTAAATCTTTATTTAAAATTAAAATTTCTGCATTTAAAATAGGTTTACCAATAGAAGGTAAAGCGGGCCATGTGTTTGGAGGGCCAGTTAATTTTAGCTCGGTTACAACATGGCATTCTGTAGGACCATATTGGTTATATAAAATACAATGGTTTAAATTATTAAAAAATGTTTTTATTTGAGGCGTTATTTTAAGTTGTTCTCCAGCGGCCATAATTTCTTTCAATGATTCTGGATATACATTGGTGTTTACAGCTATCTCTGCTATGGCTTGCAAAGCAGCAAAAGGTAAAAATAGTCGGTTTACTTTTTGCTGTTTTATATAAACAAGCAAATCGTCCATATTTAACCTTAGGGAATCGTTAATTAAAACGAGAGTGCCTCCAGAGTTAAAGGTTGCCATAATTTCTTGAAAAGACACATCGAAACTTAAAGGAGCAAATTGTAATGTTTTAGTATGGATTGTACTAACCGAATTATTGTTTTGCCATTCCAATAGGTTAAAAATAGCGTTTTTGCCCATGCTAACCCCTTTAGGTTCACCCGTTGAACCAGATGTGTATAAAATATATGCTAAAGAATTAGGAGTATTTTTATCTTCTAAATTAGAAGCATTGTAGTTACTGTTTACGGTTAATAAACCTAAACTATTTGCTTTAGCTTCTTCGGCTTCATCTGTTAAACAAACTTTTAGTTTTGCATTATTAATTATAGCATTTAATCGTTGGTTGGGGTAGTTAAAATCTAAAGGTAAATAAGCTTTATTGGCTTTAAATAAAGTTAATAGGTTAATTATTTGATCAATACTTCTAGTTGTGGAAATACCTACAATTTGTTCTTGAGCAATTAATCTATTTATTTTATTATGTCTTCTATTAACTTCGAGAGCAGCTTGTTTATAGGTTATGCTTTTGTTATTTAGAACAATACAGACATTGTCGGGATAACGGTTTGCAGTATTTTCAAATAATTGGTATAAATTGGTTTGAGGCATCATTTATCCTAAGTTTATTACAACTTAATATTAGCGATTTTTAATAAGAATAAATGTAAAGATAAATTTTGTGAGTAATGCCTAGAAATCTCTACCAAGTAATAATTATCGATAAAGTGCAGGAAATTTAACTGTAGTCAATGTGTTTTTAAAGGAGATAAAGTGCGCACGAGAAGATTCGAACTTCCACATTCTAAACGAATACTGGCCCCTCAAGCCAGCGCGTCTACCAATTCCGCCACGTGCGCGGTTTTTGTATTGCTAAAATAAGCGTTTATTATAATTTTAAGCAAAAAAAAAACCTTGTTAGTTTAACAAGGTTTTTGTGACCGGGCTGGGGCTCGAACCCAGGACCCTCTCCTTAAAAGGGAGATGCTCTACCAACTGAGCTACCCGGTCTTGCAAGGCGATAATGTTTCTCGTTTGCGGGTGCAAATATAGAACCTTTATTCAATTAAACAATACTTTTTTTAAAATTTTTTTCGTTTTTTTGCACCCGCTTATTCTATGTTTTTAATAATCAATTTGTAAGGTAAAAAATGATAATAATTTTAATTGGGTATATGGCTTCTGGAAAGTCTACAATAGGTAAAAAATTGGCCGAAAAGCTTAAATGCGATTTAGTAGATTTAGATGATTATATTGAAGAAAAGGAACAATTAACCGTTACAGAAATTTTTAAAAATAAAGGAGAAATCTATTTTAGAAAGCAAGAAACGCATTATTTAAAAGAATTATTAGCTTCGGAGTCTCAAATTATTTTATCCCTCGGTGGCGGCACACCTTGTTTTGGAAATAATATGGAGCTAATTTTAAATGAAGAACATGCAACTAGTATTTATTTAAGAGCTTCGTTACCAACATTGGTTAAAAAACTAATTAAAAAGAAAGCCAAACGACCATTAATTGCACATCTTGAAACAGAGGAGGAGCTTACCGAGTTTATAGGCAAGCATTTATTTGAGCGTTCTGCATTTTATAATCAGGCAGAAGTTGTTATTTCAACCGATAATAAATCAAAAAAGGATATTGTAAACGAAATTACTACGAAGCTATTCTAAAATGGCCTCAAAAGTTTTACCTTCTAACACAATATTAATGTGCTCGTGTAACGATGTTGACAACGAAATACCTTTAAAATCGGCTTTTACGGGATATTTTTTATGATTTCTGTTTACTAAAACAGCTGTTTTAAATTGTTTTAAAGGCACATTTAAAAAATGTTTAACGCCATAAATTAAAGTCGTTCCAGAGTTTAAAACATCATCGACTAAAACAACCGATTTATTCATGTAATCTGCTTCCGAAACCGAAGTTTTTATCTCGGCAAGCGGATTTTTTTTATCGATACTAACTTTACAAAGTATAGGCTTTATGCTCGAAATTTTTTCAAGCATACTTTTCAATTTTTTTGCAAAAATATAGCCATTTTTATCAATACCAGCCAAAACCACCTCGGTTTCGTAAACGTTGGTTTCATATATTTGAAAAGCAATGCGTCTTATCTTATCATTTATTTCTTCATGATTAAGTATAACATTATTCTTCACCGTCATAATTGTAAATTGTAAAATTAAGTCATAAAATTACTCATTTTCATCATAAAAATCATCAATATCGCGCCTATCTTTTTTAGTAGGTCGTCCGGTACCTTTTTTACGATAATAATCTTTCGAGAATTTTAGTAGCTCTTGAGCCTCAAATTCAGTTTTTGGTGTAATGTCGGTTCTGTAAATATCAACCAGTTTTGCACCAACTCTATTGGGTGGAATATCGTTAACCTTAAGCTTGTAGTTAATTTGATTTTTTCTTACATCAATAGTATCTTGGGCATAAACCTCTCGACTAGGTTTTACCGAATCACCATTAATTCTAACTTGTCCTTTTTTGCAAGCTGTTGTAGCTAAACTTCGCGTTTTGTAATACCGTACACACCATAAAAACTTATCAATTCGCATATTTTTATTATAAAAACTACGTTAATGTTATTGTGCAAGAATGTATTAAAATTGTATCTTGCGCCTTCAAAAATACGCAATAATGAGATTAGAAAAAGTTACTTTATTAATTTTAGTATTAATTATTGGTTTTGTGTCTTGTAAAAAAGATGACGACGCAACAACTACAACTATCGAAATTAGAGATAGAGACGAGCAACAAGAAGATGATAAGGATTCTTTAGTAGATTATTTAAGTACGCATTATTATAATAAAAGTGATTTTGATGGCAATACAAACCCTAAAATTGCCGATTTAGTATTTACTGAAATTACAGATGAGGTTATATCGAGTGATGCAGATTCATTATTAATTAATGCTGTTGAAACAAGAACTGTGGTTTATTCTGAAACAGATTACGAATATTACGTTTTAGTTTTAAATGAAGGTTATGCCGAAGGTAAATCGCCTAATTTTTCCGATAATATATTGGTAAGTTATGAAGGTTTAGATCTTTACGATGAGGTGTTCGATAGTTCGGTAAGTCCTGTTGAATTTGATATGATTGGCGACGGAATAAACACCTTTGGTTTAATACCAATTTGGAGAAAAGTATTGCCAAGTTTTAAAGTTGCTGAAGGTTTTGTTGAGCAGCCAGATGGTGTTGTAGATTATTTTAACCACGGCACAGGTGTTATGTTTGCACCTTCTGGTTTAGCCTATTTTGCAAGTGCTATTACTGGAGTTTCTGCTTATTCCCCTTTGATTTTTAAGTTTGAATTGTATAATACTTTTGTAAACGATCACGATGGCGATGGTGTACCATCGTACTTAGAAGATATTTTTACAGTTGATGGTGTTGCGGGAAGCGATGGCGAATTTACAATTGATTATGATGATTTAGAGAATGCTAATGATGATGATACGGATGGTGACGGAACTCCTGATTATGTTGATTTTGATGATGATGGAGACGGCGTAGCTACAATTTATGAAGATATAGATGAAGACGGCGACCCAACTAACGACGATTCAAACGGCAATGGTATTCCTAATTACCTCGATGCAGACGATACGTTATCTACTTTAGACGACGAATAAGAATAATAAAAAACCATCTCGAAACCGGTTAACAAATGTCATTCTGAATTAATTTCAGAATCTTAGTTTATCTTAAACTAAATTTGTTAAGATCCTGAAACAAGTTCAGGATGACAAATCGGGTTTCTAGATGGTTTTTTTATGCAGTAATTTAAAGGTCTACAAAATAATAGACAAACTCAAAATTAATTGATCTGGACGCGTATCTAGTCGGTCTTGAGTAGTTACATTACTATGAATAAATTCGGTTTCATTATCGTTAAAACCACGTTCGTAACGCAAGTCAATACCAATCTTTTTTAAACTTAATCCAATACCAAAATTTAAACCTACCGAGAAATCTTCTTCAATTTCTCCTAAAGTAATATCGTCAAATTCCGAATCTAAAATATATTGTAACGATGGGCCTGCAAAAACACTAATTGGGCCAATAATTTTGGCGCCCAATAAAATAGGAGCATCTAGTTTTTGCATGCTAAATTCATCATTTCTATAATCACTTTTTGTGCTTGTATAAACCAATTCTGGTCTAAAAAATACTTTAGTACCCATTTTTCCAAAAATTCCAAAATGATAACCAATATTTCTATCTGGGTGTTCGTACGAGTTGGCTGCCGAGTTAAAATAATCGCCATTTGCACTATAGTTAATGCCACCTTTTATACCAAAACCACTAGCCGTTTGCGCCATAGTTAATGCAGGAATACTAACAATTGCAATTAAAACTAAAATTAGTTTTTTGCTCATTAAAGTTTTACAATTTACACGATGTTGATTTGTTTTAAAAATGTTCATAATGTTCGTTTTTAAGATTTCGTTTGTACAATCAAAAACGTTGCCAAACCAATATTATTTTCTAACTTCTTTAAATTAAACAAAGTTTTCTATGCTTAAAAATAGAATATTCAATCAAATTATTCTTCTTAAATAGTTTTAAAATGTCGTAATATTTTTATCTCCTTTACGGGGAATAAATTCGGCTTTAATAATTAATTTCATTTTTATAGTGATTATCTTTGCAGCCTTACAGAAGGAACTGATGAAATTTGAATTAAACGCAAAAGACCCCAATAGCAAAGCCCGAGCCGGTAAAATAACTTTAGATCATGGGGTTATAGAAACTCCAATATTTATGCCTGTTGGCACTGTAGCCACTGTTAAAGGTGTGCATCAGCGCGAATTAAAAAATGATATAAATCCAGACATTATTTTGGGTAATACATATC
Organism: Neotamlana sedimentorum; assembly: GCF_000943565.1. Lineage (GTDB taxonomy): Bacteria > Bacteroidota > Bacteroidia > Flavobacteriales > Flavobacteriaceae > Neotamlana > Neotamlana sedimentorum. Next base: position 20,839 of record NZ_JTDW01000021.1, read on the forward strand.
ATTTGTATTTACGTCCGCAAACTCAAGTGCTTGAGAAAGCAGGAGGACTTCATAAATTTATGAATTGGGATCGCAATATTTTAACCGATTCTGGAGGTTACCAAGTTTATTCACTTTCGGCGAACAGAAAAATTAAAGAAGAAGGAGTAAAATTTAAAAGCCACATCGATGGAAGTTATCATACGTTTACTCCAGAAAATGTTATGGAAATTCAACGGACTATTGGTGCCGATATTATTATGGCTTTCGATGAGTGTACGCCATATCCTTGCGATTATAATTATGCCAAACGTTCTATGCATATGACGCATCGATGGTTAGATAGATGCATAAATCATCTTGAAAAAACGCCATTAAAATATGGGTATAATCAAGCTTTTTTCCCAATTGTACAAGGTAGTACGTATAAAGATTTAAGACAACAATCGGCAGAATATATAGCAAATTCTGGGGCTGTTGGTAATGCTATAGGCGGGCTTTCGGTTGGAGAACCTGCCGAAGAAATGTATGCTATGACCGATGTGGTTTGTAGCATTTTACCAGAAGAAAAGCCCAGATATTTAATGGGTGTAGGTACACCAATCAATATTTTAGAAAATATAGCGTTAGGTGTAGACATGTTCGATTGTGTTATGCCAACTAGAAATGCTAGAAATGGCATGTTATTTACAGCACACGGAACTATAAATATTAAAAATTTAAAATGGGCTGAAGATTTTTCACCTATCGACGAAATGGGTATAACATTTGTAGATACCGAGTACAGTAAAGCTTATTTAAGGCATTTATTTACGGTTAATGAGTTGCTAGGTAAGCAAATAGCAACAATTCACAATTTAGGGTTTTACCTGTGGTTGGTTCGCGAAGCTAGAAAACATATATTAGCAGGAGATTTTAGAGCGTGGAAAGATAAAATGGTAAAACAAATGGACAAACGATTATAAATACAGATCATTTGTCAATTAATAAAGAATAGTTTTTAACACAATAAGCATTTTTTTAGAGGCTAAAAGCAAATGAAAATATTAGACTGGTACATATTAAAGCGTTATTTACTTACATTTTTTATGATGTTATTACTGTTTATTCCTATTGGAATTACAGTGCATTTAGCCGAAAAAATTGGTAAAATCCTTGAAAACGAAGTGCCACTAAACGAAGTGCTTTTGTATTTATTAGACTTTACCATTTATTTTGCACACATTCTATTTCCTTTATTTTTATTTATTTCTGTAATTTGGTTTACATCAAAACTAGCCAATAATACCGAAGTTATTGCCTTTTTAAGTTCTGGTGTATCTTTTTATAGGTTTTTACGCCCGTATATGATTGGGGCAACCATAGTTGGAATTTTAGCCATTGTTTTAGGCTTGTTTTTAGCGCCAAAGGCCAGTGAAGGTTTTAATAACTTTAGTTATAAATATTTTAAAAGGAATAAAGGTGTTGTTGAAAACACCAATGTTTTTAGACAAATTAACGACAACGACATTATTTATGTGAGTTATTTTGATGTAAAACGAAACAAAGGTTCTAATTTTACTTTAGAGCATTTTGAAGACGACCAATTAAAATACAAAATGTATGCTTCAAATATTATATACAACGAAGCAGACTCCACATATACGCTAACAAATTACGTTAAGCGAACCATTGGTGAAACCAACGATGAGCTTGAAATTTTAAAGAAAAAAGATACCGTTTTTAGTTTCGAGGTAGACGATTTAATTCCTGAAATTTTCGCGGCCGAAACTAAAATGTACGGCGACTTAAAACGCTTTATTGCAAAAGAAGAGTCTAGAGGATCATCGAATGTGGGGCGTTTTAAATTGGTTTTGTATCGAAAATGGAGTTTACCAGTTTCTGTATTTATTCTAACTTTAATTGCCGTAGCCGTATCGTCTATTAAACGTCGTGGAGGCATGGGTGTTAATTTGGCTTTGGGTATTTGTATAGCCATGGTTTTTGTGTTTTTCGATAAAATTTTTAGCGTTATGGCAGAACAGTCCAATTTCTCACCAATAATTGCTGTTTGGTTTCCAAACTTTATTTTTAGCATCTTAGCTATTTATTTGTTATACAATGCCAAGCGCTAATTTAAAAAGCTACTTACATTTACATCTATTAGTTTTAATAGCTGGTTTTACGGCTATTCTAGGAGAACTAATTTCTATTACTGCAGTACCATTAGTTTGGTTTCGTATGGTATTTGCTTCGGTTTTAATGCTTATTTATGTTAAAGTTGCCAAAATAAGTTTAAAAATTGAGTTAAAGTCCGTTTTAAAGCTAGCGCTTGCAGGAATAATTATTGCTTTGCACTGGATTACTTTTTTTGGAGCTATCGATGTGGCTAATATTTCCATTGCGTTAGCCATGTTTTCTACGGGTGCTTTTTTTGCATCTTTTATAGAACCCATTATTTACAAACGTCGCATTATTTGGTACGAAATTCTTTTCGGATTAATTGTAGTTATTGGTGTTGTTATTATCACACAAAGCGAACTAAAATATTTAAAGGGTATTATATTAGGTATTCTTTCAGCATTTTTGTCCTCGTTATTTGCAGTGTTAAACGGTAGTTTTTTAAAAAAACATTCGGCTACAGTAATATCGTTTTACGAGTTTTTAAGCGGTGTTTTGTTTATTTCAGTTTATATCTTTATTTTTAAAGAAGGGTTTTCTGTACAGTTTTTTAGTTTGAGCAAACCCGATTTTTTGTATCTGTTTATTTTAGCATCTGTTTGTACTACTTATGCCTTTATCGCTTCAGTTTACATAATGAAGGATATTAGCCCGTATACCGTTGTGTTAACCTATAATTTAGAACCTATTTATGGTATAATTTTAGCCGTAATATTATTCCCTGAAAAGGAAAAAATGACACCAAATTTTTACTTAGGAGCTAGCATTATTTTAAGTGTTATTTTGTTAAATGCAGCTTTAAAATATAGAAGAAAGCGAAAAACAAAACTTACTTAGCAATTAAAAGCCATAAAGTTTTTATATTTGTACACTAACCAAAATTTAAAAAATCATTAATAAATTCTTATGGAATATTTAGAATTTGAACTCCCAATAAAAGAACTAGAAGACCAATTAGACAAATGTAAAATTATTGGTGAAGAGAGTGAAGTAGATGTTACTGAAACCTGTTCACAAATAGAAAAAAAACTTGCAGAGACTAAAAAGGATCTTTATAAAAACTTAACACCGTGGCAGCGTGTACAATTATCGCGTCACCCTAACCGTCCTTATACGTTAGATTATATTAAGGCAATTTGTGGCGATTCGTTTTTAGAATTGCATGGCGACCGAAATATTAAAGACGATAAAGCTATGGTTGGTGGTTTAGGTAAAATTGGCGATCAAAGTTTTATGTTTATTGGTCAGCAAAAAGGCTACAACACAAAAACAAGACAGTATAGAAATTTTGGTATGGCGAACCCAGAAGGGTATCGAAAGGCATTACGATTAATGAAATCAGCCGAAAAATTTGGTATTCCTGTTGTCACTTTTATTGATACTCCTGGTGCGTATCCAGGTCTAGAAGCCGAGGAACGCGGTCAAGGAGAAGCTATTGCAAGAAATATTCTTGAAATGACGCGTCTTGAAGTGCCAATTATTTCTGTTATTATTGGAGAAGGAGCATCGGGTGGTGCATTAGGTATTGGTGTAGGAGATAAAGTGCTTATGTTAGAAAACACTTGGTATTCTGTTATTTCACCAGAAAACTGTTCGTCTATTTTATGGCGTAGTTGGGAATATAAAGAACAAGCAGCCGAGGCTTTAAAGTTAACAGCTAGCGATGCTAAAAAAATTAAAGTTGTAGACGAAATAATTAAAGAACCTGTTGGCGGAGCACATAGAGATAGAGCAAAAACGTTTGTTACTGTTAGTAATAAAATTGTTAAAACCTATGAAGCTTTAAAAACGTTATCGACCAAAGATTTAGTGGCGCAACGAATGGAGAAGTATTCGCAAATGGGTGTGTTTAAGGACTAATCCAAAAAAATACATATTTAATAAAAAATCTGTAGTTAACAACTTCAGATTTTTTTTGTGCTTATTAACAATATATTTAAGTTATTAACAGTTAAATTGTTAACGCTTAGTGAACAATCCTCACTATTTTTTAAACTAATTTCATTTCTTTTTACTTACTTTCGTAGCTATGAAACAACCTAATCATTTACAAGGATATAAAGTTGATAGAAGCACACTTATTAACTTAGAGAAGGGGAAAATTCCACCTCAAGCTCTTGATTTAGAGGAGGTTGTGTTGGGAGCTATGATGATTGACAAAAAAGGTGTTGATGAAGTAATTGATATTTTAAGTGCAGATGCTTTTTACAAAGAAGGGCATAAACATATATTTGAAGCTATTTTTCAGTTATTCGAAAATAGCGAACCTATAGACTTATTAACAGTTTCCTCACAGTTAAAGAAAAGTGGAAAACTAGAACTTTCAGGTGGCGACTTTTATCTTATTTCTTTAACACAAAAAGTGTCTTCTTCGGCACATATTGAGTTTCATGCGCGTATTATTTTACAGAAATATATTCAGCGTAGTTTAATTAAAATTTCAAGTGAAATTATTGAAGAAGCTTATGACGAAACTAAAGACGTTTTTGATTTATTAGATACTGCTGAATCTAAACTTTACGAAGTTACACAAGGAAACATAAAAAAATCTAGTGAAACGGCGCAAGAATTAGTAATTCAAGCTAAAAAGAAAATTGAAGAAATTTCCAATAAAGAAGGCTTAAGTGGTATTCCAACTGGCTTCACAAAACTGGATAAATTAACTTCGGGATGGCAACCATCAGATTTAATTATTGTGGCTGCTCGTCCGGGTATGGGTAAAACAGCCTTAACCTTATCTATGGCGCGAAATATTGCTGTCGATCAAAATATGCCAGTGGCTTTTTTCTCGTTAGAAATGGCTTCAGTACAGTTAATTACGCGTTTAATTTCGAGTGAAACTGGGCTTTCTTCAGAAAAATTAAGAACAGGTAAATTAGAAAAACACGAGTGGGAACAACTTAACGTAAAAGTTAAAAGTTTAGAAAAAGCACCATTGTTTATTGATGATACTCCGTCACTTTCCATATTCGATTTACGTGCCAAAGCACGCCGTTTGGCTTCGCAGCATGGCATTAAATTAATAATGATTGATTATTTGCAATTAATGACAGGAGGAAATAGTCATGGCGGTAACCGTGAACAGGAAATATCTATGATTTCGCGTAACCTTAAAGCCTTGGCAAAAGAACTTAATGTGCCGGTAATTGCATTATCGCAGTTATCGCGTGCTGTGGAAACCCGTGGCGGGAGTAAACGTCCTTTACTTTCCGATTTACGTGAATCTGGAGCAATCGAGCAAGATGCCGATATTGTTAGCTTTATTTACCGTCCGGAATACTATAAAATTGATGAATGGGATGATGAAGAACGTTCGCCAACCGAAGGTCAGGCCGAATTTATTATTGCTAAACACCGTAACGGTGGCTTAGAGAATATTCGATTGAAATTCTTAGGACACTTAGGTAAGTTTGATAATTTAGATGATTTCGATTCGCCTTTCGAATTTCATTCTAAAATGAATAATAGTTCAGATGATGGTTTTTCCTCAAGTAATTTTAGTGCTACACCAGATCAAGCTTTTGGAAGTGCTTTAAATGATCAGAACGATGATGAAGTACCGTTTTAAGGCCTGAAACTTACTTTCTTAAAATTTAATCTTTCAAAGTAACTATGCTAAAAGAGCGTAAAACTACTAATATTTTACTTTTAATTATCGTAATTCCTATTGTGTTTTACTTGTTAAAAGTGCTATCTTTTATATTTATTCCATTGGTTTTTGCCATGTTCATAGCCTTGTTGTTTCTGCCAATTATGCGCGGTTTGTCTAAACGAAAAGTGCCTAAAGTAGTTAGCATAATAATAGTTTTTTTGTTAATTTCTTGTGGTTTAGCTGTAGGGATTGAACTTATAAAACTTTCTAGTAAACAAATATTATCTAGCGACACTACGTTTTTTACTGATGCTGAAGTTAAACTTAATCAAGCGACCGTATATTTAGAAAATACTTTTGGTTTAGTTATAAATAGAGATAAAAGTTTAATATCTCAATTTGTAAAAAAGGAAAATATAGGAACAACAGTTGGGTTTTTAAATAAATTTTTAACTGGCGTATTAATGACCGTTTTTTTCGTAGTGTTATTATTAGCAGAATCTATTAACATGCACGATGTTTTAAACAAGGTAGTTTTAAAGCAAAAAAGAACCTCGTTGTTAACCTATAGTAAAATTCAAAAAGAACTAAATACTTTTATAAAGGTAAAGTTTTTAGTAAGTTTTTTAACTGGTGTTGGCACCGGATTGGCTTGCTATTTTTTCGATGTGAGTTTTCCAATTTTCTGGGGTCTTTTTGCTTTTGTTATTAATTTTGTGCAAATGGTAGGCTCGTTTATTGCCGTATTATCGTTGTCAGTTTTTGCGTTTATAGAGCTCGATCCAACAAGTATTTTATTTTTCTTTATTTTAGTTATTTCTGGTGTTCAGGTGTTATTTGGAGCGATTTTAGAACCTATATTTATGGGGAAATCTTTTAAAATAAACGTAATTACCGTTTTAATAATGCTCATGTTTTGGGGCTTTTTATGGGGAATTCCAGGTTTAATTATGGCCATTCCAATTACGGTTTTTCTCAAAATTATTTTTGAGCAATTTCCTAGTACCAAACAAATATCTGATTTAATTTCTTAGCATAAATCTTCTAGTTTTATTACCTTTCTTTTTCAATTCAATAAAAAGAAAAATCTATGGTTCATGGAACTCATAATGCTTTAGAAGATATCCGGAATAAGAATATAAAAATTTACATTAATGGCGAGTTTTTCTCCAGAAATGATGCTAAAATTTCAGTTTTCGATAGCGGTTATTTAGTAGGAGATGGTATTTGGGAAGCCTTACGTTTACATAATGGCGTTTTAGTTTTTTTAGAGGACCATTTTGAACGACTATGGCAAGCTGCTGCAACTGTTGGTATAACATTTCCTTTTACAAAAGAAGCATTAGAAAAAGAGGTTTGGAACACCTTAAAATTAAATAATATGCATGATGATGTGCACGTACGCATCATGATTACCCGAGGAATTAAAAAAACACCATCTCAAGATCCTAGATTAACCATATCTGGTCCAAATGTGGTTATTGTTCCAGAATTTAAAAAAGCATCAACCGAAAGTAAAGAAAAAGGAATTACCTTATTTACAAGTACCATTCGTCGTGGTTCGCCAGATTATTTAGATCCTAGATTAAATTGCCACAGTAAACTTCACGAAGTTCAAGCCCTTATACAAGCTATTGAAGCTGGTGCCGATGAAGCTTTAATGCTAGATGTAAACGGCTTTGTTTCTACATGTAATGCTACTAACTTTTTTATTGTAACAAATAATGAAGTTTGGACCTCGACTGGTGCATATTGTATGAATGGTATTACCAGAGCAAAAGTAATTGAAGCTTGTGAAAAAAATAATATTATTTGTAAACAAAAAGACTTTTCTCTTTTTGATGTTTACGGAGCCGATGAAGCCTTTGTTACCGGAACTTTTGGTGGTTTAACACCGGTTACTAAAATTGACGGACGAACTATTGGGAAAAAATCTTATGGTGATTTTACCAGAAAACTAAGCACTTTGTATAACAACTTAATTGAAGATTACGTAAATAATAACGGTTAGAATGAAAGATATAACAAGAATTTACTTGTGGTCTGGACCGCGAAATATTTCAACAGCTTTAATGTATGCTTTCGCGCAGCGTGAAGACACCAAAGTTTTCGATGAACCTTTGTACGCATATTATTTAAGTAATACACAAGCTAAGGAATATCATCCGGGGTCGGAAGACATATTAAAGTCTATGGAAAACAATGGTGAAAAAGTGATTGAATCGATGATGAAAGAAACAAGTAAACCCGTTTTATTCTTTAAAAACATGACGCATCATTTGTTAGATTTAGATCGGGAGTTTATGAAGGATGTAGTTAATGTAATTTTAATTCGAAATCCTGAAGACATGATTCCTTCATTCGCAAAAGTTATTGAAAACCCAACTATTAACGATATTGGGTATGCACAGCACAGTGAATTAATAGCTTATTTTAAATCGAATAATATTAAACCAATTGTGCTCGATTCAACAAAACTATTACAAAATCCTGAAAAGGTGTTACGTGCGTTTTGTAATAAAGCCAATATTGATTTTAACAAAAATATGCTACAATGGAACATAGGAGCGAGGCCAGAAGATGGAGTTTGGGCGAAATATTGGTATGCTAATGTGCATAAAAGTACAGGATTTTCAAAATATAAAAAGAAAACTGAAGCATTTCCAGAGTACTTATTGCCTTTGCTGGAAGAATGCCAGCCGCATTACAACAAGCTTTTACCATATGCTATAAGTTAAACAATGAAACTCTTAAATTTTAGTTACTTTTACTTAATGAAGAAGCCCTTAGCCATAATTTTGTTCCTGTTATTTTACTTAAATACGTATGCATCGTACATACTTGTACCAATGGATGCCGATTCTCAAAAAAATCATTTAAAAGCTTACGGTATAACTTACTGGACTTTAAATAGGCAACTAAAAGTAAAGTGGTTATTAAATTATAGAGGTGGTTCTTTTTTATTGCCAGACACCGAAGAAATACAGCGCGAATGCCAAATACGAGGCGTAAGTTTCGAAGTTATCTCCAATAGTAAGGCTGAAAATATATTACAAGAAATAAGTAGCCCAAGTAAAAATATGGATGCCGTTGTGTTAGAAAAAGCACCTAAAATTGCTGTTTATACACCCGATGGAAAACAACCGTGGGACGATGCCGTAACTATGGTTTTAAAATATGCCGAAATACCTTATGAAACAATTTACGATGAAGAAGTACTTAACGATGGCCTTTTAGCCTTCGATTGGTTGCATTTACATCATGAAGATTTTACTGGACAATATGGAAAGTTTTATGCACAGTATCGGTCAGCATCCTGGTATATAGAAGAAAAGAAAACCGCCGAAAGTAGAGCCAGACGTTTTGGTTTTGATAAAGTATCTGAAGAAAAGTTAGCCGTAGCTTTGAAGATTAGAAATTATGTAGTTGGTGGCGGTTTTATGTTTGCTATGTGCAGTGCAACCGATAGTTTTGATATTGCTTTGTCGGCCGAAGGAGTAGATATTTGCGAACCTATGTTTGATGGCGATGGGAGCGATCCTGGATATCAAAATAAAATAGATTATAATAAAACTTTTGCCTTTACTAATTTTACTTTAGAAAGAAGTCCAACAGTTTACGAGTTTTCATCAATAGATATGACTCAAAAGCGACGAATTCCAAAGACAAGCGATTATTTTACACTTATGGAATACTCGGCGAAATGGGATCCAATTCCAACCATGTTATGTCAAAACCATACGGCTTTGGTTAAAGGTTTTATGGGACAAACGACGTCTTTTTCTAGAGACGAAATTAAATCGAATGTATTAGTAATGGGAGAAACTAAGGTAAACGGAGAAGCCAAATATATTCACGGTATAAAAGGCAAAGGCTTTTTTACGTTTTATGGCGGCCATGATCCCGAAGATTATCAGCATAAAGTTGGCGATGCGAAAACCGAACTCGATTTACATCCAACATCGCCAGGATATAGGTTAATATTAAATAACGTATTATTTCCTGCTGCTAAAAAGAAAAAGCAAAAAACCTAAAGATTTAATCTACCTGAATAAGAATTCGCTTAAAATCATAAATAAATCCGTCGCTTACGCTTCCTGTAGAAAGTTGAGTGCCATCGAGCGTAAAATCGCCCACCGATGTAAACGTTACCAAGCCATATTCGGTGCCATTAATAGTTAAATACAAATAGCCACCAATCTCTTCTTCAACATAGGTATAAGTTCCTGTAGCAAGGCAATCTTCTTTTGTATCGTCTGTATTTTGGTTGTTAATAGTTAGCGTATTATTTGTGCCATCAAACTCCCAAATAATAGTGTTTAATTCAAATTCGTTTGTAATTCCAGCAACACCGCCATTTGTTTCAACTAAATGCCATTCTTCTCTGTAGTTTAAAATGTCATCAGAGATGTCAGATGCATCATTACAATTTGTAAACAATGTTATTAAACAAATAAATGCTATTAAATTCAGTTTCATACTTTTTTTGTGCTTATGTTTTTTTATTTAGATGATGATTAGCTTAAAAGGTTGCGTTACAATTTTAAAAATTATTAAGTTCGTAGTTATATTGTGAGGATTTAAAAATAGATGGCATGACCTTTTTTCAAAAAGAAATAAAACTACCAAGTTTTAAACGCGGTTTTCATTTAATTACTACTGAAATTTTAGAAGCATTACCCGAAATATCCAATATTAACATTGGGCAGTTACAAGTTTTTATAAAACATACTTCGGCGAGTTTAACTATAAATGAAAATGCCGATTATACCGTGCGATTAGATTTTGAAAGTTATTTTAATAAAATGGTTCCAGAAAACGCACCATATTATAAACACACTTACGAAGGGCCAGACGACATGCCTGCACATATAAAAGCATCATTATTAGGTGCTTCGGTACAAATTCCAATTACAAATGGTAAGCTTAATTTAGGAATTTGGCAGGGTATTTATTTATGTGAACATAGAGATTATGGTGGCTCTAGAAAAGTTGTTATTACGGCATTTGGAAATTAAAGTTTAGCTTTAAGTAGTTTGCCGATAATATGTTCTACGCCAAAATCGTTGTTACTTTTGGTGCTATAATTTGCAGTTTGCTTTACATTATCGTGAGCGTTTTCCATGGCAAAACTAAATTCGGCAAGTTTTAACATTTCTAAATCGTTGTTATAGTCGCCAAAAACCATAGTTTCTTTTTCCGAAATATTAAAAGTGTCTTGTAATAATTTTAAAGCATGACCTTTGTTTGCTAATGTATCAGAAATATCTAACCAGTTTTTCCCGGAAATTTTAATTAAAAAATCCTTTTCAAATGATTTAACTAAAGGATAGATGAATTTTTCGGAATCTTCAGAATGGTATAGCGCAACTTTCATAATGTCTTCTTCAATTTCGTTAACACTATCAATAACTTTAAAAGTAGGGTAGTATTCAGATAAAACAGAAATATATCCAAAAGAATTACTTTTAAAATAACCTTTGCTTTTGGTACAAAAAACAGGATGTATGTGGTTGTTATCGTCTATTATTTTTTCGAGTTTGTATAAATTTGTTTTGTTAATTGGGGTAGAGAGGAGTTGCTGGTTTTTATTAATTACTAAGCCACCATTTTCTGCAACAACAATAATATCGTTTTTAATTGTGCTTAACTTATCAATTATACTGTAATACGGACGGCCACTGGCGGCAACAAACATAATGTTGTGTTTTTTTAAGTCTTCAAATTGTTTAAAAAATAAGTTGCTTACTTCGTGGTTGGAGTTTAGTAGCGTGCCATCCATGTCGCTTACTATAAGTTTAATTTTCGATAAATCCATATAAAATTATTAGTGTGTAAAAATACAGTTATCTTAATAATGTGATGTTTAATAATTATTAAATAAAAAAAATCCAACTCGTAAAAGTTGGATTTTTAATTAAGCGAATATGTTTTACAATAGGCTAAAGCCTTATTTTACTTTTTCTACAACAGCTTTAAAAGCTTCAGGGTTATTCATAGCTAAATCGGCTAAAACCTTACGGTTTAATTCGATTTCGTTAGCTTTTAATTTCCCCATAAATTGAGAATAAGATAAACCATGTAAACGGGCACCTGCATTTATACGGGTAATCCATAAAGCACGGAATGTTCTTTTTTTGTTTCTACGGTCTCTGTACGAGTATTGCATCGCTTTATCAACCGCGTTTTTTGCTACTGTCCAAACGTTTTTACGACGTCCAAAGTAACCTTTTGCTTGTTTTAGAACCTTTTTTCTACGGGCTCTTTTTGCTACAGAATTTACTGATCTTGGCATAATTTTAAATGTTTTTGTAGAGGGCGACCTAATTTAGGTACTTTTAACTCGGTACTTTTAATTATTGTACGTTGTTGCCACACTCCAGGGTTTATAAATTGTTTTAACCGATTAAAAGCAATGTTACTTTAAACGCATCATTGTTTTAATGTTATTCTCGTCAGCCTTATGTACTAATGTATCATGGGTTAACGCTAGCTTACGCTTTTTCGACTTCTTTGTTAAGATGTGACTTTTAAAAGCGTGCTTTCTTTTAATTTTACCAGTACCAGTTAGCTTAAAGCGTTTTTTGGCACTAGATTTTGTTTTCATTTTAGGCATTTTTTTTCCTAGTTTTAATTATCGCTTAATTATTTTTAATGCTGAACTGGTAATACCAATTCAGCATTTTATTGTCTATTCCTGAAAAAAATCAGGTGGTGATTAACTTTTATGCGGAGCGATAAACATAGTCATACGTTTACCTTCCAGTTTAGGCATTTGTTCTACCTTGCCGTATTCTTCTAAATCTTGCGCTAAACGAAGCAATAAAATTTGTCCTTGTTCTTTAAAGATGATTGAACGTCCTTTAAAAAATACAAAGGCTTTTAATTTAGCACCTTCTTTTAAGAATTTTTCGGCATGTTTCTTTTTAAATTCGTAATCATGATCGTCGGTTTGAGGACCAAAACGAATTTCTTTAATCGTTACTTTACTAGCTTTGGCTTTTAAAGCTTTATCGCGTTTCTTTTGTTCGTAAAGAAACTTTTTATAGTCCATAACTTTACAAACAGGAGGTTCCGCATTTGGCGAAATCTCAACAAGATCTAAGCCTAACTCATCTGCAATTCTTAAAGCATTACCTTTTGTGTAAATGCCCATTTCAACATTGTCTCCAACAAGACGTAGTTTTTGTGCAGTAATTTTAGAATTAATTTTATGTTTGTCTTCTTGTACAACGCGTCTTGGTTGCTGTCTTCTTCTAATTGCTATGGCGTAATAATTTTAAATTAAACTTTATATAATATGTTTCTTAAAACGATTTTAACGTTTTTTGTATGTCGGTTTTTATAATATTTACAAATTCGTCTATAGAAATCATGCCTAAATCTTCACCTCCATGTTTACGAACCGTAATTTTGCCTTCTTGCTCTTCTTGTTCACCAATTATAAGCATATACGGATGTTTCTGTAATTCGGATTCTCGAATTTTCTTTCCAATAGTCTCATTTCTATGGTCTACAAGGGCGCGAATTTCGTGATTTTCTAGCAAATTTAAAACTTTTTCGGAGTATTTTTCATATTTCTCACTTATTGATAATATAATTGCCTGTGTTGGCATTAACCATAACGGGAAATTTCCTCCTGTGTGTTCTAAAAGTAAAGCTACAAAACGCTCTAAACTACCAAAAGGAGCACGATGAATCATTATTGGTCTATGAGATTCATTATCACTGCCTTTATAGCTTAAATTAAATCGTTCTGGCAAGTTGTAATCTACTTGAATGGTTCCTAGCTGCCAACGTCTTCCTAAGGCATCTTTTACCATAAAATCTAGCTTCGGACCGTAAAATGCAGCTTCGCCTTCTTCAATTACATAATCTAAACCTTTATCTGAAGCAGCATTAATAATGGCTTGTTCTGCTTTTTCCCAGTTTGCAACCTCACCGATGTATTTGTCGGGATTTTGAGGATCCCTTACAGATACTTGTGCCGTAAAGTTTTCGAAACCTAAAGACCCAAAGACATAAAGGACTAAATCTATTACGTTTTTAAATTCTGAGTCTAACTGATCTGGTGTACAAAAAATATGAGCATCATCTTGGGTAAAACCGCGAACGCGAGTTAAACCATGTAATTCGCCACTTTGTTCGTAACGATATACGGTACCAAATTCGGCATAACGAACAGGCAAATCTTTATAGCTCCATTGGAAATTATTGTAAACTTCACAGTGGTGCGGGCAGTTCATGGGTTTTAATAAAAACTCTTCGTCTTCTTTTGGCGTGGTAATAGGTTGAAAACTATCTTCGCCATACTTAGCATAATGCCCAGAAGTAACATAAAGTTCTTTTTGTCCAATATGTGGTGTTACCACCATTTCGTAACCGGCTTTCTTTTGTGCAGCTTTTAGGAAATTTTCTAAACGTTCGCGCAACGCGGCTCCTTTTGGAAGCCATAATGGTAAGCCTTGACCAACTTTTTGTGAGAAGGTAAATAATTCTAGTTCTTTACCTAGTTTTCTGTGATCTCGTTTTTTAGCTTCTTCGAGTAAGTTTAAGTATTCGGTTAATTCTTTTTGTTTCGGGAACGAAATTCCATAAACACGTGTAAGTTGTGGTTTGTTTTCATCACCACGCCAATACGCACCAGCAACACTTAAAATTTTTACAGCTTTTATAATACCAGTGTTTGGTATATGTCCACCTCGACATAAATCGGTAAATGTAGAATGATCGCAAAATGTAATTGTGCCATCTTCTAGATTTTGAATGAGTTCGGTTTTAAACTCGTTGCTTTTATAAAGTTCAAGAGCTTCAGCTTTTGTAGCAGAACGCATGCTAAAGTCGTGTTTTCCACGAGCTATTTCTAGCATTTTGTTTTCGATAGCTTTAAAGTCTTTATCAGAAATAGATGTTTCTCCAAAATCTACATCATAATAAAAACCGTTTTCAATTGCTGGCCCTATGGTGAGTTTTGCGTTTGGATACAATTCTTGAATAGCCTGAGCTAAAACATGGGCAGAACTGTGCCAAAATGCTGTTTTGCCTTCATCGTCTCTCCATGTGAATAATACTAAATTACCATCTGTCGTTAAAGAGGTTACAGTTTCTATAGTTGTACCATTGTATCTTGCAGATATAACGTTTCTTGCAAAACCTTCACTTATACTCTTAGCGACATCCATAGGTGTTACGCCTTGTTCAAATGTTTTTACCGTGCCATCGGGTAACGTAATATGTATCATAAATTAAATTGAAATTCTGTGCAAAGATAATAGTATATAAATAGACTTACAATATTATATGAGTCTATAATTTTAAATAATTATGGATGTTTTTATGGAAATTACTATTACGATTGAGTAAATGTGCTTGTTTTATTAAACGTATAAATAACGTTTAATAAATTTTATTGATTTATTTTTGTTAAAATTTAAAATTTCTTAAACTTTCTTTAAAAATAAGCTGTTTTGTTGATTTTTATGTGATTTTTTAAAATTTATATTCAAATCTATTATATATTTGTAGTTATTAAACGTTGTATGTACGTTTAATAAATTACCACTACTAAATAAGATGTTATGATTAAAAATGAATTTACTTTTGTAAAAGAGCTGGGTGTTGCTTGTAATACTAAAACGCTTGATTGTATTTATTCCATGATGCGAAGCGCGGTTTTGCTGTTTGGGTTGTTTATCTTTATGTTTTTAAGTCCTAGCGATATATTGGCGCAGGATGTTAATAATCCAGATCTAGTGGATAATTACAAGGCTTTTACTGCAGGTGGGCACTTAAAAAACATGCATATTTGGCATGGGTTTGTAGTACATCCTGGAGCTATTTTTGCTACTAATTTAGAATACAATACTGGAAATAAGAAGTTTACCTTTGGTTTTTGGGGCGGTGCAAGTTTTACGACTGTTGATGTTTATAACCCGGATGCTAATCAATATGTAAGTGCCAATTATAAAGAGTTTTCTATTTATGCGGTTTATAGGTTTTCCGATAAATTCTTTGTTGAAGCAGTAACTCATAATAACTATACTGGTGTAGAAGAGCGCGGAGATGTTCTGCATTATTGGAGTTATGACAAAACACAAGGATACAATTTTGTCGACTTAAACTTTGGTTATAATATTACAGATAATACCTTACTTTATTTAGCGACTATTTTGGCTGGACGATCTGGTGATTACGAAGTACAAATCGATGGTTCTTTAAAAGATTCTTGGACGCATTATTTCGAAATAAAAAGTAAAGTATGGCAGAAAAACGATTATAATTTATCTTTATTCGCTGGAGGTGCTTGGTCGTTTTTTACCGATAAAACATTTTACACGCAAGGTGCTGGTAACCTAATAAATATTGGTGCTGCATTGTCTAAAAATATACATATTGGAAGTTATAAAATGCCTGTTGAAGTAACCGCTATGTGGAATCCAGAACAGGAAAAAACTGTATTGCAGTTAGATATAACCTTATTTTAATAATACACTAAACTAAATAATATTAATATGAAAACAACAAAACAAATTTGGAATGTTTTTTTAATGTTGCTTCTGGTTATAACTGTGATAAATTGTGCAGAACCACTGGAAGGGAATGGCTCGAAAAACCAAAGTGATGACGCTCAAGGCGAAATTATTGCTAGTAAAATTGATTTAACTGGAAAAAAAATCGGCTATTGTACACCATCATTAAATGCACCGTATTATCAAGCATTATTTCAAAGTGTGAAAGCTAATACAGAAAAAAACGGAATGATTTTTTTATCGGCCGATGGTCAAGACGATATTAATAAACAGGTAGCTGCTGTTGAAGATTTAATAACCAAAGGGGTTGATGCCTTATTGCTTAACCCAAAAGATCCTGAGGCTTTAGTAGGTGTAACTAAATTGGCAAAAAAAGCTGGTATTCCTGTTTTTATCCTTGATAGCTCTATTAACCCTGATGCGGAGTTTGTAACTACCATACAATCCAACAATCATGCAAACGGCGCATTAGCAGGAGAATGGCTTGCTAAAAAATTTGGTCGACAAAAAATGAATATTGCCTTACTTAGCGGTAATGCTGGTAATCCTGTTGGTAGAACACGTAAACAAGGCCTTTTAGAAGGAATAACCGAAGAGCAATTACGCAGTATTGGTAAAATAGATTTAAATGTAAAAACCCAAATGTATACAGATTGGTCTTACGCCGGTGGTTTAAAAGCAATGGAAGATGTGTTGGTGGCTCACCCAGATATTAATGTGGTTATTACAGAATCTGATGTTTGTGTTTTAGGAGCTATTAAAGCCATTGCACAAGCCGGTAAAACCGACGATATTTTAATTGTGGCTGCTGCCGATGGACAAAAGGAAGCCATTAAATATATTATGGAAACCGATTTTTATGGTTGTACAGCAATGAACAGCCCAGTGCAAATTGGTAAAAATGCAGTAGAATACGCTATTCAATATATGAATGGTAAACGGGATTTCCCAAAAACGTCTTTTACACCACCCGTATTAATTACTAAGCAGAACGCTTCTAAGTATTATAACCCGAAAGCTATTTTTTAATCCAAAACTTTTTAATTATGAAAAATGATAAAAGCAAGTATCGTTTAGAAATGATGGGTATTTCAAAAAGTTTTGGACCTGTTTCCGTACTTAAGAATGTAAACATTAAGATAGGTCATGGTGAAATTCATGCTTTACTTGGTGAAAATGGAGCAGGAAAATCTACCTTAATGAAAATTTTAAGTGGTGTACACCAAAAGGATTCTGGAAAAGTTATTTTAAACGGCACCGAGATAAATCCGAAAAATACTCATGATGGTCAGGTTTTAGGAATTAGTGTAGTGTATCAAGAATTGTCTTTAGTTAACGATTTATCGGTTGCCGAGAATATTTATTTGCACAAATTGGGTTCCAGTAAATTTTGGATGAATTGGAATCAAATTACTGAAAATGCACAAAAACTAATCGATTCTTTAGGTTTTAAAATTGATGCTTTTGCTATTGTACGAGATTTAAGTATTGTGCAAAAGCAAGTTGTGGAAATTGCTAAGGCTTTGGCAGAGGATACTAAAGTGTTGGTTTTAGATGAGCCTACAACGGTTTTCGACCCACAAGATGCACAAAAATTGTTCGACAATTTAAACAGGTTAAAAAATGAAGGTGTTTCAATTATATACATTTCTCATCATTTAGAAGAAATTTTTAAAATTGCCGATACTATTACGGTGCTTCGAGATGGTGTAGATACTGGAACTTTAGCGGTTTCAGAAACAAATCCAGACGATGTTATTCGTTTAATGATTGGTCGAGAGTTAAAAGATATGTTCCCGAAAAGAGATATCGAAGTTACTGATGACGTAATACTTGAAGTTAAAAATTTATTTGGTAAAGACAATATTGTTAATAATGTAAGTTTTTCGGTTAAACCAGGAGAAGTTTTAGGAATTGCAGGTTTAGGAGGCAGTGGACGTACAGAAATGGCTAAACTTATTTTTGGTGCCGAAAAGAAACAATCTGGAACTATTATTTTAAACGGAAAAGAGGTTAAAACTAATTCTCCAGTTGATGCGGTTGGTTTAGAAATAGGTTTTGTGTCTGAAGACAGGAAAGAGGAGGGGGTGTTTTTGCCACTTTCAATACGAAAAAACATTAGCGTTACTAGTTTCAACGCTATCTCTAATCGTTTTGGTTTTTTAGATATTAAAAAGGAATTTTCAAATGTATTGGGACTTATTGGTAAATTAAATATTAAAACTCCAAGTTCCGAAATCGATGTAAAAAACTTAAGTGGAGGTAACCAGCAAAAAGTAGCTTTAGCGAAATGGTTAAGTATCGATAGTAAAGTGATTTTTATTGATGAGCCAACGCGAGGCGTCGATGTGGGTGCAAAAGTTGAAATTTATAACCTTATTAACGAAGTCGTTAAAAAAGGTGTTGGTGTCGTGGTTATATCTTCAGATATGCCAGAAATTATGGGAATAGCAGATCGTATTTTAGTAATGCACCAAGGAACTATTTTTGGCGAACTAGCTAAAGAGCAATTTTCTGAAGAAAATATTCTACGCTATTCTATAGGCAAACCACTAAAACAAATTACCTAATTAAACTAAATAAAATATTTTAAAATGACTTTATCATTAAAAGAGCAGCTTAGTAGCCCAAGGGGACTACTAAAGTTATTAGTTAAATATAATACTATTTTCATTTTCGTTCTGTTGTTGATTTTTTCGGCAGTTATTTCCGATGTGTTTTTTACATCAGTAAACCTATCAAACTTATTAAAACAAGTGTCTGGTATTGGTGTAATAAGTATAGGTATGCTTTTGGTTATTTTAACTGGAGGTATCGATTTGTCGGTTGGATCCATGGTGGCTTTATTAGCTGTAATTTTTGCCATATTCATTAATTTATTTGCATTACCATTGGCAATTGTGCTAACCGTTGTACTTGGTTTTGCTATTGGAAGTTTGTCAGGCTATTTGGTGGCTTTTCAAAAAATGGCGCCATTTATTGCAACTTTAGCTTTAATGACGGTGGCTCGTGGTATGGCTTTTATTTATTCTAAAGGTTCTCCTATTACTTTTTCAACCAAAGGAGGTTTGTTTATGTCAAATTTTGCAAACAATTCTACATTAGGTATTCCAAATATTGCAATTGTTTTCTTTTTAATAGTAATCTGCGCTATGGTTTTATTGCGTTATAATGTATTTGGAAGATTAATTATAGCTATGGGAAGTAACGAGGAAGCTTCTCGTTTATCTGGAATTAACGTAAAAAAATATAAATTTTTAGTATATGCTATTTCTGGAGCTTTGGCTGCTGTGGCTGCTATAATTGTTGCGTCTAGAACAAATCTAGGTTCGCCAAATATGGGTATGGCGTGGGAGCTCGATGCTATTGCTGCTGTAGTTATTGGTGGAGCCAGTTTAAATGGAGGAAAAGGAACAGCTATAAATACGTTAATGGGGGTTTTAATACTTGGCCTTATCGGAAATATTTTAAACTTATTAAATGTGCCATCTTATCCACAACAAGTTGTAAAAGGAGGTATTATAATTTTTGCTGTGTTATTACAGCGTTTCGAAAACAAATAAAACAATGATTAATTTAAATTCAAATAATTTAACCGAAATTTCTAAAAGTGTTTCGGCTCCTAATTACAACCGTTCTAATATTAAATCGGGTATTGTTCATGTTGGTATTGGTGGATTTCACAGAGCGCACGAAGCCTTTTATATAGATGAGTTATTACGTAGAAATGAAGCGCGTAATTGGGGAATTTGCGGTGTCGCATTATTAGAATATGACACAAAAATATATCAAACTTTAAAATCACAAGACGGTTTATACACTTTAATTGTTAAAGAATTAGATGGTTCACTGTCAAATCGTGTTATCGGTTCTATAATAGACGTTATGTTTGCGCCCGAAAATCCATGGGCCGTAGTAGAAAAAATGGCAAGCCCAGAAACAAAAATAATTACACTAACAATAACCGAAGGTGGTTATAATTTTAATGAGGCTACTGGGGAGTTTGTTGTCGAAAACCCATTAATTCAACATGATTTAAAAAATCCAAAAACACCTAAAACTGTTTTTGGATATTTAACACAAGCGCTTAAACTTAGAAAAGATAATAATCAGGAAGGTTTAACCATACAGTCCTGCGATAATATACAAGGTAACGGTCATGTCACTAAAAAAATGCTGTTAAGCTTTATTGAGCATGCCGAACCAGAACTAGTGTCTTGGATTGAAAAAAACGTTTCTTTTCCAAATAGTATGGTCGATAGAATTACACCGGCCACGGTGCCTTCAGATATTTCAATTTTAAAAGATACAACTGGAATTATCGATGAGTGGCCTGTAGTTTGTGAACCATTTAAGCAATGGGTTATTGAGGAAGATTTTGTAGCAGGAAGACCAGCATGGGAAAAAGTAGGAGCGCAATTTGTTGATGATGTAGTGCCATACGAAAAAATGAAACTCACTTTATTAAACGCGGGTCATTCCGTATTGGGAATTTTAGGAGCTTTAATAGGTTACAATACTATTGACGAAACTGTTCATGACGAAGATTTGAGTTTATTCTTAAAAACATATATGAATAAAGAAGTAACACCAACATTAGGAAATTTAAAAGGTGTTAATTTAGATGAGTATAAACAAACGCTTTTAGAGCGTTTTGGAAATACACATATTAAAGATCAAGTTGAGCGTATTTGTTCGGAGAGTTCTGCAAAAATCCCAAAGTTTATTTTACCAACGGTAATTTCTAATTTAAAAAATAACGATCCGGTAGATTTAGCTGCATTTGTTTTAGCTGCCTGGGCGGTTTATAGTTTAGGTGAAAACGAAAAAGAAGAAGATATAATTATAAAGGACGCTATGGAAACAGTTTTAAAACAAAAAGCGAATGAGGCTAAAGTGAATCCTAAGTTGTTTTTAGAGCTGGAATCTATTTTTGGAGATTTAAAATCCTCTAAAACATTTGTAGATAGTTTTGAAAATGCTTACAAAAACATATCCGAATTTGGAGTTAAAAAAGGTATTTTTGAGTTAAATAAGAGTTTAATAAAATAATTATGACAAAAATAACTTGTTTCGGAGAAATTTTATGGGATGTTTTTCCTAATCATGAAAAAATTGGTGGCGCACCATTAAATGTCGCTGCAAGATTAAAATCGTTCGATAACGATGTGTCTATGATTAGTAAAATTGGTGAAGATGAAAAAGGAGAGAAGCTAATCGAATTTTTAAAACAAAGAGAAATTAATGTTGAAGGTGTACAAGTAGATCCAGCATATAAAACCGGGAATGTTACTGTAATGCTTAACGAAAAAGGTTCGGCATCGTACGATATCGAGTACCCGCGTGCTTGGGATAAAATAAAATTCACCAACACATTAAAAACATTAGTAGAGTCATCCGATGTTTTTGTGTTTGGTAGTTTGGTAACCCGCGACGAGGTTTCTCGTAATACACTTTACGATTTAGTTAAAGTTGCCAAAACTAAAATTTTCGATGTTAATTTAAGAGAACCTTATTATACCAGCGAAATTTTAGAGTATTTAATGAATGAGGCCGATTTTATAAAGTTTAACGATGACGAAATTTTTGAAATCGCCAAAAAGCTAAATTCAAATGCACAGTCTTTAGAGCAAATAGTTCGTTTTATTGCAGATAAAACCAATACTAAAACTATTTGTGTAACTAAAGGTAGGCACGGTGCTATATTGTTTTATAACGATGTGTTTTACTATAATAGTGGTTATCAAATTGTAGTGAAAGATACAGTTGGTGCAGGCGACTCGTTTCTTGCATCTTTAATTAATAAGTTATTTAAAAACGCTTCACCTCAAGACGCAATAAATTTTGCTTGTGCTGTTGGTGCCTTAGTTGCCAGTAAAGAGGGGGCAAATCCAGAATTAAAACCCGAAGAAATTACTGCAATTATGGGAAATAGTTAGCAGAAAGTTTGTTTATATAGTTGTTGTTTAGGGCTTCACACGTAGTGAAGCCTTTTTTTTGTTATATGTTATGCTTTACATATAATATTAATACAAGTTTTAATATCATTATTGCGCAAAAGGTTTAATGATGTTTTGTAGCTTTCAGTAAATGTTTCATTTTTACTTAAATCTCCAAAAACCGATTCTATTTCTAAAAACTTTAACGGGTTTTGGTAAGATAGTGCAGCGCTTCTAATTAAAGTGCCACTAATATTATCATTAATATTGTACGAAGTTTTGCTATCATTTAAACCATCGTTATATCTACACCAAGCAGCAATTATAAATGCTGCCTTTGTAATGGTTTTCTTTTGCTTAAGTAAATCTTTAATTGTTGGTAATATAAAAAGAGGAATTTTGGACGAGCTTTCCGAACAAATACGAGAAAGCCTATCATTTAAATATGGGTTTTGGAATCGGGTAACTAAGTTGTGTTGGTAGCTCTTTATGTTTTCGGTATTCAAATCACTTAAAGTTGGTAATACTTCATCATTCATATAAAGCGTTAAAAACAGCATGAGGTCATCATCGGTTGCAGACTCATAAACATTTTTATAACCACAAATGGTACCTAAAATACCTAAAATACTATGTCCGGCATTTAGTAATCTTAATTTCATTCTTTCAAAAGGAGAAATCGAATCTGTAAAGTTAACACCAACTTTTTCCCATGCCGGTTTTTCTTGTAAAAAACGATCTTCTATAATCCATTGGCTAAACGATTCACTAATTACCGGCCATTGGTCGTCTATAGCAAATTCGTTTTTCAAGGCATCAATATCTTTAAAATCTGTAACTGTGGTAATTCTATCCACCATGCTATTAGGAAAAGTCGTGTTTTTGCTTATCCAATCGAGTAATTCGGGTTCTGTTTTGCTAACATAATTAAAAAGCGCTTCCTTAATAGTGTCGCCATTAGCTTTAATATTGTCGCAAGAAAGTATAGTGCAACCCGGTAAATTACGTAGCTTTCTTAATTTTAAAGCCTGAGTTAAATATCCAAAAACTGTTTTGGGCTTAAAAGGCGTTTTAATATCTTCTTCTATAAAAGGGTGGTTAATGTTAAACGCACCAGTTACTTCGTTTAATTGGTATCCATCTTCTGCAATAGTTAACGAAATAATTTTAATATCTGGGTTTGCCATTTTTTCAATAACAGCAAGCGGATTTTCAGGGCCAAAAAAGTATTCTACTATCGATCCAATTATTCTGGCTTTGTGGTTGCCTTCAGGATCCTTCGTATATAATGTATAAAGACCATCTTGATCTTTTAAAATATTATATATTTTTCTGTCGGTTTCTAATAAATCAACACCACAAATACCATAATTAAGTTCGTTAAACTTATCAATTAGTTCATTTGTATAATAAGCTTGGTGCGATCTATGAAAATTACTAACCCCAATATGTAAAATACTTGTTTTAATAAGGTCTCTATTAAAGGTAGGTGTTAAAACTGTTTCTGGTAACAGTTTTAAGTTTTCCATATTAAGCTGGTACGTTTTAGTCATAACTAAGGTATTGGTAAAAACTTATAAATAATAGAGTAAAAAAATATATAATGCTTAAGTTTGTAAAAGCGTAAATTTAACGTTTTTAATTGAGATGGATTTTAGAAAAATCGATAATTTATCGGTCGACTGTGTTTTGTTAAAAATAGAAAACAAATCATTAAAAGTTTTGTTGCGAAAACGAAACCTAAACCTGTTTACCGAAAACTTACCAATAGTAGACGATTGGGTGTTGCCTGGGCATTATGTTTTAAAAAGCAATAACCTAGGCGAAACAGCAAATCGAGTTTTCGAAGAACTTACAGGCGAAAAACATCTTAATAAAAACCAATTTCGAGCTTACGGTAACGCAGCTCGAATAAATACCGAAACCGATTTACTTTGGGTTCGTAGTCGAGGAGCCACCACGCGAACCATCACCGTAGCGTATTACCTTATATTAGCATCCAATAAAAAACTATTAAACTCGAACGGGGTAGAGTGGTTTAATATAAAAAACCTTCCACAGTTAGGGTTCGATCATAAAAAAATAATCACCGATGCATTCGACGATATAAAGAGTAAAATCAATACCGAACCATTGGTATTTAACTTTATGCCCGTAAAGTTCACGCTCAACGAACTTCAAACAGCATTCGAAGTCCTACTCGATACAGAGCTCGATAATCGCAACTTCCGAAAAAAAATAACAAGCAAGTCATATATAGTACCATTAGAAGAAAAACGCAAAGGGCAATCCAAAAAACCATCACGACTTTATATGTTTAGTAACGATGTCTACAATCAAATTGTCGAAACAGGTTATATCATTAACATCTAAAAAGTATAAATAAGGCCTTCCCGCGCCCAAAAAAGGTTGTCGGGGTCGGGCTTTCCGCTATATTTTTTTGTACGTACCTT
>NZ_JTDW01000022.1 GCF_000943565.1 Neotamlana sedimentorum
AGTGAGCTGTGGTGGCTCACTTTTTTTTTATTGCCTTATTATAAATCAAACTTTAAATAATACCTAGTAAGGTTCAATAAAAACTAGGTGTAAAAAAACTGACTAATAAATTTTAAAACATCAACAATTAAAAAATTGCTTCATTTTTAAAATTTATTAGTCAGTTTTTAATTTGTTTATTTTATAGTGTTTAAAAGTTTCAAATATTCACGAAACAACATTTCTAAAATAATTTTAACGCGAATTAACAAAACTCGTTATAGGCATCCATTAAGTTTTCCGCAATTAATTCCGCAGGACGCCCTTCAATATGATGACGCTCTAGCATGTGCACTAATTCACCATCTTTAAACAAAGCCATACTTGGCGAACTTGGTGGAAATGGCACCATATGTCCACGAGCAACATCAACCGCTTCTTTATCTACACCTGCAAAAACCGTTACTATATGATCTGGTTTTTTTATATTTCGCAGGCTTAATTTTGCTCCAGGACGTGCGTTGGCTGCAGCACAACCGCAAACTGAATTTACCACAACTAATGTAGTACCTTCTTTAGCTAAAGCTTCAGTTACAGCTTCAGGAGTATGTAATTCTTCAAAACCAGCGCTCACTAAATCTTCACGCATTGGCTTTACTAATTCTGCTGGATACATATTATAATTTTTTTATTAGTTCCTAACCAGTTTATACTGGAATACAAAGATATCAATTGTGTAACAAAAACGCTGTGATATCTACAAACAAATATTATATTTAACAATAATAAAAATTTATACTATTAAATGAGTTTTTCAAAATGGATAGGCGGCGCATTAGGATGGTCGTTTGGAGGGCCAATAGGGGCTATAATTGGTTTAGCTTTAGGAAGTTTAATTGACAATTTATCTTCCGAAGGCGGTAGTCCGTTCATTGGACAAGGCGAACCAAATACCAGAAGAAGGCAAACCACCTACCGTACACAACCAAGACAACGACCACAAACCCAATCGGGCGATTTTGAAGTTAGCTTACTAATTTTAGCATCGGTAATAATTAAAGCTGATGGAAAACAAGACCAACGAGAACTCGACTATGTACGCCAACAATTTGTGAGTATGTACGGAAAGGATCGCGCTAATCACGCTTTTAAATTGTTCAAAAAAATTAGTAATCAAAATGTTGCTGTGCGACCTGTTTGTTTACAAATAAAGCAAATGATGGATCATGCATCGCGTTTACAACTCATTCACTTTTTATTTGGTATAGCAAAAGCAGATGGCATGGTAACTCAAGACGAAGAACGTCAAATTTATACCATGGCAGGTTATTTAGGAATAAGTTCTGTAGATTACCAAAGCATTAAAGCTATGTTTTATAATAGTAGCGACAATGCTTATAAAATTTTAGAAATTGAAAAATCTGCTTCTGTTGACGATATAAAGAAAGCATACCGCAAAATGGCTAAAAAATATCATCCAGATCGAGTAATTCATTTAGGAAAAGAACACCAAGAAGGAGCCGAAGAAAAATTTAGACAAGTTCAAGCAGCTTACGAACAATTACAAAAAGAACGTGGATTTTAATTAGTTGAAAAAATAATTGAAGAATTAGAGATATCAACATTTAAATCAACGCTTCTTCCCAAAATTAAAGCTCTATTATCTTTTTCATGACCAGCAGGCATGTTAAATGCAATAGGAAAATTGTATTCTGCTAATGCATCTAAAATAAGTTGCTCAATGCTGGAACCCCAAGGTGTTGTGTTTTTTCGCATTTTACTCATATCTCCAACAATTACACCTTTACAATTTTTAAAATATCCAGCGCGCTTTAAACTTTGTAACATTCTATCGATATGATATTTGTATTCGCCAATTTCTTCAATAAATAAAATTTTTCCAGAAGTATCAATACTGGTGTTAGAGCCTAACATGGTGTGTAACAAAGTTAAATTGCCACCAACAATTTGTCCTTTTGCAGCACCAGGCTTGTTGTAGTTAGAACCTTTTAATGTATAGCTTATAGGTTTACCAAAAAGAGCATCTTTAAAAGTTGAAATAGTTTCGGCTATAGTGGTGTAATCTTTGTTTAAACTTGTGCACATCATGGCGTGTATAGTTTCAATGCCCTCGTTATGAATTTGGCTGTGTAGAGCAGTAATGTCAGAATAACCAATAAGCCATTTTGGGTTTTTATAAAATTTTTCCCAATTCAATTTATCTAAAACTCTAACTGTACCATAACCGCCACGAGCACACCAAATAGCACTAATTGTAGGGTCGTCCATAGCTTTTTGTAAGTCTTCGCAACGTTCGTCGTCTGTTCCAGCAAAATGATTGTCTTGACTAAAAACATGTTTACCAACCACAGCATGTAACCCCCAACTTTTAAGTAAAGTTTTGGCTTTGTTAACTTCTTCTGTACGATTTTTTAAAACTCCAGAAGGAGCTACAATAGCAACTGTATCACCTGGTTTTAGGTATGGAGGTTGTTTTAGACTCATATTTAAGTTTGTAGTTTTGTTTTGTGCTAGTGCTAAATTTTTTCCAAAGAAAAAAACGCTACAAAACAAGCTTAGTGTTAATAGATATTTATGCATAACGTAAATGTACATTTTTTTTCTAAATAGTAGTCAAAATGCGTACTTTTACGGCTTCAAAACAAAATATAATGTCAAAAAGATATACCATTACAACTGCGTTACCTTATACTAACGGTCCTATACATATTGGGCATTTAGCAGGGGTTTACGTACCAGCCGATATTTATGCACGCTATTTACGATTAACAGGAAACGATGTGGTGTTAATTGGTGGTAGTGATGAGCACGGTGTACCAATTACAATAAAAGCAAAAAATGAAGGTGTGACACCGCAAGATATAGTAGATAAATATCATGCTATTATAAAAAAGTCTTTTGAAGATTTTGGTATTTCTTTTGATAATTACTCGCGTACATCGGCACCAATTCATCATAAAACAGCATCAGAGTTTTTTAAAACTTTAAATGAGAAAGGTGAATTTATTGAAGAAATCACAGAGCAGTTGTACGACGCTGAAGCTAATCAGTTTTTAGCTGATAGATTTGTTACAGGTACATGCCCAAAATGTGGTAACGAAGAAGCTTATGGCGATCAATGTGAAAAATGCGGCACTAGTTTAAATGCTACCGATTTAATAAATCCGAAGTCAACCTTAACCGGAAATACACCAACTTTAAAAGAAACCAAACACTGGTTTTTACCTTTAAATAAACATGAAGACTTCTTAAAAAAATGGATTCTTGAAGGGCATAAAAAAGATTGGAAACCTAATGTTTACGGACAAGTAAAATCGTGGATAGACGATGGTTTACGCCCAAGAGCGGTAACTCGTGATTTAGATTGGGGAATTCCTGTGCCTGCCGAAGGAGGAGAAGGCAAAGTGCTTTACGTATGGTTCGATGCACCAATTGGTTATATTTCATCAACTATCGAGTGGGCAGAACGTGAAGGTAAAGACTGGGAACCGTATTGGAAAGATGAGAACACGAAGCTTATTCATTTTATAGGTAAAGATAATATTGTGTTTCATTGTATTATTTTTCCAAGTATGTTAAAAGCTGAAGGTAGTTATATATTACCAGAAAATGTGCCAGCAAACGAGTTTTTAAATTTAGAAGGAAATAAACTATCAACCTCTAAAAATTGGGCGGTGTGGTTGCCAGAATATTTAGAAGAATTTCCAGACCAACAAGATGTGTTGCGTTATGTGTTAACGGCTAATGCACCAGAGACAAAGGATAACGATTTTACTTGGAAGGATTTTCAAGCCAGAAATAACAACGAGTTAGTAGCCATTTTTGGAAACTTTATAAACCGCGTGGTAGTATTAACTAACAAGTATTACGACGGTGTTGTTCCGGAGCCAAGTGATTTTACAGATGTAGATTTAGAAACTCTGGCTGCAGTAAAAGCATATCCAAACGTAATAGCAAGTTCTATTGAGCGTTACCGTTTTAGAGAAGCAGGTCAAGAACTTATGAATTTAGCACGTTTAGGAAATAAATATTTAGCCGATGCCGAACCTTGGAAAGTTATTAAAGAAGACGAAGCAAGAACTAAAACCATAATGTATGTGGCATTACAAATTGCAAGTGCTTTAGCAACTTTAAGCGAACCGTTTTTACCATTTACTTCAACCAAATTAAAAGGCATACTCAATGTCAGTTCGAGCGCAGTCGAGAACTCTTGGAATGATGTAAGTGAAAAAGAAGTGCTTCTCCCAGCAAACCATCAAATTGGTAAAGCTGAACTTTTATTTAGTAAAATTGAAGACAAAACCATTCAAGAGCAATTAAATAAGTTAGAAGCAAGTAAAAAAGCAAACGAAGCGGCTAATAAAGCGATAGAACCACAAAAGGATACGATTACCTTTGAAGATTTTACAAAACTAGATATTAGAGTAGGAACTATTCTTGAAGCCGAAAAAATGCCAAAGACTAAAAAATTATTGGTTTTAAAAGTTGATACAGGTATTGACACCAGAACCATAGTTTCAGGAATAGCCGAAAGTTTTTCACCAGAAGAAGTGGTTGGTAAAAAAGTAACAGTATTAGTAAACTTAGCACCAAGAAAATTAAGAGGTGTTGAAAGTCAAGGTATGATTTTAATGACCGAGACTCCAGAAGGCAAATTGGTTTTTGTAAATCCAGATGAGAGTGATGACGTTAAAGCAGGATCACAGATAAGTTAAAAATAATTATATTTAAGAGATGTATTACAGAAGAAAAATTGTTTTGGCTCTTTTACAAGTGTTTAATAATGAACTTGACAAAATTCAAGTTCAAAAATTACTTTTCTTACATAGTAGATATAAAACAAAAAGAAAAACCTATGATTTTGTCCCTTACAAATATG
Organism: Neotamlana sedimentorum; assembly: GCF_000943565.1. Taxonomy (GTDB): domain Bacteria; phylum Bacteroidota; class Bacteroidia; order Flavobacteriales; family Flavobacteriaceae; genus Neotamlana; species Neotamlana sedimentorum. The sequence continues at coordinate 4,880 of NZ_JTDW01000022.1, forward strand.
GTTGTTTTTCATTTCAAGCTAATGCAGATTTAAATACTCTTAGGAAATATGAAATAGTCTCTGAGTCATCGAAAACATGGAGAAAAATAGATGAAACAAATTATCTAGCACAATTAGATAAAGACGATAAAAAAATTATTTCTGATTTTTCAATTCTTTATAAGAATAAGAGTAGTGATGATTTGATAAGCTTGACTTACAAGCGTTACCCTTATTATTCTATTAATAGTTCAATTGCTGGAAACTATCTTAATAAAGAAGAGCTTCAAAATTTAGATAATTATAGGTCTTATGAAGATGAAGTTATTTTATTTACAATAGGTTACGAAGGTATTTCGCTTGAGCATTATTTAAATAAGCTAATAAAAAATAATATTAAACTTCTTTGTGATGTAAGAAAGAATGCATTAAGTATGAAGTATGGGTTTAGTAAGAGTCAACTCAAAAATGCATGTGAAGGTGTCGGCATTGAGTATATTCATATCCCCGAGGTTGGTATTAATTCAGAAAAAAGACAAGAGTTAAATAATCAAGAGGATTATGATGTTCTATTTGATGAATATGTCACTAATACACTTACTAATACTACAAAATATCAAAATAAAATCTTACATTTACTGGTTAAAAATAAAAGAATAGCATTGACTTGCTTTGAGGCCAATAAATGCCAATGTCATCGAAGTCATTTGGCTGAAGCAATTTCAAGTTTAGAAGGGTTTAAATTTGAAGTTGAACATTTATGATTTATGGCATTAAAGAAAATTTTGATAACTGTAACAACTTACCCTCTTCCTTCGAGGAGCTATGATGAGCTGGTTTGTACAGCAGGAATTCTTGAAGATGGCACTTGGATTAGAATATACCCAATTCCGTTAAGTTTTTTAAATCAAATTAAGAAAGATACAGGATTTAAGAAGTACACATGGGTTGAATTAGATGTTAAAGAAAGAACGGATGATTTTAGACCTGAAAGTCATTCGCCAGTAAGCTATGATGTTAAAATTATAAATTCTTTAAACACTAAAAACTACTGGAAGGAACGTAAAAAAATTTGTCTAAGAAATGTTTATACGAATAAAAATAAGCTGATAAATGATTCAAAAAAACCTAAAAACATTTCACTCGTAACTTTTAAGCCATCAAGAATAACTAATTTTCTTATTGAAGAGGATTCAAAAGAATGGAAAGATGAGTGGAAAGAGTTAAGAAAGCAAACTGATTTATTTGCTGAAATTGAAACCAATCCAGAAAAATTAATACCAAAAGTTCCATATAAATTTTCATATACTTTTGAAGATGACGAGGGTGTTTCTAGTACATTAATGATTGAAGATTGGGAAATATTTCAACTTTATTGGAATTGCCTTAGAGATTCAAAAAGCAATAAAAAAATTGCTCTTGAAAAGGTTAAGCAAAAGTACTTTGATACTTTTGTTAAAGAGCATGATATGTATCTCTTTTTAGGCACAACTATGCAATGGCATAGGAGAAGAGCACCGAACCCTTTTGTAATTATTGGTACTTTTCACCCTAAGATAGAAAGACAGTTCAGTTTAGATTTATAAAAAATCGCTAATACTACCTTAATTCAAACTGCTTTTTTGTTAAACTACAGTTAAAAATATTTAAACAAAAAAAGATGTAACACTCTGTTTTATAGTAATTTTAGTGAGTAATTTTTAAACCTCACAAACTCTTAAAATAAAGTAAAAGCAAAACCAATTGGTTATTTAGTATCGTAAATAAAGTAGTTATGAATCAAAAACAACTTTATGAAACGAATACTTTTATTATTTACACTTATTGGATTAATGTCTTGCGGATCATCAAAAGTCGTGCGGCAATCAAATAAGGTAATCAAAGGAAGTTGGTCGTTAAATTCAATTACCTACAGCCAACAAGGAACTTACAATGTTACTTTATTGAACGATGTTTCAAAATATTGCTTCGAAGGTAGTACATGGCAATTTGTATCAAATAACAATACAGGAATTTATAGTATAAACAATACCGATTGTTCTGCAGGAGAACGCCATTTTGTATTTACCATTCAAGAAATTGATGAAACCACAGGACTTTACGACTTTTTGTTAAAGCCAACAACCGAGAAGTATAAATCGGAAACCAATGTAGGTTTCAGATTTAGTTTAACAAACCTATCTGAAACTACAATGCAGTGGCAGCAAACTTTAAATGTAGATGGACAACCATTTACAATAACCATGAATTTTTCAAAATAACAAGCTATCAAAAAAACAATGAATATGAAAAGAATAATAAATATAACCGGAATAACAATACTTGCAATAGTAACAATAATAGCGTTTACCAACTGTAAATCTGTGCAAAATGCTAATAATAAACAAAAAGGAGCTGTAATAGGAGCTACAGGCGGAGCTATTTTAGGAGCCATAATTGGCAATAATGTTGGTAAAGGTGGTAATGGTGAGTTAGGAGCTGTAATTGGCGGCGTAGTTGGTGGTGGTGCAGGTGTGCTTATTGGTAACAAAATGGATAAGCAAGCCCAACAAATAGAAGAAGAAGTTCCAGGAGCTGAAGTAGAACGTGTAGACGATGGTATTGTAGTAACCTTCGATGAAAATAGCGGCGTTTACTTTGCAACTAATAAATACAATATTAATGCAGCCTCAGAAGATAACTTAAACAAGCTAATAGGTGTTTTTAAAGAATATCCAGATACTAATATTTTGGTAGTTGGACACACCGATAGCCAGGGAGCAGAAGAGTATAACATGACATTATCGAAAAACCGAGCGTATGCTGTTACAGAGTATTTATCAAGTCATGGTATTAGTAGTAGCAGATTAACAACTAATTGGTTTGGTGAAAATCAGCCTATGTACGATAATGCTACTGCCGATGGTAGAGCAAAAAATCGTCGTGTAAACATAGCTATTCTTCCAAACGAAAAAATGATTGAAGACGCTAAACAACAAGCAGGAAGTTAATTTATTTATAAGGGATTACTATTTAATTTAACTTTAAAAAGCCACACAATTCGTGTGGCTTTTTAGTTTTACTTATTTACAATATTTTTCTAATAGAAATTATTTATGGCTATTAAATTTTAACAATGTATTTTATTTAGATTAATTAAAAACAAGTATTTTTGCTAAAATTATTTCTCCGTAAAACTATGGGAAAGAAGAAGAAAGAAAAAAAACAGCAAAAAAAAGCGCTTAAAACTTTACATGAAGCAGGCATAATTAATGCTAAAAAAGTAAAGAGTAAATGTTGTGAAAAATATAAAAAAGGTGAAAAAAAGCGCTGTGGTAAATGCCCGTGTTTCGATTTGCTTAAAAAAGTAGCCTAAACTATCTTTTATTCACTCGAGTAGAGTGCATTAATTCTAATTTCCAAACGCTATCTTGTTTTACAGCTACAACGCTTTCTAACCATTGCATTTTTCTTGTTAAAGTATCTTTTTTAAAAGTAGCATAATTGTGATAAGCCATCCAAATGCGATTGCCTTCCTTTTTAGCTTTAAAAAAATCAAAGCTATTAATACGTGTTACACCATTATCTCTAATTTTGGCACGTTTACACCAATTGGCAATGGTATCGTTTGTCCAAACTTCACCATGTTCCAGAAGAATAAAGTCATTGGTATGATATTTACTCAGTAAATCTTCATTTTTATTACTCCAAACATCATCAAAAACACCTTTAACAATTTGTTCTACAGCTTTAAAATCTAATGAATCATCAACAGGTTTTTCTATTACTTTATTACAGTTAAAAAGTAAAATACTGCCAACAAAGGCTATTATAAAATTTTTCATGGTTGTTTGTTTTTTTACAGATTCAACTCAAATCTATATCTTATTTTAGCAAAAAAATACATATAATGTCATCATTATTAAAATATATTACCTCAAATATACAATTACCAGAGCAGTCGGTACAAAACACTATAAATTTATTAAACGATGCCTGTACTATTCCTTTTATCTCGCGTTATCGTAAAGAAGTTACCGGAAATTTAGATGAGGTACAAATTGGTGACATTGTAAAATATAAGGAACAATTTGAAGCTCTAGAAAAACGAAAAGCTGCCATTTTAAAAGCTTTAGAAGAACAAGGTGTTTTAACTTCAGATTTAGAACAGAAAATAACGTCAACATCAGATTTAACGACGCTTGAAGATTTATACTTGCCTTATAAAAAAAGCAGAAAAACAAAAGCAGAAAAAGCACGACAGTTAGGTTTAGAGCCTTTAGCCAAAATAATAATGAGCCAGAATGCCAGAGATGTTGAGTCGGTGGCATTTCGTTATGTAAAAGGAGATGTTAATTCGGTTGAAGATGCTTTGGAAGGTGCACGCCACATAATTGCCGAATGGATAAACGAGCGCAGCGATATTCGTAATAACATCCGATATCAATTAGAGCGTTTTGCTATTATTTCAACAAAGGCTGTAAAAACAAAAGAAAACGAAGAAGAAGCCCAAAAATTTAAAGATTATTTTAATTGGGAAGAATCGCTATGCAGAATTCCGTCGCACCGTTTACTCGCCATTCTTAGAGCAGAAAAAGAAGGTTTTATTCGTGTAAAAATTGAAATTGATGATGACAGAGCGTTAAATAAAATTGAACAACGTATTATAAAATCGAATAACGACTGCGCCGAACAAATAGAAATAGCCATAAAAGATGCTTACAAACGTTTGTTGTTACCATCGCTAAGTAACGAAGCGTTGCAACAAGCTAAACAAAAAGCCGATGAAGCAGCGATTACAGTATTTGCTAAAAACTTAAAGCAATTATTATTAGGCTCGCCGTTAGGAGAAAAGCGTGTTTTAGCAATCGATCCAGGATTTCGTACAGGTTGTAAAATTGTGTGTTTAGATGCGCAAGGGCAATTAAAACACAACGAAACCATTTATCCGCATCCGCCAAAAAATGATAGCACAGGTGCTATTAAAAAAATTAGCACGTTAGCTGAAGCTTATAAAATTGAAGCTATAGCTATTGGAAACGGAACAGCCTCACGCGAAACCGAAGCTTTAGTGCGTAAAATTAGGTTTAAAAACGATATGCAAGTATTTGTGGTTAGCGAAGCAGGAGCAAGTATTTATTCGGCATCAAAAATTGCGCGCGACGAATTCCCGAATTACGATGTTACCGTGCGCGGAAGCGTTTCTATTGGGCGCCGCTTACAAGATCCGTTGGCAGAATTGGTTAAAATTGATGCTAAAAGTATTGGTGTTGGACAATATCAACACGATGTAGATCAAACTAAATTAAAAAGCGAACTTGATACCGTTGTAGAGCATTGTGTTAATGCTGTTGGCGTAAACTTAAATACAGCTAGTAAAAGTTTGTTAAGTTATGTGTCGGGCATTGGACCAAAACTTGCCGAAAATATTGTGACTTATCGCGACATGAACGGAGCATTTAAGTCGCGTACCGATTTAAAAAGTGTACCACGCCTTGGCGGAAAGGCTTTCGAGCAAGGTTCGGCCTTTCTTAGAATTAAGGACGCTAAAAATCCGTTAGACGATTCCGCGGTACACCCAGAAAGTTATCATATTGTAAAAACTATTGCTAAAAACGAAGGCAAAACCGTGAGCGAACTTATTGGTAATGCTTCGGTTTTAAAAACTATAAATTTAAAACAGTATGTTTCAGATAAAGTGGGATTGCCAACGCTTCAAGATATTGTAAAAGAATTAGAAAAACCTGGATTAGATATTCGTGAGCAAGCTAAGGTTTTTACTTTCAATCAAAACATAAAAACCATAACCGATGTGCAAGAAGGGCAACTTTTACCAGGAATTGTAAATAATGTTACCAATTTTGGTGCTTTTGTAGATATTGGTATTAAGGAAAGCGGCTTAATTCATATTTCAAATTTATCCGATGGTTTTGTAAGCGATGTAAACGAGCACGTTAGTTTGCATCAGCAAGTTATTGTTAAGGTTTTAGAAGTAGATCTTCCGCGAAAGCGTATTCAATTAAAATTACACAAGTAGTGGTTGTACGAAGTATTAGGTAACATAAAAAATTTAGTTAAAAATTTTTAAAGTAGTTGACATTTTTATAAATTTATGTAGTTTTGTCAACTAATAAAAATGAAATGAAGAACTTAGTTGCTAACCGCATTAAAAATGCAAGAATACTTAAATGTTTGTCTCAACAAAATGTTGCGGACGAATTGGGTGTGTCTAAACAAATGGTAAGTAAGTATGAAAATGGAGATGCAATACCGACCAGTTCAAAATTTTTAAAGTTATCTAAATTGTTCGGTTTAAAAATGGACTATTTCTTCAATTCTTTTCAAGTAGAATTAGGAGAAATCAACTTCAGAAAAAAATCAACTTTTTCTTTAAAGAAACAAAGTTCGTTAAAGGAGCAAATAAAAATTAAATTAGAAAATTACATTTGGTTAGAGGACACTTTATCGATAGACTATAGTTTTATAAATGCTATTGCTAATATTGAAATTAGTAAAATAGAAGACGTAGAAAAAGCTGTTTTAAAGCTAAGAACTGATTGGAAAATTGGAATTGACCCTGTTCATAATATAATTCAACTTTTAGAAGATAAAGAAATAAAAGTAATTGAATTATATGAAGTTGATGAAAAATTTGACGGATTAGCAACTTATGTTAATGATAAATTCCCTGTAATAGTTGTTAATGGTAATTTTCCTGTAGAACGAAAAAGATTTACTCTACTGCATGAATTAGGACATTTATTATTAAACCTTCCTAATTGTGAAACTAAAAAGGAAGAACAATTTTGTAATAAGTTTGCTGCTGAATTTCTTTTCCCTAAAGAAATTGTAATCAAAGAATTTGGAGGTAAAAGAAACCATATAACTCTGGCTGAATTAATTTCATCTCAAAAAAAGTATGGAATTAGTATTCCTGCCATTGTTTATAGACTTGTTGACTCAGGTATTCTAAGTAAACAACGTCATACTGATTTTTATAAAAGAACTAGATTTAATCCATCTTTAGACAGAGAGGTAAATGCTTCAAGGTTCGAAACCCCTGAAAAATCTAATAGATTTGAACAGCTAGTTTATAGAGCACTTTCTCAAGAAAATATTTCGATAAGTAAAGCCTCATCTTTGTTAAACAAGAATATTGAATCTGTTAAAGAAAGTTCATTAATATAGATTAAACGCATTATGAAAATTGTAATCAATGATGCTAACATCTTAATAGACTTAGTTAAACTTGAACTTCTTGAAGCCTTTTCAAACTTAAATTTTGATTTACAAACAACAGACTTCGTCATTGAAGAATTAAATGATAAACAAAGAGAACCAATAATAAAGCTAAGTGCTCTAAAAAAACTTGGGGTTATTGAAACGACAATAATTGAGGATTTTCAAGGTATAAATACAATTTTGGAAAATAGTAGTGGATTAAGTTTTGAGGACTGCTCTGTCTGGTATTACAGTAAAAAACTATCAGGTGTATTATTAACAGGAGACGGAAAATTAAGAAAACAAGCTAGTAAAGATAATTTAGAAGTTAGAGGAATCATTTATCTTTTTGATGAGTTTCTAAGACAGGAATTAATCACTTTTGAAGAAGCTGTTGAGAAAATTAAGCAACTTAATCTATTAAACAATAGACTTCCTAAAAAAGAGATTGATAAAAGAATTGATTTCTGGAATAAAAACAAATACGTTGGATAAAACCTAATAAAATTAATTGTTTAATAAAATAAAGCTAAACTCAAACATGCTGTTTAAAGCACCACTTTCAGCAAAATTCAGCAAAAAAATTGTGTCAAGAAGTAAATAAATGTAATGTTTTATTAAGTTTTTAGACTTAAAGCACATGATGCACGCTTTTACAGAGTTTACCACAAATGCCGTACTTAAAATAAGTAACGAGTCTATATTACAAAACTATGTTTCGGCAAAACCCTTAGATGTTTTTGCTTTTATTTGTACAAATACTTCAGCGGCCCAAGTTGTTATCGATAATATTCCAGTAACCATAAATCCGCATAGTATTTTAGCGCTTACAAATGTGCAATATTTTCAATTTGTGTCTGGAGAAAATTTAAGAGTGTACTTTTTTAACAGAGAATTTTATTGCATAAAAGACCACGATAAAGAGGTGGGTTGCGCCGGTGTTTTATTTTATGGCAACGAGCAAAATCCATTAATAACCTTAAGCAAAACCGAACAAACTAAGTTTAATGTGCTGCACGATATTTTTATAGACGAGCTTGAAACTAAAGATAATATTCAAGCCGAAATGTTGCGTATGCTCATGGCTAGATTTATTATAAAAACAACACGTTTGTTAAAAGATAAAAATATTGCAAACGTGCAACAACAAAACACAAAAAACGAATTGCTTAGGCAGTTTAATGTCTTGGTCGAATCACATTTTAGAGAGCAGCACAGTGTACAGTTTTATGCCGATGCCTTGTTTAAATCTGCAAAAACTTTATCGAATTCCTTTTCAAAATTTAATACAAGTCCGTTAAAAATAATTCACGAGCGTATTATTCTAGATGCCAAACGCTTGTTAATGTACACTAACAAAACGGCAAAAGAAATTGCCTTCGAGTTAGGCTTCGACGATGCTTCACATTTAAGTCGTTTATTTAAAAAACACACCAATTTATCGCCTTCAGACTTTAAAAAACAGTTAGAACTTACTAATTAGGGAAAAATTGACACGCGCTAAGGTGTTTCGTATATGGTAATGTACGTGCTTTTAAATCATCTTTGTACTGTAATTAAAAAACAACAAAGTCATGAATTTAAAACACATATCACTTTTCAATTTAATTGAAATTTTTAGAGGAAAAAAGCAAGTATCCTTAAATACAATAACTCCAAAAACACACTGCGAGCAAAAACATATTCACGATTTTTATTGCGATGCCGAAAAGCCGTATATAAATCCCGAATCTTTTAGATAAAATTCATAAAAGGAAAAATTGACAATAATAAAGGCTTTTTTTACATAGTAAGCCTTTGGTTAAAGTCTCAAATTTGCAACAGTAAAAAACAACCATTTAAATTATAAAAATTATGAAAAAAGTATTAGCAATTTTAGTATTCGTTTTAGCATTTACATTTAATGCCCAAGCACAAGAAGTAAAAACCATTGCTTTAGAGCAAACAAAAGGTGAGTTTACACAAAAATCTATAACAGTAAGCGAAGGTACTTATGTATTTGCAGTAGCAAACAACAATGTAGGTAAAGATGTAGGTTTAGTTTTAGTTAAAAAAGGAGCCGATGCTAGCAAACCAGAAAACCACATTCAAACGGCATATGTAACAAAAGCAGTTGCTACTGGTAAGGTTGAAAACTCAAAACCGACTACATTAGCAAAAGGCGAATATTTATATTTCTGTCCTTTAAACCCAACACCGCAATATACACTTACGGTAGAGTAAGTAGTGGCGTTAATAGTCAAAAAAAAGCGAGTTCTTTTAATTAAGAACTCGCTTTTCTATTTTATAGATACGGTTTGAAAATTATTTATTCATGTTTTTCATTTCATCAATAAAAGTATCCAAATCAACACCGTTTGATACTAGAGTTAAGGCTTTATCAACAATATATTTTACATTTTCTGGATGAAACCCTAAACCAACTCCAATTTTTTTAAGTAAATTTTGTTCGTCCTCATCTTTAATAGTGTCTACATGTACCATTCGTGCCAAATCGTACAAACGCTCTAGACGCAAATCGTAAGAGTGCGGCGCATTAATTGGGTGTTTTTTGTAGTTTTTTAAAATGTTTACGTAATCTACTTCACTAATATCTAAATTTCTAGCTAGTCTGTCTAAAAACGCTTTTTCTTCTTGGGTAATAATGCCATCATCCATAGCAACACGAACAATAGCAGCGAAATGATCTTCATTACGCTTTTTAAAACCACTATCAAATAAATCTGAAAACGACATAATTATCAATTTTTTAAGTGATGCAAACCTACATATTTTTTTAGTAATTTAACCTAAAAATTTTATTTTTTGGGCGTTACCGCAAGGGGCGGGCTTTCGCTACTCGCTGCCTCCTGCATCGGCGAGCTTAAACACACCGCTCAATCCCTAACGCATAGCCTGCCAATAAACTTTGTATTTTAATATAGTATATTACTAAAAATAAAGTGCAAGCCTTATCTTTGCAACTTTAAAAACAAAATTAGGTGAGTAAAACCCATATCTCTCAAACCTATTTACAGGATTTGCAAACGCATAATCTGCAAGATGCTGTATCCCAAAATCAAACAAAAACACATTTAAAAGGCTTAGTAGGTTCATCATTATCATTTGTTTTAGCCAACGCATTTAAGCAAGCTAACAAACCCTTTTTATTAGTTTTTGAAGATAAAGAAGAAGCCGCGCATTACCTTAATGATTTCGAGCAACTTTGCGATAAAACCAACGTGCTTTTTTATCCAGGTAGCTACCGCAGACCCTACGAAATAGAAGAAACCGATAATGCAAACGTATTACTTCGGGCTGAAGTTTTAAACCGTATAAATTCGCAAAAAAAACCAGCATTAATAATTACTTATCCCGACGCACTATTCGAGCAAGTAGTAACACGTAAGGAACTAGAACGAAACACATTAAAAATTGCAGTTAGTGATAATATTTCGTTAGATTTTATTAACGAGGTCCTTTTCGAATATAAATTTAAACGTGTAGATTTTGTAACCGAACCTGGCGAATTTTCAGTGCGTGGTGGTATTGTAGATGTGTTTTCGTTTAGCAACGACGAGCCTTACCGTATCGAGTTTTTTGGCGATGAGGTCGATACCATTCGTACCTTCGATGTAGAAACGCAGTTATCCATAAATCAGTTAAAAAAAATCAATATTATTCCCAATGTGGCGAGTAAAATGATTGAGGAAAAACGCCAAAGTTTCCTAAAATACATTGCACAAAAAACAGTAATTGGTATAAAAAATGCCGATTTACTATTTTCAAGAATAGACGATTTTTACTCCAAAGCCCAAGAAGCATTTGCTGGCCTTTCATCCGATATAAAACACGCTAAACCCAACGAGTTATTTTGTGATTCTACATTATTAAAAAAACAATTGCTAGATTTTTCAATTGTAGAGTTTGGTAACGCATCGGTTATGTTAAGCCAAATTGAAACTTCAAAAAATTCAGCTTTAGAGTTTAACACCACACCACAACCATCGTTTAATAAACAATTCAATTTATTAATTGAAGATTTAAACGGCAATCACAATAAAGGTTACACTAATTACATAGCTTGTGTAAGCGAGCAACAAGCGAAACGTTTTCACGATATTTTCGACGATTCAAACCTTGAGGTTAGTCCGTATAACACCATAATTTTATCGCTTCATCAAGGGTTTGTCGATCATCAAAATAAAATAGTTTGCTACACCGATCATGAAATTTTTGAGCGCTATCATAAATTTCACATAAAAAACGGTTACGCAAAAAAACAAGCCATAAGTTTAAAAGAGCTTACTAATTTAGAAATTGGCGATTACGTAACCCACATCGATCATGGTGTTGGGCGATTTGGTGGTTTACAAAAAATTGATGTAGAAGGCAATAAACAAGAAGCCATAAAATTGATGTATGGCGAGCGCGATGTGTTGTATTTAAGCATTCACTCTTTACATAAAATAACCAAGTTTAATGGTAAAGACGGCAAACCACCTAAAATTTACAAATTAGGTAGCACTGCCTGGAAAAAGCTTAAACAAAAAACCAAAGCACGAGTTAAACACGTTGCATTTAACTTAATAAAACTTTACGCCAAACGTAAAACCGAAAAAGGGTTTCAATACAAACCCGATAGTTATTTACAACACGAACTAGAAGCCTCGTTTATTTACGAAGATACACCAGACCAAAGTAGCGCAACTGCCGATATTAAAGCAGATATGGAAAGCGAGCGCCCAATGGACAGACTTGTTTGTGGCGATGTTGGTTTTGGTAAAACCGAAGTAGCCATTCGTGCTGCTTTTAAAGCCGTAGACAATGGTAAGCAAGTGGCTGTTTTGGTGCCAACAACTATTTTAGCCTATCAGCATGCGCGCACTTTTAGAAAACGTTTAGAAGATTTCCCTGTAACCGTAGATTATATAAACCGTTTTAGAACCGCCAAACAAAAACGCGAAACTTTAGAACAGTTAGAAAAAGGTACTGTCGATATTATTATTGGTACACACCAATTGGTAAATAAAAACGTAAAGTTTAAAGATTTAGGACTTTTAATTGTAGACGAAGAACAAAAATTTGGAGTAGCAGTAAAAGAAAAGCTAAAAACCATAAAAGAAAACGTAGATGTATTAACGCTTACCGCAACACCAATACCACGAACGCTTCAGTTTAGTTTAATGGCGGCGCGCGATTTGTCGGTAATTACAACGCCACCGCCAAATCGTTATCCTATAGAAAGTCATGTTATTCGCTTTAACGAAGAAACCATTCGAGATGCTGTTAGCTATGAGATAGAACGTGGTGGGCAAATTTTCTTCATTCACAATCGTATAGAAAATATTAAAGAAGTTGCTGGTATGATTCAGCGTTTAGTGCCAGATGCTAAAGTGGCTGTTGGCCATGGGCAAATGGATGGTAAAAAGCTGGAAGAGCTTATGCTTCAATTTATGGATGGCGCTTTTGATGTGTTGGTGAGTACAACTATTATTGAAAGCGGACTAGATGTGCCAAACGCCAATACCATTTTTATAAACAATGCCAATAATTTTGGATTAAGCGATTTACATCAAATGCGAGGCCGTGTAGGACGAAGCAATAAAAAAGCCTTTTGTTATTTTATTACTCCAGAATATTCGGCAATGACTGAAGATGCCAGGAAACGAATTACCGCCTTGTCTCAGTTTACAGAACTGGGTAGCGGTTTTAATATCGCAATGAAAGATCTTGAAATTCGTGGCGCAGGCGATTTACTTGGTGGAGAACAAAGCGGATTTATAAACGAAATTGGCTTCGATACCTATCAAAAAATATTAAGCGAAGCTATTGATGAGCTTAAAGAAAACGAGTTTAAAGACTTGTATGATGAACCCGAAGAAAATAAGGTTTATGTAAAAGATGTAACCATCGATACCGATTTCGAGCTCCTTTTTCCAGATAGTTACGTAAATAATATTGCAGAGCGCTTAAGCTTATATACACAGCTTAACGAATTAAAAACCGAAGCAGAACTGCAAAAATTTGAAGCTAACTTAATCGATCGATTTGGGGAATTACCAGAACAAGTGACCGATTTATTGAATAGTGTCCAAATAAAGTGGTTAGCAACCAAAATTGGTTTCGAAAAAATAATAATGAAACAAGGTAAACTAATAGGTTATTTTATTAACGACCAACAAAGTAATTTTTACCAAAGTGCTAATTTTACTAAAGTTTTACAGTTTGTACAAAAACATCCTGAAGCCTGTAAAATGAAAGAAAAACAAACCCGAAACGGATTGAGATTATTGCTCACTTTTAGTAACATAAAAACCGTAAAACAAGCCTTAAATGCTTTAAAACCCATTGTGGCTTAATAATTGTAAACATTAAAACAAAGCTAAGTTTAAATGAAACGCATACTATTTATAACTCTTTTTTTACCCGCAATTTTATTAGCGCAACACTCTATTAAAGGTGTGTTTTCGCCGGCAGACGAATTTCGTGCTACTATTTTATATAAAGTAACACCAACAGTATCAAAATACGTAGCTAGCCGCGAGTTAGAAAAAGATGGTTCCTTCGAGATAAAGTTAGATTCTACGGTAACAAAAGGTATGTATCGTTTGGTGTATGCCATTCCGCAAGAAGATTACAATTTCGATATTATTTACAACGGAAAAGAAGATATTGAGTTAACCTTTAATTCTGAAACAGGTGTAACTTTCGTAAAATCTGTTGAAAACAAATTGCTGGCATCATACACCAATAGTATGTCTATGATTACGCAAAGCTTAAGCAATTATTATGGTAGCCATAGTAAAGACACTTTAGCTTTAAAAGCTATTTTTAAAACTCAAAAAGAGACACAAACTAATTTTGAAAAAGCGGCTCAAAACACCATTGCGTTACATTTTATTAAAGCCAACAAACCATATATTCCAACAAAAGTTGAAGATGTAAAAACTTATATTGGCAATTTAAGAAAGCATTATTTTGATAATATCGATTTTACCAACACAACCCTACAAAGCTCTAATTTTTTAGACGAAAAAATGTTGAACTATGTTTTTGGTACAAGCGACGAAACCAAAGACGATATTACTAATTACAAGGAAAATATCAGTATATTTTGCAAGGCCATGCAAAAAGTTCCAATAAAAACCAAACGCATTATGTTGGTAGATTTATGGCAGCAAATGGTAGATTTAGGCTTAGAACCTGTGGCAAATTTTATTTCGGAGAACTATTTAATGGATATTGCCGTTGCACTTAACGATCAAGAACTTTTGCATTCTTTAATTTTATATAAAAACCTATCGAATGGCAGTGCTGCTCCAGATTTTTCAATCGAGTTTAAAAAAGACAATATCGGTACTACCAAAAAGTTAAGCGAATTAAAACTCGCTGAAAATTATATAATTGTATTTTGGAGTAGTACCTGTTCGCATTGTTTAGATGAAATTCCACAGTTACAAAAATTCGTTAATACCTTCGAAAAAGGCAAAGTTAAAGTGATTGCTATTGGTTTAGAAGATCAAATTTATGGTTGGAAAACCTTAACCTACGATTACCCAGAGTTTATTCACGTATACGGTGAAGGCAAATGGGAAAATAAAATAGGCGACGATTACGGCGTTACAGCTACACCAACATATTTTGTAATTAATAAGGACAAAAAAATTAAAGCAAAACCAGAAAATTTTGAAGCTTTAAAAGTTTTTTTTGAGGAAGAATTATAATTTAACCATAACACCTCTGTCATTCTAAGTAAAGCAATACCGAAGAATTTTGGCTTTAAAGTAAACGTGATGGAATAAAAAACTTTGTACTTTTTTAGATGCTTCGCTGCGCTTTGAATGATAATAATACTTTTAATAACAAAAGTGCGCTTTACATAAATAATAATCTTTTCATATAATTCCTTACAAAGCCTTAACCAAACAACTCATTAGCCTTTTCGTAAACCAAATGCGACTCCCAACCACGATAAAGCAAATAATCAATAAGCTTCTTTTTTTTCTTTAATTTATTGCTTTCAGTAATGCTGTTTGCTTTCTTTTCGGCTAAATCATTAAAAACCTCGATGTATTCCGTATCCGTAATTTCTCTAAAAGCCTCATTTATATTAGCTTTGCTTATGTCTTTTTTCTTTAATTCTAAAGTTAAACGACGACGTCCCCATTTCTTAATTCTAAACTTGCCTCTTAGAAATGTTTTGGCAAAACGTTCTTCATTTAAAAAGTTGTGTTGTAGCAAGTGCATAATTACCGCATCGATGGCTTCGGGAATCATGTGCATGTTTATCAATTTTTGACGCACTTCTTTATGACAACGTTCTTGATACGCACAATAATGCTCCATTTTTTTAATGGCCTCTTGTAGTGTATATGTTTTTTTGGATTGCTGCATGCGTTCAAAAATAAACATTGAAACCATAACAATTTAAAATAAAACACCAAATCTCGCACTTTAAAACGTGCCACACTAAAAAAACCTAAGCTATGAAAAAAATTACCTTAATATTAATTCTTTTCGCTGTAAATATAAGTGAATCTCAAACTATACTATCTGTTGGAGATATAGCTATCAATGGATTTAATTCAAGAAATCCAGATCAATTTTCTTTTATTCTATTAACTAGTATTGATACCGGTACATCTATAAATTTTACAGATAATGGTTGGGATAACACGACCAACGATTTTAGATATACAGGAACAGGGGCCTTTGGAGAGGGTATAATCACCTGGACATCTACATCTTATTTACCTTGTGGAACTCAGGTTGTTATTGATGCAAATCCTGTTAATGCCTCCATAGCTAGCGCTGTCGAAACTGATTCTAATTTCGGATTAAACAATAGTGGAGACCAAATTTTGGCATTTCAAGGAAATACAACTACTCCCAATTTTTTATATGCTATAAATTTTGGTGGTACAACTGGCTGGACTAATGCCTCAATTACAACTAATACTAGTGCAGTTCCTCCTGGCTTAGCTGATGGGATTTCGGCAATTAACTTTGGTGATTTTGATAATGGGGCACATAATTGTACTACCGAAACCAACCAAGCCCTTTTGTTTGCTGATGTATCTAATTCAGCAAATTGGTCGTTTACGAATGGAGGTGGTAGCCACAGTAATTTAGGCACTTGTTCTTATAGCTGTGCACCTTGTTCTAGTACGATCACTTGGGATGGTACTAATTGGAATAACGGTACAGGCCCAGATACAACTTTAAATGCCATTATAAATGGAGATTATAACACCTTTACAAATGGTAATATAAGCGCCTGTAACCTAACTATAAACTCTGGTTTTATACTAGATGTTTCCGACGGTACATATGTTGACGTAAATAACGATGTGCAGGTTGATGGCATCATAATTGTACAAACAACAGCCAATTTTAAGCAACTTAACGACGCTGCCACATTTACTGTAAGCCCTAGTGGCTTAGCACAAGTTAACAAAGAAACAGCCCCAAAATACGAGTGGTATTATTACACCTATTGGAGTTCACCTGTTGTTGGAGAAACCATTGGAAATGTATTTCCAGATGTAGATGGAGACAGACGCTTTTTGTTTAATGCTGCTAATTTCATTGATGAACATTCCGTAGGAACTACCAATGGCATCCCAGATGATATTGATGATGATGGCAACGACTGGCAAATTGCTTACTCAGGTGACACCATGCTTCCAGGTATGGGTTATGCCGTTACCGAATCCCGAGCATTTCCCAGCGGATTTGGGCTGCCAGGTTCCGCCACATTTGAAGGTGAATTTAACACGGGTGATGTTCCTGTTACAATTGAAACAAACGCCGCCAACGTAGCACCAGCACAAAACTGGAATTTTATTGGTAACCCCTACCCTTCAGCTATAGATTTTGATGCCTTTCATGCAGCAAACAATACTGTTATCGACGGCGCAGCTTATTTTTGGTCGCAAGCCACACCGCCAGATGCCGCCAATGTAGGTAATGAAAATTTAAACTTTAGTAAAAACGATTATGCTATTTACTCTACTGGATCGGGTGGTATCACTACAGCTCCAGGAGGTAGCGGAACAACTCCTAATCAATACATCCCTTCGGGTCAAGGCTTTTTTGTAGCAGGACTTGGTGCTGGTGGCACAGCAACTTTTACTAATGCTATGCGAATGGCAGATGACACAAGTAACACACAGTTTTTTAAAACAGCAAACACTAAAGAAGAAACCTCAACAGCAAACAAACTTTGGGTTAACTTAACTTCCGATAACGGTGTATTTAACCAAATTTTAGTAGCTTATGTTGATGGCGCAACTAACGGAATGGATGGCTTAACTTACGATGCACCAAGACTTTCCATTAATAGTTTGGCAGCGGCTTTATATTCTACTATTGAAAACGAAAGCACAAAATTTGCTATTCAAGGAAAACATTCAAGCAGTTTAACTACCAACGAGGTTATTAAATTAGGCTTTAGCACAAAAATTAACGAGCCTACTATTTACAATTTGTCGTTAGCCGATTTTGAAGGTGAATTTTTAGGGAATAACATAGTAATTTTAAAAGACAACTTATTAAATAAAACACATAACTTAAGCGATAGCGATTATAGTTTTACATCGGAAACAGGTGTGTTTAACAGTCGTTTCGAAATTGTTTTTGATGCTGCCGTTTTAAATACCAAAACTTTTAACGCTAACATCAACAAGCTCTCTATTGTTAACCTAGATAACAACTACGTTAAATTTAGTATTACCAGTAACAACACTATAAAATCGGTTAAAATTTTAGATTTAGTTGGTCGTGAGATTTACAACTTTAGCGGGAATAGCGCCACCGAAATATTTCAGCTAAACAACCTAAAAAATAAAATTTATATAGCAAAAGTTGAACTTGAAAATGGGCAAGTTTTAAACAAAAAAGCTATTAAAAACTAATAACAATTAAATATCTTCCCCCTGAACTTAATTTATTAACTGCCATAAAGCACTGGTTTTATGGCAGTTTTTAATTTTATAAACTATACTGTAAAGCCATAATAAAATTTCGTCCAGCGGCTGCAATACCCGATGAATAAGTTTTATAACGTTGGTCTGTAATATTTTCTAAACTGGCAGTTATTTTTACTGCTGGAGTTACTTGGTATTGTGTGCGTAAATTTAAGGTATACCACGACGGGCTGTAAGGGTTGCCAAGAGCATCAACAGCATAAATATAATCTTTTTCCTGTTCGGACGGTGCTAATTGTAAATACGAAAAAGCATCACTAAAATTGGTAAAAGCATCGAGCGTAAGTTTATTATCACTCCAGGTAATGTGCGCATTGCCAAAACTAGGCGGAGCATGTCTTACCGGAATTTCAATACCATCGTTAACCTCGGTACCTCCAACAACGTTGTACTGTGCCGTTAATTTAAGTTTGTTAGTAAAGTTTATTTTTCCACCGGCTTCAAAACCATAAATCCATGCTTTCGATGCGTTTTGCATCGCTTGTACCTCGCTAAGTTCGCCATTGTAAATAATTTCGGTTTCGCCATTTAAGTTATAATCTCTGCGCACCAAAGCGTTATTTAAATAAGTGTAGTAAGTGTTTAAATCTAAAATAACTGTATTGTTAAAGTTTAGTATAACCCCAAGTTCACCACCATAAGCATATTCTGGCTTTAAGTTGTTATTTGGCACAACTACAGAGCCTGGTTCAGAATCGAAAACCTTACCTATATCGTCTATATTTGGTGCTCTAAAAGCCGACGAAGCATTTATTTTCCATTGAATGTTTTGGTTTGGCGCCCAACTAATTCCCGCGGTTCCTGTAAGTGCATCAGAATCATTATTAGCACTCGAAAACGGTAAGTTTAAAAACACATTATTTTCAACAAAACTAGCCCTACTCGCTACATAATTATACCGTAACCCCGACTGAAATACAAAGTTAGGTTGCGGCTTATATTTTATACTGCTATAAACTGCTGCCGATTGCCAAGTGGCTCCGTTTGGGTAACGAGACAACGCCTTTTGAAAAGTATTAGTATCGATAAATTGCGTTTTTCCAGTTGATGTCACTTGATTAAACACATACTCGCCACCGTAAAAAAACTCCAATTTTGGGCTTAAGGTTTTTTCTAAATCTAAGTTAAACGATACAGCATCGACTGCTTCTTCATTAATATTTCTTTCAACCGACTGGTAATCTCGATCTAACCTGCTTTCTTGAAAATTTTGATAAGCCAAAGTGGCTTTTATTTTATCGTATAAATTAGAACCACTACTTAATTTAGTGATTTGTAAATTGGACATAAACCATTTTTGTGGTCCGTAATCCCATTCGGCCGATCGCAGCAAGCCATCGCGATACCTTATCAATCTATCGTAACGTGAATAACTTGATGTATTGGTATAAAACAAACCTAAATCGAAACTTAAATTATTTTTAGGTTGAAATTTCACCTTTTGCATTAAGTTTAATTGATTATATCCGGAAAATCGCTGTATTAAAGGGTTTCTATTATTAACTATTTCGTCGCCGTTTGGTGTGGTAATTACGTATTCGGTTCTTAAATAGTCGTTTGGTCCGTGGCTACCCATTTTTAAATCGTCGAAATTATTATAGGATATATTGCTAACAAATGCCCATTTTTTAAACCCTAAATTCACATCGAAATGTCCTGTTTTTTCGTTACTTGCACTGGCATATCTGGTTATAACGTTTGCTTTTAGAAATATATTATTGGTATGCGAAAACTGTGGTTTTTGAGTATAAAAACTCATAACACCACCAATAGCATCGCTACCATAAATTACAGAACCAGCACCCAGTGTAACTTCGGTATTTTGCACCGAAAGCGGGTCGATAGAAATTACATTTTGAAGGTTTCCGCTTCTAAAAATGGCATTATTCATTCGTACGCCATCAACCGTAATTAAAAGTCTGTTGGTAGAAAAACCACGAATCATTGGGCTACCACCTCCGTATTGACTTTTCTGCACAAAAACATGCCCTGTTTGTTCTAGTAAATCTGCACTGGTTTGTGGATTATTTAATTTTACATCTTCAGCATTAATACTTATTATTTTTTGAGAAATATCGCGTTTGTTTTGTTCGAATTTAGAAGCAGAAATAACAATTTCGTCTAAATCTTGTGTATTTGAAACCAAGTACACTTTGTTAAACTTAATGTTTACTTTTTTTATATGTTTAAGTAAATGTGATAAGTGCTTAAAGTATATAGTTTCGTTGTTGGCAAACTCAGAAATATTAGCTTCACCCCTAAAATTTGTAACCACACTTTTGGTTTTATCTATATTGTAAATAGCCACACCAAAAAGCGGTTCGTTGGTTATAGAGTTTAAAACTTTAATTTGTTGCGCTTGCATTATTACCGAAAACAGTATACTACAAACTACATAGAAATACTTCATTAATTAACTAAATACTTGGTTAAAAATTTGTAACGACTTTGGTTTTTTAAAGTTACCTAAATGTAGCTCGAAATAAAGCAAAATAGTGTTTAAAAATTGTTGGCGCTGTTTACCGCTAATTTTAACTGAAGAAAGTGCATCAAAATTTGTGCCTAAAAGGGTTTTTATTAAAACTAAATTTTCGCCGGAAATACTATATTTATCCGATGATTCTTGCTGAAATTCGCCTTCATACAAATTAAAATAAGGGTACTGTATTAAAGAGACATCGGGATAAAACCCTAAATACTTAGTAAGATTTAATAAAAATAGTAAATGAAAGTTTGCATACGATTGTTGACTATCTAGCCACAACAATGTGTTTTCAAGATAACTGTAAAGTGTTTTATTGGACTCTTCTTCTTTTAAAGTAGTAGCCAATACCTCGGCTAAAAACATAACAATAGCACTTTTTAAAACATTGGTATGTAAACTAGTATAAATATAATTTGGCTTTGTTTCCTTTACACTATGCAAGCTGCTTTTTGCATTGTAATTTATTATCATTTGAACTTGAGATAAAAGCTGATAATAAGCAACTCTAGAGCCTCCTTTTTTACTTTTAAGAACGCCCCGTAATAAAACACTTAAAACACCTTTTTCTTGTGTATAGCATGTAACAATAAGGTCATTATCTTTATAACGTATTTTTGAGAGTACAATGGCATTTGTAGTAATTAACATTAGCGCACAACCATTAGTTTAACAACTTTGGTTTCTAGCGTATCAAGGTCTGAAAGCATAATTAAATACACCCCTGAAGCCACTACATTATTGGCTAAGTTTTTACCATTCCAGTAGGCAGTACCACCATCAATCTCTAAATTATATCCACTAAATCGTTGATTAATGTTAGATTGTGCTTCGGCAACCAAATTACCAGAAATATCTGTAATTTTAATGTTTACATTTTCCGAAATATCTTTTATGGTTACTTTTTTCTCAACAATATCAAAATTTGGTCGAACAGGGTTTGGGTAAGCATAAACATTTTCTAAAGTAGTAAAAGTACCCGAACTTCCCGAAGAAAACGACACCAACCCGTTACTAGTTGCAACATAAACCTTACCGTTATCGTAATTTAATGCAATATCGCGAATACTATTTGATGGTAAAGGTGAATTGTCTTTTGTAAAATGATAAATGGTGTTTTGCCCATCAGATGAAAAATAAAACAACCCAGAGCTGTCGGTGCCTACCCATTTATTATTAGATCCATCTACTTTAATATCGGTAATATATTGTTGAAACAATAATTCTTGAGCTTCACCATTTTCTTCAATAATAATTTCGTAAACCTGCACATCGTCACTCTCAAGAAAATTAGTTGTATTGTATAACACTCTTAAACCGGCATAAGTTCCTATCCAAAGTTGATTTCTATTATCTAACGCCAACGCAGTCGCTCTCTGATGTGGCATATTATGCTCTTCGGTGTAAATAGCTTTTATTACCGGATTAACATTTTCGTTATAAGCAATTACACCATAACTATAAGACGAACCCCATTTTGTACCGTTATCATCGACTACTAAATCTGAAAACCCTAAATTACCATCATTTAAACCATCGGATATTACATCTGTATAACTAAATACTTGCCATTGATTGGTTTCTGGGTTAAACGATTTTAATGGGCGATCGACTAAACTAGTTAAAGACCACAGCAATCCATTATTATCGAATACGGTTGGGCCTACCCGAATATCTATATAATTGGGGTTTGATAAAACTAACGATTCTAAACCACTATTGGTTTGGTTATAAAGTGTAGTAGGTAAATCGTCGTTAATTTCTAGTAAACCACTAAAAAAAGAACTTACAAATACTTGATTTCTATTATTAGGGTTTACTGTAATGTTGTTTAAACTTTTTGCTTCGAAAACTTCACTGTAATTAATATTAACCCATTCGTTATTTTTTAAATGACTAATACCTCGGCTATTTAAAGGATATGGATTAAAATAAACATCGTATTCTCCAAATGTTACCCAAACACCATATAGCGAAGTTTCAATTGAAAATGGCTCATTTAAAAGTGGCCCATCTGGATGAATTTCTTCATAATCGAAACCATTAGAAAGACTGGTTTTTAGAATACCATAATCTTGAGATCCTATATATAAATTATTTGAATGAACAATTGCTGATGTAAAAGATGTATCGAATAACGGGTTTATTTCGGCTTGAATAATCGAATTAAAATCGGCATCAAAAACAAATACATTACTATTTGTAGTAACTGTTAAATGTGTTGTAGTACCCGAAAATTTTAACGGCGTATTTGGAAATTGCTGCAATTGCGAAAACACATCATTATTGGCAGAATAAATGTAGTTATTGAAATTTATTGCATACAAATTATCTTGAGTTGCTTGTATACCTAACCAGCTACCAGAATTAACGGTTTCCCAATTTTGGTAATCGATTAAATTTGGGTTGGTTAAAAGTCCTTTTCTTACACCGTTCCCGTTGGAACAAGCCGCATAAAGAAAGCCATTATAAATAGTTGTTTGGTTTACTATTAATTGGCTACCGTTATCGCCAATAAAATAAGTGTCGCCAAACTCTAAACGCTCCAGATTAAATACCGAAATGCCATAATTTGTTGAAATATATAAGTTATTATCAAGAGCATTAAAATGATTTATGCGCTTGTTAGTTGGCGATATGGTAACTTTATCTACAATATCTACAAGTGTTAAAACATCGCCACCATTATTAAAAACAACTTCAATTAAACCACTTTCGTAACCCACTACTAACAATTGGTAGTTTTCGCTGTAATAAATAGTTGAAATAGATTCGCCAGAAAGCCCATGAATAGTACTTATTTCTTCAATATCGTTTGTTTGATTATCAAAAGAAAAAATAGCATTATTTGAAGCGGCAAAAATTTTACTATCACCAATCGACACATCAATAATTTCATTATATGAAAAATGCCCTTCCCAAAGCGCAGAATAATCTTGAGCAAAATAAGTTGCAGGGAATAAACATAATAGTAAAACAAAAAGAGGTTTAAGCATGCTATTGTTTTAGGTGTTCAAATATATTTATTACTAACGAGTTTTTGTTTAAAATAATGTACTAAAACAAAAAAGCTTCACTTTAAAGGTGAAGCTTTTAAAATTAGATTTATTTATTTTAAACAATTCCTTGAGCCAACATAGCATCGGCAACTTTAACAAAACCAGCTATATTAGCACCTTTAACATAGTTAATATAACCATCATCTTCCGTTCCATATTCTATACAGGCATCATGAATGTTTTTCATAATACCTTTTAAGCGATCATCTACCTCTTCTCTGGTCCAGCTAATTCTCAAGGAGTTTTGAGACATTTCTAGACCTGAAGTGGCTACACCACCAGCATTAGATGCTTTACCTGGAGCAAATAAAATTTTAGCATTATGAAATGCTGAGATAGCGCCTTTTGTAGATGGCATATTAGCACCCTCGCTAACACAAATACAACCATTTTCTAAAAGTAATTTGGCACTACTTTCATTTAATTCGTTTTGTGTAGCACAAGGTAGCGCTATATCACATGGCACCTCCCATGGCGTTTTTCCAGAAACAAATTTAGAATTTGGATATTTATTTACATACTCATTAATTCTACCTCGTTTTACATTTTTTAGCTCCATAACAAATTTAAGCTTTGCCTCATCGATACCTTCTTCATCAAAAATATAACCAGAAGAGTCAGACAAAGTTGCTACTTTACCACCTAACTGTATTACTTTTTCGGCTGCGTATTGAGCCACGTTACCAGAACCAGAAATAACAACAGTTTTACCTTCTACAGAATCGTTTTTAGTGTTTAGCATGCTTTCTGCAAAATACACAGTACCATAACCTGTAGCTTCTGGACGAATTAACGAACCACCCCACGACAGACCTTTACCAGTTAATACACCTGTAAATTCGTTTCGAAGTTTTTTATACATACCAAAAAGAAAACCAATTTCGCGAGCACCTACTCCAATATCCCCTGCAGGCACATCGGTATTGGGACCAATATGTCTAAATAATTCACTCATAAAAGCATGACAAAAACGCATAATTTCATTGTCGCTTTTTCCTTTAGGATCAAAATCACTACCGCCTTTACCTCCACCCATTGGAAGAGTAGTTAAAGAGTTTTTAAATACCTGCTCAAACGCTAAAAACTTTAAAATACTTGCATTTACAGTTGGATGAAAACGTAAACCCCCTTTATATGGACCAATGGCAGAGTTCATTTGTATACGATAACCTCTATTTACTTGTATTTCGCCACTATCGTCTACCCAAGATATTCTAAACGAAATTAATCGTTCGGGCTCAACCATCCTTAGTAAAATATTTTTACCATAATATATGTCGTGTTTAACAATATAAGGAATTACCGTTTCGGCTACTTCCTCTACAGCTTGTAAAAATTCTGGTTCATGACCATTACGTAGTTTTACAAGATCTAAAAATTCTTCAATATTTTTTTTCATATACAAAAGTATTGCAATGGTGATTTATTAATATAATAATTATATGATGCAAATATACGATATCTACAATTTAAACGTTTTTATTTTTATAATTTCGCAATAAGAATTTCGCGATTTTCCACTTAACTAATAATATTTGTTTGTTATCGCAGTTTTTATATATTTGTGAACATTAATTTGCCTCAAGAAAAATAAACCTTATTATGCTTAACTTGAAACATTTAGTTTCTTTTCTCCTACTGTTTGTTTCGATGCAAACTGTAAAAGCTCAATTAGGCTTTTCTCACGAAATTGGTGCAATTGCGGGTCCAGTTCAATTTCGCTCAGATTTTGGCGGAAGAGATGAAAACGAAACTAATTTTGGTAATTCAGGCATTGGAATTGGTTTAATTCACTACATAAACTTCTCGTATAGAGCAGATTGCAACTGCTACACTACCGATACTTATTTTAATGATCATTTTAAATTAAGAAATGAACTTTCTTATAATAGAACCAAATTAAATCATTTTGGAAAATGGGTTGGTGCAGACCGAACTTCGTTAGATGCTGATAGACTTAGAGTTCACAGCGGAGTTGCTAGTAATTTAGATATTGGAACCCAACTTGAATATTTCCCTTTAAGTATTCGCGATTTTCAAGCTTTTGCTTATAGTTTTGCCCCATACATTAGCTTAGGAGTACACTATACCTACAGCTCACCTCAAGCC
Source organism: Neotamlana sedimentorum (assembly GCF_000943565.1). GTDB lineage: Bacteria > Bacteroidota > Bacteroidia > Flavobacteriales > Flavobacteriaceae > Neotamlana > Neotamlana sedimentorum. Next base: position 30,679 of record NZ_JTDW01000022.1, read on the forward strand.
ACAACTACTTATGGTGATGGTAACGTTTTTAATGCAGACAACATTTATTCATATTGGTATCAAGACGATAGCTATTTACCCCCATTAGAAAGCGGAGCCACTCGTGAATACCCAATAGATACAAAGCCGTTTTCTGCTTGGTCGGCAGTAGCTAGTGTTGGTGTTCGATATAAACTAACTAAATTATCTGATTTACTTCTAGATTTACGATGGCAATATTACTTTAGCGATTGGGTTGACGGTTTAAATCATGAGCTTGATTTCAACAAAAACAACGATTGGCTGGTTTGGCTTAATTTTGGTTATGTTTATTACCTCGATTAAATTTTAAACGTTTAAAATATTGTTAAGTTTTTGCAATTAATAGGCTTTAATAATTGCATTTTTTATTTTTAATGGTGTATTTAAACGCTTTATGAAAAAACTTAACCACACTGCTTTAATTATTATTCTTATCACCTTTTTTAGTTGTAAAAAAGAAACTGAAACAATACAGTTTAGCGAAACGAGTTTTAATGTAGAAAATAACAAACTAGTTGAAATAAACTCCGTATTAGCTAAGGGAAATAAAAACATAGTTTCTAAAATTAACAACCAAATTAACGGTGCTTTAATTAATGCTTTACATGTTGTAGATGGAGATACAACATCATTAAAAACTGTTGAAGAAGGCATTTCTTTTTTTAATAATGCTTACAATAGTTTTTCGGAAGAAGTTAAAGAAGCAACACCACCTTGGGAAACACAAATTGATGTAGAAGTCATGTATCAATCTGAAGTATTAGCGTCAATAGCTATAACCACTTATGCTTATACAGGCGGTGCTCACGGACTTACTACAATAATTTTTAAAAATTTCGATTTAACTACAGGAAATCTTATTGATAACGCTGACTTATTTACCGATTATAACAGCTTTAAAAAGCTATCGGAAAAGTACTTCGATAAAAATATTGAAGATAAAAACAGCTTATTTGAGCCATCAAATTTTAAAATGCCAGTAAACATAGCTTATTCTGGTGAAGGCATTGTTTTACTTTACAATACATACGAAATTGCGCCTTATTCTACTGGAATTATAGAGTTTTTAATTCCCTATAACGAGTCTGAACCTTATTTAGCTCTTAACCACCTTTAAAAGTGCTAAAACATACCCGTAATGCAATCCTTCATGAAGAAAAACAAATTGTAAAGCATCTTCAATTTTAGTTAAGGTATTTCCTGTTGTAGACACCGTGTATTCATTATAAGTTTTAAAAATGCCCGCATTATAATCGGTTTCTACTTTTTTAATGGTTGATGTAAGCAACGCCTTAATTTCGTCTACTTCTTTTTGAGAAATAGTACCTTCTGGTTTCGAATCTTTTTTGTATTTGTTTATCATCTCATTATCAAGAGAAACTTCTAAACCCGATAGTTTATAAGCTAATACTTCTAAAGTAACCACGACGTGAGCAATATTCCAGATAATATTATTGTTAAATCCTTCAGGTATTTTATTTAAATCTTCTAAAGTATTTTCTTCAATTATATTTTTAAAAATTCGACGTGTGTTATTTAAAACTTTAAATACGAAATCCATTTGTTTATTTTTGGACTAAATATACCGTTAATTTAATTTGAAATTAAAAAAACATGAAAAAAGTCTATTATCTAAAAACCTGTAATACTTGTACCAGAATTTTAAAAGAGCTTAACTTACCAAAAGAATTTGTTTTACAAGACATAAAAAGCGAACCAATAACCGTAAAGCAAATAGAAGACATGAAAGCACTTTCGGGCAGCTATGAAGCCTTATTTAGTAAACGCGCCAAACTTTACAAGGAAATGGACTTAAAAAATCAAGATTTAAAAGAGCGCGATTACAAAAACTATATCTTAGAACATTACACCTTTTTAAGTCGTCCCGTTATTATAATTCAGGATGATATATTTATTGGAAGCTCAAAAAAGACTATTGAAGCGGTAAAAACTAATATTAACAATTAAATATTATCTGTTTTTTAGAAGATAATTAGCTCCATTTGGCTAAAATACTGTTAAACTTCACTTTAATTCTAAACGATTAGTTAGTTTTGTGCCATAATTAAGACTACTATAATGAAGTTTTTTAAAATTTTAAGCATTTGTGTATTATTAAGTATTGTAATTGCTTGTAATGAAAAAAAGAAAAATATAATTGAAACCAAAACTGTAGTGAAAGAAATAGAAAATCTGAGTCAAACCAGAGTTTTAAACGAAAAGAAAGAAAATTTTAATAATAAAGCCGACGACATTACTAAAAGAGTTTACCAAGAAGGGCTAGATGCTGTAATTGAAAGTGGTATTTTACAATCGGCCAAAAATGTTGGAGACATCGCTCCGAGTTTTTCATTAAAAAACGCGGTAGGACAAACTGTTAATCTAAAAGATTACTTAGCCAAGGGGCCAGTAGTTTTAGTCTGGTACAGAGGTGGTTGGTGCCCATATTGTAATATAAATTTACAATACTTACAGCAAGAATTACCAAAATTTAAAGCCGCAGGTGCCAATTTAATTGCCCTAACCCCCGAATTACCAGATCAATCTATTAACACATCAGACAAACATAATTTGGAATTCGAAGTATTAAGTGATGTTGGAAATGAAATAGCCAAAGCCTACGGTGTTGTTTTTAAACTCACAGCCGAAGTTGCAGAAATTTATAACAAAAAATTTGATTTAAACACGCATAATGGTGATACCACTAACGAATTGCCTCTTGCAGCAACCTACATTATAAATACTAATGGAAAAATTGAATACGCATTTTTAGATGCTGACTATAGAAACCGTGCAGAGCCAAGCGAGATTACAGCATTTTTAAAAAAGATGTAAATTTGTAATATGCCAAGAACAAAAAATTATAACGAAAACGAAGTCATAGAAAAAGCCATGAACCTGTTTTGGAAAAATGGTTACGAAACTACGTCTATGCAAATGCTTGAAAAAGAAATGGGCATTAACAAGTTTTCTATATACGCGAGTTTTGGCAATAAAAATGGTGTGTTTTTAGAAAGTATAAAATGTTATAAGTTAAAATTAAATACGCTTATTAGTAAGCTAGAAGCATCAACTAACGGGCTAAATGGCATTAAAACTTATTTTTACGATTTTTTAACCTTTTCGAAGGAAAACAATTGTAGTAAAGGTTGTTTAATAACAAATACAGCTAATGAAATTGGTGACGATGCCGACCAACAAATAAAAAACGCGCTGTCTAGTTTTACCAATACCGTACGCGAGGTTTTTGTAAATGTTTTAAAAAAAGAGAACCATAATACTGTTGCAGAGCAACAAGCCGATTATTTAATAGTTGCCATGTTTGGACTATCGTCAGCAAGTCGTGTTTTTAACGCATCGCAATTAAATAACTATATAGAGAATATATTTAAAAACCTATAAACAAAAATTTTTTAACGCATATCTAAACAATCGTTTAGATTTAATTAATATTGAAAAAGAAAAATTATGAGTACATTAAAAGTTCACACTATCGAATCTGCACCAGCAGAAAGTAAACCATTATTAGAAGAATCTGTAAAAAGTTTTGGTATGTTACCAGGATTACACGGTGTTTTAGCAGAGTCTCCACAAATATTAGAAGCTTACAAAGTATTACACGGTTTGTTTGCTGGCTCCTCGTTTAATGCCGAAGAATTAACTGTAGTATGGCAAACCATAAACGTAGAACATGGTTGTCATTATTGTGTACCTGCTCACACGGGCATTGCACACTCAATGAAAGTAGATGCTGCTTTAACAGAAGCATTAAGAAACCAATCGCCAATGCCTACCGAAAAATTACAAGTTTTACACGATACTACATTAAGTATTGTAAGAAACCGTGGTAACATTTCGGATGAAGAGATAAACAAATTCTACAAAGCTGGTTATACCGAGCGTAATTTATTAGATATTATTTTAGGATTAGCTCAAAAAGTTATTAGTAACTATACAAATCATATTGCAGAAACTCCTGTAGACGATGCATTTAAAAAGTTTGCCTGGGCAAAATAATTGAGGGATTCAATTAGCCAAACAAAAAGAGCCTATATTTATATATAAGCTCTTTTTAATATAAATTTTTAATCGAAACTACAATCTATAAATAAAAAGATAACAATAGGATAAAATAACATATAATCGCGTTAATTTTATTGTTTTTTACAACCGACATCCGCTGTATCTTTGAATTGTTAAACATTATTAAATTATATCGATATAATTTTAATGATAACAGACTTGAAAAAATTGGTGGTAGATTTTTTTAAGTC
>NZ_JTDW01000023.1 GCF_000943565.1 Neotamlana sedimentorum
AAGGTACGTACAAAAAAATATAGCGGAAAACCCGACCGTGACAACCTTTTTTGGCGCGGGAATGCCTTATTTATTCTTTTTAGATGTTACATAAAGAAATTCCAAACTACACCAAAGCGAATTATAAAATCGCGATATGGATAATTTGGTGCCGAATAATAATTATAACCTGTAAAGGAGGAATTGAAATGTTCGGTTTTAAAGAATATACGGGCTTGACGAATTTTGGCGTTTAAAAAGAAATCGACTAATGGGAAATCGCCATATTGCGTTTCGTTTTGCACATAAAATTCTGCCAGTAATGGATTATAGGCATTTAAATAGTACTTGGTAAAGTAATTTACTGTTAGCCCTGTTTGAAGGTATAATGCCTTTTTAAATAAGTGGCTTGAAAAATATAGTGTGTTTCGTGTGTTTAGCTCGGGCACATTTAAACTGTTATTAGTATCCTGTACGTTTTGGTACATGATGGTATTGTTTAATGAAAACTTACCCACGGTTATTTCGTTTTCTAGTTTGGCTCGCAAATAGGTTATGGTTGCACTATTTTGAAATGGACTGACTTGTTGTGAGGTTTCGTCCTTTTTAAAATATACGTAATTGGTTATTGTGGAATAATCGACCGTTAGGTTTGCTAACTTTTTATATTTTGCGTTAAATGACAATTGCTGGGTTTGAATATTACTAAAATTATTTTGCCAATTGTAATTTATATAATCGCTTTGGTGCAGCAAAGTATTATAATTTGGCACTTGAGAACTATGATTTAACGAAGCGCTAGCCGATATGTCGCTTTTTATTTTAAATGAGGCTTGTGCTTTTATAAAATTACCATCGAAATCGCCTGCAAAATTTACTCCTGCTTCTCCGTTTAAATTAAATCCTTTGTATTGTTTGTTATATTTTGCTCCTGCTGCGTATATATTTCCTTTTAAGCGATTGGTAATTGTGGTACCATTTAACACTATTAATTTATTGTAACCGTAATTGTAGTTATTATGACTTACATTAAATTGTACATCGCCTAATAGGTTATTACTATAATTTAATTGGAGTTGATTGTAAAAATTCTCGAGTGTTGCACGTTCTTGTACCCTGGAGACAAAGGATTCGCCAAAGTAATCGGTATCGGCACTGGTTTGATCGAATTGGTAAAACTTATCTTCGAAAGACATTATATGAGCAAAACTTAGTTTGTTTTGCGCTAGCGAATCGGCTTTATTGATGAGTTTATAATCGTGTTCTAGATGAAAACGTTTTCCTTTTAGAAAACTTTCGGCATTTTCAAAATTAACTTCGAAGATGGAGCGATCGAGAAATTCTGGATCTCCATTTTCGAATTCGTCTATATTATCGTCTATAATACCACCGTTTTCTTGATTTAAGAAATCTTGCATGGTTATGTGCCCACGCAAATTATATTTTTTGTTTTTAGTTTGGTAGTTTGTTGTGAATGTAAAATTTCCTGTACTGGCTAAAATATTTTGATATTTACCTAAGGAACGAAGTCCTTTATACTCGACCGAAAAGTTTAATTGTGGCGAGGTATTTATTGTAAAAAAAGAATCGGCTAACTGACCTTGTTCGAATGCAGTTTTAAAAAACAACTCGGTTAACGGAGTAGGCACCCTAAAATAATTAACATCACTAATTTGAGTATAGTTAAAGTGTTTTGCTCTAGCTCCAAAATCTGGCATTAAACTGGTGTTTTCAAAATTGTAGGTTAAACTGTTGTAAGTTTGCCCAAGATTAGAAAAACGTAATAGCCCGAAATTATCTTTTCGTAGATAATTAAATTTATATTCTTTTTGAATGGTTAATGAGGTATCGACATAGGTAGTATCTCGGTTTTGAGAGATAATTAGATAGTCTTTTATATTCGCTTTTAGCTCTTTATCCTTTTTATTTTCTTTTTTGTTTGCATCTACATTTAAAGAATCTTGATGTTGATTCTGGCCGTTCTTACTTTTTATAGACATTATTTTCTCGTTTTGTTGTGCATTTAAAGCACTTAAAACATATAAAAACAATAAAGTAGTTACTAATTTATTCATAGTTCCAAATTTCCAGAGGCAAAAGTAAATATTTGAACGCAAAGTGTACGTAAATATTTTAATTATTGAGCTCGATAAAAAAATATTATGTTTTGTACGAATAAAAAAAGCCTTAACACAAGCTTGTGTTAAGGCTTTTTTGTTTGTGCTTTATTAGCACACTAAGCTAGTTTTTTAAAAGAATAAACCATAAACTCTTAATGACGGATCTTCTAAACTTGCAAAGGTAGCTGCTAAATTTATATAGCTAAATGTATCACTTTGAAATGAACCTTCAAGTTCTCCAACCATGCCTTCTGAGCTGTCGAAAAAGTTAATAATATCTTGAGCTAAAAATTGTAAATCGAAACTATCTTGATTTGCTGCTCCTTGGAAGCTCATAGTAAAGGTTCTGTCGTCGTTAATTGTTGCTCCAGAGAAACAATAATTTAAAGATGGTAAACCATTAATTCTAACACTTAAAAATCCTTCGCAGACATTACCATTATCATCGAAATCGAAATAGAAAATATAATCGAAGAAAGAAAGACCAAATTGTGCTAAAAAGGCATCTAAGCTTTCAATAATATTATCGTGTCCAGCAGAAGTAAGCGGATTTGCTCCTAAACCTGGTCGGTACAAGAAAATTGGTAAACCGCCATCGATTTGGGCCATTTCGTTAATGTCGTTAGAGATATATGCTGGCCAATCTGAAAATAAAATAGTAGCTGTTGTACCATTTACTGTAGAGATAAAGCTATTTGAATCTTCATCATAAATAAATTCTGTATAAGATTCGCCTTCGTATTCGATTGCAGGGTTTACATTAAGACCTGTATCTGTAAATATAACACCAAAGCTAAGTTCTTCTAAATCACCAGAATCTAATGTTAAGGTTGGCGTTGCAAAAAGTCTTAATGTATCGTAATTAAGATTAAAATCAACAGTACCATTAGCATTATCCATTCTTAGTACTTGAAAAACAGAAGATGTTACTTCCGGCAAGATATTATTCTTTTGCTCTATTGAAGCTTCAACCATTTCGATACTTTCGGTTTCGAAATCTGTAAAACCTGTTGGTTCAAGAACGAAAGATGATGTATCTCTGTTTCGCACATCTTTAAATTCAAGTTCTCCATCTTCGTTTGAAAAAAGCTGGAATACCGATGTTCCTTTAAAACCTGTACCAATTAAACCGCCTAATAAAGGGTCGCTTACTTTTTGAATATGGTTTCTTGTAGTAAACACAAGCTCTGTAGTAGTACCAACTCTTACTTCGTAAGATGAAGATGCAATTTCGATTTCGTCATCGAAATCTGAAGTCATATCTACAGTTCCGTCGGTATTAAACCTCATAAAAAAGGTAACCCCACCAAATTCATCGTTTTTCGTAAAGTAACTCGCTTTAAAACCTTGAGTATTCGACGTTAATATATTTAATAACTCCTCGTTTGCTTGGGATAATCTGTTTGCAGGAGCCTCGTCGAAAACCTCATTAGAATCGTCACTATTACATGCCACCAAAAGAATTGACATGATAAATAGCAATACATAATTATTTTTTAAAATATTTTTCATAGTATTTTTTTTAGTTTACAAGTTCTTGAATTGCAGCATATGTTAACTCTTGTAGCTCGTATATATCAATATCGAAATGTGTAAGATAATATTCTGCAACCATTGATTCCTTTAAACGAATTTGAGCCTTTGCCTCTTCATCTTGAATACTTTCAACAATAGCGTCGAACTCGTCTTTTGAATGTGTTAACATTTCTGAAACCATTTCGACAAAATCTTCACCTTCACTACTAGAACCATATGCCGTAATATATCCTAATTCACGAGCAAAAGCATCACTTCTATTAAACCATTGAGCGGTGTAATTTTCAGGGTTAATTTGTCCGTATGCAGGATCTAAAGGTACATTTTGATTTAAAATATGCCCATACTCGTGGTGTACCGTTTTTAATGGTTGAATGATACTGTTAATATCTGTAAAATCTAAATAATCAACATTAAATAGCGTAATTCTTGTACCAGCTTCGGCAACCCCTAGCGTAATGGTTGGACTATTAGGATTAAAGTTAAAACTACCAGCAAATACAAATTGGCGCGGTGCAATTTCTTTAATAAAATTTTCTCCTCCTAAAATTGTATAAGGTTCGATCCATGCTTTTTGTAAAGCAATGGCAGCCGGTTTTACGCTGGCTTCGTATGGTGGATGTAAATATCTGCTGATATCGGTATTGTTAATATTCCACTTATATAAAATTTCAATATTATATGGAGAAACAAAATTTTCTCTTAACCATACATCTGTTTCATTTAAAATAGGTGTAGACGTATCAATTTGCGTGGTTGTAACACTGTCTTCATTTTCACAAGAAACAAAGATCAATATTGTAAAAACCAAAACCGTATATATTATATTTTTTTTCATTTTTATTTGATTTATGGTTAAAATTTATCTTGGGTTTTCTTCAATTCCGAACGACTGAGCCGATTCTGGAATTTGAATTGCACGCCTGTTATCTCCTTTAGGTAAAACAAATTCGTTACCTAAATAATCGTAATGCGTTATCTCAACATCGTGACGTTTTAAGTCGAACCAACGTAAACCATCGTTATAAAACACCGTACGTTTAATATCTAAAACAGCAGCTACATAAGGCAGTGCTTCGGTAGAAATACCATAATATGGTGTATAAACATCGGCAGCTAAATCTTGGTATTCTGTTTCAATATCTGAAGTTGTAAGTTCGTCTGAACTAGTATAACCAGTTGTTTTAACAGAAAGTGATAAGTTGATATCTGCCGTAGCATCTTCATACTGACCTAACATAGCGTAAGCTTCTGCTCTATTTAACAAAGCTTCATCTGTAGATAATAATACATACGTTACAAACGCAGATCCTGTATTTGCTGCTTGATTTGTTACTTTAAAGTATTCTTGAAATTTTGGTATGTTATAATACAAATCTGAAGAACCATAAACCCCAAAAGACCAAGACTTTCCTGTAATATTTCCATCGAAAAACACAGCACTAGCAACGCTATTATTCATTTGGTATCTGGCATTATAATGGTATCTTGAATAAGTTGACGGTGCAGACACTAGTAATAAGTTTGCGGGCTCTAAACTAGATGATGTATATAATGCGGTTTGTTCTGCATAGGTTGCAGGCGCATAAGCATTACTCCAGTCTCGTATTTCACCAACACCAGATCCGCCACCTAAAGCTATTGTACTATGGTCTATTACCTCTTGCCATTCTCCAATATTTAAATAAAATCTAGAAGCAAAAGCATTTGCTGCCTTTCTGGTAAAATGGAAACCAGGTATTTCGTAGTTATCTTCAACTAACGGTAAACCTTCTTCTAAATCTTTTTGAATATTTTCGTAAACATAAGCTAAGGTTCCTCTTTCGTATTCTCCTAAAAGCACTGTTTCTGGCTCTAACACATAAGGTATACCTAAATTTGATGCTGCAGTTGCAGGGTCGTAAGCTTTACAAAATATGCTTGCCAACATAAAATGTGCATAAGCTCTACACAATAAAGCTTCTCCTTTTAAATAATCTAAATCGGTTCCACCACCAAGTTCTTCAACAGAAACTAAAGCTTGGTTTGCTTGTGCGATAGCTTTATATGCAGCATTCCAATAATTAGTGGGAGTATCTGAATCTGTAGTATTTATATCTTCCCAAAAATACATACGTTCGTTTAAGGTTCTAAAAGAATCACTACCACCAGTGGCGTTAGGTCCTTTATCTCCGGCATTATCAGAGAAGGGCTCTGAAAATGTTACGTATGCCGCTTCGGGGTATGCTCCTACCAATAGCTCTGCTACTTTATCTGGAGAATCGATTGTGGTTCTATTATCGGGATTTTCATCTAGAATATCGTTACATGAAATAGAAACGAAAGCTATTGCACACAATAATAAAACTCTGTTTTTTATATTTTTCATAGTCATTTAATTAAAATCCAATATTAAGAGAGAATGTGTATAATTTAGAAATTGGGTAAGCAACACCACCAGATCTAAAGAATTCTGGATCTTGACCTCCAAGTTTGGAATCGGAATAAATTAAGAATGGATTTGTGCTTTGTAAGCTAAATCTAAACGAACTTAATCCTAATTGTTTTATTGTTTGAGAATCTAAGCTGTAACCTAACGTTATGTTTTTCATTCTTACAAAACCACCATCGGCAGTTCTTTCGGTAGAATAGTTATAAGCGTTATAAGCACGTTCTAAATTATTAGAACCATAAGATTGTAATAAACTTTGTGACGCTAAAACAGGAACATTCGTTACGTTTTCATCGCCAGGAACTAACCAACGGTTAACAAATTCTCTTGGGAAAACATCTAAATCGGTGTAAGCCGACTTATATGCTGGAGTTAATCTAATTTTATTACCAGCAGAGAAAGATACGAAGAAGCTAAAATCCCAGTTTTTATATTTAAAGTTATTTGATAAACCACCAGTTAAATTTGGTTCTGTTGGTCCTTCGTACACTAAATAATCAAGTACATCTTCTGTATCTTGGAAATCGATTAAATCGTAAGGATTCTCTGGATCGTAATCCTCATCGTCTGTTAAGAATTGAGGTAAACCCCATTCGTTTAATCCTTGGAAATCGAAAGAGAATAATGCGCCCTTAGCGTAACCTATAGCATTACCGTTACCTTGACCAGTAACTAAATCGAATACATTAGGTTCTTGTTTAAGCGACGTAACTTCTTGATTAAAATGAGAAATATTGAAACCTGTTTTCCATCTAAAGTTTTCTTTATCGATGTTAACAGTATTTAACTGAAACTCGACACCATTGGTTTTCATTTCAGAGTTGTTTCCAAGTTTTAATGACTCACCACCAATACCAGTTGTTCTAATTAAATCAATTAAATCAATACCTTGTCTAAAATAAGTATCAAAATTCATCATGATTCGGTTGTTAAAGAAACCAATATCTAAACCAAGGTTTAACTCTAAAGTTTTTTCCCAAGTTAACTCGGTATTTTGTAAATCTTCAATATTGATGTAGTTTTCCCTATCGTTAGAATTAAATCTATCGGTAACTTCATTTCTAAAAACCGCTAAGTTGTTAGTTGCATTATCTGCTAATAAAGCTACAAGACCATAACTTGGTCGGAAAGCCATACTAGAAATTACATTTGAGTTTCTAATAAAATCTTCTTTATCTACATTCCATTTACCACCAATAGTATATGTTGGTAACCATCTAGAATCTGAAGATTTACCTGCACGGTTAGACCCTTCAAGGTTTCCAGTTACGTTAAGCACGTACTTTTTGTTGTAATCGTAAGTTATGTTTGAGAAGAAAGACACTTCACGTTGTCTTGTTTCTTGAGAAGAGAAATAATCTCTACCTTCTAAAATTGCTTTTTTAAGGATTCCAGGATCTGTAAATACAGTTCCACCTCTATCAAATTGATAACCATAGCCTGTGTTAGAACTACTTGTTCTATCGGTATAGCGATATTCTTGACCACCATAAATTCTTAAACCATGAGTATCGTTAAATCTCGTAGTATAATCTAACGTGTTTCTAAAAGTATAAGTTACTAACGTGTTTTTAGTTGTTGTTAAAATACCACCAACTGGAAGCACAACGTATGGTCTTGAGTTTGGCTCATCTGGATCGGTAAATAAAAATGTATTAGCATCTTGTACAATTGTAGTTTCGTCTGCTCTATAAGCTCCAGCTACGTTAGAGTTTTCTGTAGCACCCTGTTCTCCATTTGAAGTTACATAACGTGCAGAACCTAAGAAATTATAATTTAACTTATCGTTAATTTTATATTCTGATTGCATTTGAAATTTAATATCAGAAACGTTTAACTCTAATGAGTTGTTATTGATTTCGTTTATAATATTAAAAGGCGCCCAGTTGTATCTAGAATATTCTAAATCGCCATTATCATCGTAAGCTCTTAAAGCTCTACTGGTGTTTAAGGCATAACTAAATGGGTTAATATCGAAATCTCTGGTAAATGAACCACCAACAACATCTTCTTGTCTTTCGAATGTTCCAGGTGCTTGTTGATTTCTAATAGAACCTTGTATTTGTGTTGTTAACTTTAACTTATCATCAAAAAGGTAATATGTATTTCTTAAGTTACCAGTAATTCTTCGAACACGGTCGGCGATTGTCCATCCGCTATCTGTATAATAACCCAAAGAAGCATACGATGTAGACGTTTCGCTACCACTAGAGAAACTTAGAGTATGTGTTTGGGTTGGCGCCGTTCTAAACAAGGTTTTAAACCAATCGGTATTAGCTAGCTCGTATTTTTGTAAAAATGCTGCTCTAGCTTCCGGTGTGTTTTCTAAATCGTATTGTCCAGTATCGGCATTATAGTTATCTATAGCTCTATACATTATATTATATATACCACCGTATCTTCCTTGAAAGGCAGATGGCATACTTAAAAACCCTTTAGATTCCATTTCACGATAAACAGAAACAGTTTCTTGCGAGTTTAATAAATCGTAATTAGCATAATTAGGACGCGCTCTTACTGCATATTCGGCAGCATAGTTAAATGTAGGTTTTTGGTTTTTCTTACCTGTTTTTGTTGTAATAACAACCACACCATTTAATGCTCTTGCTCCATAAAGTGCAGAAGCCGAAGCATCTCTTAATATTTCAAAGCTTTCAATATCGGCTGCATTTAAACCTGCAACAGCCGAACTAAGTAAGGTGTTTGGATCTCCCGAAACTAAATCGGCAACCGAAAGGTTAACAATTTCTTCTTGAATAACACCATCGATAATCCAAATAGGCTTAGTATCACCTAAAATAGATGAAGAACCACGAATCGTAATTCTAGGCGCAGCACCAAAAGTACCAGTAACATTTTGTACACTTACACCTGCAGCTCTACCTTCTAGTGCTCGAGAAATATCGGCCACACCATCTAGTTTAACATCTGCCGCTTTAATTGTTTGAGAAGCTCCTGTAAAAAGTTCACGCTGTACGTTTTGATAACCAGTAATTACAACGGCATCTAAACTTTCTACATCTTCTTTCATAGTTACGTTAATCGTTGAACTATCGGCAACGGTAACAAGTTGGGTTTGCATACCAACATAACTAAATTTTAAAACATCTCCTACTTTCGCTGAGATGAGATACTCGCCATCAAAATTTGATGTTACTCCTTTACTTGTTCCTTCAACAATAATGGTTACACCCGGAAGCGGCATACCACTTGCATCAAGAACAGAACCAATTATTTGTTTTTCTTGAGCAAAGGAAAATTGCACTGCCAAAACCATAAATAGCATGACAAAGCCTTTCAGTTTTAATTTCATAAATTATATATTTGAATTAGTCTTGCGACGAATTTCCTAATATTATCTTAATAAAGCAAAATTTTAACGTTAAACACTTTTAAAATTCAGTAAAAACGAAAGCTAAAAACAAATAAAACTCAACAAATTGTTAGATTCGCAAGAAATAAGGCTAAAAATGAAACCAAACGTTACGAATTTTTAGTAGAAGACCTTTTAGTTGTAAACTGCCAAATAGGCAAACTTTAACTTTACTTTTTTTTTAAATTTAAACTATGCTTTTATCTAAATTTTCGAATTACTTTTTAGAATGCGGCACCGACGAAGCTGGTCGAGGCTGTTTAGCAGGACCTGTAACCGCAGCGGCTGTAATTCTACCCAACGGTTTTAAAAATAAAATATTAACAGACTCGAAACAACTTAGCGAAAATAAACGCGATATTTTAAGACCTATTATTGAGAATGAAGCTTTACATTTTGGCGTTTACCATATCTTTGAAGAAGAAATAGACCAAATAAATATACTTAACGCTTCTATTTTAGCCATGCATAAAGCTATTGAACAGCTAAAAAGGCAACCTGAATTTATAATTGTAGATGGTAATAGATTTAAACCTTTTAAAAAAATACCTCACGAAACCATAATAAAAGGCGATGGTAAATTTTTAAGTATTGCAGCAGCTTCAGTTTTAGCAAAAACACATCGCGATTTATATATGAGTCGCATTCATGAAGAATTTCCTATGTACAATTGGAAAAAAAACAAAGGCTACCCTACTAAAGAACATCGAGAAGCCATTAAAAAATATGGTATTACAAAATATCATCGAAAATCTTTTAGATTATTACCCGAACAATTAAAGTTAGATTTATAAGTTTTTATATTTGTAAAAATTCATTAATTTAATATGAGATTTCTTTTTTTAGTCCTTACAGCTTTAATGTTAGTTAACTGTAATTATTCCAATTCCGAACACCTTGAACTCATAGATTTTGTTCCAGAAAACACCTCGGTAATTATAAAGTCTTCGAATTTAGACGGATTAAAAAACAGCATTAAAAACAACGATTTTTTAAACAAACTCTCTACAAGCAACACTTACCAAAATTTAGAAAACAAACTAAACGCAATAAGTTACTTAAATCCTAAAAACGAAGTTTTAATTTGTTTGTTTAACGATGGTAACGACAGCTTACAATACAGCTTAATTACCAAGTTAAATTCTAATTTTTTCGAAACCGACTCTTTACCAAATTACTCTGAAGAAAGCCTGAAATACAAAAATAAAACCATTACAAAATCTACCATAAACAAGGCCACTTTTTACAGCACTTTAATTGACAGTACGTTTTACGCCTCGTCTTCGAAACAAGCTACAGAAGCTGTTTTTAACAAACCCATAAACAGCAATTTTTTAAAAGCCTATAATGCGCTAGACGAAAACAACGCCTTTTCTGTATTAGTTAAAACAAGCGATTTTAATAATAAAACTTTATTTATTGAAGACTCATTATCCTTAAAAAACTTTAGCAATTATATTGCCGCCGATTTTGATATTACCCAAGATGCCATTTTAATTAACGGTATTACCAATGCTTCAGATTCTACTAAAAGTTTAATTAATGTTTTTAAAAGCACGATTCCGCAAGAAAATCAAATTAAAAACTTAGCACCATCAAATTGCGATGGCTTTTTAAGTTTTACATTTGATAGCTTTACAACTTTCAACAATAATCTTTCTAAATTCAAAAAAACCGATTCTATTATTGGCAGCTCACTACTTCATGATGTTATTGAAGTAGGTGTAATTTACGAAGGAAACGACCGCGCCGTTGTTTTAAACTCTATAGACGTTATTGCCACTAACGATGCTTTAGCTGCCGAAAAAAATATGACAGACACCTATCGGGAAGTGGATATTTACAGTTTTAGCACAACTAAACTATTTAAGGAAACCTTATCTCCTTTTGTTTCGGCCGCAAACCTATCAATGTATTGTACAATCGATAACTTTTTTGTTTTTAGCAACAACCTAGAAACGCTTCAAAATATAATTGCAAGCTACCAAAACAAAACCACTCTTGTAGAAACTCAATATTTTAAATCGGTAAACGAAAAACTCAGCAAAGCTTCATCGTTATTACAAGTCATTAATCCGGCTTCTTTAGAAAATATTATAAGAAAAAATGAAGACACATCGGCTAATTTTGATGTTAGCAAATATGATGCTTCGGCAATTCAGTTTGTTTACGATAATAATTTTGCGCATTTACACGCTGTCATAAAAAAGAGCAAACGTGTTGTATATCAAAACTCGGTGTCCGAATCCTTTAATTTGAAGCTCGATAAAGATATTTTAAACGATCCTCAATTAGTAAAAAACCATATTACAGGTGAAAAAGAAATTGTAGTACAAGACGTAAACAATAATTTATATTTAATTTCTAATCAAGGTAAAATTCTTTGGAAAAAAGCACTTCATGGACCTGTTCTTGGTAAAATAGAACAAATTGATATTTATAAAAACGGAAGATTACAACTTGTTTTTGCAACACCAAAACGGGTTTACGTTATAGACAGAAATGGAAACGACGTTAGCCCATTCCCTATTAAATTTAAAGACAACATAACGCAGCCACTATCGGTTTTTGATTATGATAAAAACAAAAACTATCGGTTTTTAGTTACTCAAAATAAAAACGTATTACTTTATAATGTAAAGGGGAAAATTGTAAAAGGGTTTAACTTCAAAAAGGCCAACAATACTATTATTTCACAACCTAAACATTTTAGGTTAGGCCGAAAAGATTACATTGTTTTAAAAACACAAAATAAAATTTATATTTTAGATCGACGCGGTAATACAAGGGTTAGCCCTAAAATTCAAGAAAGTTACGCAAATACCCCTGTTTTTTTATATCGAGACAACTTCACGACAACGACAACCACAGGAAACCTTTTTACAGTAGATGCCAAAGGCAACGTCGCTGAAAAACCTTTAAATTTAAGTTCAAATCATTTTATAGATGCAAGTAGCAAAACTTTGGTAACACTTAGTGAAAACCTGCTTACCATTAAAAACAAAACTACCGAACTTGATTTTGGCGAATATACCTCGTGTAAATTCTTTTATTTAAACGACAAAATTTACATTTCTGTAACCGATTTACAGGCACATAAGGTTTATTTATTTGATAGCCAATCAAAACTATTAGCAAACTTCCCAGTTTACGGAAATTCAAGCATCGATTTAGAAAACATTGATACAGACAAAAATCTTGAATTTGTAACCAAAGGAGAAAGCAACTCCATCATAATTTATCAAATAAATTAATATTTCAATTTTAAGCTTTTGTATGTAGAAACATATTTCTATATTTATAAAACTAAATTGTTATACAGCTATTTAATTAGTTTATAAATAAATGAAAAAACCTTACACTCTTTCAACTACCTATATTCCTTTTAAAATATAATACCAACCGATTAAAATCGCAAGTCCTCAAATCTTTTTTTGAGCGCCAAAGTTTTTTATGCTTTGGCGTTCTTTTTTTATAAAAGTGTAAACATAATTTAATAGTATTGCAATATTAAAAACCTTGTTATGATTTCACGTAAAAATGCATCTATTTCAAAATTTATAATACATAAAGTTGGTAACAAATTTAATGACACTAAAAATGCTTTTTCTGAAAAGTTAGTCGATTTCGACGAAGCTAGCTATGATTTAATGTTACCTTTTTTACTACGCCCCTTTGGCACAGTGGTTCAAAGCTACCGATTTAACCATCATGCCAGCATTGCTTTAAACGAAATTAACAGCTACAGTAATCAAATTTTTAACGATGAAGATACTTTTATTGAAACATCGAAACACATAGTTACTCATTTATACGAACAATCTAACTCGGCAAATATAAAAACTGGAGATGTTATGGTTGTTGAATTTGAAGGTATTGAATTTAGAGACATAACCACAAATGCCATTGGTGTTTTTAAAATTGAAAGTAAGGTTAACTTTTTTCAAACCTATTTAGAAAATAATAACTATGATGTATTAGTACAAAAAGGTATTAGCTCGAAAAAAGTAGATAAAGGATGTTTAATTTTAAATCAAAAAGACGAAGAAGGTCCTATTGTATTTAGTATCGATAATAATAATTATGACGCGCAATACTGGATAAATCATTTTTTAAACATTAAATACGCAGACGATTCCAACAACCATACCCAGCAATACATTGAACTTTGTAAAGATTTTGCCGACGATATAATTAATACCAGCTACGGCAAACAGGAACAAAACTCCTTTTTAGCTAAAACTATTGATTTTTTTAAAGAACACGAAACCGTAAATATTGAAGAATTTAAAGAAGAACTATTTGATGAAGAGAAAAATAGGCGTGAATTCGATAATTACAAAAAAAACTTCGAAGACGAACAAAACATAGTAATACGCAACCGTTTTGACGTTGCTGAAGCAGTTGTAAGTAAAGAAAAACGAAAAATTAAAACCGATATTAAATTAGATACTAACATACAAATAAAACTAGATATTGATGCTCCCGAAGCATCAACCGAGTATTTAGAGCGTGGGTACGACGATGTAAAAAAAATGCATTATTATAAGGTATTCTTTAATGCAGAAAACTAAACCAACAACTTAATATTAGCATACGAATTTTTCAAAGCTTTTTCTATTTGCTTTGGATTAAGCCACTTCACTTTGGTTATGCCTTCGTTTTCTTGAGCATGTAATTTACCCTTATAATTAGTTTTCATTTCAAACCAATATGTTACTTTTATTTTATATTGGCCATTGCGCTTAAAAATATGGTAAGTCGTATCTAATTGTTTTACAATCTCTAAACCCTTAACTCCTGTTTCTTCTTCAACCTCTCGAATAGCACTATCCGCAATAGATTCTTTTCGTTCTTTCTTACCTTTAGGTAAATCCCATTTATCATTTCTATAAATAAACAACACCTCACCGTTTGAATTATAAACTTTTCCGCCACCAGCTACTACATTAGGTAATTTTTTTAAAAACTTCTTTAAAAGCTTTTCTTCTTTTTTATAAACTAAATTTACTCCTTGTAAATCTGATTTAGTCTGCAGCTTTTTTATAACCTTTTTAATATTAACCGTACGCAGTTTATAATTCTTAAAATGTGGTACTTTCTCTTTACTCGTAGTTAAAACTATAGGTTTATCTCCAACAAAAGCTTTATACATAAGGGCTATGTGTTAAATTATAATTAGGGTAAAAATATCATTTTTTAATTACAACATTGTTGAAAAATTTATTTTTTATCGAGAATTAACTCATAGATAAAATTAAATTTATGTGTAATTTTACCCACATGATTTTTAATAAAGATACCGCTAAAAAAACAGCTGAAGTTTTATTGCAAGTTAAAGCTATAAAACTTAGCCCGCACGAGCCATTTACATGGGCCTCTGGATGGAAATCTCCAATTTACTGCGATAATCGCATTATTCTATCATTTCCAACTATTCGAAACTATGTTCGCGAAACCATGGCCAAACATATTGAAGAACAGTATGGCAAACCCGACGCTATCGCGGGTGTTGCAACTGGAGCAATTGGAATAGGTATGTTAGTCGCAGAGTATTTAGGCTTGCCATTTATTTATGTAAGACCTGATGCAAAAGGACATGGGCGTAAAAACCAAATTGAAGGTTTTATTGAAAGTGGCCAAAATGTCGTTGTAGTTGAAGATTTAATTAGTACTGGTAAAAGCAGTCTTAATGCGGTAAAAGCTTTGCGCGACGCTGGTGTTAAAGTTAAAGGTATGGTGGCTATATTTACTTACGGATTTAATGTTGCAAAAGAAAATTTTGAAAACGAAAACGTATTTTTACGCACTTTAGGAAATTACGAGACCTTACTAGAAAAAGCATTAGAAACTAATTATATTACCGAAAAAGAAATAAAAACTTTATCGGCCTGGAATGCCAATCCTAGCGAATGGAACACAATTTGATTATAAAAATGTAGTTGAGCTATTTAACTCGACTTTAAAACATAATAAAATACATATAAAATGAATTTAGAATCCCCAAAGGTTAGTGTTTCAAAATCGCCTGAAGCTGTTTTTAATTTTTTATCAGACATTAAAAATTTTGAATCTTTAATGCCCGAAAATATAAGCAAATTTGAAGTTTTAGACGACGATAAATTTCTTTTTGCACTTAAAGGCATGCCAGAAATTATATTAAAAAAGAAAGAAGTTATACCACCTAACAAAATTATTTTAGGTGCTGCAGGTGGTAAAATAGATTTTTCGTTAATTGGAAACATTATTGAGGTTGATGCCAATTCTAGCGAAGTACAATTACAGTTTAGTGGTGACTTTAACCCAATGATGGCAATGATGATAAAAAGTCCAATAACTAAATTTTTAGAGACCTTGGCAACCAATATGCCTAAAGCGGTTTAATATTTAATACATTAAGGTAATTTCTTTTAAGTCGAATTTTTCAATTATTTCGTCTTCAAGTAAAACCATTAATTTACCGTATTTGGTTACACCTTTTATAAAACCAGAAAACATAACACCTTCAGCATTTTTAAATGTTGAAGGTTTATTTTTTCTAAATAAGTTTGCTTCATAAGCATCTTTTACCTCTTTGTAGTTTTCAGCTTGAAGCATTTCAGCATAAAACTTAATATTCGCGATAATGTCGTGTAACATTTCATCAATATTATAATGTACACCAGTAATTTTTTTTAACGAACTCGCCTTAGGTAAACCCTTAAAATTTATTTGATTTACATTTAAACCCACCCCAATAATTGTAGACTCTAATTTATTTTTAATGACATTTTCTATTAAAACACCACAAACTTTGCTATTAGCTGACAAAATGTCGTTAGGCCATTTTATAGATAAATTAGGCACATTTAAGGCTTTTAAGGTTTTTAAAATAGCAAGCGAAACAGCCATACTAATATAAAACGGGAACGCTACTTCATACACCTTTAAGTCTTTAAACACACTAAACATGAGGTTTTTACCTGCTTCAGAATTCCATACCGTTCCCATTTGTCCGCGACCTTTGGTTTGGTTTTGGCTAACAACAACCGTATAATCTGCCACATATCCATTAGCAATCATCTCTCTTAAAAACGAGTTTGTAGAATCGATGGCATTAAGTTTGATAATAGACATTAAAAGGTTGTTATTTTTAGTAAAAAAATCTTAAGAATTTTTAAACTGTAAAGAACTAAAAAAATAATAACTTTGCATAAATTAAATAAATTTAATGGCGAAAGAAAATATAAGCGCAGACCAACTCATATCTGTAATAATAAGTGGCATTGAAGATGTTAAAGGTAAAGAAATTAATCTTCTAGATTTAAGAGATATAGAAAATACCGTTTGCGACTACTTTATAATTTGTGAAGGTACTTCAAACACACAAGTAAACGCTATTGTTAACTCCGTTCAAAAAAAAGTAAGTAAAGAACTAAAAGATAACCCGTGGCATACCGAAGGTGTCGATAATGCCGAATGGGTTTTAATTGATTATGTAAATGTTGTAGTGCATGTGTTTCAAAAACATGTTCGCGAGTTTTATGATATTGAGAGCCTTTGGGGCGATGCCAAAACAACAATTATAGAAACCAGTTACTAAAAAACAACAATGACAAACGAAAATAACAACTCCAAAGACAAAAAACCTAAATTTAGTCCTTACTGGATTTACGGAATATTAATCGCCATTTTTATTGGATTTCAGGTTTTTAGCGGTGCTAATTACCAGAACGAACAATCTATTACACCATCGGAATTCTTCAATTTTGTAGAACAAGGTGATGTAGAAAAAGTGATTGTGGTTAACCGCAAAATCGCAACTGTGTACTTAACAAAAGAAGCAGAAGCGAAAGACATTCATAAAAACTCCATTCCGCAAACTTTTTTACCTTCAACAACCAAATTACCAAATTATAAATTTGAAGTTGGCAACCTTGAAAACTTTGAAAAAGATCTCAAAGAGATAGGTAAATATAATATTTATAGCCTTAAAACCGACGAAAATTATTGGGGAGATTTCTTAATTGGAATTTTACCATTCATACTTTTAATCGGTGTTTGGTTTTTTATAATGCGTAGAATGTCTGGAGGTGCTGCAGGAGGTGCCGGAGGACAAATTTTTAACATTGGTAAGTCTAAAGCTAAACTTTTTGACCAGAATACTAAAGTAAAAACTACATTTAAAGATGTTGCCGGTTTAGAAGGTGCAAAGGAGGAAGTTCAAGAAATTGTAGATTTTTTAAAATACCCAGAAAAATACACTACTTTAGGAGGTAAAATTCCAAAGGGCGCCTTATTAGTAGGGCCTCCAGGAACTGGAAAAACCTTATTAGCGAAGGCCGTTGCCGGCGAAGCAAAAGTGCCATTTTTCTCACTATCCGGATCCGATTTTGTCGAGATGTTTGTTGGTGTTGGTGCATCCCGTGTGCGTGATTTGTTTAAGCAAGCCAAAGAAAAATCGCCATCTATCATTTTTATTGATGAAATTGATGCTATTGGTCGTGCTAGAGGTAAAAACGCCATGTCTGGAAGTAACGACGAGCGCGAAAACACACTTAACCAATTACTTACCGAAATGGATGGTTTTGGTACAAATACTAATGTTATTGTATTGGCCGCAACAAACCGCGCCGATATTTTAGATAAAGCTTTAATGCGTGCTGGACGTTTCGACAGACAAATTTATGTTGATTTACCAGACGTTCGTGAACGCAAGGAAATTTTTGAAGTGCATTTACGCCCATTAAAAAAATCTGAAGGTTTAGATTTAGATTTTCTTTCAAAGCAAACACCAGGATTCTCTGGAGCAGATATAGCCAATGTGTGTAACGAAGCGGCTTTAATTGCTGCTAGAAATGGTAAAAAGGCTGTTGATAAACAAGATTTTCTTGATGCAGTAGATAGAATAATTGGTGGCTTAGAAAAGAAAAACAAAATAATTACACCAAGCGAAAAACGAGCTGTGGCTTTTCATGAAGCTGGGCACGCCGTAGTAAGTTGGATGTTAGAGCATGCCGCTCCATTAGTAAAAGTTACTATTGTTCCGCGCGGACGCTCTTTAGGTGCTGCTTGGTATTTACCAGAAGAACGTTTAATTGTTCGCCCAGAGCAAATGCTAGACGAAATGTGTGCGGCTCTTGGTGGTCGTGCCGCAGAAAAAGTTATTTTCGATAAAATATCTACTGGTGCCTTAAGCGATTTAGAAAAAGTTACTAAACAAGCTCGTGCGATGGTTACCGTTTACGGTTTAAGTGATAAAGTAGGAAACTTAACTTATTATGATTCATCTGGACAAAGCGAATATGGTTTTTCTAAACCCTATAGCGAACAAACGGCGGAATTAATTGATAAGGAAATTTCTGAAATTATTGAAAAGCAATACCAACGTGCTTTAGATTTACTTGAAGAGCATAAAGATAAGCTTACAGAACTGGCTGAAGTTTTACTAGAAAAAGAAGTTATTTTTAAAGATAATTTAGAGAAAATATTTGGCAAACGTGCATTCGAAAAGGAAGCCCCAATAGCAAAAAAGGTCTCTGAAGATATAGATAAAAAACAGGAATAGTAATTTATTCTTAACGTTTTGGTAAAAATCTTAAATTAATCACACGGTTAATTTAAGATTTTTTATATTTGGGCATCATCCAAGGAATTGAGATTAATAGCAAATCCACTAAATGAGTTTTTTTAGAAAGTTTTTTGGTTCAAAACTTAAGTCATCTGATGAAGAAATTAAATCGGATGACCGTGGCAAATACATGCCAGAAATTAAGCTACCCATTGATGAAAAGTTTACGATAAACTTTAAAGGCAATGGTGGCAAGTTCTTATATTGTGAAGATTTAACCGAAATTTTCGATAATTTTGAAAATATAATTATTGAAAACAATTGGAATAATGATAAGGCATTAGTTTTTGACAAAAACTTAGGAAAAAAGTTTAAAAACACCAGTTTAAAACCTACCTTAAATCTTTCAGAGGCCACCTATTTTTTAACCACCTGTGAGAACTTAATAGCCAATGATGGCTCATTACTAATATCATCGAAACAAATTTTCGAGAAAAAACTTCACGAATTACCTTTTAATCTTATTGTTTTTGCAACCACTAGCCAATTAGTTGAAAATATTGGCGAAGGTTTACGTGGCATAAAAAACAACAACAAACAAAGTATACCAACAAACATAACTACTATTAAAAATTTTAAGTCTGAGAAGGAAGACAAAAACTTTTTAAATTACGGCAGTAGTTCCAAAAATTTATACCTTCTGCTTTTAGAAGATTTGTAGTAATGAAAGAAACACTTACGCGCTCACTTTCTGGTTTACTATATGTTGCCTTACTAGTTTTCTGTTTACAATTCGAACATTTACTAATAGCACTTCTTTTTATTTTTGGTTTGGCTTGTTTGGCAGAGTTTAAAAAACTTATTCAATTTAAAAGCTACATACCGTACATTATTTTTGTCTTGCTTTATGGTATTTTTGGATATTGGCAAACCATTTTAAATACCGGTTTAGGATTAAGCGAAGCCATAAAAATCCTTACCGTATTTTCAATTTTTGTTAACTTATTTTTAATTCAAGATTTGTTTTCGGTAAAGCGAATTCCGTTGTTTTTCACAAAACGCTATTTACTTACTACCTTTTATTTATCTAGTGCATTTGTATTTTTAGTTTTAATAGCGAACTACTTCGACTCCTTTAATTCAAATATTTTGTTTGGGTGTTTTATTTTAGTTTGGAGTAACGATACCTTTGCTTATTTAGTAGGCAAAAACTTTGGGCGCCAAAAGCTATTCGAAAAAATTTCACCTAAAAAAACAGTTGAAGGATTTTTAGGCGGCTTATTTTTTTCATGTGTAGTTAGTTATTTTATTGCTAATTTTACAAATACGCTAGATTTTACCAACTGGCTAATTTTAAGCATTATAATTAGTGTTTTTGGCACCTTTGGCGATTTAATAGAATCAAAATTTAAAAGACAGGCTCACGTAAAAGATAGTGGAGGCATTATGCCTGGTCATGGTGGTTTACTTGACCGTTTAGACAGTATTATTTTTGCCGCACCATTTATATATTTATTTTTAAGAATATTACATTATGTTTCATAAAGAAGGTCATAAAATAATTTTTATTACACTGGTAACTGTTGTTGCCGCGTGTTTACTAGTCGATAATTTTGTTTCCATTAATTGGTTACGAACTTTAATTTTAATTGGGCTGGTTATATTTTTAGTTTTGATTTTACAATTTTTCAGAAATCCAAGGCGTCATACTGCCTTAAACGACAACCATGTTGTATCGCCTGTAGATGGTAAAGTGGTGGTTATTGAAGAGGTTTTTGAAAAAGAATATTTTAATGAAAAACGACTACAAGTAAGTATTTTTATGTCCCCTTTAAATGTACACGTAACACGGTATCCAATTAGTGGAAAAGTTATTTTTAGCAAATACCATCCTGGAAAATATTTGGTGGCATGGCATCCAAAAGCAAGTGAAGAGAACGAGAGAACGACGGTAGTTGTAGAAAACAGTACTTATGGAAAAGTTTTGCATAGACAAATTGCGGGTGCATTAGCAAAACGAATTGTTAATTATGCTAAAGTTAATGAAAAGGCGGAACAAGGCAGCGACTCTGGGTTTATTAAATTTGGCTCTCGAGTAGATGTATTTTTACCATTGGATACTAATATTAAAGTAACACTTAACCAAAAAGTTCGTGGTGGAGAAAGTGTAATTGCACAACTAAATGAATAAAAAAGAACTTGATATTGCATTTAAAGAGGCGGTAAAGCGAGTTAACGCACATACCGAACCGTTTCCTGCAGATACATTATTAAAACTTTACGCTTACTATAAAAAGGCTACTAACGATTATAGTAGACCAAAAAGTAAAAAAGCCATAATAAACGCATTTAAAACAAATGCCTTATTTCAAGTTAAAAATATAACTCAAGATAAGGCAAAACAAATTTATATCGATTTAGTAAACAATTACTTTTTATATAGAAAGTAGTTTTACTATTTTTTTAATTCTAATTTTTCGGCAAAGTAATCGCAAAAATCTTTCATAGTTGCTGTCATTTTTTCGTCTTGTGTTGCTCTGTTAAAAGTATTACTCATAGCAACTAATGTTTGGTGAAAGAACACTTTCATTTCATCTACTGGCATATCTTTTGTCCATAAGTCTATACGCAAAGTTTCTTGAGCTTTATGATCCCATACCGCAAGCATCATTGCTTTAGCTTCTTCGTTTGTTATACCACCATCTTGAGCTGTCCAGTTTAATTTTTCTGGTACGCGGTTTTCATCAAGTTCTACATTAAGTTCTATTTTAGAGGTAATATTTGCCATTATTTTCTGGGTTTAAATTTTGTATTGTTATAAATATCTTCAGTACTTGTAATAAGCATTTCTTTAAATGAAACACTATTTTGATTCATGTAAGCACGTACAATTTGCCAACCAATATATTGTCCTATTTTACCAGGAGAGCTACTATCAATGTCTTCTAAATAAAACTTACTAAACGGTGCGTCAACTATAAAACGTCCAGGTAATTTAGAGCTGGTACTAAATAACAGTTCGCGCTCTACAAAATACTGCCAAATGTAACTTTCATTTTCAATAGCCCAATTTAACTGGTTTTGAGAATAACCAATTCGCTGTGCTTCAGTTTTAAAAGGCACAATTTTATCTTTAAAATAAAGAATTTTGCCAAAGTAAATCATTTCATCCAATAAGGTTCGGTGTTGCGGGTGATAAATATATTTCTGAGCATATTTTTCCGCCATATCTACAACCAACTGTTCTTTATTAAAATTAGCTCGAATAAATTTTTGTATTCCACTGTAAAACTCATGTTCACTTCCTAAATACGTATCCAACGATAAAACAACAATAGTATCGGTTACAACTACTTTGTTTCGATAATCTACATCGTTAGTTATGGCTATAATCCGAGGAGTATAAAATTCTGGAAAGTAAAACTTTAAATGATTGAAAAGCGATTCTATCTCTATTTTAGTATCAGTAAAATCGCCAAAGGCTTTATCTACTTCTTTAAAAAGCTGTTGCTGTAAAGTATCATTTTTCTTGGCAAGCCAAAATGAATCCTTAAATTTTTCTGAAAACATAAATGGATATGCCTGTTTTAATTTAGGTAGTTTTTCGGCATTTACATTAGCAAAAAAATGATCGAAACGCTCAATCTCAATATCTAAATTAATTTTTCCGATTTCGGTTTCTAATTTATTCTCTTTTTTACATGAATATAAAACGGTTAAAAAAAGTAACGCAATAATTTTAATTTTAGCTTTAAACTTAAACACCATAAATTTTTATAAATTAAACGTATAGTTTATTTTTGTTTACAAAGGTACTATTATCATAATTAAATTCACTTAATATGCAAACAGAAAAAGTTGTAGATTACATAGTAAACTGGTTAAAAGATTATGCAGTAAAAGCAGGAGTTAAAGGGTTTGTTATTGGAATTTCAGGCGGTATAGATTCTGCAGTAACCTCAACACTTTGTGCTAAAACAGGCTTACAACTTTTATGTTTAGAAATGCCTATTCACCAAGCATCATCACAAATTAACAGAGCTTTAAACCATATAAATTGGTTACAAGAAAACTTTGATGCTGTAAGAATGACTCAAGTTAATTTAACTCCAGTATTTGATAATTTAGTAGTAAGTTTGCCTCCTGTTGATAATGAAGAAGAGCGCTTTATGTCGTTAGCAAACACAAGAGCTCGTTTACGAATGACATCACTTTATTATTTTGCTGCATTAGAAAAGCTTTTGGTTGCCGGTACAGGAAACAAAGTAGAAGATTTTGGTGTTGGTTTTTATACTAAATATGGCGATGGTGGAGTCGATTTAAGCCCAATAGCAGATTTACTAAAAACAGAAGTTTATGAAATTGCTAAATTTTTGGGCGTAAACCAAGAAATTATTGACGCCCAACCAACGGATGGTCTTTGGGGTGACGACAGAACTGATGAGGACCAAATTGGAGCTTCATACCCAGAATTAGAATGGGCTATGAAAATGAACGATGAAGGTAAAACTGCCGATGATTTTACAGGCAGAGATAAAGAGGTCTTTAACATTTACAAGCGTTTCAATACTGCTAACCAACATAAAATGGTTCCTATCCCTGTTTGTGAAATACCTCTTGATTTAAAATAGAATTCCAGTGCGAAGGCCACTAAACAAATGATTTTTGCCACTATAAACGGCAAAATAAGTGCTTTAAACAATATATTTATTAGAAAAGGCAACTATAAGACTATGAGTGGTTTTTCAAGAATAGTGAAATGGAAGGTATAACCGGGAATAAATTTGGACGGAAAAAAGAGATTATACAATACGAACTAGTTTTTGTAAATAAAACTAAAAAAATGATTGAAATCTTTGATGTTCAATTAAACATAAAATTATAAAAGTACGCTCAGCGTGAAGGCTTTATTCTAGATTACTCTCAAAAAAAACCACCAAGTTTAATTACTGATTTAAAATATTAACCACCCGTTATATATAGATAAAACTAATAATTTCCTAGTTTCTTTTATGGATTACAATTTAATTAGATAAATTAATAACCCAACATATTGCAATTACAATATTTTTTTAAAAAAAACAGAATATTGGGGTTAAAATTTGTTTTCTAGCAAAAAAAAATTCTAAGCCAAATTATTAATATAATATATTTTCGATGTCAAAATTGATTAACTTATTTAATTTTTTAGAAAATATTCCCGCATTTTACACATATCGAAAAACATTATACTTGCATAACTTAAACTTATATATAATAAGTTAAATTTATTTTCTTTTATTTTTAGAAAGTAAAATTTTACTACATTTACAATCAGCTTAGTCTCTCACACAATTATATCTCAATTTAATTGTAAAAAAAGCTTAAATATTATGATCAAAATTTTGTTAGCAGACAACCACCCAGTAACACGAAAAGGGTTAGAAGTCTTATTTACCGCAACTCAAGATATTGAGGTTGTTGGAAGTGTAGGTGATGGAGAATCCATCATTGAATTTGTAAAAAGAAATCCTGTTGATCTTGTTTTAATGGAAACCGATTTACCAAAACTAAATGGGTTAACGGTATTACGTTATTTTAAAAAAGATTTTCCTAACGTAAAAACTTTAATTTTTAGTGCACAGCCCGAGGAGGTTTACGCTTTAAACGCTATTAAAGCTGGTGCCTCAGGTTTCATTTCTAAATCTGAAAACTTAATCACTTTAAGTGAAGCTATTTACAAAGTAGCCGAAGGCGGTATTTACTTAAGCAATGATTTAACCCAACAGTTAGCCTTTGGTAACCGTGTAAGTAGTAATGGTAAGGCCTCTTTTTACAAGAAACTTTCTACAAGAGAAGCTGAAGTTTTAAAATTACTAACCATTGGTAAAAAGAACAAAGAAATATCACAAGAGTTAGATATTAACGAAAAAACAGTTAGTACTTACAAAGCGCGTTTAATGCGTAAACTTAAAGTTACTAATTTGGTTGATTTAGTTAATCAAGCAAAACTTGCCGAGGAAGTTTTATAACACTCTATTAAGTTTTCGAGATAATAACATTTTTAGACCCGAATAGTCTTTAACTTCTTCAAGTATATTTCTATTCGTGTCTACTTTGTTATTTAATGTTTGATTTTGAAACTCTTTTACTTTTAAATCTATTAAAAAACACCTTAAACTTAAAATGGTTTCGCTAACCAATTGCGCAATTGTTTCGGTTTTAGCCTTCGGATAAATATTTTGTCGTTCCCAATCGTCGAGCGTATACCGTTCATCTTCCATTAAAATGGTTGTTATTTCGCTAGCCATTGCATTATCAACTGTATTCACAAAACTATTCAGTTCGAAATTGGGATCTTGATTTAATTTTTCAATTATTGTATAGTATAATGTCTTAAATTTTGGATTTGTGAATTCCATTTCGTCATCCTGTAAATCTAAAAACACTTTTTCGAATACTTTGGCTTCATGAATTACAGGTTCCAATCCTAAATCACCAGATTCATTTTCCTTTAAAACTAAATCTTCAAATTCTTCAGTTTTATTTCCGTAAAGTAATAAAATTTCAATTATTTTTCGTTCTAAAAGATATTGTACATCAACTTTTTCAACCGGTTGTTGATTCTTTATAACCTCAAAAGCCTTTTGGTCTTTTTTAAATTGCTTATCAACTTCTTGTCCCTCTTTTTTATTCATTTGTGCTAGAGTACTAAACAATACTTCTTCACTAATATCCATTATATTCGAACATTCGCGAATATAAATTTCCTTTTTTATTGTGTCGGGAATTTTAGAAATAGAGTTTATAATATCACGTACGGTATCGGCCTTTTTTATAGGATCGTTTTTAGACTCTTCGTATAAAACCGAGGCTTTAAATTGAATAAAATCTTTGGCATTTTCGTTAAGGTACTGTGTTAATTCTTCTAAGCTGTTTTGTTTTGCAAAACTATCGGGGTCTTCGCCTTCAGGGAATGTACATACTTTTACATTCATGCCTTGTTCTAGTATTAAATCGATACCACGAAGTGAAGCTCGCATACCCGCCGCATCACCATCAAAAAGTACAGTAATATTTTTAGTTAATCTGTTTATTAACCTAATTTGTTCACTGGTTAACGCGGTTCCAGACGATGACACCACGTTTTTTATTCCGCTTTGGTGAAACTGAATTACATCGGTATAGCCTTCAACTAAATAACAATTGTCTTCTTTTGCAATGGTTTGTTTGGCATGATAAATACCGTAAAGCACTTTACTTTTATGATAAATATCACTTTCGGGCGAATTAAGGTATTTGGCTGCTTTTTTATCGTTAATTAAAATACGTCCGCCAAAGCCTAAAACGCGTCCGCTCATACTTTTTATAGGAAACATAACGCGCCCTTTAAATCGGTCGAAACGTTTCTCATCCTTTACAATTGTTAATCCTGTTTTTTCAAGAAAATCGATATTGTAACCTTGTTTTAAAGCTTCGTCGGTAAAGGCTTGCCACTCGTTTGGAGAATATCCTAAATCGAAAGTTTTAATGGTTTCTGGAGTAAAACCACGTTCTTTAAAATAACTTAAGCCAATGGCTTTTCCTTGATCGGTTTTATGTAATATTTTCTGAAAATAAGTGTTTGCAAATTCGCTTACCAAATATAAACTTTCGCGTTCGTTAGCCTTTTCTTTTTGCTCATTGCTTTGCTCGGTTTCTTCAATTTCGATATTATACTTTTTAGCTAAATATTTTATGGCTTCGGGGTAAGTAAAGTGTTCGTGTTCCATTAAAAAAGCCACCACATTGCCTCCTTTTCCACTAGAAAAATCTTTCCAAATTTGTTTTACAGGCGACACCATAAAACTAGGTGAGCGTTCGTCGCTAAACGGACTTAAACCTTTAAAATTACTTCCCGCTTTTTTTAATTGTACAAAATCGCCAATAACCTCTTCTACTCTAGCGGTTTCGAATACTTGGTCTATAGAACTTGGTGATATCAATTTTAAATATTTTAAGTTGTAAAATTACGTATTACTATCGATTTTTGAAATATAAATATTTGTTGTATTTTTATTACAAAACCTATTTATGCAAGCTCTTCCTTTAGTTACTTTAAAGCGTCAATATCACAGAAAGGCGCATCAAATTACTATAAATTTTAGATACAACGACACCTTAATTCAACTTTTACGACAAAAAACGGAAGCTAAATGGAGTAAAACTCACAGCGCTTGGTATGTGCAAAATAACCCAAAAAATTTGAAAACTATTTTTGCTGTTTTTAAAGGATTTGCTTCTGTTAATGCCGATGATATTTTCAATGAAAAATTACCCGAAAAAAAGTTTCCGAAGAAAAGAATTAGACAATTAACTGATGACAACCGAAAGTTATTAAACAACTTTTTTAAATATTTAAGAGGCAAACGTTATAGTGATAGCACGGTGAATACCTACACACAATTGGTGGCCGATTTTGTAGAATTTTATAATAATGAAGCTTTTGAAAATTTAAATAACCGCAGTGTTGAGCATTACATTGAAACTATTTATATTAAACGTAATTATGCTATTAACACACAACGCCAATTTATTAGTGCCATGAAACTATTTGTGGGCTTTTATAAGATTACTAACATTAACGATTTAGAATTACAGCGTCCTAAAAAAGCAAGGATTTTGCCTAACGTTTTGTCTTATATTGAAATTATAAGATTAATACAGGTTACCAAAAACTTAAAGCACCGCATGGTTATTGCTTTAATTTATTCGTCAGGTTTACGAATTAGTGAACTTATTAATTTAAAGGTTGCCGACTTAGAAATTGATAGAAGACAAATTTTTGTAAAAAATGCGAAAGGAAAAAAAGACCGTTATGTAAGTTTAGCTGAAAGTGTTTTACCGTTATTAAAAAATTATTTAATGACTTATGAGCCTAAAAATTATTTAATTGAAGGGCAACATGGCTTAGCTTATTCGGATAGTAGTATTCGAAAATTTTTAAAACAATCGTGTAAGTTAGCCAATATAAAGAAACTTGTTTCGCCGCATACTTTGCGCCATAGTTATGCTACGCATTTACTTGAGCAAGGTGTTAATTTGCGCCATATACAAGAGTTGCTAGGGCATGCCAGACCAGAAACCACAATGGTGTATACGCATGTAGCCCGAAAAGATTTATTAGATATACAAAGTCCGTTAGACAAGGCAGTTAACCAACTAAAGCATGTTGATAATACGGAAGATAAATTCCTATTATCCCGCAAGAATTGATGGATATTTTGTTATATTTATCAGGATATAACTAGTTGTGTGTAAGCTAAAAAAACGAACTGAATGCTAAATTTCGACTTTAAAGAAAACTATATTTTAGAAGATGATTTTGTAAAATTGAGTCCTCTAAAAATTGAACACGTCAAAAATTTAATCGAAATAGCAAATGAAACTGATATTTGGAAATACTCTTTCGTAAAAGGAAATGGAATTGAAAATCTGACTAAATATATTCAGTCGACTATTGACAATCGGAAAGTGGAAAAAGATTATCCTTTTGTAGTTTTTGACAAAATAAAAAATCAGTTTGCTGGAAGTACAAGATATTGCGAAATAGTTCCAAGTTTAAACGCAATCCGATTAGGATATACTTGGTACGGAAAACAATTCAGAGGAACTGGATTAAACAAACATTGTAAATATTTATTATTTGAATTCGCTTTTGATAAAATGGGAGCTGAAAGAATCGGACTTGGAGCCTACATCGAAAACGAAAGAAGTATTAGAGCAATGGAAAGTGTTGGATGTCAAAAAGAAGGTATATTACGTGGGATATTTCCAGCGATGAATGGAATTGGACGAACTGATGGAATTTTAATGAGTATTCTGAAAAATGAATGGAACGAAAATGTAAAATCTGAGTTGAAAAACAAACTGAATAAAGCCTACACACAACAACGTGTATAATTAATTGCTTTTTACGTGCCTACTTGCGAAAATTCCTGCGGAATTTTCACGGGTTCGTAAAAGTTTGCTAATTTAGTTGCTCAACCACGCAACTAACCATACACAAACACGTTAGGCACAATTAGAAAAAACAATCCCCAATGAAAATATACATAGTCATTTTATTATCAATCTTCACGTTTAATTGTAATGCACAAAATGAAAATGAATATTTAACCAAAAGTCAAATTGAATATGATTTGACAGTTCTTGACGAAATTCTTCAGAACACATCTTCATATCAAGGATTAAATGGATATGAATACAAAAAAGATTTTGACAAATTTTTAAATACTATTGAAGACAAACAAATAACCAAATTTGATTTTGAGATTTTTTTATCTAAGACTATTGGGAAAATTGGAGATAGACACTCATATATTAGAGGCAAAAGATTGCGTAATTCACTATTCTTTCCGCTGGCATTTGCACCTTTAGATAATAAAGTTTTAGTTATCGATTATAACAGAGAAAACAAAGATTATCATTTATATAATACAGAATTTCCATATTTAAAATCAATTAATAATATCCCAATTGAAGAATTAATATCGCAAATTCTTCCTAAAGATATTCTTGCACCAAAACAAACGCACTTTACTCGTTCAATTAGAGAGTTAAGAGAAATAGAAAATGTTTTTAAAACGCTAAATATCAAGTTACCTAATCCTATTCAAATAACGCTAACAAATAAAAAGGGGCTTAATAAAAAAATAAATATAAAATTAGTTCCTAAAGCAGAAAGACAAAGAATCTGGGATGAAAGATTTCGTGTTAAAAACTTCTTTCTTAAAGAAGAAGAGTCAAACGATAAGGAAATTATTAAACAATTTTTTACACTAAAAAATAATATAGGATATGTTCGTATTGTCGATATGCTAGACAAAGAGGATAGTCCTATATTCTTTGAATTTCTTAATAATTTTATGTCAAAGGCAAAGCAGACAGATGCTTTAATTATAGATGTGCGAGATAATGGTGGTGGAACTCGTGATTTAATTCAAGAATTTGCTGGATATTTAATACATCCTGATTCTGTTTATGTCGTTAACGCTACAAAACAGAGAGGGAAATTACCTCTGAATGATGAATTAAAGGAATATTTGCATTATCGCTTTTTATACTCAAAAAACGAATTAGATAAGAGAGAACAAAAAGCAATTGACAAATTTATGACTTCATTTAAACCAATGTACAATTTGGACAATAGTAAATTCAGCGATTATCATTATTATATTTTAAATGGTCAGAAAATTACGAAAGACAAATACCTTTATGACAAGCCAATTTATATACTAACCAATGAAAGAAGCTTTAGCGCTGCTTCTGTTTTTATCTCTGTATTTAAAGGATTACCGAACATAAAAATTGCAGGAGTAAATACCGATGGTTCCAGCGGAAATAGTGAACGGTTTGAATTACCAAATTCTGAATTAAGAGGAAAAATAAGTACAATGGTGTCTTTCCAAAAAGACGGTAATATATTGGATGGAATTGGTACAAAACCAGACATTTTAATTGAAAGGAATTTAGACCAAGTTTTTTGGAAAGAAGATTATCAACTTAACAAATTAATAAGAATAATAGAACAGGAATAATAACTGTGCCTAACAGTGTGTATAATTAATTGCTTGGGTCTGTCTATACTCGGAAAATCCTCCGGATTTCCCTAACGTTCGGTTTATTCTTACTAGATTAGTTGCGAAACAATCGCAACAAACCATACACGAACCGTTGCCAACCATACAACTGAACCAAGTATTTATTATACTGACTACTGAAATCTCTTTATTTTTTTCCCTTCTTTTTAGTTTGTTTGCGGATAAACCTCTGATTGTTAAAAACTTGTTAAAAACGTTTCATTTGTATTCGTTTTGAATACAAATAAAAAAGCTAATTTAGTCTTGCTGTTAATTTAAAAACATTGGATTATGAATGACAAACAAAAAGTTAAGACAATTCGCCTCAATCCAAGTCTTTTAGAGACAATTTCAGAATTGTCAAAAAATGAAAATAGAAGCTTTAATAATATGGTAGAGACATTGTTATTAAGAGCTACTGGTTCTTTGAAATAGATATGAAATAAATTTTTATATCTTTGTATCGTCTAAATTGCGACAGAAATGTCGAATTAAATGTAATATGAGTATTTAAAACTAAGCCTGTTTTGCTTGTTCTCTGTGTTTCTATTAAAAAACATTTATCTCATTTTACAAAATAAAGCCCTGTTTCCACAACGGGGCTTTTAATTGCCACATAGTGTGGTAGTGCCTGATTTTTGGTGCTGACCTTTGCAAAATGAAGGTTTAATCCAAGTCAGCCATTAATTCGACTGTAATTATGGCGCGATTTAGACAAAAAAACGGCAAAAGACAGAAGTTGGTATTTCGTAGATTCATTGTAAAAAATGGAAAGCGTATATACCCAAAAAAAGCGAAATGCTTCGCTTTTTGGGTGACTCTGTAATATAGGATAGCTTTGTTTTATAGGGAAGTTTTGTGGAGCTTCCCTTTTTTTATTTACGGCGAATATATATTCAACGGATATAATTTACAAAATATTGTGCTTTTATTTACAAAATTTTAGCATAAAAAGTGTAATTCATCGGTTTTTTTAGTTTTTTCTCACTTTTTTGCTTCCGACTGTCAGCAATCTGCCTTCCCTCAAAAAAATAAAGTATTCAGTATGTCAATGAACGTCTGAACTGATTGAAAAGTACAGTTGGCAACAATGTATATACTTTATTGCTCGGTTCAGTTATTACTTCCGAAAATTCTTCCGAATTTTCTCTGTCAGTTTTTATTTATTATCTTTCGGTTTGTACACGCAACAAAGCATATACAATTCCGTTGTAAAACATTAAAAAAAAACTGTATGAAATCAATATTGACAATATTCTTAATATTACTTTTAGGAACTTCAACTTTCGCTCAAAATCAGAATTCGAGATTGAGCATAATGAAAGCTGAAAAACCAATTTTGATAATAAACGACAGTATAATTGGAAGTATTGATTTGTTGAACAAAATATCCTCTGACAAAATTGAGGAAATGAATGTTTTTAAAGAAAGAA
Source organism: Neotamlana sedimentorum (assembly GCF_000943565.1). Taxonomy (GTDB): domain Bacteria; phylum Bacteroidota; class Bacteroidia; order Flavobacteriales; family Flavobacteriaceae; genus Neotamlana; species Neotamlana sedimentorum. Next base: position 32,023 of record NZ_JTDW01000023.1, read on the forward strand.
AATTAAGTTCTAATTGCTTATTTATTGAAAATGAAAAAAGTGCAGGAATTATAATTGCGAATATTAATCACGAATTTAAACTCAAATCTCAAAAAGAATTGAATCTATTTTTTAGACTTAATGAGGAAAATAATATTTATGTTAACGGATATTTAATTGAAAATAAAAATATCTCATCTGAAAGCATTGTCGGAATTAAATTAATAAAAGCTGACAATTTTAGACTAAAAAAACCTGTTTTGAATATAGAAATTGAATAATAACGTTTTACAACAATGTATAACCGCAATTACGGCGGATTCGACTGCGTCCGAATCCACTCGGAATTGCTAACGTCAGTGCTTAATTGAAAATTATTAACTTTAAATCCGTAACTGACGGTTATACGAGACCGTTGTGTTTAATTAAAAAAAACATCGATAGATGATAGAGAGTCGTAACAAATGGAGTTAAGTGAGAGAACCATAGAAAGTA